>NZ_JBITDV010000043.1:0-1131 GCF_044454545.1 Cryptosporangium sp. NPDC051539 | reverse complement strand
CCCGCTACGACAAACTCGCCGTCCGATACCAAGCCGTCCTCACCATCACAGCCATCACCGAGTGGCTCTGACCGACTTACCAAACACGCCCTAGTTACCCCACCGAGACGGCAACCCGCTGACCGTCAAAAGCTCGACGTATATTTCCTGGTCAGAACAGAGCTGGTGAGGGGACTTGAACCCCTAACCGCCCGATTACAAGTGCGGTGCGACGCGTCCGGGGTGGTCCGCCACCGGTTGCCGGAGTCCGCTCCGACGCTGTTCAGCGCGGTTGTTCCGTCCGACGACGTCCGCCGAGGTCCGACACCGTTGCGCGGGCATCGTGACATCTCGTGACACGCGAGCGGCTCATCCACGGCGGCCCTAGGGAGGACGTCTCGAACCCCTCGCTGATGGCACACTGAAGGAGTATCGAGAGAGGTGATCATGACCGCCCATCCGCATCCGGTAGCCCCGCCCCAGGACGACGAGCCCAGCCTGGACGAACTCGCACGGCGCCAGGGCGTCAAGCGCGTAACCTCACTAAGCGAGCTGGCGCATCCCGAACTCTGGGAGAGCGACGAAGACTACGAACAGTTCCTCGCCGATCTCTACGCATCACGACGGGGAGCCGCGTCGGCGTGAGCTACGTCGTCCTCGACACCGACGTCGCATCGGCGATCCTGCGCGGTCGGCTGTCCGGTCCGCTTGCCACCCGGCTCACCGGCCACGACCTTGCCATCACGTTTGTCACGGTCGCCGAGTTAGAACGCTGGCGGCTGGTCCGCGACTTCGGCCCGCGACGAACCGCGTCACTCGTCTCCTTCTACAACCAAGTCGTCGTCCTCCCCTACAGCCGCCGCGTCGCCGAGACTTGGGGTGCGGTGCAGGCCGGCGCCCAGCTCCGCGGACGACCGCGTCCGCAGAACGACACCTGGATCGCAGCCTGCTGCCTGGTCCACGGAGTGCCCCTCGCCACTTTCAACACGAAGGACTTCGCCGAGTTCGAGACCCACGATGGCCTCGAAATTTGGACTGGCCCGTAGTTAGCTGAGCTAGAGCTGGTGAGGGGACTTGAACCCCTAACCGCCCGATTACAAGCTTCGCCCGCGGCGTCCGCCGGGGTCCATGCTCGCATGGACCTCCCCACGG
>NZ_JBITDV010000042.1:0-1197 GCF_044454545.1 Cryptosporangium sp. NPDC051539 | reverse complement strand
CAATACCGGTGACTTAGGGTCTTGGTGTCCGTTTGACCCGGTGAGGCTTGGTCGCTGGGATGATCGTCACGGCCGGTTTGGTTGGGGTGCTGGCGTCGTCCTGGCCTGGGCGTTTGAGCGGCCAGTTGGCCATCTTGCGTTTGATGGCGCGGGGGTTGGTCCGGGGTCGGCGGGGCGGGAGCAGACGTTCGCGGATTTCATCGCGGGTGCGCCGCAGAGCGCGGGTGAGTCTGCCGGGGGGAAAACGCCGCCTGGTCGGTGACCTGGCGGCGAACGACCCGCAGAGATCGGGTGAAGGAGACCCGGTCGGGATCCAGATCGGCCTCGCGGGCGGCCTGGTGGATGAGGTCACGGATGGCGTGGTGGACGAGCAGGAAACCGTAGAGTTCCTGCTCGGCTCCGTCGGGGTGCCGGGAACGCAGAACGAGGTTCGGGCCCCCTAGATGGGTTTTGATCTCGTCGAGGGTGGACTCGATTTCCCAGCGCTGGGTGTAGAGCGCGGCCAGCTCGGCGGCTGGGGCCTGGTCGGGGTTCATGATGGTGGTGATCAGCCGGTAGACCTCCTCCTGGCCGTCGAGGGTGTACTCGATCGCGCGGACGCGTTGCCCGGCCCGGGTGTGGTGGATGTCGGTCTGGTCGAAGATTTCCGAGAGGTAGGACCCGTCGGGCAGCTGCTCCATGACGGGCAGGACGATGTCCTTGCGGACCCGCCAGAGCAGATCCACGCCGGTCGCGGCGGCGGTTTTCCACAGGTCGACGCCGAAGAACCCACGGTCGGCCAGCAACAGCATCTCCGGGGTGAGGGTGTCCGGCGAGCCCAGGATCTGGCGGGCGAGGTTCTGTTCCCCGGTGCGCAGCGGCCCAGTCGCGGCGGCGAACACCGCGTGAGTACCGCACTCGACCACACCGACCATGCGGATCTGCGGATAGCCGACCCGCTGCAGGCCACGGCCCGAACGGGGCGGCCGGCCGAACGCCTCCTCGTTCTCCGCCGTGTCGGGCAGATCGAACGTGGTGCCATCGATCGCGACCAGACGCCAGCCACGGTAGAACGCTCCGGCCGTGCCCGGCCCCGCCACCGGCCGGCACACCTGGGCGAACAGCGCCTTGACCGGCTCCACACCCAACCGGCGGCGGCCCTTCCAGATCGCGGCGGTCGAAGGCACCTGCCAGCCACCACTCCACCGCCGCCGACGC
>NZ_JBITDV010000041.1:0-1281 GCF_044454545.1 Cryptosporangium sp. NPDC051539 | reverse complement strand
GAAGCGCCGCTGTTGGTGGCAGCAAGACGGGCATGACCGGCTCGGAAGATCATCAAGGTTCTCTACGCCATGATGAATCGACCGAAGTGAGTCATGCCCGCACTGCCATCATCGCTGATCTCGTCCCTGTCCTGCGCATCGGCTCCGACGGTCTCGGATGCTGCCGTTGGGCTGCCCGCAGCGCTCGCCGGTCTGCCTGATCCCCGCGCCCGGCGCGGGGTCCGGCACCACCTGACGGTCGTCGTCACCGCAGCGGTGTGCGCCGTGATCGCCGGTTACCGCTCGTATGCCGCGATCGCGGAATGGATCGCCGACGCGCCGCCCGGAACGGTTTCGGCTCTGGGCATGAAACCCGACCGGCGCCCCTCCGAGGCGATGATCCGCCGATTGTTGCAGGCCATCGACCCGCAACTCCTGACCGCGGCGATCGGCGCGCGGCTATCCGAACGCGCCACGACCAGCAGCCCGGATACCGGTCGGGCGATCGCGGTCGACGGCAAGACCCTGCGCGGTTCCCGCACCCCCACCACCGCCGCGCGGCACGTGATGACCGCCTGCGACCAGACCACCGGTGTGACCCTGGCCAGCATCGACGTCGACGGCAAAACCAACGAGATCACCCGATTCGCGCCCCTGCTCGACCACATCAGCGACCTACACGGGGTCGTGGTCACCGCCGACGCCCTGCACTGCCAACGTGACCACATCACCTACCTCGCCGGACGGGACGCGCATTGGATCCTCACCGTCAAGAACAACCAGCCCAGTCTCCGTCGTCAGCTCACCGGCCTGCCATGGCGGGCCGTTACCGACGCCACCCGCGACACCGGCCGCGGCCACGGCCGCCGCGAGATCCGCAGCCTGAAAATTCTGACGATCTCCACCGGTATCGACTTCCCGAACGCCGCCCAAGCCATCCAGACCCGCCGCCGCAGACACCCCCTCGACCAGCCCAAACGATTCACCACCGAAACCGTCTACGCCATCACCGACCTCCAAACCCACCACGCCCGGCCCGAACAACTGGCCGGCTGGATCCGCGGTCACTGGTCGATCGAGAACAAGAACCACTGGGTTCGCGATGTCACCTACGACGAAGACCGCTCCCAAATCCGCACCGGCACCGGCCCGGAAATCATGGCCGCTCTCCGCAACGCCGCCATCGGCGTCCTGCGCACCGCCGGCATCACCAACATCGCCGCAGCCACCCGACACCACGCCCGCGACAGCACCCGACCCCTGGCCCTACTCGGCATCACCTAACGACTTTGCCGGGGCCCT
>NZ_JBITDV010000040.1:0-1320 GCF_044454545.1 Cryptosporangium sp. NPDC051539 | reverse complement strand
CTAGTGGCGCTGGCTTCGTAGCTCGGCGACGCTGACCGCGAGTCCGGAGCGTTCGAGTCGGTCGAGGACTGCTGTTGGCGTTCCCATCGGATTGCGCCAGGAGTCAGCGATCTGCTGGATCGCTGCCACAACGGCATCTCGATCGATGCCAATCTGATCGTGAACGAAGTCGTCCGGAGACTTGGGTTCAATGTCCCATTGGTCAAGATCTTCCTTGGGGAAGTGCTTGAGGTTGGACGTGACGACGACTTGTGCGCGGGCTCGGATTGCCGCCGCCAGGACATGTCGGTCATCAGGGTCCGGCAGCTTGAGGGAGTCGATGAGCGGCTCATAGCCGGACACCTTCCAGTCGCGGACGGCGGTGGCCATGAGCGCACGAGTGCGGTCGAGTTTGGCGGGGTCCAGGTCTGGCCGGTCCCGTTTGAGGGAGTTGAACACCTCGTCCAGGATCGTCTCGGTCCAACGAGCTTGCACCAGGCCGGTCTGGGCTACTCGAAGCAGGAGGTCGCGCAGGGCGCTGGGGTACAGCACGCTGGCGTCGTAGACAACGATGAAGGCCAAGAATCTACTCCAGACCCATCTCTTGCGTCAGCACCGCGAGTTCATCTGCCGCCGTGCGACGGCGCCCGTCGTCACGGTGTTTGTAGGCGAGCAGCGATCCCGCGAAGATCCGTCGATGTGTGCCGACCTTGCGGTACTCGATCTCCCCGGCGTCAAGTAGTCCGATCAAGTACGGCCGTGAAACGTTCAGGAGATCGGCTGCTTGCTGCGTCGTCAGTTCCGCGTGTTCAGGGACCACCGCGACGCTTTGCCCGCTTGCCATATGCGCCAGGATGCGGGCAAGGAGCTCAACGGCCGGCCGTGGCACGACGAGCCGGGTGTCCGCGTCATCGGACAGGTGGACCATGGCAGGGGCTTCCGGATGCGCTTTGAGGTACGCCTGGATGTGCCCCAGGGCCTCGGCGGCGATGACTGCCTCGTCAGAACCTGGCGCGGAAGCTGTGTGTGACACGGGACCTCCAGCCTGTTCGCAATAATCGAAATAAGTGTAGCAATCGAAACGGCGTGGTGTTGAAACGATGCACATGACCGTGGTTTCCTGCGACCGCGTCGAAGGAAGCGCTCGCGCGAGAGCTGATCTTGAACGGGCGAGTAGCCAACTGAGTAGCCAAGGCAGCGAACGGCCACGGACCGCAGCAACCCACCACGGACCCAACACTCGGGTCCGTGGGGAGGTCCATGCGAGCATGGACCCCGGCGGACGCCGCGGGCGAAGCTTGTAATCGGGCGGTTAGGGGTTCAAGTCCCCTCACCAGCTCT
>NZ_JBITDV010000039.1:0-1348 GCF_044454545.1 Cryptosporangium sp. NPDC051539 | reverse complement strand
TACTACAGCAGCGCTTCGTTGTATTAGCCTGCTCGTGTGTCTGATGTGGTCAGTGAGGATTTGGCGGCGTGGGCTGCGGGGTTGGACGGGCTGGTGGCACGGATCGCGGGCCGGTTCGGACGGGCGGAGACGCGTCGGCAGGCGCGGGTGTATCTGACGGGTTTGCTAGCGCCGGTAGAGCGTAAGAATGGCTGGCAGTTGGCCGAGGCGGCGGGGGATTCGACGCCGGATCGGATGCAGCGATTTCTGCGGATCGCCCGATGGGATGCCGACCTCGTGCGTGATGACCTGCGGAACTATGTGTTCGAGAGTCTCGGTGATCCCGATGGTGTGCTGATCGTGGATGAGACCGGGTTCCTGAAGAAGGGCGTGCGTTCAGCCGGAGTGCAGCGGCAGTACTCCGGCACGGCCGGGCGGATAGAGAACTGCCAGCTCGGAGTGTTCCTGGCGTATGCGTCCCCGGCCGGGCGGGCGTTGATCGACCGGGAACTGTATTTGCCGAAGTCCTGGACCGGGGCGCCGGAGAGACTCACCGACGCGGCAGTCCCGGACTCGGTGGGGTTCGCGACCAAACCGCGGCTGGCCACCGACATGCTGGCCCGGGCGCTGGACGCCGGGGCGCCGGCCCGGTGGGTGACTGCGGACGAGGCCTACGGAAAGGACTCGAAGTTCCGGGCCTTCTGCGACCAGCGCCGGATCAGCTATGTCGTCGCTGTTCCCCGCAGCCAGAGCGCGGACCTGGGCCCGGCCGGTTCGGCGCGGGTCGACACCCTGGCCGGGCAGGCCCCTGCTCAGGCCTGGAAACGGCTCTCTGCCGGTGACGGCGCGAAAGGCCCGCGGGTCTACGACTGGGCCATGGCCGCCTTACCCAGCGCGCCCGCCGATACCGGTGGCCGGTGGGTGCTGCTCCGCCGCAGCCTCACCGACCCCACCGACCTGGCGTTCTACCTCTGCGCCGGACCGGTCGGCACCACCATCGACACGCTCGTGCGCGTCGCCGGTGCCCGCTGGGCGATCGAAGAATGCTTCCAAGCCGCCAAAAACGAGACCGGCCTCGACCACTACCAGGTCCGGACCTGGACGGCCTGGTACCGGCACATCACCCTCGCGATGCTCGCCCACGCCTTCCTCGCCGTCACCGCCGCCACCGACCCAAAAGCAGCAGCGACCTGGTCGCCCTCAGCCCGAACGAGATCCGCCGTCTCCTGGCACATCTGATCGGCACACCCACACGAACTCTCCGGCACGCCCTGGACTGGTCACGGCTCCGCCGACGCCACCAGGCCCGCGCCCGAAAAGCCCACTACCAGCGAAGACAGCAACTATCTAACGAAGCGCTGCTGTAGTA
>NZ_JBITDV010000038.1:0-1708 GCF_044454545.1 Cryptosporangium sp. NPDC051539 | reverse complement strand
CGGGCGCCCGAATTCGGCGCCGACTCGCTGATCGTCTGCGAAAGCCTCGTCCGGATCTACCAAACCGGACCCATCGAGGTACAAGCCCTCCAAGGACTCGACCTCCTCGTCAACCGCGGCGAAATGATCGCCCTCGTCGGCGCCTCCGGATCCGGCAAATCCACCCTCCTATCCATCCTCGCCGGCATCGACGCCCCCACCGCCGGCCACGCCCGCGTCGGCACCTGGGACCTCCTCACCATGACCCGCACCGACCGCGTCGCCTACCGCCGCCACACCGTCGGATTCGTCCGCCAGCAAACCGCCAGCAACCTGATCCCCTACCTCACCGCCCGACAAATGATCGACCTACCCATGACCGCCGCCCGCGTCCGCCCCACCACCCGAAAAACCCGCACCCAAGAACTCCTCCACACCTTCCACCTCACCGACCTCGCCGACCGCACACCCACCCAACTCTCCGGCGGCCAGCAAATGCGCGTCGCCATCGCCGTCGCCCTCGCCAACCAACCCGACGTACTCCTCGCCGACGAACCCACCGGCGAACTCGACACCACCACCTCCGCCGAAGTATTCGCCGCACTGCGCAACGCCAACCACACCCTCGGCGTCACCATCGTCCTCGTCACCCACGACCCCACCGTCAGCGAACAAGTCGAACGCACCATCGCCATCCGCGACGGACGCACCAGCAGCGAAGTCCTCCGCCGCACCGCAACCACCCACGACGGCAACCAACACACCACCGCCGAGGAATACACCGTCATGGACCGCGCCGGACGAGTCCAAATCCCCCGCGACTACCGCGAAGCCCTCCACCTCACCCGACGCATCCGACTCACCCTCCAAACCGACCACATCACCATCACCCCCGACACCACCAACACCCACCCCACCACCACCAACACACACCCATGAGCCTGCTCGAAGTCCGCTCCGTCCACCGCCACTTCGGCAACGTCCACGCCCTGCGCGACATCACCCTCGACATCCACGCCGGCACCATGGTCGCCCTCGTCGGACGCTCCGGCTCCGGCAAAACCTCACTCCTCAACATCATCGGCGGCCTCGACCACCCCGACACCGGCACCGTCACCCTCAACGGCACCACCCTCACCACCCTCAACGAAGACGGCCTCTCCCGCCTACGCCGCGAAAAAATCTCCTACATCTTCCAAACCTTCGGCCTCATCCCCGTCCTCACCGCCGCCGAAAACATCGGACTACCCCTCCGCCTCACCCACACCCCCACCCCCCAACGCAACACCCGCGTCCAACTCCTCCTCGACCTCGTCGGCCTCACCCACCACGCCCACCAACGCCCACCCGAACTCTCCGGCGGCCAACAACAACGCGTCGCCATCGCCCGCGCCCTCGCCGCCTCACCCCAACTCCTCATCGCCGACGAACCCACCGGCCAACTCGACGCCGAAACCGGCCTCACCGTCATGAGCCTCATCCGCGCCATCGTCGAAACCGAAGGCATCACCGCCCTCATCGCCACCCACGACCCCATCATGATGAACCTCGCCGACCACACCCTCACCATCACCGACGGCCAACTACACCCGTGACCACCCTGCTCCACCACCGCACCCGAGCCCAATGGCCCCTCCTCACCACCCTCCTCACCGTCCTCACCCTCGGCGCCACCCTCCTCGGCACCAGCACCCAACTCATGACCCAAACCTCCCAACGAGCCGTCGAA
>NZ_JBITDV010000037.1:0-1827 GCF_044454545.1 Cryptosporangium sp. NPDC051539 | reverse complement strand
GTGATCCGGTTTGCCGGTGACTCCGGTGATGGGATGCAGTTGACCGGGGACCGGTTCACGTCCGAGACCGCGTCGTTCGGTAACGACCTGTCCACACTGCCGAACTTCCCGGCCGAGATCCGGGCGCCTCAGGGCACCCTGCCGGGCGTGTCGTCGTTCCAGGTCCACTTCGCCGACCACGACATCATGACTCCCGGTGACCGCCCGGACGTCCTCGTCGCGATGAACCCGGCCGCGTTGAAAGCCAACCTGGGCGACCTGCGGCGCGGCGCGACGATCATCGTCGACACCCACGACTTCACCCCACGCGCCCTGACCAAAGTCGGCTACGCCGTCTCCCCACTCGACGACGGATCCCTCGACGGATACCACGTGCACTCCGTCGGCCTGACCGATTTGACGTTGCAAGCCGTCGATGGTCTCGGACTCTCCCGCAAAGACGCCGGACGCGCCAAAAACATGTTCGCCCTCGGCTTGGTCTCCTGGCTGTATTCCCGGCCGGTCGAGTCCACCGTGCGGTTCCTGGAAAAAAAGTTCGCCACCAAACCCGACGTGGCCGCCGCCAACGTCGCCGCGTTGAAAGCCGGCTGGAACTACGGAGAAACCACCGAAGACTTCTCCGTCACCTACGAAGTGAAACCCGCCGCGATGCCCGCCGGCACCTACCGCAACATCTCCGGCAACCTCGCCCTGGCCTACGGACTCCTCGCCGCCGGACAACGCGCGAACCTCCCCCTCTTCCTCGGCGCCTACCCCATCACCCCCGCCAGCGACGTCCTGCACGAACTGTCGAAACACAAACGGTTCGGCGTCCGCGCGTTCCAAGCCGAAGACGAAATCGCCGCGATCGGCGCCGCCCTCGGCGCGTCCTTCGGCGGCGCCCTCGGCATCACCACCTCATCCGGACCGGGGGTGGCGTTGAAATCCGAAACCATCGGCCTGGCCGTGTCCCTCGAACTACCCCTCGTCGTCATCGACGTGCAACGCGGCGGGCCCTCCACCGGACTACCCACCAAAACCGAACAATCCGACCTGCTGCAAGCCATGTTCGGCCGCAACGGCGAAGCCCCCGTCCCGATCGTCGCGCCCCGCTCCCCCAGCGACTGCTTCGACGCGGCGCTAGAAGCCGCCCGCATCGCCCTCACCTACCGCACCCCGGTGTTCCTGCTCTCCGACGGCTACCTCGCCAACGGCTCAGAACCCTGGCGTGTCCCCACCGTCGAAGAACTCCCCGACCTACGCGTGGAATTCGCCACCGAAACCAACCACACCGACACCCACGGCAACCCCGAATTCTGGCCGTATCTGCGTGACCCCGAAACCCTCGCCCGGCCCTGGGCAGTACCCGGCACCCCCGGCCTGCAACACCGCATCGGCGGCATCGAAAAAGCCGACGGATCCGGCAACATCTCCTACGACCCCGCCAACCACGACCTCATGGTCCGCACCCGCCAAGCCAAAATCGACGGCATCACCCGCAGCATCCCCACCCTCGACGTCGACGACCCCACCGGCCCGGACAATCCAGCCGACGTCCTCGTCCTCGGATGGGGCTCCACCTACGGACCCATCGGCGCCGCCGCCCGCCGCGTCCGCAAAAACGGCATGAACATCGCCCACGCCCACCTCCGCCACCTCAACCCCTTCCCCGCCAACCTCGGCGACATCCTGCACCGCTACCAACGCGTCGTCGTCCCCGAAATGAACCTCGGACAACTCGCCCTACTCCTACGCGGCAAATACCTCATCGACGTCATCTCCTACAACCAAGTCCGCGGCCTACCCTTCCGCGCCGAAGAACTCGAAGAAATCCTCACCAACGTCATC
>NZ_JBITDV010000036.1:0-2874 GCF_044454545.1 Cryptosporangium sp. NPDC051539 | reverse complement strand
GACTGGTCACGGCTCCGCCGACGCCACCAGGCCCGCGCCCGAAAAGCCCACTACCAGCGAAGACAGCAACTATCTAACGAAGCGCTGCTGTAGTATTAGGGCCTGTCCTGCGAATCACGTCAGCCAGATCAGCGTCGCGGCGAGGGTGAGTAAGGCCCGGTAGAGGACGGCGCGTTTGGCGTAGCGGGTGGCGATCGCGCGGAACTGTTTGAGCCGGTTGAAGCAGCGTTCGACAAGGTTGCGCTGCCGGTAGATCGCCGCGTCGAACGCCGGTGGGCGGCCACCGGCCGAGCCTTTGGCCGCCCTCCGGGCGAGTTGATCCGACCGTTCCGGGATCGTCACCGCGATTCCGCGCCGCCGCAGGGCGATGCGGGTCGACAGATGTGAATAGGCCTTGTCCGCCACGACCCGATCCGGTCGTTTCCGAGGCCGGCCCCGGCCCGGCCGTGCGACCCGGACATCATCGAGCAGCGGCAGCAGCTGCGGGTTGTCTCCGGCTTGACCTTCGGTCAGGCGGACGGCCATCGGCCTGCCCCGCCCGTCGACAGCGAGGTGGATCTTGCTGCTCAGCCCGCCGCGGGACCGCCCGATCGCCTCACCCGCGACCGCAGGGATCGCGATGCCCGGACGCGAGGTCTGCCCAGAGCCCCCTTTTTCGCCGTCCCGGGCTTGCGGGCCCCGGCGGCGTGCTGATGTGCGCGGACGACGGTGGAGTCGACGTGGAAGGTCCACTCGATCTCCCCGATCGCGTCGTCGTGGACCTGAACGTGGTCCAGGATCCGGTCCCAGGTTCCGTCCGCCGACCAGCGCCGCAACCGTTCATGGGCGGTCTTCCAGGATCCGTATCTGTCCGGGATATCGCGCCAGGGTGCGCCCGTGCGGAGCTTCCACACGATCGCGTTGAGCACCTGCCGGTGGTCTTTCCACCGGTCACCCCGACCCGCGCTGACCGGCGACAGCGGAGCGATCCGCTCCCACGCGGCGTCCGTGACCTCATCCCGACGGATCCGTCCGGCTGGCCATCGCCTGCCCCCGCGACCACGACGGTGTCCTGCCCGAGCGATGGCTGATCGCCCAGTGGCCACCCGAGGAACCCGAGCCGATCACCTACTGGCTGGCCGGCCTGGCCGCCGCGACTGTGTGCCGTTGGCCTCCGGGCGCAGCCGGGCAGTCGCCTCCACGCTGACGCGTGCGCCGGGAACCTGGCTCGGACAACCGGTCTGAGCAGCACATTAACGGTCGTCTCAGATTCATTCGGTACGAAGTCGGCGTCGGACAAGCGAGGTAACCCGTCGGCAGGAGGCTAGTCATGGCAATGGATGCAGCGCTGTCAGGGAAAGCGCCGCCGGCCCGCACACATGCACGCGGGCGAGCGGCTCCCCGACCCCGGGCAGGACGCGAAGACCCGTGGTCCCGGCCGGTGGTGCTTCGGCGGGACCGGCGCCGAGGTCGCAGAGCGGGAAGCGGCTCGAGTGGAGACCTGAGCGACGAAGGCTCGATCTGGAGCATCTCGGAGACGGATGCCGAACGGATACCACACCCACGAACACCTGAATAGAGACTGATATGAAGCCCTTGGGACGCCGCAGTTTCCTGACCGCCGCCACGGCACTCGGCATCGGCGCCGGCCTCTCTACGCATGCCGTTGCCTCGGCAGCGAGCGACGACAAGGCTCCGGACCGGAACGCGGACAAGACTGCGGAAGTTTTCCAGCGAGACCGGGACCTGTCCTTCATCGGCGCGGAGGAGACATTTTCGACTCCCGAGTTGTTGAAGCTGAACTCCATCAATAAGGATCACATAGCGTACCTCGAGGAAATTGGTCTCGCGGAACTGGGCCAACGCCGCATCGGCAATATGGATGCGGGGGGACTCAACGTTCAGATCCTCTCTGCCCATACACCGTCCGTGCAAAACGTCCCTGGGCGAAAGGGTATCGACTTCGCCTATCGTCTTAACCGGCAACTTGTAGAAGGGCCGATCGCCAAATATCCGGGCCGCTTCAAGGCTTTCGCCACCCTGCCCTTGCAGAACCCTAAGGCGGCGGCGGACGAACTGGAACGCTCGGTTCGGGAAGACGGCTTCTTGGGCGCACTGACCAACGGACACATCACGAAGAAGTATCTCGATTATCCCGAATTCGAGCCTGTGCTGGAACGTGCCGTTGCGCTCGATGTGCCGATCTACCTGCATCCCGGCTATCCGGCTGACGACATCTTCAAGATTTACTACAAAACCACACGGTCTAAATACACGGAAGAGTTCCAGGACTACATTTTCAGTGGGTCTGGATATGGCTGGCACCAAGAGGTGCTAATCCAATGCATTCGGATGATCACGTACGGGGTCTTCGACAGATTCCCCACACTGAAGATCATCATCGGCCACATGGGCGAAGGTCTTCCCTTCTACTACAAGCGGATCATCGAAGACATGGGCGAGCCGACCAAAAACTCGCTTAAGAAACCTATCGAGCAATACTTCCGGGACAACTTCTGGATCACAACCAGTGCATTCCCTCAGACTGAACTGCTCGATCTCCTGCTGAAGTTCGTAAGCGTGGATCGAGTGATGTTCGCAACCGACTACCCGTTCGCGGACATAAAGGCGCAGACCGACTGGTTCCGCGGAGTCGATTTGCCACGCAAAGACAAGGAAAAGATTGCGTTCCGAAATGCAGAGAAACTGTTCAAAATGAAAGTACCCGTGAAGTGACGCGCCGGTGCCGACACCAGTAGCGATTCTCCTTAAAGCCATCACTGGGCGACGAGGGAGCTAGCCTCGCCCCTTCGTTAGGGGCGGTCCACCGGGCTGGGGCCGGAAATAGGAAGTGCCTTCTGATCTGGGAATATGGGGCTTGTCGAAGGTCCCGTT
>NZ_JBITDV010000035.1:0-4443 GCF_044454545.1 Cryptosporangium sp. NPDC051539 | reverse complement strand
TGTGGACGGATCCGGAGTATTGGGTGCGTCAGGTGCGGGAGCCGGTGCGTTTCGCGGATGCGGTGGCTGGGCTGGTCGGGGATGTTGATGTGTTCCTGGAGCTCGGTCCCGACGGCGCGTTGAGCAGTGCCGTGGCCCCGGTGTTGCCGATTGCGGTGCCGGTCTCCCGCACGAACCACGACGAAGTCCGTGCGGCGTTCACGGCCCTCACCACGGCGTGGGTCTCCGGCGTCGCGGTCGACTGGACCGGGGTCTTCGGGGACCGCACTCCGGCGGTCGACCTGCCCACCTACGCATTCCAGCACCAGCGGTTCTGGCTCGCCAAGGACACCGGCGGCGACCCGGCCGGCCTCGGTCTGGGTGCGCTCGACCACCCGCTGCTGGCCGCCGCCGTCGAGCTCCCCGAGACCGGCACGGTCGTCCTCACCGGGCAACTGTCGGCGGCGACACAGCCGTGGCTGGCCGACCACGCGGTGCTGGGAACGGTTCTGCTGGCCGGCGCCGCTTTCGTCGAGATGCTGCTCCGCGCGGGTGACGAAGTCGGGTGCCCGGTCGTCGACGAGGTCAGCCTGGCCGCCCCGCTGGTGATACCGGCGACCGACGCCGTCCGGCTGCGGATCGTCGTCGAACGAGCCGACGCGACCGGGCGCAGGGCCGCCACCGTCCACTCGCGCGCCGACACGGACGACGAGGCGCCCTGGATCCGGCACGCCGAGGCGGTCCTCGCCCCGGCACCCGCGGAACCGGCCGGATTCGACCTCACGCAGTGGCCACCGTCCGGGGCGGTGCCGGTCGAACTCTCCGACCCGTACGCGGTCCTGGGCGAGGCCGGTTACGGCTACGGTCCGGCGTTCCAGGGCCTGCGCGCCGCGTGGCGCGACGACGACGCCGTGTACGCCGAGATCGTGCTGCCGGACGGCGTCGACGGGAGTGCCTTCGGAGTGCACCCGGCGCTGCTCGACGCCACGACCCACGCGTCGCTGCTCGACCCCGGCGGCGTCCGCGGGGACGAGCGCACGGTGCTGCCGTTCGTCTGGCGCGGAGTGCAGTTGCACGCTTCCGGCGCGCAGCGGGTGCGTGTCCGGCTGACGAACCCGGCGCCCGGCACGCTCGCGCTGGAGGTCGCCGATCCGACCGGTGCCCCGGTGCTCACCGTGGCCGGTGTCGTCGGCCGGCCGGTCGACACCGACCGGCTGGCCTCCACCGCTGCCGTCCCGCTCCTCGCCGTCGACTGGCGTCCGGCGGTGCCGGCCGCCGCCCCACCGATCGACGACCTGGTCGTCCTGCGCTGTGCCACGCCCGCCGGTGCGAGCGTCCCCGAGCAGGTCCGGGCCCTCGCCGCAAAGGTGCTCGGTGACCTGCAGCGATGGCTCGCCGACGAGCGCCCGGACGGACGGATCGTCGTCGTGACCCGGCACGCGGTCAGCGACGGCACCGAGCCTCTCGACGTCGTCCACGCGCCGGTCTGGGGGCTCGTGCGCGCGGCGCAAGCCGAACATCCGGGCCGGATCGTGCTGCTGGACATCGACACCGACGACCTCGACCCGGCGCTGGCCGCCCAGGTCGCCGCCGGCGACGAACCGGAACTGGCCCTGCGTGGCGGCGTGCTGCGGGTACCCCGGCTGACCCGGGTCACCGACCGGCCGACGCCCGTGACGTTCGACCCGGACGGCACGGTGCTGATCACCGGCGGTACCAGCGGTCTCGGCGCGCTACTGGCCCGGCACCTGGTCGCTGCTCACGGTGTCCGGCGGCTGCTGCTCACCAGCCGGCGCGGTCCGGAGTCGCCCGGCGCCGCGGCCCTGCGTGACGAGCTGATCGGGCTCGGCGCCCACGTCGACCTCGCCTCCTGCGACGTCGCCGACCGCGGCGCGCTGGCCGAACTGCTGCGCGACGTCCCGTTGACCGGCGTCGTCCACGCCGCCGGCGTGGCCGACAACGCCGTCGTGGAGTCGCTGAGCCCGGAGCGGATCGACGCGGTTCTGCGTCCCAAGGCCGACGCGGCCTGGCACCTGCACGAGCTCACCCGCAACCAGCCGCTGGCCGCGTTCGTGCTGCTCTCTTCCGCCGGTGGCCTGGTGCTCGCCGCGGGTCAGGGCAACTACGCCGCCGCGAACGTCTTCCTCGACGCGTTGGCCGCCCACCGGCACGCGGCCGGTCTGCCGGCCACCGCGATCGCCTACGGCCTGTGGGACGTCGAGACCGGGATGAGCACCGCCCTGGGGCAGGCGGACCGCGACCGGCTGGCTCGGCTCGGGCTGCCGGCGCTACCGGCCGCGGACGGTCTGCGGGGCTTCGACGCCGCGCTGGGCACCGCGGTACCGGCGCCGGTCGTGCTGCGGGTCGACGCCGCCGCGCTGGGCCGCCGCGCCGACGACGTGCCCGCGCTGCTCCGCGACCTGGTGCCGACGACTCGGCGCCGGGCGAGCGCCGCCGACCCGTCACCCGGCTCGGATCTGCGCGCCCGGCTGGCCGGTCGACCGGCCGCTGAGCGCGTCGACGAGTTGTGCACGCTGATCCGGACCCAGCTGGCGCAGGTGCTCGGTCACGGCTCGGTGGACGACGTCGCCCCGGACCGGCCGTTCCAGAAACTCGGCGTCGACTCGCTCGCCGCCCTGGAACTGCGCAACCGTCTCAACGCCGCGAGCGGCCTCCGCCTGTCGGCCACGCTGGTCTTCGACTACCCCAGCCCGCGTGTCGTCGCGGAGTACCTGAACACCGAACTGTTCGGGAACCTCGAGTCAGTCGGTCTCGTCGCGACCGCCCGTGACGAGCCGCCCGCCGTCCGGCGCACGGACGAGGATCCGATCGTCCTCGTCGGCATGGCCTGCCGTTTCCCGGGCGGGATCACCTCGCCCGAAGATCTGTTCCGGGTCGCCGCCGAGGGCGTCGACGCGATCTCCGCCTTCCCCACCAACCGCGGCTGGAACCTGGACGCCGTCTACGACCCGGACCGGTCGCACGTCGGCACCTCGTACACGCGGCACGGCGGGTTCCTGCACGAGGCCGACCAGTTCGACCCGGAGTTCTTCGGCATCTCCCCGCGCGAGGCGCTGGCACTGGACCCACAGCAGCGGCTGCTCCTCGAAGTGTCCTGGGAGGCGGTGGAGCGGTCGGCCATCCACCCGTCCACGCTCCGTGGCAGCCGGACCGGCGTCTTCACCGGAATCATGTACAACGACTACACGCTCGCGCTCGGCAACGCGCCCGGACGGCTGCGTTACGTGGCCGAGGACGCCACCGTGCTCGACGGTATGGGCCAGCGCGACGCCGTCGAGGGGTACGAGGGCACCGGCGTGGCTCCGAGCGCCGCGTCAGGCCGGGTGTCGTATTTGCTCGGTCTGGAGGGGCCGGCGGTGACGGTGGATACGGCGTGTTCGTCGTCGTTGGTGGCGTTGCATTTGGCGGCGCAGGCGTTGCGTAGTGGTGAGTGTGATTTGGCGTTGGCCGGTGGTGTGACGGTGATGGCGACGCCGAATACGTTCATCGGTTTTGCCCGTCAGGGTGGTTTGTCGGCCGATGGGCGTTGTAAGTCGTTTGCTGATGCCGCGGATGGTGTCGGGTGGGGTGAGGGTGTCGGCGTGCTGGTGGTGGAGCGGCTGTCGGACGCGGAGCGGAACGGTCATCGGGTGTTGGCGGTGGTGCGTGGTTCGGCGGTGAATCAGGATGGTGCGTCGAACGGTCTGACGGCGCCCAATGGCCCGTCGCAGCAGCGGGTGATCCGGCAGGCGCTGGCCTCGGCCGGTCTGGAGCCGGACGACGTCGACGCGGTCGAGGGCCACGGCACCGGGACCAGGCTGGGTGACCCGATCGAGGCGCAGGCGTTGCTGGCGACCTACGGCGCTTCCCGTTCCGGGGATCCGTTGTGGCTGGGCTCGGTGAAGTCGAACATCGGGCACGCCCAGGCCGCGGCCGGTGTCGCCGGCGTCATCAAGATGGTCGTGGCGATGCAGCGGGGCGTGTTGCCCGGCACGCTGCACGTCGACGCGCCGTCGTCGCACGTGGAGTGGGCCGCGGGCGCGGTCGAGGTCCTGACCGGCAACCGGGCCTGGGAGGTCGCCGGACGTCCTCGGAGGGCCGGGGTGTCGTCGTTCGGCATTTCCGGCACGAACGCGCACGTGATCCTCGAGCAGGGACCGGCACCGGAGACCCCGGTGTCGCTGCCCACGCCGTCAGCTGCGGTGCCGTGGGTACTGTCCGGCCGCTCGGCCGCGGCCGTCGACCGGCAGGTCGAGCGGTTGGCCGCCTGGGCGGAAGGCCCGGGAGCGGACGTTCCCGCCGAGCTGGTCGGTGCGGGGCTGGCGTTGTCGCGGGCGGCGTTGCCGTATCGGGCGGTGTGGGTGGCCGGGGCCGGGGCCGGGGCTGGGGCTGGGGCTGGGGCTGGGGCTGGGGCTGGGGCTGGGGGGCTCGGGTCGGTGGCGGCGCGGGGTGTGGCTGGTGCGG
>NZ_JBITDV010000034.1:3344-5207 GCF_044454545.1 Cryptosporangium sp. NPDC051539 | reverse complement strand
AAAAAAGTATGCTTTGTGGGCAAGCCCTCGGCCTATTAGTACCGGTCAGCTCCACCTGTTACCAGGCTTCCACATCCGGCCTATCAACCCGATCGTCTACTCGGGGGCCTTAACCACTCAAGGTGGTGGGAGACCTCATCTCGAAGCAGGCTTCCCGCTTAGATGCTTTCAGCGGTTATCCCTTCCGAACGTAGCCAACCAGCCATGCCCTTGGCAGGACAACTGGCACACCAGAGGTTCGTCCGTCCCGGTCCTCTCGTACTAGGGACAGCCCTTCTCAAATCTCCAACGCGCACGGCGGATAGGGACCGAACTGTCTCACGACGTTCTAAACCCAGCTCGCGTACCGCTTTAATGGGCGAACAGCCCAACCCTTGGGACCTACTCCAGCCCCAGGATGCGACGAGCCGACATCGAGGTGCCAAACCATCCCGTCGATATGGACTCTTGGGGAAGATCAGCCTGTTATCCCCGGGGTACCTTTTATCCGTTGAGCGACACCGCTTCCACCAGCCAGTGCCGGATCACTAGTCCCAGCTTTCGCTCCTGCTCGACCTGTCAGTCTCACAGTCAAGCTCCCTTGTGCACTTGCACTCAACACCTGATTGCCAACCAGGCTGAGGGAACCTTTGGGCGCCTCCGTTACATTTTAGGAGGCAACCGCCCCAGTTAAACTACCCACCAGGCACTGTCCCCGACCCCGATCAGGGGCCCGGGTTAGACATCCAATACGACCAGAGTGGTATTTCAACGATGACTCCACGAACACTGGCGTGCCCGCTTCACAGTCTCCCACCTATCCTACACAAGCCGAATCGAACACCAATACCAAGCTATAGTAAAGGTCCCGGGGTCTTTCCGTCCTGCCGCGCGTAACGAGCATCTTTACTCGTAGTGCAATTTCGCCGAGCCTGTGGTTGAGACAGTAGGAAAGTCGTTACGCCATTCGTGCAGGTCGGAACTTACCCGACAAGGAATTTCGCTACCTTAGGATGGTTATAGTTACCACCGCCGTTTACTGGCGCTTAAGTTCTCAGCTTCGCCCTCACGGACTAACCGGTCCCCTTAACGTTCCAGCACCGGGCAGGCGTCAGTCCGTATACATCGTCTTACGACTTCGCACGGACCTGTGTTTTTAGTAAACAGTCGCTTTCCCCTGGTCTCTGCGGCCATACAACGCTCCCCCAGCAAGTGGGATCACGTCTCCGGCCCCCCTTCTCCCGAAGTTACGGGGGTATTTTGCCGAGTTCCTTAACCACAGTTCGCTCGATCGCCTCGGTATTCTCTACCTGACCACCTGTGTCGGTTTAGGGTACGGGCCGCTCGGATCTCGCTAGAGGCTTTTCTCGGCAGCATAGGATCACTCACTTCACCACAACGGCTCCCCATCAGGTCTCAGACTCAATGAAGCACGGATTTGCCAATGCTTCGCCCTACACCCTTGGCCCGGCACCACCATTCACCGGGATAAGCTACCTTCCTGCGTCACCCCATCGCTTGACTACTACAACCCGGGATCCCAGCCGCCGGCAAACCCATCCGAAGACAGACTCACTTTTGGGTGGTTAGCACAAAGCTGGTTCATCATGGACGATCCTTCGCGGGTACGGGAATATCAACCCGTTATCCATCGACTACGCCTGTCGGCCTCGCCTTAGGTCCCGACTCACCCTGGGCGGATTAGCCTGGCCCAGGAACCCTTGGTCATTCGGCGGACGGGTTTCTCACCCGTCATTCGCTACTCATGCCTGCATTCTCACTCGCACGGCGTCCACGACTGGATCACTCCGCCGCTTCCTCCGCCGTACGACGCTCCCCTACCCATCCACACAACCAACCGTAATCCCGCAGGAGTTACGACCA
>NZ_JBITDV010000034.1:1820-3247 GCF_044454545.1 Cryptosporangium sp. NPDC051539 | reverse complement strand
CTCGTGTAAATGCCTCAGCTTCGGCGGTGTACTTGAGCCCCGCTACATTGTCGGCGCGGAACCACTTGACCAGTGAGCTATTACGCACTCTTTAAAGGGTGGCTGCTTCTAAGCCAACCTCCTGGTTGTCTCTGCGACTCCACATCCTTTCCCACTTAGCACACGCTTAGGGGCCTTAGCTGGAGATCTGGGCTGTTTCCCTCTCGACTACGAAGCTTATCCCCCGCAGTCTCACTGCCACGCTCTCACTTACCGGCATTCGGAGTTTGGCTGACTTCAGTAACCTTGTAGGGCCCCTAGGCCATCCAGTGCTCTACCTCCGGCAAGAAACACGCAACGCTGCACCTAAATGCATTTCGGGGAGAACCAGCTATCACGGAGTTTGATTGGCCTTTCACCCCTATCCACAGGTCATCCCCCAGGTTTTCAACCCTGGTGGGTTCGGGCCTCCACGCCGTCTTACCGGCGCTTCACCCTGCCCATGGATAGATCACTCCGCTTCGGGTCTAGAGCACGCGACTAAAAAACGCCCTATTCGGACTCGCTTTCGCTACGGCTCCCCCACACGGGTTAACCTCGCCACGTACCACTAACTCGCAGGCTCATTCTTCAAAAGGCACGCCGTCACCAATCCGAAAATCAGCTCCGACGGCTTGTAGGCACACGGTTTCAGGTACTATTTCACTCCCCTCCCGGGGTACTTTTCACCTTTCCCTCACGGTACTAGTGCACTATCGGTCACCAGGGAGTATTTAGGCTTAGCGGGTGGTCCCGCCAGATTCACACGAGATTTCACGAGCCCCGTGCTACTTGGGAACAACTAAAGGAAGATCACAGGTTTTCGTCTACGGGAGTCTCACCCTCTACGCCGGTCCTTCCCAGAACCTTCGACTAACCACATGATTTTCTTACTTCCCCACCAGCCGGCAGACTAGTGAATAGCCGTCCCACGACCCCAACGACGCAACCCCTGCCGGGTATCACACGTCACTGGTTTAGCCTCATCCGCTTTCGCTCGCCACTACTCACGGAATCACTCTTGTTTTCTCTTCCTGTGGGTACTGAGATGTTTCACTTCCCCACGTTCCCTCCACACACCCTATGTGTTCAGGTGCGGGTGACAGCACATAACTGCTGCCGGGTTTCCCCATTCGGACACCCTCGAATCACAGCTCGGTTGACAGCTCCTCGAGGACTATCGCGGTCTCCCACGTCCTTCATCGGCTCCTGGTGCCAAGGCATCCACCGTGCGCCCTTAACAACTTGACCACAAAGATAAGATGCTCGCATCCACTGTGCAGTTCTCAAACAACGACCAGCCACCACTCCGAACTCACCACCAGACCCAGCGAAACCGCCGGCGATGTGATGCGAAATGGCCCGGTGAAACAACCACGCCTCCGTGCCGCCCCAGCAAAGGACAACAC
>NZ_JBITDV010000033.1:0-5687 GCF_044454545.1 Cryptosporangium sp. NPDC051539 | reverse complement strand
CCGGACGGCAGATTCACCACGACCGGCGCGACCAGCGACTCGTCACTGGCGATCGCCGCGTCGAACAACCGCAACCCGGCCGCGGTCTCGATCGGCGGAAGACCCGACGCGGTCATCCGGCGGACGAAGGCGTCGTCCAGCCCTTCGGTGGACTCCGTTCCCTGGGCCCAGAGGCCCCAGGTCAGCGAGAGACCGGGGAGCCCGAGGCGGCGACGCTCGTGCATCAACGCGTCCAGCGCGGCGTTCGCCGCGGCGTAGTTGCCCTGGCCGGGAGTGCCGACCAGGCCCGACAGCGACGAGAACACGACGATCGGCTTGTCACCGACCAGTTCGTGCAGGTGCTGCGCCGCCTCGATCTTCGGCCGGAGCGCGATGTCGAGACGGCCGGGCGTCAGCGCCTCGATCGGGGAGTCGTCGAGTACCGCGGCCGCGTGCACGACCGCGTCCACCGGGTGCTGGGCCAGCACGGCGGCCAGTTGCTGCCGATCGGCGGCGTCACACGCGACGATCGTGACGTCGGCGTCGAGCTCGGTCAGGTCCGCCGCACCGGGTGCGTCCGGGCCCCGGCGGCTGGTCAGCACCAGCCGCCGAATTCCGCGATCCACCAGGTGGCGGGCCAGTTCGCGGCCGAGCCCTCCGGTGCCGCCGGTGATCAGCACGGTGCCGCCCAACGGCTGCGGCACGGTCAGCACGATCTTGCCGGTGTGCTTGGCCTGGCTCATCAACCGGAACGCGTCCCGGGCCCGCCGCACGTCGTACGTCGTGACCGGCAGCGGCCGGAGGGCCCCGGTGACGAACAGCTCGTCGAGCATCTCCCGAAGGACGTCCGGTCCGGCGTCCAACAGATCGAACCAGTGGTACTCGATCCCCGGCAGCGACTCCGCCTCCCGGATGTCGAGCTTCCCGATCTCCACGAACCGGCCCCCCGGACGCAACAACCCCACCGACGCATCCACGAACTCGCCGGTCAGACTGTTGAGCACCACATCCACCGGCGGGAACGCCTCGGCGAAGTCCACGTTCCGGGACGACGCGATGTGATCGTCGTCCAAACCGAGGCCCCGCAGCACGGGCCACTTGGGCTCACTCGCGGTCGCGAACACCTCCGCACCCACCTGCTGGGCCAGGGCGATCGCCGCCATTCCCACACCACCCGCACCGGCGTGGATCAGCACCTTCTCCCCGGCCGCCAACCCGGCCAGCCGGTTCAGCCCGTAGGAGGCGGTCAGGAACGCCACCGGCACGGTCGCCGCCTGCTCGAAACTCCAGTCGTCCGGAACCGGCAGCAGCATCGACTCGCTCGACACCGCGATCGGGCCGAATCCGCCGTCGGTCAGCCCGGTCACCCGGTCACCCGGGCGGACCCGCGTGACGTCGGCTCCGACCTCCAGCACGACCCCGGCGGCTTCGCCGCCCATCGCCCCGACGAGATCCTGGTACCAGCCCAACGCTCCCAAGCCGTCGAGCACGTCGCGGAAGTTCACGCCGGCCGCCCGCACCCCGATCCGGACCTGGTGCGGGGTGAGCGGCTCCAGCACCTCCGGGCACGGCAGGAGCTCCAGCGCCTCGATACTGCCCTTGTTCCGGCTGCCGAGCCGCCAGGCCGGCACGTCGGGGGGCAACAGCCCGCCGGAGCCCAGCGCCACCAGCCGCGGCACGTAGAAGCCGCCGTCCCGGATCGCCACCTGCGGCTCGCCGAGCGCACCGAGCGCCGGGAGGTACTCCGCGAGCGCGTCCGGCCGGTCGGCGTCCACCAGCAGGATCCGGCCCGGATTCTCGCCCTGCGCGGCACGGACGAGGCCCCACACCGCGGCACCGGCGACGTCCACGGCCTCGGCCGGCTCGATGCCGACCGCCCCCGCGCTGACCAGCACGAGCCGCGCCCCGGCGCATCGCTCGTCGGTCAGGAATTCCTGGAGCAGGGCCAGCACCCGCGCGGTTTCGGCGGAAACGGTGCCCGGACGGATCCGTGCGGAGATCACCGGGGGTACGTCGTCCAGCTCGCTGACCGACGAGGAGATCTCCACGACGTCCGGCACCGCGTCCACGACGTCCGGATCCGGCAGCCTGGTCCAGTTCACCCCGTACAAACTGTCGGGGGTGCGCGCGGGCGTGAACCGGCCCGTCGGGATCGGACGCAGCGTCAGCGCACCGGCGGTGAGGACGGCCGCACCGGCCGGGTCCCACGCCGTGAGAGCCACCGCGTCCGGACCGGTCGTGGTCAGCCGCACCCGCAGCGACGTCGCGCCGCCGGCGTGCAGAGCGACGTCCTGCCACGAGAACGGCAGGCGCCCCGCGTCGGTCGGCTCGAGGGCGGCGAACGCGATCGCGTGCAACGCCGCGTCGAGCAGCGCGGGATGAATACCGAACGTCGAGGTCCCCTGGTCGGGCAGGGACACGTCCGCGTAGACCGTGCCCTCGGGGTCGCGCCACGCGGCCCGCAGGCCCTGGAAGACCGGGCCGTAGACCAGGCCGTCCGCGGCGAGCTGGTCGTAGACACCGTCCACCGGGAGGGCGTCGGCGCCGGGCGGCGGCCAGGCTTCCCCCGAGGCAGGTGCCACCTGACCGCTTTCCGCGGTCAGCACACCGGTCGCGTGCAGGGTCCAGGCGTCGTCGTCCACGGATTCGGACGGACGCGCGTAGATGCCGATCTCCCGGCTGTCCTGCTCGTCCACCACTCCTACCGAGACCTGCAACGCCATCGCGGACCGCTCGTCCAGCACCAGCGGCGCCGTGAGCGTGAGCTCGCGGACCACCTCGCAGCCCACCTCGTCACCGGCGCGGACGGCCAGCTCCAGGAAGGCGGTGCCGGGGAAGAAGATCTCGCCGCCGACCCGGTGATCGGCCAGCCACGGCTGCGCGGCCAGCGAGAGCCGTCCGGTCAGCACCGTTCCCCCGGCGCCCGCCAGGCCGATCGCGGCGCCGAGCACCGGGTGCTTGGCCGTGTGCAGCCCCAGCCCGCGGGCATCGCCGCCGGACCGCGTCCCGCTCGGCCAGTAGTGCTCGTGCTGGAACGCGTACGTCGGCAGATCGACCCGAGGGGCCGGTGGCAGCACCGGGCTCCAGTCGACGCTCGCACCGCGCACGTACAGCCCGGCGACGGCCTCGAGCAGGGTCGCGGGCTCGTCCCGGCCGGAGCGCATCGTGGGGATGCCGTCCTCGACCAGGGCGGAGAGGACCGCGTCGGGACCGATCTCGACCACCACCGAGCCGGCCAGCCGACCGGCGATCTCGCTGAAGCGCACCGGACGACGCACCTGCTGCACCCAATACTCCGCGTCGGTCGCGGATCCGTCGGCGAGGACGACGGGGATCCGGGGTTCGGAGTAGGTCAGCGTGGTCGCGACCGCACGGAACTCCTCCAGCATCGGCTCCATCAGCGGGGAGTGCGAGGCGTGCGAGATCGTCAGGTGCCGCGACCGGACTCCCAGCGCCGCCACCACGTCCTCCACCGCGGACTCGACGCCGGAGAGCACCACCGAGTCGGCCGCGTTGATCGCGGCGATCGCCACCTCGTGCTCCCGGCCTGCCAGCAGCGGCAGGATGTCGGCTTCGGCGGCGTTCACCGCGACCATCGCTCCGCCCTCGGGCAACGCCTGCATCAGCCGCGCCCGCGTCCCCACCAGCGTGCAGGCATCCGCCAGCGACCACACCCCGGCGACGTAGGCGGCGGTGAGCTCACCGATCGAGTGCCCGCCGACCGCCGCGGGCCGGATGCCGAAGGACTCCAGCAGCCGGACCAGCGCGACCTCGACCGCGAACAGCAGCCGCAGGGTCCACCCGAGCTGGTGCAGCGACGGGTCGGTCAGCGCGGACCGGTCCAGGCCGAACTCGTCGAGCACCTCGTCGAGGGCCGCACCGAACACCGGATACCGGTCGGCGAGGCTCAGGCCCATCCCCAGGTACTGCGAGCCACCGCCGGTGAACACCATCGCCACCGAGGGGGCACCCAACGCCTCACCGACGACCGTCCGGGGTCCGGGCCGCCCATCGGCCACGGCCTCCAGGCCGGCCACCAATTCGTCCGGCGACGTGGCCACCATCACCGCGCGGTGTTCGAACGCCGACCGGGTGGTCGCTGCCGAGAACGCCAGGTCGGCCAGCGGCAGGTCACCGGCCACGGCCGCCAGCCGGGCGGCCTGCCCGGCGAGAGCCGCCTCGGACCGGGCCGAGAGCAGCACCGGCACGACACCGGGGGCTTCCGGGGAGGCCGGGGCCGGCGACGCGGGTCCCTCTTCCAGGATGACGTGCGCGTTCGTGCCCGAAATCCCGAACGACGACACCCCCGCCCGGCGCGGATGCCCCTCCGGGTCCCAGGCCTGCGCCGACGTCAACAGCTCCACCGCACCGGCATGCCAGTCCACATGGGACGTCGGAGCGTCGACGTGCAACGTGCGCGGTAGCGTGCCGTGACGCATCGCCAGCACCATCTTGATCACACCCGCCACCCCGGCGGCGGCCTGGGTGTGGCCGAGGTTCGACTTGATCGAACCCAGCCACAACGGCGTCTCCCGGTCCGCACCGTAGGTGGCGAGAAGCGCCTGCGCCTCGATCGGGTCACCCAGGGTCGTCCCGGTGCCATGACCCTCGACCGCGTCCACCTCGGACGGCCGCAACCCGGCCACGGCCAGCGCCTGCCGGATCACCCGCTGCTGCGACGGACCGTTCGGCGCCGTCAGCCCGTTCGACGCACCGTCTTGGTTCACCGCCGAACCACGCACCACCGCCAGCACGCGGTGACCGTTGCGCTCCGCGTCCGACTGGCGCTCCAGCAGCAGCAGACCGACGCCCTCACTCCAGTTGACGCCGTCGGCGGCGTCGGCGAAGGACTTGCACCGTCCGTTGCCCGCGAGCCCGCCCTGGGCGCTGAAGTCGATGAACGCGGCCGGGCCGGCCATCACGGTGACGCCACCGGCCAGCGCCAGCGTGCACTCGCCGTTGCGCAGGGCCTGTGCGGCCATGTGCATCGCGACCAGCGACGACGAGCAGGCGGTGTCGACCGTGATCGCCGGGCCCTCCAAGCCGAGGAGGTAGGCGACCCGGCCGGTCGCGACGCTGCCCGCGGTGCCGGTGCCGAGGAAGTTCATGGTCTCGGCCGGGAACTGCCCGCTGTACCCGTAGTCGTGGTACATGACGCCGGCGAACACTCCGGTCCGGCTGCCGCGCAGTGACGCCGGGTCGATGCCGGCCTGCTCGAACGTCTCCCACGAGACTTCCAGCAGCAGACGCTGCTGGGGGTCCATCGCGAGCGCTTCACGGGGCGAGACGCCGAAGAACCCGGGATCGAACTCCCCCGCCTCGTGCAGGAACCCGCCTTCCTTGACGTAGGAGTGGCCGCGGTGCTCCCGGTCCGCCGAGTACAGATCGGCCAGGTCCCAGCCCCGGGTGGTGGGGAACGGCGTGATGCCGTCGCCGCCGTCGGCCAGCAGCTGCCACAAGTCGTCCGGCGACGACACCCCGCCGGGATAACGGCAGGCCATTCCGACGATGACGATCGGGTCGTCGGTCGTGGTGGTGACCGTGGCCGGGACCAGGGTGCCGTCGGACTGACCGAGCAGTTCGCTGCGGACGAACGCCGCGAGCCGCTGGGGGGTCGGGTGGTCGAAGATCAGCGTCGCGGTCAGCCGCAGCCCGGTCGCCGCGTTGATCCGGTTACGCAACTCGATCGCGGTCAACGAATCGAAACC
>NZ_JBITDV010000032.1:0-6572 GCF_044454545.1 Cryptosporangium sp. NPDC051539 | reverse complement strand
CGTTGGCGATGACCGTCGGCTCGCCACCCTCGAGGACGCTGACGACCGAGTTGGTGGTACCGAGGTCGATGCCGACCGCTCGTGCCATGGATCCCCCCACCGACATTTGCCCGTGAGGTTAAGGCCCGTGCGGGCGGCATGCTGACGGTGTGGAGGAATCGCCCGGTCCGGGCGGGGAGGGGGCCGGAATCGGTCACGGCGTCGGCGGTGCGCATCCGTCGTTCGATCGTCCCGCCGTGCCGGCCGAGCACCCCGGGCCGGCGGCCCGGTTCAGAGCCGCGGTGGAGCGCCGAGATTCGGTGACGGTCGCAGCGGCCCGGACGCGTCGTCACACTGCGTCCGGCGTCCGCAGCGGGGGAAACGTCAGCGTGGAGTGCGGCGGCGGGCCAGCAGCACGAGCGCGGCGACGCCGACGGCGAGCACCGCCCCGGCGGTGTAGCCGACACCGTCGGCGAACCCGATGTCGTCGGCGAACGAGCCGGAGCCGGAACCGGAGCCGTCCGACGAGCCGAACGCCAAGAGCGGGATCGACAGCAACCCGACGCCCAGGTACCCGACGATCACCGCGCACGGCCAGCCGACCACCGACAGGACCACGGTCGGCACCAGGCGGCCGGTGGTCAGGCCGAACACCGCGGCCAGGGCCGTGATCGCCGCGGTCAGCATCACCATGAACCCGACGTTGTTGAGGTGCAGCATCTGGAGCAGCTCGTAGGTGTCGTTGGCCAGCACCGTGTAGCGGGCACCGAGCAGCCGGTGGGTCAGCGCGACCGCGCCGGTGAGCACGACGCCGGCCACCAAAGCGCCTGCCAGCGAGGCCACCAGAGAGCTTCGCCGACGAACCAGCGGCACACCCAGCACCAGCCCGATCAGCGCGGGGACGGTCGCGGCGACCAGCTCCATGCCGAACACCGCGTCCAGCGCCGATCCGTGCGGATAGCAGACGTTCGGGTCGAGACAATCCGGTACTCCGGCCGCGTCGAGCTGGTTCTGCACCACGGCGGACGCCCGGACGATGTACAGGATCGCACCGCCCGCGATCATCACGGCCGCGGTCAGCGGGCCGCGCATGCTGCGCAATGCCTCACGAATCAGGACGATCACCCGAGCCACCCTAGGCGGCCCGGCAAAACCCCGCCATGGACGTAGTGAAGCCGGCGGCACCGGCCGCCGGCTCACGTACGCGCGCGGTTACTTCGAGGGCTGAGGCGTCTTGCAGTCCACCTTCGGGTTGAGGCCGAAGTAGTTCAGCGGTCCCGCGACGATCGTGACCAGGATGGTGCCGGTCTTCGCGCAACTCGCGTCTCCACCGGAGAAGTAGTCGCGCTGCGCCGCCGCGATGACGCCGATCAAGAGCCAGATCACCAGCACAACACTTCCGATGCGCATCTCGGAACCTCCAGAGGAATCGGGCACCCGGACGGGGGGTTGGTGGTGCCCACAGGAACTGGTCCCCCTATTCCCCTTTGGAACTGAAGCCAAGCAATGACTTCCCGTGTTCAGATCGGGCGACGCCCCCGGGCGGCCAGGAACGCTTCCAAGCCGTTGGGCTCGTCGCCGGCGATGAACACGCCACGGGCGCAGACCAGGACCTCGTCCGCGTGCTCGGTGCAACTCCAGGCCGACGCCCCGGAACCGTCCGCGAGCTTCACCTCGGCGGGGTTGGGGCAGTCGCTGCCGTCGGGCATTCCGATGCCGCAGGCAGTGGCCCTCCGCTCGGTCACGGGCGAACCTTAGTGCGTAGGCGACAGAGCGCTCCCAGGGGGTACGGTCCCGGCGCGTCGCGGCGATGGGGGCGGTAGCGGAGTCCACGAGCTGACGCTGCAGACGAACGCCGCCGCATCTACAGCCAGCGGCTCACGCCGCCGTGGTGCGAGCACGTCCTGAGGTGAAATGTGGCCGAGCTCGGTGCCGATCTGTTCTGCGATGGCTTCGCGTGCTTGGTGCTCCACCGGCTTCAGGGCCCCGGGCATCGTGCGGATTGCGCGTCACCAATTGGCGACACGACGAAGCTCCGCCCAGTTCGCATGGGCGGGGCCTCGTCGTTCCGCTACTCGTTCAGCGCCTTGTCCGCGCCGTACACGGCCTGCGCGTGGGTGAAGCCAGACCCGGCATCGGACTCCAGTTGCTCGATCAGCCCCCGCCGGGAGAACGCGGAGACGTCGAGGTAGCTCTTGGCGGACTTGTACGCCTGCTCGTTGTAGTCGATGTGCAGGGAGTCCACCGCGTAGGTCGCGGCCTCCAGGGTGAAGCCGGAGCCCGCATCTGAGGACAACTGCCGGATCAGTCCCTTGCGGGAGAACGCACTGACCTCGAGGTATTGCTTGGCGGCGCGGACGGCGTTTCGCTGCTCCGAGGTCTCCGACTTGGTGGGGGACGCTTTCGGGGTGGTCGGCGCGGGCGCGGCGGCCTTGGAGTTGTCGGCGGGCTGTTCCACGGTGGCGGTGCTCTCGCCGGCCGTGGTGGCGGTGTCGTCGCTCCCGCCACCGCCGCTGACGGCGGTGATGATGCCGCCGAGGACGCACAGGCCGACAATGACGGCGGCGATGATGCCGATGATCTTCCCGGCGCTGGATTTCTTCCTCGGCGGGGGAGCGCCGTAGCCGCCGGCGCCGTAGGCGGGCTGCTGGCCGTAGTACTGGGGCGGCTGGCCGTAGGGCTGCTGTGGTCCGGGTCCCCAGCCGGGCTGCTGGGGTGGCTGGCCGTAGGGCTGCCCGTACTGCGGGCTGCCGGAGGTGGGTGGGCCGTAGGGCGGCGGGTTGCTGTTGTCGGGGTTGTTCGGGTCAGGTGGCGGCTGCATTTTCCGGACGGTAGAAGCGGGCCCGGACGCGCGCTTCCTGTGCGCTCGCCGTGCGACCGGCCGGTGTGGACAGTCGAACCGCGCGGGTATCCGCCGGTAGCTGTTCGGATGCCGGCGGCGACGTTCAGCTACCCACTGTTCGGGGGTCACGCCACGCGCGCAACAGGCGCTCGTCGGTGAGTCGCCGCCTGCGACGTGCGCCAGATTGGCGCCAGATGTGCTCCAGGCCGCGTTCTAATGGACCAGGTGCAGGTCAAAGCCCTTCCCAGGGGGTACTAGTACCACTGTCCAGCTGTCGGCTTGAACCGGTTCTGGCGGAGAAAGGTCTCAGCACTTCCGAGACCCAAGGAGAACTGATGAAGACGACGTTCGTGGCCCTCGGCATCGTGGCGGCCATCGCCGCGGCGGCTCCCGCGGTCGCCGGTGTGACCGGCAACACCGCTCTGAGCAGGCAGATCGACGTGAAGGTGGCGCCATCGCCGTCCGCGTCCAGCACGCACGCCACCCCGGACGACAAGGGCGGCCTGCGCACGTCCCGCACCGCCGAGCCGGGCGACGACAAGGGCGGCCTGCGCACCTCCCGCACCACCGAGGCGGGTGACGACAACGGCGGCCGCCGCGGCCGCGGCAGCGACGACAACTCCGGCTCGGGTTCGAGCAACTCGGGCTCGGGCAAGAACGGCTCCGGCTCCGGGAAGCACGGCGGGTCGGACGACGGCCCGAACCACGACTGAGCGAAGCTGACTCCCGTGACCGACGACAACTGGGTGGTGCTGGCCGCGTCCGGCACCCCCAGCGCGCCGGACCGCCCGGTGTCGTGGCGGCGGATCGTGATCCAGTCGGTCGTCGCGGCCCTGGTCGTGTTCGCGGTGGTGGCCTCGGTCGGGACGATCGCGGCCCGCCAGGCGGCCGAGTCCGAGTCGGTCAACGACGCGCTGACCGTCACCGACCTGCTCGCCGGCGCCGTCGTCACCCCGAATCTGCAGGACGCGCTGCTCTCCGACGATCCGGCGGTGGCCGCGGCCGCGAGGCAGCGCCTCGACGGCGTCATGCGGTCCGGCGTGCTCGTCGGCGCGGTCATCCGGACGAAACTCTGGACGCCGGAGGGCCGCATCGTCTACTCCGACGAACCCCGTCTGGTCGGGCGGACGTTCCCGCTGGGCACCGACGAGCGGGACGTCCTGAAGGACCCCAGCACCCGGGCCGACGTCAGCGACCTGGACGAACCCGAGAACGAGTACGAGCGCAGCGAAGGCAAGCTCCTCGAGGTGTACCGGCCGGTCTGGACGCCGTCGGGCCGGACGCTGCTGTTCGAGACGTACTCCCGCTACGACGTGGTCACCGAACGCAGCGGGCAGCTCTGGCAGGGCTTCGCCGGCATCACGATCAGCAGCCTGCTGCTCATGCTGGTGCTCCAGGCGCCGCTCACGCTGGCCCTGGTCGGGCGTGTGCGCCGGGCTCAGCGTCAGCGGGAGGTCGCGCTCGACCGCGCGGTGGCCGCCTCCGACGAGGAGCGGCGCCGGATCGCGGCGACGCTGCACGACGGCGTCGTACAGGACCTCACCGCAGGCGCGTTCGCGGTGGCCGCCGCGGCCGGCAAGGCTCGGGCAACGCCGGGCGGCGAGTCGCTGGCCGAGCGGCTCGACTCGGCCGCCGGCACGGTCCGGGCCAGCGTCGGCAGCATGCGTTCGCTGCTCGTCGACATCTATCCGCCGTCGCTGGTCGACGCCGGGCTGGCCGGCTCGCTCGACGATCTCGCGACCGGCCTGCGCGGCCGGGACGTCACCGTCGACCTCACCGTCGTGCCCGACCGGGAGCTGCCGTCCGACGTCGAAGCGCTGCTGTTCCGGATCGCGCAGGAATGCCTGCGCAACACCGCCAAACACGCGGACGCGTCCCACGTCACCGTGGTGGTGACGGGACACGTCACGCTGGAGATCAGCGACGACGGTCGCGGGTTCGACCCTTCTCGTCCTGCGGACGAAGGACATTTCGGCCTGCGGTTGATGACCGACCTGGCCCGCGACGCGGGGGCCTCCCTCGCGGTCTCGTCCGCACCCGGGGCCGGGACGAACTGGCGACTGGAGAAACCGCTGTGACCGTCCGCGTGCTGCTGGTCGACGACCACGCGCTGGTCCGCGCCGGGCTCGCCGCCCTGCTCGAGGACGCGGACGGCATCGAGGTCGTCGGCCAGGCCGACGACGGCGTCCGGGCGATCGAGCAAGCCACCGACCTTCATCCGGACGTCGTCCTGATGGACCTCTCGATGCCGGTCCTCGACGGGGTGGACGCCACCCGGCGGCTGCTGGCCGAGTTGCCGGGCAGCATCGTGCTGGTGCTCACGTCGTCGACCGGGCGGGGACGGGTGCGGGACGCGCTCGCGGCCGGAGCCACCGGGTACCTGCTGAAGGACGCCGATCCGCGCGATCTGATCGCGGGCATCCACGCGGCCGCCCGCGGAGACGCGCCGCTCGATCCGCGGGTCGCGCGGGCGCTGCTGCCGGGTGGTTCGACGCCGGACCCGGCCGACCAGCTCAGCCCGCGCGAGCGCGAGGTGCTGCGGCTGGTGGCCCGCGGGCTCGCCAACAAACAGATCGGCCGCGCGCTCGGCATCACCGAGCGGACCGTCAAAGTCCACCTCGGCAACGCGTTCAAGCGGATCGGCGTCAGCGACCGCACGTCGGCCGCGCTCTGGGTCCGGGACCATCTCCCGGCTGAGGACTAGGCCGGCGGGGTACACCCCCTGTACCGACGGTTCAGGAGGAGCGCGCGATGCTGGCGATCAGCAAGTACCCGCAGGAGTTCGTCGACATGGCGCGGCGTCAGATAGCGGCCCAGGTCGAGGCGTTCCGGAAGCTGGGCTCGTCGGAGTCGGTGAGGGAGTTCGAGCCGTCGTACTTCAACAACCTCGTGCTCGCGCTGGAGATGCATTTTGTGCACCGCACGCGGGCCGTCGAGAAGAAGGACGGCAACCCGATGAACGAGGTCCGGGTGCTGGCGATGTCGCTGATCAGCAACAACGGTGTCCTGGGGGAGGACCGGACGATAAAGCTGGAGGCCGAGACGTCGGTGCTCGGCTACCGGGTCGGCGACGTGATCGCGATCCGCGAGGACCAGTTCGTCGCGCTGGCGAAGGCGTTCTTCGACGACCTGGAGACGAAGTACGTCTGAGACCGGCCGGTCCGGCGCGAGGTGCACGGGCCCGAGGGCACCGTCCTCGCCGACGGCGGCCGAGGCTGACCCTAGGTCGGAGGCTGACCTCAGGTCGGAGGCCACCGCGCCCCGGTTGCCCGACAGGTCCAACTGCTCTTGGCGGACGCCGATGAGCCCGGCGTTCGTGGCGCGGCCAAAGCGGCCCCGGTCTGAGCGAGGGGCCGCCGAGAGTCACGGCGTGCCTGCGGTCGACCGGGCCTGCGCCGCCCGAGCGAGGTCGTCGGGTGACGGTGTCCGGGCGAGGTCGTCGGGTCGCGGCCGTCGGGCAGCCATCGGGCCGCGGCCGTTCGCCGCGCCCCGGCGCGCGGCCTCCCGCGGAGACGCGAGCCGTTCGTGGGCGGCGCCTGCGATCTCGTTGCGACGGGACCGCCGAATACACGGCCGGGCCGGTCACCGACAGCTGGCAGGCGCTAGCCGACGGTCCAGGTGTCGTTGCCGTGGAGGAGGTTCTGGAGGTTGCCGCCGCCGTGTTGTTGGGCGGTGTCGAGTTGGGCGGCCATTTCTGTGTCGTAGGTGGGGCGTGTGATGTCGCGGAAGACGCCGATGGGGGTGTAGCGGA
>NZ_JBITDV010000031.1:0-9490 GCF_044454545.1 Cryptosporangium sp. NPDC051539 | reverse complement strand
TGTGGACGGATCCGGAGTATTGGGTGCGTCAGGTGCGGGAGCCGGTGCGTTTCGCGGATGCGGTGGCTGGGCTGGTCGGGGATGTTGATGTGTTCGTGGAGGTGGGTCCGGATGGTGCGTTGAGTGGTGCGGTCGCGCAGGTGTTGCCGGTCGCCGTGCCGGTGTCGCGGGCGAACCACGACGAGGTCCGCGCGGCCCTGACCGCACTGGGCACGGCCTGGGCGAACGGCGCCCGGGCCGACTGGACGGCGCTGTTCGGCACCCGGACCCCGGTGCTCGACCTGCCCACCTACGCGTTCCAGCACCAGCGGTTCTGGCCCGCGCGGACGGTGAGCAGCGATCCCGCCGGCCTCGGTCTGAGTGCGCTCGACCATCCGCTGCTGGCCGCCGCCGTCGAGATTCCCGAGACCGGCACCGTCGTGCTCACCGGGAAGCTCTCGCCGGCCGCGCAGCCCTGGCTGGCCGATCACGTCGTCGCCGGGCGGGTCGTCCTGCCGGCCACCGCCCTCGTCGAACTCGCGATCCGGGCCGGCGACGTCATCGATGCCCCGACCGTCGACGAGCTCACCCTGTCCGAACCGGTCGTCGTCACCGGCGACACCCAGCTGCGTGTCGTCGTCGACCGCGACCGGCGGACCGCGCGTTTCTACACCCGTCCGGACGCGACCGACGCGGCCTGGGTCCTGCACGCCGAGGCGGCTCTGTCCGCGGCTGTCGACGAGAGCCCCGGGCTGGGTGAATGGCCACCGCCCGGTGCCGAACCGGTGCCCGTCGGCGACGCCTACGAGGACTTCGCCTCCGCCGGCTACGGCTACGGTCCCGCCTTCCAGGGGCTGCGTGCCGCGTGGCGGACCGAGGGCGCCTGGTACGCGGAGGTCGCGCTGCCCGACGGAGTCGACCCCGCCGGGTTCGGTCTGCACCCGGCGCTGTTCGACGCCGCACTGCACGCGTCGCTGCTCGACGCGGACGAGCGCGACGGCGACGGGCGTCCGAAGCTCCCGTTCCTCTGGCGTGGAGTCCAGCTGCACGCCTCCGGGGCGCGGCGGCTGCGTGTGCTGCTGACCCGGCCGGCGGCCGACACCGTGGCCCTGACGCTCGCGGACGACACCGGCGCCGCGGTGCTCTCGGTCACGGCGATGGTCGGCCGGGCAGTGCGAGCCGGGGACGCCGACCTGGTCGGCGCCGAACCGATCTACACCGTGGGGTGGCACACGGCCACGCCGACCGCGGGGCCGACCGCAGGGCCGGCCCCGGTCGTCTGGGACGGCACGGGCCGACCGCCGATCGGCGAGCTGGTGGAGCTGCGCTGTGCGACCGGCGCGGCGGACACCGCCACCGTCCCGGAGCGGGTCCGGGAACTGACCGGCGCGGTCCTGGACGCGGTGCAACGGTGGCTCGCGGCCGACGACCGCGACGGCGACCGGCTGGTCGTCCGGACCGGCGACGCCGTCCGGGTCGCCGACGAGCGCGTCGATCCGGTCCAGGCGGCGGTGTGGGGCCTGGTCCGCGCCGCGCAGGCCGAACACCCCGGCCGTATCGTGCTCGCGGACCAACCGAGCGGCGAACTCGTCCTGGCCACCGGGGAGCCCGAGGTCGCCGTCCGCGACGGCGTCCCGTTCGCCCCCCGGCTGGTGCGGGCCGAGGCGCCGCTCACCCCGGACGGCGACACGGCGAACCGGTTCACCGGCGGAACCGTGCTCGTCACCGGCGGCACCGGCGGGCTCGGCGCGGTACTCGCCCGGCACCTGGTCACCGCTCGGGGCGTGCGGGCCGTCGTACTGACCAGCCGCCGGGGCCCGGACGCGCCGGGCGCCGCCGAACTGCGGCGCGAGCTGACCGAACTCGGGGCGGAGGTGACGATCCTCGCGTGCGACGTCGCCGACCGGAACGCGGTCGCCGCGCTGCTGGCGGCCCATCGCGTGGACGCGGCGGTGCACACGGCGGGTGTGCTGGACGACGGGGTGATCGGCTCGCTGACGCCGCCGCGCCTGGCAGCCGTGCTCCGGCCCAAGGTCGACGGCGCGTGGCACCTGCACGAGCTGCTCGGCGACCGTCCGCTGGTCACGTTTTCGTCGCTGGCCGGGACTCTCGGCGCGCCCGGCCAGGCCAACTACGCGGCCGCGAACGCGTTCCTCGACGGGTTGGCCGAGTACCGGCGGGCGATCGGTCTGCCCGCGCTGTCGCTGGCCTGGGGGCCGTGGGCGCAGGAGACCGGGATGCTCGGCGGCCTCACCGAGGTGGACGTGCGGCGCATGGCGCGGTCCGGGTTGCCACCGATCTCCGCGGCGGACGGCCTGGCCCGCTTCGACGTCGCTCTCGGCGCCGACCTCGCGGTGGTGGTGCCGGTCCGGCTCGACCTGGCCGCGCTGCGGACCCGCGACGACGTCGCGCCGCTGTTCCGCGCGCTGGTTCGCGGCCGTCGCCGGACGATCGCGGCCGGGAGCGGCAACGGCGACCTGATCCGGCAGCTGAGCGCGTTGGGGCCGGAGGCGCGGCGGGACCTCCTCACCGACCTGGTCCGGCGGGAGGCCGCGTTCGTCCTCGGCCACCCGTCCGCGGACGGCGTCGAGCGGAGCCGGGAGTTCCGCGACCTCGGCGTCGACTCGCTCACCGCGGTCGAACTGCGTAACCGCCTCGGCACCGCGACCGGACTGCACCTGCCGGCCACGCTCGTCTTCGACTACCCGACGCCCGAACGGGTCGCCGAGTTCCTGCTCACCGAAGTCGCCGGGGAAACCGACGACGCCGTCGTTGCGACCACCACGGTCGGCACCGGCGACGACCCGATCGTCATCGTCGGCATGGCCTGCCGGTATCCGGGCGGGATCGCGTCGCCCGAAGCGCTCTGGCAGTTCGTCGCCGAAGGCGGCGACGCGATCACCGCGTTCCCCGACGACCGCGGCTGGGACCACGACGCGCTGGTGACGCCCGGCCAGGGCGGGTTCCTCGACGACGTGGCCGGTTTTGATGCCGGCTTCTTCCAGATCTCGCCGCGCGAGGCCGCGTCGACCGACGCCCAGCAGCGGCTGCTCCTGGAAGTCGCCTGGGAGGCGCTGGAACGCGCCGGCGTCGACCCGCACACCCTGCGGGGCAGCCAGACCGGCGTGTTCGCCGGCGTGATGTCCAACGACTACGCCGAACTCACCCAGCGCAACGTCCAGCCCGGCTGGAACGCCCCGTCGATGGCCTCCGGACGGGTGGCGTACACGCTGGGGGTGCACGGCCCGGCGGTCACCGTCGACACCGCGTGTTCGTCGTCGCTGGTCGCGCTGCACCTGGCGGCGCAGGCACTGCGCTCGGGCGAGTGCGACCTGGCGCTCGCCGGTGGCGTCACCGTGATGGCCACTCCCAGCGGGTTCGTCGCGATGAGCCTGCAGGGTGGTCTCGCCGGCGACGGCCGCTGCAAGTCCTACGCGGACGCCGCCGACGGCACGGCCTGGTCGGAGGGCGTCGGCGTGCTGGTCGTCGAGCGCCGCTCGGACGCCGAGCGGCGCGGGCACCAGATCCTCGCGGTGCTGCGCGGCTCGGCCGTCAACTCCGACGGTGCGTCCAACGGGCTCACCGCCCCCAACGGCCCGGCGCAGCGCCGGGTGATCCGGCAGGCGCTGGCGTCGGCCGGGCTCACGGCCGCCGACGTGGACGCCGTCGAAGGGCACGGCACGGGTACCCGGCTCGGCGACCCGATCGAGGCGCAGGCGCTGCTGGCGACGTACGGCGCGTCCCGGAACGGGGAACCACTCTGGCTGGGCTCGGTGAAGTCCAACCTCGGACACACCCAGGCCGCGGCCGGTGTCGCGGGCATCATCAAGATGGTGCAGGCCATGCGGCACGGTCTGCTCCCCGGGACCCTGCACGTCGACGCACCGTCGTCCCAGGTGGACTGGTCGGCGGGCGACGTGTCGGTGCTCACCGAGAACCGTCCGTGGAGCGAGCGCGGGCGTCCGCGTCGCACCGGCATCTCGTCGTTCGGCCTGTCGGGCACGAACGCGCACGTCATTCTCGAACAAGGCCCCACGCCGGCGCCGGACGCCGAGCCGCCGGCCGAATCCGGTGTCCTGCCGGTGATGTTGTCGGCCAAGTCCGCCGACGCGCTGGCCGGGCAGTCCGAGCGGTTGCTGGCCCAGGTGGAGCAGGACCGTCCGGCGCTCGTCGCGCTGGCGCGGGCGCTGGCCACGACCCGCTCCGCGTTCGAGCACCGTGCGGTCGTCCTGGCCAGTGACCACGACGACCTGGTGGCCGGGCTGTGGGCGTTGCAACTGCAGGGCGGCGGCGTCAACCTCGTCCGTGGTGTCGCGGCGCCCCGGTCGCGGCTCGCGATGATCTTCACCGGTCAGGGCGCCCAGCGGGCCGACATGGGACGGGAGCTGTACGAGCGCTACCCGGTCTTCGCCGCCGCGATGGACGAAGTCTGCGCCGAGATCGACCGGCACCTCGACGCACCCTGCCGCAGCGTGCTGGCCGACGCCGACCTGGTGCACCAGACCGGCTGGGCGCAGCCGCTGCTGTTCGCGGTCGAGGTCGCTCTGTTCCGGTTGCTCTCGTCCTGGGGCCTGGCCCCGGACGTCGTCGCCGGGCACTCGATCGGCGAGGTGATAGCGGCCTACGTCGCCGGGGTCTGGTCGCTGGAGGACGCCTGCGCGCTGGTCGCGGCCCGGGCCCGGCTCATGCAGGCGCTTCCGGCCGGCGGCGCGATGGTGGCCGTCCGGGCTTCCGAAGAACACGTCGCGCCGCTGCTGACCGGCCGGGCGTCCGAGATCTGTGTCGCAGCGGTCAACGGTCCCGACGCCGTGGTGCTGGCCGGCGCCGAGACCGCGGTCGCCGACGTCGTCGCGCTGCTGACCGCCCAGGGTGTGAGCACGCGCAGGCTGCGGGTGTCGCACGCGTTCCACTCGCCGCTGATGGAGCCGATGCTGGACGAGTTCCGGGCCGTGGCCCGCACGCTGACCTACTCCGAGCCCGCGGTCCCGGTGGTCACCGTGGACGGCTCGGTCACCGACCCGGAGTACTGGGTGCAGCAGGTCCGCCGTCCGGTTCGCTTCGCCGACGCGATGACCGCGATGCGCGCGGACGCCGTCACCGTGCTGCTCGAGGTGGGGCCGGACGCCGTGCTCACCGCGCTCGCCGACAGCGACGGCAACCAGGCGTTGCTGGTACCCACGATGCGTGCCGACCGGGACGAGCAGGCCACCGTGATCGAGGCCGCGGCCCGGTTGCACGCGCACGGCGTAGCCGTGGACTGGGACGCCGCGCTGCCCGCCGCCGGGCACGTGGATCTGCCCACCTACGCGTTCCAGCACCAGCACTACTGGCCGGCTGGTGGGCGCGGCGGCGACGCCAGGAGCATCGGTCTGAGCGCCGCCGGGCACCCGATTCTCGGCGCGGCGGTCGGGCTGGCCGCCGGGGGTGGCACGCTGCTCACCGGCCGCCTGTCGCTGAGCGCTCACCCGTGGCTCACCGACCATCGGGTCGGCGAGTCGGTGCTGTTCCCCGGCACCGGCTTCCTGGAGCTGGCGATCCGCGCCGGCGACCAGGTGGGCTGCGCCCGGGTCGACGAACTCACGCTGATCGCTCCGCTCGTCCTCGACGACCGGAGCGCGGTCGCCGTGCAGGTGCACGTCGGGCCGGCCGATCCCGCCACCGGCGCCCGGGACTGCTCGATCCACACCCGGCCGGTCGACGTGGACGACGACTTTCCCTGGGTCCGCCACGCCACCGGCACGCTCTCCGGACACGGAGCCCCGGCCCCCGCCCCCCGGTTCGACCCGGTCGCCTGGCCGCCGCCCGGGGCGACGTCCCTCGACACCGCCCGCGTCTACGACGACCTGGCCGCGGTCGGCCTGCGGTACGGGCCGGTCTTCCAAGGGCTCGGCAGCGTGTGGCGCGACGCCGACGGCGTCGTCTACGCCGAGGTGACGCTGCCGCAGCAGCACACGCACTGCACCGCCGGCTACGGCCTGCACCCCGCCCTGCTCGACGCCGTCCTGCACGCGGTCACGTTCGTCGGGCTGGACGACACCACCGGCGGCCGGCTGCCGTTCTCCTGGCACGACGTGTCCCTGCACGCCGGTGACGCCGGCACGCTCCGCGTCGGGCTGCACCGCACCGGCCCGGACACGATCGCGCTGGCCGCCTACGACCCGGCCGGAGCTCCGGTGATCACCGCCGGGCTCGTGGTGCGGCCGATGAGCGAGGTCGCCGAGGTCGAGTCGACCGGCGCGGGCGCGCTGTTCCAGACCGTGTGGATCCCGCTGACCGAACAGGTTCCCGCAGCCGTGCCGGTCCCGGTACCCTTGGCGGCCGACGAGAACGCCGGGCTGGCCTACGTGCGGCTGGTCCCCGCCGGAACCGGCGTCGTCGACGAGGTCCACCGGCTGACCGCCTCGACGCTGGAATTCGTGCAGCGGCGGCTGGACGGCGATCCGGACGGCCGGTCGCGGCTGGTCGTCCTCACCCGGGGCGCCGTCGACGTCGCGGGAAAGCCGATCACCGACCTGGCCGCGGCGGCGGCCTGGGGACTGGTCCGGACGGCGCAGACCGAACATCCCGGCCGGTTCGTCCTGGTCGACACCGACGCCGGTCCGGAGGCGGACCTGAGCACGCTGGCCACCGCCCTGGCGACCGGCGAGCCACAGGTCGCCGTGCGCGCCGGGACGGCCTGGATCCCCCGTCTGGTACGCGCCGAGGCCACCGAGGGAGGCGAAAACCCGGACTGGAACCCCGACGGCACGGTCCTGATCACCGGCGGCGCCGGCGGCCTGGGCGCGACGTTCGTCCGGCACCTGGTCGCCGAGCGCGGCGCGCGGCACGTCCTGCTGGCCAGCCGTCGAGGCCCGGACGCGCCGGGCCTCGTCCCGCTCGCCGCGGAACTGATCGCGCACGGCGTGGAGGTGACGCTCGCCGCGGCCGACGTCACCGACCGGCAGGCGGTCGCCGGTCTGCTCGCGGGAATTCCGGCCGCGCATCCGCTGACCGCGGTCATCCACGCCGCCGGGACGCTCGACGACGGGATCGTCGCGACGCTCACCCCGGAACGGCTGGCCGCGGTGCTGCGGCCCAAGGTCGACGCCGCCTGGCACCTGCACGAACTCGCCGGTGACGTCCCGCTCGTCCTCTTCTCCTCGGTGGCGGGCACGTTCGGAGCCGCCGGGCAGGCCAACTACGCGGCCGGCAACGCGTTCCTCGACGCGCTCGCCCAGTACCGGCACGCCCACGGCCAACCGGCGCTGGCGCTCGCCTGGGGCCCGTGGCAGCTGGAAGCAGGCATGACCGGCGGTCTGCGGGAAGTGGACCTGCGACGGATGGCCCGGTCCGGCATGCCGCCGCTCTCCCGGACCCAGGGCCTCGCGCTGTTCGAGCGCGCGGCGCGGACCGGGCTGCCGGTGATCGTGCCGGCGCGGCTCAACCTGTCGGCGTTGCGGGCCAAGGCCCCGGTGCCGCCCCTGCTGCACGAGCTGATCCGCCCGGCGCGACGTTCCGCCACCGCCGCGTCCTCGGCGTCCGGGCCTCGGTTGCTGGACCAACTCGCCGAATTGCCCCCCGACGAGCAGGTACGCCGGCTGCTGGAACTGGTCCGCGCGCGGGCCGCGGCGGTACTCGGCCACTCCTCACCGGGCGACGTCGAGCCGGGCCGGGAATTCCGCGAGCTCGGCATCGACTCGCTCGGTGCGGTCGAGCTGCGTAATGCCCTGTCCGAGGCGGTGGGGCTGCGGTTGCCGGCGACGTTGGTGTTCGATTTCCCGACGCCGGCGGCGGTGGCGGGTTTGCTGGCGGGGAAGGTGCGGGGCGCAGTGGCGCCGGTGAGTGTCGCGTCGCCGGTGGTGGTGGCCGGTGATCCGGTGGTGATCGTAGGGATGGCGTGCCGGTATCCGGGCGGGATTTCCTCGCCGGAGGACCTGTGGGACCTGGTCGCGGGCGGCGGCGACGCGATCTCGGCGTTCCCCGCCAACCGCGGCTGGGACCTCGACGCGCTCTACGACCCGGACCCGAACCACGCCGGCACGTCGTACACGCGCCGCGGTGGTTTCCTGCACGACGCGGACGCGTTCGACGCGGACTTCTTCGGGATCTCGCCGCGTGAGGCGCTGGCGATGGATCCGCAGCAGCGGTTGCTGCTCGAGACGTCCTGGGAGGCGTTGGAGCGTTCCCGGATCGACCCGGCCACGCTGCGGGGGAGCCGGACCGGTGTCTTCGCCGGTCAGATGTACCAGGACTACGCGACCAGCGTGACACTGCCCGAAGACTCGATGACGTTCTGGGGCACCGGCTCGTCCGGGAGCGTGACGTCCGGCCGGGTGTCTTATCTGCTGGGTCTGGAGGGCCCGGCGGTGACGGTGGATACGGCGTGTTCGTCGTCGTTGGTGGCGTTGCATTTGGCGGCGCAGGCGTTGCGTAGTGGTGAGTGTGATTTGGCGTTGGCCGGTGGTGTGACGGTGATGGCGACGCCGAATACGTTCATCGGTTTTGCCCGTCAGGGTGGTTTGTCGGCCGATGGGCGTTGTAAGTCGTTTGCTGATGCCGCGGATGGTGTCGGGTGGGGTGAGGGTGTCGGCGTGCTGGTGGTGGAGCGACTGTCGGACGCGGAGCGGAACGGTCATCGGGTGTTGGCGGTGGTGCGTGGTTCGGCGGTGAATCAGGATGGTGCGTCGAATGGTTTGACGGCGCCGAATGGTCCGTCGCAGCAGCGGGTGATCCGTGCGGCGCTGGCGTCGGCGGGGTTGTCGGCGTCCGAGGTGGATGCGGTCGAGGGTCACGGGACCGGGACGACGTTGGGTGATCCGATCGAGGCGCAGGCGTTGCTGGCGACGTACGGTGCTTCGCGGTCGGGGGATCCGTTGTGGCTGGGGTCGGTGAAGTCGAACATCGGGCACGCGCAGGCCGCGGCGGGGGTCGCGGGTGTGATCAAGATGGTGCAGGCGATGCATCACGGGGTGCTGCCGTCGACGCTGCACGTGGACGCGCCGTCCGCGCAGGTCGATTGGGCCGAGGGCGCCGTGTCGCTGCTGGCCGAGGCACGGCCGTGGGACGCCGCCGGGCGCCCCCGGCGGGCGGGCGTGTCGTCGTTCGGCATCTCCGGGACGAACGCGCACGTGATCCTGGAGCAGGGGCCACCGTCGAGCGAGCCTCCGGTGGAGACGGCCGGGCCGATCCCGGTGGTGGTGTCGGCCAAGTCGGCTGCGGCGCTCGACGCGCAGGTCGAGCAGGTGGCTGCTTGGTGGGGAGAGGTTCCGGCGGCGACGGCCGGTGCGGGGCTGGCGTTGTCGCGGGCGGCGTTGCCGTATCGGGCGGTGTGGGTGGCCGGGGCCGGGGCTGGGGCTGGGGCTGGGGCTGGGGCTGGGGCTGGGGCTGGGGGGCTCGGGTCGGTGGCGGCGCGGGGTGTGGCTGGTGCGGGTCGGGTCGTGGTGGGTTTTGGGGGTCAGGGTGGTCAGCGGGTCGGTATGGGTGGGGGTTTGTACGAGCGTTTTCCGGTGTTCGCGTCGGCGTTTGATGAGGT
>NZ_JBITDV010000030.1:0-17304 GCF_044454545.1 Cryptosporangium sp. NPDC051539 | reverse complement strand
CGGCTCCGGCACCTCCGGACCCTGCTCCAGGATCACGTGCGCGTTCGTCCCGGAAATCCCGAACGACGACACCGCCGCCCGACGCGGCCGGCCCGCCACGTCCCACGGCCGGTTCGACGTCAACAGCTCGACCGCACCCGACTCCCAGTCCACCTCGGACGACGGGGTGTCCACGTGCAAGGTCTGCGGCAGCACCCCGTGGCGCATCGCCTGCACCATCTTGATCACGCCGGCCACCCCGGCCGCCGCCTGCGTGTGACCGATGTTCGACTTCACCGACCCCAGCCACAGCGGCGTCTCCCGGTCCCGCCCGTACGTCGCCAGCAGCGCCTGGGCCTCGATCGGGTCGCCCAGCGTCGTCCCGGTGCCGTGGCCCTCGACGGCGTCGACGTCGGCGGGCCGCAGCCCGGAGACCGCGAGCGTGTCCCGGATCAACCGCTGCTGTGACGGGCCGTTCGGCGCGGTCAGACCGTTCGAGGCACCGTCCTGGTTGACCGCCGACCCGCGGACGACGGCCAGTACCTCGTGCCCGTTCCGGCGCGCGTCCGACAGCCGCTCCACCACCAGCATGCCGACGCCCTCGGACCAGGACGCGCCGTCCGCGTCGTCGGCGAACGACTTGCACCGCCCGTCCGGGGCGAGTCCGCGCATCCGGGCGAAGCCGGTGAAAACGCCGGGTTGCGAGATCACCGTGACGCCGCCGGCCAGCGCCAGGTCGCACTCCCCCGACCGCAGCGCCTGCGCGGCCAGATGCAGCGCCACCAGCGACGACGAACACGCGGTGTCGATCGTGACCGCCGGGCCCTCCAAGCCGAACGTGTACGCGACCCGGCCGGACGCGACCGACGGGGAGCTGCCCGCACCCTGGTGGGCCTCCACCCCCGGGGTGCCTTGCAACAGGTAGATGTAGTCGCTGTACATCACGCCGGCGAACACGCCGGTGCGGCTGCCGCGCAGGCCGACCGGATCGATTCCGGAGCGTTCGAACGCCTCCCACGACACTTCCAGCAGCAGTCGTTGCTGCGCGTCGGTCGCCAGCGCTTCCCGCGGGCTCATCCCGAAGAACGCCGCGTCGAAGTCGGCCACCGCGTCGAGGAACCCGCCGGACCGGGTGTACGTGGTGCCCGGGTGATCGGGATCGGGGTGGAACAGGGTCTCGAGGTCCCACCCGCGGTCGGTGGGGAACTCACGAATCGCGTCCGTGCCGTCTTCGACCAGCCGCCAGAGTGCCTCCGGCGACCCGACTCCACCCGGGTAGCGGCAGGCCATTCCGACGATGACGATCGGGTCGGCGTCGGTGTTGCGCGGACGCCGCGCGACGACGACCGGCGCCGCGCCGGTGGAGCCCAGCTCCGCGGCGAGGAATCCGGCCAGTGCGAGGGGAGTCGGGTAGTCGAACGCCGAGGTGGACGGCAGCCGCAGGCCGGTGTCGGCGCTGAGCCGGTTCCGCAGCTCGACGGCGGTCAGCGACTCCAGTCCCAGCTCGGCGAACGAACGGGTCGACCCGATCGCGGCCGGCCCGTCGTGGCCGAGAACGGCTGCGGTGTGCTTCCGGACGAGCGTGAGCACCTCGTGGCGCCGCTGCTCGGCCGGGAGCGCCGCGAGCCGCTCGGCCAGGTCGGTGGAGGCGACGTCGTTGGCGCTCCGGCGGACCGCCCCGGGTACCAGGCGACGCAGCAGCGGCGGCACGTGCCGGGCATGGCGCGCCAGCACGGCCATGTCGACCGGCATCGGGATCACCAGCGGCTGGTCGGGCACGGCCAGCGCCGCGTCGAACAGGGCCAGGCCCTCGGCGGCGGTCACCGGCGGCAGGCCGATCCTGGTGAACCGATCGAAGTCGGCTCCGGCGGTCAGCTCGGTGCGGTCCTCCCACGCTCCCCAGGCCAGTGACCGGGCCGGCAGGCCCAGGCGCTGCCGATAGCCGGCCAGCGCGTCGACGAACGCGTTGGCCGCCGCGTAGTTGCCCTGCCCGGCCACGCCCCCGATGCCGGCGAACGACGAGTAGACGACGAAGGCACGGAGCGGCAGCTCCCGGGTGAGCTCGTGCAGGTTCCACGCGCCGTCGATCTTGGGCGCGAGCGCAGCGGCCAGCTGCTCGCCGGTCATCGATTCCAGCAGGCAGTCGGCGAGCGCTCCGGCGGTGTGGATCACGGCGACCAGCGGATGCGCCCGGTCGATCCCGGCGAGCACTCCGGCGACCGCGGGCTGATCGGTCACGTCGCACGCTTCGACGGTCACCTCGGCGCCGAACCCGGCCAGCTCGGCGACGAGTTCCCGGGCGCCCGGGGCGTGCAGCCCCCGACGGCTGACCAGGAGCAGGTTCCGGACGCCTCGTTCGGCGACCAGGTGCCTCGCCAGCAGGCGGCCCAGCCCGCCGGTACCTCCGGTGATCAGCACCGTGCCGTCGAATTGGGGTCCGTCCTCGGCGGGTGGGGCCAGCCGGACCACCGCGGGCGCGAACGGCCGGCCCGCGCGCAGGGCCACCTCGGTGACCGGCCCGGCCACCACGTCGGGAAGCGCCGCGGCCGACGCCGGATCGTCGTCCACGTCGACCAGCACGAACCGGCCGGGGTGTTCCGACTGCGCCGAACGCACGAGGCCCCACACGGTGGCCACCGCGGGATCCTCGGACACACCCCGGGTGACGACGGCGAGCCGGCCGGTGGCCGGTCCGGAGAGCCACTCCTGCACCGTGCGCAGTGCCCACGCCGCCAACCCGTACGCGGACCGCACCGGATCGGCCGGATCACTCCCCGGCGCCTCGGCCAGCACCACGTCGGTACTGTCGGCGGGCGACGGGATCTCGATCGGATCCCAGCGCACGGTGAACAACGAGCGGCGCGCACCGGTGCCGGCGTCGGCGGCCCGGACGTCCAGCGGCCGCAGCACCAGTCCCGCGATCGTGGCGACCGGTGCACCGGCGGCGTCGGCGAGGTCCAGCGTGAGGCGGTCGGCGCCGTGCCTGCGCAGCCGGATCCGGAGCACCGCGGCGTGCGCGGCGTGCAGGGACGCGTCCTGCCAGGTGAACGGCAGCCGGGCCGAACCGTCGGGCCCGCCGTCGGGGTCACCCAGGAACGCCGTCTGCATGGCTGCGTCCAGCAGCGCGGGGTGCAGCCCGAACCGGCTCGCGTCCCCGCGTTCGTCCTGGTCGAGGGCGGCTTCCGCGTAGATCGTCCCGTCGGCGTCCCGCCAGGCGGCCCGCAGGCCCTGGAACGCCCGGCCGTAGTCGAGACCCGCCGGGCGAAGCGTGTCGTACAGCCCGTCGAGGCTGACCGCGCTCGCGCCGGCCGGTGGCCACGCGGTCGGGGCGAAGTCCCCGGTGATCGTTCCCTCGGCGAGAACACCGGTGGCGTAACAGTTCCAGGGCTCCGCCGACCCGTCCGGCCGGGCGTGGATCTCGACCGGCCGCGCACCGTCCCCGGCCGGTACGCCGACGACGACCTGCACCTGCATGCCACCCGACGCCGGCAGCGGGAGCGGCTCGCGCAGCGTCAGCTCCTCGACCCGGCCGGCACCCACCTGGTCACCGGCCCGCACGGCCAGCTCCAGGAACGCGGCGCCCGGCACGATGACGACACCGGCCACACGGTGCCCGGTCAGCCACGGCTGCGCCTGCACCGAGAGCCGGCCGGTCAGTACCGCTCCCCCGCCGGCCAGCTCCACCGCCGCGCCCAGCAGCGGGTGGTCGGCGTCGCGCAGCCCGGCGGCGTTCAGGTCACCCCGCCGGGACCCTCCGCTCGGCCAGTACCACTGGTGCTGGAAGGCGTAGGTGGGCAGTTCGATCCGGCGGGCGCCGGTCAGCACCGGCGCCCAGTCCACGTCGACGCCACGCACGTAGAGTTCGGCGGCGCTGGTCAGCACCTGCCGGAGCGTGTCGTCGTCGCGTCGCAGGGTGCCGACCACCGCACCGTCCACCAGATCGGTGAGCGGACCGGTCAGCACCGGATGAGGACTGCACTCCACAAAAACGTCGAAACCTTCACCCGCGAGCGCTTCGACGGCGTCGGCGAACCGCACCGGGCGGCGGAGGTTCTCGAACCAGTACCGGGCGTCCAGCTCGACTCCGGTCAGCCACTCGTTGTCCACGCTGGACCACATTCGGGTCCACGCCGGGGCCGGCTCCAGATCGGCCAGCGCCTCTTGCAACTCCGCCTCGAGCACGTCCACGTGCGCCGAGTGCGACGCGTAATCGACCGCGATCCGCCGCGCCCGCACCCCCTCGGCCGTCCACCGGTCGAGCAGTCCGTCGAGCGCCTCCGGATCACCCGAGAGCACGACCGAGCGCGGACCGTTCACCGCCGCCACCGACACGCCGTCCGGCAGCACGGCTTCCACCTCGGCCGGCGGGAGCGCCACCGACGCCATCGCCCCGGAACCCGCCAGCCGCGACGCGATCAGTTTCGACCGCACCGCGACGATCCGCGCGCCCTGCTCCACGGACAGACCGCCCGCGACCACCGCTGCCGCGATCTCCCCCTGCGAATGGCCCACCACCGCGTCCGGACGAACCCCGAACGAATCCCACACCGCGGCCAGCGACACCATCACGGCGAACGACGCCGGCTGCACCACGTCGACGCGCTCCAGCGCCGCCGCGTCGCCCAGGACCTCGAACAGGTTCCACTCGACGTACGGCTCCAACGCCTCGGCGCACTCCGCCAAGCGCTCGGCGAACACCGGCGACTCCGCTGCCAGCCGCACACCCATCCCGGCCCACTGGGCTCCCTGGCCGGGAAACACGAACACCGACCGGCCGCGGACGTCGCCGCCGCCCCGCACGCCGCTCACTGAGCGCAGACCGTCGACCAGTTCCGCGTGCTCGCCGGCGAGCACCACCGCGCGGTGCTCGAACACCGGCCGGGCCGCGGCCGAGAACGCGACGTCGGCCAGGTTCGGCCGGCCGTCGGCGACGAACGACGCGAGCCGGGCCGCCTGCGTCTCCAGCGCCTGCTCCGACTTCGCGGACACCACCACCGGGACGACCCGATCGGAAACCGCAGGGGCGGGTACCGCAGTAGGAACCGGACCCTGCTCCAGGATCACGTGCGCGTTCGTCCCGGAAACCCCGAACGACGACACCCCGGCCCGGCGCGGACGCCCTTCCGGCTCCCACCGCTGCGGCGACGTCAGCAGCTCCACCGCACCGGCGTCCCAATCCACGTGCGACGACGGTGCGTCCACGTGCAACGTCCGCGGCAGCACCCCATGGCGCATCGCCTGAACCATCTTGATCACACCCGCGACCCCCGCCGCCGCCTGCGTGTGACCGATGTTCGACTTGATCGACCCCAGCCACAACGGCCGATCCCGCTCCGCACCATAGGTCGCCAGCAACGCCTGCGCCTCGATCGGATCACCCAGCGTCGTCCCGGTGCCGTGACCCTCCACCGCGTCGACGTCGTCCGGCTCCAGACCGGCCGAGGCCAACGCCTCCCGGATCACCCGCTGCTGCGACGGACCGTTCGGGGCCGACAGTCCGTTCGACGCACCGTCCTGGTTGACCGCCGTGCCCCGCACCACCGCCAGGACCTCGTGGCCCCTGCGCCGCGCGTCCGAGAGCCGCTCCACGACGAGCACGCCGACGCCCTCGGCCCACGTGGTTCCGTCGGCGGAGTCCGCGAACGACTTGCAGCGGCCGTCCGGGGCGAGGCCTCCCTGCAGCGCGAAACCGAGGAACGGGCTCGGCGTCGCCATGACCGTCACACCACCGGCCAGCGCCAGATCGCACTCACCGCTACGCAGGGCCTGCGCCGCCAGGTGCAGCGCCACCAGCGACGAGGAGCACGCGGTGTCGATCGTCACCGCCGGGCCCTCCAGCCCCAGCAGGTACGACACCCGGCCGCTCGCGACCGCGCCGGACGTCCCGTTGCCGAGGAAGCCCATCGCGTCGTCCGGGAACGAACCGCTGCTTCCGTAGTCGTGGTACATCAGGCCCGTGAACACGCCGGTCCGGCTGTGCTTGAGGCCGGTCGGGTCGATGCCCGCCCGCTCGAACGCCTCCCAGGACGTCTCCAGCAGCAGTCGCTGCTGGGGATCCATCGCCAGCGCCTCACGGGGCGAGATACCGAAGAACGCCGCGTCGAACGCTCCGGCTTCGCGCAGGAAGCCGCCGACGTAGGCGTAGTCCCGATCGCCTCCGATACCGGCGGCCACCTGGCGGCTGATGTCCCAGCCCCGGTCGGTCGGGAACGGGGTGAGACCACCCTCGCCCGCCGCGACCAGCCGCCACAGGTCCTCCGGGGAGGCGACTCCGCCCGGGTACCGGCACGCCATGCCGACGAGGACGATCGGATCGTCGTCAGCGGCGGGCGCGACGGGCGTACAGGTGACGAGCCGGCCGTCGCCCGAGCCGAACAGCTCGGCGTCGAGGTACTCGGCGAGCGCGGCCGGGTTCGGGTAGTCGAACGCCAGGGTGGACGACAGTCGCAGGCCGGTGCTGGTGCTCAGCCGGTTGCGCAGCTCGACCGCGGTCAGCGACTCGAGGCCGAGTTCGGCGAACGAGCGGGTGGCACCGACCGCCGCCGGCCCGGCGTGGCCGAGCACGGCGGCGGTGTGGGTCCGGACCAGGTCCAGCAGGGCCGCGACGCGCTGCGCCGCGGGAAGGGCGGCCAGCTGGTTCATCGCTCCGGCGTCGGCGGCGTCCATCGCGTCCCGGCGCACCGCACCGGGCACCAGGCGGCGCAGCAGCGGGGGCAGATGGCGGGCATGGCGCCGGAGCACCCCGAGGTCGACGCGCGCCGGCACCACCAGCGGCTCGTCGGGAAGGGCCAGCGCCGCGTCGAACAGGGCCAGGCCCTCGGCGGCGGTCACCGGCGGCAGGCCGAGTTCGGCCATCCGGTCGAAGTCGACGCCTGCGGTCAGCTCGGTGCGGTTCTCCCACGGGCCCCAGGCCAGCGACACTCCGGGCAGGCCGAGGCCGCGCCGGTGAGCGGCGAGCGCGTCGACGAACGCGTTGGCCGCCGCGTAGTTGCCCTGCCCGGCCGCACCGGAGATCCCGGCGAAGGAGGAGAACAGCACGAGCGGCTTGTCCCCGGCGAGTTCGTGCAGGTTCCACGCCCCGTCGACCTTCGCCCGCAGCACCGGGGTGAGCCGCTCCTGCGTCAGCGCGGCCACGACACCGTCGTCGAGGACGGCGGCGGTGTGGATCACCGCCGACAGTTCGACGCCCTCCAGCCGGGCCGCCAGCGCGTCCCGGTCGGCGACGTCGCAGGCCGCGACCTCGACGGAGGCGCCCAGCGCCGCGAGTTCTTCGACGAGTTCGCGCGCGCCCGGGGCGTCCGGCCCCCGGCGGCTGAGGAGCATCAGCCGCTGCGCACCACGGGAGACGACCAGATGCCGGGCCAGCAGACCGCCCAGACCTCCCGTACCACCGGTGATCAGAACCGTGCCGGCGACATCCGTGCCGACGGGATCCGGGCCGACCGGCGACGCGGCCGCGTCCGACGGGGCGGCCGCGGTCAACCGGGTCAGCGCCGGCGTCGACGCCTGCCCGGCCCGGATCGCCACCTGCGTCACCGACGTCGCCAGGACGCCCGGCAACGCGTCCCGGGACGCGGGATCGGCGTCCAGGTCGGCCAGCACGAACCGGCCCGGGTGCTCCGACTGCGCCGAACGCACGAGACCCCAGACGGTCGCGACCGCGGGGTGCTCGTCCAGGCCCGTGGTCACCAGCGCGAGGCGCGCGGTGCCCGGCTCGTCCAGCCATCCGTGGACGGTCCGCAGTGCCCACCCGGCGAGCCGGTGGGCCGAACCGACCGGGTCGAGCGGATCGACCTCCGGTGCCTCGGCCAGGACGATCTCCGTGTCGGCCGGCGACGCGTCCGCCGGCTCCCACCGGACCGTGAACAGGGAGCGCCGCGCCAGCGCCGCAGCGGTGTCCACGGCACTCACCGGCCGAGCCACCAGGCTGCCCACGGACGCCACCGGCTCGCCGCTGCCGTCGGCCAGGTCGATCGACACCTGGTCGGGGCCCTGGCGGCGGATGCGTACCCGAAGGGCGGTTGCATGCCCGGCGTGCAGGGATGCGTCCCGCCAGACGAACGGCAGCCGGGCGACCCCGTCGGCGTCGCCGTCCCCCAGGAGCGTCGCCTGCAGTGCGGCGTCCAGCAGCGCGGGGTGCAGCCCGTAGCGGCCGGCGTCGGCGCGTTCGTCGGCGCCGAGCACGACCTCCGCGAACACCGTGCCGTCGGGGCCCCGCCAGGCCGCGGAGAGCCCCTGGAAGGCCGGCCCGTAGTCCAGGCCGCCCTTGCGCAGTGCGTCGTGGACACCCTCGAGGGCGATCGGGGTGCCCTCGGCCGGTGGCCAGCTCACCGGCGCGAAGTCCGGAGGCAGCACGGTTGCGGCGAGGACCCCGGCCGCATGGCAGGTCCAGGGCTCCTCCGACCCGTCCGGCCGCGCATGGATCTCGACCGACCGCGCGCCGTCGGCGGCCGGCACCCCGACCACGACCTGGAGCTGCACTCCGCCGGTGGCGGGCAGCGGCAGCGGCTCGCGCAGGGTCAGCTCCTCGACCCGGCCGGAGCCCACCTGGTCACCGGCGCGCACGGCCAGCTCCAGGAACGCGGCCCCGGGCACGATCACGGTGCCGCCGACGCGGTGCCCGGCCAGCCATGGCTGTGCCGGCAACGAGAGCCGCCCGGTCAGCACGACTCCGCCGCCGGCCAGCTCCACCGCCGCGCCCAGCAGCGGGTGATCGGCATCGCGCAACCCGGCGGCGCTGAGGTCGCCGGTACCGATCGGGGAGCCGCTCGGCCAGTAGCGCTCGTGCTGGAACGCGTACGTCGGCAGGTCGACCCGGCGGCCACCCGGCACCACCGGAGCCCAATCGACGTCCACCCCGCTCACGAACAGCTCCGCGGCGCTGGTCAGCACCCGCAGCCACGAGTCGTCGTCCCGGCGCACCGTACCCACCACGACGCCGTCCACCAGATCGGTGACCGGACCGGTCAGCACCGGATGCGGACTGCACTCCACAAAAACGTCGAACCCGTCACCCGACAACGCCTCCACCGCACCGGCGAAACCCACCGGACGACGCAAATTCTCGAACCAGTACCCGGCGTCCAGCTCCGCGCCGGTCAGCCACCGGCTCTCGACGCAGGACCACATCCGGGTCGACACCGGGGCCGGCTCCAGATCGGCCAGCGCGGCACGCAGCTCCGTCTCGAGGACATCGACGTGCGCCGAGTGCGACGCGTAATCCACCGCGATCCGCCGAGCCCGCACACCCTCATCTGTCCACCGATCAACCAGACCGTCCAGCGCCTCCGGATCACCCGACAGCACGATCGACCGCGGACCGTTCACCGCCGCCACCCACACACCCACCGGCAGAACCGGCTCCACCTCATCCAGCGCAAGCGCCACCGACGCCATCGCCCCCGAACCCGCCAACCGCGACGCGATCAGCTCCGACCGCACCGCGACGATCCGGGCACCCTGCTCCAGGGTCAACGCACCCGCAACCACCGCCGCCGCGATCTCACCCTGTGAATGACCCACCACCGCATCCGCACGCACACCCAGCGAATCCCAGACCGCGGCCAGCGACACCATCACCGCGAACGACACCGGCTGCACGACGTCGACCCGCTCCAGCAACGCCTCGTCGCCCAGCGCCTCCAGAAGAGACCACTCCACGAACGGCGCCAACGCCACCGCGCACTCCGCCAAACGCGCCGCGAACACCGGCGACTCCGCCACCAACCGCAACCCCATACCCGCCCACTGCGCCCCCTGACCCGGGAACACCAACACCGACCGACCCCGGGGACGCGCGACGCCCCGGACCCCGTCCAGCGACCGCAGGCCGGTCACCAACTCCTCGGAACCAGAGCCGAGCACCACCGCGCGGTGCTCGAAGACCGTCCTGGTCACCAGCGACGACATCGCGACGTCCCGCGGAGCGGGTCCGGTCTCCTCGACGAACGACGCCAGCCGCGACGCCTGCGCGACGAGCGCCGCCTCCGACTTCGCCGACACCACGACCGGAACCGGCCCCACCCCGGCCGGCCCGATCCCGGCCGGCTCCACCCCATCCGGCTCCGGGACGGCCGGGTCCGCCACCGCCACCGCCGGCTCGGGCGCCTCCGGCCCCTGCTCCAGGATCACGTGCGCGTTCGTCCCGGAGATCCCGAACGACGACACCCCGGCCCGGCGCGGACGCCCCGAGACCTCCCACGGCTGCGGCGACGTCAGCAGCTCCACGGCACCGGCAGCCCAGTCCACGTGCGACGACGGAGCGTCCACGTGCAGCGTCCGCGGCAGGACACCCTGGCGCATCGCGAGCACCATCTTGATCACTCCGGCCACCCCGGCCGCCGCCTGGGTGTGCCCGAGGTTGGACTTCACCGCTCCCAGCCAGAGCGGGGTCTCCCGGTCCTGACCGTACGTGGCCAGCAGCGCCTGGGCCTCGATCGGATCACCCAGCGTCGTCCCGGTGCCGTGGGCCTCGACCGCGTCCACCTCGGACGCCGAGAGACCGGCGGAGGCCAGCGCGGCGCGGATGACCCGCTGCTGCGACGGACCGTTCGGGGCGGTCAGACCGTTCGACGCCCCGTCCTGGTTCACCGCCGAGCCACGCACCACGGCGAGCACCTCGTGCCCGTTGCGCTTCGCGTCCGACAACCGCTCCAGGAGCAGCAGGCCGACGCCCTCCGACCAGTTCGTCCCGTCGGCGGACTCGCTGAACGCCTTGCACCGGCCGTCCGCGGCCAAGCCGCCCTGACCGGCGAACTCGAGCATGCCCCCGGGCGTGGACACGACCGTGACACCGCCCGCCAGCGCCAGCGAGCACTCCCCCGACCGGAGCGCCTGCGCGGCCAGGTGCATCGCGACCAGCGACGAGGAGCACGCGGTGTCGATCGTGACCGCCGGGCCCTCCAGGCCGAACGCGTACGACAGCCGGCCGGAGGCGACGCTCGTCGCGTGGCCGGTCACCAGGAATCCGCGGGCCTCGTCCGGCGCCTGGTAGCCGGTGGCCGAAACGCCCACGAACACGCCGGTGTCGCTGCCGCGCAGCGTCTCCGGGTCGAGTCGGGCGCGCTCCATGGCCTCCCACGACACCTCCAGCAGCAGTCGCTGCTGCGGGTCCATTCCCAGTGCTTCGCGCGGGGAGATACCGAAGAAGCCGGGGTCGAAACCCGCGACGTCGGTGAGGAATCCGGCGCGGAAGGCCTCGTCGGAGACCTGCCAGCCCCGGTCGACGGGCGGCCGTCCGGTCGCGTCGCGACCGGCGTCCAGCAGCGCCCACAGATCTTCCGGCGAGTTGACGTCACCGGGGAAGCGGCAGGCCATCGACACGATCGCGATCGAGTCGTCGCCGTCGGCCACCCGGACGGCCGACGGCGCCCGCCCGTCGGCCGCGGTGCCGAGCAACGCCGCGAGCAGGTGATCGACCAGTTTGGCCGGGGACGGATAGTCGAAGACCAGCGTGGCGGGCAGCCGGAGCCCGGTCACGCCGCTGAGGCGGTTGCGCAGATCGACGGCGGTCAGCGAGTCGAAGCCGAGGTCACGGAAGCTCCGCTTGGGCGTGATCTCGGCGGTGTCGAGGTGACCGAGCACCGCGGCCGCCTCGCCGCGGACCACGTCGGACAGCAGCCGGAGACGGTCGGGCCCGCTCAGCCCGGCGAGTTGCCTGGCCAGCGTGCCGCCACCGTCCACGGCGGGCGCCGCGGCGGCGGCTCGGCGGACGCTGCGGACCAGTCCGCGCAGGAGCGGTGGGATCTGCGGGGCCTGGCGCAGCGTCGCGAGGTCGAGCCGGGCGAGGACGGTGACCGGCACGCCGGTCCGCAGGGCGGCGTCGAACAGCGAGAGCCCGGCCTCGACCGGAAGCAGCGGCAGCCCGGCGGACGCGACGCGCGCGTGGCCGGCCGGTCCGAACTCCTCGACCATCCCGTCGGTGGCCCACGGGCCCCACACCAGCGACGTGGCCGGCAGGCCGAGGGAGTGACGGTGCTCGGCCAGTGCGTCCAGCGCGGTATTGGCGGCGGCGTAACCGGCCAGCCCGGCGGCGCCGATCAAGCCGGAGACCGACGAGTACAGCGCGAACATCGCCAGGTCAGCGTCGCGGGTCAGTTCGTGCAGATGCCACGCCCCGGCGACCTTCGCACCGAACGGGGCTTCGAGCTGCTCGGGCGCGAGTCCGGCCAGGACGCCGTCGTCGAGGGCCGCCGCGGCGTGCACGACGCCGGTCAGGGGATGTCCGGCCGGGACCGTGCCGAGCAGACCGGCCACGGCGTCCCGGTCGGCGAGGTCGCAGGCGACGATCCGGACGTCGGCGCCGTGCCCGGTGAGTTCGGCGGCCAGCTCGGCGGCGCCGGGCGCCTCCGGGCCACGCCGGCCGGCGAGCAGCAGGTGCCGGACGCCGTGGGTGGTGACGAGATGCCGGGCGATCACCCGGCCGAGACCGCCGGTGCCGCCGGTGACCAGGACGGTGCCGTCGGGGTCCAGCCCGAGCCCCGCGCTCTCCACCGCGGGCAGGCGCTCGAGCCGGGGTACCCGCGCGACGCCGTCCCGCACTGCCACCTGCGGCTCCCCCGCGGCGAGCGCGACGGGCAGGGCGTCCAGCGCGTCCGCGCCGGCGTCGAGATCGACGAGGAGGAACTGTCCCGGGTATTCGATCTGGGCGCAGCGGACGACGCCCCAGATCGCGGCGGCGGCCGGGTCCGTACCGGTCTCCCCGGTGGAGGCGCTCACCGCGCCGCGGGTGAGGACGGCCAGCCGGGCGTCGGCGAAGCGCGGTTCGGCGATCCAGGCCTGGACGAACGCCAGCGCGCGGGTGGCGGCGGCCAGTGGCGCCCGGGACGGATCGAGGGCCGGTCCGGCCGGATCGGCCGTCAGTTCGACCGCGAGCACGTCGGGCACCTCGGTCAGCCGGGCCAGCGCCTCGGGGTGTGCGGCGACTCCGGCCAGCGTCATCCCGGCGACCGCGTCGGCGGGGCCGACCACGCCGGGAGCCACCGGCCAGTCGAGGTGGTAGACGGCGGTGCCGCCGGTGCGCCGTGCGGCCGCCGCGCCGAGCTGCTCCGCCGAGACCGAACGGATCGTCACGCCGTCCGCGGTGAGCACGGGCTGACCCGCGCCGTCGTACGCGGTCAGCACGATGCCGTCGGGTCCGTCGAGGCGCGCCCGGACCCGGAGCGCGGTGGCGCCGGTGGCGTGCAACGAGACCCCGCTCCAGGAGAACAGGATGCGCCCGGCCTCCTCGTCGGCGCGCACGAGCAGACCGGCGGCCTGCACGGCCGCGTCGAGCAGTGCCGGGTGCAGCCCGAACGCACCGGGGTCGCCGCTCGCTTCCGGCGCGACGACCTCGGCGAAAACCTCGTTGTCGCCGGTCCACACCGAGCGCAGGCCCTGGAACGCCGGGCCGTAGGCGATGCCGTTCTCCGCCAGCGTCTCGTAGAAGCCGGTGAGGTCGACGGCCGTCGCCCCGGCGGGTGGCCAGACCTCGGTGTCGGGCTGGGCGCTGCGCCTGCCGATCGCGAGCACACCACTGGCGTGCTGCGTCCAGCCCGGTTCGCCGCCCGCGTCGTCGGCGTCGCGCTCGGGCCGGCTGTAGATCGCGAGGCCCCGCCGCCCGGTGTCGGCCGGAGCGCTGACGTAGACCTGGACGACCGTGGCGGTGTCCGGGCCGAGTACCAGCGGAGCGTGCAGGGTGAGTTCCTCGATCCGGTCGGCACCGACCTGATCTCCGGCCCGCACGACCAGCTCGAGGAACGCGCTGCCGGGCAGCAGCACGGCCCCGCCGATCACGTGCTCACCCAGCCACGGGTGGGTCCGCAGCGACAGCCGTCCGGTCAGCACCACACCGGCGGAGTCCGCGAGGTCCACCGCCGCACCGAGGAACGGATGCTCGGCCGGAGTGAGACCGAGCCCACGGGCGTCGCCGACCCGGATTCCGCTGGGCCAGAACCGCCGGTGCTGGAACGCGTACGTGGGGAGCGTCATCCGCGTTCCGCCCGCCACCAGGTCGTCCCAGCGCAGTGGCGCGCCGCGCACGAATGCCTCGGCGAGCGAGGCCAGCAGACGGGATGTCCCGTCCTCTCCCCGCCGGAGGGTCCCCGTCACCGCGGCGTCGCCGGCCTGGTCCCCGATCGCCCCGGTGAGTACGGGGTGCGGGCTGACCTCGACGAACCGATCGAAGCCCGCGGCCGACAGCGCCTGCACCGCGTCGGCGAAGCGCACCGGTTTCCGCAGGTTGTCGAACCAGTACCGGGCGTCCAGCTCGGGGCCGGCCGGCCACGTGCCGTCCACCGTGCTGAGCATCGGCGTGCGCACCGCGACCGGCTCGAGGTCCGCGAGGGCGTCACACAGCTCGGTCTCCAGCTGGTCGACCTGCGCGGAGTGGGAGGCGTAGTCCACCGGGATCCGGCGCGCACGCACGTCGTCCGCGGTCCACTGCGCGACCAGGTCGTCCAGCACGTCCGGCGCGCCGGCCAGGACGACCGAGCGCGGCCCGTTCACGGCCGCCACCTCGACCGGCAGCCCCTCGATCCGGGCCTCCACGGCGTCCGGCGGCAGGGCGACCGACGCCATCGCTCCGGAGCCGGCCAGCCGGGCGGCGATCAGCTTCGAGCGGACCGCGACGATCCGCGCCCCCTGCTCCAGCGTCAGCGCGCCCGCGACCACGGCCGCGGCGATCTCGCCCTGCGAGTGCCCGACGACGGCGTCCGGGACGACGCCGACCGACTCCCACATCGCGGCCAGCGACACCATCAGCGCGAACGCGGCCGGCTGCACGACGTCGACCCGTTCGAGCGCGGTCTCGTCACCCAGGACGTCCGGCAGCGACCACTCCACCCAGGGCGCCAGCGCTTCGGCGCATTCCCGCATCCGCGCGGCGAACGCCTCCGACCGGGCGCCGAGCCCGAGCCCCATCCCGACCCACTGGGTGCCCTGACCGGGGAAGACGAACGCCGTGCGGCCCTGGACGTCGGCCACGCCGCGGCTGACGCCGGGCGCCGACACACCGGACGCCACCGCGCGCAGACCGGTGATCAGCTCGTCGACGTCGGCGGCGAGCACCACCGCGCGTTCGTCGAGGAAGGCGCGGCCGACCGCGCTGGAGAACGCGAGATCGGCGAGGGCCGGTCGGTCGCGGTCGATCAGCTCGAGCAGCCGGTCGGCCTGGGCGCGCAACGCGTCCGGAGTCTTCGCGGTGACGATCACCGGACGCGGGCCGGACGCGTCCGCCTTCTCGGCCGGCCGGCTGCCCTCCGATCCCGGCACGGCCGGTTCGGGCGCGGCCTCCAGGATGACGTGACCGTTGGTTCCGCTGACTCCGAACGACGACACGGCGCCCCGCCGCGGCCGCTCGGAGACCGGCCACGGCGTCGTCTCGGTGACCACCTCGACCGCGCCCGACGACCAGTCCACGTGCGACGACGGCTGGTCGACGTGCAGCGTGCGCGGGACCTGACCGTGCTGCAGCGCGAGGACCATCTTGATCACACCGGCGACACCGGCGGCGGCCTGGGGGTGCCCGAGGTTCGACTTGATCGAACCCAGCAGCAACGGCCGCTCGCGGTCCTGCCCGTAGGTGGAGAGCAGCGCCTGGGCCTCGATCGGGTCACCGAGCGTGGTTCCGGTGCCGTGCCCTTCGACGACGTCGACCTCGGACGGATGCAGCCCGGCGTTGTTCAGGGCCTGGCGGATGACCCGCTGCTGGGCCGGTCCGCTGGGGGCGCTGAGCCCGTTGGAGGCGCCGTCCTGGTTGAGTGCCGACGATCGGATCGTCGCGAGGATCTGGTGCCCGTTGCGCCGGGCCTCCGACTCGAGTTCGAGCATCAGGACACCGGCGCCCTCGGCCCAGCCGATGCCGTCGGCCGCGTCGGCGTAGGCCTTGGACCGGAAGTTCGTGGCCAGCCCGCCGTGCTCTCCGATCTCGCCGAACATGAAGAGGCTGGTGATGACCGTGACGCCACCGGCCAGGGCCAGCGAACACTCGCCGGACCGCAGCGCCTGGGCAGCCAGGTGGATGGCGACCAGCGACGACGAGCAGGCGGTGTCGATCGTCACCGCCGGGCCCTCCAGCCCGAAGGTGTAGGCGATCCGACCGGAGACGACGCTGGTGAGCTGACCGGTCATGAGGTGGCCGCGCGCGTCGTCGTCGCCGGAGTAGCCGGAGGCGGCGGCACCGATGAAAACGCCGGTCCGGGTGCCGCGCAGCGTCCCGGGGTCGATGTTCGCGCGTTCGAACGTCTCCCAGGCCGTCTCGAGCACCACCCGCTGCTGCGGATCCATCGACGCGGCCTCGCGCGGCGAGATGCGGAAGAAGCCGGGGTCGAACTCGGGCGCGTCGTCCATGAAGCCGCCCTGGATGCCCATGTCCTGGTAGGCGTGCCAGCCTCGGTCGGCGGGCAGCGGACCCACCGCGTCCCCGCCGTCCAGCAGCAGCTGCCACAGGTCCTCCGGCGAGCGGACCCCGCCCGGGAACCGGCAGGCCATCGACACGATCGCCACCGGCTCGTGCCGACCCGACTCCAGCTCCTCCAGGCGCTGCCGGGTGTTGTGCAGGTCAGCGGTGACCCACTTCAGGTAATCGACGAGCTTCCGGTCTTCCGGCATGTGGATCCTCCGAACGCGCGATGCGGCAGACCGGCTTCATTCGCCGTTCAAGCGGCCGAGCTGGTGGTCGATGAAGTCGAGGAGTTCGTTCTCGCTGGCTTGTTCGAGCCGCTCGGTCACCGACGTGTCGGCGCCCCGGGCACTGCGGCCGTCGACCTTCTGCAGCAGCTGGCGGAGCCTGACCGCCACGCCGCCCCGGGTGTCGTCGTCCAGCTCGGTGGCCAGGAGCGACGCTTCGATCTGCTCCAGCTCGTCCAGGACCGAACGCGGCCGGGCCGGCGGGATCAGGTGCTCGCGCAGGTGTGCGCCCAGGGCGGCCGGCGTCGGGTGGTCGAAGATCAGCGTCGCGGTCAGCCGCAGCCCGGTCGCCGCGTTGATCCGGTTACGCAACTCGATCGCGGTCAACGAATCGAAACCGAGCTCACGGAACTCCCGCCGCGCGTCGACCGCACCACTGTCCCGGTGACCCAGCACCGTCGCGACGTGCTCACGCACCAACTCCGTGAGCACCCGGTCCTGCTCCGCCACCGGCAGTCCGGCGAGTCGCGCCACCAGATCCGTGCGCACCACGACACCCTGCGCCGCCGTACCCCGCCGCGGACCACGCACCAGCCCCCGCAGCAACGGTGCTACCCCGGTCCCGCCGGACGGCAGATTCACCACGACCGGCGCGACCAGCGACTCGTCACTGGCGATCGCCGCGTCGAACAACCGCAACCCGGCCGCGGTCTCGATCGG
>NZ_JBITDV010000029.1:0-22676 GCF_044454545.1 Cryptosporangium sp. NPDC051539 | reverse complement strand
GCCAGCACCCCAACCAAACCGGCCGTGACGATCATCCCAGCGACCAAGCCTCACCGGGTCAAACGGACACCAAGACCCTAAGTCACCGGTATTGGGACTAGCCTCGCCCCTTCGTCAGGGGCGGTCCGGCGGCCGGGGCCGGAAAGAGGAAGTGCGTCCTGATCTGGGAAAACAGGGCTTCGGAACGCACTTGCAGTGTGGAGGCCACCCGGACCCGTCCGCGGCTCGTAGTCACTGGTGGCGGCCGAGCGGTGGTCAGTCACGCCGGTGCCCGGCTGCTGGCCGATTTGGTGGACGCCACTGGTCTGGCCAGCGGTTTCAGCTAGGCTCTGGCCGGATTACGGCAACCGCAGGGCGGTCACGATCCAGGCCGGATCGCGGTGGATCTGGCGGTGATGCTCGCCGACGGCGGCGAAACGATCAGCGATCTGGGCGTGCTGCGTGACCAGGCCACGTTGTTCGGTCCGGTGGCCTCCGATCCGGACGCGTGGCGGTGACTGTCCGGGCTGGACGCCTCGGCGCCGGCCGGGGTGCGTTCGGCGCGGGCCGCCGCGCGCCGGATTGCGTGGGCGCAGCCCGCCTGACTGACTGACTGAGGTTCCGATGGGACGCACGGTCGAAGTTCTTCTCGTCGACGACATCAATGGCGGTGCGGCAGGCGAGACCAACGGGCTCGAGGTCAGCGAGCCCACCTGCGAGACGAAGCGCGCAATCCAATTCCCGCAGCTCAGAGCACTTCGCGCTATCTACGAGCGACACTCGCCGCGCTAGCCCGAGGTCAGCGATTGCTGTGGTGGCCGCCGAGCCACCCTGTGATCACTACTCTTGGGGGAGGGAGCGTACGTCTCGGGTCTCGACCCTCGACTGAGGCTAGTACTTGCGGTACCGCAGCCGGCTAAGGCTGACGGAAAGGGGGAGTCCGTGCGAAAGGCGCTAATAGTCGGTATCGACCATTACAAATACCTGCCCGAGTTACACGGTTGCGTGAAGGACGCGCACTCGGTTCGCGGCGCGTTGGAGGAACATGCCACTGGTGAGCCCAATTTCGTCAGTCCGCGAATGATAACCGCGTCCGCGCCGTCTTCGGTAACGCGCGACCATCTGCGTGACGCCGTGGAGGAGTTGTTCACGGACGACCCCGAGATCGCCCTCTTCTACTTCGCTGGACACGGTTGGTTCGATGACACTGGAGGCTTCCTGTCCGCCAGTGATTGCCGCAGTGGTCATGACGGAGTGGCGCTCAACGAGGTCATGACATTCGCGAATAACTCCCCGGCGCAGAACAAGGTGATAATCCTGGACTGCTGCCACAGCGGCACCGTCGCTGACGTCCCGCTCAGGCGTGGAATGGCCGAAGTCTCCACCGGTACGACCATCCTGACCGCCTCCACCGACCGGCAGTACTCCGTCGGAACAAGGCGAGGGGGCGTCTTCACGAATCTGCTGGTCGACGCTTTGGGGGGTTCTGCCGCGAATCTCGTCGGAGAAATCACACCGGGCAGCGTCTACGCGCACATCGACCAGTCGTTGGGGCCTTGGGCGCAACGACCTGTCTTCAAGACCAACGTGAAGCGCTTTGTCTCTCTCAAACGGGTTCGGCCTCCGATCACCCGCAACGACCTCAAGGCTCTGGTGACGCTGTTCCCGGCCCCGGGCCACCGGTTCGCGTTGGACCCGTCCTTCGAACCGGAGCGCTCAAGCGATCAGAAAGCCGATGTGAGCATCCCTCCACCGGATCCGGCGCACACGGCCACGTTCGCGGTGCTGCAGAACTACGCCAAGGTCAACTTGCTGAGGCCGGTCGATGCGCCGCACTTGTGGCACGCGGCGATGTGGAGCAAATCCTGCGAACTGACGGTACTCGGCCAGCACTACTGGCAACTCGTCAACGACAAGCTGATCTAGATGGGCGGATCTGACAGCTGCCCGCCGCGGGACAGCCTGGTCGAGGTACTGGCAGCCGTCGAGCACGAACGCTGGTCGCACTGGCAGCGCTATCTGCACTCTCGATGTGAGCGCACCGCGGATGGCTCGCTGGTGATTCCGGCCGAACTAGTGACACGCTGGGAACACCAGATCGTCACGCCCTACGACCAGCTCACCGACGCGCAGAAAGAGAGCGATCGGGAACAGGTCCGGCGCTACCTGCCGATCGTCGAAGCCGCTCTCGAGAACCGTGACACACCATGAATGGCGCTCGGGGCGCCCAGTTTGACTGCCGTTGCATGATCGGCGGTTTGTCGTTCCAGAAGCCGGACCGACTGGGCGTGGACCTGCTAGCCGCAGCTGACGGCTAGCAGGTCGCTTGGTACGGCGTCTCCGGGGTGTAGCGGCGCCACTGTTTCCGGGAGAGTCCACCCGCGCGAGCGTCGGTATGGCCGGTCAGGGGGAAGGCGAGCGGCCGGGGATGCCCTCGGTCGGCCATGGTCCAGAGTACGACCGCGCCGTCGTCCGCGCCGGTCGCGATGATTTGACCGTCCCCCACTTAAAGTGTCAGCCCAGCTCAGGAGCGGGTTCGCGGACCACTCCCACGTCGACGAGGCACGGACCGAGCACCCAGGCCGGCGACGGCGAATCCCCGCGCAAGACGGGTGCTACAGCCGTCACGGGTCCGAGCCCGTGCACGTTGATCATCGCCGGGCAGGCGCACGCCGACGACCGGCCCGGACACGCGCGCGGCGGCGGCCGGCCGGGCACCTGCTCCGTGAGAGGCTGGCCGGGTGAGCGCAGTGGAGTCGACCCCGCCGGCGCGCCGCGGTCGGGGCCGTCCGGGAAACGATCAGGCCGCCGTGCTGCGCGCGGCGATCGAACTTTTCACTCGCAAGGGCTACGACGCGACGAGCATCGGCGATCTGGCGAAAGAACTCGGCGTCACCAAATCCGCGATCTACCACCATTTCGAGAGCAAAGAGGATCTGCTCCGGCTCGCGCTCGACGACGCGCTCGGGGAGCTGACGTCGGTGGTCGAGAGCGCGTCGCGGGACGATCGGCTCTCAGCCTATGAGCGGCTGCGCGAGGTCGTCCGGCGTTCGGTGGAAGTCTTGGTGTCCCATCAGCCGTCGGTCACTTTGCTGCTGCGCGTGCGGGGAAACACCGCGATCGAGCAGGGCGCGCTGGAGCGCCGCCGTTGGCTGGACGACCGGCTGGCCGACCTCGTCCGGGCAGCGGTGGCCGACGGGGCGCTCCGGGCCGACGTCCCCGCGAATCTGGTCAGCCGGTTGTTGTTCGGCATGGTCAACTCGCTGGTGGAGTGGCTTCGAGCCGACGGATCCTACGACGCGCGGACCGTGGCGGACGCGGTGACGACCATCGCGTTCGATGGGCTGGCGATCGAGCGGCGCTGAACCGGCCGGAGAGACCCGGTCAGCGGGCTTTCCGATCCCCGCCGGGCCGGACCGGCCGCGGCCAGGATGCCCGGACCGGAGTGCCGATCCGGAAGTCGCAGGCGTAGGCGAGCTCCGCTCCGCCGCCAAGCGCGAATCCGCCAGGCGCGAATCCGCCAGGCGCGAATCCGCCGAGCGCGAATCCGCCGAGCGCGAATCCGCCGCGCGCGAATCCGCCGAGCAACGCGATGGTCGGCATCGGGATCCGGTGGATGCGGTCGAAGATGCTCGTCGGGAAGCAAGAAGTTCCGGGTGCGGTGGCGGACGTCGGCAGGTCAGGCTGCGGTCGCCGACCTCGAGGATCCGGTCGACGTTCGGCAGGCCAGTCGTCCTTCACCCGGCCGGCCGGGTCAGGCGTGTCGTAGCCGGTGACGCACAGGATGGTCGACTCCAGCGAACTCGCCGCCGAAACCGCGGCGGCCCCCACCACTACTGGAACGAGCGCCGCTGATACCCGGTGCAAGCGACTTGTGCGCGAATTACCAGGCTCGAGGCGGAGGGTGGGCACGTCCCCGAAGCCGAACGAAAGCTGGTCATGTCGTCCTCTCCGTCCTCCGTGGGGATCAACCAGAGCGCACGCCGAGCCACGGCCCGGCGTGGCGTCGTGCTGTTCCTGTCACTGGTCGCACTGTTCAATGCGTTGTCCGTGGCCGTGGTGGTCCACACCGGAAACACGGCCTGGTTCCTCGCGCTGATGTGGTCGGTCGCGGCTTCCTCGTTGATCTGCCGCCTCGTTCTCCGCGAGGGGATCCGTGACGTCTCGTTCCGGTTCGGTGGCCGCCGCGTCCTGTTCTTCCTGGCCGCTGCCCTCGCGTACCCGCTCGTCATCGGCCTGGTGGCCTACGTCATCGCCTGGACGACCGGGCTGGCCGACTACCACTCGCCGCCGCGGGGATTCCCGCTCGGGTTGCTACTCGCCGCGACCGTGACCACGCTGGTCGCCTGCCTGTCGACGACAGGCGAGGAGATCGGGTGGCGCGGTTATCTGCTGATCCGGTTGATCGACGCCGGCGTCCCTCGTCCGGTGCTGGTCAGCGGAATCATCTGGGCGCTGTGGCACGCTCCGCTGATCATCACGGGGTCCTACGTGGTGAACGGCGGCGGCAATCGCCTGGCCGGGCTGATCGGGTTCGCGGCGACCACGATTGCGGCCGCCTTCGTCCTCGCGCGGCTCCGGCTGGAGAGCGGCAGCATCTGGCCCGCCGTGGTGCTGCACGCCGGTTGGAACAGCATCATCCAGAGTGCTTTCGATCCGGCCACGTCCGGCTCGGGTGCCCGGCTGTGGCTGGGGGAAGGCGGGTTGCTGGTGGCCTCCGTGGCTGTCCTCTCGGCGGTACTGACCACGCGCGGACGCTGGCTCGCACTGCGCGCGCCCGGGACGTCGCTGGATTCCTCAGCCGGAGACGGCGAGGCTGGCGGCGACCAGTTCCTGGGTGCTGGCCCATGGCGCCGATTCACCGGCCGAGTACAGCGCGCTGAACCTGGCGTCTCCGAGGCGCGCGAGGGCTGACCGCGCGGCCGCCGCGGTATCGATGTCGAGGACGTCGTCCCACCGGCCCAGCTGGTGCGCGGCACCGAGAAGCCGTGTGGCCGGCTCCGGCCGATCACGAGCGCACTCGACGACGGCCAGCACCGCGAGGAGCGCCGCGGCGATCGGGGTGCGTGAAGCCAGCGCGAGGCGCACAGCCGGATGGTCGAGCCGCCGGACGGCCTGGTCCGGCGTTTCTTCCGTGGTTTCGACGAGGGCGAGCATTCCCAGCAGCAGGACGATCTCGTGCCGCTGCGCCGTGCTCGCGGCCAGACCGGCTGCGGCGTAGCGGCCGGCGAGTTCGACCTGCCCGGTCCGCCATTCCAGTTGCGTCAGGCCGAGGTATACCCGCGCCGGTGACGGCGTCGAGTCGAGCAGGACGGTCAGCTGCCGTCGGGCGCCGTCCACGTCTCCGTCCCGCGCCCGGCGCAGGGCTGTCCGGACCTCGTCGTCGGTGGTGTGCCGGGCCATCCCGAGTTCCCGCAGGTAGCGGGCGCGCCTTTCCGCGAGGTGGGGAATACCTGCCTCTTCGCCGGACCGCTGCGCGGCGAGACTCAGCGCGTCCAGCGTGATCGCGAGCCCCCAGCGTTCGCTGAGCGCTTCGAAGCCATCCAGAGCCCGGGCCAGGCCGGCGCGGGCCTCGGCGAGCCGGCCGGTGTGAAGCGCGAGGAAACCCTGGAGCAGCAGCCTGAACGATCGATCCCACGGGGTCGTCGGTTCGGGGCCCGGGACCACGTCGCGCGGAGCGAGATCGTCAGCCGTCCCGATGGCCACCTCAGCCGGGCCAGTCCCACCAGGGGGTGGGAGCCGACCCCGTGGAGTGCCACCCGGACCCGATCGAGCGCGGCCGGAGTAGTTTCCGGTGCACTCAGCTCGTGCACGGCCAACGCGTGTCCCAGGGTCACCAATGACCGGATCTCCGGCCGGATCGGCCCGGGCGTTCGGAGGATCAGGTCGGTCACGGCACGGGCCTCGGCCACGTCGTCGCGTAAGTACCAGAACCAGGACAACGCTACGGCGAGCCGACCGGCCAGGTCGGCAGTGCCGGACCGCGCCGCCCAGCGGACCGCGGCGGACAGATTCTCCCGTTCGGCGACCAGGCGGGCCAGCCACACGAGCTGGTCGGAGCCGCGTAGGCCGGCGTCGGCGGTCTCGGCCAGGTCGAGGAGGAAGGCCGCGTGGCGTGCCCTGATCGGGTCCGTTTCACCACGTCGGGTCAGCTGTTGCAAGCCGAACTCGCGAATGGTCAGCAGCATGCGGTAGCGCGGCTCGGTCGGCTCGGTCGTGTACAGGAGCGATTTGGCCACCAACGCGGCGAGGAGATCCGGCACGCGGTTCTCCGGCTCGCCGAGTGCGGCGGCCGCGTCCTCACCGAAGCTGCCGGGGATGACGGCTAGCCGCTCCGCCAGCGTCCGCTCGTCGGCGTCGAGCAGGTCCCAACTCCAGGCCACCGCTGCCCGCAGGGTCTGCTGCCGGGGGAGCGCGGTCCGGCTGCCCTCGGTGAGGAGGTCGAAGCGGTCGTTCAATCGGGTCGCGACCGCCTGCAGCGGTAGCGAACGCAGCCGGGCCGCAGCCAACTCGATCGCCAGCGGCAGCCCGTCCAGGCGCCGGCAGATCTCGGCCACGGTTCGGAGCGCGGCGTCATCGAAGGCGGCGTCCGGATCCACGGCGTAGGCCCGGTCGGCGAAGAGGCGGACCGCGGCGGCGGCCCGGATCTCGTCGGCGGACGCGTCCGGGCCGGGAAACCGCAGTGGCAGCACCGGATGCACGTGCTCGCCATCGACGCGGAGCGCCTCGCGGCTGGTGGCCAGGATCCGCAACCGAGGGCAGCAGCCCAGCAATCGAGTAGCCAGTCCGGCCGCCGCGTCGGCCACATGCTCGCAGTTGTCGAGGATCACGACCGGGTCATCGGCGCTCAGCACCTCGACCAGACGCTCCGCGACGCTGCCGCGCGTGGAGGATCCGGCCCGGACCCGCACGACGTCGTAGACGGCCTGGGTCACGTCGTGCGCGCCGCGGGAGGCGAGCGGTACGAACCAGATTCCGCCGGTCGGCGTCAGCCGCCGTCCCGCCTCGTTGGCCAGCCGGGTCTTACCGACTCCGCCCGCGCCGACGATCGTGACCATCCGGGCGCTCTCGAGGCGGCCCACCACTCGGACGACGTCATCGTCGCGCCCCACGAAACTGGTCAGTGACGCGGACAGATTGCCGGATGCGCTGCGGCGCTGCGGCGGTTCGGTCCGGAGCGCCGCCAGATAGGCCGCTCGGAGGTGGGGACCGGGGTCACAACCGTAGGCCTCGGCCAGCCGACCACGGATCCGCTCGTAAGCCGCGAGTGCGTCACCCCGGCGGCCGCTCGCTGCCAGCGCCAGGATCAGCTGTGCGTGCACCCGCTCCCGAATCGGATGGCCGGCGGCCAACGATTCCAACTCGACGACGAGGTCGGCTCCGGCGCCCATGTCGAGCTCGGCCTCGATTCGATCTTCCAGCGCGGCCAGCCGGGCACGCTCGAGCCGCTCCGCCTCGCGAACGCCGAACGAGAGCCCTCGGACGTCGGCCAGCGCCGGACCACGCCACAATTGCAGCGCAGCGTGAAGTGCGGGCGCCCTAGCCGCCGGTGGGAGCTCCCGAGCCTCACGCACCAGCCGCTCGAATCGCAGCGCGTCGACCGAATCCGGCTCCACCGCCAACCGGTAACCGCCCGCGACCGACGTCACCGCGTCCGCGGAACCCAGCGCACCGCGCAGACGTGACACCAACGACTGCAGCGTGTTGAGCCGGCCGCCGGCGCCCCACAGATCCTCCAGCAGCGCCGCCGCCGAAACCGGCCGCCCACCGGCGGACGCAAGGCGGACCAGCAGCGACCGCAGCTGTTCTCCGCCGACCGGCACCGCGCGACCGCCGACGCTCAATTCGAGCGGACCGAGGAAACCCACACGCATACGCTCACGCTACTGGCGCCTGCGCCGACGGCTGACCGACGCCGGCGCGGGCGCGGATCACTTCCGGTGGACTCGCTCGCCCGCGTCGGCGTCGTCGCCGTCGAGGAAGGCCACCAGCAGCCAGTACGCGAATGCTCAGGTGTCATCGCGAGCTCCTCCCGAGCGAAGGCAAGGGAGTTGTCGCCTACGCGGCAATCTCTTAGGGACGAGCGCGAATACCTTGGGGGGTCGGCCGGGGGTCGGTCCTGATGTTCGGGCCGCTCGGCTGCCGGAGTGTGGGTGGCGAAAGGTCACTCAACTCGATGGAGACACGAACGATGATCACCAAGCGAAAGCGCTGGCTCGCTGCCGGCCTCGCGGCCGTCGCCGGTGTGCTGGCCGCGGGTGGGCTCGCCGCTCCGGCCGACGCCAGCATGTCCACCTGCACGGCAGCCTTCAACTTGCGGGTCCCCAGCGGGACGCCGACCAGCATCCAGAAGATCGACGGCACCAACGGCGCCAACGGAAGCATGAGCTTCTTCGTGCCCTCGGCCTCCGTCGCCACCCCGTACGTGATGCTCTGCAACGAAGGCGGCGACTTCCTCTTCTACGACTGGTACGTCGACTCCTTTGTCGACAACAAGCCGGAGTACCTCCTGCGCGCAGGCAGCGTGAACATCGGCGCACAGAAGCTCGAGCGCGCGCGCATCGGCGGCGCGGCGACCTACCGCCTCGAGATCCAGCCCTCCACGCACACCACGAACAAGACGTACTTCGCGGTCGGTGCGCTGGTCGGCTAAGGCGCGAGCGCGGCGGACAGTTCGTCGCGGCGGGAGATCGCCAGCTTCCGGTAGCACGCGGACAGATGCACCTCGACGGTCTTCGGTGTGACGAACAACCGCTGGGCGATCTCCCGGTTCGTGTGGCCGTCAGCGGCCAGGTCGGCCACTCGCCGTTCACTGACCGTCAGCGCCGCCGGGCCGCTCAGCGCGGTACGCCGGGGACGTCCCCCGCTCGCCCGCAACTCGGCGCCGAGCCGCTCCGCCAGCGGCACGGCGCCGAGCGTCGCCGCCAGATCCATGCCGCGGCGCAGCGTGTGGCGTGCGTCGGTCACCAGCCCGGCCTGGCGCTGGCGAATACCGAGAACGCCGAGGGCTTTCGCCCGCTCGAGCTTCGCGGATCCGAGGACGTCGACCGCGTCGGCCGCGTACTGGAGGCCGGCCGGGCCCTCCGTGAGCAACCCGGCCACCCACAGGGCGCGGCCGAGCGCGCGAGGCGCGCCCCAGCGCCGGGCCGCTTCGAGGTCCTCCTGCGCGAGCTTCCGGCCGTCCCGCTCGCGGCCGAGCGAGCGGAGAGCGAGCGCAGCTTCGCTACGCCAACCCACCACAGCCGGGTTGACGCCGCCGATCCGGGCGAAGCACTCCCCGGCGGCGAGCGCACTACGAAGTGCTTCTTCCGGACGATGACGAGCCCGCAGAAGTCGAGCTCTGGCCTCGAGCAGCAGGTGCCAGGGGCCGTCGGGCGGCAACGGCTGCGGCGCGCCGGTCCAGGTCAGGGCGGCCTCCGCGGCATCGAGGTCCCCGCGTTCGACGGTCGCGATCGTCAGCCACGGGCCGGTGAACGCTCCGGCCAACCCGATCCGGGCGGTGTCCGCGGCGGTCATCGCGTCGTCCAGGTCGGTGATCGCTTCGGCCAGGTCGCCCCGGTAGAGCCACGCGAGACCACGCCAGGTCAGTGCGGCGCCGAGCGCGTAGTAGGAGCCGATCTGGTGCGCGCGGGCGAGGACGGCGTCCAGATTGGTCATGGCGAGGTCGTGGTCGGCGGCGATCAACGTCCACCAGGCACAGATCTGGGCGGTGTCACCGGCGCTCACCTCGGTGAGGACGGGGTCGTCGAGCGCGCGTTCGGCGAGCGCGACGGCGGCGGGGTCGCCGGTCATCGCGACCGCGGCGCTCAACGCGGCGTCGAGCATGCGGGAGCCGGGATCCCCGCCCCGTTCCTGCGCCAGCCAACCGGCGATCCGCTCGTCCCGGTCGGGGGCGTGGTAGGCGCCGGCGACGCAGAGGCTGATCATTCCGGCGGCGATCCGTCCGCGGAGGTCGTCGGTGGGCGCGCATTCGAGCGCCGCCGCCGCGGCGTCCCAGGAGCCGGTGAACCGGCCGACGTAGTACCGGGCGCGAGCCAGCCGATGGCCGATCGACGCGCGTTCGTCGGGGTCGGTGCAGCGCTCCAGCGCGGAGGTGTAGAGGTCAGCGGCGGCGGGCAGGTCGACGGCGGCGGCCACGTCCGCGGCCGCGAGCAGGATTTCGTGCTCGTCCTCGGCGTCGGGAGGCTCGCTCAGGGCCCGCCGCAGGTAGCGGAGCGCCGATTCCGGGGCTCCGCGGGCCAGCGCGTCCCTCGCGGCCCGGCGGAGCTCCTCGACCACGATCGTCTGCCCGGCCGGCAGCATCCGGAGGAGGTGCGCCGCGACCCGCTCCGGGCTGACCCGTGCGTAGAACAGAGTCACCGCTGCCCGCCGGTGACCGGCGGCGCGGACCGACGTCGACTGACTCTCGTAGACGGCCGTGTTCACCAGGGGGTGGACGAAGCGCACGCCATCGGCCGAGGCGCGCTCGAGGAGTTCGTGCCGCTCGAGGGTGTCCGCGGCGGCCAGCGCGGCGGAGAGCTCCAGCTTGGCGACGGTGGCGGCGACGCTCAGGACCGCTTCACCACCGAGGACGGAGATCGCGCGGGCGAGGGCACCGCAGTCGGCCGGCATCCGGACGAGCCACGACTCGACGCGCCGGCCGAGTGCCTCGGCGCCGACCCCGTTGACCTGGGCGGTGTTCTCGGCGGTCGGGGCGAGGTCGTTCGTCCTGGCGGCGACGGCGAGTTCGCTGAGGAACAGCGGGTTGCCACCGGTGGCGGAGTGGCAGGCCGCCAGGAACTCCGGGTCTCCCGGTCGGCCGAGCGACGCTTCGATGAGGGTGCCGCTGGCGCTCGGGCTCAACGGCGGCAACGGGACGGACAGGCAGGACGCGTCGGCGACCAGGCGCGCCAGCAGTTCGCCGGTCGCGCCCTGCTGGCGCGGTCTGGTGGCGGCGACCAGCAGCAGGTTCATGTCTTCCAGCCGCGGGAGCAGAAAGGTCAGGAATCGCAGCGACGGTTCGTCCGCCCAATGGAGGTCGTCGCAGATCAGGACCGTCGGCCGGAGCGCGCACAGGTTGGCGGTGAGCCAGTAGAGGGCGTGGAGGCTGGCGAAGTCGCCGGGCGGCCGGTCGGTCGTCGGCGCGGACGCGCCGGTCACGACGCCGGCGCCGGAGGCAGCGCCGCTCAGGACGAGGTCGCGGTCCGCGGCGGGCATCGCCGCCAGAAGCGGTTCGAACATCTGCCGGACGACGCCGAAGGCGAAGCCGCGTTCGAGCTCCGAGCCGCGTGCGGTCTTGACCTGGAAGCCCGCGGCGGTGGCCGCCTGGCGGGCAGCCGCCAGTACTCGGGTCTTGCCCAGCCCGGCGGCGCCTTCGATCAGCACGCAGCGGCCGCGACCATCCGCCGCCGCGGCCAAACCACGGTCGAGCTCCGCGAGCACCGACGCTCGCTCGAGCATCTCGGTCACACCGTAGACAGTGGAGCGTGGCGTGCGCGGCGGCAATCGGCCGACTGTCCCACTGTGTCTCCGCGGCGGCCCACTCGCTGACCGCGGCTCGATCCGGACGTGGAGCGGCCCGGAGCGCGGTTTCGCGTTCCGGGCCTTCGCTTCTCGGGGAGGTCAGCTGCAGTAGCTGTAGTCCCAGCAGTCGTTGTAGTGGCGCTTCTTGTGGTGGCGACGACGCGGCCGGCAGTCGTAGTCGTAGTTGTCGTTGCAGTCGTACGAGTAGTCGTAGTCGTAGCAGCCGCTCATGTCGTCCAGCCTCCGAAGATCGTGGTCGGGGTGTGTTCCCCGGGTGTCATCAGATTGCCGCTGATCGGGGCCGTGTTCGTTCGGCGCTGCGACGGCCGGAACGTTCGGTTGCGAACACTCGCGTGGAGCGGGCCGACCGTGCCGATCGCGTCTCGCGTCATATTGCCGGTGTATCGAAATCTGCATACGCCCCCACAACGGGCGTCCCTCTTCGATGGAGTCGTCTGCCTGGGCGCGTGACTGCGCCGGCCGGTTCTTCCTCGGGAAGGGGAATGTCTTGACGGACTCGAACGGGGTGCGGGGAGTCGATCGGCGTCGTGTGCTCGCCTGGGGTGGCGCGGCGGCCGTGGGTGTTCCGTTGGCGAGCATGGGCCTGAGCCGCGCCGACGCGGTCTCGACCGGATTGCCCGGGGCCGATCGGATCCCGCCGGACGCCCGGCCAGGCGGCGCTTATGACCGCTACGTGGCGCAGTTGGCCGCGGCGGGCAAGTTCTCGGGTGTGGTGCTGCTGTCGCATCGGGGCCGGACGGTGCTGTCCCGGAGTTACGGCACGGCCGACGTCCAGAAGAAGGTCCTTATCCGGGAGGGCACTGCGTTCAGCCTCAGCTCGGCGGGCAAGCCGTTTCTCCCGGTTGCTGTTCTGCAGTTGGTTCAGCGGGGGAAGTTGCGGCTGTCGGACACGGTGGGCGCGCACTTGGAGGGTTTCCCGAAGGCCGTCGCCGAGCGGGTCACCGTCCATGATCTTCTTACCGGGGCCTCCGGGTTGCGCAGCCCCGAAGAGGACGTGGATCGAGTTTTCGGGAGCCGGGCCGAGGTGCAGCGCTACTACGGGCAGCGTGCCCGGCAGGCGGAGCTGGTGGGTGTCCCCGGCGTTGCCTCCACCCTCCATGAGGAGGCGGGGATCACCATTTCCGCGTTGATCGTGGAGGCGGTGGCCGGAACGACCTACTGGGATTACGTCCAGAAGAACATTTTCGAGCGCTGCGGCATGACCGGCTCGGCGTTCTACACCCGGCCGCAGTGGCTGGCCGATCCGAACATCGCGCATCCTTACATGACGCTGGCCGACGGCAGCGTGGTGGACGCCGTCGGCAATCTGGAAAAGGGCAGCGGGCGCCCGGAGGTACTGGGCAAGAATCCGGGCCGGGCCTTCATCGATGCGCCCGGAGACGGTGGTTTCGCCACTGCGCCGGATCTGGTTCGGTTCGGCCAGGCGCTGGGCAACGGCACGCTGCTGGAGCGGCCCTGGGCCGACGTACTCACCGCGGCCAAGTTGCCCCAAGGTCCGGCGTCGTTCGGTGCCTATCTGTGTCCGGTCTCCATCAGCGGGGGTCAGTGGGTTTTCGAGCGCGCCGGCGGTAATCCCGGCGTCGGGGCGAACTGGAGCATTTACCCGGACACCGGCTGGGTCGGTGTCATCCTCAGCAACACTGACAGCGCGCCGTTGAGGGAGATGATCGGACGAGAGACGCAGGCGATCACGGGGGTCGAGGCCACCGGAGGTGGGGGCGGCTGAGGTCGCGGCCGGAGCGGGCCGCGCCACCGAGGCCCCCGGTCTCGCGGCAGAGGTGGCACCGCCTCCCGATTACCCGATTCCTCGGCTCTGGCGGCTCGGGTGCGCAAGGCTGGCGGCTCAGGTCCGCAAGGTCAGTGCCCGGCAGGCGGGACACGGCAGCCGGGTGACGCCCGCCGGGAAGTAGATCAGCGCGCCGCACGACCGGCAGGAGCACTCGCCTCCGGCGACGTCCACCCGGCGGCCGCACGCCTCGCAGACGACGACGCGGGCCGTCGGTAGCGTCACCATCGCGTTGCCGCACCCGCCGCAGCAGCGGGACACGGTGGGCACGGCGACCTGCGTGTACTCCGCGTGCAGCCCGAAGCCGGACAGCAGTCGCTCGGCGTCGGCCGGCAGGAGATGCGGGATCCAGGCTTGGCAGAACGTCGAGTACTCCATGCGCAGCGGAATCCCCGGCGGCGACTCGTCCGGATCCAACGCCAGTACCCCGGCAGCCTCCAGGCGCAGGTAGGTCGCCTCCATGAACTGCCGGAACCGCTCCGCGACCGGCCAGATCCCGACGTCGACGAGCCACGGCTCCGCGCCTCGCGGAATGCGCCGCAGCGCGGAGATCGCGATGTTCAGGTGCTGCTCGAGGGCGGACAGCTCGGCGTCGAAGTCCTTGCAGACGGTCGACTCCACGAGGTAGCGGATCATGCCGTCGCGGAACTGCTCGTCGTTGCGGGCCCGCGGCGACACCGCCTGCGGGCACTCCCGGAGCCACGCGGCGTAGACACCGGCGTACAGCTGCCGGTACCGGCCGACGTCCCCGGCCGCCCTGGCCAGTCGTAGGTGCACCTGGACGGGGGCGAGCAGGTGGTGGAACACCGTGTTGGTGAGCCCGGAATTGCTGCCGGCGTTGGCGGCGCGGAAGTCGTAGTCGACGAGCGATCCGCAGTGGTCGCAGTACAGGTATGCCGTCGTCGAGGGCAGTTGCTTGGGCGCCCCGCACTGCGGGCAGTCGACCCGCTTGACGAACGCCGACGGCGCGAACAACGACGGGCGCCCGGCCGTCTGCGCCAGGCGGGTGAGCGATTCGCCGATCCCGCCCTGGGGCGGCGCCGCGCCGGTCGGCTGGGGCTGGGCCGCGCCGGCCGGCTGGGGCGGCGGCGCCGCACGGAGTCGGAATCGGGCCATGGGCTGCAGCCAACCACGTTTCACCTGGTAGCGCACCCGCAGGATCCGAATCGCACCGGCCGTGGCGACGGCGGCAACCCACCGCCCGGCGGCGCGCGGCCGGGCGTCCACCAGAACCATGACCCTAGTGACCGCCGTCGGAGAGCAAGGCGGTCAGTCCGCCGCGTGCGTCCTCGACCACCGCGGTCTCCGCGGCGACCTCGTCGCCCGCGCGCAGTGCGCGCACCAGCGCGCGGTGGGTCGCGTAGCGCTCCGCGCCGAATCTCGGGTCCTCGGCGACGCGCTCCAGGCGCCGGGCCCGGGTTTCCGACGCGGAGAACACCCTGGTCTGGTCGAGGAGCCGGATCAGCACCGGATTGCTCGCGCACGCGCTGACCGCGTCGTTGAAGCGCTGCATCACGTCCAGCAGCTGGTTGACGTTGCGGGTCACGACCTCGCCGTTGCTCAGCCGTTGCCCGATGACGAGCCGCAGGTCGTCGGACTCGTCGAGGATCGCGTCGAGGTTGTCGAGCTGATCGGGTGTCGCGTGCCGGGCGGCGAACCGGGCGACCATGCCGCGAAGCGCGACCTCCACCTCGGCCAGGTCCTGCAGCGCGGTGTCGCCGAGGTTGGAGACCTTCACGGTCCGCGGACCGGTGCGCTCGAGGAGCCCGTCCTGCTCGAGCCGGCGGATCGCCTCGCGCACCGGCGTCGGGCTCACCGCGAGCCGTTCGGCCAGCCCGCGCTCGGTCACCTTCTGGCCCGGCCGGAGCTCACCGGTGACGATCGCGGCCCGGACCGACCGGTAGGCCCGGTCGGCGAGGGTGTCGCTGGTGAGCCCCACGAGAGATTCGGTCGCCACGTCGGCAGCCTAGCGTTCGCCATTGCATCTTGCTAAGCAACCCTTGACGTTTTTGCCATAGCAAAGCTACGGTCGCCGCACCCCGATCGAGGGAGGGGAACGATGGCGTCCCGCATCCTGATCACCACCGACTACCTCCGGCCCGGCGACGAGGTCGATCAGTACCTGCGCCGTCTGGGGCACGAGACCGTGCACGCGCCGATGCGCGGCCGGCGTGACCCCGACGAATTGGCCGAGGCACTGGTCGACATCGACGCGGCGCTGATCGCGAACGAGCCGATGACCGCCGACGTGCTCGCGCGGGCCGCCACCCTCCGCGTGATCGTGCGCACCGGCGTCGGCTACGACTCGGTCGACGTCGCCGCGGCGACGCGGCGGGGCATCACGGTCAGCAACCTGCCCGGCGTCAACGCGAACGCCGTGGCCGAGTACACGATCGGCGTGCTGCTGGCCGCCGCGCGGGGACTGGTACGCAGCGCGGCCGGCGTACGAGCCGGGGGCTGGCCGCGCGAGGACGGTCACGAACTGCGCGGTGCGACGCTCGGCCTCATCGGCTACGGGGCGGTGGCGCAGGCGGTCGTGCCGCTGGCTCGCGCGTTCGGCCTGAAGATCCTCTGCACGACGAGCCGTCCCGATTGCCGCGACGCGGTGCCGCTCGACGAGTTGTTGGCCGCCTCGGACTACGTCTCGATCCACACCGCACTCACCGCTCGCACCCGCGGCCTGCTCGACGCGGCCGCGTTCCGCCGGATGAAGCCCACCGCCGTGCTGATCAACACCGCGCGCGGCCCGATCGTGGACGAACACGCGCTGGTCGAAGCGGTCCGCTCGGGCCGGATCGCCGGTGCCGCGCTCGACGTGGTCGACGTCGAACCGCTCCCGGTCACCAGCCCGCTGCGCACGGTCGACCGGATCGTCGTCTACTCCCACCTCGCCGGCCAGTCCGCCGAGGCCCGCCGGGCCGCCGGAATCGAGGGCGCGGCCGAACTGGTGGCCGCCCTCAACGGCACCCCCCGCTTCGCGGTCAGCTGACCCTTCGAAAGAGAGCTCTATGGACGAGACACAGGTGCGGATCCTGACGCCGACCGGAATGCTCGGGGCGGGCTGGGACGAGGCCACGATCGAGCGCGGACTCGCGCTCGGCGTCGACGTGATCACGGTGGACGGGGGATCGACCGACTCCGGGCCCTACTACCTCGGGTCGGGCACGGCGAAAACGACGGCGAAGGCGGTGGCCCGCGATCTCCGCAGCCTGCTGCGGGCGGCCGCGCGGTCCGGGGCCCCGCTCGTCGTCGGCTCGTGCGGGACGAGCGGCACCGACAGCGGCGTCGACTGGGTCGCGGGCATCGCCGCCGAGGTGATGGCCGAGGAGGGCCTGGACCTCCGCGTCGCCCGTATCTACAGCGAGCAGAACGCCGCCGACCTCAAGGAGCACCTCGACGCCGGACGCATCCATCCACTGCCGCCGATGGGTGAGCTCCGGGCCGAGACGCTCGAGAGCTGTGCGCACATCGTCGGGATGATGGGGCACGAGCCGATCGCCGAGGCGCTGGCGGCAGGCGCCCAGGTCGTGCTGGCCGGACGCGCGACCGACACCGCCGTCGCGGCCGCCTATCCACTGATGAAGGGCGCCCCGCCCGGACCGACCTGGCACGCGGCGAAGATCGTCGAGTGCGGTGGGCAGTGCACCACGAACCCCCGCGAGGGCGGGGTCTACACCGTGATCGACGCGCGCGGCTTCACGATCGAACCGCTCTCACCGGACAGCGCCTGCACGCCCTACTCGGTTGCCGCCCACATGCTCTACGAGACCGTGAACCCGTACGAGATGCGGGAGCCGGCCGGGACCCTGGACGTGCGGGACGCGACCTACGTCGCGGTGGACGACCGGACGGTCCGGGTCGAGGGTTCCTCGTTCCACCACGCCGACCAGCACACGATCAAGCTCGAGGGCTCGCGGGTCACCGGCTACGAGACGATGTCGTTCAGTGCGATCCGGGACCCGCTCGTGCTGGCGGACATCTCCGGCTGGGCCGCTCTGCTGCGACGGCACCTCACGGCCCGGGTGCACCAGACGCTCGGGCGCGGCGACGACGAGTACGCGTTCGACGTCCGCCTGTACGGACACGACGCGGTGCTGGGCGAGCTCGAGCCCGAGACCGGCCCGCCCCGCGAGGTCGGCGTGATGCTGCTGGTCAACGCGCCGGACCAGGCCACCGCGACGGCGGTGGCGAAGGTCGCCAACACGTTGATGCTGCACCTGCCGGCCGCGGACATGCACTACCTGCCGAGCTTCGCGTTCGCGAGCTCTCCGGCGGAGGTGGAACGGGGTGCGGCCTACGAGTTCGTGCTCAACCACGTCGTCGACAGCGGGGACCCCACCGCCCTGTTCCGCATCGAATACGGAGTCTCCCGGTGACCACGATCAGTGATCTCGCGCTGGAGGTCCGGTCGAAGAACGCCGGCCCGTTCTGGGTGACGATGGAGCTGTTCATGCGGGACGACGAGGGCTTCCGCGCCGTCGAGTTCGTGGACGAGCGGGTGGTGGCCGAGCTCTACCGGGTCGACGCCGGGTCCGTCCAGCTGTTCCGGATCCCGTCGCTCAACGTCGTCAAGATCTCGTTCCCGCGGCCGGTCTCCCAGGGATCGCTGCGGGACCGGGACATGCACGCCGGCCAGCACCACGTCCCCCTGGCCGGTCTGAGCGTGGACCCTGGCCGCGCGGCGGCTCGCACCCTCCTCTGATCTTTGAACCCTCCGAACTCGAGGATCCCCATGAAAAGGACCGCTGTAGCTCCTTTCGTGCTCGCCACCGCACTGGTTCTCGCGGCGTGCGGCAGCAATGCCGGTTCCCCCACGTCGGCCGGGCCCTCGGCGACCGCCGACGTCGGCCGGGCCGCCACCGTGACGCCCGTGGACGCCGGAGTTCTGCAGGCCGCCCGGACCGAGGGCGAGGTACTGCTCTACACGAACAGCGAAGAGCAGCAGATGACGCCGATGATCAAGGCGTTCGAGGCCGCGAACCCGGGCATCGAGGTCCGGAGCCTGACGCTCGGCAACCAGGAGATGTTCCAGCGCTACGAGACCGAGGTCGCGTCGGGCGGGTCGACGGCCGACGTGGTCATGAGCAGCGACGCGGTCGGCTGGCTGTCGTTCCTCCGCGGTGGGAACGTGGCCGACTACACCGACCCGAACACGCCCAACCTGCCCGACTACGCGCTGCTCGGCAAGGGCGTGTACGCGTTCTCCGAGGATCCGGTCATCGCGGTGTTCAACAAGGCCGTGCTGCCCGAAAACAAGCAACCGACGTCGATGGCCGAGCTCGCGAAGATGGCACCGCAACTCGACGGGAAGATCGGCGCCACCGCGATCAGCAACGTCATCCAGTTCGGCGCGACCAGCGCGTACCTCGACAAGTACGGCGACGCCGGCTGGCAGACGCTCGAGCGGATCGGAGCCCACGCGGGGCTGGAGTCCGACAACGGCCCGCTGGTCACGAAGCTGGCGCAGGGTCAGTACGCGGCGGCGTTCTTCGTCTCCGGGGCGGTCCGGGCGTTCATCGTCGGCGACGTGGCCAAGGTCGTGAACTACCGCTACCTGACCGACGGCACCCCGCTGCTGCCCCGGGCCGCCGCGGTGACGTCCCAGGCGAAGCACCCCAACGCGGCCAAGGTCTGGCTCAACTGGCTGCTCTCGACCAAGGGGCAGGAGGCCGCGTGCGCCGGAGGCTTCACCCCCTACCGGGACGGGGTGAAATGCGCATTCGGCCTGCCGCAGGTGAAGGCCATCGTCGGTGAGGACAACCTGATCATCGGGGCGTACGACCCCGCCCTGGCGACGGAACAGCCCCGGATCGTCGCGCGCTTCAACAAGGCCTTCGGACGATGAGCCTCGCGTTACCGGCCGTACGGCGGGCGCCGGTCGGCTGGTACCTGGTCTGGGTGCTCACGCTGGTCGTCGTCGTGGGGCCGGTGGTGCCGATCGCGCTGGCGTCGCTGCGGTCGACGCCGCTGTACCTGCCGGGCGGCGAATTCACGCTGGAGAACTTCGGCCACCTACTGACCGACCCGGCCTGGTGGGGGGCGGTCGGCAACAGCGCGGTCTTCGCCGGGCTGACCACCGTGCTGTCGGTGACGTTCGGCGTGGGCGCGGCCGTGCTGCTGACCCGGACGAACGTGCCGTTCCGGCGGCTGCTCTCCGGCGTGCTGGTGCTGCCGGTGTTGCTTCCCGGGCTGGTGCTGATCGTCGGTTGGATGGCGATGTGGGCGCCGTCGGGATACGTCTCGTCGTGGCTGTCCCTGCACACGTTCGTGACGTTCCCGGTCGACCTCTACACGCTGCCGGGAATGGCGCTGGTGGCCACGACGGTGGCGGCGCCGACCGTGTACCTGTTCTGCCGTGGTTCCGTGCTCGCGATCGACCCGGCGCTGGAGGACGCCGCCCGCAGCGCCGGTGCCCGGCCGCTGCGGGCGCTGATGTCGGTGACGGTGCCGCTGCTCCGGCCGGCCGCGCTGAACTCGGCGCTGCTGGTTTTCGCGGTGTCGTTCGAGGTGCTCGGACTGCCACTGATCCTCGGTTTCCCGAACGACATCACGTTCGTCTCGACCTACCTCTACGGGCACTGGATCACGGCGGCCTCCCCGGATCAGGGGCTGGTGTCCGCCGGCGCGATGTTCCTGCTGGTGTGCGTCTCGGGTCTGCTGGTGCTCCGGAACCGGCTGGTCGGCGACACCGCGCGCTACACGACCGTGACCGGGAGGGCGTCCGCACGGCGGACCGTGGATCTCGGTGCTGCTCGCTGGGGTGTGACGGCGCTGTTCGCGGCGGTGCTGGGAGTGCTGGTCGTCGTGCCGTTGGCCGGCGTCGTGCTGTCGGCGTTCACGTCGATCCTGACGCCGCTGATCACGCCGTGGTCGGTGCTGACGCTCGACAACTTCTCGGCGATCTCCGACAACCCGATCTGGTCGGACTCGATCGTCAACAGCCTGCTGATCGCCGGCGTCGGCGGGCTACTGGCGACGCTGGCGATCGCGGTGATCTCGGTGGTGGCACACCGCTCGACGTTCCGGTTCCGCGGATCGCTGCAACAGGCCGTGTTGTGGCCGCGGATGATGCCGGGCCTGGTCACCGGTATGGCGTTCTTCTGGTCGTTCGCGATCCTCGACCCGAGCGGCGCGGTTCGCGCGTCGCTGTGGGGGATCGGGCTCGCGTTCGCGGTGCGCAGCCTGGCGCTCGGGTACGGGGTGTTCTACCCGGCGCTGGCCGCGATCGGGCAGGACCTGGACCGGGCCGCCCGGACGTCCGGTGCCACCTGGTGGCAGGCGTCGGTGAGCGTCGCGCTCCGGCTCTCCGCGCCGGCCATGGCCGCGTGTTTCCTCCTGCTGTTCGTCTCGATGCTCAACGACGCCGATCCGGCCGTCTTCCTCGTCACCGACCGGACCCCGGTCATGGGCCTGACGATGCTGCAACTCGCGGCCACCAGCACCGGCGGGGCGGTCGCCGCGTTCGGCGTCGTCCAGATGGCGATCACGCTCGCCGTCCTCGGTGCCGGTCGACTCTTCCTGGGGGTCCGCACGCATGCCTGATCTGACGCTGACCTCGGTCGCCAAGAGCTTCGGGCCGAACGTCGTCCTGCACGATCTGGACCTGCACGTCGACGACGGCGAGTTCTTCACGCTGCTCGGCCCGAGCGGATGCGGGAAGTCGACGACGCTGTGGTCGATCGCCGGCCTGCACTCTCCCGACCGCGGCCGGATCGCGTTCGGCGACCGGGTGGTGTTCGACGGTGGGCGGGTCGACGTGGCTCCGGAGCGCCGCAACTGCGGCGTCGTCTTCCAGTCGTACGCGGTCTGGCCACATCGGTCGGTGCACGACAACGTCGCGTACCCGCTCCGCCTGCGCCGGGTCGGGCGGTCCGCCCGCACGGCCCGGGTGCGGGAGGTGCTGGAGCTCGTCGAACTGGGCCCGTACGAGAAGCGGTTCCCGCACGAGCTGTCCGGCGGACAGCAGCAGCGGGTGGCGCTGGCCCGCGCGCTGGCCTACCAGCCCGACCTGCTCCTGCTCGACGAACCCTTCTCGAATCTGGACGCCAAGCTGCGCGAACGCGCGCGCGAGTGGCTGCGGGCGCTGCAACAGCGGATCGGGGTGACCACCGTTTTCGTCACCCACGACCAGGACGAGGCGCTCTCGATGAGCGACCGCATCATGGTGATGAAGGCCGGCCGCGTCCGGCAGGTGGGTACGCCGGAAGAGATCTACCATTCGCCGGCCGACGAGTTCGTGGCCGACTTCGTCGGGACCGTGAACGTCCTGTCCGGGAAGGCCGCGTCCGGGCAGGTGTGGCTGCCCGGACTGGCGCAGCCACTGGCCGTGCCCTCGGCCGCGGACGGGCCGGACGTGCGGCTCGCGATCCGGTCCGAGCGGATCGTCGTGCACGCGGAGGAGTCCTCGGCCGCGAACACCGTGACGGTCACGGTGCGGTCGCGGGCGTTCCTCGGGGATCACTACCGGTACGTCGTGGCACTCGGGGAGCAGGACCTGGTGGTGCGGTCGGTCGCGCCGGTGGATCGGGGCGCCGAGCTGACCGTCGAGCTGCCGCCGTCGTCGATCCGCGTGTTCGGTCGCGCCGATCGCGATTCCTGATTCAGCGTCGCTTCAGCGCTGTTTCAGGCGACCGTGCGACCGTCCTCCCGGCAGATGACGTCGAGGAGGTCCTGTGAAGAATCGGACGAAAATCACGGCCGTGCTCGCGGCCTCGGCGGTGGCCGTCCTGGTCGCGCCCGGCGCCGCGCGGGCCGACATCCAGGACGGTCGTATCACGGTCCCGGTCTCGGGGCGGACCGCGGTGGTTCCGGATTGGCAGAGAGCCGGTAACTGCACGGCGTTTCCGGAGATGACGATCACGGTGACCGACTACCCGTCCGGCGACTACGTCGTGGCGGTCGCCGGCACGGTCTTCACGAGCAGGGTTCACGGCGCCGCGGACGTCTGGCACGAGAACATCTCGCTGCGCAATTCGGACGGCCTCGAGTTCGCGCATCTGACGCTCGACGGTCCGCAGATGAGGTCGCCCTACCAAGACCAGGCATTTCTCGCTTCCCGGGCAGTCCACATCTACGACGTCGACGCGATCTCGCAAGCCGTGCTGTCGGCCAGCTGTTGACACCCGACGGCCCGGCCCCAGGCGTCGACTCGGATCGAGTCCGCCCCGGGCGGGTCGTGGACGAACGCGGACGTGCGGTGGAACGTTTGCGAGGCTGGTCGCCGACCAGTTCGGCCACCGCGAGTTTCACCACGGGCCACTCGGCGTCGAGCAACGAGTGACCGGGGCTAGCCGCAATACCGGTGACTTAGGGTCTTGGTGTCCGTTTGACCCGGTGAGGCTTGGTCGCTGGGATGATCGTCACGGCCGGTTTGGTTGGGGTGCTGGCG
>NZ_JBITDV010000028.1:0-25061 GCF_044454545.1 Cryptosporangium sp. NPDC051539 | reverse complement strand
CTTACAAGCGAGGGGTCGGGGGTTCGAAACCCTCTGCGCCCACATATGGCCCCTGGCCAGCGGAAACGCTGCTGGCCGGGGGCCTTTGCGCTGTAGTAAGCCGGTCGGTAATCCTGTAACTACTGACTTTTGCTCTTCCAGATCTGGCTATCATCCTGGTTATGCGCACCCATTCTCAGCCAGGAGTGGCCCGCCCCGCTGCTCCGATCGAGATGCCTCTGTGGGGCGATCTGGCCAACGACTGGGCTCGATCGATGCGTGCCCGCAATCTGTCGGCGAACACGATCCGTATCTACCTGGGGGCGTTGCGGCAGCTCGCGGATCGAGTGCAGCTGCAGCGCGGCGAGGTGCTGGTGACGGAGGTCGGCCGGCGAGACATCGAAGACTGGACCGCGAACCGACTGGAGTTCCGAGCCGCCGGAACGGTGAACGCTGAGTGGCGAGGCTTGCAGCAGTTCTTCAAGTGGCTCGCCCTCGAAGACGAGATCGACGTGGACCCGTTCGTCAAGCTTTCGGCGCCAATCGTCCCGGAGGCGCCGGTGCCGGTCCTCACGGACGACGAGATCAAGACGGTGCTGGCGGGCTGCGCCGGGAAGTCGTTGATCGATCGACGCGATACCGCGATTCTGCGGCTGCTGTTGGATACCGGCGGTCGTCTCGCTGAGATCGGCGACCTGCAGACCGATGACGTCGACCAGGACGTACAGCTGCTGCACGTCGTGGGGAAGGGCAGGCGCCCGCGCGCGCTACCGTACGGCGCGAAGGCCTCCGATGCCCTCGCGCGCTATCTCCGGAGTCGCAAACGCGAGAAGAAGGCCGATCTGCCCTGGCTGTGGCTCGCCGCGCAGAACCGCGGTCGCCTGGAGGCCGACGGCATCAAGCAGATGATCGCTCGTCGCGGCGCGGCGGTGGGTATCGCGAATCTGCATGCGCACCGATTCCGGCACACGCTCGCGCACGATTGGCGCGCCAACGGCGGCAACGAGACCGACCTCATGCGCATCATGGGTTGGAAGTCGCCGGCGATGCTCCGCCGCTACGGCGCAACCGTGGCCGACGAGCGTGCGATCAACGCTCACCGCCAGATGCGGCGAGGTGACCGGATCTAGCCGGGGTGCGGTGATTCAGGCGTCAGGAGAGTCCTGAGGGTTGTTGCGTCGCCACACGGCTGCCGCGATGCGAGCGATCTCCGCGCGTTCCTCCGGCGTCAGTGGCAAGTCCTCATTGGCGGCCAGGGCAAAGATCGACTCCGACGAGTCCGGCGAGCCCGGTGCATTGACGTCAATCCGGAGATGCTCGTCTGGTTTCGTGGCGCGCTTGGGGTACAGCTGACCGGCGATGACTGATGCCCATAGTTGGGGCTCGGTGCCGTCGGTGAGGAATCGGCTCAGCGAGCCCTCTTGGTACTTCAGCACCTGCTCCATCCGGCGGAGAGTCCCGCCTTGCGGTCGTTTCTGCCCACGCTCGGCGTCGCCCCAGGTCGTGATCGACATCTCGGCGGCTTTCGCTGCCTGCTCCAGCGTCAACCCGAGGCCCTCGCGCCGAACGCGGATCCGGGTCCCTAGATCTTGTAGGCGAGCTGTCGTCTCGGGCGCCACGGTTCCTCATGTTCCTGGATAGCTGGCTACCAGTAAAGCCAGCTCTAGCCAGGACCGTATCTTCCGCGCGGCCTCTCTGCGTTTGCGACCCCGCGAGCGGTCGATCATCTTTTCACTTCCAGTCTTGTCCAGAACTGGCTCAAGTCTTGTCCAGTTCTGGTAGTGTCATGGCTATGGGAACGACGATCCTGGTAGACCGGCGAGGCCTCCGGTACTACCGGCAACGAAGGGGCCTCACGCAGGTGCAGCTCGCGGAGAAGGTGCGCGCGAATGGCGGGCGCTGTTCCGGAGACTTCATCGGCAAGCTTGAGCGCGGGGACCGGCGCTTTCTCGGCGTCGCGAACTACGCCGCGGTCGTAGCGGTGCTCAACATTGACTACGACGAGTTGCGCGTCGACTTGGTGGCGTCATGAGCGGCCAGCGACTCGACGCAGAACAGCGACGCCTCCGAGCAAGGCTCGCGGGGTTATCGAGCTGGGCGCACACCGCCGACCGCTCGGCGCGTGCGCAGCGGGCACATGACGCCCGCCGAGCCCGCATCGCCAAAGAACTCGACCCCGACGACGCGATGGCGCCCGATCAGCGGGCGGCAGCTGTCGACGCTCGGATTAAGGCCGACATGACCCGCTTGGCCTTCAAGGCCAGCAAGGCCCGCCGTGCGCGACGTGCGAGCGGGGCCGAAGCAACCAGCCAGTAGCTCCGCGCGGACCGGCCCGCCATTCCGCCAAGAAAGTTCGGACCGGCCCGCTTCCTGCACCTCTCACCAACCCTTTCGAGTCAGGGAGTAGGTACCTCCATGTCTACAGCAGCCCAGCTGCTTCGCACGATTGCCGAGCTGGTCGACGCCGGCGCGCCTCGACCGGACAGCATCACCTTCAGCCACACCGGAGTCGTCGAGATCCTCTTCGACAGCTTCGCCGCCGACGGTTCCTGGACCGCTTATGTGAAGTTCTTCGATGGCGTGCCCCAGGCGCCGCGGTACCACGGCAAGGGCAGCAGTGATCCGTTCACCGCGCGGCCTTGGACCCGCGACTTCAACGGCCTGCCGGTCGAGATCGTGGTCTACCGCCGCGGGGACGCCCGCACCGAGGGCGAGATTCTCGCTGCTGCCGCTGCGCACGTCCGCGCCCACGGGCACGTGCAGCACGACTACACCGACGAGACCGGCGCCTGCTGCATCAACGGCGCCATTCAGTACGTCGTCTCCGGTGACGCGACGAACGTCGAGGCCGGACAGTCAGCAAAGAAGCTGTTCGCCGAGTCGCTCGGCCTGTTCGACGCGCAGGACGCCGACGGGGTCACGGTCGAGGATCTGATCGGCCGCTGGAACGACGAGGACGGCCGCACCACCGACCAGGCCGTGCTCGCCCTCCTGGAGGTCGCCGACCAGGAGCGGACCGCCGAGAAGCACCCGGTGGTGGCCCGATGAGCAAGTACGTCGAGCCTCCGAAGAAGCAGATGTCCGCCCGCGCGCAGATCGCGTTGACGGCGGTGGTCGCGGTCGTGGCCGGGGTGTTGCTGGTGCGGATGCCGGCGGGCACGCCGGGCCGGGCGTACTGGCTGTGGCCGGTCGGGTTCGGCGTGCTGGTGCTGGGCGTGATGGTCCTGGAGTGGTGGCCGAACCGCTCGGCGGCGCAGATCCGCAACTGGTTTCGCGTGGCGGGTCTAGCCGCGGTCCTTGTGGGTGCCGGGCTGCGGCGGGCTCCGGAGCAGCTTCCGGGCCGGGTGTGGTGGCCCGCGCTGATCGCGGCGGGTGTCACGGTCCTGGCCGGGCTGGTGGTGGCGTGGCAGCGTCGCCGCGCCGGATCAGCCGGGACGGTGAACCGGTGGTCGAAGCGGTCGCGGCGTAACGACGGGGTCGCGTCCCGCTGGCAGCTGTTCTGGGTCGCCTCGTGGTTCCCGGTGCGCCGCAAGGCCACCATTTTGCGGCCGTCGCTGCGTGGCCTGTCGTGGTGGCGCCGCTGGTTCCTGGTGCCGATCACCGAACTCGGTACCCCGCTGGCGCGGGTCGGTGGCATGAGGGTGGTGTCCCCGGTTGAGGACGTCACGCTGCGGGTCGGCGGTCCCCGGTCGGGTAAGTCCGGGGAGTTGGCCGGGCGGATCTTGGACGCGCCGGGTGCGGTGATCGCGACGACGACCCGCACCGACCTGATCGACCTGACCGGTGACCTGCGCGCGCAGGTCGGTCCGGTGCGGGTGTTCAACCCGTCCGGTCTGGGTGGGCTGAAGTCCACGGTCGCGTTCGATCTGCTCGCCGGATGTGAGAAGCCGTCGGTGGCGGCGTACCGCGCGGAGGACCTGATCGCGGGTGCTTCCTCCGGTGGCGAGGGTGACAGCGGCGACCGGGAGCACTGGAACGCCCAAGCGGGGCGGGTGCTGGGGATCCTGATGCACGCCGCCGCCCTGGGTGGTGCGGACATGCCCACGGTGCAGGACTGGGTGGCCTCTCCGGAGGCGGGCAAGGCTGACATTCTGCGGTTCCTGCTGCGTTCCCCGGAGCCGGGGTGTGAAGCGGCGGCGTTGCAGTTCATCGACACCAACGACCGGACCCGCTCGTCGATCACCTCGACGATCATGCCCGCCCTGTCCTGGCTGATCGACGAGACCGCGGCGCAGGCGGCGTTCGCCGGCCGGGACCAGATCCGCGGCTTGGACGGTCTGGGGGCGGTGGCCGGGTTCGACGTGCAGGAGCTGCTCGACACCCGCGGCACCGTGTATCTGCTCGGCGCCGAGGACGGCCGCACGGCACCCCTGCTGGCGGCGTTGACCGGGCACATCGCCCGCGAAGCCCGCCAGATCGCCTCGTATCTGCCCGGCGGCAGGCTCGATCCGCCGTTGACGCTGGCGTTGGACGAGGCGGCGTTGATCTGCCCGATTCCGCTGGACAAGTGGACCGCCGACATGGGCGGCCGCAACATCACCATCCACATCGGGGTGCAGTCGCGGCCGCAGCTCAACCAGCGGTGGGGCAAAGACGGCGCCGCCGCGATCGTCAACAACTCCGCCACGGTGCTGCTCTACGGCGGGATGAAGGAGTCCGACGACCTGGAGTCCTGGTCGAAGCTGACCGGTGAACGTGACGAACTCGTCGACACCACCGACCAGAACGGTCAGCTGCAGTCGCGGACCACCCGCAAGGTCGCGGTGATGTCGGTGGCGCAGATCGCGCAGCTGCCCTTCCGGCGGGTCGTGATCATCCGGCGGGGGATGCCCCCGGCGGTCGGCCGCGTCCAGATGGCCTGGAAACGGCGTGACGTCAAAGCCCACCAAGCCGCGCAGCGGCGGGCACGGCGCACCGCGACGCTCACACGCCTCGCCGACCGCGTGTTGTCGCGCTGGCCCGACGCCGTCCCCGCCCAGCGATCCGCCGCCCACACCGGCAGCCCCGGCGGCACCGCTGCTGCCCAGCCGACCACTACTCCTGTCGCCCCTGGAGGTGACCTCGCATGAACCGTCTCACTGCCGCGATGCGCAACGCCTGGACATCCGTCCGTGACTGGCTCACCGTGCAGGACGACCACAGCGCCCACGACGACCGGGCCGGGCGGCACCACCAGCACGACCAGACCGAGCGGTACTCCGACCAGCCGGACAACACGACCGGGCGGCACTCCGCCCGCGCAGCGGCGGCACTGGTCAGTGCGTGGGCCGATGAACGCAGCCACGCCGAGCGTGAGGTCACCGACGCGGGCGAGGCGCTGGCGCTGGCTACGCCGTTCGCCCGCAGCGCGGAAGGCATCCGTGCCCACGAGAAGGCCCAGGCCCGCTACGACCAGGCCCTGGAACGCCTCTGGTTCATCGACGGCGCGACCAGGGCCGAAGAGTCAGCGGCGGGAACCGCTCGCGGTGAGGAAGCCGCTAGCCACGATGCCGACGACCAGGCCGACGACCAGGCCGACGACGGAGAGGGCGGCGACGAGGCCGGAGATGACCAGCGCGGCCGTGGCGACGCCGAGGAGTCTCAGCCCGTCGACGAGACCGACGGCACGGCCGGTCGGACCGACGATCCGGTGAAAACCGCCCGCGCCACGATGGACCAGTTGCGTTCGTCGGGCGCGAATGTCCGGCAGCGGTGGGCGAACTCGGCGGAGGCCTACCGGCAGCAGCAGGCCCGCTGGCACGCCGACGACCAGGCCGCAGCCGCAGCCGCAGCTGCTGATCAGGGGTGGGCGCGGTGAAGGCCGACCACATCCAGCCTGAAGACGAACTGTTCGTCAACCTCGACCGGCCCGGAGCGCCCCGCTGGGCCTGGGACCGCCCGCACGTGATCGTGCTGGCCAAGCACGCCGACGGCTACCTCGAGGTGTTCGACGACGAGGGCGAAGTGCACCGCGTCCACCCCGCGCAGTGCCGCCGCACCGAACCGGAGACCCGGACCGGCGTCGACGCCGGCGGCGCCCCCGCCGCCACAGGCACCGACCCGACCTGGTCGCGGTCAACGGCGGTATCCCGCCGCGCCACGGCGAACAGCTCGACCTGTTCGCCGAGGCAGATTCAACTCCCAGCGCAGCTGATGCCTACCGCGGGCAGCGCGCTCTCTACCAGCCCGAAGGGCACACCACCATGACCCTCGATCCGATCCGGGCCGCGGCCGAGGCCGTCGCTGAACTGGCCGACGTGTTCGCCGGTCCGTGGCGGCGCGGGAACCGGCAGATGCACACCGCCTGGCCCGACGACGAGGACACCCACCAGTCCGGCTATCACCTCGTGGCCGAGGCCGACGAGGACCGCGCCGAGGATATGCGGGAGGCCGGACGATGAGCCTGTTCACTCGCATCCGCGCGCAGTGGGCCACTCTGCGAAGCCGGGTCGGCGCCGCTGCCGAGCCCCTTGACCTGGTCCTCACCGACGCAGCCCACACCGCACTGGCCGGCACCGCACAGACCGACTCTGCTTCAGTTGGCGCGGCTGCGTCTGCTGCCGCGTGGGCCTGGGCGTACGCCGAGACGCGCCGCTACGAAGAGCGTGTCGCGCAGAAGGGTGTCTGGTTCTCCCGCGACGAGTACCAGCGCATCGCCGAAGGCTTCGCCCGCGAGTACGACTGGCGGCGCTCCTACTACCCGGACGAATTCCACCCTGACGAGGTCACCGCGGCCCAGGAGGACGCCCAGGAGCCCACCGCAGCGGACGAGGCGGCGTGGACCGAGGCCGAGGAATGGTCCCGCGCCGGGATGCCCTACGACTGGGAGCCAGTCACCGAGTCGACCGCTGAGCAGCAGTTCAACCAGTGGGCAGGTTCCGCCTCGTCCGGAGTGGAGTGCACGAAGGCAGAGGCCGACGCCGCCGAGGCCTGGGCGGACGGCTACCAGGAGCAGATGGAGCGGCTAGAGGTCGACGACCCGGCGAGGTTCGACCGGATCATCGAGGACTCCAACCGGCGGCTCCACGAGGGCGCGGCGCTCTCCACGCAGACGGACGGTCAGCAGCGGGCCGCGGACCCCGTCGAGGCAGCCGAGGACGCCGTCACCAGGCTTCGCCACGTCGCCGCTGACGCCCGCGCACGTGCGGCCGTCCAGGCCGAGCAGCACGCCGCCGAGGCCTACCGCGATCAGCAGGCCCTCTGGCAGGCCACCGCCGCAGCCCCGGCAGCGGATACCCGCTCGACACGGGAGGACGTCCGATGACCCCGCCGACCCCGCCGCCGACCGTGCCCCCGACACCGCCGGCCGGGCCGGACCCTGTCGCGTTGGCTGGTCTGGCCCGCCAGGTCGAGGCCCTGCAGCGGCAGGCCGCAGACGTGCAGGACACGCCGGACAAGCTCGACCAGCTCGCGAAAGACGTCGTCGACCTCACCAAGCTCGTCCAGGAACTCCTCGAAGGCGCCCCGAACCGACCCCGGCCGTCCTGGATCTGCCCGGCTAAGCCGCTGACCGACGAGACCGCCGGGAAACTGCTCGCTGATCTGCTGCGCTGGGTCGAGCTGGTTTATCTCGAATACCCGGACGGCGCCGAGTCGCTGACCGGGTGCTGGTTGTGGCACCCGCACGCGGTCGAGGAACTGCTGTGGCTGCGCCACGCGCACGACGAGGCCTACGCCGGTCCACGTGCCTCGTCGAACGCGGTCGGGGACTGGCACGACCGCTACCGGCCCGCCGTGGCCCGCCGCGTGAAAACCGCGTTGAACGGCTGCTCGGTCGAGCGGCACGTCGCCGGCGGACCGCGTCGGGACAAGGTCGCCGAGGCCCGCGCCGTAGCGGGCGCCGCACCACTGGGTCGGCTGGTCGAGCCGATCGCGTTGTGGTGGTCGGTCAACCGCGACGCCGAACCGCCGCAGCCCACCCCGGAGCAGCTGCGACCCCTGCCCACGCACGTGACGACCCGGCTGAACGGAGACCCCCGATGACTATCAACGACCAGCCGCTACCCGGCATGGCGTGGCCGATCCGCACCACCCCCCACGCCAACGGCCATACCCCCGAAGCGGCCACCGTGCCCGCGCCCGCAGCCGCCCCAGTGCCCACGCACCAGGCGGCACCGGCTGCGGCGTCGGCACCGCAGACGGCTGCCGCTGCGACTACCCGCAGTACGTTCGCGGACAAGCTCGCCTACGCCCTCTACAGCACCGCCGCGAGCGCCGCAGTGGCCGGGCAGGTATGGGCCGCCGCCAAACACGTCCCGTTCCCGGACAACGTCCCGGAGTGGGCGCGTGCCGTCGCCGTCGCTCCCGGTGTCGCCGCTGCGGAGCTGGGTGGGATGACCACCGCCGCGTTGGCCGAGGCCCGGCAGAAGCTCGGAGAGAAGGCCTACGGCTACCGGGCGATCAGCGCCGCGTCAGCGGCCGGCGCGATCGGGCTGCAACTCGGCGGGCACGCCGACCAGCCCTACCTCGCCGGGGCGTTCGCCGGACTGTCCGCGCTCGGCTATGGGGTGTGGCTTCTGCAGTCCGGCGGCAAGCGCCGCGACGCGCTCCGCGCCGAAGGCAAGCTCGCCGACACCGCACCCAGCTACGGCGCCGCCCAGTGGGTGAAAGAACCGCGGATCACCCACCGCGCTAAGCAGCTCGCCGTCGAACAGGGATTGGACCGCAACGCCTCCCTAGCTGCGGCCCGGGAAGAAGCCAAGACGCAGACCCGGCGAGCGGCCATTGCCGGGCTGGTCGCCGAGACCATGCACGCCGAGACCGACAACCCGCTGCACGCCAAGATCGCGACCAGCACCTACGACCTGGACAAGCTCGCCGAACGCATCGAGGCCCGCACCGACTACGACGGGTGGGCCGACACGATCAGCGGCGCCCTCACCCCACCCGGCGCGGCGGGTAGCCGCGCAGGTGACCCCGGCGGACCAGCGCACGACGGACCAGCGCACGACGGACCGGCGGAAGCCGGGGTAGCCGCTGCGGTCGCTACCACGGCCGTGGTCGAGGAACCGGTGTGGACGGTGGAGAACGCCACCAAGGCCGCGCATCTGATGCTCGCCGCCAACGACGTGGACGCACTCGCGCAGCTCTACACCACGGCAGCCGGCGGCGACCCGGTGGCCCGTCAGGCACTGGCTGACGCCGACGTGTGGGACGCCCTCAGCGACACCGATCGAGCCACCATGGTCGGTCTCGCCGTGCGAGCAGCGAACGCTGAACGCGGCGACGATCACGACCACGAGCACGGCGCCGCGACGACCGACCTTAAGGAATCGGGCACCGACCTTAAGAACTCAGAAGCGGGTTCAGTGTCCGATCCGGAGACCGAGGCGGCGGCTGCTCTCCGCCGGGAACGAGCCGCGTCGGCGGCGTCGCGGATCCGGCAGGAGTCGGGGCGGCTGCCGTCCGGCAGCCAGCTCGCTCAGGTCGCCGGGGTCGCTAAGTCCACCGCTAACTACGCGATGAAGCCGCTGCGCGAGCAGCGCGGCTCCGACGGCGTCGAGGCCGCCGGCAAGGCCGTCGCCAACCTGCAAACAACTCGCGGCAATGCGCGTGAGCGGCGTAGCGCCGACACCGATCAGGAGTCCGCCGCAGCCGCCTACCAGGGCCAGCAGGCCCTCTGGCGCGACACCGACCAGCACGAGCACACCGACGACGTCGTGCGGGAGGTCTGACCCGGCTCACAGGGTGCCCCGCGGGCTGCACACCACCGGTCCGCGCGGCGCCCAGCCAGGTCAGACACCCGGCCGCACCGCACTCCATACCGACGACCCCCGGGGGGATCGCTATGTCTACAACGCCGCTCACCAGGCAGTACCTCACCCACAAGCTCGACCTGATCATTGACGCCGGCCGCCGCCGGGACGGCGCCGCCGGCAGCGCCGTTCTGCGGCAGATGTACGCCGACGGACACGGCCAGGCCGCCGACACCATCGCGCGCGAAGTCATCGACACCGGCCTGCGCAACCTCGCCCGCACCCGGACTAGCGAGCGCACTGACCAGGCCTACCGCGACCAGCAAGCCGTCTGGGCAGCCGACGACGGACACACCGACCGCGACGGCGACGCCAGGGAGGCCTGACCCGGCTCACAGCTGCCCCCGCGGGCTGCGCACCACCGATCCGCGCGGTGCCCAGTCAGGTCAGACCCGGTAGCGAACGAAGGAGCAGCAACGATGACGTTTCCCCAGCGCGTGCGCGTCGCAGGCGACCTGTTCCACGGCCGCCTCCCCGCCGACGCGGTGTATGTCGGGCGGTCCGCGCCGGGTCTGCCGCGTAGCCGGTGGGCCAACCGGCACCCGGCCGGTAAGCCCTGCCGGGCCTGTGGTCTCACGCACGACCGGTGGGCGGCCGTCGCCGCGTACGCGGCGGACCTGAGCCGCGATCCCGCGCTCACCGCGGACGCCCGGAGCGCGCTGCAGGGCCGCGATCTGGCGTGCTGGTGCCACCCGGACGACCGGCCGTGCCACGCCGACCTGCTGTTGCTCGTCGCCACAGGCTTGGACGCGCTGACGGCGCTGGTGGTCCTGGTCACCGCCCACCACGCCGCGGAGTTGCTCGCGCAGGAGCAGTCGTGACGGCCGCGGAAGCGGAGTGGCTGGCCTGGTACCAGGCCGGGGTCACCGCTGGATACGCGCAGGGCCGCACCGATGCCGAACGCGACATGGCCGAGGCATGGACCCCGGTGGCCGAACGGATCCGGGCGAGCGCCGGCCAGGCCACCTGGGCGCAGCTGCTCGCCGCTCGCGACGAGCACCAAGCCCCCGACGGCTCCTATCGCGCTAACCCCGTCGCCGATGACTACACCGGCGGCCCAGCGAGCTGGCCCGACCCCGTCGACCGTGCCAGCCACCTCGTGAAGCAACTGCAGACCGCTACCGGACGGCGTCGAGCAGGCAGCCCAGCTGACGCCACCCGCAACGCCGACCAGCACGAGCACACCAGCCACGACGTGAGGGACGGCTGACCCGGCTCACAGGGTGCCCCGCGCGGGCTGATCGGTCCGCGCGGTGCCCAGCCAAATCAGACCCGATTGCGCTGCTCTGAAGGGAGTGACGAGATGACCGCGCTACGCACTGTCTCCTATGGAGGCGGCGTTCAGTCCACGGCCCTGCTCGTGCTGGCCGCTACCGACCGGATCGACTTCTCCGTGTTCCTGTTCGCCAACGTCGGCGATGACTCCGAGTACCCCGGCACACTCGACTACCTGCACGAACACGCCATGCCGTATGCCCGAGAGCACGGCATCGAGCTACACGAGCTTCACCGCACCCGGCGGGACGGGACCACCGAGACTCTCTACGGGCGGCTGACGCGGCCCGGATCGCGGTCGTTGCCGATCCCCGTGCGAATGTCCAACGGCGCACCCGGTCGGCGCTCATGCACCGCCGACTTCAAGATCCGGGTACTGCACCGCTGGTGCCGCGAGCACGGCGCCACCGCCGAGCAGCCGGCCACCGTCGCGGTCGGCATTTCCATCGACGAATTCGAACGGGCGCACAACCGCCGGGAGGAACCCGCCGAGCGTGTCGTCTATCCGCTACTCGACCTGCGACTCTCACGGGCCGACTGCGCGCAGATCATTCGCCGGGCGGGCCTGCCCATTCCGCCTAAGTCGGCGTGCTGGTTCTGCCCATTCCACCGGCCCGCCACCTGGGCGGAGATGCGCCGCGACGAACCAGCGCTCTTCGCGCGGTCGGTCGACCTGGAACGGCTACTCAACGAACGTCGCGCGCTGCTGGGCAAGGACCCCGTCTACCTCACCCGATTCAACATGCCGCTGGACCAGGCGATCGGTACTGCGCAAGACACGCTGCCTTTCCCCACCGACGACATCACCTGCGACAACGGGATGTGCTGGTCATGACCCCCGGTGCCGCCGCACCACAGCCACTTCGTCCCGAACTGTGCACGCTCAGGTCGGGTAAGGGCTCCTACGCTGGTCAAGACTCCGGCGCGGTCGGGCGTGGTCGGGCGTGGTCGCTACGGCTGCTGCACTTTGCTGCTGTACGACAGGTGCCACTGTCCGACGCTACTTTTCTCGGCGGGCAGAGCATCGCGTCGAGCGCGTGGTCACGGGAGCCACGAAGGCTTCCACGCGCCCGAGGTCCAGTTGACGACGTAGTTGATGCCGACGCTTATGAGGAAGCCAAGGCCGGACAGAATCCAAGCACGTCGAACGCGGCGGGTAGCCGCTCGCTCAAGGGTTTCGCGTACTGCGGTGATCTGCACCTCGGTGAGCTCGACCAGCGCCCGAGCTTCGTCTACGCCCGCTTGCAGCTCCGCGTACTTCGCCGTCCGGTCTTCGATGTCCTGTTCGAGGGCAGCGAGATGGACTCGGAGCCGGTCCAGCTGATCTTCGCCCGGGACCTCGAAGGGATAGGCAGGCAGGCCCCAGAGGAACCAGAACAGCGCAGCAATCGGCGGGCTGAGGGCGAGCACCAGGACCAAGCCGAAGTTGTTTGCGAGCCAATCCCAGAGGCTTACGCCTACGCATACCAACACCCAGCCCGGAGTCAGGGCCGCGAGTGCGATCCATGCTCTGCGAAGTCGCATCCGCCAAGGCCGCCTCTAGCCGATCCGCTACAACCCACCTCCATAATCGACCCTCAATCAAGTTCACCCTCAGTAACCCATCTACTCAGCAACCCTCAAGAACTCAACCAGCAGCACCCCTCCAACAAACTCCCAACCCATCAACTACTGACGATCACACCCTTGCATCACGATCCGATGGGCACCGCGCGCCTGCGGCGCGGCGGCGCTAACCGCTCCGTGCTGCTCACCGTGCGTCCCGAAGGTGACGTGTCACCTACTGTGATCGCAGCGGCGCGTTGCCACTCCTTCGCAGCATTGGCCGAAGGAGCCGAGCGGCGATGAGCGTGACGTTCACCGACATCTTTTGCGGCGCCGGCGGGTCGAGCATCGGGCTGACCGCTGCTGGCTTGGAGTTGAAGCTCGCCGCGAACCACTGGCCGCGGGCGATCGAAACACACGCGGCGAATTTCACCGACGCCGAGCACTTGTGCGCGGACGTCAACAACTACGACATGCGGCGGCTGCCCCGCACTGACGTGCTGTGGGCCTCGCCGATCTGCACGGAGATGTCCCCGGCCGGCGGGCGTCCCGGCCGCCGTAAGGCCGGGAAGGCCCCGGCCAAGGGCCAGCTGGATCTGCTGGAGTTCGGGCCGATCGCTCGAGCTGGGTTCGAGCGCACCCGCGCGACGTTCCACGACGTCATCCGCGCTACCGAGGTGCACCGCTACCAGGCGGTGATCGTGGAGAACGTCGTTGACGTCGTCTGGAAGTGGGAGCTGTTCGACTGGTGGGTCGAGGGCATGTGCAAGCTGGGCTACCGGGTCCAGTTCGTCTCGGTGTCCTCGGCGCACATCGGAGGCGAGGGCAACCCGCACGCCCCGCAGTGGCGGGACCGGCTCTACCTCGTGTTCACCCGCACCGGGATCCCGTTGCCGGATGTCACCCCGCGCCCGCTGGCCCGCTGCCCGGTCTGCGAGACCGACGTCTACGCCGTCCAGGCGTGGCGCAATCTGCGTAAGCGCAAGGTCGGCAAGTACCGGCAGCAGTACGACTACAAGTGCCCGAACCAGGCCTGCCGCCACGCCGTGGTGGAGCCCTACGTCCTGCCGGCCGCCGCCGCGATCGACTGGACCGACCTGGGTACCCGGATCGGGGATCGCGCCCGCCCACTAGCCGCAGCCACCGTCAAGCGCATCGCGGCCGGGCTCGAGTTGTTCGCGACCGAGCCGAGCATGGTCACGGTCGACCACGGTGAGCTGGCCGCCGACGGCCGGATCTACCCGGCGTTCGCCCGGCCACTGCCCACCCGCACGGTCCGGATCGGCGACGGGGTAGCGATCCCGCCCGCGCTGCTCACCCCGTGCGGCGGGAACTGGAACACCACGGCGACGACGTCCGCCGAGCCGATGCGCACCCGGATGGCCAACGAGAAGGGATTCGAGGGCCTGGCGGTCACGCCGGCGGCCTGGCTGACCGTGATGCGCAACCACTCGTCCGCCGAGCCGCTGGACGCTCCGATGTCCACCATCACCACCAGCGGCCACCACCACTACCTCACCGTTGCCCCGGCCGGCGGTGCGGCTCCGGCCCCGGACCCGGCCGCGTTCTACGTCAAGAACTACGGCGGGCACGCCGAGCCCAAACACATGGTCAAGCGCACCGGGTCCGAGCCGCTCGGCGTGATCACCTCGCAGGATCACCACGCCCTGGTGGTCCCGTACCGCAAGGACAGCGCCAAAACAACCGGCCAGCCGCTGCACACCCTGGCCACCCGAGAGTCGGCCGCGCTGGTCCGACCGGCGGTGGCCGTCGAGGACTGCTCCTTCCGGATGCTGCAGCCCCGTGAGCACTTGCGCGGGCAGCGGTTCCCGGACACCTACCTGGTGACCGGCAACCAAGGTGAGCAGACCATGCAGGCCGGGAACGCCGTCTCGTCCAACGTCGCCCAGTGGCTCGGTAGCCGCGTCGCTGACGTGCTCGGTGGTGGTGGCTGGTGCTGAGCGTCAAGTCCGGCCGCTACTCGTCGGACTACTACACCAGCGCGTCGGACGAGGAGAACTACTACACCGGTGCGGTCGGTGAACCCCCCGGCCGCTGGTCCGGCGAGGGCGCCGCGCACCTGGGTTTGGTCGGCGACGTCGACGCGCAGGACATGAACGCGGTCTACGACCACTTCGTCGACCCGCGCGACCTGGCGTTCCGCGACCCCGAAGGATGGGCGGACGCCGAAAAACTCGGGCACACCGGGCGCAGCTACAAGACGGCGGAGGAGATCTACGCGGGTCTGCTCGACCGCGAGCCGGATGCGTCCCCGGAGCGGCGCGAGCAGTTGCGGGCTGAGGCGAGCGGTAAGGAGCGGAAGAACGTCGGGTTCCACGACGCGACGTTCAGCGTGCAGAAGTCGATCACGGTGCTGCACGCCGCGTTCGAGCGGGAGGAAGTGCAGGCCCGCAACGCGGGCGATAACGAGGCCGCCAACGCGTGGCAGGTATACCGCGTCGCGGTCGAGGAGGCGATGTGGGCCGGGAACCAAGCATCACTGGACTATCTCGCCAAGACGGCCGGCTACACCCGCACCGGGCACCACGGCGGGGCCGCTAACCGCTTCGCCGACGCGCACGACTGGACGGTCGCGTCATTCTTCCAGCACGATTCCCGCGACAACGACCCGCAGCTGCACATCCACAACGTGATTCTCAACCGCGTGCAGGGCTCAGATGGCAAGTGGCGCACGCTGCACGGCGCTCTGCTGCACCAGCAGCGGGGCGCCGCCGCCGCGGTCGGTGAACGCACCACCGAGGAACACCTCACCCGCACCCTCGGGGTGCGGTTCGCCGCGCGTCCGGACGGCAAGGCCCGCGAAGTCGTGGGTGTCGACGAGGCGGTGCGGGACCTGTTCAGCTCCCGGCGCCGCTCGATCACCCGCAAAACCGCTGAGCTGGTCGCGCAGTTCGAGCAGCGGTTCGGGCGGGAACCGAACGCGCTGGAGCTGTCCCGCCTCGCGCAGCGGGCGACTCTGGCCACCCGGGCGTCGAAGTCGCACGAGGCCAAGACCGTCGAGGAACGGCTGGAGCGGTGGGACCAGCAACTGCGCGCCGAGGTCGCCGAAGGCCTGGCCGGAGTCGCAAACAGCGTGCTGCAGCAGCGTGGCGAGGCGCAGGCCGGCACGTTCGTCGCGGCCGAGGTGATCGAGACGGCACTCGCCGACGTCCAGGCCGGACAAGCTGCCTGGACCCGGGCGGACCTCACGCGGGCGATCAGCGACGCCCTGCCCGACCACCTTGGTGGCCTGACCGGCGCCGAGGTCACCGCGCTGCTCGACGGCCTGACCGACCAGGCGCTCTCGCTGGCCGTGCCGCTGGACGCTGAGCGTCCGGGCGATCAGACGTTGCCCGACGAGTTGCGGCTGGCCAACGGCGAATCGGCCTACACCGAACCCGGCTCACGCCGCTACGCCACACCCGACCACATCCATACCGAGCGACTGCTGCAGGTCTCCGCCACCCAAGGCTCCAGCCCCTCCTTGTCGTCGGAGCAGGCGCGGCTGTTCCTCGAGGAACTGGCCGCTGCCGGGGTGGAACTCGGCGCCGACCAGGCCGCCGCAGTCAGTGGTGTTCTGACGTCCGGATCGGGTGTGGAGACGCTCATCGGTCCGGCAGGCACCGGCAAAAGCTTCGTGGTCGGCATGCTCGCCAAAGCCTGGACCGACCAGGAGCTGTGGAACGGGCGTAGCCGTCAGGTCGTCGGGCTGGCCGCCTCCCAGATCGCGACGAACGTGCTCGCGGGTGAAGGGCTGCGGGCGATGAACATCACCCGCTGGCTCAATGCCCAGCAGGACATCGCCGCGCATGCCGGGCAACGTGCCCGCCCCGAGACCGAGGCGTGGCGGGTGCGGCCCGGGGATCTGATCGTGGTCGACGAGTCCGCCATGGCCGACACCGCGTCACTGGCGCAGATCACCGAGTACGTGCAGGCCGGCGGCGGGAAACTGCTGCTCGTGGGCGACCCTCGCCAACTCGCGGCGGTCGGTGCGGTCGGCGGCATGGAGCTGACCATCGGGTTCGCCCCGTCCTACGAGCTGACCGACGCCCGCCGGTTCACCCACCAGTGGGAAGCCGACGCGTCGCTGCGGCTGCGCGCCCACGATCCGGAAGTACTCGGGGAGTACCACCGACACGGCCGGGTCCTGGACGGCGGAACCGTCGAGCAGGCCGAAGCCTCCGCGTCCCGCGCGTGGCTGGCCGACCACCTCGCCGGGCAGCACACGATGCTGATCGTGGACACCAACGAGCAGGCCGCCCGCGTCGCCGCGCAGCTACGCGCCGATCTGGTCAAGCTGGGCCGTGTCCAGGAGGACGGGGTGCTGCTCGGTCTGCAGGGCACGTTCGCGGGGGTCGGGGACATCGTCCAGGCCCGCGACAATAATTGGGCGCTTGGCCGTGAGTACGGCAACCGACGTGCGCCGATTAACCGCGAGTCCTACCGCGTGATCGAGACCCGCGATGACGGTGGCCTAGTCGTCGAGCCACTCGCGCACCCGGGCGAGCGGATGGCCCTGCCCGGTGAGTACGTCGGGAAGTCCATGGCGCTGGATTACGCCTCGACTGTGCACGCCGCCCAGGGCATGACCGTCGACACCACGCACACCGTCGTCACCGGCCAGACCGGCCCCGAAGCGTTCTACGTCGGTATGTCCCGGGGCCGGGAGTCCAACACCGCGCATGTAACCACTCGTGCCGTCCCGGTCGACTCCCCGACCGGGGCGACGTCCGATGTTCCGCGCAAAGACCCGCTCGTGGTGCTCGCTTCGACGCTCGAGGACGCCGATCCGCAGCTCTCTGCGCTGCAGACTGCGGTCGAGTCGGCCGACGAGGCCGGGCACCTCAGGACCGCCGTCGAGCTGCTCGCCGACGCGGCCGAGATCGCCGTCGCCGGCCGCACCGCCCGCTGGCTCGACGAGCTGACCGCCGAAGGCGCACTCACCATCGACCAGCGCACCCGACTGGCCGCCGAAGACGGCGCCACCACCCTCAACCGGTTGCTCCGCCGTGCCGAAGTCGCCGGACACGACCCGCGCGAGGCGCTTTGGGACGCGGTCACCGACCCGCGCGGCCTCGAGGACGCGCGGCAAATCTCCAACACGCTGCACTACCGGATCACCCAGGCAGTCGACCTCACACCCGCAGGCACCAGCTACACCGACTGGACATCGGCTGTCGACGACGCGCAGTGGGCGGTGCACCTTGCGGCGCTCGCAGCGGCTGCGGACGCCCGCCGGGTCGAGCTCGGTGAGGCGGCGATCAGTGACCCGCCGACGTGGGCGGTCGAGGCATTCGGCCCGGTACCGCCTGATCGTGAGGCCCAGCAGGCTTGGGCAGAACGCGCGGGAGCGGTGGCCGCGCACCGCGAGCTGACCGGTCACGACGACGAGAAGACACCGCTCGGACGGCCTCCGAAGCCCGGCCAGGTCGAGGAGTACGCGTCCTGGCGCACCGCGTGGGACGCACTCGGCCGTCCAGCAGCCGACCGCGACGAGGTGGAACTGTCTGACGGGCAGCTGCGGATGCGGGTGCGGGCCGCCGAACGGGAGGAAGCATGGGCTCCCCGGTATGTCGCTCAAGAGCTGGCCGGTACCCGGCAGGCCGCCGACTCCCAACGGCAGACGGCGCAGATCCGCGCCGCCCAGGCCACGGCGATCGCCGACACGCAGGAACGAGCCCGGCTGGAACAGGAGGCTACCGACGCGCGGATGCTCGCCAACATGCTCGATGCCCGCGCGGAGCAGCTGGCCGCAGCCGACGAGGCCCGCGCACAGTGGCTGGCCGAAACCGCGTGGACGCGGGCCGCCGCGGACCGGGCTAAAGCCGAGCTAGCGGCCCGGGACGTCGACAAGGAACCGCAACGGGAGACCACTGCCGCAGAGTGGCTCGCCGCCCACCACGAGGCCAACCGCGTCGAGGATCACCACCGGGAAATCACCGACGAAGCCGACCTGCACGACGTCACCGACACCCGCGCCGCCGATCTGAATGCGGTCACCACCGACGCCGACGTGCAGCGCGACCAGGTCGACGTGGAGAACGTCGACGTCCGCGAGGCGGCCGCGCACGATCCTCGGCCAGTCGAACGGGACACGGTGCAAGTGGCCACCGCCGAGGCCACCGCCGACGCACTGCGCCGGGCGCAGCGGCACCTGATCGAGCAACGCCAGCGCAACGCCGCGCAGATCGCGATGCAGGCTTACGCCGACACCGAGAGGGCCGGACAGCTGTCGCACTGGCGGGAGCGCGACGCCGCCCGGTACGCCGAGAGCAGCCGCGAGAGCGAGCACGCTCTGGGCAGGTAACTCGACGAGGTCAGCTGTGCTGAGCCAGGTCGGTGCGCAGAGCGCTGGCCTGGCTCAGCCAGTGGTAGGGCGCCGGCACGTTGCGCATCCACGCCCACCGCAGCGTTGCGACCGCCGCTTCGTAGTACTCACGCTGACTGACGACGACTGGCGACGGACGCTTGCTCGCCAGCATCGTCTCGCCCGCGACCAACTCGGCGGTGATCAACTCGGGGAACGCGCGCTTCTCGCGCCGGGTGGCCGGCGACTTCGACATGTGACGCCGGCCGTCGAGCCTCCGCGACGTCGCGTCGGCCAGCCACCGGCAGGCACATGCCACACCCCAGACGCCCCAGTCGGCGCCCTTCAACTGCTCGTGCATCTCTTCGGACGCCGTCCACAGCGCGACGAACTCGTCACGGGACACCTTGATGTTCGCCGCAGGGATGCCGCGCAGGTCAGCCTCTGTCAGCTTCATGCCGATCACGGTCCCACGCCCGGCCGACAGTTTCAGCCACTCGTCGGTGAACAGCGGAAACGCGACAAGCCCAACAGACAAAAGGCGAAACCGGAGCCGGGCAAGCCCGGCACTAACTTTGCGGCCCTGCTTAGCACGGCCCCACTCACCGTCAAGGGGGTCCGAACTTTCCCGCCTCACCCACTGGAGACCAAGCGCATGACGCGCGAGCGGGAAAGTGCGGCCCTGATCCCTTGACCGCGAGCCTCCGGGGCCGCGCACAGCGCCGAGAAGGGCGAGCGGCACAGCCGTCGCCCCGCCCAACGGGCCGCGATAAAGACCCGGGCGGGATCCGTCGAGGGATCCGGCTCTCACCTTCCACACAGATCAAGCCGGACTCCTCTCACAGAGAGGAACGAGCGCATGGCCAGGATCAGTCGCAGCGGCGCAGGAATCGATCGGCTCCGGTCCTTCCCAGACGAGCGAGCGGCACACGAAGCAGCGATCCGCGCGTCACAGGAGCGTCAGCGCCAGGCTGCCGAGGCGGCGGCCAGGGCAGCTGCGGAGGCTGCGGGGCGCTAAGCACCAGAGGGAACGGGCCAGGCCTCGATGACGGGGCCGGCCCGTCACCTTCCACAGATCCAGGCCGACCCCCACCTCACAGAGAGGCGACTCCATTCTCCACCGCTCACACTCCCGTTGGGCATCGATTGGCGCGGCGCGGACCGGGTCCTCGCTCAGCGAGTCCGCACAAGATGTCGTAGAGGTGCAAGCTGTTGGGGATGGCCTGGACGCAACGTTCGACATTCTCCGTCTGACCTGCAGTGCGGGCAATGGGTGTCGGTGGCACTGGGTGATTCTCCGACTGCCTAGCGACGGCCTAACTGCAACCCTTCGATTCCCGGACCATTTCTGTGAACATCTGCCGCTGTCGGCCAACACCTGCGTTGACCAGCGCCTCAGTCCGCCCTGTTCTCTCATCGCCAACGACCAACTTTGGGCAGCGATCAGCGATTGCCGTTGGGTAAGTCGTGGCGCCGGGGCACTCCTGTGCACCCGCACTACTGCCAGGACCCGTCTTGGGGATGACCCGCCACCTGCCCGCAGGCATTTAGAGGGGTCCCGAGCGTGCGGGTCCCATAAGTAGCCGCCAGTGACTCCCCCGTTCACCTTCAGGTTGGGTATGGATCAGGCACGGAACTCAAGCCGCATCCGACAGGACGCGAACTCACGCGGGCGAAAGGTGCGCACGCGGTTGTGGGCTGATCCGCCCACGGAAGGCACCATGCGTCGGACGGCGGATCTCGCGATGGTGCGGCATGCCCCAACGCTCTGGATGGACTACCGGCCGGTGTGGACACAGCCGTATACTCCCTTGGAATCAATTTTGGGGGAGGTTTCGAAGATGGCCAATTTTCGAGTGCTTGTTTCAAGCACAGCCTACGACATGGCCGTCCTACGATCATCCCTTCGTGGGTTCATCCATGGGCTAGGCTATGAAGCGATACTGAGCGAATATTCGGACATCCTTTATGACCCGCGCGAGCATGCTCACAAAAATTGCTTGGATGAGGTAGGAAATTGTGATGCGGTGGTTCTGGTTGTGGGATCTCGCTTCGGGAGTACTCTAACCAATCGCGATGCATTCGACGCCATTCGTGATGTAGATGTTAGGCGCTTCATGCGGGGCGAGGGTGATTCGAAGGTGTCAATCACCCAAGCCGAGGCACTTTATGCATCCGGCTGCGGAGGGCCCGTATTCGCCTTCGTCGAGGCGGCCGTCTACCACGACTACAAAGTTTATCAACGAAACAAGGGCTTGCCTTTCGCGGCGGAAATAGTCTATCCATCGATTAGTCAGCCCAACTCCGCCGAACATATTTTCGATTTCATTACCTACCTTGAAAGCAGATCATTCAATAATGTTGTAATTACCTTCGATAGGCTAGAGGAAATCCTAGACCATCTGCGCAAGCAGTGGGCGGCGCTTTTCCAACGGCTACTTTCCGAGTCGCGAAACAAACGTGATGAAGGAATCCGGATAGATAGATTGGCAGACCAATTCGAAGATCTCAAGGCGGCCCTGCTCGCCACTGTGGGTGATGCTGACAGTCGGGGAATTGCTCGGGCTGTCATTCGCTACCGGCGACTTATCGACTTCATGCGAAGTTTGCCGAATACGGGCGAGGAGATGCGAGCTGCGATGGTCTCTGCCGACTACTCGTGGCCAGAACTTTTGTTGAAAACTGCTGGTATCACCGAATTTCAGGAAGTCCGCACCCCGCGGCATCTAGGTGGAACAATGTTGGTGCGCCCAGATACAGATACCGAAATTCTAATGGCGCGCATGTCGCCAGAGGTCATGCAGCGAATATCGTCGGATTGGCAAGGATTTCGCGGCTTGTCGCCGACTATCCGGGCGGTGGTATATGACACTCATATGGATTCCGACGAGAGGCACCCGCAGTTCTTGGTCCGCCGGGTGAGTCCGGACCAGCTCGCCGAGGTCACCCGGGAAGGAGAACCGGAGCGCGTGGTAGATCCGGACTCCGAGCAGTCATAGCTTGAGAAGTACAACATCCCCGTCTGCCGCCGGCCTGGTCGGCTCTGCCCGGGTCGTCGGCAGACGGGATGGCCCCCCCTCCTGCCAGAGATCCCCGCCGGAGGCATGCTTTTAGCTCTTGGCGGCCCTGCCGCGTTTCGCACCCAGCCGAGCCGCCGCGGCCGGGCGTCAGCAGGAGGCCGCCCTTGAAGGCGTGCGGAAGTACTCACGAAGATGATCAGTTGGCAGTCGGTAAGGCCGAGGTCAAAGTCGCGAACCGGCTCGTGACCTGTTCGGCCGGTGTCCCGCGACGCACGACGGCGTATCTGACGCCTGCCGACTCGCTGACGACGAGAAACACCGCGACTGGCGATGAGTCGACGACGACGACCGGGACGGCGCCTCCCGTGCGCGAGGTGACCTGGAGCGTGTACTCATCGGTCGTTTCTGGGCGAGTTGCCATAGCTCCAGTCTTGGCGCCGGGAGACGAATCGCCGACCCCGGACCAAGGACGCGACTACCGTATGCAGTGCGCGCATACCTGCCGGTCATCGAGGGGACCTCATGAATCGCCGGGCCGAAGTCGAGCATGTGCTGTCCGCGCCCGCGTGCCGCCGTGCGATCGTCGCTGGTGAGCATGGGACGGTAATCAAGCTCGTACGGGAGGCCCTAGGCCTACGGCAGAGCCAGCTCGGTGTGTCGACCGGCTACAGCCAGGCGACGATTAGCCGCCTCGAACGCGGGCGCGGACGGATTACAGACCTCACGGTGTTGCACTCGATGGCCGAGGCGCTGGGCATCCCACCCGGATGCCTCGGGCTGGCGGACCCGCCGGGAACGCGGTCTAGCACGAGCGGCCCAGCCGTGGGGGAGGAGAACGACGTGAAGCGCTCGGAGTTCCTCAAGGGGCTGATTGGTGTTGTCGCCGCTGCAGGACTCCCGCCGGCGCTCGCTTCGGACGAACCTCGACGCATCGGTACCTCGACCGTGGAGGAATGCCGACAAGCGCTCGGCCGCCTCTACACCCTTGATGGCCAGCACGGCTCCGGAAATCTGTATGCGGTGTCGACGTACATGATCGAGCGTCTCCATCGGCTACTCGACCGTGCCAGCTATTCCATAGAGACTGGCGACGAGTTGCGTCGTGTGACGGCCGCCGTGGTCGAGAACACGGGATGGGTGGCGTTCGATGGTGGCCGGAACGATCTGGCCCGGCAGTGGTGGTTGGAAGCGATCCACGCTGCGGACCTCGCAGACGACGTCGAAACGCGATCTGTAGTCCTGCTCTCGATGGCCATGGCTGAGGCCAACTTCGGATCCGGTCGTGAGGCTGTTCACCTGGTCGAAGCAACGCGCAGCGCAGTCGGCAGTCCCAGCCCGCGGCTAGCGAGCCTGCTCAGCGCCCGCGAAGCACTCGGACACGGCCGGATGGGGGATCGGGCCGCGGTAGCTCGTGCGATGACTGCCTCTCGCGCGTTGCTGCAACGCGGCCCGTCCGCGGCGGATCCTGGCTGGATCGGATTCTGGAACGGCGCTGACCTCGCGTCGCACGAGGCGAAAGCCTTTCGGCTCGCCGGCCACCACAGAGGTGCCGAGCTGGCCGCCCGCGAGGCGGTGACGCTCGCCGATGCCACAGTTCCGCGCAACGCCGCCTTCTACCGCTGCCAGTTGTCCGAGGTCTTGGCCGAGCACGGCGACCTGGACGAGGCGATGGCGCTCGCGCGCCCGCTCGTGCTGGGCGTACGGAGCGAATCCCGGCGAGTGCAGCGCATGCTGGATGGCACCGTCACTGCGATCGGTCGCCGGGGTCCGCAACGCGGAGCGGAGTTTGCGCGCTGGGCTGAGGTGGTGGCTTCGTGACATCTGACCTCACCTGGTTGAGTAAGGCCGTGACCTGTCGGCGGATCGACGATCCTGATGAGGCCCTCCAGCTGCTCGACCAGTTCCTTCCGGTGTACCGGATCGTGAACCGCGAAGCGCCGTACCTGGAAGATGAAAACGACGTACAAGCGTTCGCCAGTAGCTGGCCACGGCGCGTAGGGCAACCCGGATTCAGGCTTGCGCTCGCCGAGGTCGACGGGCAGGCAGTTGGATACGGGTTCGGGCATCAGCTGGTCGTGAACACCCGGTGGTGGAAGGGTGCAACGGGGCCACTCGACGTGGACACCGCTGAGGTACCCGGACGCACGTTCGCGGTGATCGAGTTCGCGGTCTTGGCTGAGTTCCGACGACAGGGGATCGGCCACCGGCTGCACGCACTGTTGCTGAGCCCGTCGACGGAGGAGCGGGTCACGCTGCTCGTGCGCACGGAGGACGAAGCCGCGCCGGCGCGAGCCCTGTACGCCGGACTGGGATACCGCCGGGTCGGCGAGATCACGCCCTTCGAGGGCGCACCGACGTACGCGGCGATGGTCCGCGACCGGGAAAGTTAGCTGCCGGGATCGTCGGGAACGCGGTCTGGTCGGCCTTGCGCGGCGCGAGCTTCGGAACTCCTTAGCCCGCGCCCCGGCGTGGAAGGCGAGATGGTTTTGATCCGGATCGGGTTCGTCGATTTAGCAGTGGCTGCTGGACGATGCGCGCGTGATGTCGTTGAACCGTTGCGCAACCGCCGGCACCGACGGGAAATCTTGATTCCAGCTGTAGCTCATGTTGTCGCTTGTCATGGATGGGCTGCCGAGCTGGGGCAGGGTGACGATCGGGTTCCTGTAGGCGTCCTGCAGGGTGATCGTCATTTGCCACGAGTCGGAGTCGCTGAATGGCCCAGAGGCGTCCGAAGATCGAACCGAGGCGCTCCAGGACACTCGCCCGTCATCAAACAGCGTCAGCACGCCATTGTTCAGGGTGCAGTCACCGCGGGTGAGGTTTTCCCAGGACAAGGTCTTCGACTCCACCGCTTCAGCCGGTGTTGCTGTCGCCAATGAGAGGCAAGTCGCCGACACAAGGAGAGTGGAAAGTATGATTTTTATATCCATGTGGCAATTTAAACATGTAGATCATGTGTTGCGCGGTTGACTGCGGTTGTGGTGAATCGCGGAGGCGGCTGCTTCTTGCGCGGAGGCCACATGGCAGCCATCCGGTAACTGCGCGCTTTTCGGTGTCGCGCGACCTGGCGACACGCCGTGTAGCACTCCGGTCGGGAGTGATTCTGCTTACAAGCGAGGGGTCGGGGGTTCGAAACCCTCTGCGCCCACATATGGCCCCTGGCCAGCGGAAACGCTGCTGGCCGGGGGCCTTTGCGCTGTA
>NZ_JBITDV010000027.1:0-30055 GCF_044454545.1 Cryptosporangium sp. NPDC051539 | reverse complement strand
CGCCAGCACCCCAACCAAACCGGCCGTGACGATCATCCCAGCGACCAAGCCTCACCGGGTCAAACGGACACCAAGACCCTAAGTCACCGGTATTGAGGCTAGAGCCGTCGACCGCGGGTGGGGACACCCTTCCGGCAGGCGACCGAAACGCCTAAACGGGCTAGGTGAAGTGGTCATGGTCGTGGGCTTTCCCTCTCGTCGGGTCCAATCCGGGACCGCGGTCATTGACCTAACGGCTGGACGAATCGACCGGCTCAGCTGGCTCGACGAGCCGTCCATGACCATGCTGCTCGGCCTACACCGGAGGCCCTTGCGCGAACGGATGGCATATGGCGTTGTCCCCGCTCAGATGGCGAGACTGTTCGGCCATGCGCGTGTCGACAGCAATCTTGGGCCCGGTGTGTAGGAGGAACTCCTCCGGCGGCGGCGTTGGGCGGCCGCGCGTGAGCTCGCCGAGACAACTGGACCCGCTAGCAGATCTCCGCCCGACGCGATAACTCTGGAATTTGGATATCTCTGGAAGTTGCTGGAACGCTCTGGGTCGGGTACGGTTCTCTCGTGGCCGACTCCATGGAGGTTCTGGAGGAGCGGATCGACGAACTTCGCCGGGGGGTTCGTCGGTCGGCGATAGCCGGTGATCGAGCGGCCGCGAATCGCTTGAGGGCCGAGCTGCGCCGTGCGGAGAAGGCCTGGGATGAGGCGCTCATGGTGGCGACCGGACCGGAGACCCACGAGGTCGTCCCCGAACCGGACACACCCTTGGTGTCCGTCCGAGAACAGGTGCACCAGGTTTTGACGTTCCTGACGGTGCCTGCTGCGCCGAAGCTCATCGCGGCGGTGCGCAACGCCGTGTTCGCCGGAGGTCTGTCGAGTACGCAGTTCGCGAGCATCCGGCGCGACGAGGAGAGGTCTTTCCGGCAGGCTCCGGGCAGCCGGCCGTACTACATCTGTGCTGCGTTGACGTCCGATCGACTGTCGCCGGCGCGGGGGCTTCTGGCCGTGTCGACGTGGCCGATGGCGGCTCGCATCGTGGCGCCGCTGAGCCCTCGGGTTCACTTCCTCACGGCGGCGATCCGGATATCGGAGCAGGTGAGCGGTTCCGGGTGGGACGCGCTGCCAGTTCGTCGTCTGCTATGGCAGTTCGCCGCCAATATCCCCGGGGGGGCACGGTCGCTCGACACGGTGACGCCGGAGGTCGTGGAAAGTGCGGCCCGGGCGGAACTGGAGATCCATTACGACGCGGATCGGTCACAACGCGAAGTGGCCTCGCGGCGTGCGCGTGAACAGCTCGACGATTATCAGCAGATGTTCGGCTCTGCTCTGGGCTTGGCTTCTCTACGCTCGAAGGAGCAGTAGCAGGCGTTCTTCTGCTGGGATCGATATCCCTCTGAGAAGGACTAGGGTCGTGAATCAGCTCAAGGCGCGTTTGGACGCGCTGCGGGGGTCGGGTGAGCACAAGAGACTCGATGCTCGCGGTATTGCTGCTCTCACCGCCATACCCGGCTGTCGTCGCCGGAGTGTGTTGGACGGGGCCGGCATCAGTAAGAGCGAGTTGGGAACGGCGATCGGTTTCCCGATGCCGTCCGAGCAGTCCCAGTTCGCACTCTCGCGAGGAATGGCATTCGAAGCGCAGGTGAAGGCGAATGGCTGTGCCGAACTGCTGACCTTGCTGCGGGACGTCCTCGGCCTACAAATTGCGGAGGTCCCCTACCAGGACTTAGAGACGGTCGGAGAGAACGAAAGCCTCAGCGTGCGGGCTCGGGAAACCGCCAAGCATTTGATTGCGGTGGCGTCCGAGACCGAACAGCGCACCCTGTTCGATCATCCCCTGCTCCGGCTGGAGGTTGCGGGTAGCCCGGTCTTTCCCGAACCGGATGTTCTGGCCTATCGCGTCGACGGGAAGTTCTACGTCGTCGAGATCAAGTCGTTCGCGGTGATCGATGGGCAGGCGCCGGCGGCCGCGCTCGCCGCGGCCGAGACGCAGGCGGCCGTCTACGTTCACGCTCTCCGCGAGACCCTGAGGTCTCGCGGAGCGGACGAGCAGATGGTTTCTCCGCGTGTGGTGCTGGTGTGCCCGGAGAACTTCAGCAACAGGCCGACGGCGGTCCTGATCGACGTCACGAATCACGTGGCAGCCGTCCGGCGAATGCTGGCCCGGATGGACCGGCTGGAGTCGATCCTCGACTCGTTGCCGCCCGCCGTCACGCTGGACCCGTGGCGCGACGCCGCGCGACTCGATCCGCGCCCGGCCAGCGAGCTTACGCGCGTGCTGCGGATGATCGACGCCCGGTACGGCCCCGAGTGCCTCGATTCCTGTGAGCTCGCGAAATTCTGCCGGCGTGAGGAACGCGGATCGACGGTGGTCCTGGGTCGACACGTTCGCGATGACCTCGGTGGCTTGTGCTCAGTGGAAGAGGTCGTCGGCCTGGCCGGCGGTACCCGCGCGGCGTCGCCCGACCAGCTCGAACAGGCGGTGCTTCTCCGCCAGGCGCAGGCCTACCGCGACGCGTCACTCGGTGGTGCGGCGTGACCGTCCTGACCTCTCTCGCCCGCGCGTGGGCGGTGAACAGGGGAGTGGCTCAACCGCTTACCACCGTCAGGCACCTGCACGTCAGCCAGGATCCACTGGTCTTGGTGCCGCTGAAGATGGCCGGCGAAGCCGGTGCGCCGATGGCGGCGATGGTGGGGACCGACCGGGCGAACCCGCATTTACTGACCGTTGCCCAACCACGGAACCGGGATCAGCGGTTCGATTTCATGCACCAGCTGGCGCGGATCATGCTGGCCGAGATCGTCCGGAAAGAACAACGGCGTGCCCCGGTGAAGGGGGGCGCGAGGCCCGAATGGCGTTGCCTGGACGCGGTGCAGATCTGGGTTCCCAACCGGGCCGGTGTGGAGTTGGTCCGGCTACTCGGCCGCTCAACACGGTTCCGCCGGCCGGTCGGTCCGTACCCCGTGCCGGGCAACGTGCCCACGCTGGGAAAGTGGCTGACTCACTACGCCGATCGGGCCCTGTACGCGGGATCCGATCTCCTGGTCGCGGCTACGAGCGCGCTCTCGGCGCACTGGGCCACGGGGCAGAGCGCGGTCGAAGACGAGCATCTCGGCAGTCTGCTCGCCTGGATTCAGCCACCCGACGGGCAGAGCGGAGCCGACGCCGCGGATGCGGCGGAGGACCCGCTCGAGAACCCACCCGCCGGACCGTCGACCGACCCCGGCTTCGACAACACGGTCCTGGCCAGGCTGGTCGAGCGCTACCAGCGCTCGGGCTCCGATGAGGCCGAACGAGCTCAGGTCGAGAGGCTGATTCGGGAGCAGCTGCGAACCCAGCTCGTCGGGGCGTGGACACACACCTGGACCGCCATCGACCTCCTCGCGCAGCAGCCGCCCGGGGGACATGTCGCGGACCGATGGTCTCGCGAACTGGCGCAATTCACGCGGACCGCCGACTGGATCGCGCAGGGAACCACGGCCCAGCCCAAGCGTGACTCGGCTGTCGTCGCTGCCAGGCACCTGCACCAGCTGGAGGAGGCGCAGGCGAACTACGACGCGGAGCGCGCGCTCGACGATCCCCTGGTGATGGCCGAATCACGGTTGGCGGGCGAAGCCTTCGTGGGTGAGGTGATCAAGACTTTCCCGAGCCGGAGGGTCGGCAAGAGCAAACGGCCGCGGATCATCGTCGAGACCGATGATCCCGTGCGGCTACTCGAGGGAGAGACCGGCCTGCGCAGCCCGCGCCGGCCCAAACAGAAAGCCGAGCTGATCGAACCACCGGCACGAAGTGAGTCCGGCCGACTCCGGCTGCTGCTCGAACTGTCAGAGGGAATGGGGAACCGGCGGGAGCCCGAACCGGGTTCGCTGCCCTCGGAAGGTGAGGAAGTGACCTACAGCCTCTTCGACTCCGAGTACCGGACGCGTCCCAGGTTGCCGGCCCCGGAACACACCCCATGGACCCACGGAGGACCGCGCGAGCCGCGGGTCACGGTCACGGACGAGGATTCCCGGGAGGACTGGTCATGACCGAGACTCCCCGCGGTGACGCCGTCGACGAGGCCATCAACGCGCTGGTCCACGGCCCGTCGCGCGGCGTCGTCCTCGATTCCCCACCCGGGGCCGGGAAGTCGCGTGCCGTAGTGCGCGCCGCGGTGCACCTGGCTCGAGAGGGCGAGGCCGTTCGCGTAGTCGCGCAGACCAACTCCCAGGTCGACGATCTGGTCGACAAGCTCGGACTGGCGGCGCCAGATCTGACCATCGGCCGCTATGTTGCCCGGAGCTACCGAGGCGACACGCTTGCTCGCGCGTCGACCGTCATCGTCGGCCGGAGTCTGGCCGACCTGCGTGGCGCGTCCATCGTGGTGAGTACCGCTGCCAAGTGGCGCGAACCGGTGCCCCCACAGCAACGTTGGGCGATCGTTGACGAGGCCTACCAGATGCGCTCGGACACCCTTCTGGGGCTCGCCCCGATGTTCGATCGGGCGCTCTTCGTCGGCGACCCGGGCCAGCTCGATCCCTTCTCGGTGGTCGACGTCGAGCGGTGGACGGGACTTCCGTGGGATCCTCAACAAAGCGCCGTAGCGGCACTCCTCTCCAGTAACCCAGAACTGCCGGTGTTCCAGCTGCCGCATTCCTGGCGCCTGCCACCGTCGGCAGCCGGGCCGGTATCGGCGGCCTTCTATCCGCTGGCTCCCTTCGGCGCGGCGCCCGCGCAGGGTCCGCGACGGATGCGGCTTCTCACCGAAGGATTCGCCACCCCGCCGGATCGTGCGATCGACCAGGCGGCGGACGCCGGGTGGGCCTACTACGAACTCCCGCGACGTCACACGCTGCGAACCGACGCGGAAGCTATTCACGCGGTCGTCGAACTCGCCAATCGGGTACTGGAACGAGGCGCGATGCTCGAATCCCGCGACGAACCCGACGGAACCCTCCTCCAAGCCGGCCGGGTGGCTATCGGCGCCGCCCATCGTGACCAGGTCGCAGCGATCCGGAACGAGCTCGAGCGCGTCGGGCGCGACGCGGTGCGCGTCGACACCGCGAACCGACTGCAGGGCGCCGAGTTCGACGTCGTACTCGTCCTTCACCCGCTCAGCGGCCGGCGAGACGCGACCGCGTTCCACCTCGAGTCCGGGCGGCTCTGCGTCCTGACCTCCCGCCACCGCCACGCCTGCATCGTGGTGGGTCGCGACGGCATCAGCGAACTGCTCGACGATCACCCCTCGATCGACCCGATACCCCTCAACACCCGGCCGAAGTTCCCCAATGGGTGGGAGGCCAACCAGACCATGATGGACCACCTCCTTCAGCACCGAATCCGGGTCGCCTAGCACCACCGCTCGTTCTGACCCCGATTAACGCACGCGCACGGAGCTCCACCTACGACCCGCAATTGCTTCCGGGCGGGCCGCGCGCCACCCGCTTGCCCAAATCCGGCCGAGCGGTCGACCAGCTGCGCCAGCGCAGCCCACCTGAGAGCGACCGAATGGCAACTCCACCGACCGCCAAGATCCTGCACACCTCCGACTGGCACCTGGGCCGCACCGTGTGGGGCCACTCCCGGCTCCCCGATCAGCAAGCCGTCCTCGCTGAGATCGTCGAGCTGGCCGCGAACGAAAAGCCCGACCTGATCCTCAACACCGGCGATCTCTTCGACCAGCAGCGGCCGCCGGTGCCGGCCATGCGACTGGCCACCGACGCCCTCAGTGAACTCGCGACGATCGCCCCGGTCGTCGTGGTGGCCGGCAACCACGATTCGGCGGCCCTGCTCACCTGGCTGCACGGCATGTTGCGGCACACCGGCCGTATCCACTTCGTCGCCGACGCGGACGCGGTGCGCCGTGGCACGGTCTTGCACTATCCGATCGACGGCGGGCAAATTCACCTCGCGGCACTGCCGTTCATCACCGCCAACCGCATTGTCGACATCCAGGACGATCCGGCCGGCCGGCGAAAGAGCTACGCCGAGTACATCGGCGGTCTCCAGAACGACCTCATGCGCGAACTGAGCGGGGCGGTCGACCCCGAGCGCGACGTCACCGTCTTCGCCGCCCATCAGTACGTCTCCGGCACGCTGACCTCCAAGTCGGAGAACCCCACGCACACCAGCGTGTTTTACCTCACCGACCCGGAGCAGATCCCGTCGGTGAACTACGCCGCCTACGGCCATATCCACAAGCCACAGCTACTACCGGGCAGGGTCGTCGGCGCCTACGCGGGGTCGCCCCTCCAGATGGACTTCGGAGAAGCCGGCGAAGACAAGAGCGCGGTGGTCGTGACGCTGGCGGCCGGTACCCCCACGGGTGTCCGACGGGTTCCCCTGCGGGCCGGCCGACGGCTCGTCCGGGTGTCCGGCACCCTCGACGACCTCCGTGCAGAGGCCCCGACCATCGGCGACGCCCTCTGTCACATCGTGATCGACACCCCGAACCACCAGCCCGATCTCGCCCGCCAGGTCCACGACCTCCTGCCGCACGCGACGGTCGTCTATTGGGGGGAGAACGCCGCTGACCGCCATCTGGACCTGCGGGCCCTCGACGAGCCCGTCGGCCCCGAACCGGACAATCTCTCTCTGTTCAAGGACTATCTCGCCGAACGCGGAACCAAATCCGCACCCGCGGACGAGGTGCTGCAGCTGTTCGGCACGCTGCTCGCCCACGTTGACGACGAGGTCCCTGAACTACCGGCCGAGCAACTTCTCGCGCCAGATCTTGACACCTTCGCCGTTCCCACCGTCCCGGAAGGCGGTGCCGCGTGAGGCCCGAATCTCTGACCGTCTGCGGATGCCGGTCCTACGTGCAGCCGCAGACCTTCGACCTGTCGGGAAAGGACTTCGTCGCCGTCATCGGCGACACCGGCTCCGGGAAATCGTCCATTCTCGACGCGATCTGCTACGCGCTCTACAACCGCCCCAGCTGGCCCGACGGCAGCGTCTCGGACCTGGTCGCCGATGGCGGCGACGGCACCCTCTCCGTCTCGCTGACCTTCAGCGTCGCCGGCACCGTCTGGCGCGTCGATCGATCGACCACGCCCCGTGCGGCCGCGCCGACGCATCGACTGATCCGCGTGGATGACGGCGCGGTCGTCGCCACCGGGGCTCGGGACGTCACCGCACAGATCAAACGCATCATCGGCATGGACTACGGCGCTTTTCTCAAATCGGTCATGCTTCCTCAGGGCCGGTTCCAGGAACTTTTGCGGATGGGCGACACCGACCGCGGCAAGATCCTGAAGTCGATCCTCGGCCTGGACCAGATCAGTACCGTTCGCGACCATGCGCAGGCCGTGCACACCCGCCTCGCCGGCCGGCTGACGGCCTATCGCCTGCGCCGCGGCGAATTCCTCGCCGACCCGGGCGCCGCTCTCGCCGACGCCGGCGACCGGCTGGACATCGCCCAACGGCGGCTGGACACCTACCTGGCGGCCCAGCGAGAGGTGGAAGCCTCGGCCGTCCAGGAGGCCCGCGCGGTGACCCGACAAGCCGCCTACGAGCGCGCCCGCTCCCGGTTGGCGGAGGCTCTCCGACCGGCTGGCGACGGGCGCTACCACGCGCTCCTACGGGCCGATGCCGAGATCGCCGAGCGGCGGCGGGACCTCGACGATCAACGCGCCGCAGCTGTGGCGCGTCGTGATCCCCTGCGACTCGAGCTCGACGAGGCCGGCCGTGCCGGTACCGGCGCCGCCGAGCTGGCTGGAATGACGGCGACGCTGGCGATGCTCGCCGATCAGATCCCGGAATTGCGGGGACGAGATCAACGGCTGGCGATCGAGGCCGCGGCGATCGAGGCCGCCGAGGAGGAGATCGGTCGCCGCCGGTCGGCACTCGCCACGCTCGCCCGGTCGTATGACGAGGCACGAGAGGCAGCAGCCGACGCTTCCGACGAGTACGACGTCGCGGCGCGCGACCATCAGTCAGCCGTGACCTGCCTGGAAGCGGTGCGTCTCGCCGAGAGCGATCGCGACGAGGCCGAGCAGCGAATCGCGGCCGCCCGCCGGGATCTGGAGGCCGACCGGAACCGCGCCCAGGAAACGAGAAGGGCGGCCGAGACCGCCGATGCAGACTGGATCCGCAGGGAGCAGGAACACGCGGAGGCTCTGAAGGCTCATGCCGCCGTGAGCGCCGCCGAGGGATCCGGTCCGGGTGACCCGTGCCCGGTCTGCGTCTCTCCGCTGCCCGACGACTTCGTCGCTCCGGTACCGCACGTCGCGGTCGAGGCCACGGCTGACGCCGTCCGGCGAGCGGGCAAGGCCGCGGCCGAGGCGACGGCACGCGCGTCGACGGCAGCGGAGGCCGCCCGCCGCACCGAGCACGAGACCCTCGCCACCGCGGTCCGCGGCCACGCCGAGGCGGTCGAAGCCGTCACGCAGGCCGTTGCCCGGGCCGAACCCTGGTTCGGGCCGCTGGATTCGATGGCATCCGAGGAAGAACTGCTCGGCCCGACGCTCACCGCCCTGGACACCGCGGACGACGATCGACGCGCAGCCGAGGAGGAGGAAGCGCGCCGGCATGACGTGCACACCCGAGCCGCCGCCCAACTGCCCGTAAGCGAGCAGGCGATCACCCAGCGACGGAACGAGCTCACGAAGCAGCGCGAGGAACAGACGCGGGGCATCGACGGACTCACGCGTGCCGCGCAGAGCTTGCCCGCGGCGTTCCGCCCGGGCAGCGAGTTGAGCATCGAGGACGTCCGCCAGGCCCTGGACAGCGCCCAGCGGCATCAGGCCAAGCTACGGCAGATCGAGGACGACGTGGCGGCGCTGGATAGCGAGCTGCGGTCACATGACCGCGCCGAGCATAGGCTCGACCAGGAACGCACCCGCCGTGTCACCGAACCCGCCCATCAGCTTCGGCACGAGCTCAGCCTGATGCTCGACCGCGCGGAGGAGGCAGCGGAACTACTCGACGTCGAGCGACCCGCACCCTGCCCGCCGGAGCTCAGCCTGGCCGAGGAAGCCGCGTGGGCAGCCACGGCCGACGCTCGGGCACAGGTTCTGCTCGACGGCTGCGCGCAGGCGGTCGCCGACGCGCAGGCGGAGGCCGAGACCGCGCGCCGCCGGGCCGATCTGGTCATGAAGGGCTGCGACGCGGAGAGCGACGACGACCTCGAGCAACTGGTGCGGGACGCCCACACCGCTCGCGCGAACGCGTCGGCCCAGATCGCGACGGCCAGAGCCCACCGGCCGCTGACGGACGAACTCGACCGGCGGATCACCGCGGCCGCACCCACCGTCGACGCGCTCGCCGACCTCGTGACATTGCTGGCCGACGGCAAATTCGTCGCCGAAGCAGTCCGCCGGCGGCAGCACACCCTCCTCACGATCGGCCACCACCTGCTGATGACCATCTCCGGCGGGAAGCTCGGCTTCGCTGCGAACTTCCAGATCATCGACACCGGAACCGGTTCCCCGCGGAGCGTCAAGACGCTGTCGGGCGGAGAAACCTTCCAAGCCAGCTTGGCGTTGGCCTTGGCCGTGGTCGAACTCGCCGGGAGGGCGTCCGGCCGCGTAGACGCACTGTTCCTCGACGAAGGCTTCGGCACCCTCGACTCGGGCGTCCTCCGCGACGCGCTCAACGCACTCGCCGGCCACACGACGTCCGGGCGCATGGTCACGGTCATCAGCCACATGCGGGCCATCGCCGAGATCGCCGAACACGTGCTGGTCGTCGAACGGACGCCGCTGGGCAGCCGAGCGCATTGGGCCGGCCCGGACGAGCGAGAGCAGATCATCAACGACGATCTCGGCCGGGGGCTGCTTCCGTGATGACGTCGGTTCGGGAGTCGGCTCAGCGTGTCGCGCTGTCCGAGGCCGAGCGTGTCCGGCGCGATCAGTCGATCACCGCCTGCTGTCTGGCCGCCGCGGCGATGAGCGACGAGTCTTTGTCCGCCGGTCGGCGGGGAAAGCTCCTGATGGACTGCCTGGGCGTACTGTCGGCCGCGCGTCGTGCGGACGAACCGCTGTCGATGACCGACTTCCGGCAGCGGTTGAGCGGGCCGTTGCGCCTGCTGCTACCGGGCGATCTCGCGGCCGGCCACCTTTCCGACTTGGTGCTGCTGGACGAGTCGGGCCAACTGCTGGACGAAACCATTGACGTCGCCGTGGAACATCTCGTGCCGCGGGCGGCTCTCGACGAGCACTGGTCGTGGGCGCGGGTTAGTGCGGAACAGGAGGAACGCCGCACGTACGGAATCCTCCGGCGACTCCCGGCCAAGGAGTACGCCCGGGTCCGGGGCCTGCTGATCAAGCATCCGTCCGGAGAGTTGACCCGGCTCCGCCGGGTCTGGGACGGGTTGTTGTCCCAGCTAGATCTGTATGAGTCGGTCAGCACCCGGACGTGGTGCCAGGTGCGTGGCCACTGGTTCGCCTGCCCGCGCTGTCGCTGGCCCATGCGGGTCAGTGGCTCCGGCGCCGTTCGTGCGGTCCGATGCGAGGCCCACGCCCGGGAGGGCGTGATCTACACCTGTAACGCCGAGCGCAACCCGGAGCGCGCTCCGAAGGTGGAACCCGCCGGTTCGGCCGCCACGCCGGTGCGGGCGACTCCAGCCACCGCCGACCACCTGGCCTTGTCTCGGACAACCTGGCGTTACGTCACGCTTCCCGGACTTCTGGAGTGGAATCTGCGCGACCATGCCCGATCTCTCGGCGCGAGGGTGGTGATGTGGCCGCACAAGGACCGATACGACGTGAAAATCACGTTGAACAAGAGGTCTTGGAAGGTCGACGCCAAAGCGTGGGCATCAGTGACCAAGCTCGGCGATGCCCTCAAAGACACCGAGCCGCCTGAACCCGGACTCATCATCGTCATCCCCGACCACCAGGCGAACGGACGGGAACTGCTCCAGAAAATGATCGGTCGAAGCGGCTACCGGGTGTTGACCGCGTCCGGTCTGAAGGCCGAACTCGACGCGGCGAAGGCGGGGCAGCGATGACCGCGGCCGGGCCCGGGCTACAGGAGTTGGCCACGCAGATCGCGTGCGCGCTGGCGGAAGCGCTCTTTCCGGCCGGCGATCAGTCCGGCAGACCGACGGCGTCGCTCGACCACGCCCACGTTTTCGCCTCCGGGCGGGTAGACCTTTGGGACGCCTGGGAGCGTCAGCCCGACCTTGTCCGCCGCGTGGTGGGGAGGTTCCTGCGGATCCGGAACAACGAGCTCGGTTCGTATGCCAAGTTCGTCAAGGCCGCCCGCGACCTCGTGTACCGGCCGGACAGCCCCTATGCCGCACCGGCCGGGGTGCCGCGCTCCGAGGTGACTTACCTCGTACCCCGCCATGGGCAGCGGCCCCTGGAACTCGCCGAACGACTGCTTGACGAGGCCGAGGCGAAGTATGCGCATACCCGCCGGCCACTACCCGTGGCCGGCAGCGGCCGCTGGAGTTTCGGGTGGCGGTCGGAGTCCGTGGTCGATCTACCCCGGCACGCGGCCTCCCTCGGCGTCGCACCCCTCCTGGTCACCACCGCGCCGGCGGTGGACACGGTGAAGATCACCAAGGGCGAGCTCAACGCGTTGGCCGACGAACTGGACGAGGCCGGCCGCGGAACGCCCTGGCAGCGCGAGGTACTCGAGAGTCTGTTCGGTGGCCTCAAGGACGCGGGCGACGCCGCCGTTGCCACGCTTCTACTGGCCAGCGGCAAGATCCAACTGCTCAATGCCCCCACGGGCGTAGGCAAGAGCGTGCTGACCCGGCTGCTCGCCATCCACCTGGCGCGACGGGGAATCCCCGTCGCACTCGTTGTCGGCACCATCAACGAAGCGCAGGACACCGCTGAGAAGATCGCCGAACAGGATGCGCGCGCCCAGCGCGCGGCCGACGAGCTCCGCGGTGACCTGAGCGCTCTGGGCAGCCCGTTGACCTGCGCCGTCCTGATCTCCGCGGCCAGGGTTCACGAGAAGGCAGTGCATGCTGCCTCCCGCGGCGAGTGGGATCGATTCGACCGGCTCGCCTATGGATGCACCCTGCCGGCCTTTCTGGTCGACGGGCCGGCTCCCGAGCCGGGCAGCGAGCCGTGCACTTCGCTGCTCCCACACGCGCCTGGCACCGCGAAGAAGACCAAGCCTCAGCGGCACGCCTGTCCGCGGCTGAGCGTGTGCGACCGGCACCGTGGCGTCCGGGACGCGTCCACCGCCGACATCGTCGTCACCAACCACCACAATCTCGTCCACGGCACCATCCGGGTGCCGGTCAGCATCGACGGCGTGGAATACGCACGGATCGGCGTCCTCGAGCTGCTGGCCCGCCGTTGTCCGGTGTTGGTCGTGGACGAAATCGACCGGCTTCAAAGCGGGATGTTCGACACCGGCGCTCGCCATCTCGTCATCTCTGCCAACACCGGCCTGTCCGACCTGCCGCTGGCCCAGCTCAACGCCCAGCGCACGATGCTGCTGCCCGGCCAGGACCGAGACGTCCTCCCCCCACTGTCACGCACGGCCTTCCTCGCCGACCAGTTCCTCAACTACGTGCTCGAGGGCGACCTGTGGCTGGAGAGCGCCCGATGGCTGGACGACGGCGAGCACCGGAACGGTTCCGGCTGGCACATTCCGGGCTCGAACGACCGGTTGCTGCTGATGCAGTTGTTCGGCGTAGACAAAGCCATCGAGGACGTTCCGGCCAGTACCTACGAGCAGTTCAACGCGCTGTTTCCCGACAACAGCCCGAACCCGGGCGTGGTGTTGTCCGACGATCTGACGGCCGTCGCGGCGCTCCTGCGCACCTTGGTCAGCAATGACGACGGCGTCGACCGGATCCGCGAGGTCAAGGACGACCTGCACCCGGTCGTCAAGAGGCTCTTGCCGACGGCGGGAAGACCGCAGGCAGCTCAGCGGTCATCCGAGCCGGAGAGGTCGAGCCGGCCTCCGAAGAAGGAGCCGACGCCGGACGAGGTGCGCCGCGAGGTCGTCAATGCGCTACTCGTCCGTACCTGGCTCGGAGCCCTGCATCAGGCGCTGACCGCCCTCACCTACGCGGTCGGCGCGCCGGACACGGACCTCCCTGCCGCTCGTGCGCTGATCGAGCAGCTGGGCACGTTCGTGCAGCACGCCACCATCCCTTACGGCCCGCTCGGGTACCTGCTGTTCGGCTTCCGCGTCGACCGTGCCGGCGACGGCGCGCCGCGCGGACAGCTGTCCGTGCAGGCGATCGCCGGTGACCCGCACACCACTGTCGCCCAGCTCGGCGATGTCGTGGCTCTGGCCGCCGCCGGTGTGCGCCGAGTCGTACTGGGGCTGTCGGCGACCGCGTTCTTCCCGGGAGCGGCCCGCGAACACATCCGGGCCGACCCGACCTACGCCATGACCGACGCCGCCGACGGCGCGTTCACCACCCTGCCCGGTCAAGCGCTCGACGACGAGCAGCGGCCACTCACGGTGGGGGGCCAGATCGAGCAGCGCAAGGCCCACGTGATCCAGGACCTCGGGCGGGTGCTGTGGGAGCAGCGACTCGATGCCCATCTCCGCGACCTAGCCGAGACCGACCCCGATCGCGAACGATGCCTGCTGGTCGGCAACTCCTACGACCACGCTGCACTGCTGGGTACGAGCATCGCTCGTCAGGTCCCCGAGCCCGGCTGGGTCGCCGTCGTCGTCCGGAAGGAACCCGGACCCATCGCCGCCGCGATTCCCGCCGGGGTCGTCCGCATCACCGTCGACGACCTCGAGGATCTGCCCCGCAACCACCCGGCGGTAAAGGTCTGCACCGCACCGTTGAGCCTGGTCGCGCGCGGCCTCAACATCCTCGTACCGGGTAGCCAACGCTCCGCGCTCGCGTCGATCTGGGTATGCGTCCGGCCAGTTCTGCAGCTCAACGCCCCCGCGGAGATCCTCGCCAGCGTCAACGCCCACGCGCTCGCGGTGGGTGAGCCCGGCGCCGATCCCGTGGGTGTCCTCGCCCAACAGCGACGGGCCGCATTTCGCCGGCTGTACACATTGCTGGGTAGCGCCCCTCGCTTCAGCCGGCTGCCCCGCTATCTCAAATCCGAAGCCATCGCCGGCATGCTCGTCGACCTCATCCAGCTCGCCGGCCGGGCCCGCCGGGGTGGCACCCCGGTGAAGCTGTACCTGGTCGACAACGCCTTCCACGACCCGAGCCTCGGTAGCGACCTGCCGAGCCTGCTCCGCTACTACTACACCAGCCTGACCCCGCACGATCAGGCCGCACTCGACCGTATCTACGGATCGACGCTGGGCTCATGGCTGGAGTTCGCCGGCATCGACGACACCTCATCCCGTCAGGAGCGCACGTGACCACCGGACCCGACGAGCTGACCCTGCTCGCCTACCCCCTCACCACCGAGCTGGCCGGCGAGGTATGGATCTACGACTTCCCCGAAAAGGTCCGCGACGCGTGGGACGAGGCCCGCGAGGACTTCTACGCAGCCACCGGCTCCGACGCCAACTTGCCCTACGCCGGATTGGCGACCGCCCTGCGCGCCGTCGGGAAGACCAGCCTGAACTTTGATCCGACCTCGAAGACCGCCCCACCACACCGGATGATCAGCCGCGTCCCCCTCAAGGCCGCCGACCTCCACGACGCGATCACCGTATGGAATCAGGTCGTCCTGAGGATCCCCGACACCGACATCCGGTTCTCCTTCGTCAGCAAGCTCGCTGACCTGATCAGTGCCGTACGCCCGAGGAAATCCCGTCTCATCGAGCATGTCGTCCACCACGGCAGCCAACCCGACGCACCGGATTGGGTGTACTCGGCAGCCACCTGGGAAATCGCCCAACGGATCGCCAGGACGTCCTGGACCATCGACGGCAAGACCATCAGCCTGCGCGCCGACACCGACGGCAACCTGATCGCCTGGGACCCCCAGTTGCTCTGGGAGGGCCGCTGGAAGGCCGATGACCCTCCCTCGTACGCCGCGTTGCGCGTCGTGCTGACGATGCAGACGTTCCCCTGGATCCGCAGGCCGGTCGTCGTCGTCGAACCACAGGCGTCGCGTCTGACCCGATGGGCCAACGCCGCAGGCAACGCCTGGCTCGCACCCAACGACCCGACGGCGCCTCTACTCGCCATCGGGCTCGAGAAGTCCGCGGTCGAGTACTCCTCACGGGTCGCTCTGCGCGTGTTCTCACAGCTGCGAGCACAACCGGCTCCGATCGTGGCGAGCGAGTTCGACCTCACCGACCCGAACAGCCCGGTACGCGCCCTCGTGCCCAAGTCGGTGCGCTTCCCTGTCGGACGCGGCGTCGGAATGCACCTGGTCCGCGAACTCAGCGGTCATTTCACCACGGCACTGGACACGCCACCGGTCACCGCGCACAACGTCGCCGGCCATCAGTTCTCCAACGCCGCCCGCCGCACCCTCGATCAGGGCCGCGACACCGAGCTGCTCCATCCCGACGAGCTGCCGGCCATCATCGCCGCCGCCGGCTGCCAGAACCTGCGGATCCTGGCCCTCTACCGGAACGAACACACCCGCGGCCGCATCCAACGCCTGCTCGCCTATCACTTCGCCCGCCCGGACCTCGCCGATCAGGGCATCGGCGCCGGACAGCCGGTCCGATTGGCCGAGCGGGTCGAGGTCATCATGCAACCCGCCGCGGATCTGCTCGACCACGGCGACCATGACAAACGCCGAGCACTGGTTGATGAGCTCGTCGGGCTGGACGCGCCGGTCGGGACCCGGGTCGTGGCGATGTGTGAGACCGACTATGACGAGGCCGAGTGGGCGAAGCTCCGCAAGCTGGCCCGGCGCAAGGACAGTGCGGTCGTGAGCCCGGACCTGACCGATGCCAAACCGGAGGTCAACCGACTCCTCGCCGAGCAGGGGGTCGCAGCGCAGTTCCTGGCTACCGCCCCCAACCCGGTCGAGTCCGACAGCGTCGGCCGTGCTGACGATTCCGCCGCCGACGGAGCGACGACAGACGACGACGTCACCGACCCGCTCGCACCGGCTCCCGGCCTCCCGGAGCAGGCGGAGCCCGACCCGCTCTCCGTGCTCGGCACGCAACTGAAGCGAGATCACGCCGGGCACAATGCCCTCGCCGACATGCTGCGCGTGGCCGGTCTGGTCCACCCCCGACTCGGCCGCGCGCTCGCCTACGGTCAGTGGGGTACCACCGAGCCGCTCGCCTATGTCGGTCTCAACGTCCGGGAACAGCGCGGCCAACTCCGCAAATTCGGCAAGCCGCGCCTGAGCTGGTCGCTGGTAGCCATCATCCCCGATCGGGGGTACTGGCGGGTCAAAGCCTTCGCCGCCAAGGCCCACCCGACCGAAGGCCACTCCGGATGGGTTGACTACACCGACGCCAACGTGGCTTTCCGCGCCAACGGCCTCCCCGAGGGCCGGCGTAAGGACTCCGAGCTCGTCGCCGCGATCGACGTCGCGCTCGATCAGCTCCGCGGCCACCTTCCCGCACCCGTTGCCGGTTATGTTCTGTTCGTCTCCGGAGAGAACGCCCGCACCCTCTGGCCTCGGCTGGCCAACAAGAACCTCGAACAGAAGCCCGACGCCTCCGGTCTGATCGATGGGCGTCCGCCGCTTCCCGGCATGGGCTGGAAAACCGCCCACCGTCCCCGCGCGGTCGTCCGCGTCACCTCGGCCTCCTCCGGCATTCCACGCCCCGTTCAGGTCAGCCGGACCACCATCGTCGACGGCGTGTCCGTGGAAAGCGTGACCAAAACGACTCGAGCGCTCTACCAACTCGATGGCGGAACCGGCACCTGGATCCTGGCGAACGTCCCCCGGCAGTTCGACGGTTCATCGGTTCACAGCCGCGCCGGAAGCAAGTACACCCGGTGGAGCGCTCAAGGCGCGGAGCAACGCAAGACCTGGTATTCGCACACCACGACCGAGATCTACGTCGCCCACTGTGAGGGTGACCCGCTGCGTTACGCCGTGCTCGCCGCCAGGCTGTGCCACCACGCCCTGTCGTGGGAGGGTCGCACCCGTTATCCCGCCCCGGTGCATCTAGCCATCCAGATGGACAAGGACCACCCGGAGTACCGACGTACCGTCGACGCCTCGGATGAGGTCGACCCGGAAGAGACGGCCGACGCCGATGCGGCAACGCCTAGATCGTGACGTCGGCGAGTAGCGCAGAGGACAAGTCCGCCTCGACCGCGAACAGTGCACATTGCGTGCCTGGGTTCAACGCAGACCACTCGCTGCAGACGGTCGGCGGCCGGGAGGGGCCAAGCGCCGTACCGAGACGGAGGTCGCGCCATACCTCGTTCATATTGGTCAGGTCCACATCGGTACCGTGCACCGGTTCAAGGGGCTCGAGTACCGGAGACTTTTATCGTCGCGGTCAGCAAGGACGTCCTGCCCACGCTCAAATCGAGGGCTAACGCCAGGAGGACCCGGCTCGCTACGACCGTGAGAAACGCAAGGCCAGAGCGCTGGTGTTCGCTGTCGCGACCCGAGCCCGCGACGCCCCGGCCATCAGGCGGAACGGGCAGGCCAGCCCGCTATTGCCCGATCCCTCGTAGCCACTTGAGGTGCGACGGCAACGGGATGGCTCGGCGTCGACCTAAATGCGGCGGTGTCCGGTGCCGTCGAGGAAGTAGAACTCGAGCGGCTCGGTCAGTAGCCGTACCCGCCGGAGGTACCGCTCGGCCCCATCGACGTCCTGACCGAACACCATGAACGTCTGGCGTGCATCGACCTTCTAGAGAAGCCAGATGTATTCGGCGATCGTTCACCACTTTGCGGCCGTCACGGCGATGTTCTTTAGCCCCTTCACGTCGCCGACGATCTCGCGGTCGGCGCTCACCAGGTCGAATTTCCACGGCGCCTGACCGGCGACCTCGACCTTGCGCTCCGCGAGGTCGACCTGCCAGATGTCGGAGAAGTAGCGGCGGGCGTAGTTTCGAAGGACCGCCAGTCGGAGACACCGGGAATCGGAACGCCGATCGTGGGCCAAGCTTCGACCATGGTTCCGCATTCCGATCGGCCGCCCGGTGGGCTCGACCGCTTCGCCGACTTCGCCGTCGACTCCAGCCCCGGATGGCCGACCGAGTCAACGACCGCCTTCTGAACGACAAGAAGCGGCGCGGGCGGACGCGAGCGCCGCTGCGGGTGGCGCCGGTTCCGGAGTTCGAGAAGCTGGGCGGCTATCGGACCGGTGGGATTCAGCTGGACCTGCTGCACGGACTCGGAAGGACGACCAGTGCGTTACCTGGGCTCCGGAAGGCGGGCACGGCAGGGTTGCCGGGGCTCAGCGCGCTGCGGTTGAGCAGCCAGTGGGCGATCGCGCGGTACCTCTGGCTCTTCGCCGACGAGGCGCATCTGCGGTTGTCGGAGTTGACCGAGGAGGTCCGTCGTCATCAGCGTGCGGTGCTCTCGGAGCACCTCGGCATCGCGCTGGCGACCGACCTGGTGGAGCTGCTGCTGGTCGGCAGCGACTTTCGGGTCGTCGATGGCGATGCGGTGCGTTACGACCCGTATCTCGAGGTGTTGGAGAAGGAACTCGGTGCCGAGCGCCCGGACTACTACTGGTACCGGGTCGTGGACAACGAGATCGGCGACTTGGCGATCGTCGAGGCCAATGGCTCCAAGAGCAGCAGCACGAGTATCGGCCAGCTCGCGCGCGGCGCCCGCCAGGTCTCCCTACCAGCGGCATTACAAGGGGTGCGTACCCGCCGCATCGTCATCGGCGCCTCCGCCACCCCCAGTGGCTACGTCAGAGTGACGGCCGTCGAGCTCAGCGGGGAGATCCGAAGTGACGACCGCGGGGAGATCGTGGCTGAGCTCCATGCCCCGGACGCAGCCACCGAACTCGACGAAGACTTGATCGCGTATTGGGACGCCCGCCCTCCGCAGCATCACGGCCGAGATCCCCGCGGGCTCGGCCGACGAGCCGACCGAAGCAGCCCACGACGCCCGGCTGCTGACCTTCGCCGGTCTGCCCCAGACCGTCGATACGATTCGGTCGAGCGGCCTCACCCGGCAATCCGCGCTCGCCGGCCTGGAGAGCATCGACGCGCTGGGCCGGGCATGGCGCGGGCATTCGTTCACCGTTCCCACGCCGACCGGCCCGCTGTCTTTGCGCACCGCCACCGATGAGGCGAGGCTCCGGGCCGCGATCGTCGAGTCGAGGGGCCCGCCGTCAGGCCCGTTCTGCCTCGCCACTGCCTGGCCGCGACGAACGCGGGTTGATCGCTGCGGCCGTTCGAGGACGCGCGGATGCGCGAGTGATCGCTACCGCCGCCGCGGACGGAACCCTCCTGGCTCTCTCCGGCAGCGCCGCCACGATCGGCGCCTTGATCGACGAGAACTGAAGGGCGAGCGGTGAGAGGGTGCTGACGGCTCGTAGTGCCAGAAGGGTCGGGAGGCAGCGCACCAGGAAACTTCTCAACTTCTCGACTGCGTGCTGGCCGGGTCAGCAAAGGCGTGTCGGCCTGCCCGAAGGTATCGATCTGACCGGGCAATGGATACATACCGTAGGCAGACCATCTCGTAGGATTACTACATCGCGGGTTATGCGCGTGAAGGACGGATACTCGCCGGGGGAGGGGCACGTGGCCGCCGCGTGGGAGCTGCCGGCGGAGGCGATCGGGTGGGACATCACGATCCCGACGGACGATGCCTCCATCGCGCGCCGGCGGCGCACGCTGGCCCCGATTCAGGTCCTGACCGATATCGAGCGTACGAAGGCCAGCCTCGACGGGGACTTCTGGCATCGCTACGACTTGTTCAACATCGCATTGGCGGTGATCGATCAGGTGGCGCTGGCGATGGGGATCTCGGAAGGCCGGACGTGGGAGGAGACCGTGGAGTACGCGGTCGGGCAAGCAGGCCGTCAGGCTCCGGACGCCGTCCCCGGTGAGTGGCGTGCGGTGGCCGATCGGGTCGTCGTCTCCCTCGTAACCACGGAGATGGAGGTCGTGCCATACCTCGTTCACGGCGATGACGGACCGGAGTGGCGGGCACAACGGTTCCGTCTCCTCTACGTGCACACCGCAGGAGAGGAGCGGATCGAGCACTTACGCGCCTCCGAGCAGGCCATCAATATCTTCGTGGAAGCCCTCGACCTGGACATCGAGGCCGCGCAGATCGCGAACGAAGCGCAGTTGGCGGCGCTGATCGCCCGGGGCGCGGTGGACTCGGCAGTGCAGATCGCCCGGCACGCCCGGTACCGGTCGATCCAGTATCAGGAGCGGATCCGGCGGATTATCGCCGACACCATGATCGACCCGGACACCCACGACTGGGTGGAAGGGGTGCCGGTCCTCCTCGACGCGGCGCTGGCTCACGTCCGGGAGCGGCTCGCGGCCGAGGCCGCGCTGATGGAGGCCGTCGCGGAACGACGCTTCGGGTTGGCCGACCCGGTGCGACTGGTCGCGGCCAATCAGTTGATCGAGATCCTCCGGGAGTGCCGGCATCGGCACGACGAGCTGCATCGGCATCTCATCGGTGCGCGAGGCCGCTTGCGGGCTGCGCTCGATGACCGCTTGGCACGAGCGCCTCGGACGAGCCGGCGCACGAATATCGGAACCGATCTCCTGCATCCGTACCTGGCCCGTTCGACTGCGGAATGCGCTGATCTCGCCGACCGGATGCTCGCGGAGGTGGGTGGGATCTCGGCCCGGTGGTGGCCGTCGCTGGCGACGATGACCGACGAATTGTGTGCTCCGGCGCGAGTTCCTGAGCCTGGTGCGGAATTCGTCCCTCCGGTAATCGTTGACGACGACGAGCCCGCGTGGTGGGAGCCGTACGAGGCCACTGCCGATGCGTTGATCGATGGAATCGCCGGACCCGTTCTGCTCTCTCAGCTGATCGCGCGAGCCGAGGAATCCGCCGCACAGACCAGCGACGAGGACGGCGTTTCGCTGGATCCGTGGCGGCTAGTCGCTGCGATCACCCATGCCGCCCACCGTTGCTGGGCGACTCACCTGGCCGGTCGCTCGGCCGGTGACCGAGTCGTGGTGGCGATCACCACCGGATCCGGGATCGAGACCGACGTCGTCCGGGCGTCCGATCTCCTGCTGGTACCGGCTCTCGTGGCCGCCGACATCGCCCGGCCGGTGGAGCGCCGCCACGCTTCGTCCTCCGACGATGATTCCGACGACGTTGACGAGGGACGGGACGGCGTCGATGAATCCTGGTAACGCCGCCGATGTCGGCCGGTTCGTGGGATGGGCAGCCCGTCCCCGCGAGGTGCCGGGCCGGCATGAGGACTACTACCGGCTGGTGGGCCGTTATCGCAATGACCCGGACTTCGCGGCCGACGTCAATGACTTCTTCAACGGCGCGGGGATGTACCTCACGGTCGACGAGCGCGACGGGATCATCGCGACGGCCCAGGCGGATTCGCCGCTGAGGGTGACCACGGCGGACTTGATGAAACGGGCGCAGCCACACCACCGCGCCGTGATCGGAGCGGTCCTTCTCGCGGTCGCGCGCGTCGCGTATCCGGAGACGGTGATGCTCGACGACCCGGATCGCGTGGCGGTCTTCACCACGCAAGCGGTGGTCGATGTCCTCGACCGTGCCGCGCAACGCCACGCCGATTCCTCCCGCGAGGATGCGAGCATCGACGAGAACGACGTAGAGGCGTGGCGCCGCTGGTCGGAGCTGGCCGCAGCACGCGCCAACGCCCAGCGGCGGTCCACCGGCGACCGGCAAGGCGCAGTAAACCGGGTCTGCAAATTCCTTGCCGACAGCGGCTACCTGACCTCCCGCGGTGAGGTCGATGGCGGCACATGGCTGGCCCGTCCCCGGTTCCGTCATGTCGTATCCGATCTCGCGGAGGATTCCGAGCTGTACGCGCGGATCAACGGACTGCTCGACGCCGATGGCAGCGAACCCGGAGAGCGTCCGTGACCGACCCCGCGCCAACGCTTCCCCTGGATCTGCTTGCTCCTCCAGGCGCCGCGCAGGTAGGGGACCGCCTGCCGACCCCTCCGTTGCGCTTGCGCCGAGTGCGGCTGCACGGCGTCGGACCTGACGGCGCACGGTTCGATCCGCTCGACCTGGACTTCGCGACGCGCGACGGAGCTGCCGCCCGTGTGCTGCTCTCCCTGACCAACACCGGCGGCAAGTCCACCCTGATCACCCTCATCTGCAGCGTCGTGGTCCCGGCCGCGCGCGCCCAGATCGGCGGGAAGAACCTGGGCGACTACGTGCTCACTGGCGACACCTCGCACGTTGTGTGCGAGTGGGAGGACTCCAGCACCGGCGTCCGGGTCGTGACCGGCACGGTCATGGAATGGAAAGACGGGCGACGGCAGCCCGGCTACAAACAGCGCTCGATCACGAACCTTCGGCGCGCGTGGTATCTGTTCCGCACCGGGAGCACCCAGCCGGGCATCACGGACCTGCCGTTCGTCGTGGACGGGCGGCGCAACACGCTGGAGTCCTACCTCACCGCGCTTGAGGCGTTGCTCGCCGCCAATCCGAAATCCCGGTGGGTCGTGGCCCGCACGCAGCCGGACTGGGCCGACGCGCTGGAAGCGCAGACGAGCCTGGACCCCGTCCTCTTCAGCTACCAGATGCGGATGAACGACTCCGAATCCGGCGCGGAGAAGCTGCTCGCCACGTTCAACAGCGCGGACAACGTCGTGCGGTTCTTCGTCGCCGCGCTCAACGACGACCGGGAACTCGCCGATTTCACCAAGAAACTCGGACCCTACGCGGAGCTCGCCGCGCAACGTCCGAAGCTGGAGGGCTTGGCCGGTTTCGGCGGATCTCTCGCCCCGCTGGTCGAGAATGTCGCTGTCCGAAGCGCCGCCCTGGCCGATGCCGCCGCCGCCGCGCTCACCGCCCGGATCGCCGGAGCCGATCACGCGACGGCACTGGCCAACCGGGTTGCGGAGGACGGCCGTGCGTTGGCCGAGCTGGAGACGGAGGTGACGCGTGCGGCAGAGGCCGCGGTCAAAGCTCGACGCGAGTATGCGCAGATCAGCGACATTCGCCTCCAACTTCTGCTGGAGCAGGCGCGAGCGCACCTCGCGGTAGCCACCGAAGCCCTCCGAACCCGGACGACGGCAGCGACCCAGGCGTTCGCGGAAGCCGAGGCATGGGCCGCGGTGGACGCCGTCCTGGACGTGGCGACAGCGCGCAAGGCCCGAGATTCGGCTCAGCTCGCCTACGAGGCCGCCGACGCGGGCCTCGGGCCGTTACGGGATCAGGTCGCCCACGCGGTAGCCGCCCTGGCGGGGCGTCTGGATGGGCTGGTGAAAGAGGCCGGCGAGGCCATCACGGCGGCCGACACCACAGTCACCGATCAGGAGGCCGCACGAGACCGCGCGCTCGAACAGGAGAAGGCCGGCGATCGGCTGCGTGAAAAGGCTCGCCGCGAACTCAGCGAGATCGAGCGAGCTACCCGAGCCGCGGAAGAAGCGCTGGAAGCCGCGGCCCGAGCGGGGTTGCGGAAGGCCGGTGAGCCGCCGGACCGATGTGAAGCCCGGTGGCGGGCAGCCGTCGAGACGGCCGAGAGCACCGCGACGGAGGCAGACGCAGAGGCAGACTCCGCCGAAGCTGACTTCGATACAACCCAAGCGGCGCTGCAAGCCGACACGCCCCTGCTCGCCGGCCTACGTCAAGCTGCGGACGAAGCAGAACAACGCAGGACCGCGTTCGACGACAGTCTGTCTCGCCTGGCAGCTGATGCCACCGTGCTCTCGCTCCTGAACGGGACGCCCGAGGACAGCGACTCCGTCCAGCGCGCGGGCAACCTGGCGACGGAGGCCGCGCAGAAGGCAGACGCCCGCGCAGCCACGCACGAGAAAACAGCACGAGAGGCCGCTGACGAACTCGCGCACCTCGACGAGGCCGGCACCGCGCCGACGGGGCCCGACGCACTCGCAGTGCTGGAAACCCTGCTCACCGCGCGCATCGGAGCGGTCGCCGGCCTTAGCTGGATCGAACGCAACATCCCCGATCCCGCCGACCGGCCCGCGGTGATCGAGGCCCGGCCGGACCTCGCGGGCGGCGTCGTTGTCCTGGACCCAGCGCGATTCTCGGACGCGGTCGCCTGCCTCAAGACCGCCGCGCTCCGCACCCGCACGCCGGTAGCGGTGAGCAGCACGGCCTCACTCGTAGCCATACAGTCCAGCCGGCCCGGCGACGACATGCGTTACGTGGTCGTACCGCACCGCGCGACCTGGGACCGCGATTGGGCCGCCACCATCCGGGGCGATCTCGAAACCACCGTGACCAGCGACGGCGCAGCCGCAACCGCGGCCCGCCAAGCCGCGCAACGCTACCGCTCGGTCGCGGCGGAATGCGGAGTGCACGCCGAGCGATGGTCGGGGACGACGCGCGCCGATCTCCTCACGGCGGAGTCACAAGCCGTGACTGACTATGCCAAGGCCGACGGCAACCACCGCGAACTCGTCCGGCAGCGCGACGCCTACCGGCGGGCCGCCCGCGACAACCGCGAGCTGGCCGCCATCGCCCGCCGCGAGCAGACGGCGGCGGAGAAGAAGGCAGGCAGTGCCGCTGAGCTGGCCGCGGTGACCGGGGCCGGTGCAGCTGCCGCCGCCCGCCGGCTGTCTGCCCAGACCGACCTGAGCAGCGCGCAACGCGCGATCAACACCGCACTAGCAGATCGGCAGGCCGCCACCGAGGCGATCAACGCGGCCGTCGAGCGCCGCGCCAGAGCCCGCGCGGACCGCGGAGCCTGGCAGCGACAGCGAAATGGCTTAGGGATCGATGCCCCCGGACCCGACCCGGGCGGCAACCTCGCCGTCGTCGAAACGGAGTGGACCAGCCTCCGCGACGAGCTGTCTGCCGCTGAACACGGACTGATCGAAGCCGAATTCCTCCGCCGGGCCCGGCAGGCACTCGCGGACGCGGTCGATCGCCGCGATCGATTCGCGACCAGCACGATCCTGCGTGCCACCCAGCTCGCGGACACTACTGAAGCGTCGTCGAGAGAATCCCTGAACGGCGCCCAGCGGCAAGCCCACGCTGACGCCACAGCAGCCGAAAAGTCCCGTGTGCGCGCTGAAGCCGCCACCGAGCAGGCGACGGCCGCAGTGGAGGAGGCAGCACCGGCTGCCTCGGACCGCCAGAACCACGTCGACCTGGCCCATACCGACTGGCAGCCGGAAACGCCCGAAGCTATCCCATCTCTTCTCGAGCGGCTCGAAGGTCACAACATCACGGTGCGCGATCGTCGGGATGCCGCCGAACAAGCCGAAACCGACGCGAAGGAATTGCACGACGCGATCGCAACGGACGTCGTCGCGTTCAACGACACCATCGGCATGTGGACCTCGGATCGGGTGGCTGGCGACCACGTCTACCGGGGTTCCACCACGGACGCGCGGACCCGGATGCGCGATCTGCTGGGTACCTACCGGACGGCGGACGACGCAGAGCGGAGTGCTCGTGACCAGCAACGCGACGCCATCACCGCGGTCCGTGCCGCTGCTTCAGACGCTCGCTGGCGCCACGTTGACGCCCCCGCCGCGATCCGGCTCCGGACTCTGAAGGACAGCGACCTCATCGCCGAGGCTGCGCAGCTCGGCCGCCGGGTCCAGGCGATCGCCGAATCCGCGAAAGGCGACCTGGAAAGCCTCGACACGCACCGGACCATCCTGCGCGACGGGCTCCTCTCACTCTGCCGCGAGCAGCGACGACTTCTGCGGGAAGTGACCCGGGCCTCGCGGCTGCCCGCCGGTCTCGGCGACATCTCCGAGGCCCCGGCAATCAAGATCCGCTTCGACGGGGCTCGGACGAGGAGGCACTCGGCCGCCTCGCCGACCGCATCGACTCCTGGGCCGTGGAATTGGCCGGCAACCCCAAGCGCAGCGGCTCAGCCGACGTCCGCGCGCGATGGCTCGCCGACGCCCTCCGGGACACCGTCGTCGACCGGGCCCGAGCAGGCGCCTGGTCCATCGAGATCCTCAAACCCCGCATCGACGGACGCGTGGTCTATTGCGCGCCGGACCGGATTCCGCATGAATTCTCCGGCGGGCAAGTCCTCACCCTCGCCGTCCTGGTCTACTGCGCGCTCTCCGGGGTCCGCAGCGCGCACCGCCCCGGCGGTCGGCGCCCTCCCGGCACTCTCCTCCTCGACAACCCGTTCGGTGCCGCCTCCGCCGAGACACTCATCGCCATGCAACACCGCCTCGCCGCCCACACCGGCCTGCAACTGGTCTGCGCCACCGGCTTGAACGACGCCGGAGTCGACGCCGCCTTCACCGGACCCGGTTCGGTCATCGTCAAGCTCCGCAACGACGGCGACGTACGCCGGAATCTGTCCTTCCTCCACCTCCGCGACCGAATCGTCGACGGCCAGGACATCCCGGCGACCCTCACCGGTGGGCACGAGACGACCGCAGCGCAGAACTGGGTCGAGGCCACCGGCTACGAGGTCCGGCGGTGACCGGTCAAGCAGTCCGCTCCGGCGAAGTTGACGCGCTGGGTAATGCCTTGCGCGCGGCCGAGTCCGTCCAGATCACCCTGGACCGGGTCTGGTCCCTCTGGCTCATCGCGGCCCCACGCCTTGTCGGCGACGCCACGCAGACCGCAGCGCTCTACGCGGCGCTTCACCTGTTGGCTGAGGCCGGAACGGTCGAGCTTCCGTCCGACTCCTGGGATCAGTCGACGCGCCCGCCGCTGCCGCGCTTCGTGAAGATCCCCGCTGCCCGTCAAGCAGTCCGACGCCGGGAATGGATGACCTATCCATGGAGTCATGAACTCGGCTGGGCCTCGACGCTCCCCACGCTCTCGGCAGATCGATTCCGCGATCTGGTCGCTCTGAACAGCTGGCTGGCGCGAACCCGCGGCTTGAACCCACCGACGGTGCCCCTCCGATATCGGTCCGTGGAAATCCTCGGAGACGAGAAGCGCCTCGAGAAAATGGTGAAAACCGACCTCTTCGGACCTGGTCGGCTCGCCCTTGCCCTGTTCCACTGCGTGCGGATCCCCGCACCCCTTCCCGCAGCGTTGGTCGGGCAAGGCCCTGACGTCCTCGTCGTCGAGAACAGCGACACCTATTGGGCGGCCGTCGAACAACTCCGCGCGACCAGCGACCACCCGGTCGGCAGCGTCGCCTGGGGAAGCGGCAAAACGTTTCCCTCCCAAGTCGACGCTCTGAGCGTTGACGTCGGCGGGCGGGGCCCAGTCACCGGCCGCGTCTGGTACTGGGGCGACCTTGACCCGACCGGCCTGGAGATCGCCGGCACCGCAGCAGACGCTGCTGCACTCGCGATCTTCCCGGCCAGGACGCTCTGGTCGGCGATGGCCGACAGACCCGTGCAGGAATCGGGACGCATCGACTGGACAAGAGCCTCTGGCCGTGGCTGGCTCGGCGATGAGCTGTGGGACGAGCTCGCTCCTGTCCGGAATTCTGCCGGTCGGGTCGCGCAGGAGGCCGTGCCACCGGAAGCAATCGTCGCCTGGGCTCGCGGCCTCGACCACTAAATCAGGCATTGGTGAAGGCGAGGCGGCGGGCGAGGAAGCGGCGGCGTTTGCCTTGCATACGTTCGAGGAGGGGAACGCTGGCGTCGAGATAGTCGTGAAGCTCGACGTGGGTCTTGGCGGCGTTCGTTTGGCGCATCACGCGGCCGACCCGCTGGATGGTGAGTCCTTTGAATCAGACCGGGCTGGTGAGGAACAGGGTGTCCAGGCGGGGGACGACGAAGCCTTCACCTGCGACTTTGTCGATCGCGATGAGAACCAGCGGCCGGCCTTCGTCGGCGGCGAGGGTGCTCCGGACGGCATCGCGTTCGGTCTTGGTGAGCCGACCGCGGAGGGTCAGCCGTTCCAGGCCGTGGTCGCGGAGGCGGGCGGCGAGGGGGTCGATGTACTCGATGCGGTTGGTGAGCACGATGCTGTGCCGGCCGCGGCTGTGGGCGTCGCCGATGTCGGTGGCGATGAGGTCGTTGCGGACCGGGTCGGCGGCGAGTTAGCCGTCGATGGCCTAGATCGAGGCGCCGTCGGCGCCGGGTTCGGTGGTGGTGAATCCGGTGAGGTGGACGGTGAGCCGGTGCGAGAAGTGCTGTTCGGCGGCGATCTCGCGCCGGAAGAGCAGACAAGCATCGTGACGATGTCGTCCATGCCGTCAGCGCGGAACGGGGTAGCGGTCAGGCCGAGCCACCGTCTGACCCGGATGTTGCGGATCGCGGCTTCGGCGAGGCGCGCCAAGGCTGTGGCATTCGTCCACGACGGTCAGACCGTAGCCGTCGAGTATGCCGTCGGTGGCGTCGCGGTGCGTGATCGTCTGCAACATGATCAGATCCACTACGCCGCTGCGGCGGTCTTTGCCACCACCGAGGCGTCCGACCGATGGTTACGCAGGCCGGAGAACGCGGAGACGTCCCGCAAAGCCAGGCGTAGGCGGGCGGAGGCGGCTCGCGTCACGCCGGGCAGGCTGCGAGGGTCCAGGGACAGACTGTCCAGTCGTACGGGATCGTGGGCAGCACTTTCGTGAGGAAGGCTTTGTTGGGGTCCCACTGCGGTGACAGGACTCGCCCGACAGCGAGGATCGATACCTGACCGACGCCGGACTGCTTGAGCAGAGCGGCGAGGGATTGGCTGCTTGCGCCGGACACCCAGGCGTCATCGATCACGACGACGTGGGACGGGGGCCGTCCGCCGGGCTCGATGCCCCATGCTCCGGGTTTCAGCGCACGACCCGGGCCCGAGCCGACCAGGCGGGCCCGGACCTCGGACTGGGGCGTCCTCGCCAGACCTCGTACCAGGTCGGTCAGCGTGGTCCTGTTCTTGGTCGAGGGCACTACGGCCCAGCCGCTGTCAGCGGTGCCCGCGAGCATATTGGCGCAGGTGAAGTGCGCACGGAGGCCGATCGCGAGTAGTGCCCGCACGGTCGGCTCGAAGACCGAGTTTGTGCGTGGCTCTTTGTATCCGCGCAGTGCGCGATACGTCTGCGACGATGGTTCGTCGGCGTACACGAGGAAGCCGGCTCGGTCGGCGAGCGGCAGTCCGCTGCGGCGGTGCGTGAGGCATTGGACGCACAAGCGGTGGTCGTCGACCGGGAGAGCACACATCTCGCACGCCGACCAGTCACCCGTAGTCACTGAGTGCAGGTAGCTGCCCGCGAGGTGGTTGAGATCGGTTCCGACCTTCGCTATCGGTTCTGGGAACTGGCGGGTCACGCCGAGGCCAGCTCGTCCAGCGCGTTCATCAGCCGCCGGGGAGCCTCGCGGACATCAGTAATTGCCTGCGCGAGTTCGTCGATGGAGCCCACCACATAGACACCGGGCCGGTCGGCCAGTGCCTTGCCCCAGGTGGTGGCCGCGACGACCCGGTCGGTGAGAATGACCGGCCGTCCATGTTCCCCGGCGACGCGGGCCTGGATACGGGTGCCGGAGTGCTCGCCCGCCTCGATCACGAGGGTGGCCAGCCCGTACCCGGACATCGTCGCATTGCGCATCGGGAACGACTGCTTGGTCGGCGGCGCGTCGGGGTAAAACTGCGACAACAGCAGCGCGCGTTCGGCGATCTCGCGCTGCAGTGCCCGGTTGGACGCCGGGTAGGATCGGGTGATCCCGGTCCCGAGGAACGCGACGGTACGCCCGCCGGCGTCCAGCGCGGCCCGGTGCGCGGCCGTATCGATGCCCGCGGCGAGGCCGGCGATCACGCTCAGCCCCTCGGACACCAGCATGCGCGCGGCGTCGGCTGCGAGCTTCAGACCCCAGTCGGTAGCTGCCCGCGAGCCCACGACCGACATTCCCTCGTCCTGAATGCGCAGTTTGCCCTCGTAGAACAGGAACGGAGGGACCTCTCGGATACCGAGCAGACGCGATGGGTACTGCGGATCGAGGATGCTGACCCAGCGATACCCGGCCTCGTGCCAGGCTCGCACGTCCGCCTCGGCCAGCGTGAGTTCTTCCGCGGCGTCCTCGGCGGCGAAGAGCGCCCCATCCGCAGGCTCCTCCAGCAGCGCGACGGCGCTCCCGGCCGCGGCCACGTCGGCAGCGATCTCGTTCCAGCCCACGCTCGCCGCCCGCCGTCGCAGCAGGGTCAGCAACGCCGCGAACTCCCGATCACCCGCGTCCATGTCCGCAGCCTAGCCGCGGCCCCCGACGAAACCGGCAGCCCGCCCCAGGGCCCCGGCAAAGTCGTTAGGTGATGCCGAGTAGGGCCAGGGGTCGGGTGCTGTCGCGGGCGTGGTGTCGGGTGGCTGCGGCGATGTTGGTGA
>NZ_JBITDV010000026.1:12180-33519 GCF_044454545.1 Cryptosporangium sp. NPDC051539 | reverse complement strand
TCCGACAACCGCTCACCGACGACCTTTACCTGACCCGCACGTGGCACGACCTGACCAACGACCGAATTAGACCTAAGTTACCGGTATTGAGGCTAAGCGGGAACGGTGCCAGACGACAGCCCATCCGGGCGACGTCGCACGCAAGGGCCCGCAGCGCCCCCTACCGGGCCAAGGTCTCGCCGCTAGGCCAACCGACGGTGTGCTACCGCGTAGCACGCCGTGCCGCAGCCGCGTACGATCGACTCATGGCCGCTCAACCGGAGATCACCCAGCGCGATCTACGCAACAGATCGAAGGAAATCATGGACGCCGTGCAGGCGGGCCAGGCCTTCACGGTCACCCGCGACGGACAGGAAATCGGAGAGCTGGTCCCCTTGCGGCGCCGGCGGCGCTTCGTCCCGCGCGCCGAGTTCACCGCCATGTCCAGGAGCGCCCCCGACCTGTCGATCCAAGCCTTCCGAGCCGACCAGGACGCCACAGCCGAGCACGGTCTGGACGATCCGTATGACCCATGACCATACGCAGGGGCTCATCGACACGAACATCATGATCCTTCGCCGATGGATCAACCCGGACGAACTTCCAGCCGAAATGGCGATCAGCGCGATCACGTTGGCAGAGCTATCCGCCGGCCCCCACGAAGTTCGCCGTAATGACGAGCAGAGCGATTACGACGAATTTGCCGAACGAGCCCGACGAATGGACGTCCTCCAGCGGGCCGAGAACGAATTCGACCCGATCCCTTTCGATGCCGAGGCCGCTCGCATCTACGGACGCCTCTGTGCAGCTGTCGTCAGCATCGGACGGAAACCTCGGCGGCGAGTCGCCGATTTGATGATCGCATCGACCGCCGTAGCGGAAGGCCTTCCGCTCTTCACCACCAATCCTGACGACTACCGAGGCCTCGACGAAGTTCTCACCGTGGTAGCCGTCACGCGGCCCTCCACGCCGAACGTCACCTGAAGGCCGCAGTCCCGAATCTGTCGGCACCGAATCCCATCCTGCACGACCGCTATGCGGCCAGGCGGACCTCCGGCGCGGCCAGTCCTGCCCGGATCCAGCGTATTGCCTGGTGGTGGGGCGGGTGGGGCTCGAACCCACGACCAAGGGATTATGAGGACTAACGGGTGTAGCGCTGTGCCGACCAGCGAAGACGCAGGTCGGCGGGCACCGTAGAGCGTCGAATACTCTGCTGTAACGTCAGGGCCCGAATCCATTTAGGGCCGGAGCGCTAACGAGTCGATGCGCCGGTCACTCGTCGCCGAAGACGTCCTCAAGGATTCGGTGCGCCCTCGGTGGCACTTCCTCATCGGGGAAGACCTCAGCGCACACGACCAGAACCTGCTCGACATCAGCCAAGTCGAGGTGCTTGACCAAGAAGCGGATGTCATCAACATCCCTGCGTCTGGCCGCGAGCACCTTCATGGCCAAGAGATGCTCCGGAGAAGCCGCAGCCACCCTCAGGCCAGGGTGATCGAAGACCCTCGCCGCATTGGGGTCACCGCCGGGCGCGACATAGCTGCTCGCCTGCTCGTTCAGCCACCAGTGGGGAAGACCGAGCTCATCCGCTACCGCCCGTGCCTCGTCCAGAACGACTCCGTGCGGCTGGAACACCGCGTCGATATCGCGGGTCGACCGGCGGGCGTCGTACGCCAGCGCCATCGCGGCGCCGCCGAAGATGTACAGGTCGGCAATCACACCGCGGCGCGCGAGCCGGTCGCCAAGACGCCGGAACGCATCCTCGATCGACGCACGGTCGAGAAACGAGTCACCGCCGCTCACGCGACTTCAAGCTCCTGCGCCGCGACGAAGACGCCCCTACGCCGAAACGCCGCCGGCGCGTGCACCACAGCGTCGACCCTGGCCGCCCGAGTGTTGAACGGAAACCAGAACGTGCGCAACGACCGCTCTTCCGCCCAGGCCGGCCCCCCGCGCCCGTCCCTTGCGGCCAGATGCTCAGCCAACGCGGCTAGGAACACGTCCCAGTGCTCATCGCCAGTCGGAGCAGGCTCCTCCGCGAGCAGGCGAGGCCGGACACCAGCCGGCTCCCAGCGGTACTCCTCCAAGAACTCCGCCACCCAACGCCAGCGCTCGGAGTCGTCACTCGATGCCAAGCCGACGCCTAGCCGGGCTAGCGTCATCGGCTCGTAGGGGCGGACCGCTGCATTGTCCTGCACGAGGTAGAGGATAGCCCACCCCATAGCTCCGCTTCCTCACCAATCCGACGCCACACCCAATCAGCACACACCTTCCCCCTTTTAAGACAGAACCCTCTAGCGATGAAGAAACCTCACATCGAAGTAACATAACCCCGAATGGATTTCTTTGCCTGAAACTCCCAGGATATGCACCCGAGCTCTATAGCACGAATGGCCTACTATGGAGAGAGTGGCCACCCTCGGGGAAGAATAAGTGATGAATGAGAACGCCTCCAAGAGGAAGGGAATTGCCGAGCTGGGCCCGGCTTGGATTTCGGCAATTGCAGCCCTTCTCGCGACGACGATAGCCGCAGCAAGCTTCGTTGCAGGTAGAAATACGGCGCGCCCGGATAGCGCCACGGAACCAACCGGCGGACAGCAAACGAGCAGCGAAAAGCTAGCCAATCCATCTCGCAGTGGCGGCCAACCCTCGCAAAGTACACCCCTGCGGGACGGCACCCAACTCGCCGCCTACACTGTGGATCTAACGAACGGATATGGTCTAAGTTTCGCAGATCCCGGGAGCCGACCGGCTGAAAGCGAAAGCGGTGTCGCCCAAGACATCACCAACATCGGCGGCGTCTACAACGCAGAGGCGAATGGAACATTCGCGACCGTAGACTCGACCTCTCCGTCATATCTGCAGTGCAGCAAAAGCACTCGCTTTCGGACTTGGATTCAGCCGGATTCACCCGGCGAGAGTTTTTGCTACATTGGCCACGGCCTAGTCGTTAGGATCCGCGTCACTAAGATCGTGATCTCTGAGTACCAAACATTAGATATTACAATCTGGAGCGGTCAACTTAGGTAGTGGACGCCGTACGCGAGACGACAGACGGTTCCAGACCCTGACGTTCGCCTTTCGGCACACGGCACTGACGCGTTACGGTTGGTGGGGCGGGTGGGGCTCGAACCCACGACCAAGGGATTATGAGTCCCCTGCTCTAACCAACTGAGCTACCGCCCCCGACCACGGCAGATTAGCGCCCACCCGCGCACACCGAGGCACGCCCCTCCGGACTGTCTGCCCTCCGACACTCAGCGTGCGACTACGTGGATTTCGGGGTACGGCCTCGCCTCGGCTTGGGCGCCGCCTCCGCCGCCTCCGCCGCCTCCGCCTCCCCGGCGTCCGACGACGACCCCGACGACGACGACGCCGGGTCCGACGGCTCAACCGGCGTCGGCGCCGGCGGGCTCGCACGCGGCGGCGCCAGCGGCGGCAGCTCCGGGGCACTGACGACCGACGCCGTTCCAATCGGCGCAGGCGTCTCGGACGCGGACACCGACGACGACCGGACGTCGTCCAACGCCTCGGCCACTCGCGACCGGCCACCGACCACAGCCGTCCTGCCCACCGGCATCGGCATCGGCATCGGCTCAGCCGATGACGACCCCACAGACGACGACCCAGAAGACGACGACCGGCGCGCGCGGCCGAAGCGGCGCCCGCGCGGCTCCTCGTCCGACGGCGCGGGCGGCGCCGAGACCGGCCTGGGCACCACCGGCGGCGCGAAGGCCGCGGCGGTCAGGTCGATCGGACGGGTGTCGAAAGACCGGTACCCCAGCACGTACCGCACCGAGATCGCCACGAAGAACGACCCCTTGCCGATCTTGCGCAACGCCTCGGGATACCTGGCCACGAAATACCCCGCCGCGGCCGTCGCCACCGCGGAGTGTCCCCAGACGACCAGCGCGGTGCCCGGCAGACCCGTCTCGTGGGGCGACAAACGGACGAGGAACGCGAAGGTCTCGTCGTCGGTCCGCTCGAACACGCGGCCGCCGCAGCGGTACGACAGCCGCCCGGTCTCCGGGTCGGTCAGCACCTCGAACCCGGGGCAGTACGCCTTGAGGAAGGTCGCGCTCACCTGGTTGCCCGACGGGCCACCGATCGCGATCACGTCCAGCGGCGAGTTCTCGGTCGAGTCGCCACTGCGCGTGACGACCGGCACGGTGCCGAGGCGGTTGCAGGCCTCCAGGACGTGCGCTAGCCCGATCGCGTCGTACGTCGTCAGCAGGCCGGACGGATGCCCCTGTTCGGCCCAGGGATAGACCGGCGTCACCACCGACGCGGTCTCCGTGCCGATCAGCCAGCGTAAGGCGCGTTTCCGGTACCTGCGCCGCACCGCGAGGTAGATCTCCACCAGCAGCACGGCGAGCACGCTGGACACGACCCCCGCGACGAGTTCCTCGGCGATCGCCATGAGCACAGAGTATCGGCGGTCCGCGGCAAAGCCCATATCCCCGTCAATCACGTCATCTGACCCACGAATCGAAACCCTCCACGAGGCCAAGTACCGTGACAAAACATGGACCTCGGGCTCGATGGCGCACGCGCAGTGATCACCGGCGGCAGCCGCGGCCTCGGGCTGGCGATCGCCGACTCCCTGGCGGCGGAAGGCGCCTGGGTCGGGCTGATCGCCCGCGGCCCCGACGGCCTGGCCGACGCCGCCGACAAGATCGGACGCCACGGCCGCCCGGTCGTCACGGTGGTCGCCGACGTGAGCGATGCCGAGGCCGTGAAGACCGCGGTCGACGAGGTCGCCGAAGCGCTCGGCGGCCTCGACCGGGTCGTCGCCAACGTCGGTGGCACGGTCGGTCCCGGGAACCTCCGCACCAGCTCCATTGACGACTTCCTCGACACGTACGCGCTCAACGCCGGGCACGCGGCGGCCGCCACGAAGGCCGCGCTCCCCCACCTCGAGCAGGCCGGCGGCGGGTCGGTGCTGTTCGTGGCCTCGGTGAACGGCACGAAGCCCGCTCCGCGGACGGCCTACTCGGCGGCCAAGGCCGGTGAGATCCACCTGGCCGCGACGCTCGCGCTCGAGCTCGCTCCGCTGCGCATCCGGGTGAACTCGATCAGCCCGGGCTCGATCCTGTTCGAGGGCGGCAGCTGGGAGGGGTTCAAGGCGCGCGACCCCGAGGTGTTCGAGCACTTCCGCGCGACCGAGTTCCCGTTCGGACGGCTCGGGCACCCGGAGGAGATCGGCGACGTCGCCGCGTTCCTGCTCTCCGACCGGGCCTCCTGGATCACCGGCGCCAACATCGTCGTCGACGGCGGCCAAGGCCGCCCGAGCGCCCGCTCCTTCTGACCCGCCAACCCCGCCAACCCGCGCTGAACCCGCCAACCCCGCCAACCCGCGCTGAACCCGCCAACCCCGCCAACCCGCGCTGAACCCGCCGACCCCGCCCGCTCCTTCAAAAGAAACCGCCGCCGAAAAGGACCCCCGGCGCACTCAGTGCTTCCACGGATGTGACGCCCACCCCGCCTCGATAGCGTCCACGGCAAAGACGCGAATCGAAAGCGGTCACGCCATGAACCTGATCGGCATAGCGGCGGGCGTCCTCGTGGTCATCGCGATCATCGGAATCGCCATAGCGCAGCAACGGCACCGTTCCCAGCCCCGAGCGGTCAGCGTCGAAGCTCCCGTTCTCGAAAGCTTCCGTGTCGTCGCGCTCGGCGCCCAGGAAACCGGCAAGACGGTATTCCTCGCGAGCATGTTCCACAGCCTGCGCACCGAGCTGGAAAACGGCAACTTCCGTCTCCACACCGATCTCCAGTCCTCGACCGAGCTCACCGGGATCTACGAGCGCTTACGCGACCCATCCTCCACCTGGCCGCCCGGCACGATGCTCGGCAACACCCGCAGTTTCGACTTCTCCTGCATCGGCTCCTACGAGGACCGCGAATATCCGATCCTCAAATTCGAGTACCTCGACTACGCCGGCGAACTCCTGACCGGCGTCCAGGTTCCTTCCGACGGACTCAATCAGCGCGAACACGGCCAGGTCGATCTCCAGACGCGAGTCGAACGGGCCCACGCGATCTTCGGCATCATCGACGGCCAGCGCGTCATCGAATACCTCGACAACGAGCCCCGCGGCATCGTCTACATCGAGAACCGCATCCTGCCGATGGTCGACATGATGCGCAGTGCGCTCTGCCCCGCACACTTCATCCTCACCAAGTGGGACCTGTTCGACGACGACAACGACGAGAACTCGCGCCTCCAGCGGATCCGCGACGACGTCCTGCTCAAACAACCGGCGATCCGGAACATGGTCAACTTCCGGCGCGCCAACCAGCGGATCGTGCGGCTGCTCCCGGTGAGCGCGATCGGCCGCTACTTCGCGACGGTCGACGACGAGGGCCGGATGATCAAGCGCCCGAACGGCCGGCTCCAGCCGGTCAACGTCGAGATGCCGTTCTGCGCGGTCCTGCCGGATCTCTACGCGCAGATCCAGGTCCGGCTGGACCAGGAGACCGAGCAGCAGATCCGCGCGCAGGCCCGCCGTCTCTCCCGCCTGTCGATCGCCGAGACCGCGTCCGCGGTCGGGAAGTTCCTGGCCCGGCCGGCCGGCGTCGCGGTCCGCACGGCGGCCGAGATCGCGATCGGCCGCAACGCGTTCAGCGCCGGGGTCGCCGACATCTTCGTCGAGTGGATCGGCAAGCCGTTCGACCGGCGGATGGAGCGCGTAGACGCGATCGTGCAGGACGCGCAGGAGCAGGCGGAGGAGGCCCGGCTCGCGCGCAGCCTCGTGCTCGAGGAATTCCGCGACAAGATGACCGCGCTCAAGGTCACGCTCCCGGCGTCCGACCTGACCGCACGGAACCTCCGGTGACCGCGTCCGGCTGGGTGTTCCTGATCGGCCGGGGCCGGGAGCTCGGCTACCGGCTGCTGATGGCACCCGACTTCCTGGTCCACTCCGGCGAGAGCGGACAACTGCTCGGCGTGGTCCGCAGCGAGGACGAGACCGTGCGGCCGGCGGTGGCTCGGCTCGACGACCTGTGCGTGGCCTATCACGTCCGCGGTATCCGCGGCCCCGACGGCAGCCCGGCGCTCGACGGCTCCGGGCGTCCGCTCGTCGTCGGGTTCGGGTTCGTCGCCCGGGGCGGGGCGATCATCGACCTGGACGAGCGCGACCTCGACCACGCCTGGGAAGTCGCCCGCTCCACCTACCAGCGGTTCTCCGACGACGAGCTGAACTTCGCCGGGGTGCCGACCACGCCGTTCCCGCTGCGTTCCACGATCGCGCCGCCCGAACCGGCCGGGAAGCCCCGAGCCACGCAGCCCCGGCCCCCGGCCCGTCCGAGCATCCTCACCGTCGGCGTGCTCGGCGCCGCCGTCGTCCTGGCCTCGGGGATGGTGCTGACCCAGTGCTCGCCCGACGTCCGCACCCGGATCGAGGTGCCCAGCCTCGTCGGGATGACGATCACCGACGCGCAGGACGACCTGCGTGACGCCGGCCTCGCGCCGGCGCTGAAGCCGCTCAGCGGCACCGGTTGCGAGGGCAACCTCGTCCTGGATCAGACGCCGGAGGACGGCGTCGAGGTCGACGCCAGCACCACGGTCACGCTGACGATCTGCGCACCGTCAGGGAGCCGGGCTCGATGACGCGCCGGCCACGTCCGACAGGTCGTACGCGTACCGTCCGACCGCGGTCGCGATCGCATCGCTGATCAGGTCGAGCGGCACCACGTTGACGTTGCCGACCAGCCGGCTGCCGTAGGCCTTGCGCAGCTTCCGGTACGCCTCCGGATGTGCCGTGGGCGGCGTCAGCGCGTCGCAGGCCTGGTGGTAGCAGGGGTCGTAGTCGACGCCGGACACACCGCCGAACTTCGCGACCTCGGCCGCCGTCTTCGTCCCCTCCGCCCCGGTGTCCATTCCGCCGACCGGAATGCCCCGGTCGGCGAACGACGCGTAGTCCGACCGGCCGTCGAGGCCGCTCGGCGTCGACTTCTGCCCGCGATCGGCGAGGAACTCCCGGAAGAACTTCTCGATCCGCGCCGACCCCGCCGGTCCGCGGGACGCTCCGGTCTGCTTGGCCGAGTCGTCGCCGTCGTAGACGCCGAGGTTGTAGTTCGGCGACGCGATCATGTCGAAGTTGAGGTACAGCGCGATCGCGCGCCGCTGCGCCGCCGTCAGCTTCTCGAGGTAGTGCGCCGACCCGAGCAGGCCGAATTCCTCCGCGCCCCACCAGGCGAACCGCACGGAGTTGGCCGGCCGCGCGCTGCGTGCCAGCTCGGCGTAGCGCAGCGCGACCTCCAGCACCGCGGCGCTCCCGCTGCCGTTGTCGTTGATCCCCGGCCCCTCCGGGACCGAGTCCAGGTGCGCACCGACCATGACGGTCCGGCCACCGCTGCGCGGCAGCTCCGCGATCAGGTTCTCGGTGGTGCGGCTCTGCGCCACCGTGTCCGTCGTGATGCGGACGCGTGCCCGCGCGGACTTCGCGAGCTCGGCGCCGACCGCGTACGACACGGAGATCGCCGGGACGGTCACCGCGGACTGGAGCGTGCCGCCGAACGCGTCGAACTGGTCCTTGTTCTTCGCGGGGGTGCCGGTCCCCTGGTTGAAAATGATCACGGCGGACGCGTGCGCCGCGATCGCGTTGCGGACCTTCTCGCGGAACTCGCAGGTCCCCCGCTGCAGCAGCGCGACCGAGCCGCGCGGGAAGTGCGCGAAGTCGGCGGTCTCACAGCCGCTGGTCGAGTGGCGCGGGGGCCGGAGGTCGACGTCGACCGCCACGACCGGCGCCTCGACCGTGCCGGAGCCCGCGTAGCTCAGGATCTGGAAGTCGCCTGGCGAGCGGTACGTCTTCGCCCCCCGCTGGAACGTCGTCGGGTGGCGCTCCTCGAAGTACGGGTAGTCGAAGCGCTGGCGGGTGACCCGGTAGCCCGCGCCGCGGAGCTGCTTCCCGACGTAGGCGACGCTGCGGGGATAGCCCTGGCCGGGGCCACTCATCCGGGTGTGGCCGGACGAGTCGGCGACGTTCTGGAAGGCGCGCAGGTGCGAGAGGACGCCGTCCACTGTCACCTGCGCCGCCAGCGCCCGTCCGGCCGAGAGTCCCCGCTCGGCCGCGCCGCGGTCGGCACCGGGTGCCCTGACCGCGGGACGCCGAACCGGCGTCGTCGCCGGGGCCTGGGGGGCGGGCCGGACGGCCGCGGGCGCCTCGCCGGCGGGTTCGCGGGCCGGCCGGGGCTGGTCCGCGGCGGCGGTCATCTGGTTGGCGGCCAGGCCGACGAGCCCAGTCAGCGCAAGCGCGGCCATCACCCGCAGGAATCGGGGCTGGGAGCGGGCGACCATGAAAAATCTCCCCGGGAAGACGTCAATAAGTCCCGGATCAGGAGATTAGTCGCATTTTCCCCAGGCACCGGCACCCGCTTCCCCGACGCGCCGAGCGCGCCGGGGAGCGGGTCCGGCGTCAGGCGGTCGGGATCGGACCCCGCTGGCCCCCGCCGCCCGTCGAAGCCGACGCCGGAGCGGTGTCGCCCGGCGCGGACACCCCGGTGGTGTCGAACGACAGGCGCGCCACCGCGTCGGCGATCGCGTCCACGTTCAGATCGAGCGCGAACACGTTCAGGTTGCCGACGATCTTCTTGCCGTACGCCGCGACGATCTTCTGGTAGACGGCGGCGTCCGCACCGGTTCGTGCGAACCCGTCGCAGGCCTGGTGGTAACACGGGTCGTACGCGAGGCCCGGCACCCCGCCGAACGCGGCTACTTCCTCCGCGGTCTTGATGCCTTCGGCGCCGGTGAACAGGCCACCGGACGGGATTCCGATGCCCTCGGCGATGAACGGGCCGTAGTCAGAACGTCCGTCGAATTCGGTGTCGATGGCTTTCTGACCGCGGCTCGTGAGATACGTCCGGAAGATCTTCTCGAGCGCGCCCGACCCCGCCGGGGGTGCACCCGTGCCGGTGGAGTTGTCGCCGTCGTAGACCGCGAGCACGTAGTTCGGCGAGCCGATCATGTCGAAGTTCAGGTACAGCCCGATGTCCGCGACCTGCGCCGGGGTCAACCCGTCGACGTAGTGCTGGGACCCGAGCGTGCCACCCTCCTCCGCTCCCCACCAGGCGAACCGGACCTTGTTCACGGGCTTCGCGGACCGGGCCAGCGGCGCGTACTTGAGCGCGACCTCGAGCAGTCCGGCGCTGCCGGTGCCGTTGTCGTTGATGCCGGGACCTTCCGGCACCGAGTCGAGGTGCGCACCGGCCATCACGACGTTGTCCGCGCGTCCGCCGGGCGTCTCGGCGATCACGTTCTGCGTGGTGCGGGTCTCCGAGAGCGTGTCGGTCTCGATCTTCACGACCGTGTTCGTCGTGCCGGCCAGCTGGGCGCCGAGCGCGTACGGGACCGAGATCGCCGGGACCGGCACCGGACCGCCGAGGTTGCCCTCGAACAGCTCGTACCGGTCGGCGTTGTCGGCCTCGGTGCCGTTGCCCTGGTTGAACACGATGACGCCGACGGCACCGGCCGCGGCGGCGTTGTTCACTTTGACCCCGAAGTCACACGTGCCGCGCTGCACCAGCGCGACGTTGCCCCGCGGGAAGCTCGCGAAGTCGGCGGCTTCGCAGCCGCTCGTCGAGGCGCGCGGCGGCGTCAGGTTGACGTCGACCGCGGTGACCGTGCCCTGCGCGGTGCCGTCGGCGGAGAACGAGAGCGTGGCGAAGTCGGTGCCGTTGACGTAGGTCGTCGCAGTGGGGCTCACCTGCGAGAACTTCGACGGCGACAGCTCCTGGAAGAACGGGAACTCGAAGTTCTGCCGGGTGACCCGGTACCCGGCGTGCTTGAGTTTCGCCGCGACGTAGTCGGCGCTCTGGTTGAAACCGGGGGTGCCGGACGCGCGGGTGCCGTGGTTGGCGTCGGCGATCCGCTGGAACTTGCGGAGGTGCGTGAGCACTCCGCCGACGTTCACCGCGGAGGTCAGTTTCTTCGACGCGGCGGCGCCGGACTGGGCTGGGGTCGGTGGACCGGCGACGGCCGGTGTGCCGACCGCCAGCCCGAGCAGGACGGCGACGGCAACGGATAACGAACGGCGAGAAAGCATCAGCAACGCCTCCGGGGTGACCGGGTCAGGGGTTGGGCCTTGGGGGTCGGGGCAAGAACTTAGCCGCATCTCGGGCACTTACGGGACCAAACTGGAAGTTCTTGTTAATTGCCCTCGGGACGGTCCGCTAGGTTCGGGCGGGTGCCCGGGTTGACGCCGACGCCGGCGGAGATCAGCCTCCGCCGGGCGAGCCTCGCGCTGATCACGCTGGGCCTCCTCGACGTTCTGCCGGGTCTGGTGCTGCTCTGCGCCCAGCCGTTCTCGTACGGACGGCAGCGGCCGGCCGGCGAACAGCTCGCAGCACTGGCCGGGATCTCGTTGGCGCTGGTCAGCCTGCCACTGGGGGCGGTCATCCTGGCCGGTGGCATCGCGCTGTTGCAGCGCCGGGCCCGGATCTTCGGGGTGATCAGCGCGACCGTCGCGCTGCTGCCGCTCTCGTGCTGGTTCGTGGCCGGCATCCCGGTCGGCATCTGGGCGATGTCGGTACTCGCCCGCGACGACGTCCGCGAACTGTTCGACGACCCGGGCCCGGTCCCGACAAGACTCGCGCGCTGAGGCGGAGCGCCCCTTCGACGCCGCCCGAGCCGTCGGTCTTCAGTAGCAGGGGTACTGCTCGGCCAGATCGGCGACGTCGTTGCGCAGGGCCACCGGATCGGCGCCCCGGATCGCCCGGACGATCAGCTCCGCCGCGGTGAACATGTCGGCCTCGGTCATCCCCTGGGTCGTCGCCGCGAGCGTTCCGAGCCGCAGGCCGGACCCGTGCTCCGGCAGACGGTGGTCGAACGGCAGCACGTGCTTGGTGAGCAGGATCCCGGCGTCCCGGCAGCGCTGCTCGGCCTCCGCACCGGTGATCCCGGCATCCCCGAGATCCACGAGCACCATGTGGTTGTCGGTGCCGTCGGCCACCAGCCGCAGCCCGGCCGCTTCCAGCCCGCAGGCCAGCGCGGACGCGTTCGTGAGCACGTTCTGCGCGTAGTCGACGAAGTCGGCGTCGGCCGCCTCGCCGAGCGCGACCGCCTTCGCGGCGACGTTGTTCATCTGCGGAGCGCCCTGCAGGAACGGGAACACCGCGTTGTCGATCCGGCGGCTCAGCGCGCGGGTGCAGAGGATCAGCCCACCGCGCGGGCCGCGCAGCGACTTGTGCGACGTGCAGGTGACGACGTCCGCGTACGGGATCGGCGAGGGCATGGCCCGGCCGGCCACCAGTCCGCTGATCTGCGCGGCGTCCACCAGGAAGTAGGCGCCGACCTCGTCGGCGATCTCGCGGAACGCGGCGAAGTCGATCAGACGGGTGTACGCGGTGGGGCCGCAGACGATCAGCTTCGGGAGGTGCTCGGCCGCGAGGTCGCGGACCTGGTCGTAGTCGATGCGCTCGTCCGAGCGCCGGACGCCGTACCCGACCGTGCGGAACCACTTGCCGGAGAAGTTCCGGCTCGAGCCGCTCGTGAAGTGACCACCGTAACGGGGCTCCATCGCCAGCACCGTGTCTCCGGGCACCAGCAGCGCGGCGAACGCGGCCAGGTTGGCCAGCGTGCCCGAGTGCGGCTGCAGGTTCGCGTGCTCGGCGCCGAACAGCTCGCGGGCGCGGGTCCGCCCGAGCTCTTCGGCCTGGTCGAGGAACTCGCACCCGCCGTAGTAGCGCCGCCCGGGGTAACCCTCGGCGTGCTTGTCGCCGAGCGTCGACCCGAGTACCGCGCGGACCGCGGGCGACGTGAAGTTCTCGCTCGCGGTGAGCTGGATCGCGTGCCTGACCCGGTCGTACTCCCCGTACAGCAGGTCGGCGATCCGCGGATCAGCCGAGCGCAACGCATCGAACGTCGCCGGTCGCGGACCGTCGGAGATCGCGGAACGCAGTGACGTCATTCGGACCACCCCCGCCCGCGTCTGTCGTAGCACCACGGTAGATCGCCGGGCAACCCGTCGGAACCCTGTCGAGGGAGCAGTAAGGGTGCGGTTCGGTGAGAGCGAAGTTGCAGGTGAGAGCGCTCGTAGAGCAGGACGGGCCGGCTCGCGGGTGGTGACGATCGCCGCGGAGGGCCGTTCCCGCGTGGCCGTTGGGCTGGAAGACTTCCCGCTGTACCCGGAGATCGTTCTCTCGCTGGTTGCTAAGCGAGACGCCGTTGCGCAATATAAGACGGTCTCGCTAGAAAATCAGGTGCTGGAGGTGCGTCATCAGCTCGGACAAAGTTGTGTCGTCGGCAGCGGAGGCGGTCGCGGACATCGCGGCCGGTGCGTCGATGGCCGTCGGCGGCTTCGGGTTGTGCGGTATTCCACACGTACTGATCGACGCGTTGCACGCGACCGGCGTCGGGGACCTGCGCGTGGTGTCGAACAACTGCGGTGTCGACGTCTGGGGGCTGGGCGTTCTGCTCAAGGATCACCGGATCTCGCGGGTGATCGGCTCCTACGTCGGCGAGAACAAGGAGTTCGCCCGGCAGTACCTGGGCGGTGAACTGGAGCTCGAGCTGACACCGCAGGGCACGCTGGCCGAGCGGCTCCGCGCCGGTGGCTCGGGCATCCCGGCGTTCTTCACGCCGGCCGGCGTCGGCACGATGATCGCGGACGGCGGGCTGCCGTGGCGCTACAACGCGGACGGCGAGGTCGAGGTGGCGTCGCCCGCGAAGGAGGTGCGGGAGTTCGGTGGCAAGGAGTACGTCCTCGAGGAGGGCATCGTCACCGATTACGCCCTGGTCCGGGCCGCGGTCGGCGACCGGCACGGCAACCTCGTCATGCACGAGTCGGCGCGGAACTTCAATCCGCTGTGCGCGATGGCAGGGCGGATCACGATCGCCGAAGTCGAAGAGCTGGTCGAGCCGGGCGTGATCCTGCCCGAACAGATCCACGTGCCGGGCGTGTACGTCCAGCGGGTGGTCGGGCCGGTCGGCACCGAGGGCAAGCAGATCGAGAAGCGCACCACTCGTCCCCGCTCGGAGGTCTGACCATGGCATTGACCCGTGAGCAACTGGCCGCGCGGGCGGCCGGAGAACTGCAGGACGGGCAGTACGTCAACCTGGGCATCGGGCTGCCGACGCTGATCCCGAACTACGTGCCGGAGGGCGTGCACGTCACCCTCCAGTCCGAGAACGGGATCCTCGGCGTCGGGCCGTACCCCTACGAGGGCGACGAGGACGCCGACCTGATCAACGCGGGCAAAGAGACCGTGACGCTGCTGCCCGGCGCCTCGTTCTTCGACTCGGCGATGTCGTTCGGGATGATCCGCGGCGGACACATCGACGTGGCGATTCTCGGCGCGATGCAGGTGTCGGCGGGTGGAGACATCGCCAACTGGGTGATCCCCGGGAAGATGATCAAGGGAATGGGCGGCGCGATGGACCTGGTCCACGGCGCGAAGCGGGTCATCGTCGTCATGGAGCACGTGGCCAAGGACGGGAGCGCGAAGATCCTGTCGGAGTGCTCGCTGCCGTTGACCGGCAAGGCGTGCGTCCAGCGAATCATCACCGACCTCGCCGTGATCGACGTGACCGAGTCGGGGCTGGAACTGGTCGAGACCGCGCCGGGCGTCACCGTGGACGAGGTGGTGGCCGCCACCGAGGCCCCCCTGAAGGTGAACATCCCCGCCTGACGCTCCGACCCGGAGCCCGCCCAGGGCGGTGCTGTCAGCGCCGTCCTGGGCGGGCCGCCACTACTTCTTCTTCTTGTTTTTCTTCTTGTCCTTCTTCTTCTTCGCCATGGCGAACCCCCGTTCGTACCGTCGGCGCCCCTCGTTGGGGCCGATCGCTCCACGATAATGCGGACAAACGGGTAGTCAACTCCCCGCTCTTGCGCGGGGCCGAGAATGCCAGCAATTTCCACCCCATTCCAAGGACTTCCCCGGCGATCATGTATTATGCCCAGCATGGCGAGGAAAGAGCTGGTCATTCTCACTGATGACCTCGATAACTCAGAAATTGATCCGTCTTCCGTTGATCGTCCGACGGTCAACTTCGGCATCGACGGCGTCGAGTACGAAATTGATTTGTCCTCCGGGAACCAGGACAAGCTCCGCGAGATCCTCGACGAGTACGTGCAGGCCGGCCGGCGCACCGGCGGCACCGTCCGCAAGGGACGGAAGCAGGCCACCAGCACCGCGACCTCGACGAGCAGCCGCGCCGAGAACGCCGCGATCCGGGAATGGGCCGAGTCCAACAACATCGACGTCAATTCGCGCGGGCGCCTGCCGAATGAGGTCATCGAGCGCTACCGCCAGCACTTCTCGGAGCAGCCCGGCGACGACGCCGGCGAGCACGCCGGCCGCCCGGCGACGAACACCGAGCAGCCCGCGTTCTCTGGCTGACCCTCGCCCGCCCGGGCCGGTTCGCACACCGCGACCGGCCCGGCTCTATCCTCTCCCGACGGTGTGCACCTCGCCTTGCACCGCAGATGTGAACCGGCTGAGAAATGTTGCGCACCGGGCCGCCGGAGTGAGTCGACGCAATTCACCAGGGACGATTCCGGCCGACCGAATCATCCACCCGGCAAGATCAGTGAATAGTTGGGTGACGGTCGCTGTCTGAGACAGCGACCGTTGTTGTATCTGCACCCCGCCCCAGCGCCCCGGCCACGACACTGGCCGCCCACGGGGATCCCCTGTTGCCGGTATAGCGCAATGCACAGTAGTCTCCCGTCCGCAGGAGGTGGACGTGGACACCACACAGTTGCTCAAGGGCGTGCTCGATCTCGCGGTCCTAGCCGTGATCAGGGACGCCGACGGTTACGGCTACGACGTGCTCCGGCGGTTGCGCGCCGCGGGGCTTGCCGACGTCGGGGACGCTTCGGTGTACGGGACGCTCCGGCGGCTCTACTCCGCCGGATGCCTGACGTCGTACGTCGTCCCCAGCGAAGAGGGGCCGCATCGCAAGTACTACGGAATCACCGACGTCGGACGGGACCAGCTCACCGAGTCGACGAAGACGTGGACCGGCTTCGCCCGGACCATGGACGACCTGTTGACCGGGGAGGCAGTGGCATGACCGAGCGCTCGCGCGAGGTGCAGCTAGCAGAGTCGCTGTGCGGTCAGGGCTGCACCGACCGTAGGGAGGAGCAGTCATGACCGCACCGACCGTCGGAACCGAGGCGGACCGCTACTTGCAGCGGGTCCGGGCCGCCCTCGCCGACTTGCCGGACGAAGAGCGCAACGAGCTGCTCGAGGATCTCTCCGCGCACCTGGCCGACGTCAGCGCGGAGACGCCGGGCACGCTCACCCAGGCGGCGCTCGTCGAACGGCTCGGGCCGCCGGAGGCGTACGCGGCCGAGTTACGGTCCGCGGCCGGGCTCGAGCCGGCACCCACCGTCGACAACTCGCCGGCGGGCCGGCTCCGCGGCCAGCTCGCGAGCGCCCGGGCGACGCTCGACGCCCTCCCCGCCTACCGGCGGTTCCGTGCGTTCCTGCCGGAGTTGCGGCCGGGCTGGTGGGTGCTGCGCGGGTTCTTCTTCGCCGCCTTCGTCTTCGCGGTGTTCGGCAGCGGCTTCGACGGGGTGCTGCCGGGCGACGGCGGCGAAGCGATGCTGTTCCTGATCTTCGTGGTGGCGGCCGCGTACGCGTCGGTCTGGCTCGGGCGCCGGACCGACCGGTTCGCGCCGTGGATCCGGGCCGCGGTGGTCGCGGGTGGCATCCTGCTCGCGATCGCCGGGATCGCGATCGTCGGCAGCCACAACTACTCCTACGAAACCTCGTACGGATACAGCCCCGGGCCGTTCGACAGCACCAATGACCTGCGGGTCTACGGGCCGGACGGGAAGCTCATCCGGGACGCGCAGGTGTTCGACCAGAACGGCAACCCGATCGTGGTGCCGGAGACCTGCTCGATCCAGACGCGGACGCGCACCGACGGCGGCGCCGCCGAGAACGTCTACCCGCGGGTGTACCCGTCGCGGACGGACGAGTACTCCGGCTGCACGCCCGACGGTGCGCCGCTCGCCGAGCAGCTCCCGGGCCTGGCCCCGGTGACCCCGGCCACCCCGTCCGGGCCTGCCCCCTCCGAGCCGGTGCCGTCCGAGTCGGCCGGCTCGGCGTCACCCGGGACGACGCCGAGCGGCTCCGCACCGGCCGGAACCCCGGCCGCGTCCAGCGCGGCCCCGACCCCCACCGGCACCCCGGCCGCGCCGCCGGCCCGGACGCCGGCCGCGAGCCCGTCCCGCTAGGTGGGCGCTCGGACGAGGCCCCGCCGGGCGCCGCGACGCCCGTCCCCACCGGGAGGGCTGAGCGGCCGCCCGGGCGGGGCCCGCGGCTCGTCCACTCGCCGGACGACGACGGTCCGGTCGTCGTCGGCGGCGGGGGTCAGCTCGGCGTGACCCAGTCGACCAATTGAACGATCACGCCGTTGGGGTCGGTGACCTGCAGAAATCGCTCGCCCCAAGGCTCTTCGGTCAGCTCGTGCGTGATCGGCACGCCCTCCGAGCGCAGACGCGCCTCCTCGCCGTTCAGATCGTCGACCACGAACGCGACGAGGACGCCCGCCGCGCGGACCTCCCGGAAATCGGCCGGCAGCGTCTCCAGCCCACGCCGCAGGTAGATGACGTTCATCGCGGCGTCGTCACGGCCGAGCGACGAGAACCCGTCGGCTGACATCTGTTCGCGGAACCCGAAGTGCTTCTGCAGGAACTGGCTGGACGCCGGGACGTCCTCGACGTTCAGCGATACCGCGGACGCGGTGACGCGCATCGCCACTCCTTCGCTCGATTGATGTCGTACGCTGTACATTATACGCCGTACGGAAACCTGGCCTGCTTGGATGGGGCCCGTGGCCCCCGAACGCAGCAGCGCCGGCGATCCGGCGCGGACCCTCGCCCTGCTCTGGCGCGACGCCGAGAGGGAGCCGGGTCCGTCACGCGGCCCGCGTCCGACGCTGACCGTCGGCCGCGTCGTCTCGGTCGCTGTCGATCTGGCGGACGCCGAGGGGCTGGCCGCCGTCACGATGCGCCGGATCGCGACCGACCTCTCGGTGGCGCCGATGACGCTCTACACGTACGTGCCGGGCAAGGCCGAGCTGATCGACCTCATGCTCGACGCGGTGTACTCGGACATGTCGCGGACGGCACCGTCCGACGGCGGGTGGCGCGCCCTGGTGACCGCGGTCGCGGCCGACAACCGGGCGCTGCACGAGCGTCACCCCTGGCTGGCCGAGGTGTCGACGAGCCGGCCGCCGCTCGGGCCCGGCGCGATGGCGAAGTACGAGTACGAGCTCGGCGCGTTCGACGACACCGGCCTCGACGACGTCACCCGCGACGCCGCGCTCACGTTCGTGCTCGGCTTCGTCGAGACCTGCGCCCGCGGCGCCGCGGCGGTGCGGACCCACGACCGGAGCGACGCGGACTGGTGGGCCGAGAACGGCCCGTTGCTGGCCCGGGTCTTCGACCCGGACCGCTATCCCCGCGCCGCGCGGATCGGCACCGCCGCCGGCGAGGCGCACGACGCCGCCTACGACGCGACCCACGCCTACGACTTCGGCCTGGCCCGCGTCCTCGACGGTCTAGGCGCGCTGATCGACGCCTGACGCGGGGAAGCGGTGTTCGTTCCGGGCCAGTTTGGCGTTGGCGGCCTCGATCAGGTCCACGTCCAGGACCCGGGCCAGCTGGACCAGGTACAGCACCACGTCGGCCAGTTCATCGCGGACGTCGGCCGCGGCCTCCTCGTCGGCCATGACCGCGGCCGACTGTTCGGGAGTGAGCCACTGGAACAGCGCGGTGAGCTCCCCGACCTCGCCGGACAGCGCCATCACGAGGTTCTTCGGCGTGTGCCAGGGCTGCCAGTCGCGGGCCGCCGCGAAGTCTGCCGTCGCCGCCGACAATGCTGCCAGTCCCGCGTCGCCGCTCATGGCCCGCAGCCTACGGCGCGCCGCCCCTGCGTCCCGAATGCGTAGTATGGGCATTTCTATGAGGGGGCGATGTGGGCAGCATCCTTGTCGTCGAGGATGAACCGGACATGCGGGACCTGATGGCGGTCAAGCTGCGCGCGGTCGGTCACCGGGTCCGTACCGCGATCACCGGCGCCGACGGGCTCGCCTCGCTGCGCGAGGATCGGCCCGACTTGGTGCTGCTCGACGTCCAGCTGCCCGACACTTCCGGGCTGGCGTTCTGCCGGACCCTGCGATCGGACGCGGAGATCCGCGACACCCTCGTCGTCATGATCTCCGCCTCCGCCTCCCCGGACGACGTCGACGCGGGGCTGGCCGCCGGTGCCGACGACTACGTCACGAAGCCGTTCGCCCCGAGTGCGCTGGTGGCACGCATCCAGGCGCTGCTCGCACCGGCTCACTAGCCGTGCCGCGTCGTCCCAGTTGGCCCAGTTGGCCCAGTTGGCCTGGTTGGCCTAGCGCCGGGGCGGTGGCGGCGGAGCGTCCGCAGAGGGAAGGTAGGGACGGCCGACCGCGGGCGGGTGGTGGAACGCGGGGTTGCGCACCGGGAAGCCGCCGTTCGGCGACAGGACCGGTGACGCCGTCGGAGGCGGGTACGAGCCGGTGGGGAACCCGGTGCCGGACGGGGCCGCCGGACGGTCACCACCACCGGGCGCGAGCGCGGGAGGGGTCGCGTGCTCGTCCACCTCGTCCAGCGCCAGCGACCGCGCCGTACGACGGTGGGCCGGGCAGAGCACACCGGTGAAGATCGCCGCGATCACCACCAGCGACGGTACCGCCGCCGCGAACGAGCCGGACGGAACGTCGAGCCGGACGTCGGACGCGAGCAACGCGGAGAGCAGCACCGCACCGATACACAGCGCCGCGACGACCGCGGCGACGAGCTTGCCCTCCCAGCCCAGGAAGCCGCCGCCCTCGGAGTCGCTGCGCAGGAGGAACACCATCACCGCACCGGCCGCGCAGATCAGCGCGAGGAACACACCGACCGCGCCGATGTTCGACAGGATGACGAACAGGGTCCGGAACGGGTCGGCGCCGCCGATCGCGAACGCGAGCAGCACGACGATCGCAACTCCGCTCTGCAGCAGCGACGCGTTCAGCGGGGCACCGTTCCGTTTCGACCGAACGGCGAACGCCGGAGGCAGCACACCGGCCGCGGCCAGCGACCGCATCGAGCGCGCGGCGGCCTGGTGCAGGACGAGCGCGGCACCGAACACCGCGACCAAGTTCGCGACGCCGAACAGTCCGGCCGGGCCCGCACCGAGGTTGTTCGTGAGGAAGTCGAAGACCGGGTCGCTGCCCTTCTCCAGGGTTCCGTCGGCGAGCGTCTGCGGCCCGAGCGCGGACGTGACGGTGAGCGCCGCGATCACGTTGGCAACCCCGGCGACGATCACCGCGACGTAGGCCGCGGTGGTGACCTGACGGCTGGTCGCGCGGAGCTCGCCGCCGAGTGCCATCGGCGTCTCGATGCCCGGGTAGGCGGTCACCGAGAAGCCGACCGCGGCGCCGATCGCGCCGGTGAACAGCGTGACCGGGTCGAGCGTGTCGGTCGAGAAGCCGCCCGGGGCCGGGTGGGCGATCGCGGTGAAATCGAACAGGAAGTGCGCGGCGACCACGACGCCCAGCACGCCGACGGTGACGATCGCGCCGGTGCGTAGCGACCGCGTGCCGAGGAAACCAACCAGCGCGACGAACGGGACGACCAGGATCACCCACGGCACGGCGTACTGGGCGTGCTCCCGGATCTGGCTCTGGAGCTCGAAGCCGATGACGCCGAAGTAGCTGATCGAGAGTGCGGCGTACGACACCGCCATCAGCACCGCGACGCCGAGCCCGAGCCGCTCCCCTAGTCCGCGGGCGACGTAGGTGTGCAGGCCGGCGGCGATGCCGGTGTGGCTCACGACCGCGGAGCTGGCCAGGCTGAACGCGATCAGCGCGACCGCCACCAGCGCGTAGATCAGGCCGAGCCCGATGACGCCGGTCGTCCCGACGGTCGTCGCGACGCCGCCGGTGACGACGGCGAGCGGGCCGGTGGCGACCGTGCCCATGACCGCCATCGCGAGGGTCGGGGGCAGGCCGCGTTCGCGCTTTTCGTGCGGGAGAGACATGGCCGTCCTGGTGGGGTCGTGGATCCGCGGGGTGGGGGGTCGGGCGGTGCGGAGCGGCTTGAGCGAAGCGGAACGGAGCGGCTGGAGCGGAGCGGCTAGAAGGGTGCGGCGAGGGGGCGGTCGTCTTGGGGTTCGAGGTGCTGGTCGGGGCGCTTGGGTCCGCTCATCCGGATCGACGCGCCGGGGACCGCGGCGCAGCGGTGGTGGCGGCGGGAGGGGAGCTCGCCGGGAAAGACCGGGGGCGGCGGAGGCCCGGACGGCGGAGGCCCGGACGGCGGAGGCCCGGACGGCGGAGGCCCGGACGGCGGAGGCCCGGACGGCGGAGGCCCGGACGGCGGAGGCCCGGACGGCGGT
>NZ_JBITDV010000026.1:0-12083 GCF_044454545.1 Cryptosporangium sp. NPDC051539 | reverse complement strand
GAGGCCGAGGTCGCGGAGGCCGAGGTCGCGGAGGCCGAGGTCGCGGAGGCCGAGGTCGCGGAGGCCGAGGTCGCGGAGGCCGAGGTCGCGGAGGCCGAGGTCGCGGAGGCCACGGCGGCCCGGGCGGCGGCCCAGGTTGCTCCGGCCGAGGCTGCGCCCGGCGGGGTCGCGCCCGGCGGGGTCGCGGAAGCCGGGGTGGCGGCGGACGGGGACACGTTGGCCGAGGTTGCGCCCGGCGGGGTGGCGACGGTTGGGGCTGCGGCGGACGGGGACACGCTCGGCGAGAAGTTGGCCGGGGTCGCGTTCGACGGGGTGCCGGTGAGCGTCTCGGCAAGGCCGCTGCCGATGACGGCTTTGTTACTGGAGTGAATGGTGTTGTCAGACATCGGGGCTGATTCTCCACTGAGGACTCCGGAGCCGGACCCTCCGAATGGAGGACTGGATCCCCCGTCCGGCCATGTGGAGGCGGTCCGCGTGGGTACGACAGGACGGAGGATCATGAGTGAAACCGGTACATCCAGGAGGTCGTTCGTGGTCGAGCAGGCTGAGCCCGCGCGGGTCGTGGTCTACGCCTCGGGGGGCGCCGGCGGGTGGGGCGCACTGTTGACCTCCGGGGATGCACGGCGCGAATTGTCCGGAGTCGCCGGCGGGGACGCCGGAGGAGTCTCCGGACGGGTCTCCGACAGAGGCGAGCGCGGCGGCGCGGCCGGGAGCGGCGGCGCGGCCGGGAGCGGCGGCGCGGCCGGGAGCGGCGGCGCGGCCGGGAGCGGCGGCGCGGCCGGGAGCGGCGGCGCGGCCGGGGCTGCGCTTCGGGAGCGGATGTCGCTGCTGGCGGTGGTCAGCGCCGTGGAGCGGTTGACTCGGCCGTCTTCGGTGCTGGTGCTGACGGATAGCGACTACGTACGGGACGGGGTCGCGGCCCGGCTGTCGGGAGGTACGACCGAGGAGCGGGACGGAGATCTCTGGGGACGCCTCGGGACAGCCGTCAAGGCGCACCGGGTGCAGTGGGTGGTGGTCGACGCGGCCTTGGCCACTCGAGCCACCGAACTCGCGAACGCCGGATCGCCCCCAGCACGGCCCACCCCACAGACAGCAGCCACGCCACCGGCCGCCGCCGCCGCGCCGCACGCGGCAGCCTCACCCCGGACAGCAACCGCACCGCCGGCGGCAGCCGCACCGCCCGCGGCAACCAAGCCACAGGCCGCAGCAGCGCCGCAGGCCGCGACCGCCCCACAGGCCGCAACCGCGCCACGGACAGCAGCCGTGCCACAGGCCGCAACCGCGCCACGGACAGCAACCGAGCTGCAGGCGGCGATTCGACCGAGCGGCACCGAGGGCCGTGCGGAACGAGCAGGCGCAACGGACAGCCGCGGTAAGCGGTCGACCGGCGCGGAGGGTCGCCCGGCGCGGTCGGCTCCGGAGAGGCCGCGGGCGGAGTCGGCGGCCGGGGCGGCACTCTCAGCCGCCGAGGCGGCGGGTGGCTCGGCGCAGGGCACACCGGCACGAGACCACACAGCAGCGAACGCACCCTCCCCCCAGGCCGCGAACTCGGAGCGGAACGCACCGGCGCCGAGCGCCGCGGCGGCAGACGCACCCTCCTCGCGGGCCGCGGACTCGGAGCGGAATGCACCGGCGCCCGCCGGCGCCGCCTCCGCGCAGGCCTCGGACTCGGCGAAAAGCCCACCAGCACGAGACCGCACAACACCGGACGCGGCCACTGCGCAGGCCGCGAACTGGGAGCGGAACGCACCGGCACCGAGCGGCGCAGCGGCAGACGCAGACTCCACGCAGGCCGCGAACTCGGCGCAGAGCGCGGCAGCAGGAGACCACGCCGCACCCTCCGCGCAGTCCGCGGAATCGGACCGGGCCACACGCGGGGCCGCCCCGCCGGGAGCCGACCCCACGCAGGGAGCCGACCCCACGCAGGGAGACGCCCCCGCGCAGGGAAGCGGCCCCACACAGGCAGCCAACCCCGCACGGGCAGCCAACCCCGCACAGGGAGCCAACCCCTCACAGGCGGCCGGCCCCGGGCAGGGAAGCGGGTCGGCGGCTTCGGGGCGGGCGCTGCCCGCGGAGATCATGGCGGCCATGCGGCCGGCCAGCTCGTTGGGCCGGCCGAGCGGGGAGCGCGTGGGCCTGCCGTTCCGGGCGGGCGACCCGATTCCGGTCCGGACCGCCCCAGGCCCGGCCGAGAACGCCCACCGCAGGCCGAACACCGAGACCGGCGAGCCCGCCGAGCCCGGCGAGACCGCCGAGACCTCCGAGGCACCCGAGGAACACCGGGCAGCCGAAACAGCCGAGGCACCCCAGGCACCCCAGGCCACACCCGCCCCGCCCGACGGAGCAGGCGCGGGCCGCAGACCGGACTCCAGCGCCGAGGGCGAGGCCGCGGAGTCCGAGGACGTCCAAGACAGCGCGTCCGGCGAGGCCGCGGACGAAATGCGGGAATTCGTGGAGGAGCTGGATTTCTGGCTGGAGGAAGAGGGCACCGGCGGCACCGGCGCAGTGGACGAATGGCTGCGCGGCGCGGCGTTGCGCATCGTGGGCGTCGGCGAGGAGTCGATCACGTTCGACGTCCCGGACGGGCGGACGATCGGCCCGATCCCGGTGCCGGCCGGCATCGCCGAACAGGCCGAGCCCGGGTGGCAGGTCCGCCTGACCGCCGCCCGCACCGGCGACACCTGGCACCTCCACGCCAACGCATGACCAGCACCCGAACCCACGAATACACCCACGGCGCGGCATGACGCTCACGGCCAAAGGCGCGGCCACCCGCCGGCGCATCGTCGCGGGCGCGGCGGCCGAGGTCCGGGAGCGGGGCGTCATCGCGACGACGCTCGACGACATCCGGGCTCGTACCGGCACCAGCAAGAGCCAGCTGTTCCACTACTTCCCCGACGGCAAGGACCAGCTACTCCTGGAAGTCGCCCGGTTCGAAGCCGACCGCGTCATCGACGACCAGCAGCCCTACCTCGGCAACCTCACGTCCTGGGCGGCCTGGGAGGCCTGGCGCGACACGGTACTGTCCCGCTACCGCGCCCAGGGCCGGCACTGCCCGTTGAGCGTCGTCACCTCGCAGCTCGGCCGCACGACGCCCGGCGCACAGGCCGTCGTCAGCGAGCTCGTGCGCCGCTGGCAGGCCGAGCTGTCGACCGGCATCCGGGCGATGCAGTCCACCGGCGACGTCCGCCCCGAACTCGACCCTGAAGCGACGGCCGCCGCGGTCATCGCCGGCCTGCAGGGTGGCGTCCTCATCATGCTTTCGACGGGAGAGCTCACCCACCTCGCGGCGACCCTCGACCTCGCGCTCGCCTACCTGCGCGGGTGAAGCCCGCTGCCCCCGCCCCTGCCCCGGCCACGGCCACGGCCACGGCCACCGCCCACCGGCCCCGCCCACCGGCCCCGGCCGCGGCCAACGCCCCCAGCCACCACCCCAAGCCACCGATCACAACAATCAACCCCGAAAACCAACCGAAGGTGCAGATCGGTAGCTGTGTGTAACTTCGAAATCACGATCCGCCTGCGAAAGCCGCGGGCCTGGCCATAGCATCAGTTGGCCGCGCCGGTCCCTCCGCCCCGGCTGTACGGGAGTGCTCAGTTCGCTCGACCAAAGCGGGGTGGCTGGAACCTGTGTTGAACACCGGCGCGTTACCGACGACCGGACGTGCACGCAGGCCGAGGCGGGGTCCCTCGCGGGCTTCGCACACGCGGCCGTTACGGATGCCCCCGGAGTGGGGCCCGCACGACGCCACCTGGATGGCGTTCCCTACTCCCAACGCGACGTTCGAAGAAGACGGCAGCCCCGCTCTGGCCGACGCCCGAACCGCCTGGGCCGCGGTGGCGAACGTCGTCGTCGGCTACGAACCGGTCCGGATGCTGGTGAACTCCGCCGACCGCGCCGCCGCCCGGGAGATCCTCGACCGGCGCGTCGAACTGCTCGAGATCGATCTGGACGACGCCTGGCTGCGCGATGCCGGCCCCACCTTCGTGCACGACGTGTCCGAGGGCCTGACCAGGGCGATCGCGTGGCATTTCAACGGCTGGGGCGCGCAGTCCTGGGCATCCTGGGGCCGCGACAGGCACCTCGGCAGCCGGATCGCGCGCGCGGCCGGCGTCGAGGCCGACCGTTCGAACCTCACCCAGGAGGGCGGCGGCCTGCACGTCGACGGGGCCGGCACCGTGCTGCTCACCGAGACCGTCCAGCTCGACCCCGACCGCAACCCGGGCTGGACCCGCGCCGAGGTCGAGACCGAGATCCACCAGCGGCTCGGCACCACGACCGCGATCTGGCTCCCCCGCGGCCTGACAGCCGACTACGACGAGTTCGGCACCCGGGGGCACGTCGACGTGGTGGCGACGTTCAGTGCGCCGGGGACCGTGCTCGTGCACACCCAGCCCGACGCCGGGCATCCCGATCACGAACCGATGAAGGAGATCGGCGACATCCTGCGCACGGCCGTGGACGCGCGCGGAGAACGGTTGCGGGTGGTGGATCTTCCGTCACCGACGGTGGCCGACTTCGACGGGCGGCCGGTCGACCACTCCTACGTCAACCACTACCTGGCGAACCGGGTCGTGGTCGGGTGCGCGTTCGACGACCCGCAGGACGCGGTGGCCGCCGACGTGCTGAAACAGGCCTATCCCGGGCGTGACGTCGTGCTGGTCGATGCCCGTGACATCTTCCGCTTCGGCGGCGGCGTCCACTGCATCACGCAGCAGCAGCCGGCCCCATGGAACTGATCGTCGCCACTCCGGCGTCCTCTCCGGCGAGGGTGGCCGCGCCGGAACGCGCGCCGGTGACCGTCGGTCTGGTCCAGACCCGTTTCCATCCGGACGCCGCCGAGCACCGGGCCGTCCTCAGGGACGGCATCCGTACGGCGGCGGACGCCGGAGCGCGGATCGTGTTCCTGCCCGAACTGACGCTCTCGCGCTACCCCGGTGACGTCCGCCCGTCCGGGGCCGCCGACGCGACCGCGGAAGACCTGGAGACCGGGCCGACGTTCGCGTTCGCGGCGGCGGTGGCCCGGGAAACCGGGACGGCCGTGGTCGCGTCGCTGTTCGAGCGGGCTCCGGGCGCCGACGGGCTGGGGCTCAACACCGCGATCCTGGTGGGCGCGGACGGCTCGCTGGCGGGGCGGCGGCGCAAGACGCACATTCCCCGCACGGCCGGCTACTACGAGGACCGGTACTTCCGGCCCGGACCGGCCGACTACACGCCGCTGGACGTCGACGGGGCGCGGATCGGGCTGCCGACGTGCTGGGACCAGTGGTTTCCGGAAGTGGCCCGCTCGTACGCGCTGCACGGCGCCGACATCCTCGGGTATCCCACCGCGATCGGGTCGGAACCGGATCATCCAGACTTCGACACCGCGCCGCTCTGGCGGCACGTGATCGTCGGGCACGGCATCGCGAACGGGCTGTTCGTCGTCGTACCGAACCGGTGGGGCGACGAGGGCCTGCTGTCGTTCTACGGGTCGTCGTTCATCGCGGACCCGTACGGGCGGGTGCTGTGCGCGGCGCCCCGGGCCGCGGACGCCGCGCTCGTCGCCACGCTCGACCTGGACCAGCGGCGCGACTGGCTCACACTGTTCCCGTTCTTCGAGACCCGCCGCCCGGAAACGTACGGGAGGCTCGTTTAGCGTTCTACCGGTGCAATCGATCAGCCGTGGCCTCACGCTCCTCTTCGCGCTCGCCGGTGGCGCCGCGGTCGGCAACCTGTACTGGGCGCAACCGCTGCTGGACTTCATCGCCGGCGACCTGCACGCGTCGACCGCCGCAGCGGGCTGGCTCGTCACCGCGACCCAGATCGGCTACGCGACCGGCATCCTGCTGATCGTCCCGCTCGGCGACGTGCTGAACCGGCGCCGGCTCGTGCCGGTGATGCTGCTGTGCGCGGCGGTGGCACTGACCGCGTGTGCGCTGGCCCCGTCGTTCGGCACGCTGCTCGTCGCCATCTCGGTGCTCGGAGTGACCACCGTCGCGGGACAGATCCTTACCCCGCTGGCCGGCGACCTCGCCGACGACGCGGTACGGGGCCAGGTGGTCGGCACGGTGGTGTCGGGCCTGCTCGTCGGCATCCTGGTCTCCCGCACGATCAGCGGGCTGGTCGCCGACGCCTTGGGCTGGCGGGCGATCTTCGGCGTCGCCGCGGTCGTCGCGGTCGTGCTCGCGGTTCTGCTCTACCGGAACATTCCGACGCTGCCGCCGAAGACCCGCGTGCCGTACCCGGCGTTGATCGCGTCCGTCTTCACGGTGATCGCCCGCGAGCGGGCCGTCCGCTGGACGCTCGTCCTCGGCGGCACCGGCTTCGCGTCGTTCACGATGTTCTGGACGTCGCTGACGTTCCTGCTCAGCGCACCCCCGTACCGGTATCCGGTGTCGGTGATCGGGCTGTTCGGTCTGGCCGGTCTGGCCGGAGCACTGGCCGCGCAACGGGCCGGGCGGCTGCACGACCGCGGCCTCGGGGTGGCGGCGATGGGCGTCGCCTGGGCCGTGACGCTGGGGGCGTTCGTCCTGGCCGGGGTCGGACGCGAATCGGTCGTCGTCGTGCTGATCGCGGTCGTGCTGCTCGACGTGGCGATCCAGGCCGGCAACATCCTGAACCAGGCCCGGATCCTGGCGGTGTCGGGCGAGGAGCGGAGCCGGTTGAACACCGCTTTCGTCACCGGGAACTTCATCGGTGGGGCGGTCGGGTCGGCGGCGGCCGCGGTCCTGTGGAACGCGGGCGGCTGGACGGCGGTCTGCGTGGCCGGAGTCACAGCAAGTGTGTTGGCGTTGATTGTCTGGGTACTGGGCCGCAGTGGCCCCCTCCGCGTCCGTCCCGCATCCTGAGCCCAGTCCGAAACTGGGCTACAGACCAGCTCTGGACGGGCTGCGGGCCGTCGCCGTCCTCGCGGTGCTGGTGTACCACCTGGGTGCGTCGTGGCTGCCCGGCGGGTTTCTCGGGGTGGACCTGTTCTTCGTGCTGTCCGGGTTCCTGATCACGACGCTGCTCCTGGAGGAGTGGTCGGCCCGGGGACGGATCGACCTCGGGACGTTCTGGCTGCGGCGGGCGCGCAGGCTGCTGCCCCCGGCGCTGCTCGTCGTGGCGGCGGTGATGGTCGTCGGCTGGCGCACGGTGGATCCGTCGCAACTCGGGCGGTTGCGCGCCGACGGACTGTGGACGCTGTTCTACGGCGCGAACTGGCACCTGATCGGGTCGGGCCAGTCGTACTTCGACGCGTTCGCGGCGCCGTCGCCGTTACGGCACGCCTGGTCGCTGGCGATCGAGGAGCAGTTCTACCTGGTCTGGCCGCTGGTGCTGCTGGTCGTGGTGTGGAAGGCGCGGCGGTTCCTGCTGCCGGTGATCGGCCTGGTGATCGCGGTCTCGGCCGTGCTGATGGCGGTGCGGTACACGGCCGAAGACCCGTCGCGGGCCTACTACGGGACCGACACCAGGGTCTTCGAACTCCTGATCGGTGCCGCGGCCGCCGTTCTCCGCCCCCGCGTGGGGCGTGTGGTCACCGGGATGGCCGCGGCCGGCGTTCTCGGCGGGCTCCTGTTCGTGCACGACGAGTGGGCCGGGTTCTACCGGGGCGGCGCGGTGGCCTTCGCGATGGTGGCCGCGGTGCTGGTCGTGGGCACTCTCGCCCACCCGGCGCGGGTCCTGACCGCGGGGCCGGTGGTGGGGCTCGGGCTGATCTCGTACGGGGTCTACCTCTGGCACTGGCCGGTCTACTGCTGGCTGGACGACGCCTGGCTGCCGACCACCACCTCCGGCACCCTCGCCCACGGCACGGCCAAGATCGCGCTGACGCTCGCGCTCTCCCTGGCGTCGTACTGGCTGGTGGAGAAGCCCGTCCGGCGCGGAGCGTTCGGCCTCACCGGCCGGCGCATCATCTTCGCCGCACCCACCGCGATCGCCGCGGTAGCCGCCCTCACGCTGGTGGCGACGGCCGCCGCCACCGCTCCGGCGCAGGTCGAGGAACGCGACGTCACCGCGCTCTCGACGCCTCGCACGATGGTCGCCGCCACCCCGGCCACCCAGCTCCGTCTCGCTACCGTCGGCGACTCCGTCGTCAAGAGCCTCGCCCCCGGCCTCGCGCGGGCCGCCGACGAGCGCGGCTGGTCCTACACCGACGCCAGCGTCAGCTCCTGCTCGGTCGCCGGTCTGCTGATGCTCGAGGAGGACGGCAGCCCCTGGTCGACCGGCACGGTCTGCCCGCAGGTCGTGACGACCGTGCAACAGCGCCTGATCGACGAGGAACGGCCGGACGTCATCCTGGTGCACTCCCGCTGGGAGACCTACCGGGTGCGCGGCGCCGACGGCGACCCGGTCGACGTCGGCACGCCCGCGCACGAGCAGTTCGTCGCGAACCAGCTGCGGCGGACGATGGAGCGGCTCACGTCCGGCGGGGCCCGCGTCGTCTGGATCGACTCGACCCCGATGACCGAATCGCTCTGCCGCCGCCTCGGCCACCCCACCGCGACGTGCGAGCACACCGCGGCCGACCCGACCGTCGACGCCTACAGCGCGTTGCGCCGCCACGTCGCGGCGCAGTTCCACGGGCGGGTCACGTCGTTGTCGCTCACCGACCTGCTCTGCAGCGACGAACGCTGCCCGGACACCGTCGACGGCCGGACGCTGCGCCCGGACGGGTTGCACTTCTCCGAAGAGTCCGCCGAGACGATCGTTCCGGAGCTGCTCGAACGCGTGGCGCGCGCACTGGTGCTGCCTTAGCGGCGATGCCTGCCCTAGTACTCTCGCTCGAATGGGACGCGAATCCGGGTGGCGAGGCCGGCTGACCGGGGCAGTTGCCCGGTTAAGGAATGAACCGGGCACGGCTGACCTCACCCGGCTGCAGCCGGTGGTCACGAGGGCGGCCGACCGGAGAGACGAGATCGCCGAACTCGACGACGACGAGCTGCGTGCTGCCGCCGAGGCGCTGCGCACCGGCTCCGACCTCGACGACCTCGAGCTGATCGAGTTCTGCGCGGTCTCCCGCGAGATCGGCAAGCGGGTCTGGGGCCTCGACGCGTTCGACGTCCAACTGCTGGCCGTCGTCAACATGGTCCGGGGCAGCCACGTCGTGGACATGGCCACCGGTGAGGGCAAGACGCTGGTCGGCGTCCTGGTGGCCGCCGCCTACAGCTGTGCCGGTCGCCGGGTGCACGTCCTGTCGGTCAACGACTACCTGGCCCGCCGTGACGCGGAGTGGTCGAGCGAGTTCTTCTCCTGGTTCGGGCTGACGGTCAGCGGCATCACGTCCGGTCTGTCCGACGACGAGCGCCGGGAGGCCTACGGCGCCGACGTGGTCTACGCCCCCGTCCACGAGGTCGGCTTCGACCTGCTGCGCGACCGCCGCCGGACGTCCCGCGAGGCGATGGTCCTGCGGTCCGGCGACTCCGACGTCCGCGACGTCGCGGTCGTCGACGAGATCGACGCGGTGCTGCTCGACGAGGCGCTGGTCCCGCTCGTGCTCGCCGGCGACTCCGGCGCCGTGCACGACGGCCGCGACATCGCGTCCCTGGTGCGGAGCTTCCGCCTCGGTCACGACTACGAGGTGGACGACGAGCGTCGCAACGCCACTTTCACGGACGCCGGCCTGCGGGCGATCGAGCGTTTCCTGAACGTCGGGAACCTGTTCGAGGACGAGCACGTCGGGGTGCTGACCGCCGCGAACCTGGCGTTGCACGCCGAGGTGCTCGTCGATCGGGACGTGGACTACCTGGTCCGCAACGACCGGGTCGAGATCATCAGCAGCTCGCGCGGGCGGACCGTCGACAAGCAGCGCTGGCCCGACGGTCTGCAGAGCGCGGTCGAGGTCAAGGAGGGGCTGGTCGTCTCGTCGGCGGGCGAGGTGCTCGACCAGATCCTGATCCGGGCGCTGGTCACCGGCTACCGGACCGTGACCGGGATGAGCGGTAGCGCGCGCGAGGCCGCCGGGCAGATCGACGAGTTCTACGATCTCAAGATCGGCGTCGTGCCCCCGGCCAAGCCCAACATCCGCGAGGACGAGGAAGACCGCCTCTACGCCGACGCCGAGTACCGCGACGACGCGCTGTTCGCGTTCCTGGCCGAAGTCCACGGCACCGGGCAACCGCTGCTGATCGGTACCCGGAGCGTCGCGACGTCGGAGTACTGGAGCGACCGGCTGGCCAAGGAGGGCATCGAGCACGTCGTCCTGAACGCGCGCAACGACGAGGCCGAGGCCGAGATCATCGCCGAGGCCGGACGCCGGGGTGCGGTGACCGTGTCCACGCAGATGGCCGGTCGAGGTGTCGACATCGTGCTCGGCGGTTCGGATGCTTCGTCGGCCGAGGAAGTGCGTTCGCTCGGTGGGCTGTGCGTGGTCGGGATCGGGCGCTACGACTCGGCGCGGCTCGACCGGCAGCTCCGCGGCCGGGCCGGACGCCAGGGTGATCCGGGCCGGTCGGTGTTCTTCACCAGCGTCGACGACGATCTGGTGCAGGAGCAGGCGCCGGACGTGCCGCAGATCCGGGGTCTCTCGGCCGAGGGGGAGGTCGAAACCCCCGCGGTGCGCAAGCACGTCGAGCACGCGCAGCGGGTCGCGGCCGGGAAGCTCGACCAGATCCACCGCAAGACCGTCCGCTACAACGAGATCGTCGAGAGCCAGCGGGCGGCGACGCTGGAGTGGCGTGCGGTGATCCTGGACGCGGAGACACCCGACGACCTCGGTGACTGGCTCAGCCTGGAGGCGCTGGATCGTCTGGACGAGATCGATTCCCAGGTCGCGATGGCGACGGCGGCCCACGTGTTGCTGTTCCATCTCGACCAGGCCTGGGCGGAGCACCTGGCCGACCTCGCGGGCATGCGGGAGGGCATCCATCTGCGCATCCTCGGGCGCGAAGCACCGCTGGACGAGTTCAACTCACTCGCCGTGAACGCGTTCCGCCCGCTGCGCGAACGCGTCGTCGAGGCCGCGGACAAAACGCTGACGACCGCGGACCTCACCGACGAGGGGATCGATATGGAGAACGCCGGCCTGCGGCGGCCGACGTCGACCTGGACATACATGGTCGCTGACACGCCGTTCAGCACCGCCGAAGACGGCTTCTTCTCCGCCCTGGCCAAGACCATCCGCGGCTAGCCCGCCCTCGCCCCAGCCCCAGCCCCCGCCTCCGCCGCCGCCTCCGGGCTGGGGCGAGCTAGGGGCAGGGGCGAGCTGGGGGCAGGGGCGAGCTGGGACTGGGGCGAGCCGGACCGAGGCGAGCCGGGGCCAAGGCAAGCTGGGCCGAGCCGAACCGGGCTACGCCGAGCCGAGCTGGCGCCGAGGCCGGGACAGGCCGAGCTGCGCCGAGTTGGGGCCGAGCAGAGCCAAGCGAGCCGGACGGGGCCGAGCCGAGCCAGGCGGGCCGAGCCGAGCCAGGCGGGCCGAGCCGGGCGGGGCCTAACGGGGCTGAGGTTGGACCAGGCCGAAGTAGAGCCGAGGCGCGCGCCGAACCGCCCGGGCGCGGGCTTGACCGGGTTGGAGCCAGGCCGAGCCGGGCCAAGGACGACCGCACCGGGCCGCAGCCTGCAGGGCCGATCCACGACACCGCGTAGCCCCACCAGTGAGCCTCGGTCGGGGCGGAACTGAACCAAGCACGGACCCACCGGCGGCGCAGCCTGCGACGCCGATCACGACAGTCGTGGCCCCAACAGCGGGCCCCCGGCGGCGTCGACCCACCACGGGCCTGGCCCAGCAGGGGTCTCGCCGGACGCAGCCGAGCCGGCCAAGAAGGCCAGCCCGAGCGCGGCCTTAGTACTGCAACGGCATTCGGCACGGGACCGGCCGGTCCGGCGTCCGGGTCGTGTGACGGGGGTCCCATGCTCTGGACTCCGTCTCGTCGACTGGGACGACCCGTCTGATTCCCGTAACAAGTCCGGGCTGTTTGGCTGGTCATGGGCGAATCATTCGGGGGAACGCCGAGATCGATGGAACATCACCCACGCGAAAGCACCAGCAACTCTCCATCGATAACCATTTCCGCTGGACTCATCGGCGGACTAGGGCGTGTTTGGTAAGTCGGTCAGAGCCACTCGGTGATGGCTGTGATGGTGAGGACGGCTTGGTATCGGACGGCGAGTTTGTCGTAGCGGG
>NZ_JBITDV010000025.1:40595-49885 GCF_044454545.1 Cryptosporangium sp. NPDC051539 | reverse complement strand
GACTGGTCACGGCTCCGCCGACGCCACCAGGCCCGCGCCCGAAAAGCCCACTACCAGCGAAGACAGCAACTATCTAACGAAGCGCTGCTGTAGTACTAGGTGCCGGTCGTTGGCGGGGTCGGTCCCCGCTGTGGAGCTTCGGCGGACCAACACCGAGCCAAACCGGGCAGAACCCCAGGGCCGGCGACGGACAGGGCCGACGGCAGGCAGGACCGACCCGAGCGGCAGGACCGACCCGAGCGGCAGGACCGACCCGAGCGGCAGGACCGACCCGAGCGGCAGGCCAACCCCAGCAGCAGGCCAGCCAGACCAACGGTCAACGGGCAGGGGGCCAACGGGGCCGGCGACGCACGCGGCGAGTACCAACCCGCTCAGGGTTCGCGGGACAGGGCCCGCCGGGCTGCGTACCAGGCAGCACCCGCCGCGAGAACCACCACGCCGGTCACGACCGCGCTCAACGGGAGCGCGAAAGCCAGGATCACGCACCCGGCGAGCCCGATCACCGGGACCGCGCGGGGCGGGCGGCCCTCGGCGGGGGACAGCGTCCAGGCAGCGGCGTTGGCCACCGCGTAGTAGGCGAGCACTCCGAACGACGAGAAGCCGATCGCGTCCCGGAGATCGACGGTCCCGGCCGCGACGGCGACGATCAACCCGATGACGACCTCGGCCCGGTGCGGCACACCGAACCGCGGATGCACCGCCGCGAGCCGGTGCGGGAAGTGCCGATCCCGGGCCATCGCCAGCGTGGTCCGGGAAACCCCGAGCAGCAGCGCCAGCAACGAGCCGAGCGCCGCCACCGCGGCGCCGGTCCGCACCAGCGGCACGAGTGCCGGGTGCCCGGCCACCCGCACCGCGTCCACCAGCGGAGCGACCGCCCCGGCCAGCGCCGGACCCAGAACCGCCAGCAGGGCCAACGTCACCGCAGCGTAGACGAACAGCGTGAACGCGAGAGCAACCGTCACCGCCCGCGGGATGACCCGCGCCGGGTCGCGGACCTCCTCCCCCAGCGTGGCGATCCGGGCGTAGCCCGCGAACGCGAAGAACAGCAGGCCCGCACCCTGCAGCACACCGGTGGCCGACCAGGCGGCCCAGCGGGCCGAGGAGTCCGCCGCCGGAGCACTCAGGCCGACGACGACCACGACGGCCAGCACACCGAGCACGAACACCACGATCGCCCGGGTCAGCCAGGCCGCTTTCTGCACCCCGACGTAGTTCACCGCGGTCAGCGCGAGCACCGCGACGACGGCCACCGCATGGGCGTGCTCCGGCCACACGTACGAACCGACCGTGAGCGCCATCGCCGCACACGACGCGGTCTTGCCGACCACGAACCCCCACCCGGCGAGATATCCCCAGAACGCGCCGAGCCGCTGCCGTCCGTACACATAGGTGCCGCCGGAGTCCGGGTACCGCGCGGCCAGCCGGGCCGACGACGTCGCGTTGCAGTACGCCACCACCGCGGCCACCGCGAGCGCGATCGGGAGCCCGGGGCCCGCCGCGGCCGCCGCCGGCCCGAGCGCGGCGAAGATCCCGGCGCCGATCATCGCGCCGAGCCCGATCACGACCGCGTCGGTGAGACCGAGGCGACGATCCAGTCCGGTCACCGCACCTCCTGTGTGCCGCATGGTACTGTGTGCCACATGGTAAGCGACGTTCCCGAGAAGCTCGAACTGGAGCTGCGCCGGGGTGTCGTCGTGCTAGCGGTACTCTCCCAGCTTCGTGAGCTGCGCTACGGCTACGAGCTGCGGCAATCCCTCGCGAGCCAGGGGCTGACGATCGAAGAGGGCACGCTCTACCCGCTCTTGCGGCGGCTCGAATCGCAGGGCGTCCTGAACAGCGAATGGCAGACCACCGACGGGAAGCCCCGGCGGTACTACGCGCTCAACCCCGAGGGCCGGGCGTTGCTCGAGCGGCTCACCTCCTCGTGGCGCGGCCTGAACACGACGATGAACCAACTCCTGGAAAGCGGGACGGAGTCATGGACCTGATCGACCGTTACGTCGCGGACGTCGTCGAGCTTCTGCCCCGGCGGCAGCGCGCCGATGTCGCGCGGGAGCTGCGCGAGTTACTGGCCGAGGAACTGCAGGGAAGCTCGGCCGACGACGCCCGCGAGCTGTTGCGCCGGTTCGGGCACCCGTCCGAGGTCGCCGCCCGGTACGGGCAGCCGGTGACGCTGATCGACCCGTCCGATACCCGCCGATTCCTGACGCTGGCCCTCGGCGGTTCCGTGCTGATCCTCGTGGGAGCGTTCTCGACGCCCTGATCGAGCCCCGGCACGACTTCGGTGCGACGTCCGATACCGCGTGGCGGGGGTGTTCGCCTGGCTCGGGGTGCTGTTCGTCCGGTTCGCCGCTCGGGCCTGGTATCGGCGCGGGCATCCGGTGGAGTGGAAGCCGCGCCCGGCGCCGACCGACCGGATCAACCGCACCGGACGCCTGATCGGGCTGGTGTTCTTCGTCGTCGGCACGGTGGTGCTGGTCGAGCCGTCCGCCGCGCGCGGTTCGTCACCGGGGGCCGGGCCGCCGAGGCCGCGTACGAGGCGTTCGCCTACGACGGCGGGTTCCTCCGGGTACGCGCGCCGTTCGTGCTGGCCGTCCTGGTGTTCGGGCTGGCCGTGCAGGCGGCGCTGGTGTGGGCCGGGCGCTGGCGGCCGGCTCTGCTCCTGGTCGATCTCGTCCACGTCCTGGTCGTGTGCACGGTGCTGACCTGGGCGATCGGCGCCGGCCCGATCTTCGTCGCCACGCGCACCGATCAGGCCGTGAAGGGTGTGATCGCGGTGATCATCGTGCTGACGCTGGTCGACCTGGCGGTCAGGGCCCGGCGGCTGAGCGTGGCGTCGGCGATCCGTCACTGACCCCAGGCGCGCCACGACACGGTCTCGGGTGCGTCGGGGCGGCCGTGCGTTCCGGAGAGCGCCGGGCACTCGACGTAGACGATCCCGTCGTCGACGAACGTCCGTACCGAGTGGTGGGTGCGCACCCGGATCAGCCCGCGCACCGCCTTGCGCAGCTCCGCCTGCTGGTCACCGGGCACGTCGTGGATCTCCGCGAACCCACGCCGCTCCACCACCGCGTCCGCCGCGAGCTGGGCGACCAGGTCGAGCCGCGAGTCCCGCTCCGGGGCCGGGAAGTGCCGGTCGATCAGCGCCAGGCAGCGACGGCACGTCGGCGCGAACGCCACCAGCTCCGACCGCCCGACCGGCCCGCCGTCCCCGCCCACCATGGCTGCCCACAGCCGTCCGCACAGCGTGGTGCGCGACCACAGCGGCGCGGTGAGCGAGGCCGGGTCGTAGCCCTTCACGATCTCGTTCTCCCTGACCGCTTCGCGCCCGCGGCCCGGCGCGTCGGCAACCGTCGCGAGATGCACGGCTGAGCCGCGACTCGTCGACGTCAACAACATCGATCGGCCCGCTACCGCGATCACGTTCGGCCCATGTCCCCCGGAAGGCATACGCACATTGTCACCACTCGCGGTGACTTATCGGGAGGGTCGGTGAATGCTGCGGTTCGGTAACGTCCCGAATCGGGCGTCGGCCCCGGGTGTGGGCCCGCGGCCGCGGCCGGGACGGCAGACGCCGGATCGCGTTCCACCTACGCTGGTGCGGACGCGACGGGGCGTCGACGGAGAGGACCGCCGGATGGGTGAGTTGCGGTACGAGGTGCGCGACCGGATCGCGATTCTGACGCTGAACCGGCCCGAGCGCCGCAACGCGTTCACCCGGACGATGCTCCGTGCCTGGGCCGAGTCACTCGACACCGCGGCACGCGACGACGACGTGCGCGTCATCGTCGTCACCGGCGCGGGCGACCACTTCTGCTCCGGCGTCGATCTCGACGAGTTCCGGGCGCACCTCGGCCGCCCGCACGACGTCAAGGACTACCTGCAGGAGGAGGTGCACGCGGTCGCGCGTGCGCTGGACCGGATCGACAAACCGGTGCTGGCCGCCGTCGCCGGCGCCGCGGTGGGCGCGGGCATGGACATGGCCCTGCTGGCCGACCTGCGGTTCGCCGGTTCGAGCGCCCGCTTCAGCGAGGGTTACATCAAGGTCGGTCTGGTGCCGGGCGACGGCGGCGCGTGGCTGCTGCCCCGCCTCGTCGGTTCCTCCCGGGCCCTCCGTCTGCTGTGGACCGGTGATTTTCTGGACGCTACCGAGGCGCTCGCCTGCGGCCTGGTCGAAGAGGTCTGGGACGACGCCGAGCTGCTGGACCGGGTCCTGGAGTTCGCGGGCCGGGTAGCCGCCCAGCCGCCGCTGCCGGTGCGGATGATCAAGCGGGCGGTGCGGCAGTCGGCCCGGATCGACTTCGGCACCCATCTCGACCTCATCTCGTCCCACCTGGCCGTGGTGACGTCGACCGACGACTTCCGCGACGGTCCCCTGGGCCAGAAGTGACCGCGCCGGTCGACCGGGCACGGGAACTCCTGGCGTCGTACGAGTTCACGCCGCGGCCGGACGCGTGGTTACGCGGATACGACCTCGCCTTCAGCCGGGCGATGGCCGAACGCGGGCTGATCGGGCTGACCTGGCCGACGTCGGCCGGTGGCGGCGGGTACAGCAACGTCGACCGGCTGGCGGTGACCGAGGAGCTGCTGCGGGCGGGCGCGCCGGTCGCCGCGCACTGGATCGGCGATCGGCAGATCGGCCCGTCGATCCTGCGGCACGGGACGCCCGAGCTGCAAGCCGAGTTGCTGCCCGGCATCATCCGGGCCGACCTCACGTTCTGCCTGGGCATGAGCGAGCCGCAGGCCGGGTCCGACCTGGCCGCGGTCCGGACGCGGGCGACGCGGGTCGAGGGCGGCTGGCTGCTCAACGGCCACAAGATCTGGACGAGCGGCGCGCACCGGGCCACCCACCTGTACGTGCTGGCACGCACGTCGGAGGGCGAGCGGAAGCACGACGGGCTGTCGGAGCTGCTGGTCGACATGGGGCCGGGCATCACGGTGTCACCCATCCGCGATCTGACCGGTGAGCACCACTTCAACGAGGTGCTGCTGCAGGACGTGTTCGTGCCCGCGCACCGGCTGCTGGGGGTCGAGGGCCGGGGCTGGCAGCAGGTCGTGGAGCAACTGGCGTTCGAGCGCGGCGGCCCCGAGCGCTTCTTGTCGACCTACGTGTTGTTCGCCGCGATCCTCGACGCCCTACGGGGGGTCGAGCCGGCGCCGCACGCGGGGCTCGGGCGGCTCGTCGCGCGCCTGGCGGTCTTGCGCCGGCTGGCCCGGCGAACCGCGCTGGCCCTGGACGAGGGCCAGGCCCCGGTGCGGGAAGCGGCCACCACGAAGTACCTCGGCAACGCGTTCGAGCTGGACGTCGTCGAGTTCGTGCGGGAGCTGCCGCCCCCGGCCCGGGACGCGGTGGCAGAGCTGTACCGGGCGTCGCTGCTGGCCTCGCCCGGATTTGCGCTGCGGGGCGGGTCACGGGACGTGCTGCTGGGTCTGCTCGCGCGGGAGACGGGGCCGCGATGAGTTCCGAGGTCCTCGCGCTGGTCGACTCGATCGTGGCGGACGCGGAGTTCGACCCGGCGCGGGTGTGGCCGGTGGTCGTCGACGCCGGGTTGCCGCTGGTCGGCGTATCCGAAGCGGACGGCGGGTCGGGCGGAGGGCCGGCCGATCTCGTCGCGATCGTGCGGCGGCTGGGGTACCACGCGATCAAGACCCCGATAGCGTCCGCGTCCGCGTCCGCCCGAGCCGCGTCCGCCGGGGCCGTTTCTTCCGGCTGGGCGGAACTGTTGCAGCTCGCCGAGCTGGTGGGGTGCGTGGAGGGCACGGTCGCGATCACCCGCGCGCACCTGCGGCAGCGCGAGCAGTTCGGCGCTCCGCTGCTGGACCTGCCCACGGTGCGGACGACGCTCGCCGAGATGCAGGTCGAGGCGGTGCAGGCCGGTGCGGCGCTGGAGCGGTGCGTCGATCGTCCCGGCGACGGGGCCGCGCTGGCGGGCGGGCACGTCGTCGCAGCCGCGGCAGCGACCGTCGTGTCGCACACCGCGCACCGCCTGCACGGCGCGATCGGCCTGACGGAGGAGCACCCGCTCCACCGCTACACGATGCTCCTCTGGGACTACCGCGACCGCCCCCGGCCCGCCGTCGCCGACGCGACCGCGCTGGGCCGCCTCGCGGTCGAGGGCGGCCCGGCCGCGGTCTGGGACTCACTGACCGCCTGGTGAGATCACGGCCGTCGGGTGCACCTCGCCGTCGGCCGTAGGGTCAGTGCGTGACCACCGAGACCGAACGAGCCTCCGGCCTGCTGGACGCACAAGCCAAGGCCGAGCACCTGTTCGCCGCCGTCGAAGACCGAGGCCTCATCACCGCGGGCGCGAGCGAACGCGAAGTCAGCGACCGCATCCGCGACCTGGCCGGCGACATGTTCGGCATCCGGCGGTTCTGGCACAAGCGGATCGTCCGCGCGGGCCCGAACACGCTGCACCCGTACGAAGACAACCCGCCGGACCGGGTCCTCGCCGACGACGACATCGTCTTCGTCGACTTCGGGCCGATCTTCGCCGACTGGGAAGCCGACTTCGGCCGGACGTTCGTGCTCGGTGACGACCCGGCCAAGCTGCGCCTGCGCGACGCGCTGCCGCAGCTCTTCGCCGCCGGTCGCCGATACTTCGAGGCCCACCCCGCCATCACCGGCGCCGAGCTGTACGCCGAGGTCAAGCGCCTGACCGCCGACGCCGGCTGGACGTTCGGCGGTGCACACTCCGGGCACCTGGTCGGCGAGTTCCCGCACGAGCGCATCAACGGCGACCAGATCGGCTACTACATCACCGACGGCAGCGACGAGCCGATGCGACGGCACGACCGGGCGGGGCGAGACTGCCACTGGATCCTGGAGATCCACCTGGTCGACGAAACCCACGGCTTCGGCGGCTTCTACGAGGAACTGCTCGACCTCTAGCGTGCGGCCTACGATTCGTGGATGTCTCAGCCGTTCGGCAACTACCAGAACGAGATCTACTTCAACGGCCTGCAGGGCATTCTCCCGCCCTACCCGATGACCTTCTCCGAGCTGGAAGAACGCGCCGAGTCGGCCCTCCCGCCCGGCATCTGGTCGTACGTCGCGGGCGGCGCCGGCGACGAGCACACCCAGCGCGCCAACGTCGCCGCCTTCACGAAACACGGGCTCGTCCCGAGGATGTTCGTCGGCGCGGCGCAACGCGACCTGACCGTGGAGTTGTTCGGCCGCCGCTACCCGACGCCGATCTTCATGACCCCGATCGGCGTCATCGGGCTCTGCGCCCAGGACGGTCACGGCGACCTCGCCACCGCCCGTGCCGCCGCGCGCACCGGCGTCCCGATGGTGGCCTCCACCCTGTCGGTCGACCCGCTCGAAGACGTGGCGGCTTCCTTCGGAGACACGCCCGGTTTCTTCCAGCTCTACACGCCGACCGACCGCGAAGTCGCCGAGAGCCTCGTCCACCGCGCGGAGCAGGCCGGCTACGCCGGCATCGTCGTCACGCTCGACACCTGGATCACCGGCTGGCGCCCCCGCGACCTGCGCACTTCGAGCTTCCCGCAGCTCCGCGGCCACTGCCTGCAGAACTACCTGGGCGACCCGGTCTTCCGCTCCCGCCTGGCCAAGCCGCCGGAAGAAGACCTCAACGCCGCCGTCCTCCACTGGGCCCTGTCGTTCGGCAACCCGCTGACCTGGGCCGATCTACCGTGGCTGAGGTCCCTGACCACGCTCCCGCTACTGATCAAAGGCGTACAGCATCCGGACGACGTCCGGCGCGCGAAAGACGGCGGCGTCGACGGCATCTACTGCTCCAACCACGGCGGACGCCAGGCGAACGGCGGTCTGCCCGCGCTGGACTGCCTCCCGGACGTGGTCGAAGCCGCGGACGGGACGCCGGTGCTGTTCGACTCCGGCGTCCGCAGCGGTTCCGACGTCGTGAAGGCGCTGGCGCTGGGGGCGACCGCGGTCGGCGTCGGCCGTCCGTACGCGTACGGGCTGGCGCTCGGCGGCGTCGACGGAATCGTGCACGTGCTGCGGTCGATCCTGGCCGAGGCCGACTTGACGATGGCGGTCGACGGCTACCCCACGATCGCCGACCTCACGCCGGACGCGCTCCGGCCGGTTCGCTAGCTCCGGATCGGGCTCGCGCGCCGCAGCGAGCCCGATCCGCATCCGCTCAGAAGCGCAGGATCTCGACACCCCGGTGCTGGAGGGGCGGCAGCAGCGTGTCGAGGAACTGCTCACGGTCGGCGTCCTCGCCCACCACGGCCTGGGGAACGAGCATCGGGTTGTCGTCGGCGACGAGGTGAACGCCCTCGGTGGTGAACACGACCACCTGGGACATCCGGTCCCACCCGATCGCGCGCAGGCCGCCGCGTTTGGTGCCCACCACGCCCTGGTCGTAGAGGTAGATCGCCATCCGGCCGCGCACCAGCGCACGGATCGCCCGGATGACGCCGATGAAGACGCCGGCGATCAGAGCGATCAGCAGGAAGCGGAACGCCTGTACCCACCAGTGGTCGCCCAACGGGCTGAGGATGAGCGCGAGGACGATCAGCGCGCCCAGTGAGGCCCCGGCGTAGACCAGTCCGCCGACGAACTCCCGCGCGGGGCCGGGTTCGCGCCGGGCCAGCCGCAACGCCCCCATGCCGGTGGCCGCGCCCCGCACGCGCTCGGTCTCGTCCGCCGGTAACCAGGTCTTGGTGCCGGCCGCACCGCCTCCGGACTCCCCCGCCGCCTGCCCGCGCCCCGGCTGCGCGCCCTGTTGCCCGGACGACGGCTGATCCGCCGGCCACTGCTGCCCCGCGGGTGCCTGCCCGTACGCCAGCGGCCCGGCGGGGGGTTGCCCGTATGCCGGCGGCCCGGCGGGGGGTTGCCTGTATGCCGGCTGTCCGGCGGGCGGCTGCCCGTACGACAGCGGCCCGGCGGGCGGCTGCGCGGCGGGCGGCTGCCCGTAGGGCGGCTGCCCCGAGGGAGGCTGCCCGAAAGCCTGCGGCGCGGCCGACTGCTGCTGCCCGAAAGGCGCTGTCGCCGAAGGCTGCTGCGCGGGCGCCTGCCCGTAGAGCGGCAACTGCCCGCCGTGCTGCTGACCCGCCGCAGGCGACTCACCGTACGACGCCCGCGGCCCGGACGCCTGCCCGTAACCCGCCAGGCCCACGCCCGCCTGGCCCACGCCCGCCTGGCCGAACGACGACCCCGCCGCTTGCGCCTGACCCGACGACAGCCCCTCCACGGATGGCTGGCCATACGCCTGCGGCCCCTGGGGCTGCTGGCCGTGTGCCTGCGGCGCCGGGGACCGCTGACCGTACGGCGAGGCCTGACCGCCCGACAAGGGCTGACC
>NZ_JBITDV010000025.1:0-40496 GCF_044454545.1 Cryptosporangium sp. NPDC051539 | reverse complement strand
CGCCCGGGAGGGGCTGACCGCCCGACAAGGGCTGACCGCCCGGGAGGGGCTGACCGCCCGACAAGGGCTGACCGCCCGGGAGGGGCTGACCGCCCGACAAGGGCTGACCGCCCGGGAGGGGCTGACCGCCCGGAAGGGGCTGACCGCCCGGGGGGTTCGTGGGGCGGGCGTCGGGAGGCGAATAGCCGTCGTACCGGCGAGGTGGGTCGCCTGAATAGGGCGCGGTCATGCTGTCCTTCCCCGTGTCGACCGCGGACCTTCACGACACCGGACACCGGGCCGCGCCCCCCCGCCGCGCGTCCCAGCAGCATAAACACCTATCCGAGGTGCCCGTGCAGGAACTCCGCCGCCGCGTCGGCCGCCTGTGTGACGTACGGCTCGGCGTCGTACAGGTCGATGTGCTGCGTCGCCTCGAGCCACCGGATCTCCTTCGGCCCCGGCGCCAGCCGAAACGCCTCCGCCGCCAAGTCCGGCGAGCAATAGGCATCCTCGCGACCGTGTACGACGAGCAACGGAACCCCGTGCAGCAGCGACGCGGCGGCCAGCGCGTCCAACGTCAGCAAGGAATGAAGGGAACCGTAGGTGACCTGGTTCTCCCACCGCGCGGCGGCCGACCGCGCGGTGCCGTAGTAGGCGAACGGCTCGGCACCGCCCATCGCGGCCTCGCCGCCGTCGGGTGCGACGGCGGGAAGCGTCTCGTCGTACCGGTCCACGAACGACCGCAACGCGCCGCGGTACCCCGAGGGATCGGAGGCCGCGAACCGTGCCGGGCTGTTGTACCCACCGGCGATTCCGACGACGGCCCGGATCCGGGGATCACCCGCGGCCGCGCGCAGCGCGTACCCACCTCCGAGACACACTCCGACCACCGCCACCCGGTCGGTGTCGAGAAAGTCCACCGCGGCCCGCAGGTCGGCGAGCTTTCCCTGGCTGTCTTCGTGCCCGCGCCGCCCCTCGCTCTCGCCGAACCCGCGGTGGTCGAACGCGAGCGTGGTGATCCCGCGTTCGTGCAGCATCGTCGCGTACCGGCCGGCGACCTGCTCTTTCACGCCGGTGAACGGCCCGGTCAGCACGACCGTCGGTGCCCCGGCCGGGCGGAGCGACCCGACCAGCGTGAGGCCGTCGGCGGAGAACGTCACCCGTTTCTCGTTCATGCCGCAACGCTAAGTTGGGAGGGTCCGGCCGGACAGAAGGCACTTCGAGGTGCCCATCGGAGGGTGTGGATGTCGCTCGTGATCCCGGACGTGCTCGAGGAGAGCTGCACCACCCGGCAGGCGCTGGAGCGGCTCGCGTCCAAATGGCGGGTACTGGTGATCTACGCGCTGCTGGCCGGTCCGCAGCGGCACGCGGAACTGCGCCGCCGGGTCGCCGGCATCACCCAGAAGGTGCTCACCTCGACGCTGCGCGAGATGGAGCACGACGGCCTGGTGGAGCGGCGGGTCCTGAAGGAAACGGCGCCGCAGCACGTCGAGTACGCGCTTACCCCGCTGGGCAAAACGCTCCAGGAGCCCCTGGCCGCGATCTGCGCCTGGGCCACCGACCACGGGTGAGACGGCCCTGGTCGGCCGCGATCGCCACCGTGCTCCTGCTGACGCTCGGCGGCGCGGCGCCGTCGGCGGTCACGCTCCACACCGGAACCGACGCGAACGGCGCCTTCTACACGATGGCCGTCCCGAGGAACTGGAACGGTGCGCTCGTCGTGTTCGCCCACGGCGGCCCCGATCTGGCCACGTACCGTCCGGAGCCCTCAGCAGTCGTGCTCGACCAGGGTTACGCCTGGGCCGCGTCCTCGTACCGGCGCGGTGGGTACGGCGTCCGGATGGCCGCGGCCGACACCGAGAACGTGCGCAGGCTGTTCGTCGCCCGCTACGGCCGACCGGCCCGGACGTACCTGCACGGCGAGTCCTACGGCGGGAACGTCGCCGCGAAGGCGGCCGAGCTCTACCCCCGCTCGTGGGACGGCGTGCTGCTCACGAACGGGCTGCTGGCCGGCGGGTCGCGCGGGTACGACGCCCGCGTCGACCTGCGGATCGTCTACCGGTACTACTGCCACGACAAACCGCTGGACGAGTGCACCGGCCGCGACCGGGACGACATACTGGCCGTCACCCGGATCCCGGAGCGGGCACTCGACGTGCACTGGCAGTACGCGACGACCCTGCTGCCCGACATCGTCGACAACCGGCTCGGCGGCCGGAACCCGTTCAGCAACCGGGGTGTGCGCTACACCGGGTCGCACGACGACGAGGCGCTGAACGCCGGGGTGGAGCGATTCGACGCCGACCCGACCGCCCGCCGGGATCTCTCCTACGACAGCGACCTCACCGGCCTGGTGTCCGCGCCGGTCCTGACCCTGCACGCGATCGGTGACCCGCAGGTGTTCGTGGAGAACGAGGCCGCGTACCGGGCGACGTTCCGGGGCGGTGACCTCGTCCAGACGTTCACGACCGAGACCGAGCACGGCGGGCTGAGCGGCGCCGAGTACGTCACGGCGCTCGCGGCGCTGGACGCCTGGGTGCGCACCGGCCGGAAGCCGTCACCGCGGTCGATCGCGGAGTCCTGCCCCTCCGGGTGTTTCTTCGACCCCGGGTTCCGTCCGGCGGCGTACGGCACGAGAGTCCGGCCCCGGCCCGGCGGCACGTCCTGGCCCGCGATGACCGACGCCCAGGAGCGGACGTGGAGCCGGATCGTCGGCGTCGGCATCGGCTTGTGAGCGCCGTGGCCGGCGGCGGCCGTGGCGGCTCAACGCGTGAGGTGCTCCCGGAGGGTGGCGGCGAGGTCGCCCGCCGCGGCCAGCTGCTCCGGGGTCAGCGCGTCGACGAACAGCTCGCGGACCGCGGTCAGGTGCGGCACGGTGGCACCGCGGAACGCCTCCGACCCGCGCGGTTCGAGGACGATCTCGGCGCCGCGGCTGTCGGCCACGTACTGCTCACGCCGGATCAGCCCTCGACGCTCCATCCGGCCGAGGTGGTGCGAGAGGCGCGAGCGCTCCCACTCGATCCGGGCCGCGAGCTCGGAGGACCGGAGCCGGTTCCCCTCGGCTTCGCTCAACGCCAGCAGCACGGTGTAGTCGCCGGTCGAGAGCCCGGTGTCGTTCTGCAGGCGGGCGCCGAGCACCGTACGCAGCACTTCGGTGGTCTCGAGAAAATCGCGCCAGACCGCGAGCTCCTCGCGCGTCGGCAGCCGCCGGGCCCTGGGAATATCGGCCTCCTCCAGTTGATTGACGTGTCAATGATATCGCGTAATCGGAGGGCAGTGCGATGACCGACCTGGTCATGGGTCTCGACACGTTCGGCGACGTACCCGTGGACGACGCGGGCGTGCCGCTCAGCCACGCGCAGGCGATCCGGCAGGTCGTCGACGAGGCCGTGCTCGCCGACGAACTGGGCGTCGACGTGATCGCGCTCGGCGAGCACCACCGCCCGGAGTACTCGATTTCCACGCCCGAGACCGTTCTCGCCGGCATCGCCACCCGGACGCAGCGCATCAAGCTCGCCTCCGGCGTGACCGTGCTCAGCTCCGACGACCCGGTGCGGGTGTTCCAGCGCTTCGCGACCGTCGACGCGCTGTCCGACGGCCGCGCGCAGGTGATCCTGGGCCGCGGTTCGTTCACCGAGTCGTTCCCGCTGTTCGGCTACGACCTGAGCGACTACGACGTGCTGTTCGAGGAGAAACTCGACCTGTTCGCCGCGCTGCTGGACGAGAAGCCGGTCACGTGGAACGGCACGACCAGGGCCCCGCTCGACGACGCCGACGTGTTCCCGAAGACCGAGAACGGCCTCGACACCTGGGTCGGCGTCGGCGGCTCGCCGCAGTCGGTCGTGCGCACCGCCCGGTACGGGCTGCCGCTCATGCTCGCGATCATCGGCGGCCCCGCCGGACGCTTCGGGCCGTACATCGACCTCTACCGCCGGGCCGCCGAGCAGCTGGGCACGACCCCGCACCCGGTCGGGATGCACTCCCCGGGTTTCGTCGCCGACACCGACGAGGAGGCCAAGGAGCTGTTCTACCCGGCTTACAAGGTCCAGCGCGACCGGATCGGCGCTCTGCGCGGCTGGCCGCCCCTGCAGCGCGCCGAGTTCGACGCCGAGGTGACCGGTGGCTCGATGTACGTCGGGGCACCGGAGACCGTGGCCCGCCGGATCGCCGACGCGGTGAAGACGCTCGGCGTGGGCCGCTTCGACATGATCTACACCGCCGGTGCGCAGCCGGTCAGCGCCCGGACGCGGGCCGTCGAGCTGTTCGGTGCGAAAGTGATGCCGATGGTGCGTGAGATGGTCGCGGAATGACGACGCTGGGGATCCTCGGAGCCGGCAAGGTCGGCACGGTCCTGGCGCGGCTCGCGGTCGCCGCCGGGTACGAGGTGCAGATCGCCGGCTCCGGCGACCCGTCGAAGATCGCGCTGATCGTGGAGGTGCTGGCGCCGGGGGCCCGCGCGGTGACGGCCACCGAAGCGGCCGCTCAAGAGGTGGTCGTCCTCGCGCTCCCGCTCGGTAAGTACCGCTCGATCCCGGTGGACGCACTGCGCGGCAAGCTCGTGATCGACGCGATGAACTACTGGTGGGAGATCGACGGCGTCCGCGACGACCTCACCGACCCGCGGACGACGTCCAGCGAGATCGTGCAGGCGTTCCTGCCCGGATCCCGGGTCGTGAAGGCGTTCAACCACATGGGCTACCACGACCTGGAGGCCGAGGCCCGTCCCGCGGGGGAACCGCACCGCAAAGCGATCGCGATCGCCGGGGACGGAGACCTCGACGAGGCCGGAAAACTCGTCGACGCGCTCGGCTTCGACCCGGTCGTGGCCGGGCCACTGGCCGAGGGCGTCCGGCTGCAGCCCGGCTCCGAACTGTTCGGCGCCAACGCCGACGCGGCCGAGGTCCGCGCGATGCTCGATCGCTTCCCGACGTCCGACCTGGGCCGCCAGGTGGCGCAGGCCCGGAGCTCAGGCGGCGCGTAACCAGTCGCGGACCTCGGCCACCGGCGGGTTCACGTGGGCCCCGGCAGCGGTCACGACGGTCGGCACGGTTTCGTTGCCGCCGGCGACCGCGCGCACCGCGGCCGCCCCGGCCGGGTCGCTCCAGATGTTGACCCAGTTCGCCCGCCGCCCGGTCAACCCCAGGCGCACCCGCATCCGCAGACAGAACGGACACCCCGGACGCCAGTAGACGATCGGCCGGCCGTCGCCGCGCGCCTCGGCGTCGCTCACCGACCGGACGAGCAGCGGCGACGACACCGCCGCGCAGCCGAGGAACCAGACCAGGAAGAGCACCCCGGCGAGCCCCGAACCGGCCGCGAACAGCACGGCGGCACCGACGACGCCACCGCCGGCGACCATCAACGCCAGCTTCCAGTTACGCATGAGCTCAGGATGCCGGAATCCGGCCCGGCCGGAGGCGGGTCGTCGCCTGATCGCCGGGGCGGGCCTCGACGACGGGTTCGACGTCCGTCAGGCGCTCCGGTACCGGCGCGACCTGCCGTCCGAGCTGGTCGACGCGATGCTGCACCACCCGACGGTGAACGTCCGGATGGCGCTGGCCGAGAACCGGCGCCGCGGTCAGCGTCGCGCCGCCCCGGCCACCGTCCGAGCCGGAAGACCTCTGGCTGCGCGGGCACCGCCTCGGCTACCCGCTGCTCGGCCCGATCTCCGCCCGCACGATCGACTGGGTGCTGGCCCGGGGAACGACCCGCGACCACAGCGCGATGGCACACAGCCCGAGCCTGCCGCCCGAGGTGGTGACCCGGTTGCTCGCGCACCCGGCACCCGAGGTCAGGCAGGCGGTGGCCCGGCGCACCGACCTGACCCCGGCGCAGCTCGCCGCACTCGCCGACGACCCCGATCTGGGCGTCCGCGTGCTGCTCGCGCTGCGTCAACCGGCGCCGCCACCGCGGGTGCTCCTCCGGAGCTACCTCGAGTACTCCGGCGCCGGCCGCGCGGCGCTGCCGCACAAGCCCGGCTTCCCGACCGAGGGCCTCGCGGTCTACGCCGCGGACCCGCACCCGCCGTTGCGCCTGCTCGCCGCCTTCGATCCGGACGCCGGACCCGAACTGCTCGCCCGTCTCAGCCGCGACGGTCATCCGGACGTCCGGGTGGCCGCCGCCCGCAGCGCCGGCTTACCGCCGGAGCGGCTCGTCGAGCTCACCGCGGACGACGGCGAACGGGTCGCCGCCACGGCCGCGGCGAACCCGGAGTTTCCGGTCGCCGCGATGCGCGGGCACTACGCGCTCGGCTGACGGCGTCCCCACTTCGTAGGACTGCCGGGGCCACGACAACCGTGGGGGCGTGGCACACACTGACCAGGTGGAACCCTGGGAGTTCGGCCGGATGGTGCGGAAATGGCGGGACCGCGTCGCGCCCTCGGCGGTCGGCCTGGCTGCCGGTGGGCGGCGGCGGGCGTCCGGGCTGCGCCGGGAGGAGCTGGCCGGGCTCGCCGGCATCTCGGCCGACTACCTGACCCGCCTCGAGCAGGGCCGGGCCACGTCCCCGTCGGCGCAAGTCGTCGAGGCGCTCGCCCGGGCACTGCGGATCTCGGACGCCGAGCGTGACCTGATGTACGAGCTGGCCGGGCACGCCGCTCCCGGGCCCGACGTCGTGCCGACGCGGATCCCGCCGAGCGTCCAGCGGCTGCTCGACCGGCTGGCGCACACGCCGGTGGTCGTCTACGACGCGACCTGGACCGTGCTGGTCGCGAACGCCCCTTACGAAGCGCTGATGGGCGAGGTGTCGGGCCTGCGCGGGATCGAGCGCAACGCGGTCTGGCGGCACCTGGTCGGCGGCGGCAACCGCACGGTCCACACCGCCGACGAGTACGCCGAGTTCCGGGCCGGTCTGGTCGCCGACCTGCGCCGGACCGCGTCCCGGTATCCGGCCGACCGCTCTCTGAAACGCCTGGTCGGCGAGCTCCGGACGCTGAGCCCGCAGTTCGCCGAACTCTGGGAAGGCGACGCGCCGGTGTCGTCCCGCGAACCGTCGCGCCACAAGAGCGTCGAGCACCCGGCGGTCGGCCGGATCACGCTCGACTGCGACACGCTGGTCGTCGCACTCGACGACCTGCGGATCATGGTCTACACCGCCGAGCCCGGTAGCGAGGACGCCGACCGCCTGGACCTGGCGATCGTCCTCGGCACCCAGGCGCTCGTGGAGTGACGTCCGGCCGCGCGTGGCGCACCGTGACCAACGATGGATCTTTACTCGTAAACTCCACCAAAAGGATGAACTGGATATCCGATCGTCCAGTGACTCCAACGTGGCTTTTGTTCTGTTTCATGGTTTTCATCCCGCCCGGCCACAACGCATCACCCAGGAGAACGCCATGACGCCCCGCATCACGCGCCACGCACTGGTACTCGCGGCCTCCGTGGCCGCCGTGCTGGCCTGCCCCAGCCCGGCCCACGCGGACACCTGGCCGACGTCCGACGCTCCCCCGGCGCTCGTCGCCGCAGACCCGGTTTACGGCTGGTCGATCGACACACCCATCGACCACCTGCTGCCCGGCCAGGCGAATGCCGGCGCCGGCTTCATCTCGGACATTCAGGGCTACGTCCCGGTACAGACGTTCGGAATCGACTTCACCCGCCCGATCTGGCCCCCGCGTCCGCCAGTGCATCCGTAGCCGCGAGCCCGGCGACATCACCTTCCGGCCCTGAGGCCGCATCCGACCCCGGTAGGACCTTCGAGCCCGGCGTCCCCTTTCCGGTGGACCCCTCGCTCCCGCGCAGGCGGGACGCCGCAAATCCCTTAAAAGCCTTGAATATGAAGAAAGCAGGAATCGGACGGCTGGCTCTCACGAAGGAACAGACATGACTACCCACTCGACTCGCACGTCGATTGCGCAGTGGCTGATCGGATCGGCCGCACTCACGATCGCTCTCGCCGTGGCCACCCCGGCGCATGCGGCCGGTACCGAACCGACGACCTCCGCGATCGACGGTCCACTCACCTACCGCCAAACCACGGGCTCGATCACGGTACTGAACTCCGCTGCCACGCCCTTCCGTCCCGTCTGCTGCCTGATCGGCGATTTCAACGCTCCCCGGAGGCCGGCGTACCCCGGGGAGTCGGTATGACCGTGTCCACGGTCTCGCGGAACACGTTCGCCGCGCTGCGACGCTGGTGCACACTCCGGTCCGACCCTCTGCTCACGGCCGCCTGGCTGGTCGTGGATCTCGCGGTCTTCTCGCCCTCCGATCTCCGTAACCCCGACTACACGACGGCCGGAACCATTCTCGTGCTCGTCCTCTGGCTTCTCGGAGGCGTTCCGCTGCTGTATCGACGACGGGCGCCGATCGTCGTCTTCGGGGTCGTTTGGCTCCACGCTCTCGTCGTGCACGCGATCGTCACCTCCGTGGCTTCGGCGTTCGACTACCTGCCGACGATCACCGTGCTCCTCGCGCTCTACACACTCGCCTCCCGCCGTCATCCCGCCCTCGGCGTCCTGGCGCTGTGCCTCTCGTGTGTTCCCCTGGTGTGGGAGGCGCATCTCGCCTACCGGGAGATCGGCCCGGAACGGACGGCGTCCGACCTGACCAACGCGGTCAGCCTCTACGTCGTGATCGGCGTCGGCTTCTGGGTGGTCGGCCAGTGGAGATACTCGATGCACGCCCGGATGAGGGCGCTGGAGACCCGGCGGGAGTCCGAGGCGCGGGAAGCGGCGATGGGCGAGCGGTTGCGGATCGCCCGCGAGCTGCACGACATCGTCGCCCACTCGGTCACCGTTATCGTCCTGCAAGCGGCCGCCGCCGGCCGGATGGTGAGCCACGAGCCCGACCGCGCCGCGGCCGCTCTCCGAGACATCGAGGACCTCGGCGTGCAGACCATGGACGAGCTGCGCCGCATGCTCAGCGTCGTCGGGCCGGCCGACCGGCAGGAGGAGCTCTCGTCACCGGGCCTCGATCAGCTCGACGCCCTCCTCGCCCGCGTCCGCAGCACCGGCGTGCACGCCTTCCTCACCGTCGACGGCACGCCGTCTCCGGCCGACCCGAGCGTCGATCTCACCGCGTACCGAATCGTCCAGGAGGCGCTCACCAACGTCACCAAGCACTGCGGGCCGGGCGCACACGCGACGGTGAGCATCCGGTGGGCCGACCACCTCGACATCGACGTCACCGACGACGGCGGCGGAACACCTCCGTCCTACGAGCGCGGCATCTCCACCGGCAACGGCCTCACCGGCCTGCGCGAACGAGTCAAGTACATCGGCGGCCGGCTCGATGCCGGACCGCTGCCGACCGGCTTCCGCGTGAGCGCCCGTCTACCGCTGCGCACCCGTACTCCGTTGAGCACGGAGACAGCCAACGAACTAGTGGAAATGGCGGCTTCGTCCCGATGACCCAAGCCCAGGAGCAGTCCCGGTCCTCACCAGCGGACGGATCGTCCGTCCGAGTACTGATCGCCGACGACAAGACGATGTCGCGCACCAGCATTCGCCTGCTGCTGTCGACCGAGCCCGGCATCGAGATCGTCGCCGAGGCCCGCGACGGGGCGCAGGCCGTCGAGCAGGCGCGGAGCCTCCGCCCGGACGTCGTGCTGATGGACGTCCGGATGCCGGGGATGGACGGCATCGAGGCCACCAAGCAGATCACCAGCGACGAGTTCTCCGGCCCGGACCAGCCGATCAAGGTGCTGATCCTGACCACCTACCACGTGGACGACGCCGTGTACGCGGCACTGCGCGGAGGGGCGTCCGGTTTCCTGCTCCGGGACTCGGCTCCGGTGCAACTGGGCCAGGCGATCCACACCGTCGCCGGTGGCGACGCCTGGCTCGATCCGGCCGTGGCCCGCGGGCTGATCAGCGAGTTCGCCGCGCGTCCGGAGCCGCGGCTGCCCGCTCCGGCGGAGATGCAGGAGCTGACCTCGCGCGAACTCGACGTCCTCGTGCTCGCGGCGCACGGTCTGTCGAACTCCGACATCGCCGCCCACCTGTTCATCGGCGAGGCCACGGTCAAGACGCATCTGGGACGCGTCCTCATGAAACTCGGCCTGCGGGACCGGTCGCAGGCGATCGCGGCCGCGTACCAGACCGGTCTGGTGAAACCGGGGTCCTGCCTTCCCCCGCCGGGAACCGGCTACCTGGCGGGCGAGGACCAGCCCGCTCCCCGGCGCCGGCGATTCCGCCTGCACCGCTAGGAACGCGGGTTCTTGTCGTTGAACCGGGCCAGCAGCGACGCGAGCAGGCGCATCTCGGCGGCCAGGGCCTGTTCGCCGGCCGGGGTGATCGAGGCCCAGGTGCGGGGACGGCGTCCCTCGTAACCCTTCTCGAGCTCGATCAGCCCCTGCTCGGCCAGGATGTCGAGGTGCCGCCCGAGGTTGCCGTCGGTGAGCCCGAGCGTGCGGCGCAGGTACGGGAAGTCGGCCCGCCCGGCCTCGTCCAGCACGGTCAGCAACGCCAGCCGGGTCTTCTGGTGGACGACGTCGTCCAGGCCGAGTGCCGGGTGCGGACCCTCGGCGTCCGCATCAGGCATGGACGGCGCGGGGCGCACGGCGGGTCCGGACGACCGCGGCGCCGACCAGGGCCAGCCCGGCGAGCGGCCCCAGGCCGATCGCGGCCCAGACGGCGGCGTCGCCGACCGCCGCGGCGACGAGCACCAGCAGGAGCTGGACGGCGCCGAGGAACGCGAGCCACTTCGCGACCTTCTTCAGCGTCGTGTTGCGCTGACGCACCCCGACCGCGGCGAGGATCGCGGCCGGCCACACCAGCGGCGCCCAGATGCCGGCGAAGAACGCCGGGATGAACAGGAGCGCGAGCAGCGGCAGGCTCACCAGGTACCCGATCGCGATCGGCCGGTACGACCGCGGGCCCTCGCCGACGCCCGTCCGCTCGGCCACCCGATGAGCGTGCCGCCACAGCACGAACAACCCGACGGCACCCGCCACCGGCCAGTACACCAGCGCGAGGCTGTGCCGCACCGGCGCACCGGCCGCACCCGCCAGCAACACGAGCCCGAAGTGCACCAGCACCAGCACTCCGAAGACCATCAGCGGCGCGGTGACCGTCCGCCGGTCCGACCGCACGCGCTCCCGCAGCTCTTCCAGGTCCATTTCTCTCCTCCTCGTAGAGAACTCTACAGTACAGAGTGAATGCAACGGCGTCAGCGGGGTAAGCGAACGGTGATGAAACCCCGCTGGCTGTTCGCCGATCAACTGGGCCCGCACTTCCTCGACTCACCCGACCAGCCCGTGCTGCTCGTCGAGTCCAAGGCGGTGTTCCGGCGCCGGGCGTTCCACCGGCAGAAGGCGCACCTCGTGCTCTCCGCGCTGCGGCACCGCGCCACCGACGCGAACACCCGGCTGGTCCGCACCGAGACCTACGCCGAGGCCCTGACCGAGCCGGTCAGCGTCTGCCACCCGACTTCACGCGCCGCGCGGGCCCTCGTCCAACGGCTCCCGGACGTCGAGATGCTGCCGCCGCGCGGCTTCGTGACCGCGCCCCACGACTTCGTGAGCTGGGCCGAGGGCCGCAACCACCTCCGGCTGGAGGACTTCTATCGGTTCGCGCGAGCGAATCACGACGTGCTGATGGACGGCGGCGAGCCGACCGGTGGCCGGTGGAACTACGACGCCGACAACCGCGAGCCACCGCCGCGCCGGATGGACGTCCCGGAGCCGCCCGCCATCGCCGAGGACGACATCGACGCGGAGGTCCGCGCCGACCTCGACCGGTGGGAGCGCGACGACGGCATCGAGTTCGTCGGCAACGACGGCCCGCGCCGGTTCCCGGCGACCCGCCGCGAGGCGCTCGCGCGGCTGCGGCACTTCGTGCAGCACCGGCTGCCCGCGTTCGGCCCCTACGAGGACGCGATGCTGGCGGGCGATCCGTGGATGGCGCACAGCATGCTCAGCCCGGCCATCAACCTCGGCCTGCTGGATCCGCTCGAGGTGATCCACCGGGCCGAACAGGCCTACCGCGACGGCTCGGCGCCCCTGAACAGCACCGAGGGGTTCATCCGGCAGATCCTCGGCTGGCGCGATTTCGTCTGGCACCTGTACTGGTACTTCGAGCCGGAGTACCGGGCGGCCAACGAGCTGCGCGCCCGGCGTGAGCTGCCGAAATGGTTCGCCGAACTGGACGCGGACGCGGTCGGGGCCCGCTGCCTCTCCGACGTGCTGAAGGGTGTCCGCGACCACGGCTGGGTGCACCACATCCCCCGCCTGATGGTGCTCGGCAACTACGCGATGCAGCGCGGCTGGCGGCCGGCCGCGGTCGCGGACTGGTTCCACCGTTGCTTCGTCGACGGGTACGAGTGGGTGATGACCGCGAACGTGGTCGGGATGAGCCAGTTCGCCGACGGCGGCCGGATGAGCACGAAGCCGTACGCGGCGGGCGGCGCCTACGTCAACCGGATGAGCGACTACTGCAAACCCTGCCGTTACGACCCGAAAGTGCGGACCGGCGACAACGCGTGCCCGTACACGGCCGGGTACTGGAGTTTTCTGGCCCGCCACGAAGACGCGTTGAGAGCCAACCACCGCATGCGCCGGCCCCTGCAGGGCCTGCACCGCCTGGACGACCTAGCGGTGCTGGTCGAGCAGGAAGCCGCCCGGGGCTCCCGTGCGCCCTAGGACCCTGGCCCCCTTGTGCCGGTACATGTCGGCATCCGCCGCGGCCAGCAGGCGGTCGGCCTCCGGCGTTTCGAAGTCACCGGCCGCGGCCACCCCGACGCTCGCCCCGACGAACAGTTCCTCGTCGTTCCAGATCACCGGTTCGGCGCCGAGGCTGCGCAGCCGCTCGGCCAGCGCGTCGGTCTCGGCAAACGTCTCGAGGCTTTCGGCGACCACGACGAACTCGTCACCACCCAGGCGGGCGGCGACGTCACCGCTGCGCAGCGTCTGGCCGAGTCGCCGGGCGACCTCGATCAGCACGGCGTCGCCGGCCGCGTGCCCGTACCGGTCGTTGATCTGTTTGAACCCGTTGAGGTCCAGGTAGAAGAGCACCGGGCCGTAGCTGTTCCGGCGGCTGTCGATGGCCAGGTCCAGCACCGTGTGCAGCGCCTGCCGGTTCGCCAGACCGGTCAGCAGGTCGTGGTGGGCCTGGTGCGCGAGCGCGGCTCGCGCCGCCTCCTGCTCCCGCACCAGCAGGACGAACCGGAACAGGATCAGCGACGTCAGCACCACGATCGACACGACCAGCGACCCCCGGCTGACCGCGGAGCTGAACCGGTTGAACCCGGCGAAGAGCGGCATCGTGGCCAGCGCGATCCCCAGCAGAACGGCCCGGGCCGGGTGCAGCCGCTGGTCGCGCACCGGGCCCGGTTCGGCGATCCGGACCGCGTCGGAGTGCAGGATCGCCCCGACGAACAGGCTGTTCGCCACCAGCAGCACGCCGTCCAGGCGGTCGGCCTGCACGGTGCGGCTCAGGTTGTCGAAGACCGCGGGCAGCATCGAGATCGTGACGTCGCCGAGCAGCGTGAGCGCCAGCGCTCCGACCAGGTAGGCCGCCGGGCCCCGCTTCGAACCGGGCGCGAGCACCAGGATCATCACGACCGCGAACAGCACGACGTCACCCAGTGGGTAGATCGCCCCGAACACGACTCCGAGCGACATCCGCCGGTTCTCGGCCGCGGGCAGGATCAGGAACTGCCAGCACAACCACGCCATCACGATGCCCATCGCCAGCGCGTCGATCAGGCTCTCGCGCAGGCGGCCCGGCGTGCGCAACCGCACCAGCCAGACCAGCCCGATCGTGAGCAGCGGATAGCCACTGACCCAGAGCACGTCGGACGGGCTCACGTCGCCGAACGGCCCGACGATCCGGGTGAGCACGTCGGCGAGCAGGTCCCCGGCCAGCCAGACCGAGAGCGCACCGACGATCAGCCCGTAGCCGGAACGCGCGGGCCCGACGATCGCGCGCAGCCGGATCCACCCCAGCACGACCAGCGTGCCGAAGCCGATCAGGTAGGAGACGTGGGCGAACGTACTGCCCGGCTCGAAGGCAGCGGGCAGGCCGCACGCAGCCGCCCATGCCGGCGCGAGCCAGGCCGGCACACGTCTCATACGGTGCTCATCGGCCCTCGGCCGTTCTTGCGGAGGATTCTGCCTGTCGGCGTCGTCGGCTAGGCCCGGCGGCCGAGGCGGTCGCGGACCTCGTCGAAGTGGCGCCGCACGGCCTCCTCGACCGCGTCGGAGTCGCCGGTGAGCACCGCGTCGACGATCCGCTCGTGACGTTCGGCCAGCGCCGACGCGTCTTCCGACCGCACCCCGATCGAGGGCTCAGCGGTGGCGTAGGCGCGCCAGAACACGCCGATCAAGTCCTTGGCCAGGTTGTTGCCCGCCGCCTCGCAGAGGATCTCGTGGAACCGGCAGTCGGCGTCGGCGGAGTCGTGGGCGCCGGCAGCCATCGTCGCGACGCACGCCCGCAGAGCGTCCACGGTCACGGTGGCCACGCCGGACGAGGCCAGCCGCCGGGTCAGCCCCGCCTCCAGCACCTCCCGCAGGTCGAGCAGGTCGGCCAGCGTGTCGGTGGAACGCGCACGGAACGTCAGCCAGGGCAGCAGCGCCTCCGCGCTGGCCGGTGCGACGAACGTGCCGTACCCGTGCCGTACCTCGACGATGCCCTGCGCCTGCAGAGCCTTGATCGCTTCGCGCAGCGGGCCGCGGCTCGTCTGCAACTCCGCGGTCAGGCGCGCCTCGGTCGGCAGCGGCGCGCCCGGGGCGAGGTCCTGATCAGTGATCAGCTCCACGATCGCGTCGGCCAGCTCAGCGCTGCGGGAAGGGCGCACCTCTTGCCTCCGAAAGGTGTTCGGCCTATGGTCCGTCACTGTAGTACGTAGGACGTCCTACAATCCGGGAGACGGCGATGTCACCGACGAAGCTCAGCGAGTTGGCCCCCGCGCAACGGCGAGCGTTCCTGGCCGCCTGGTTCGGCTACCTGCTCGACGGGTTCGACTTCATCCTCATCACGCTCGTGCTCACCGAGATCAGCCAGGAATTCGACCTCAGCCTTCCGGTGGCGGCCACGCTGGTCAGCGCCGCGTTCGTCTCCCGCTGGTTCGGCGGGCTGGCCCTCGGCGCGCTCGGTGACCGGTTCGGCCGCAAGCCCGCGATGATCACGTCGATCCTGCTGTTCGCGGCCGGCAGCCTGCTCTGCGGACTGTCGTGGGGCTACTGGTCGCTGTTCGCGTTCCGCGCGATCGTCGGCCTGGGCATGGCCGGCGAGTACGGGTCCAGCACGACGTTCGTGATGGAGTCGTGGCCCCGGGCGCTGCGCAACCGCGCGACCGGGTTCCTGCTCTCGGCCTATCCGCTGGGCGGGATCCTGGCCGCCCGCGCCTACGCGCTGATCGTGCCGCACACGTCGTGGCGCTGGCTCTTCGTCCTCGGCGCCGTTCCCGCGCTGTTCGCGCTGTACCTGCGGCGCAGCCTGCCCGAGGCGCACGAGTGGGAGCAGAACCGGCCCACCGGGAAGAGCAGCGCCGCGGTGCTGCTCGGCGGCAGCCGGACCCCGCTCACGCTGAGCGTCAGCGTGCTGATCGGCGTCTCTCTGGTGCTGCTGTTCAGCGGGCACGCCGGCCCGTTCTATCCGCTGCTGATCCTCGTCGTCATCGCCGGGTTCGTCACGTTCGCGGTGCAACTGTCGGGCCGGCTGTGGCCGATGGCCGTCGGCCTGATGGCCGTCGTCTTCTGCGCGTTCCTGGCCTCCTGGCCGATCCAGTCGCTGCTGCCGACCTACCTCAAGACCGAGCTGCATTACGACGCCGGACAGGTCGCCAACGCACTGACCTGGGCCGGGCTCGGTTACGCGGTCGGGTCCTGCGTCGCGGGCCTGCTCGGCGACCGGTTCGGCACCCGCACCACGTACTCGATCGGGCTGCTGATCGCCGCCGTGCTGGTCTTCCCCGCGTTCGCGCTGGGGAGCGGTCAGATCGTGCTCGTCTGGATCCTGCTGTTCGCGCTGCAGGCCACCGGCCAGGGCTCGTCCGGGCTGCTGCCGAAGTTCATCGGCGACCACTATCCGGTCCGCATCCGCGCCGCCGGCCTCGGTTTCACGTACAACGTCGGCGCGCTCGGTGGCGCGGTCGCTCCGCTGGCCGGCGCGCGGATCGCCGATTCGCTCGGCCTCGGCCACGCGATGGCGCTGCTCGCCTGCGTGCTCGCGGTGGTCACCGCGCTGCTCGTCGCGTTCGACGTTCCCCGGCGGCTGGCTCGTCCGCAGGACGAGGACGCACCCGTTCTGGAAAGGGAAGCCGTATGACGCTCTCCGGTGTCATCCCTCCGGTCTGCACGCCCCGCGGTGCCGACGGCGCGCTGGACCGCGCGTCCCTGTCCCGGCTCTGTCACCACTTGGTGAACGAAGGGGTGAGCGGCCTGTTCGTCGGCGGTTCCTCCGGAGAAACCGCTCTGTTGGACGCGTCGACGCGCCTGGCCGCCCTCGATGTCGCCGTCGAGGCGGCGGCCGGGCGGGTGCCGGTGCTGTACGGAGTGATCGAGACCGGCACGGCCCGCGTGCTCGAGGCCGCGCGTCCGGCGGCCGCGCACGGGGCGGCGGCGATCGTCGCGACCGTCCCGTTCTACGTGGCACCGCACCCGGCCGAGGTGTTGGCGCACTTCGAGGTGCTGGCGGGCGGTGAGCTGCCGGTCGTCGCCTACGACATCCCGTCGGCGACCCACGTGCGGCTGGAGCCGTCGGTCTCGATCGCGATCGCCCGGGAGGGTTACGCGGTCGGGCTGAAGGACTCCAGCGGCGATCTGGCCGGTATGCGCACGGTGGTCGAGGCCGTTCGCGGCCTGCCGTTCGCGGTGCTCACCGGCTCGGAGGTGCTGGCCGACGTCGCACTGGAACTGGGCGCCGACGGAATCGTGCCCGGCCTGGGCAACGTCGACCCGGCCGGGTACGTGCGGCTGTACGAGGCCGCGCGAGCCGGCGACCGGGCCGCCGCCACCGCCGAGCAGGCCCGGCTGACCCGCCTGTTCGGCATCGTCGACGTCGCCGACCGCACCCGCGTCGGGTTCACCGCGGGTGCGCTCGGCGCGTTCAAGGAAGCGCTCGTCTACCGGGGCTGGATCGACTCCCCGTCGACGTGGCCCCCGCTCGCGCCGCTGGACGACGTCGAGAAGAAGGCCGTTCATGCTCTGCTGGAGCAGTACCTCGGCCGGTCTTAGGCCGCGACGGCCTCGGCCAGCTGCTCGGCGTCCGGCACCAGCTGCGGTGAGGTCAGCGCGATCACCAGGTTGACGCCGGCGAAGACGGCCGCCACCAGCAGCCCGCGGTGGAAGCCCTCGACCAGTGCGTTCACCGGATCGCCGCCGCCCGCCACCAGGTCGGTGACCCGGGAGGTGGAGATCGTGGTGATGATCGCCAGACCCAGCGCGCCGCCGACCTGGTAGCCGGCCGTCACCACTCCGGAGGCCGCGCCCGCGTCGTCGTGCTGCACGTCCGCGACGGCGTTGATCTGCGCCGGAATGCTGACGCCCATGATGCCGACGCCGAAGAGCAGGAAACCGGGCAGCAGGTCGGTGGCGTAGTTGCCGCTCGCGCCGGCGTGGGTGAGCAGCCACAACCCGATCACGCTGAGCACCGCGCCGCCGAGCATCACCGGCCGGGTGCCGATCCGGGCCACGAGCTGGGAGGCGCCGACCGCGGCCACGATCGCGGCCACGCCCATCGGGAGGAACTGGAGGCCGGTGTCGAGCGCCGACAGGCCGCGGACCTGCTGCAGGAAGATCGCGCTGAGGAAGAACATGGCCAGGAACGCGGCCCCGTTCAACGCGAGCACCGCGGTGGCCGTGCTCATGCCGCGGGAGCGGAACAGCCGCATCGGCACCAGCGGAGCCTGGCTCCTGCGCTCGACCAGGATGAACGCCGCCAGCAGGACCACCGCGGCGACGAGCGAACCGACGACCTCGCCCGAGCTCCAGCCGAGCGGCTCGGCCCGGATCACGCCGAAGATCAGCGCCAGCACGCCGCCCGTGGCCAGCACCGCACCGGCGGCGTCGAACGTCCGCGGGCCCTCGGTCTCGACCCTGCTCTCGCGGATGATCCGCGGCGTGACGACGATCAGCGCGACCGCGATCGGCACGTTGACGAAGAAGACCCACTCCCAGCCGGCGCTGTCGACGAGGACGCCGCCCGCGATGACGCCGAGGGTTCCGCCGAGCCCGGCCAGGCCGCCCCAGATCCCGAGCGCGATGTTGCGCTCGCGGCCGTGGGCGAACGTGACCGTGAGAATGGACAGTGCCGCCGGCGAGAGCAGCGCGCCGCCCAGGCCCTGCACGGCCCGCACCGCGATCAGCACCTCCTGCGACTGCGCGAGCCCGCCGCCGAGCGAGGCGGCCGCGAAGAGCGCCAGGCCGACGACGAAGAGGCGCCGGCGCCCGAGCAGGTCGGCGGCCCGGCCGCCGAGGAGCAGGAATCCGCCGAACACCAGCGTGTAGGCGCTGATCACCCACTGCAGGTTGTCGGGGGTGAACTGCAGGTCCTTCTGGATGTCGGGGAGCGCGACGTTCACGATCGTCACGTCCAGAACCACCATGAATTGAGCTAGGGCGAGCACCGCAAGGGTGGCCCAGGGGCTGCGTCGCATCGTTTCGCCTGTCGTCGTGTACGCAGTACATGTACGTCGTATAGGAACGGTGACAGGCAAACATGTACGTCGTATAGTTGTCAACCATGGCGCGGCGGCGGAGTGACACAGCAGTCAAGGAGCGGCTGAGCCGCGAGCGGATCGTCGAGTGCGCGATCGCCCTGGCCGACGCGGAGGGGCTCGAGGCCGTGACCATCCGCCGGCTGGCCCAGGACCAGGGCGTGACACCGATGGCCCTGTACTGGCACTTCAAAGACAAAGAACTGCTGCTCGACGGTGTCGCCGAGAAGTTGCTGGCCGACGTGGTGCTACCTGCCCGCACCCCGGACGAGCCGTGGTACCTCGAGTTGCGCGGCGTGCTGTCGGCGCTGCTCGTGGTGCTCGACGCGCACCCGGCCGTGGCCGAACTGGTCGAGATCCGGGTGCTGCTCTCCGAGCGCGGCATGGAGATCGCCGAGCACGCGCTCGGCCTGCTGCGCGACGCCGGTTTCAGCGCCGAGCAGGCGGCTCAGCTGGCCGGTCACGCGCTGCACTCGATCATCTCGATGGTGACGCGCAAGCCCGGCCTGATGGTGGGTGAGGAGCCCGCGCTGCGGGAGGAGCGTCTGCGCCTGAAGAAGTCCGCGTTCGCCGCGCTGTCGCCGGAGCGCTTCCCGAACGTGGTGGCGTCCGCAGACGCCTTCACCGTCTGCGGTGACGAGCCGGCGTACTTCGCACTCGGCCTCGACCTGTTCATCGAGGGAGTCCGCGGAATCCAGCCGCGAACCTGACCCTCGGCCCGCGGCTTCGCAGGAGCGGCACCGGCCGTGCCGAGGCCCGGCGGCTCAGCGCGGGGATTCGAGGGATTCCGCTGAGGTCGGGGTCGCGGCCCAGGACGCGAGCAGAGTGAGGGCGTGCGCGGTCGGCGAGTTCGGCTCGGCCGCGTAAATGGTCATCTTGAGCCCCGGCTCGGCCACCAGGTCCATCGTCTCGTAGGCGAGCTCCAGGTCCCCCACGACCTGGTGCCGGAAGTGTTTCACCCCGGTGCCGTGGAGCCGGACGTCGTGCGAACCCCAGCGGCGGCGGAAGTCGTCGCTGCGGGTGGACAGCTCGCCGACCAGGTCGTGCAGAGCCTTGTAGTGCGGGTCGATACCGGCCGCCGTCCGCAGGTGCACCTCGGCTCTATTGTTCACCCTTCCGACCGTACGACGCCCGGCGCCGGCCTGGGATGGATGTACTGCTGGTACACGTTTCGTCAGTGCCTTTCGCAGGAATTCGTCGCGAGGTTGTCTGAACTCGTCCACTGCGAAAGGAATGTCATGCGTGGTGCAGTTCTGCATGCTCCCGGCGACGTCCGGGTCGAGGACCGGGCCGACCCGCGGATCGAGGCGCCGACCGACGCGATCATCCGGGTGTCGGCAGCCTGTGTCTGCGGCTCCGACCTCTGGCCGTACCGCGGTATCCAGACGATGGACGGCCCGGCGCCGATGGGCCACGAGTACGTCGGGATCGTCGAGGAGGTCGGGAGCGAGGTCACCGGCGTGCGGCCGGGCCAGTTCGTCGTCGGCTCGTTCTGGGCCTCGGACAACACCTGCGAGATCTGCCTGTCCGGGTACCAGAGCGGCTGCGTGCACCGGGTGGGGATGGGCTCGCTCGGTTCGCAGGCCGAGTACCTGCGGGTGCCGCTGGCCGACGGCACGCTGGTCGCGACGCCCGAAGTGCCCCCGGCCGAGCTGATCCCGAGCTACCTGGCCGCCTCCGACGTGCTGGGCACCGGCTGGTTCGCCGCTGTCGCGGCCGAGGCCGGTCCGGGCAAGACCGTCGCGGTCGTCGGCGACGGTGCGGTGGGCCTGCTGGGCGTGCTGGCCGCGAAGCAGCTCGGCGCCGAGCGGATCATCGCGGTGAGCAGGCACGAGTCGCGGCAGAAGCTGGCGCTCGACTTCGGGGCCACCGATCTCGTCACCTCGCGGGGTGAGGAGGGAGTCGCGCGCGTCAAAGAACTGACCGGCGGCCTCGGCGCGCACTCGGTGATCGAGGCGGTCGGCACGCAGGAGTCGATGACGCAGGCCATCCGCTCCGCACGGGCCGGCGGACACGTCGGGTTCGTGGGCGTGACCCACGACGTCAGCCTGTCGGGCCTGGAGATGTTCTGGTCGCTGGTGCACCTGCACGGCGGTCCGGCACCGGTGCGCCGGTTCCTGCCCGAGCTGATGGAGCTGATCGGCAACCGGACGATCGATCCCGGCCGCGTCTTCGACCTGGAGCTCCCGCTGGAGCAGGCCGCCGAGGGCTACCGCGCCATGGACGAACGCCGAGCCGTCAAAGCCCTCCTACACCCCTGAGGGAGCGGACCGGACCGAGGGCAGGCGGAGGTGCAGGCGGGTGCCGGCACCGGGCACGCTCTCCAGGGTGGTCCGGCCGTGCAGGGCCCGGATGCGGGCGTCGATGCCGGCCAGCCCGCCGCCCGGCACCAGCCTGGCTCCGCCCGGCCCGTCGTCGGTGACCGTGCCGTGCAGCCACCCGTTCACGACCTTTATCTCGACGCTCACCCGCGCGCCCGGGGCGTATTTGGCCACGTTGGTCAGGCCTTCGCACAGCGCGAAGTACGTCGTCGCCTCGACCGCGGGCGGGGTGCGTCCCGCGTCCACGACGAACCGGACGGACAGGCGGAGCCGATCGGCGACCTCGGCCAACGCCGGACCCAGACCATCGGTGCGCAGCACCGCCGGACGCAACCCCAGGGCCAGTGACTCCAGGTCGCCGATCGTGGCGATCACCTCGTCGCGGCAGGACGCGGCGGCCGATCCCGACGGGTCGGGCAATCCGGCGTCGGCCAGCCGGCCGAGGTGGTCGGCCAGCGCCGCGAGGCGCTGCTGGGCACCGGCCCGCAGGTCGTTGGCCAGTCGCAGACGTTCGGCGGTCTCCCGCTCCCCCACCCGCGCCTGGGCCGCGAGGACCTGTTCCAGCTGAGCGGTGGCGACTGCCTGCAACTGTGCGGTCAGGAGAGCCTGGCTGCCGGCGCGGAGCACCGCGTCCACCATTCCCGGACGCCGTCGCAGACCGTCGTCGAGCTCGACCAGCGCCAGCGGCTGATGCTCGTCGGTGCGGGCCTCGGCCCACCAGCGGCCGGAGCCGGTCTTCTCGCGGAACGCCCGGCCACTGCGGTCGACGTAGTTCTGCTCGGCGGGCACCCAGAACAGCAGCCGCAGCCGCGGGTCGTGGAGCGCCGCGGCCAGCGCGTCCCGGACGGTTCCGATGGAGGTCGTCGACGACGTCATCCGCACCACCCGGTGCGGCGCGTCGACCTCGCGCCAGCGCTCCCGCAACGCGCCGGAGAGCAGGGTCAGCGGCACCGCGGTCGCGACACCGGTGAGGACGACGTAGAACGACAGGAGCGCGTCGAGCTCGGTCCAGGCGTCGGAGTGGGCGGTGAGGACCGCGGCGATGACGCCGAAGACGCCGGTGACCAGCAGCACCGGTAACGCGGACGGCCGGTCGAGGGCCGACAGCCGCCGGGCCCGCCGGACCAGGAGCGCGATGTACCAGGCGGCCAGGATCACCTGGCCACCGATCACGATCTGGATCACCCGGTCGAAGACCCAGCGCTCGGTCGTGAGGTGCGGCCAGAACACGTCCGGGGCCAGGCCGTTCCACTCCGGAGGGGACACCAGTGCGACGACGAACTGGCCGCCGAGCAGGACGGTCAGGCTGAACGCCACCCAGCCGCGTTCGGCGCGGCCGGTCAGCCGGCCGCCGGGGAACGACAGCACCGCGTAGCCGGCCAGGACGTAGAACATTCCCTGGGCGTAGAACGAGATCTGCGGCCACGGACCGCTGTTCCAGGACACCGTCCAGGCCAGCGAGCCGCAGACGGCCCCGGCCGGAAGGAGGTAGCCGACCCGGCGGCGGCTGTCGCCGGCGTCGAGGAGCAGACCGCCCGCCGCAGCGAAGCCGACGCTGCCCGCGCACGTGAGCACGGCCGCCGGGATGTGGTGGTGCCAGTACGGCGCACCGCAGAGAAACGTGAGCAGGCCGGCCGCGAACCCGATCAGCGCCGCATGCCCGGCCTGGCCGGGGACCTTCGCGACGGGTCTCACGACGGCATGTTACGTATCCGCGGGCCGCTCCGCCGCCCCCCGTCCGGTGGGCAGACGGTCAGTGGACCGGGCCGTCGACCGCCGCGGTGCGGCGCACCAGGAGGGCCGCGACCACCGCGACCAGCGACACGACGCCGCCGGCGATGAACGCGTCGCTCACCCCGTCGGCCGTGGCGGCCTTTTCGGTCGCGCCGGCGGCGAACTCGGACGCGGTCGTCCGGGACAGCACCGTGATGAACAGCGCGGTACCGGCCGCACCGGCGAGCTGCTGCAGAGTGCTGAGCACGGCGCTGCCGTGGCCGTAGAGACCGGACGGCAGGCTGCCGAGCGCGGACGTCATCAGGGGCGTGACCATCAGCGCGAGCGCGGACATCAGCATCACGTGCAGCAGCACCACGACCGCGAGGGCGGTCGTCGGTCCGACCGTGGCCAGCAGCCAGAGCGCACTGCTGAGCACGACCGCACCCGGGATCACCAGCGGACGTGGCCCGAACCGGTCGAAGAGCCGCCCGACCAGCGGAGACAGCGCGCCCATGGCGATGCCGCCCGGAAGCACCAGCAACCCCGCGGCGAGCGTGCTGACGTCACGGACGGTCTGCAGGTAGATCGGCATCAGGATCAGCCCGCCGAACAGCGCGACGAACCCGGCCAGCGTCACGAACGTCGAGACCGTGAAGTCACGGCGGCCGAAGACCCGCAGGTCGAGCAGTGGGTCGCCGGTCACGGTGAACTGACGCCGGGCGAACAGGACGAGCGCGATCACGCCGACGAGAACCGGGATCCAGGGCGCGACCGGCGTGTGACCGGAGGCGTCGCCGAGGCTCGACAGACCGTAGATCAGGCCGCCGAACCCGACCGCGGAGAGCAGCAGCGACAGCACGTCCAGGCGGGCCGGCCGCGGGGTGGTGACGTTGCGGACCTTCAACGCGCCGAGCACCAGGCTGAACAGCGCGATCGGCAGCACGACGAGGAACAGCCAGCGCCAGCTCAGCCGGGACAGCACCACGCCCGACACGGTCGGGCCGACCGCGGGCGCGACCGAGATGACGATCGAGATGACGCCCATGACCCGGCCGCGCATGTGCTCGGGAACCAGGTTCATCACGGTGGTGATCAGCAGCGGCAGCATCACGCCGGTGCCCATGGCCTGGATCACGCGGCCGGTGAGCAGCAGCGGGAAGCCGGGCGCGAGCGCGGCGACGAGCGTGCCGGTGCTGAACAGCACCATCGCGGCGATGTAGATCTGCCGGACGCTGAACCGCTCCATGATGAAGCCGGTCGCCGGGATGACCACCGACATCGTGAGCAGGAAGCCGGTCGTGACCCACTGGGCGGTGGATGCGGAAATGTCGAGGTCGGTCATGAGGTGCGGGAGGGCCAGGCTCATGACGGTCTCGTTGAAGATGACGACGAACGTCGAGACGAGCAGTAACGCGATGAGGGTGCGGTCTTCCCGGCGCAGTTGCGGTCGTCGGCTGATCTCGGGGGCGGCTGCGATAGCCAAGAAGGACTCCTCGGGGACCTGGTGCTGGGAGCCAGCTTAGTGGCAGTCACTGCCATGTCGGCGGTGACTAGCATCGGGGGCGTGACTGACATCACCGGTCTTCGTGAGCGTCGCCGGCTGGCCACCGCGGCGGAGATCGAGGCGGCCGCGTTCGCGTTGTTCGAGCGGCAGGGGTCGGAGCACACCACGGTCGACGACATCGCCGCGGCCGCTGGGGTGTCACCCCGGACGTTCTTCCGCTACTTCCCGACGAAGGAAGACGCCGTGCTGGGCGTCAAGAGGTCGTTCTTCGACGCGGTGAGCGATTTCCTGCCGTCGGGCGATCTGACGTTCGGAGGCCTGGCCGGCGCGACCGCCTCGGCCCTCGGGGCGTTCAGCGCCGGTGAGCACGCACCGCTGCGGTTGATGATGCGGGTCCGGTGCCTGTGCAAGGCCGACGGAAACCTGCGCTCGGCCTCGCTGGTGCTCGACGCCGAGCAGTGCCGGTCGAGGCAGCAGGGCGCGGGGTCGGTCCGCGCGCGGCTGGTGGTGGAGACCGTCAGCGTCGTGCTCAACGCGGCCCTGGACGAGTGGGCGACCCGGCGGGTGGCCGGAGAAGACGCCGACGTGGCGGACGTGTTCCGCAGCACGTGCGCGCTCCAGCGAGGGCTACTGCGCGGGTAGGCCGACTCGGCGCGGCCGCGCCGGACGAGACCAGCGTCTCCCGGTGGGGAGACGCTGGTCTCGGATTGCTACTAACCGCGCAGGCTCGCGAGTACCTCGGCCGGCACCGGCCGGCCCAGCATCTGGCAGGTGGTCACGACGTCGGCACCGAACACGGTGGCCTCGTAGTACCGCTTCACCCCCGCGTTCTCGGTCGGGTCGTTGGGCTCGCCGGTGGCGTCGGAGACCGCCGTGCGCCGGCCGTCCTCGGTCGCCACCGCGGTGCTGTGGTGGCCCATCGTGTCGCCGCCGTGGCCCCACACCGTGCCGCACGCCGAGTCGGTCCGGAACAGGCCGAGGCCGTAGCCGCCCTTGATCGGGTAGTCGGCGGGCAGCGGAACCGTCGTCTTCATCTGCTCGAGCTGTGCCGGCGAGAACAGCTTGCCCTGCAGCAGCGAGGAGAAGAACCTGGACAGATCGTCCGTCGTGGTGACGATCGCACCGGCCGGACCGGCCCAGCTCCCGATCGGCCACCCGGAGATGTCGGTGTACCGCGGCGTGCCGCTCGCGTACTCGATCGCGTAGCCGTGCGCCGTTTTCCCGGTCTTCGGGTCGGCGTAGTACGTGTGCGCCAGCCCGAGCGGCTCGGTGATGCGCTCCCGCACCAGGACCGGCATCGTCTTCCCGGTCTGCTTCTGCAGGATCATCCCGAGCAGCGTGTAGTTCGTGTTCGAGTACTGCCAGCCCTTTCCGGGCGCGAAGTACGGCTGGTGCCCGAACGCGATCTTCAGCAGTTCGGCGTCGGTGTAGACGTGCTGCGGATCCTTGGCCATGTCGGTGAAGAAGGCCGGGTCACCGGTGTAGCTGAACAGGCCGCTGGTGTGGTTCAGCAGCATCCGGACGGTGATGTTCCGGCCGTTCGGCACGACCCCGGGAAGGTACTTCTCGACCGGCGCATCCAGCCGGAGCCGGCCCCGGTCGACCTGCTGCAGTGCGAGCGTGGCGGTGAACGTCTTGGTGTTGCTGCCGGCCTCGAACTGGTCGTGCGTGGTGAGGCGACGGCCGGTCGACTTGTCCGCCACCCCCTCGGCCAGGGTGTAGACCTGACGTCCGTTGTCGATCCGGACGACGTACCCCGGCGGCCCGGCCTTCCGGACGTGCTGGGCGGCCTCCCGCTGCAGGGCGTCGTTCACCTTCGGCGGGTCGGCGACGGCCACGTTGCTCATTCCGACGCCCGTCAGCGCGGCAGCCGCGGCGAGGACCAGTGCCGCCGTACGGAAGGGGATCTTGGTCGTTTTCGTCATGCTTCGATCCTGTCGAGAACGGGCGGCGGGGTCATTGCCGCCCACTACTCGACCGGCCGTCGCGCCAGCGGTACCGCGGAGGTAGCGCCTACTGCACCTCCGGCGGACCGGTGCCGATGGCAGCGGAAGTGAGTATCGTACGGAGAACGGGCGTTCCGTCGCACGAGCGCTCAACAGGCCCGGTCAGTGCCACATTGGACAACCGTAGGGCGGCATGGCTCGCCAGATCCGAGGACCGGAGCCGAGGCTCTTCGGCCGTGCACGCGAATGCCAGGCCCTCGACCGCCTGTTGACCACCGCATCCGCCGGCACGAGCCAGGTCCTGGTGTTGCGCGGCGACCCCGGCGTCGGCAAGAGCGCGCTGTTGCACTACCTCTCCGGCCAGGCCGGCGACTGGCACGTCGCGACGGCAGTGGGCACCGAGTCCGAGATGGAGCTCGCCTACAGCGGCCTGCACCAGCTCTGCGGGCCGATGCTCAACCACCTCCAGGCCTTGCCCGGCCCGCAGCGCACGGCCCTGGCGACGGTCTTCGGGCTCAGCGCCGGCCCGCCACCCGACCGGTTCCTGGTCGGGCTGGCCACGCTGACGCTGCTGGCCGAGGTGGCCGAGGAGCGGCCGCTGATCTGCCTCGTCGACGACACGCAGTGGCTCGACGAAGCGTCGACGGAAATCCTCGCCTTCGTGGCCCGGAGGCTGCTCGCGGAGCGGATCGCGATCGTGTGCGGCGCGCGCCGGGGCACCGGCGATCGGGTTCTGCCCGGCATGCCGGAGCTGGCCGTGCGGGGGCTGGACGACGCCGCCTCCCGGGCGCTGCTGCTGAGCAACGTCCGCGGTCCCGTGGATGCCGCCCTGTCCAACCGGATCGTCGCGGAGAGCCAGGGGAATCCCCTCGCGCTCATCGAGCTCCCCCAGGCCTGGAAGAACGATGATCTGGCCGGCGGCTTCGGGTTACCGGACAGCCGGCCGATCAGCCACAAACTCGAAGAGGGCTACGCCCGGCGGTTCTCCTCTCTTCCCGCCGACACGCAACTGCTCGTCCTCATCGCCGCGGCCGAGCCCACCGGCAACACCGCGCTGCTGTATCGCGCGACCGCCGCGCTCGGCCTCGACATCTCGGCGCTCGCCCCGGCGATCGACGCCGGGCTGGTGGCGCTCGGTGCCCGGGTCCAGTTCACGCATCCCCTCGCACGCTCGGCGGTCTACCGCTCGGCCGCGCCCGCCGACCGGCTCCGCGTGCACGGCGCACTGGCCGCCGTGACGGACGCCGACACCGATCCGGATCGCCGCGCCTGGCACCGCGCCGGCGCGGTACCGGGACCGGACGAGGACGTCGCGACCGAGCTCGAAGACTCGGCCGAGCGCGCCCGGGGCCGTGGGGGGCTCGCCGCCGTCGCCGCGCTCCTCCAGCGGGCGGTGGCACTGAGCAGCGACCCGGCCCGGCGCGCGGAACGCGCCCTCGCCGCGGCGAGGGCCAGTGCGAACGTCGGCCGGTTCGACGCGGCGCGCCGTCTCGTGGCCAGCGCGGAGATCGGGCCGCTGGCCGAGTACCAGCACGCGGAGGTCGACATCCTCCGAGCCCAGATCTCCCTCTTCGAAACCAGGAGCGCCGACGCTTTCGCGTCACTGCTCAAGGCCGCGAAACGACTCGAGCCGGTGGACGCCGGTCTCGCCAGGGACACCTACCTCGATGCCTGGGCGGCCGCGTACATCGCCGGCCACGGCTCCGCTGCCGACGACCGCCTCACCGTGTCCCGCGCGGCACTGGACGCGCCCCGGCCGGACGGGCCCGCCCGTCCGGTGGATCTCCTGCTGGACAGCCTCGCCACGGTGATCATCGAGGGGCCCCGGGCCGCTGCTCCGCAGCTTCACCGGGCGGTGGCCACGTTCATCGACGAGGCCTGCCCGCCCGAGACGATCGTCCGCTGGAACTGGCTGGCCGTCCTGGCGGCGTGGACGATCTGGGACGACGAGAGTGTCTACGCCCTGTGCACGCGGGCGTTGACGGTCGCCCGTGGGCGGGGCGCGCTGGCACGGCTCGAATTCGAACTCGGCGTCTACGGTCAAGCCGCGGTGCGGTGCGGCGACTTCGCCGACGTCTCGCAGGCGATCGTGGAGATGGACGCGATCAGCGACCACACCAGCACCGTCGTCGCGTCGTACCTCCCGATGAGGCTGGCCGCCGCCCGCGGGCAGGAGGCCGAAGCCAGGGCGTTGATCCAGGCGGTCGTGAAGGACGCCGCGGCCGCCGGTCAGAGAGCCGTGCTGGAGCGCAGCGACTTCTCCCGCCTCGTGCTGTGCAACAGCCTCGGTCAGTACGAGGACGCGCTGGCCGCCGCACGCGAGAGCACTGGCGACGAACCCGAGATGTTCGGGTCCGCGTGGATCGCGGTGGAGTTGCTCGAAGCCGCGACCCGGGCCGGACGGACGGCCGTGGCCGAGTACGCCCTGCAGCGAGTACTCGGAGCCACCGCTCATCTGACCCACGACGGGGCCCGGGGTATCGCGGCCCGGTCCCGGGCCCTGAGGGCAACGGGCGAGCAGGCCGACGCCCTGTATCGAGACGCGATCGAGCACCTCGGCCGCAGCCTGTTGCGTCCCGAGCTCGCGCGCGCCCACCTGCTCTACGGCGAGTGGCTGCGCCGGGAGCACCGCCGGGTCGACGCGCGGGAACACCTGCGCGCAGCCCACGAACAGTTCACCGCGATCGGGATGGAATCCTTCGCCGAGCGCGCCCGACTGGAGCTGTCGGCGACCGGTGAGACCGTGCGCAAGCGGACCGGCGACCTGCGCAGCCATCTGACGCCGCAAGAGCTGCAGATCGCGCGGCTGGCACGCGACGGTCTCTCCAATCCGGAGATCGGCGCCCGGCTCTACCTCAGTCCCCGCACCGTGGAGTGGCACCTGCGCAAGGTGTTCGGAATCCTCGGCATCACCTCGCGCCGTCAGCTTCGTGCGCGCCCGTCGTTGCTGGACACCAGGCTCCTCGAGGCCTAGGGCCGTCGGCTTCAGAGGTCGAGCACGACGTCGTCACGGGGGTGGCTGCAGCACAGCAGGACGTCCTCGGGGCCGGGCCGTTCGAGCGGCTCGGGCTCGTAGGTCACCTGACCGCCGAGCAGCGGGGTGACGCAGTTGTGGCAGACACCGGTGCGGCAGGACCAACGCGTCGGCACGTCGCAGGCCTCGGCGAGCGTCAGCAGCGATGCCCGGTCGGCCGACCACCGCACGGTCAGGCCGGCGCGGGCGAACGTGACCTGCGGTCCGGTACCGGGCGGACCGGCCGGTGGGTGGGGGCGAACCGCGGCGGCAGTGCTGGTCACGCCCGGGTTGAACGCTTCCCGGGCCCCGAAGCGCTCGGTGTGCAGCCGCGCGGGGTCGAATCCCAGCCCGACGAGCGCGCTGCTCATGTCGTCCATGAAGGCTTGTGGACCGCAGAGGTAGGCACTGGCGGAAGCCGGCAGGCCGAGGCCCGCCAGCGTGGCCGCGGACAGCCGTCCGCCGTGCCCGGCAGTGAGGAACAGCTGCTGGTGGGCGTTCGGGAGCGTCTTCAGCAGTTGGCCGGCCTCCTCGCCGAACGCGAGCTGAGCGGCGTCGTGGGCGGTGTGCACCCACCACACCGCGCGTCCGGAGTGCTCGGCGGCGAGCTGGTGCAGCATGGCCAGTACCGGGGTGGCGCCGACGCCCGCCGAGAGCAGCAGCACGGGTTCGTCGCCCGGAGCCAGGACGAACTCGCCGCGGGGCGCGGCCGTCTCGACCTCCGCGCCGACCCGCAGCGCGGTGTGCAGGAAGGTGCTGACCCGGCCGTCGCGTTTCACGCTGATGCGGTAGGTGGCGTCGCCCGGCTCGGAGGAGAGCGAGTAGCTGCGGACGGCGCCGTCGACGCGGAGCGTCACGTACTGGCCGGGCCGGGCCGGCGGCAGCGGGGAGCCGTCCGGAGAGGCCAGCCGGACCGAGCGAATCGTCGAGCTCTCCCGGGTGAGGTCCGTGACCCGCAGGGCCCGGAAACCGGTCCAGGCCGACGTCGCGGCAGCGCCCCCGTCGAGCAGGTCCCGGAACGAGCCCTGCCAGCCCGGGCTCAGCGCCGGGACGTCGACGGCGTCCTCGAGCCGACCCCGGTCGCGGCCGGGCAGGTAGAGCAGTGCGTCGATCTCGGCGACGGTCATCTCGTGCGGCCCGCGGCGGGTCCGGACGATCCGGTCGCCGGCGCCCACCGCACCTTCGGCGAGGACCCGTAGATAGAAGCCGGGCCGGTGATGGGAGACCAGCAGCGCGGGCAGGTTCGGGGTGCCGAGCCGCAGACCCAGCCGGTAGCAGGTCACGCGGGGCTGGGTCACCTCGAACTCGGCGTCGCCGATCCGGTACCGGTCGCCGATGCACACCTCGTCGTCGGCCAGCCCGGTGACGGTGAAGTTCTCGCCGAAGTGGCCGTAGCCGATGTCCGGTCGGTCCAGCACCGTGCGCCAGTACTCGATCGACTCCAACTGGTAGACCAGCACGGCCCGGTTCTCGCCGCCGTGACCCCCGAGGTCTCCCTGGCCGTCGCCGTCGATGTTCAGCCGCCGGGCCATCCGTGGCCCGGTCACCGGCGTTTTCCAGATACCGGTCCGGACGGTTTTGTCGTGCCACGCGACGTCCTTGGGCATCCCGACGTTCAGCGACAGGAGGGTGGGGGTCACCATGTCTGCTCCCCCGCGCGGACCAGCATCTCGTTCACGGCCACCCGCCGCTCGCGGGTGACGATGTAGCCGATCGCGTCCGCGATGTCTTCGGCGCGTAGTGGCTCGATGGCGGCCGGCCGATGCCCGACCGCGTCGTCGACGTGGTCGGCCGGTTCCGCGGCGACCGCGCCGGGTGCGACGACGCTGACCCGTACGCCTTCGACCAGGAGCTCCTGACGCAGCGCCTCGGTGAAGCCGTTCAGGCCGAACTTCGTCAGCGCGTAGACGCTCCCGCCCGGACGTGCGACCCGTCCGGCGGTCGAGCTGACGTTCACCAGGTCGGTGACGTGGCGCGGGGACGTCGCGGCTCCGTCGATCAGGTAGGGAACCGCAGCGTACGTCGTGTGCAGGAGCGCTGACACGTTGAGCGCCACCATCCGGTCCCATTCCTCGATCGTGGTGTGCAGGGCGGTGTCGAGCCGCATCACTGCGGCGTTGTTGACCAGGATGTCCAGGCGACCGAGGAGGTCGACGGTGTCCCCCACGAGTTGCCGCGCCCGTCCCGGCTCGGTGAGATCGCACTCGATCGCGAGAGCGCCCCCGCCCGACGCCAGGATGTCGTCGGCCAGCCGATCGAGGCGGTCGCGGCGGCGCGCCACCAACGCCACGGTGGCCCCGAGCGCGCCCAGGTGACGCGCGGTGGCGGCACCGATACCGCTGCTCGCTCCGGTCACGAGTGCGACGGCTCCGGTCAGTGCCTGCTCTGCCACGACTTCCTCCGACGCTAGCGCTCACTGCCGACGTCGTGACGTTCGCGGTTCGGTACCCGTGCTCGCGCCAGGGAGTCTCCCTGGTCTGCCCGCGACTACGTGGCGGTGTCGTCGGCGCTTTCGGTTCGCAGGGCGTCGCGCAGCTCGCGACGCGACCCTACCGACAGCTTCCGGAAGACCTTGCGGAGGTGCCATTCCACGGTTCGCGGGCTCAGAAAGAGCCGCTCGCCGACCTCGGGGTTGGAGTAACCGTCTCTCACCAGCAACGCGATCTGCCGCTCCTGAGGAGTCAGTTCGTCTGCGGCCGAGGACCGGGTCGTCCGCGCCCGTACCTTCTTACCGGCGGCCAGCAGCTCGCGTCGGGCGCGTTCGGCGAACGCCTCCATGCCGATCTCGACGAAGCAGTCGTGCGCCGTGCCCAGCTGAACGCGCGCGTCGGCCCGGCGGCCCTCCCGGCGCAGCCATTCGCCGTAGACGAGGTGAGCCCGGGCGAGTTCGGGGCGCAGTTGTGTCCGGCCCAGCCGTTCGACCGCCTCGAGGTAGAGCGCGTCGGTGTCCGGTGCCTCGCTCAGCATCGCCCGCGACCGGGCGAGGATCCCGAGCGCCCAGTCCGTGCCACAGGGCTGCGTCGCTTCGGTCAATCGTCGGAGGGCGTCGCGGGCCAGGTCGTCCTCACCGAGACGGGCCGCCGCCTCGACGAGCTCGGGCAGCACCCAGACCGAGACCCACAGCTCGGGGATCCCGAGACACACCTGCGCCGCGCGCGCCGCGCGGTCGTAGCGGCCCAGACCGTTGTTGAGGATGGCAGCCGCCCAGTTGGCGCAGGTGACGCCCATCAACTGACCGCCCGCACCCGCCTGCTCGAGGGTCTCGTCGATCAGGAGTGACGCCTCGGCCTCCCGACCCCGCTGAGCAGCCAGGAAGAGCTTGGCGTTCGGTGCGTGCGGGCTGCCGGTCGCGGCGGCGACCAGGTCGGCCTCGGCGGCGATCGCGGCGGCCTCGGTGAAGTCGCCGATCCAGGTGGTGGAGATCCCCAGGGAGATCAGGCAGAGCGGCAGCTCGGTCAAGGCGCCGGCGTCGCGGATCACCTCCACCGACCGGAGGTACAGCCGGTGCATGAGCTCGTCGTCCCACACGGCCGCGCTGATACCGGAGACCACCCAGCCCCACCGCAGGACGTCCTCCGCCGGATAGTCCGCGAGCCCGGCGGCGACCCGCAGCAGAGTCGGGATGGCCGCCGCCCGCCCCTCGGTGACGAGTAAGGCGTACCCGTCGAGCGCCAGGTCGAGATTGCGGCCCGGCACGGTCGGAGGCAGCCGCGTCACCGCCCGGGAGATCGCGAGCAAGCTCTCGCCGGCCGCTGCAACCAGTGCCGCCATGCCCCAGGCCAGGAAGTAGGTCTCCCGAGCGAGAACCGCGTCGAACGGCTCGAGCTGTTGCGCCGCGCTGAGCAAAATGTCGGGGCCCTCATCGTTGAGCCCGGACGCGAACGCGATCTGACCTCGCAGGAGGCGGACGCGGGCGCGCTGGAAGTCGGTCCGGGCGCTCTCTTCCGCCAGGTCGGCGAATCTCCGCGCGCCGTCCAGGTCACCGGCTCGCAGGCTGGCGACCGCGGCCGCCCGCGCGCGGTCGGCACGCCGGGAGGCGTCGCCGGTGAGCGCGACGGAGCGCTGGAGGAACGCCGCGGCGGCGGCGAGTCCGCCGCGCGCCTGGGCCCGGTCGGCGGATCCTTCGAGTTCGACGGCCACCGCTTCGTCGGGTGCAGCTGCGGCCGAGGCCAGGTGCCAGGCGCGGCGATCCGGATCGGCCTGCGCGTCGGTGGCTTCCGCCAGCGCCAGGTGCGCCGCGCGCCGATCCTTCGCCTCCGCGGCTCCGTACACCGCCGAACGCACCAGCGGGTGCCGGAAGACGACGTATTCGCCGATCGACAGCAGCCCGTCGGTGCCGCCCGCGAGGGCTTCGGCGGGGGTGACGCCGAGCCGCCGGGCCGCACGCCACACCAGGGCCGGATCTCCAACCGGCTCAGCGGCCGCGACCAGCAGAAGAAGTCTGGTCGCCGCGGGCAACCGCTCGATCCGGGCCAGGAAGCTGCCCTCGATCCGGCCGGGCAGCGGATCGGAGCGCAGCAAGCCGAACCCACCCGCCATCTGGGTGACGGTCAGCCCGCGCGGCAGTTCGAGCATCGCCAGCGGGTTGCCCTTGGTCTCCGCGACGATCCGATCGCGGATCTGCTGGTCGAGCCGGGAATGAGTGACGGAGTCGAGCAGCGCGTGGGCGTCGGCATCGCGGAGCCCGGTGACCTCGAGCGTGGGCAGGCCGGCCAGTTCGGCCCCGGGCTGCCGGACGCCGATGAGCAGGACGATCGACTCGGCCAGCAGCCGCCGGGAGACGAAACCCAGGATCTGGGCGGAAGCCCGGTCGAGCCACTGGGCATCGTCGACGACGCACAGCAACGGCTGTTCCTCGGAAGCACCAGAGAGGAGGTTCAGTACCGCTAGGCCGACCAGGAACCGGTCTGGCGCGGCACCCTCCCGGAGGCCGAACACCCTCTCGAGCGCCGCACGCTGCGGGCCGGGCAGCCGGTTGCGCCGATCGAGCAGCGGCGCGCAGAGCTGATGCAACGCCGCGAACGCCAGCTCCATCCCGGACTCGACGCCGGCGGCGCGCATCACCCGGGTGCCGGTCGCCGCGGCCACCGCGTACTCCAGCAGCGCGGATTTCCCGACGCCGGCGTCACCTCGGAGGATCAGCACCCGGCTCTCGCCCGCGCGTGTCGCGGCCAGCGTCTCGTCGATCAGGGTGCGCTCGGCGCCCCGGCCCACCAACGTCGTGCGGGCACGCCTGCCGTCGCCTCGTCCCACGAGGTACCGCCTTCTGCTCAAGCGGTGCGATGAGCGGTCGACGTCGGCCGCGCCACGAGGCTATTACCGCCGGAGCGGGTTGGGAACGCGCTCACCCACCCGCTCGCAAGTTGGCACAGATCGGGCCGGACCGGTCGGTCCCGACGCGCGCGAACAGGGGGCCGGAGCCACTACGCCGGCCGGGAGGCGAGTCGGGACCGGTCAGACGGCGAGGACGTCAGCCAGGAAGGCACGGATGTCGGCATGCGACCGGGCGTCGGCCGTCGCGTGGTAGGACACCCCGGTTCCCGCCCCCGGTGCGGCGCCCTCGTGGGTGAAGCCGTGCTCGGCGCCCCCGTACACGTTCAGCTGCCAGTCGGCTCCGGCTCGCTCCATCTCGGTGGCGAACCGCTTCACCTGCGCCACCGGCACGTGGGGATCCAGCGCCCCGTGACAGACCAAGACGCGGGCACTGATCGAGCCGGGCCCGGCCGGGGCCGGGGTGGCCGGGGCCGGGGCGGCCAGGGTGCCGTGCACGCTGACCGCACCGGCCAGCGCCGCTCCGCTGCGGGCGAGGGTCAGTGCGGCCAGGCCACCGAAACAGAACCCGATCGTGGCGTGGACGCCGGCCGGCCCGGATGCGCCGGCGAGCACGGCCAGCGCGGATCGACCGCGCTCGGCCAGCAGCTCGGGGTCGTCACGTAAGGCGGTGAGCTGGGCCATGATCCGTTGCCGGTCGCCGGCCACACCGTCGCCGTACAGGTCCGCGGCGAACACCACGTAGCCCAGATCCGCGTACCGGCGGCCCTGTCTCCGAGCGTGCGCGTCGAGGCCCGCGCCGCCGTGCAAAAGCAGAATTCCCGGACGGGACCCCGGTTCACCCGGGGGCCGAAACAGCAGGCCGGTGCAAGAAATATCGCCCACCCGATAGGGCAGAGGCTGCGCATTCGCCGCGGTTGGTTTCACGCGGAAGAATCTAGTACTCAGAAAGCGCATTATATCAGCATCAGCTTTTTGATAAAACGGTTGATCGGTTGGACTTCTATTGTCTGTTCAGACCCTCGCCGCGGTGGGCCGGCCACCGTCATCCGGTCCCGGCACGGTGGTGGTCATGACGTCTCGGGCGCGCCCGGCTCCTCCTCCCCTCCGGAACGGCATGCACGCCGGACGACCAGCACGGGACAGTCCGCCTGGTGGACGAGCCGGCGGCTGACCGAACCGAGCCGCATCCCGGCGAAGCCGCCGCGGCCGTGCGAACCGACGACGATCAGCTGCGCCATCGTGCTCAGCGTCAGCAGTGCGGGGGCCGGGCCGTCGCGCACGATCTGCGAGTCGATCGAGACGCCGGGGTACTTGTCCGCCCACCCGCTGAGCGTCGACTCGAGCCGGTTGCGCGCCTCCGTCCGCAGCGTGTCGAAGCTCGCCCAGACGCCGGCCATCGTGCGCGCCGTCGCCTCGAGGGTCACGTCGCTCCAGGCGTGGACCGCGACGAGCGGCGCGTGCCGCACGGCCGCCTCCTCGAACGCGGCGGCCAGCGTGGCGTCCTCGTGGTCGGTACCCGCGACGCCGACGACGACGGGAGCGGTCCCGCCGGACCGCTGGTGACCGCGGACCACCACGACCGGGCAGGCCGCATGCGCGGCAACCGCTGCGGACACCGAGCCCAGCAGCACGGTGGCGACCGGATTCAGGCCGCGGCAGCCGACGACGAGCCGCTCGCTGTGACGCGCGCCGTCCAGGAGCGCGCGAATCGGCGGCAGCGCGACGACGGATGCCGTCACGTCCACGTCGGGCGCCGCCAGGCGAACGCGGTCGAGGGCGGCGGCCAAGTCACGCCGGGCCTCGTTCTCGATCGCGCCGCGCGGATCCGGCAGCGGGTACGGCGTGTAGGCGGGCACCGGCACCGGCACTTCGAGCCCGTGCAGCAACCGAAGGCACACCCCGCGGTCGCGGACGTACTCGACCGCCCAGTCCACCGCCGCCAGGGCGGATTCCGATCCGTCGACGCCGACGGTCACGACGCGCTTCTCGCTCATCTCCGGCCTCCTCGGCTCTCGTCCTCAGCGTGCGACGACGCCGCGCCGGACGGCAGAGGCAAAGGTCCTGCCGCGCCCGGGTCCGCTGCTCACCCGAACCGGTCGACATCGAGCCGGATGTGAGCTTCGATCACCTGATGACGGCGGAAGCGGAGCTGGTCGCGCCGGGGGCTCACCTGGAGCGGGTCTGGACCGGCGGGAGCTGGGGCGAGGGACCCGTGTGGCTCCCGCAGACCCAGAGCCTGCGGTGGAGCGAAATTCCCGGCAACAGGATCTACGAGTACGACTCGCTGTCCGGGCGCACCCGCGTCCACCGGCAGAACGTCGAATTCACCAACGGACGGACGCTCGACCTGGCCGGACGGGTCGTGCAATGCTCGCACGGGCGCCGCTGCGTCGAGGTCGAGATCGACGGCGAACCGGCCACGCTCGTCGACCACTGGCGCGAACATCGGCTGAACTCACCGAACGACGTCGTCGTGGCCTCCGACGCGGCGATCTGGTTCACCGACCCGCCCTACGGCATCACCGAGCCCGACGAAGGCCATCCGGGCTCAATGGAGTACGGCGGTTGCTGGGTCTTCCGCTACCAGCCCGAATCCGCCACCCTCGAGCCCGCGATCACCGACCTGCAGCGCCCCAACGGGCTGGCGTTCTCCCCGGACGAGAGCCTGCTCTACGTGTCCGACACGGTGGACACCGCACGCGGCCTGATCCGGGTGTACGACGTGTCCCACACGACGGCGAGCAACGGACGCGATTTCGCCACCGTCCTACCGGGCTGCTCCGACGGCTTCCGCGTCGACGTGGCCGGCCGGATCTGGACGTCGAGCCTGGACTCGGTGCAGGTGCTCTCGCCCCAGGGCCGGCTCGTGGCACGGATTCCCGTGCCGGAGAAGGTCTCCAACCTGTGCTTCGGCGGCCCGGACGGCACCGACCTGTACGTCACCGCGTCCACCAGCCTCTACCGAATCCGTACGCTGACCACCGACGCCACCTGGGCCCGGACGGCCGCCGGAAAGACCTCCTGAGGACCAGGGGATACCAGAACCGGGGTACCGGCCCGCGCATTCAGCGAACGTGGTCTGCTAATGCGGCCTCCCCACGGAAATCGAACGACGAATCCAGGTCCTGCCCGCACGAAGTGCCGGGCCGTACGAGGTCACGGTGGGCACCGACCCGCGATACGATGCCCGCGTGGGGAAGGTCTTGAGCGGGGTGGGGTTATTCCTTGCCGCAGCCTGCCTAGTCGGGTTGGCCTTCGTACTCGCCCGCCAGGGCGCTGAGGCCGCCAGCTACTGGGCTGCGCTGGGCGGATTTGTCGCAGCGATCGTCGGCATCGGTATTTCGGTACGGGCGACACGTGCAACTGCCGATCCGTCGCGTACCGGCCCTGATTCATTCCGAGTACAGCAACGCGGTACCGCATCGCAGGGCGGCATGACCGTCCAGGCCGGGCGGGATGCGCACATCGTCACGCGAAACCCGCCGGACGAACCGGAAAACGACACCACCACGCCTCACCGATAACACCTAACCCAGGTGAAATGAAAGACCCCAAGCAGTTCAGAAGCGGCTGCGGCCCGACGGCGACTGCAGCCTTCCTGACGATCACGATCGTGCTCGTCGTCGGGATCACGGGGTTCGGCTACTTCGTCGACCTCCTCCCCCACTGGCACTGGATGTCCGGCTTCAAATGGCTATTCGTGCTAGTGGCCGCTTTGCTCTGCTGGGCAGTCCTCGTTGCTGTCGTCCCGGTCCGCTACCTCGGCCTGCCCGAACCCGCCGATCCGTTCGAGCTGCCCGAAGTGGGGGGAGAACGAGGTCTCTGGCTCGAGGAGGAAAGACCGTCGCCGACCGGTGAGGGTTCTGCGCCCCGCTCGGCCAAGGTGGACCAGAACGCGGTGGCGTGGAGCAGCGGGACGGTCCTTCAATCCGGCCGCGATGTCCACCAAAACATCTTCAACATTTACGAAGCGCCTTCGAGCAAACCACTGTCTCGCCGCACTCGCCGGGTGAAAACGACCAACCTTCCCCCTCGCAACCCCTCGTTCTCCGGTCGTGAAGAGTGTCTGGAGAAGTTGACCAGCACAATTTCCGACGGGCCGGTCACGGTGCTCGCGGTGGGTGGGCTCGGGGGAATAGGAAAGACCCAGATAGCCCTGGAGTTCGCCCATCGGGGGGCGGACAGCGGGCGCTACCCGATCACCTGGCTGGTCCGCGCCGACTCGAAGGTGACCATCGCCAAGGACATCGCCGCGTTGGCTCCGACGTTTTCGGTCAAGCGGTCGAAGGACATCCAGAGGACGATCAGCGGGGTGCTGGACGCATTACGGAGCCGGGCTGATTGGTTGATCATCTTCGACAACGCTCCCAGCGCGGACTTCATCCGGCTATGGCTTCCCGGAGGAGCCGGGCACACGTTGATCACCAGCCGTGATCACGCCGGCTGGCAAGACCTGGCCAGAACCATAGATCTCGCCGGATTCACCAAGGTCGAGTCGATGTCCTACGTCGTCAACTGCCTCTTCGGATCCGACGCTGCCGACGAGGACGAGCTCACGGCCGTCCGCGAGCTCGTCGAGGCGCTCGACAACCTGCCGCTGGCTCTGGCTCAGGCCGTCTCGTACGCCAAAGGGTGCAAGCTCTCGGTCCGAGGCTACTTGGACCTCTACCGGGATCGAGCGGAGGCCGGGCGGCTGTTGGCACAAAAGATCGGCGGCTACCCCGAAAGCGTCGCTACGACCTGGCTGATCCACTTCCGCGATCTCGCCCGGGACAACCCGGCCGCCATGGAGCTCTTGCAGCTCTGTTCCTTTCTTGCTCCGGACGAGATCGATCTGCTCGTGATCCTGTTCAATCCGGAGCTCCTCCAGGGTGAGCTCACCGGCAGACTAGCCGAAACCGCGCGCTCGCGAATGGACGTGCAGAACTGCGTGGCCGCCCTGCTGCGAACCGGCTTGATCACACGGATCGATGATGCACGAATTCGGATACATCGCCTCGTTGCGGAGGTCACCCGCCTCCAGCTGGACGAAAGCAGCCCGGCCGACAAGGGTACTGCGGCCGACTGGACGCTTCACGTACTGCAAATCTTGAGAGCCGTGATGCCGGACAACCCCTGGGAATATCGCAATTGGCCGGTGGTGGTGAACCTGATCCCGCACATAGAGTCAGCGGTTGACCGGGCAATCCTTCTGAACGTGGCCGACGACAATGCCGGTATCGCGCTCACCCAGCTCGGTACGTACTTGTGGCGTCGGGGCAGCTACTCCGCGGCGTGCGACCTGCTGGAACGCGCGGTCGCCATCAAGGACAACTTCTTCGACGAAGAGAATTCCTCGGTGGCCACATCGCTGAACGGCCTCGGAGTAGCCCAGCTGGAGGCTGGATTCGTCCAGAAATCGAAGCAGAGTTTCGGACGCGCGTTAGGAATCCTCGAAGTCACGCAGGGCCCCCGAAGCGTCGAGTACGCGAGGATTTTGTCGAACCTGGGCCACGTGCAGCAAAAGTTGTACGCAAACGGGAATGAAGCGACCAAGAGTTACCTCCAGTCGAATCTCATCCTGGAGGAACGCCTCGGAAAAGACCATCCTTTCATGGCCAGCAACGTCGTAGGAATCGCACGGATCAAGATCAACGAACGAGCGTACGCCGAAGCAGCGAAGGAGTTGAGCCGTGCGCTCCACATCTATGTCGAAGCTTATGGTCCCGACCACCTGGATGTCGCGAGAACGCGCACCGAGCTAGCCGTGGCACTCCAACTCGTCGGCGATCTGAGAGCCGCAGTCGAATGCCACACCCTTGCGCTGCGCGTCTACGAGGTTTCGTTGGGGTCGGACCACCCGTTCGTGGCCACGACTCTGCTCAACCTCGGCAATCTCGAACAGGCCAGAGGCAACAACAAGGCCGCCCGCCCGCACATCGAGCGCGCGATCGCGATTCAGGGAAGGCTTCCCCTCGAGCACCGGTCGGACATCGACCGGGCTCGCCGACTTCTCGCCGAAAAACGGCGGACGCGACGGTGGCGCCGGCACCTCGGCCGAGCCGGCTAGCCCCAATACCGGTAACTTAGGTCTAATTCGGTCGTTGGTCAGGTCGTGCCACGTGCGGGTCAGGTAAAGGTCGTCGGTGAGCGGTTGTCGGATCGGG
>NZ_JBITDV010000024.1:0-51001 GCF_044454545.1 Cryptosporangium sp. NPDC051539 | reverse complement strand
GAACGGCGGATCCTCGAACTGATCGCCCAGGGCATGACCAACCGCCAGATCGGCGAGGAAATGTTCCTCGCCGAGAAGACCGTCAAGAACTACGTCTCCAGCCTGCTCTCCAAGCTCGGCCTCGAACGCCGGACCCAGGCCGCGATCCTCGCCACCAAGCTCCTTAGCCCCGACCACCCGAGCTGACGACGGTCGCTCGCCGATCGGCTGGCCGCGGACGAGGCGGAAAGCCGAGCCTCGGTCACCGGACGACGACCACGGGGCAGTTCGCGTGGTGGACGCAGTACTGGCCGACGGAACCGAGTAGCGCCTCGGCGAAGCCGGCGTGCCCGCGGTTACCCACCACCAGCAGTTGCGCGTCGCGCGCCTGCTCGACCAGCACCTGGCTCGCTGCCCCTTCCACGACGTGGCGGCGGACCGTCACGACCGTCTCACCGGCGAGCACCTCACCGAGAGTCTCGCCCAGCACCGTGCCAGCGGTGCCTTCGACGTCGAAGTCCCCCGGAGGCGGTGCGTAGCCGAACATGACGACCGGGTGCCAGGCGATCACCGCATCAACGACCGCGCCGGTCAGCCGCGCCTGGCGCAGCGCCCACCCGAGCGCCGTCTTCGACGCCTTCGATCCGTCGACGCCGACGACGATGCGCCCGCCGCCGACTCCTGCCTCAGTCATGGTTGCTCCTCGGAGGTCTGGGGTCCGGACGACTCCATCCTGCGACGTAGGTCCGGTGGCCCGCTGCGGTCGCTGGACCCGGCCGGCCGGGTCTTCGGTCCTGTCCGGCCAGCCGGCTGGCTCTCCTCCTCACCGCGGACCCGCAGCACCGCACAGACCGCGTACCCGGCGACGACCATGGCAGGGTGGACGGCCCGCCGAATGGACGCGCGGGCCTGGACTGTGACTGCGGCAGGAGCTGTGCTGACGTTTTGCTGACGCGGGGCGGCGAGGATGGTGGACCAGTGCGCCGTGGTGACCGGCGGCCGTCCCTCCCACGGCCGGTCTCCGGACGTCGTGGCCGCACCGGAGGGCCGGCAGAGAGGCGTATGTGCCACCGGCATGCCCTGAACCCCTCCGGGGCTGAGAGTCCGTGGAGAGCGATCGCTGGCGAGGAGACGACGACGTGGCGAACCATCAAGCGCGCAGATCGATCCGTCGACGGGATCCGTCCAAGACCCAGCTCGTCGGTCCGGGCGAGATCGTGCTGATGCGTGACGGTAGGCCGAGGGTCGTCGATGCGACGACCTTGGCCGAGGTTGATCCCGTGATGCTCGACGGTGCTCCGACATGGGCCCGCACCGCCGCGGAACCGTCGAACGCGTTCACCGACGCGTGGGTCGCCTATGCCGGCTGGACCGATACCACCGGAACCCCGATCACGTCGTTCACTGTGGAGTTGCTGGTGCCGCCACCGCCCTCGAACATCGCCGGTCAGCAGGTGTCCCTGTTCCCCGGCATCCAGAACTCGGACAGCCTCCTGGCGCCGGCACTGGTCTGGTATCCCGCACCGAAAGGTCCGGCCTGGACGATCGGCAGCTACTATTTGTCGGCCGGCGGGTCGATCAGTTTTGGCAGTGGCTTAACCTACGTCTCCCCGGGGGACGAGCTCACCGCCTTCATCAACCACAACTTACGGTCAGACGGAAGCTACACCTGCGGCTTCGTCGGGGTGAACGCGACGATCCTGCCGATTCTCACCGTCGAAGAGCTGACGTGGTGCACGGTGGGGCTGGGAGCCTACCTCGTCAACCAATGCGACCAGTACCCGGCGGCCCAGCGCACGACCTTCCAGAACATCTCGATCCAGACCGGATCCTCGGCCCCGACTCTGGCCTGGACCGCCACCAATCAAGTCACCAACTGCGGTCAGTCGGCGCAGGTACTGAGCAACGCCAACCCCGGCGGCGCCATCGCGCTGAACTACGCTCCTCCGCCGGATACGCGGTCCGGATGGGGATGGACCACGATGGTCCTCCCAGCGGGCATGATGCAGTCCGGTCCCGTCGGCGTGCTCTCGGCGCAGACCGCGAGCGGAGCGCCGTCGTGGCCCTCCGTGTTCCTGCTGGGCACCTCCGGCTCCTCGAACCCGCCGGTGGACCTGTGGGTCGGGACCTGGGACGGCGACGCGTGGTTGTGGACGAACGCCGGGTCCCCTCCCGCCGCCGTCCTGGCCGCCGAGGGCGGGCTCGGGGTGGTCGCCGTCGACGCCGACGACGGCGGGCAGGTACCGTACGCCTTCGTCCTGGACGACGACGGCGGCGCGTGGGCCTGCTCCGTACAGAACGGCCGATGGCAGTGGACGAACCTGGGGATCCCCCCGCCACCGCCTGGCGGTGGCGCCGTCGGGATCGCGTCGGGTATCGGTGCGCTCTCCGTTCAGGGCGCGCCACCGGCACCCGCGTGCCCTTACCTGTTCGTACTGGGCAACGACGGAGTGGTGTGGCAGTCCCAGTGGGACGGCACCGCGTGGCAGTGGAGCAGCGTGGGGTCCCCCGGGGCGGCGGTGCGTGCGCCCGTGGGTGTCCTGACCGTCCGCAACACCCCCGCCGAGCAGCAACGGCCCTACGTGTTCCTCCTGCTCGAGGACGGCACCCTGTGGCAGTACTGGTTTGACGACACCCTCTGGGCCGGGGGCAGCATGGGAGCCCCGCCGGGCGTCAGCCTGGCCGCAGCCGTCGGAGCGATCGGGACGACCGACGACGCGCCGCTCGCCTACGGCCCCTACGCCTTCCTCATCGGCACCGACGGCAACCTGTACTGCAACTGGTGGAACGGAACCATCTGGCAGTGGAACGCCATAGGGCCCCTGCCCGAGCTCGACTTTCGTACCGGTATCGGGGTGGCCGCGTGGGGCATCGACAGCTACCTGCCGGCAACCTTCATGCTCGACGACCGCGGCAACGCCTGGTCCGTGCGCTGGGACGGCAGCCCGGATCACAGCGGAATCACCGTCTGGGTCCCCCTGGACCCCTCGGGGAGCTTCAGTGTTGCCTCGGCGCCAGGCGTCACAGCAGCCCGCGACCAGCCGACGGCCGGGCTGCGTCCCTACGTCTTCCTCTCGGACACCAGTGGCGCCATGGGCTGCAGCTGGCTGGCTCAATAGGGTGCCGTCCCCGGGCTGAGTCAGCCCTCACCTCAGCTGGCCGACGGCGCCCAGCGCCCGCAGGGCATCGCGTTGGGCGTCCGTGACGCCGACAGCGCCGTCGATGAGCATCCCCCGGTAGGGGCCCGGGGGGCGCAGCGTGGTGGTGCAGGCGCCGGTCTCGAGATTCCACAGTCGGATAGTGCCGTCGGCGCTGCCGCTGGCGAGTACCCGGCTGGCCGGGTCGGTCGCCACGGCGAACACACCTCCGCCGTGACCGGCCAGCACGTGGCGCTGCTCGCCGGTGGCGGCGTCCCAGACGTGGACGTCCCCGTCGAGGCCGCCCGCGGCGATCCACCGGCCGTCCAAGCTGCGGGCCACCGACATGATGTAGGTGGTGGGCCCGCGCAGCACGTGCCGCAGGACCCCGGTCACCACGTCCCACACCCGCACCGTGCAGTCGGACCCGCTGCTGATCAGGATCGTGGCGTCCGGGCTCAGCAGCAGATCGGTGACGACGGAGTCGTGCCCGTCCAACGTCGACAGCAGCTGGCCGTCCATGGCGTCCCACAGGCGGATCGTGAACCCCTCACCGGGAGTTACCAGGACCGGACGGTGGCGACCGGGCGTCCTGCCCAGCGCCACGGGCGAGGCGAAGTTGTCCGGTCCCGGCCGCAGTTGGAGAAGGCGCTCGCCGGTCACGCTCCACACGGTCGCGGTGCCGCTGACGTCGCCCGCCGCGGCCAGGCGGCCGTCCGGGCTGAGGCACACCTGGTACAAAGCCGCCGGGGAGCCCGCCAAAGTTCGCAGGAGCTGGCCCTGAGCCGACCACACCCGGACACTGCGGTCGTTCCCGCCGCTAGCTATGAGCGTCCCGTGGTGGTCGAGGGCGACGGACACCACCTCTCCGAGGTGCCCTCGCAGCTCGTGGCGGACGGCGCCCCGGCCGACGTCCCACATCCGCACCGTCTGGTCGTGATGGGCGCTGAGCAGGGTCGTGCCGTCCGTGGTCCAGACGAGCGACCAGACCCAGGCGGTGTGCCCCCGGCGGACGGCCACGGGTCGGCGGGACGCGACGTCCCAGAGCCTGAGCGTGTGGTCGTACCCGCCGGTCGCCAGCCGGTCTCCGTCCGGGCTGAACCGGGCGGAGCTGACGTGCGAGGTGTGGCCATCGATCAGTCCGGCGGGCTGCTGGCCGGTCACGTCCCACAGCCGGACAGTGTGATCCCAGGACGCGCTCGCCAGGAGCTTGCCGTCCGGGCTGAAGGCAAGTGAGGACACGGCGTACGTGTGGCCCTCCAGGACCGTGAGCAGTTCCTCGGGACGGATCCGCCACAGCGCGACCGTCCCGTCGAGCCCCGCGCCGGCGAGTAGGTCACCGTGCGGGCTGAAGGCGACCGCCATCGCCCGGTCGCTGAGCTGGAGCAGCGTGGTGAGCAGTTGTCCGTTTCGCAGGTCCCACAGGCGGACGGCACCGTCTTGGTCGCCGCTGGCCAGCAGGTCGCCGTCCGGATGCAGGGCCAGGGCGAAGGAGGGGCCGCCGGGCCCGTGCATCTGCCGGAGCGGGGTTCCGTCCGCGGACCGGATCCGGATGACGGCGTCATAGTCGCTGCTGACCAACGTGCCGTCCGGGCCCCAGGTGACGGCGACCAGCCCGGTACGATGAGCCGCCTCGAACAGCTTTGGCGGTCCCGGGACATCGGGGCCGACGGAGCGCTGCCGATCGTCCACCTGGTGCACGTGGAGGACGCCGTCCATCGCCACGGTGGCCACCCGCGTCCCGTCGGGGCTGAACGCCACGCCGTTGACGGCGCCGGTGTGCCCACGGAAGAGGCGGGTGAGCCGGCCCTCCGGGGCCGACCACAGGCGGACGCTGCCGTCCGTGGCGCCGGCGGCCAGGAACGTCCCCCCGGGGTCGAAGGCGATCGCGGTGATCGGGGGCATGTCCTCGGTGAAGAGACCGCCCCGTAGGTCGGCGCGGCGCAGGTCCACTTCCGCGGCGCGCACCCCGCGCAGGTCCACGCTGCGCACGGCGAGGTCGTGCAGGTCCAGCCCGGTCAGGTCTGCATCGAGTGCCACGAGCAAGGTCAGCACATTGCCTGCCGCGTGGCCGGCCGCCAGCTCCGGCCGCGCCCGCAGCTCGTCCGGGAGCGCCCGCAGCCGAGCCACCAGCCCGTCGTGCCCCAGCCGTGCGACCAACTCGCGAACCAAGGGGGCGACGCTCAGCCGCTGTTGCGCCTGCCGCACGTGCTCGCTGGTGTGCGTACACGACAGCGCGTGCCGGCCGAAGCGGTCGATACCCCCGTCGGTGACCTCCCGTGCCATGGTGGCAACGAGGACATCCGTGGCGTACTCCATGACGACGCTCTGCAGCAGGAAACGGTCTCGGGAGCGTTCCAGCAACGACCGCCGGCGCAGCCAGCGCAGGGCCTCCAGGACCGCCCACCACGGCTCGCGGTCGGACAGGTGTTCGCGCAGGTGCTGCACGGTGACCGGTGACCGTTCGACCGCGAGCCACATCATCACGTCGCGTTCGAGCGGGGTCAGGCGCGCGAACTGCTGTTCCAGGACGGCGCGGATGTCGTCGAACACCGGCGCCCCCTGGCCGAGGAAGGCGCGCACATCACCGCCGAAGAATTCGCGCACGGTGGCCGCCGCGACCTCCAGGGCCAAAGGGTTGCCCGAGTAGCGTCGCACCAGGTGGGCGGTGTTGCGCTCGTCGACGACGCCCCGAGGACGCAGCATCGCCAGACCGGCCCCGACGGACAGCCCGGGCAGGCGCAGAATCCGAACCGGACCCGGATCGGAACCCACGACACTGCGGCCGGGCCGCTCGGCTTCCCGCTGGTCGGCGGCGGCCGGCGCTAGCTCCAGCGGCTGCTCGCGGCTCGTCACGACGACCGCGCTCCGGTGCGGCTCCGCCGCGACGCGCTCCAGGAACCGCCCGTAAGGCTCCATCTCGGAGCGGTAGATGCCGGCCCGGGCGCCCGGTTCCAGGACGCTTTCGGCGTTGTCCAGCACTATCAGGCAGCGCCGGGCGTGCAGGACGTCCATCAGGACGTCGGTCAGGGCGTCCAGTTGCGTGCGGCCGACACGGGGCGGGGTACCGGCGCCGGGGGCGAGCGCCTGGAGACAGGCAGCGAGAGTCTCCTCCGGTGGCGGCGCGTTGCGCAGCGACCACCAGACGACGCCCTCGAAGGCGTCACTGACGGTCGCGACGAGCTGGGCGGCCACAGCGGTCTTGCCGATCCCGCCGAGCCCGACGACACCCACCAGCCGGCAGGCGTCCTCGAGGAGCCAGCCTCGCAGCGTGTCCAGCGCCCCCGCGCGTCCGAACAACGGGCCTACCTGCGGAATGTGTTGCACCCCTGTCGCGGGTCGTCCGCGGGGCGCTCGGAGGTCGCGGCGCTCGCCGCCCGAACGGATGCGTGCCATGAGCGCGCTCGTCGCGTCGTCCGGCTCCACGCCGAGCTCGGCGGCCAGGGCCGCCCGGCACTCCTCGTAGAGCGCGAGGGCGGCCGCCGGCTGCCCGGACGCCGCCAGCAGGCGCATGCCGTGGCGGTAGGCGTTCTCGTTGAACGGGTCGAGCGTCACCCATCGGCGGGCGTGCACCAATGCCTGCGCGATGTCACCGCACTCGTCGTAGTAGGCGGTCAATGCCGCGACGGCGTCGACTACCTCCTGGTGGAGGCGCAGGCGCGCCTGCCCCAGCCACTCGTCGAACAAGTCGCTGCCCGGGATCGTCCACCCGTCCAGGAGGGCCCCCCGGTACAGCGCGACGGCCCGTTCGTTCGCCCCGGCGGCGCCGGCGGGGTCGCCGGCGCCGCGGTGGCGCCCCGCGTCCGCCAGATGGGCACGCAGCATCGTGACGTCCACATCGCAGGTTGCGGGGTTGAGCTCGACGGACCGGCGGTCGACCAGCAGGAACGGCGCCCCGCCCGACGCCGTGGCCGCACCCAGTGACTGCCTCAGCTGGAGCAGGGTCTGCCGGAGGTTGTGCCGGGCGAGCGGCTCGGCCAAGTCGGGCCATAACAGTCCGGCCAGACGGGTCCGCGTGACAGCGCCGCCGTCCACGGCCAGAACGCTCAGTAAGGCCTCGGTGCGGATACTCCGGAAGGCCTTGGCCGGCTGGTCGTCCACCATGACCGCGAGCCTGGGTAGCAACGAAATGCGCAACGACGGCACGCGGCGACCCCCAGTACTCCTGCCGGTCGTCGGCCCGGTGACGACCTACCAAGCGGACGCGCGGGCCCGAACTGTGTCCGTGGGCACGGAGCCGTGCTGACGATGCCCTGACGCCGCGTGGCGAGGATGGGAACCGGCTCGCCAAGGTTACCGCCCCGCCAGACGCATCGTGGGCACCAGCGAGGGCTGGCTGACCGAGCTGAGCGTCAGCGAGCTGCGCGATCTGATCACTCTTTCTCCCGACGCGGTATCGGAGTAGCGACGATGGCCTTCGACTACTACAGCTCCAAGCCACGCCGCGCCGACGGCGGGATCAGCCTGCGTAGCCAGCGAGGCCGCATCGGCACCACCTGGTGGTCACGCCGTTTCCTCCAGGTGCTCGAGTCACTGGATCTCAGCGGACGGCTGGCCCGCGGCCGCTCCTACGCCCGGCAGGGCCAGGTGCTCAGCCTGGCGGTGGGGTCCGGCACCATGTACGCCGACGTCCAGGGCAGCCGGCGCCGCCCGTACGCGGTGAAGCTGGTCGTGCCAGCGCTGACCGATCGGCAATGGGCCCGGGTCGAGGCGGCTTTCGCCGCGGCAGCGCTGTACCGGGCCGCGCTGCTGGCCGGTGAGCTGCCCCCGGAGATCGAGGACGTCTTCGCCGGGTGCGGAACGCCGTTGTTCCCCACCTCGACCACTCAGCTCGGGATGGACTGCTCCTGCCCGGACTGGAGCGTTCCCTGCAAGCACGCCGCGGCGGTCTGCTATGAACGCGATCAGATACTGATCGCCAGCGGAGTGGCCGAGAGTGTCGTTGACGTCTTTGAACCTGTTCAGGTCGATGACCAGCACGGCGGTGAAGCGGCCGGTGCGGGCGCCGCGGGCCAGGGCGCGGGTCAAGCCGGTGTGGATGCGTGCCCGGTTGGCCAGGCCGGTCAGCCCGTCGGTGACCGCACGCTCGTCGCTCTCCTGCTGCACCACGATCTGACGGAACAGGACCAGCGCGCTGAGCGCGGTGACACCGAGCACCAGCCCGCCCCAGGGATAGAAGGCACCGGCGCGGAACGCGGCGACGAGGATGAGAACGTCGCTGACCGCGACGGCAGCGACCGGGAGCAGGTAGGTGGCCATGCGCCGGCCCGCGTATGCCATCGGGGCGGGCCGGGCCGCTGACCGGCTTTGTTCGGCAGTGGCCAGCGCCAGCAGTGCGTCGGCGGTGACCCAGCACAGGAACTGCCACGGCGAGTCGAGATGATCCAGGCCACGTTGCTGCAGGTAGCCGTGGACGACGTCACCGGTGAAGAGGACCAGCGTGCCCGCGGCAAGGATCCGCAGCGGACGCTGTGCGGCGGTGTCCGCGCCGTGCAGCAGCAGACGCGCCACGCTGTAGAGCAACGCGATGTCGGCGACCGGGTAGACCCCGATGGAGACCAGCACGGGTAGCGACAGGCCGTGCGCGGCCACGTAGGGCCCGAAGGCGGTGTACCAGAGGATCATGGTTCCGCCGGTGACGACGGTCAGCGTGTCCAACGCGGTCAGCCACCGGCCGCGGCGAGAGGTGCGCCGCAACGGGAACATCTGCAGGGCGACGAACACCGCCGCGACGAACAGCACGTGTGTGACGTCGACCGTCGGGGTGATCCCCTCGGATTCCAGCAGCAGCACGACCGGCGGGGTGATCACCAGCAGAGCGCAGGCCGCGCCCACCATCCACCAGGCGCGCCGGGACCGCAGCGGAAGCCCCGGGGTCCGTGCGGCCCCGACCGCCGCGATCAGGCCGACCAGCCCGAACAGCCCGCGGCCCAACCGGCTGACGTGATCGGGGTCCAACGATGCCCCGGCGGACGCGACGCCCCACAGCGCAAGCGTGAGCGCTTACAGCGTCCCGAAACCCGCGTACATCCACCACCCGCGGCTCACGACGCGTATCACCCCATCGCCCGGTCACGGTTCCGACGCACTCCTGATCGGTCGGCTTCGTACGAAACCTGAGCGGGCTCAGAAGACATCCGCAGCATCGTCACACGAGCGGTCGCTTGCTTGGTGAACCAGCATTGCGTCACTGGAGCCGATCGGCTGGGGTCGAGCAGAGGGTCGGTGTCACCGCGGATTGCGCTCCGATCACCACGACGTGCCTGCATAACGAGTGCGACATGGACGTACGGCGCACGGATGCGGGCACTCTGATCAGGAGTCATGGAACCTCTCCTCCCGCACTGCGGATTTCCGTTGAGGAGGGCCGACGCGGCTGCGGTCGCGACGATCAGTTCCTCGCGACCGAGGCGCCCATTGCTGTCGCGGAAGCCGAGAACGCCGACTCCCAATGTAGCTACGAGACGGGTAATTCAGCCATTCTTGCAGCGCGAGAAGACGTCATGGCGTGAGGTCCTCGTTGCGACGCTCGGCACCGGTGCGCTGCTCTTCCTGGCCGTTCAAACCGCTAAGTCGATCGGCGCGGCGCTATCCGCGATGACTCCGACTGCACATTAATGGCCGGAAACTCTCCGCATCAGCAGCCGTCTCGCGTTGCGCTAGGCAGTAAACGCCAAGCCGCAGACGACGCCCGCCAACCCGAGCGCCGTCAAGAGTGCCTTCTGCTATTCGTCCTGGCACCCACAAGCGTCGACCAAGAAGGCGTCGACTTCCACTGGTCGTGTCACACCATTATTCACTGGAACACCCCGGCCGACCGCGTCGGCTTCGAACAACGCGACGGCCGTGTCCGCCGATACGGCGGGCACGAGGGCCTATCACCGCTGATCGCGACCATGATCTGACCTCTGCAGTCAAACTTCCGGGCCACCCGGACGCCGACCGTGACACCATTATGGATGGTCACGCCCAGACTCAACGGCGTCGGGCGGCAGCCAGCAGCGCTGGGAGCCCCGCCGACGACGGCGCATCGCGCGGACGCCGCCACAGGCCCGGCGCTCAGCGACAGTGTGAGCGAATTCCCGGATCCGAGCGCTCAGCCCAGTCATTTGCGGGCAGGCGCCGATCAGGCTGTCGCCGTGCCGACGGCGGCGGGCCGCTGCTGGGGCGCGTCGGTCGGCTCGGTGGTGGTCCAGCTGGATGCGCACCCACCACGATATGCGTGAGTCGACGCGCACCTACCGTGTCGTGCCACCGTAGAGGGCGCTACTCGCCCGCTACGGTGACACCTGAACGCGCCAGCCCGACCCAGGGTTCCACCACCACCGAAGACGGGGCCATAGCCGGAACGCGCAGCGAACGAGGGAGCCTCGAGATGGCCGAATGGGCAGACTATCCGGACCTCGATGATTTCGCCTTCAAATCGGTTCTGCCGCCACCACGATCTGTTCGGCAACGAGAAATCGTCGGATCATGGATACACCATCCTGAAGCCGAGCCCAAGGGAGGTTCGCTCAACCTCGTAAAGATTCGCAACTCCTGCCGAACCTTCTCTTCGAGTCGAGGAACGGTCAGGGGCGACGATCTGGCCTGGATCGTCGAATGTAGGCATGTGCTGGAGGGCGTGACGTCGGAGCTGGTCGATGTTGACCAGGCACCATTAGTCCTTGACTTTAATCAGCCAAATGAAATTGTGGCGGACGAAGGCACTCTGCTGGCTCGCTGGCACTACACGCGAGAACGCGACAGGAAACTTCGCTCCAAGAAGATCGCGGCGGTTCGGAAGGCTGGCGCAGCCCTTTCATGCGAGGTTTGCCAGTTCGACTTCGAGGTGGCGTACGGCCCCCATGGAGCCGACTTCATTGAATGTCACCACAGGCGACCGCTCGCCGACTCGGGTCCGACCAAGACGAGCCTGAGCGACCTCGCTTTATTATGCTCGAATTGCCATCGAATGATCCACTATCGGTCACCCTGGTTGTCGGTAGAGGAACTGCACCAGAAGCGCGCAACCGCAGGGATGTAGGAGGACACGGGCCTGCGCCCGTCGGCACCACTCTCGCCGTCCGCTGCACCGCATTCGTTGCTTGAGGACCGACCGTCCGCCTGACCAGCGGCGCACTTGTCGACAGCGGAGATCGAGGAGTGAGCCGCGGTCCTGCCTGCTCCTCCACCCAGGGCCGGACAGTGATCCGCGCAAGCAAATGCCAGCCGGCGGAGCCAGCGATGCCGTGGCACGCCGGTCTTCGCGGGCGACCCATTTGTCTCGGCCTCGTCGCGGCGGGTGTACCTTGCCGCCACTGGCAGTCGCGGGGATCGAGTCAGGGGCCGGGGTGCGAGTTTTCGTCAGCCACGCGTCGCAGGACCTGCCTGTGGCCCAGCAGTTGTATACGTGGATCACCGACGCGGGACATCAGGCTTACCTGGCCGCTGACGTCCTTGACGGGATCGCAGGCGGCGAGGTGTGGAGGCATCGCCTCTTTAGCGAGTTACGCGCCGCCGACGCGGTGGTGTGCGTGGTGACCGGCGCGTTCGCGCGTTCGATGTGGTGTGCGGTGGAGATCGGTATCGGCGATGCGCTGGGGTGCCTGCTGGTGCCGGTCCGTGCCGAGACCGGCGCCGAGCATCCGATGCTGGAGCCCTCACGCGTGCAGTACGTGGACTACGGCGCCGATGCCGAAGCGACGCGGACGGGGCTGGTAGAGACATTGCGGCGTTGGCAAGCCGGGGGCCGCGCCAGATGGAAAGAGGGCACGAACCCCTACCCAGGGTTAGAGGCGTTCACCGCCGGGCGGCAGCAGTTATTTTTCGGTCGCAACACAGAGATCGGCCAGCTGCGTAAGAGCGTCGCGGCGGCGGCTCGCCCGGATGGACCGGGCCTGCTGATGCTCACAGGCCGCTCAGGGTGCGGGAAATCTTCGCTGATCCGCGCCGGGCTGTTGCCGGGGCTGGCCGATGATCCGGCGTGGCTGGTGGCCGAGGCGTTCGCCCCGGCAGGCGATCCGGTCGGTGCGCTCGCGCGGTCTCTGGCCGCAACAGCCTCCGGTGCCGGCCTGGACGCGGGCGCGTGGTCGGCCTCGAAGCTCCGAGCCCGGCTCCTGTCTCAGGAGCAGAGCGGAGGCATGGCCGCGGTGACAGAGGATCTGTTGTCCGCGGTCGGAGGCTCCGATAGCCGCCGGCTGCTGCTACCGGTGGACCAGGCCGAGGAGCTGATCACCCCCGCCGGGGCCGAGGCGGGTGCGTGGCTGTTCACCGCGGTCTCCGACGCGATCGATCGCGGGCTAGCGCGGATCGTTGCTACCGCCCGCGCGGACTTCGTCGACGACTTGTTGAGTCTGGCCGCGCTGGCCGACGCCCGTGTTGAGGTGTTCCCGCTACGGCCGATGCCCGCAGGACTGTTGCCGTTGGTGATCACCGGCCCGGCCCACGTCGCCGGCCTGGTGGTCGAGGAGGAACTGACCCGGCGGCTGGTGACCGACACCGGCGATGGGCAAGCACTCCCCCTCCTGGCCTTCACCCTGCACGAACTCGCAGACGGCCTCGAACACGGGCAATCGCTTTCCGCACGCCGCTACGAGGAGCTGGGCGGAGTCGCCGGAGCGTTGGCGCGTCACGCCGATACCGCCCTTCACGCCGCCGCGCAGGCTGCCGGGCTCACCCAAACCGAAGTCCTGGACGGACTGACCCGGCTGGTCACAATCGACTCCGACGGCCGCCGCGCTCGCCGCCGGGTGCGCACCGACCGGCTCCCTGTCCCGCTGCAGAGCGCAGCCAAGATCCTGATCCAGGAACGACTACTCGACCAGGACAAACACGACAACGATGCGGACCCTGGCGTGCGCCTCCCGCACGTGGGTCTCACGCACGAGGCGCTGCTGACCGCATGGCCTCTGTTCGACACCGTGCTCACCGCACGAGCCAACACCTTGCACGCCGCGCGCACCGTCGACCAAGCTGCCAAGGACTGGCGCAGAGGCGGCCGCACAGAGGCCATGCTCTGGAACGACCGGCGGATCGAAACCACTTTCGCGGCGATGGGCGCAATGCCCAGCATTACGGCCGCCGCGGTCACTGCCGCCGCTGACGAGGCCGACCTGCCGCCCGAGGCCGTAGCGTTTCTGACCGCTTCGGCCGCCCATGCCCGCCGGCAACACCAGCTGGAGCAACGCCGGCAACGACAGGCCCGTCGAGCGCGAACCCGCACCATCGCGGTTCTCTCGATCTTCCTCGCTCTCGCGCTAGTCGCCGCGAGCGCCGCGATCTTTCAGCGACGATCGACGCTCGACGCTCGACGCATCTCCGCCGCCCGAGCTCTCAACTCCGAGGCCGAGTACGTCCGCGACATCGATGGCTGCCTCGCCATCCAACTCGACACTGCTGCCGAGGCCCTCAACCCCGGGCCGGAAACCCGCAACCATCTCGCCAACACTCTGCTGGTCAGCGTTCCCTCCACCCAGCTTCCGGGCGGCCGCGGTGGGGGGTCGGCGGTATTCAGCCCGGACGGATACACGCTGGCCACCAGCGGAGCCGGTGGTGCGGTGCAGCTGTGGGATCTGACCGACCACGCCCATCCGCGTCCGCTCGGACCGCCGCTGACCGGCACGAGTTCCTTCAACTCGCTAGCGTTCAGCCCGGACGGGCACACCCTGGCCATCGGCGGCGGCGGCGCGAGCGATGTTGTGCAGATGTGGGATCTGGCCGAACGGGCTCATCCCCGCCTCCTCGGATCGTTACGGAGCGGCTCCAAAGCGCGCGACGCGGACTCGATGATGTTCAGCCGAGACGGGCGCACCCTGGCCATCGGCGACTACGGCGGTGGGGTGCAAATGTGGGATCTGACCGAACGGGCTCATCCCCGCCTCCTCGGATCACCGCTGGCCAGCAAAACCCTTTACTACTACTTTGTGGCGTTCAGCCCGGACGGGCACACCCTGGCCATCAACGCCGCCTACGAGGATGGACCTACGGTGCGGCTATGGGACCTGACCAGCCCCAGCCACGCTCAGCCCCTCGGACCATCACTGGCCGGCACCAGCTCCGTGAGCTCGATGGTATTCAGCCCGGACGGACACACCCTGGCCATCGGCCGCAACGGCGGTGCGGTGCAATTGTGGGACCTGACCGACCAGGCTCATCCCCGCCCGCTCGGATCACCGCTGACCGGCCAGACCGGCTCCGTGCACTCCGCGTTCAGCCCGGACGGGCGCACTCTGGCCATCGGTGGAGCCAATGGCCACGGCGGCATCGTGCAGTTGTGGGACCTGACCGACCGTGCTCATCCCCGTCCCCTCGGATCACCGCTGATCAGTCAGACCGGTACCACAGAATCGGTGGCATTCAGCCGGGACGGACACACCCTGGCCACCACGGACGACCACGGTGTGGCGCGGTTGTGGGACCTGACCGACCGAATCCGAACCCAGACCCTCGCATCAGCACTGCCCGTCCAGACCGGTCCCGTGAACTCGGTGGCATTCAGCCCGGACGGGCACACCCTGGCCGTCGGCAACGCCAGCGGTGCAGTGCAGTTATGGGACCTGACCAACCGCAGCCGCCCCAGGCGCCTCGCATCGCCGCCGACCTCCACCAGCTCCGTGACCGCGGTGGTATTCGGTCCGGACGGGCACACCCTGGCCACCGGCGGCGCCAACGACGCCGGCGGCGTGGTGCTGTTGTGGGACTTGACCGATCGTGCACATCCCCGTCTCCTCGGAACACCACTGACCACCCAGACCGGTACGTTGACCTCGATAGCGTTCAGCCCCGACGGGCACGCCCTGGCCACCGGGGACGCCGATGGTGTGGTGCGGTTGTGGGACCTGACCGACCGAACCCGCACCAAACCCCTCGGATCACCCCCGACCAACACCACCGATGCCGTGCAGTCGGTGGCATTCAGCCCGGACGGGCGCACCCTGGCCATCGGTGGCGACGCCGGCAACGACGGTGGGTCGGTCCGGTTATGGGACCTGACCGACCGTGCACAAGCTCGGCTCCTCGGAGCACCGTTGACCAGCCAGACCGGAGCCGTGAAATCGGTGGCGTTCAGCCCGGACGGCCACACTCTGGCCACCGGCGACGACGCGGCAAAGCTATGGGATACGACATGGCTGCGTGACCTGACGCAGAACCCCGCAAAGGAAGCCTGTCAACGTGTGCCCGAGCCTCTAGACAAAACTACGTGGCAACTCTACGCCCCAGGGCTGCCGCTCCAGCATCCCTGTCGATGAGCAAATAACAGTCTCGCCACCAACTGGCTTTATCGGTGCAGTTGGACTCAACGCGACAGTTCCCCTCGTCCGAGCCGCGGAGCGCAACGGTCACTTACGACGCGACGTCGCCGCCGGCACCTCACCCGTGGCGAAGCGAAGACCGTTGGGCGTCCGCAGAGTAATCCAGTCGACGCGGAACGTGCGCCGGTCCGCGCGGTCGAGATACCCGGCGGCCAGGTATCAGGGGATGACGTGGTCCAGTTCGGCTCGGCGCGGGTAGGCCCACTGACCCGGAGCCGTGTGGATAGCGGTGCTGACCGAGAGCACATTGAGCTGTGTGTTCCTTCGCTCGGATGCCACTTACCTGCACGGACGCCGCCTCGACGAGGAGATCGCCTCTACCCTGCGCTCCAGACTGGCAACGATCGCACGGTTCCTCATCGGACTCGTCGCGGCTGTGAGTAAGGCGCTCCGCTCCAATTCGTGGGGGCTCGTCCCGGTCTCGGGCCGACCACGAGCGCAGGCTGCCTGCGCTGACGCCGGTTCAGCGCCGTTTCAGCCCTCGATGTGACCCTCTTCTTCACTCCCGATGCGAAGGAACTCGACGAGGATCACCAAAATACGTGCGGCCAGCATCGTTCTGGCTACTGTCACCGGGCTGGCCACGCTTGGTCTCGCCAGCCCGGCCCAGGCCTTGGTCAAGTCCCTGGACGTGGTGTTTCGGTTGATCTTCGAGTTGATGCGGGGTCAGAAGGGTGATTGTCCGGGTTGGTGGTTGATGGGTTCGCCGGTGGCGGGCTGCCATTGATCGATGTCGTCGGGCCAGGGTGCGGGGCGGCCGTGGTCGTCCCAGAAGCCGGTCTCGGCTCCGGTGTGGAGCTGGGCGGCGTTGAACGCGGCGCGCTGGTCAGCGTTGGGCAACGGGCTGGGGGTCGGGCTGGTCATGCTGCTGTGGTCTCCAGTTCAGGCAGGGCGGTGTCGGTGGCGGCCGGCGGGTCCAGAGGGTGCAGCTGGGCGCGGGTGAGGACGTCGAGGGAGAAGTAGCGGCGGCCTTCGGTCCATTCGTCGTGTTGTTCGGCCAGGACGGCGCCGACCAGGCGGGTCACCGCGTCCCGGTCGGGGAAGATCCCGACGACGTCGGTGCGACGCCGGATCTCCTTGTTCAGCCGTTCGTTGGGGTTGTTCGACCAGATCTGCCGCCAGATCTCTTTCGGGAACCCGGTGAAGGCCAGGATGTCGGCGCGGGCGGCGTCCAGGTGCCCGGCCACGGCCGGCAGTTTCGCGGCGACGGAGTCCAGCAGCTTGTCGAACTGGGCGTGCACCGCGGTGGCCTCGGGCTGGTCATAGACCGAATGCAGCATCGTCTTGACCGCTGGCCACGCCGACTTCGGGCAGACACTCATGAGGTTCGCGGCGTAGTGGGTGCGGCAGCGTTGCCAGGTCGCTCCGGGCAGGTTCGCCGTGATCGCCTCGACCAGCCCGGCGTGGGCGTCGGAGGTGACCAGCGCGACGCCGGTCAGACCGCGGGCGACCAGATCGGCGAGGAACATGTTCCACGCCTGTTTGGTTTCGCTCGTGGCGACGGTGACGCCGAGGACCTCGCGGTGCCCGCCGGCGTTCACACCGGTCGCGACGAGGACGACGGCGTTGACGACGCGGCCGTGTTCGCGGACCTTCATCGTCAGCGCGTCGGCGGCCACGAACGTGAACGGCCCGGACTCCTCGAGCGGGCGGGTGCGGAACGCGGTGACTTGTTCATCCAGGTCGGTGGCCATCCGTGAGACCTGGGACTTGGACAGGCTGGTGATACCGAGGGACTGGACGAGTTTGTCCATCCGCCGGGTCGAGACGCCGAGCAGATAGCAGGTCGCCACGACGCTGATCAGGGCGGTCTCGGCGCGTTTGCGGCGTTCGAGGAGCCACTCGGGGAAGTAGGACCCGGTGCGGAGTTTCGGGATGGCGACGTCGATCGTGCCGACGCGGGTGTCCAGGTCGCGGTGGCGGTAGCCGTTGCGGGTGTTGACCCGATCCGGAGAACTCGTGCCGTATTCGGCGCCGCAGACCGCGTCGGCGTCGGCGGAGAGCAGCGCGTTGATCACCGTGGACAACAACGAACGCATCAGGTCCGGGGAGGCGTCGGAGAGGGCTTGGCCCAGCAGGCGGCCAGGGTCGATCATGTGTGGTGCGGTCATCGCGTCGATGCCCTTTCGAGAGTGCTGTGAGAGGTTCGCTCGAAAGATCACGCGATGGCCGCGTTCCTCGTTCAGCCCAACCGGGCCGCCCGACGATCACGCCAACCGCGTCACACCACTATCAGGGACGCAACTGTTGGAGGCGGTTGTAGGTACGGTTGTCGGTGTCCAGAACCTGGTCGCCGGCGGGCTTCTTGATCGGAGTGTGGACGCCCTGGCCTGCGCCTTCGTAGCCCAGATCAGCCAGGGTCGGCAGGTCGAGGTGCGCTGCGGCCCAGTACAGGGCGCCGAGCGCGCCGCTATCGGTGGCCACCGTCTGGTCGTGCAGATGCCCCGGGAAAACCTCCGAGACCCAGATCGGGAGACCGTCGGGACGCATCACCGCTTGCACGTTGCCGCCGAAGTCCCGGTGTTTGCCGGAACACCACGCATGAATCGTGTCGCCTTTGACGCTGGTGGTGGTCTCGGCGACCCGGTCGGTGTCGAAGACTTTCCCGTCGAGGATCACGTGCGCCCAGCCCTCGGCAGCGACGCGTTCGAGGGCTTCGCGCAGATCGGGTGCCTGGGCGGCCAGGACGTACATCGCCTCGTCGCGGTAGCGGTAGGCGGTGGCCCGGGAGATCCCGAATCCCGCGGCGAGCAGCGTGAGGTCCTCGCGTTTGCGGAACCACACCAGGGCGAAGATCGCCTGTTCCCGGCTGGTCAACACCCTGCTTCCAGCCGGAGTACGGCGGGTCCGGCGCTGCGCGCGCAGCAGCCCGGCCAGGCAGGACACCAGTTCCCGGGGACGTCGAGCATGGCACGATAGGCGATCACGTGGGGTCCTCGGTCTGGGCTGATCTTGTGGTGATTTCTGTCTACTGAGGACCCCACGTCCTCAGCTACCACTGCCCGATCAGCCCCGATTGCGCGTGTCGCCGGACTTCACCACGCGAAATCGTTGAGATCACCTCAGTGGCCAGCATCCTGGCCAATCCCCGCTACACCGGCCGCCAGCGGCGGGCACAGCACCGCGACAATCGAGGCCGTACACGGTGCTGCGACCGAGTGGCCGTCCGTGAAGCCGGCCCAAAACGAACAACGTCGCGGGTTTCAACGGCATGCAAATCCACGTCGCGATGGAAGAACTTCACTACACAGCTTCGGACTCGGGCTTCGAATAGTTCCTGCAGGTCGAGCTCGAGACACCGTGCGATGTCCTCAACGATCTCCGGCGACTTCACGTAGTCGTGTTCACCGTCGATCGGGTTCATCGCATGGGCGCGCACCAACGAGGCATACGGGCCAAAGTGGAACCCATCCACGAACTTCATCCGGTACAGGTAGGCGCCGTGCTTACCGCGCATCGGGCTCGGAGCGTCGCCTTCCGACTCCTCCCGGAGCGCGCTCCACCGTGACGGCGTCACCGCCCCGGAGCAGAGCCCGTACAAGTCCTTCCAGAGACGGTCGAGAACTGCGCCCAGCGGCAAGATTCCCTCTTCGAGAAAGGCATGCGAACGCATCACGCGAGTGCCGTGGAAGTAGTAGGCACCGTCGAAGGTAACCTCGCCGACCTCCACGCCAAGAGCCGCCCGAGCGAAGCCCTCACCGCCGCCTACTGTCAGACGGACCAAACGATGCGCCAGCTAACAATGGTGCGCCCATCGGCGGCATGAAGGTACTCCAGGTCGCACGTCTGTCCGGTGGTCTTCCGAGCGCACTGCGCGAACGATTCGGGGCCAGGATTCTACCCGAACACGACCGCGAAGCGTTTCTCCGCGCGCACGGCTCTGATGTGACCGTCGCGGTCACGACCGGGGTCACCGGCGTCGACGCCGGTCTCCTCGCAGCGCTCCCCCGCCTGGGCGCGATCGTCACCTGCGGCGTCGGGTACGACGCCACCGACCTGGTGGCCGCCCGAGCTCGCGGGGTGGCCATCAGCAACACACCGGACATGATGAACGACTGCGTCGCCGACCTCACCGTCGGCTTGCTCATCGACGTGTTCCGCCGCATCAGTGCCTCTGATCGGTACGTCCGGGCCGGTAAATGGGCGACGGACGGCACTTTTCCGCTGACTCGGCAGGTGACCGGTACGCGGGTGGGAATTGTTGGCCTGGGCCGGATCGGGCGCGCCGTGGCCGACCGACTCACGGGCTTCCGCTGCGCGATCCGGTACCACAACCGCAGCCGGCCGGCCGACGTGCCGTATCCCTATGCGTCATCAGTCCGGCAACTGGCGGCCGACGTCGACGCTCTGATCGTGACCGCAGCCGGAGGCGACGCCAGCCACCATCTCGTCGATCGCGATGTCCTGGATGCCCTCGGACCGGACGGCGTTGTGATCAACGTGGGGCGGGGCACGATCGTCGACGAAGAGGCTCTAGTCGAGGCGCTGGTGGCCGGTCGGGTCGGCGGCGCCGGGCTGGACGTCTACGCGCACGAGCCCCACGTATCCGCAGCACTGCGGGACCACGACAACGTCGTCCTCACGCCGCACATCGGGAGCGCCACCATCCAGAGCCGGCAGGCGATGGCCGACCTGGTGCTCCGGAACATCGAGGAGTTCCTGACCAGCGGCAGGCTCGTCACGCCTATCGACGCGTGACGCCGCTGACGCTACTCTGCATTTGATGAACGTTTGGGCGCTAGGCGAACATCTACCCGACCTGCTGGTCGTACCCGGGCAGCGCATGGTGGTCGCGACGACCATGCCTGACGGGCAACCCCATCTCACCGTCGTCTGGTACGGCTTCGTCGACGACGGCCGGATTGCCTTCACCGTGCGGTCGCAGTCGGTCAAGGCCCGCAATCTGGCGCGAGACCCGCGACTCACCGTTTTGGTCGACACCGGCACCACGCACGGAGAACTACGCGGCGTCCAGATCGCCGGGCGCGCCGTTCTGGACAACTCCCCGGCGACGAAGCGCCTCGTCCACGAGAGTGTCGCCGGCCGGTACTCCACCAAAGCGACCGCGGACGTCGATCGGACGATGGCGAAACGCCTCGCCGTCCTCGTCGAACCGATCACGATCCGCTCCTGGGATCACCGGCGATGACCGCGGGACCACTCGCGGGCCTCCGGATCGTGGAGCTCGGCGGCATGGGACCGGTGCCGTTCTGCGGCCTGGTGCTGTCCGATCTGGGCGCGGACGTCGTCCGGATCCACCGGCCGGCCGAGATCGACCGGCCCGGCAACCCGGTGCTCGGCCGCGGACGGCGGTCCCTGGTGGCCGACCTCAAGACCGCTGACGGCGTCATGCTCGTGAAACGTCTGATCGACCGGTCGGACGCGATGATCGAAGGCTTCCGGCCCGGCGTCGCCGATCGCCTCGGTTTTGATTCGGACGCCCTGCGAGCGGTCAATCCCCGGCTGGTGGTGGGGCGGATGACCGGGTACGGGCAGACCGGCCCGGCCGCGCAACGGGCCGGGCACGACATCAACTACCTGGCCGCGTCCGGTGTACTCGGAGCGCTCGGCACCGCCGACGCGCCGCCGTTGCCGCCGCTGAACCTGCTCGGCGACTTCGGCGGCGGCGGAATGCTGCTGGCCGTCGGGGTCCTGGCCGCGGTCCTGCAGGCGCGGATCTCCGGGGCCGGGCAGGACGTCGACGCGGCGATGGTCGACGGCTCGGCCCTGATGATGGCGATGACCTACGGGATGCTCGCCCGGGGCACCTGGCCACGCGAGCGCGGCACGAGCATGTTCAGCGGCGTGCGGCCTTACTACACGACGTATCGGTGTGCGGATCAGGGCTTCGTCGCGGTCGGGGCCAGCGAGCCTCCGTTCTTCCGCGCGCTGGTGGCCGAACTCGGGCTCAGCGACGTGATCGACGTCGCCCGGCAGACGGATCCGTCCACCTGGGACCACCAGCGCACAGCGTTCGCGAACGCGTTCGCGGCCCGGCCCCGGGACGAGTGGGGCCGCCGGTTCGCTGACGTCGATGCGTGCGTCACCCCGGTGCTCAGCCCGGACGAAGCGCCGGACGACGTCCACCTTGCCGCCCGGAAGACCTTCGTCCGAACCACCGACGGGCATCCACAACCCGCACCAGCACCCCGCTTCAGCGCCACGCCGACGGCGGCGCCACGCCCGGCGTCGTCGCCCGGTGAAGACACGGATGCCGTACTGACGGAACTCGGCGTCACCGCGGAGGAGATCGCCCCGCTCCGCGCCACCGGAGTGGTGGCCTGAACCAGCGCAGGGCGCGCCGGATCCTAGGCGCCGAAGGCGACGCCCATGCCGGTGATCCAGGGCTCAACAGCCTCGTAGGACGTGAACCGGGCCGGCGGCGAGCCCGCGGCCGCCCAGGCCGCGGCCCACGTCCGGACCTCGTTCGCACCACCGCCGCGCCGGTCGAGCTCCGGCTGGGTCAGCCGGCTGAAACAGTCGGCGTCGCCGGCTGACATCTCGGCCAGCAGGCCGCGGTCCCAGTCCGGGTCGAGGTAGTCGAGCGCGGTCGCCAGGGACGCCTCCCGCTCCTGCGGACTGAAGCGCTTCGCGCCGGGCGCGGGCTCCGGGAACGGCGGGTTGTGGCTCAGTCCGCCGGTGCCGATGAACAGCACGGTCCCGTCGAAGGAGGCCAGCGCCTCGCCAATCACCTCCCCAACCCGCCGCGCCCGCGCGACCAGGAAGATCGGATAGCCGATCGCGTTCACGACGATCGGTACCAGCGGGACCTGCGCCGGTGCGTCGAAGAGCTGCAGCAAGGTGAGCCCGAGTCCGTGATCGACCGACACGTCCTCCCCGACGGCGAGGTCGACGTCCCGCGCGACGACGTCCTGGAACAGCTGCTCGGCCACCGGGTGCACCGCCAGGGAGACGCGCGGGATGTCGAACTCCGGCACGGTGTCACCCGAGAGGATCCCGGTGAACGGCGGCCGCACCTGGTTGAGCAGGTTCATGTGGTCGGGGGCGAACATCACCACCACGTCGGGCGCGATCTCCCCGATGAATTTCCTGGCCTCGTCGACGGCCGCGCGGTATTCGTACCCGGCGTCGGCCAGGCGCGGAACCGCCATGAACGGGCTGTGCGACAGACAGATGTAGGCCGGCGTCATGTGAACCTCCTAGCTTGCCGCCAGTGCCTCTAAGGCGGCGGCCTCGGCGTCGTAGTCGTACAGCCACGAGCGGAACCGCACCGACCCGGCGATTTCGGCGTCCCGTTCGGAGAGGTCCTCGAAGTGCGAGTCGTAGCGCCGGCCGTTCGCCCGCGCGCCGAGTTGCACCTGCTGGGTGCGCTGCCGACGGAGGTTCTCGTAGCAGCGCAACGCCTCGGGCAGGCTCTCCCGGGTCGCCGGACCGACGAAGACCGCCAAGGCGACGGCGTCCTCGATGGACTGGTTGGCCCCCTGACCGAGGTGCGGCAGCATCGGGTGGGCGGCGTCGCCGAGCAGCGTCAGCCGGCCCTGGGTCCAGTTGGCCAGCGGGTCCCGGTCGTAGAGGCCCCACCAGTTGGTGGTCTCGACCTCCGCGAGCAGCCGCGGGATGACCGGGTCCCAGGTCGCGAACTCCTTGCGCAGGGCGTCGATGTCGCCGAGCGCCGTCCACGACTCCGCTGCCTTCTCATGCGACGGCACGAAGCCGACGTAGTTGATCAATGTGCCACCTCGTACCGGGTAAACCAGGAAGTGCCGCTGCTCGCCCATCCAGAGCTGGGAGATCCCGGTGGGCCACCACGGCACCCGCTCGGCCGGCACCAGGCCGCGGTACGCGACCGAGCCGGAATCGATCGGCGCCGACGGTTCGGCGACGCAACTCCGCAGCACGGAGTGGATTCCGTCGGCGGCGATCACCGCATCGGCGCGCACTTCGGCGCCGTTGTCGAAGCGGACGACCGCCTCGTCGGCGTCCTGCGAGAACCCGACAGCCCGGTACCCGGTGTGGACGCTCTCGGACGGAAGCGCCTCGGCGAGGACGTCGACCAGGTCGGCCCGGTGGACGCCGAACATGCCGTTCCAGCCGCTGGAGTCGGTGGTCAGGATCGGTGCGACGAGCGAGCCGTCCTCACGGTAGTAGCGCGAACCGTCGCCGACGCCGGCACCTACCGCCGCGACCGCGTCCCCGATCCCGATCCGGTGCATCAGCCGCAAGCTGTTCGGGGTGATCAGCACCCCGGCTCCGACCTCGCCGAGTGCGGGAGCCTGCTCGTACACCTGGACGTCGACGCCTCGGTGCAGCAGCGCGTTGGCGGCAGCCAGACCGCCGATGCCGCCGCCCACGATGGCGACGCGAATGGAGTTCCGCGGCATGGTGATCACCTGTTTTTCCTGATGCTTCGTGGTCATGGGTGGACCGGTCACGAGAGGACGGGGAGCGCGGCGGCGTGGCGTCCGGCGAGGCGGCCGAAGACGGCGGCCTTGCCCAGGGCGCTGCCGACCAGATAGCCGGCGCCGTGGAAACCACCGACGAGTTCCCCGGCCGCGAACAGCCCGGGTATCACCGCGCTGTCGTGGGCCAGCACCCGCATCGATCCGTCGACCCGCAGGCCGCCGTAGGTCGTGGTCAGACCTGCGCGGCAGGCGTAGGCGTAGTACGGCGGGTTCGTCAGTCCGCTCGCCGACCGTTCCAGCGCGTCGGCGGGCACGCCGAGGACGCCGGCCAACTCGGGCCGGGAGGCCGCGGAGACGAGCAGCCCGTCGCGCAGGGCGGCGGCGAAGTTCCGGGGCGCGGGCGTCTCCTTCGAGAGCGCCATCACCGACGCGTCGAAGACCTGGTAGACGGTTCCTCCGGGCTGGGCCGCGGAGGCCCGGCCGAGCGCCTTGATGTCGTTGCGCTCGTCGGCGAACCGCTCGCCGGCCGCGTTGACGATCACCCCGCCGTCGAACTGTGCGTAGAGCAGTCGCGGCGGGACACCCGGGGTGACCGAGGCGCCGAACGACGCCTCCACGTACTCGATCCCGGCGAGCCCGGCCCCACGGTCCAGCGCCATCCGCAGGCCGTCGCCGGTGTTGCCCGCACCGCCCATCGGCACCGCGCCCGCACATTGCGGGGCCAGCCGCTCGATCAGCTCCGGGCTCCTGGAGAACCCTCCGGTGGCCAGCACGACCTGTGCACCCGGCAAGGCTGTCACCGAAGAATTCGCGTGGTACCGGATCCGAGGCGAGGCCAATGCCCGCTCGTGCAGCAGGCGCACGAGGGCGCCCTGCGGTAGCACGTGCAAGCGCGGGCCGACCAGCGTGAACGCCGCCCCGAGACCGGCCAGCCACTCGTACGTGCCGGCCTGGGCGTCCGCGTACGCGTCGAGCAGCACCGGATCGCTCGCGCCCCGACCGGCCTCGGCCAGATCGGCGCGCAGCGCCGCCGCCGAGTCGTCGACGCCCGCCTCGCGCTGGAGCGCGGTGCCCGCGAACAGCAGCCCGCCGCCGGACAGCGCCGAGGAGCCACCGACGTCCGGCTGCTTCTCGTGCAGGACGACGTCCGCGCCGGCTTCAGCGGCGGCCAGCGCCGCCGCGTGCCCGGCCAGACCGCCGCCCGCCACCACCACGACATCAGTCATCGTCGCCGACCCCCAGCGGCACGTCCGCACCGGCCAGCCACGCTTCCTCCGCGTTGCGGAAGCGCGTCACCAGGTCGGGCCGGTCGACGCCCGGCCGGTCGGACCGGACCGGCTTACCCTCCTGCGCCCGGAAGTACGACTGGAACGCGTAGGACGCCCGCATCCGGGCCAGCAATTCCAGGTCCAGCGGCAACGGCGTTCCCGGGATCACCGGCGCCAGCATGTTCTTCTCGTACACGCCCACGAACGTCTCCAGACGCCAGGCCCCGTCGATCCGCGAAACCCGGGAGTGGTGCCGGCAGTAGGACGTCATGTCGCACGCGACTCCGGAAAACACCCGGCGGAACAGGATCGCGCACGGCGTTTCGACCAGTGCCCGATCGCCCTCGACTCGCACCAGCGACGGCCCGTTCGAGTGCAGGGCGTGGCCGCCCGGCTCCTCGCCCATCCTTCGGGAGGCCGCGATGAACTCGTCCGCGGTGCCGTCGATCCAGGACAGGAACACCCGCGACCTGGCCTCGACGTAGCAGGACGCCATCAGGTCCCATTGTTTGGTGTCCCGCGCCATCCGCTCGGTCTGCGCGAGCTCGGCGATCGTGAACCGGTCTTCGAAGTCGCTCATCGCGCGCTCCGGTACGACGCGTCGAGTGCGGCGAACCGCTTTCCGGAGGCCACCGCGCCCTCGGCGTACTCGGGTGGGCAGTGTGCGTACGGCGACCGGCACGGGCCGGCCTTCACGTACCCCGCCGCGTTGATGCGAATCTTCTCCAGCTGGATGTTGTACCGGGAGAAGTCCGCGAACGAACCGTTGGGAAAAAAGCCCGCCGATGCCGCACCCAGTTCCGCGGCCACCGCCTGCGCGCCGGCGACGTCGCCGCCGAGCAGCCGCCGACCCATCTCGACATGCGCGAGTGGCCCGCAGGACGCCGATCCGCTCCAGCAGGCCACCACGTCGTCGGACAGCCCGAATGCCGTGCACCAGTCGCGGTCCACCGGAAGCAGGCGCATCCCCCCGGCCACCGCGTCTACGTCCGGGCCGAACTGCGGACCGAACACCGGGTACTTGGCCGCGACCACGTTGGGGATCCGCGCCAGCTCGGCGTAGTCGGCCGCGCTGATCTTGCCTTTGAACGCCTCGGGGTTGTCGTAGACCATGATCCCGAGCTCGGGCACCGCCTCGGCCACCGCGCGGTAGAACCCGACCAAGTTCGCGCCCTCGCACTGGGCCCACATCGGACGCCCGAGCAGCAACCCGTCGACGCCCAGATCGCGCAGCGCCCTGGCCCGGGTGATCGTGTCGCGGGTGTTCAGCGTGGTGGCCCCGGCCAGTACCGGGACCCGGCCGGCGGCGGTCCGGACCAGGATGTCGGCGAAGTCGCGCAGCTCGTCCCAGGTCAGCGTCGCGCACTCGCCGAACGTTCCGGTGCTCATGATCGCGTCGACGCCGTCGGCGATCAGCGCGTTCACGGCCCGTTCGGTCTCGGCCCGGTCGAGGGTGTCGGCCATCGCCGGGTCGTCGGCGCCGTCCAGTGCCGGGGTCGGCATGATGGCGAAGACGCCGCGAATCGCGTCCGTGGCCAGCCGCATCAGCGTGCTCCGCCCAGCTTCGTCTGCAACTCGTCCCAGGTCAGCAGCCCGACCGAGTCGCGGAAGTTGAGCCCGAGGGCTTCCAGCAGCTTCGAGTTCTCGATGATCAGCATCCGGACCGGCTCGGTCCCGCTGCCGTTGTAGTGGCGGTGCCACATCATCGGCGGCACGCAGACGAAGTCGCCCTGCGTCCAGTCGTAGCGGCGGTCGCCGATCTCGCTGTAGCCCTGGCCGGTGATCACGTAGTGCACCGCCTCGTGGTGGTGCCGCTGCATGTCGGACGAGCCGCCGGGCACGAACTCCTGCAGCCACAGCTCGAACGCCTTGATCGGCGTCCCGACCACCGGGGCGAGCCGGGCCGGGTTGTCGGCCGGCGTGTACCAGGACAGGTCCTTCTCGCGCACGACGAGCTCGAGGTTCTCCGGCGGCCGGGGCAGCGGCTCGCGCTGGACCTTGATCTGGGCCCGAAGCTCGGCGAGCTCTCGGTCGACGTCGGTCATCGGGTTCCTTCCGGCACGCGGATCGCGTGTTCTTCGACGTATTCGAGCAGGCCGAGGTCGGTGCGCTCGCGGCCGATGCCGCTCTGCTTGACGCCGCCGAACGGCATGTCGAACGACAGCGAGCTGACGTTGTGGCTGTTGAGGAACGTGCCCCCGGCTTCGAGCCGCCGGGCGACGCCGAGCGCACGGTCGGGATCGGCACTCCACACCGAGGAGCACAGGCCGTACCCGGAGTCGTTGGCCATGGCGACCGCCTGCTCGACGTCGTCGTAAGCGACCACTGGGAGTACCGGGCCGAACTGCTCGGTAGCCACCAGCTCGGCATCCTGGGACAGGCCGGTGACCAAGCGCGGGAGCAGGTAGTGGCCGCCGTCCCAGTCGACCTCGGCGGTCGGTGCGCCCAGCGTCCGGACCTGTCCGCCCGCCCGCTCGATCAGGCCCTCGACCCGGGCTTTGGCCGCCGCGCTGATCAGCGGGCCGAACGTCGTCTCCGGGTTCAGTCCGTGCCCCACCCGGAAGCCGTCGACGGCCGCGCTGATCGCGTCGACCACCTCGTCGTGCCGCGAGCGCGGTACGTAAACCCGTTTCACCGCGAAGCAGATCTGCCCGGCCCTCGTGTAGGCGCCCCGGGCCAGCAGCGGAGCGGCGTCGGCCAGATCGACGTCGTCGAGGACGACAGCGGGATCGTTACCGCCGAGTTCCAGGCTGATCCGCTTCACCGAGGCCGCCGCGGCGGCCATGATCTGTCGGCCGACCGCGACGCTTCCGGTGAACGACACCTTGCGGACGCCCGGGTGCGCGACGAGCGCGCTGCCCACCTCGACGTCACCGTGGACGACGTTGACGACGCCGTCCGGCAGACGCTCGGCGATCGTGCGGAGCACCCGTCCGAGCGTGACCGGGGCGAGCACGGAAGGCTTGACGACCACGGTGTTTCCGGCGATCAACGCCGGCGCGAGCTTGGGGAGCGTGAGCACGATCGGCGAGTTCCACGGGACGATCAGCGCGGCCACGCCGATCGGGCGGTGCTCGGTGACGATGCGGTACCCGTCGGCCGTGACGGTCCGGTCGGCGAGGACGCGGTCCGCGCGGCCGAGGAGGTCACGGAACAGAGCCAGCCCACGGGACAGGTCCATCGTCGACTCGAACCGGGTCCCACCGTTCTCCCGGGCCAGCAACTCGGCGAGGGCGTCGGCCTCAACGGCCTCGATCGCTGCGGTCAGGAGCTCGATGCGCAGGTCGAGCTCAGTCGCGGCCCAGGACCGGCCGGCCCGGGTCGCGGCCTCGACCGCAGCGTCGACATCCTCGGGGCCGCCCTCGGCGACCGTGGCGACGACGTCCGCGGTGCGGCCGGGGTCGCGGACTTCGAACCGGCGAGCTCCGGCGACCGGCCGACCATTGATGAACTGGTCGTCGAGTGTCGCGGGCAGGACGGAGCTGTCCATATCTCCCCCCATCCTGATGGTTAGCGAAGTTCTCTTGGCGAACATGTGGTCGTTGTGCGCTCAGGTTAGGAGTGGATTTCGACCGCTGTCAACGGCCGTGAACGCGTATCGGCTGAAGCCCCGTCGGTCGTCGTGGAAAACGACCTCGACCGGCAGCCCAGTGCTCAGCGCGTCAGCGCCGATGTCGAACGTGGTGTCCAGGACCAGGTCCGGCTGCTCGTCCAGCCCGACCGCACCTACCACATAGGGCGGCGCGAAACCGGGGACGAACGAGCGCCGGACCACCGTCCAGGACGTGACCCGGCCGCGCCCGGACACCGGCCGCCAGTCCAGCGGGTTCAGGCAGCGCGGGCAGAGCAGCGCCCGTGGATGCTCGAGCCGCCCGCACGCCGAACACCAGCGCACGCGCAGCTCACGAGCCTTCAGACCGTCCCAGAAGGGACGGGTCTCCGCGGTCGGCACGGGGGCACTCATCCGTGGTAGTACGCCTTCGGCTCGACGAACGCGTCCAACCCCTCGCGGCCGAATTCGCGTCCGATCCCGGACGCCTTGACGCCGCCGAACGGCATCGAGAAGTGCGGCCGGAACGCGTTGACGCCGATCATGCCGGTGCGAACCTCCCGGACCACCGCGTCGGCCCGCGCCGGGTCGGTCGTCCAGACGGTTCCGGCCAGGCCGTAGTCGGAGTCGTTCGCCGCCGCCACGGCGTCCGCATCGGTGTCGTAGGGGATCACCGACAGGACCGGGCCGAAGATCTCCTCCTGCGCGATGCGCATCTTGTTGTCGACGTCGGCGAAGAGCGTCGGCGACAGGAACCACCCGCGGTCGGTGCCGGTCGGCGCATCGACCCCGCCGACCACCGCACGGGCGCCCTCGGCGACCCCGGTCTTCACGTAATCCCGGACGCGGTCCCGGTGCACCGAACTGACCAGCGGACCGAGGTCGGTCGCCGGATCGAACGGGTCACCGACCCGCAGGCCGTCGACCATCGTGGCCAGCGCGTCCACGATCTCGTTGTACCGGCTCCGCGGTGCCAGCACCCGGGTCTGGGCGATGCAGGCCTGGCCACTGATGTTGAACGCCGTCGCCTTGAGCCCAGCCGTGACGACGTCGAGGTCGGCGTCGTCCAGCACGATCGCCGCCGACTTCCCGCCCAGCTCCAGCGTGACGCGCTTCAGGTCCCGCCCGCAGACCGCAGCGATGCTGCGCCCGGCCGCGGTCGACCCGGTGAACGCCACGTGGTCGACCTCGGGGTTCGCGACCAGCGCCTCGCCGATCTCGCGCCCACCGGGAAGGATGCTGACCACGCCCTCGGGCAGCCCGCTCCCGTCGATCAGCTCGGCCAGCACCAGCCCGTCCAGCGGCGTCTCCGGCGAGGGTTTGACGACCACCGAGCAGCCGGCCAGCAGCGCCGGGACGAGCTTGGACAGGAGCGTCGACTGCGGCACGTTCCACGGCGGGATCGCCACCACGACGCCGCCCGGCTCGCGGAGGATCGTCGCGGATCCGCCGAGCCGCGGCTCCTCCCACGGGTACTGCTCGGCGTCGTCGCACACCGCCCGGATCAGCGCCACCGATCCGCCGGCGTGGACGAACTGCGTCCACCGGCTGATCGCTCCCATCTCCGAGGTCAGCAGGTCGCCGATCTCGGGGACGCGGGCCTCGTAGGCGTCGGCCAGCCGGCGCAGCGCGGCGATCCGCTCGGCGACCGGGGTGCGCCGCCAGGTCCCGGCCTCGAACGAGGCCCGGGCCGCGGCGACCGCCGCACCGGCGTCGGCGATCGACGGGGCCGCGACCGTGCCGATGACTTCCTCGGTGGACGGCGAGACCACCACGATCGTCTCGCCGGACGTGGGCGCGACCCACCGGCCACCGACGTAGAGCCGGTCGTGATTCACGCGGTCATCGTCTTTCCGCCGTCGACGACCAGGGTCTGGCCGGACATGTAGCCGGAAGCCTCGCTGGCCAGGAACATCAGCGGGCCGATCAGGTCGGAGGTCTGGCCCGCCCGCTTGACGCACTGCTGGGCGACCGCCGCGTCGGCGAACAGGTCCACCGACTTGTTCAGCGACGCCTCGGTCGCGATGCCGCCGGGTGCGAGCGCGTTCACCCGGATGCCGAGGTCGCCGAAGCTCTTGGCCAGGGTTTTGGTCAGCGTGATCACCGCTGCCTTGCCTGCGCTGTAGTCGGCCGTGCGCGGGGTCGCGATGTAGGGCGCGGTCGACGCCTGGTTGATGATCGCCGCGCCCGGACGCCCCTCCATGTGGCGGGCGGCCGCGACCGACATCTGGAAGACGCCCTTGACGTTGACCGCGAAGGACTTGTCCCAGCGCTCGGACGAGATGTCGAACACCGAGGCGAACTCGAGGTCGCCCCAGATGCCGGCGTTGTTGACCAGCAGATCGATGCCGCCGTAGGTCTCCGCGGTGTAAGCGGCCAGCGCCCGGACCGACTCCTCGTCGGTCACGTCGCCACGGTGGTACTGCACGTCGTGACCCTGGCCGCGCAGCTCGGCCGCAGCCTTCTCGCCGTCCTCGTCGAGGACGTCGGAGAGCACGACCTTCATACCCGCCTCGGCCAGCGCGGTGGCGTAGGCGAGGCCGATGCCCCGGCTCGCGCCGGTGACCAAGCCAACCTTGCCGGATAGATCGTCGAACATCAGTGTTCCCTTCGGTTCAGAGCTCGAAGCTGACGGTCTTCTCGACCGTGCAGGCTTCGATGCCCGAGTAGCTGAGCTCGCGGCCGACGCCGCTGGCCTTCATGCCGCCGAACGGCACCTGGAGGGCGGGCACCGAGGCCCCGCCGTTGACCCGGACCATGCCGGCCTTGATGTCGGCCGCCGCGCGGTGCGCCGTGCTGATGTCGCTGGTGTAGACGACTGACGCCAGCCCGTACGGGGTGTCGTTGGCGAGCCGGATGGCCTCGTCGTAGGTGTCGAACGGCACCGCCAGGCCGACCGGGCCGAAGATCTCCTCCTGCGCGATCACGATGTCGTTGGTGCCGGTGAACAGCGTCGGTTCGACGAAGAAGCCGGAGTCGCCGATGCGGTTGCCGCCGGTGACGAGCTCGGCCTGGGACCGGCCCTGCTCGATGTAGTCGGAGACCCGCTCGAACTGCTTGCGGCTGATCAGCGAACCGATCTGGGTCCGCGGGTCGAACGGGTCACCGACCCGGACCTTTTTCAGCTGGGCCGCGACGCCTTCGAGCACCCGATCGAGAGCCGATCGCTGCACCAGCAGGCGCGATCCGGCCGCGCAGACCTGGCCGGAGTTGAGATAGAACTGCCGGGCCATCATCGGGATGTGCCGGTCGATGTCGGCGTCGGCGAACACCACCTGCGGCGACTTCCCGCCGAGCTCCAGCGTCACCGCCTTGAGCGCCGCGGTCGCGGTCGCGCCGATCTGCCTGCCGACGGCCGTACTACCGGTGAACGTCACCTTGTCGACGCCTCGCGCGGCGACGAGCGGGGCTCCGGCCTCGAGCCCGAACCCGGGGACTATGTTGATCGCCCCGGCCGGGAAGCCCGCCTCCAGGGCAAGCGCGCCGAGGTAGAGGGTGGACAGTGGGGCGTCCTCCGGCGGCTTGATCACGACCGAGCAGCCGGCGGCCAGCGCGGGCGCGATCTTCCAGGCGCCGGTCATCAGCGGCGAGTTCCACGGGGTGATCGCCGCGACGACGCCGATCGGCTCGCGTCGCACGTAGGTGTGGGTCGGGCGGCCGTTGGCGTCCGGGAGTGAGACGTGCCGCCCGTCGATCTTGTCGGCCCATCCGGCGTAGTAGCGCAGGGCGGCGATCGCGCCGGCCGGGTTTTTCAGCGGCTGGCCGATGTCGAGGGTCTCGACCAGCGTCATCGGCCGGAAATCGCGCTCCATCAGGTCAGCCAGTTTGAACAGCAACTTGCCGCGCTCGACGCCGGAGAGCTTCGACCATGCTCCCCCGTCGACGGCCGCGCGCGCGGCCGCGACCGCTCGCTCGACGTCGGCTTCGCGGCCTCGGGCGACCTGTGCGATCACGCGCTCGGTCACCGGGTCGATGACGTCGAACCGCTCCCCTGCGGCGGCCGGCTGCCATTCGCCGCCGATCAGCAGGTCGGTGGGGGGCAGCGCGATGTTTGCGCGGATGTCGACGTCGATTTCTGGCGTGACGGTCACTGTGCGTCCTCGTGGATCGTGATCGCGACGGCCGGGCAGATCCGGGCCGCTTCCCGCGCGGATTCGCGGTTCGCCGGGGCCGGTTCGTCGGTGAGCAGGGTGACGATGCCGGTGGCCTCGTCCTGGTCGAAGACCACGTCATCGGTCATCACGCAAAGACCGGCAGCGACGCACTTTCCCTCGTCGACGGTGAGTTTCATGCTGATTCCTTCTCGTCCCAGACGATCGGGAGCCGGTGCAGGCCGTAGAAGACCGCGTCGAATTTGAACGGGACCTCGTCCGGCGGCAGGTCCACCCGCAGGCCGGGGAACCGGTCGAAGAGTGTGGAGAAGACCTCTTCGAGCTCCAGACGGGCCAGCGGCTGCCCGAGGCACACGTGCGGTCCGAACCCGAACGTGATGTGGCCGCGTGCTTCGCGGGTCACGTCGAACTGCTCGGGGTGGCTGAACACCGAGTCGTCCCAGTTCCCGGCCGCGACCGGGAGGATCAGGCCGTCACCGGCCGCGATCGGCTGCCCCGCGATCTCGAAGTCGTCGGCGGCGATCCGCACGCCCATCGACTGCGAGATCGTCAAGAACCGAAGCAGTTCCTCGACCGCGTTCGGCACCGTCGTGGGGTCTTTGCGGATCAGGGCCAGCTGATCGGGGTGCTCCAGCAGCGCCAGCGTGCCCAGCGCGATCATGTTCGCGGTGGTCTCGTGGCCGGCGAGCAGGAGCAGCACCGCGTCGGTGACCGCATCCTCGTGCGACACCTCACCGGTCTCCACGTGCTGCGTGACGAACTGGCCGATGAGGTCCGGCTTGTTCGCGCCGTACTTCGACCGCACCACGTCGTCCACGAACGCCCGGACCTCGGTGTTCGCGGCCTGCACCTGCTCGGCGGTGGAGCGCCGGTCGAGCCGGACGGCGAAGCGCGACTCGAAGAACTCGTGGGTTTCGTAGTCGACGCCGAGCAGGTCGCACGCGACGCTCGACGGCAGCGCCAGGGCCAGGTGTTCGACCAGGTCCAGCGGCGGCCCGATCGCGAGCATCCGGGCGTAGATGTCGTCGATCATCTCCCGGATGCGCGGGCGCATCGCGCGGATCCGTTTGATCGTGAAGAACGGCATCAGCATGCGACGCCGGGTCGCGTGCCGCGGGTCGTCCCAGCGCTGGAACGACTGCGCCTGCTTGGAGATCTTGTCGCCGGGCGTGAGGAACGGGAAGTCCGGGTTGAGCGTCTCGGCACTGACCGCCGGGTGGGCGAGCACCGCGCGGATGTCCTCGTACCGGGTGAACAGCCAGGCCTTACGGCCGTCGTAGAGCCGGACCCGGGAGATCGGCTCGGTGTCGCGGAGTTCCTGGTACTCGGGCGGGGGCGCGAACGGGCAGGTCTTCTCGCGCTGCATCGGATAGGTCTTCATGGGCGTGCCTCCTGGAGAGCCAGGTCGGCGACGACGCGCCGCCGACCGGCCAGGATCTGTTTCGGGTTGTTCATGCCGACGACCGCCCTGGCCCGGCCCTCGACGACGTGGAGCGCGGCGAACTTGCCGCTGTCGAGGTCGCCGTCGAGCAGCTCGATCTCGGCGTCCTCGGTGGGGAAGCCGTGGGCCTGGATCTTGCGGTCGTACTGGTCGGTCCAGAAGTAGGGCAGGGCTTGGAACGGGGCGTCGTCGGCTCGCCCGGTGATCCGGGCCGCGACGTACTTGGCTTGCTCGATCGCGGTCGTCCAGTGCTCGACCCGGACCGGGCGACCGGCCAGCGGGTGCGACCAGCGGACGACGTCCCCGACGGCGTGCACGTGCGGCGCGACCCGGAGGTGTCCGTCGGCGTTGAGGCCGGCGGCGAGATCGAGGCCGGCGCTCGACAACCAGGCGGTGCCGGGCCGGGAGCCGACCGCTACCAGCAGGGTCTCGGATTCGAGCACGGTGCCGTCGTCGAGGGTGACCGTGCGGGCGTCGGCCGCCACGGCCTGGCGTCCGAGGTGGAAGCGGACGCCGTTGCGCTCGTGCAGCCGCTGCAGCGCGCCCCCGATCGCCGGGCCGAGCTGGCGCCGCAGCGGGGCGTCCAGCGCCTCGACGACGTCCACCGCCGCCCCGGCCTTGCGGAACGCGGCGGCCACTTCGAGCCCGATGAACCCACCGCCGATCACGACAAGTGATCCGTCCGGACGGAGCCCCCGTCGCAGCCGGTCGGCGTCGGCCTTCGTCCGCAGTACGTGGGCGCGTGGTGTCGCGAGTGCGGCCGGGACGATCGGCGCGACGCCGGTGGCGATGACCAGTTCGTCGTACTCCAGATCCGAGCCGGTGGTCACTACGCGCCGGTCGACGTCGAGCGCGGTCGCCCGCTGCCCCAGCCGCCAGTCGACGTCCAGCGCGTCCAGGCGCGCCTGCTCACGCAGGCGGAGCCGCTCGATCGGCATCGTGCCGTGCAGGTAGTCCTTGGACATCGGGGGCCGGTCGAAGTGGGGCTCGTCGTCGGCGTCCAGCACCGTGATCGGGCCGGTGTAGCCCTGGGCCCGGATCGCCTCGGCGGTGTGCAGGCCGGCGAGTGACCCGCCGACGATGAGCACCATCAGAACACCACCACGCTGCGGGCGAACGCGCTGCGCCCGAGCGAGTCGAGCGCCCCGAACACGTCGTCGAGCTCGATGCGTTGCCCGATCAGGTCAGCCAGGTTGAGGTTCCCGCCCCGGTAGAGCGCTACCAGCCGGTCGATGTCCCGGGCCGGCACGACCGCGCCGCCCCGGCAGCCCAGCACCCGACGGTTGGCGCTCAGCGTGAACGCGTCGAAGCTCAGCTGCGACCCCATCGGCGGGATGCCGACCATGACGCACGCGCCGCCGACCCGGGTCAGCCCGAGGCACATCGCCAGCAGTTCGGGCTTACCGACCACCTCGAACACCACGTCGGCGCCGTCCGGCTCGATGGCCGCCAACTCGGCGGCGACGTCCGCGGACGCGTCGATGACGTGGGTGGCGCCGAACTTCCGGGCCAGGTCGAGCTTGGCCGGAAGGCCGTCCACGGCCACCACGGTCGTCGCCCCCGCGGCCCGCGCGGCCTGGACGACGTTCACGCCGACGCCACCGGCCCCGACGACCACGACCGTGTCACCCGGCTGGACTCCGGCGATGTTCAGCACGGCACCGTACCCGGTCACCACACCGCATCCGGCCAGGCTGAACTCGTCCAGCGGCAGCGACTCGTCGATCCGGATCGCCTGCTCCTGCCGGAGCGTCGTGTATTCGGCCAGCGTGCCGACGCCGAAGAACGGGTAGGCGGGCTCGCCGCGGTAGCGCAGCCGGGTCGAGCCGTCGGCCCGGACCCCCGACATCGCCTTCCGCCGGGCCGGGCTGTTGCAGTGCTCGGAGAGGCCGCGCCGGCACTGCCGGCAGGTTCCGCAGGGCACCGCGAGGGCGCAGACGACGTGGTCGCCCGGCTTCAGCCCGGTCACGCCCTCACCGACGCTCTCCACCACCCCGGCGCCCTCGTGGCCGAGGACGACCGGCCGGTACGGCAGCGGGTGAGTGCCCTCGATCGCGTGGCCGTCGGTACCGCACACCCCGGAGGCGGCCACCTTCACCCGGACCTCGCCCGTCCCGGGGTCCAGTACCTCGATCTCGGCCAGCACCGGCGCGGTTCCGGGCTCCTCCAGGACCAGGGCGCGCGCGCTCAGCGTGCTCACCAGACCACCTCCAAAGCACTCGGACCGTGTTCGAGATCCATCCGCAGCGGCGGCGGGTCGTCGGTGACACGACGGAACTCGGGCATCGCCGCGAGGACCTCCTCCACGACCACCCGGATCTCCAACTTGGCCAGCTTGTCGCCGAGGCAGCGGTGCCTGCCCCAGCCGAACGTCAGGTTCGCGGCCGGACGCCGGTCCGGGTCGAACGTGTCCGGGTCGTCGAATCGCTCGGCGTCGTGGTTGCCGGAGCCCCAGAGCAGCAGGACCCGGTCGCCGTCCTTCATCTCGACGTCGCGCAGGCAGACGTCGCCGACGACGGATCGGGCCAGCCCGAAGACCGGCGCGTCGAACCGCAGTGCCTCATTGACGAAGAGGTCGAGCTTCTCCGGGTCGTCGAGCAGCGCCTGCCGGAAATCAGGCCCGTACCGCGAGACGTGGAACAGCGTGTTGACGATGCCGCTCACGGTCGTGTCGGTGCCGGCGACGATCAGCATCGTCGCCATGCCGTAGCGGATCTCGTCGGTGACCGGCTCCCCGTCGACCTCGCTGTGGACGATCGTGCTGAGCAGGTCGTCCCTGGGCCCGGCCCGGCGCGACTCGATCTCCTCGGTGAGGAACCGCAGGATCTCGGCCTGCACCTCCTCGGCGCTGCGGAGGTCCTCGCCGACCGAGGAGCGCTGGGTCTTCTTGTTCATCAGCGAGATCTGCTGCGAACGCGACCGGTCGAGGCCCAGCAGCACGGCCATCACCTGGGCCGGAACCGGTTCCCCGAGCTCGGCCATCAGGTCGCCCTTGCCCTGGCCGACAAATTCGGCGATCCGCTCCCGGACGATCGTCCGCACCAACGGCTCCATCGCCGCCGTCGCGGCCGGGCTGAAGAACGGCTGGAGCAACTTGCGGTAGACACCGTGCTCCGGCGGGTCGGACGTCAGCGGCTTGGAGCCGTAGGGCCGGCCGTAGGGCGGGATCGTCGGGCCGACCGTGGTGGTGAACCGCTCGTGGTCGTTGGCCGCCTCGGCGATGTCCGCGAACTTCGTCAGCGCCCAGAAGCCGCCGAAGTCCTCGCTGCGGATGACCGGGCAGACGTCCCGCTGGCGGGCCAGGTACTCGTCCTCGTTGTTGCGGATGTCCGGGTCGCGGTAGTCGAAGCGGGGCTCCGGCCAGATGTTCGTCACTGCAGTACCCCTGCCTCTCGCAGCCGGGTGATCTCCGTGTCGTCCAGCCCGAGCACGTCCCGCATGACCTCGTCGGTGTGCTCGCCGAGCAGCGGGGCCGCGCTCGTGAGCTCGGACGGCGTCCGCTCGAAGCGATAGGCCGGGCCGTTGTAGTCGAGCGTTCCCATCTCCGCGTGCGGCAGCGCCCAGAAATGCCCGCGCGCCCGCAGTCGCGGGTCGGCGAGAAGGTCGGATCCCCGGAGTACGACACCCGACGGCACCCCGGCGGCCTGCAGCCGGTCCATCAGCGCGAACCGGTCAAGGCCCGCGGTGACCGCGGCGACGGCCTGCTCGGCGTCCTCCGGCGCCTCGTCCAGGTTCAGCGCCTCGCAGAGGCTGCGCCACTCGGCGTCGGTCCGGACCTCGACCGCGATCCAGTTGTCCTCGCCCGCGCAGGGCAGCACGGCGTGCAGCCGGCGCCCCGGCTGGCGATTGCCCGAGCGCCGCGGTTCCCGCCCGGTGAGCTGCCACTCCAGCAACTGACCGGCCAGGATGCCGACGGTCGTCTCCACCTGGGAAAGTTCGATCCGCTGGCCGAGGCCGGTGCGCTCGCGGTGGATCAGCGCGGCGGTGACCGCGGCCATCGAGTACCGCGGCGACACCGAGTCGGTGTAGGCACCCTTGGGCAGGGCAGGCGGCAGATCCGGCCAGCCGGTCAGCCCGTGGATGCCGGCCGAAGCCGCGCCCTGCGCGCCGAACCCGGCGAGCGACGCGCACGGCCCGTCCTCGCCGTACAGCGAGGAGCTGAGCAGGATCGCCCGCGGGTTGAGCTCCGCCAGCAGGTCGTGGCCCAGACCCCAGCGCTCCAGGACGCCGGGCCGGAAGTTGTCGGCGACGACGTCGGCCCAGGTCACCATCCGGCGCACCAGGTCGCGCCCCTCGGTGCTGCCCAGGTCGATCGCGACGCTCTTCTTCGAGCTGTTGAAGTCGGCGAAGAAGCCGCTGCGGTTGATGCCCGGCTTCGCCTCGAAGAACGGCCCGCCGAGCCGGACGCTGTCCGGATGGCTGCGCGACTCGATCTTGACGACGTCGGCACCGTTGTCGGAGAACTGCTTGGTGAGGATCGGGCCGGCCGCAGCCCAGGTGAAGTCCAGGACGTGGAGGCCGTCGAAGATGCCGCTCATACCGCCTCCGCCGCTTGCCTGGCCAGGACGTCCCGCGTGTCCGCCCCGGCCTCCGGCACCGGGCCGGGTTCGCGCAGCGGCGTCCGGGACAGCCGTGCGAACGGCCCCGGGTACCGCACCCCGTCGATCTCCCGGAAGTACCCCCGGGCCACCAGCTGCTCGGCTTCCAGCAACTGCGGGACGGAGTAGATGGGCGCGAGCAGGATCCGGCGCTTCATCCCGCGTTCGATCAGCTCGGACAGCGTCCGGGACCGGACGAACGCCCCGATCGCCTCGGTGACCTCGTCGTAGGCCTCCTGCGGGACGGCGAACCGGGCCGGGCCGTTCCAGTCGTGCGCGTCCAGGATCGGCCGGTAGAAGCCCTCCTCACGCATCCACTCGACCAGCGTCGAGTAGGACGCCTCGCGGACCTTGCCGCCGCCGCCGCCGACCGGGCCGAACTGGATGAACCCGTCCCGGCACGGCCAGACCAGCCGGGTGTAGAACGGGTTTCCCCGTTCCCGCTTCACCGAGCCGCCACGGACCTCGTCGATGCCCAGGCACTGCCAGGTCATGGTCGTGTTGAGCAGCGTCCAGACGACGCAGGCCTGCACCGAGACGTCGACCCGCTGGCCCTGGCCGGTGCGCAGCGCGTGGTAGTAGGCCATCAGCGCCGCGCCAGCCGCTTCGGCGCCGCTTTGCGCGGACGCCACCGGCGCGCTGATCCGCACCGGGGGGCGGTCGATCTCGCCGTTGAGGTAGAGGTGCCCGCCCTGCGCCTGCAGTGTGAACTCGGTGGCGTGCGTGGCCTCGTACTCGCCCCGCCCGTACGGCCAGATCTCGCACCACACCAGCGCCGGGTTCGCGTCGGTCGCCAGCAGGCGCAACGCGTCGGCCTCGGCCGGGTCGGAGATCCGTTCCCAGTCGGTGAGGACGATGTCGGCGGTGCGGGCGAGCCGGGCGAAGATCTCTCGTCCGGCCTCCGATCCGAGGTCGAGCGTGACGCTGCGCTTGTTTCCGTTGAACGCGAGGAACTCGAGACCGCGCCCGTCGGCGTCGGTGGGCTCGGCCCGGCGGGCGTCCTCACCGCCGCGCGGCTCGATCTTCACCACGTCCGCGCCCAGGTCGGCCAGCGTCTTGCCCGCAACGGCGGCAGCGAGATGGCTCAACTCCAGGACCCGGCAACCTTCCAGGGCGCCCATGCGGCTCACTGCCCCTCTCTGCTCAGCACCGCGAGCGCCGACCGGTCGAAGGGTCCGATCTGCACCAGGCAGTGTTCGACGTCGTCCACCTGCCGAGCGCCGGCGACGCCCATCACCTGGACGATGCCTTCGCGGAGATGACCCATCCCGTGCAGACGGCCCTCGCCGAGCGCGCCGCCGAACGTGTTCACCGGCAGGTCACCGCCGGGACGGGTGTGTCCGTCGGCGACGAATTTCCACGCGGTGTTCTCGTCACACCAGCCGAGGCGTTCCAGCCACTCGTAGACCATGAACGAGTAGCCGTCGTAGAGCTGGCAGACGTCGATGTCGGTGGAGATCAGACCGGCCCGGTCGAGGATGGTGTCGGCGTTCGTCCAGTTCGTGTGGGCGCGCAGGTAGGCGGCCGGGCGATCCCGGGCCAGGGAATCCGAGACCAGCACGAAGGCCCCCGCCCCGGTCACCGGGAGGTCGCAGTCGAGCCGGCTCAGCGGGTCGGCGACCATCGGCGCGTCGAGGTATTCGTCCAGCATGACGTCGGTGTTCCGGAAATAGGCGACCGGGTTGTTGGCAGCGTGCGCGCGGGCCGCACGCACAACCTGGAAGACCTCACTACGGGTCGCACCGGAGCGCTCCAGGTACTGGCGCATCCGCAGGGCGAACCGGGTGCCAGGGGGCCCGGCCCCGAACGGCCGCGTCCATTGGTCCTCGCCGGCCGCGAACCCGGCCCGGCCGGCCGACTCAGCCGCCGACTCGTCGGCACCCGGCCGCGCGGAGGACGGCCCGCCGGGGCGTGTCCTCCCCGCGACCGACCCGGCGGAGACCGCGCGGACCCCCAGCACCACCGAACACGATCCGGCCCGGATCGCCGCGGCCGCGGTCGCGGCCATGTTCACCGCGAACCCGGAGACGTCGCTGACCCAGCCCAGCGGCCCCAGCCCGAGGCTGTCGACCAGCAGGTACGCCGACACGTGATCCGCGCCGTCCCCGACGGCCGCCGACGGGTTCGGGTTCGACCCGATCCCCACGTACCCGTCGACCGCGTCCGGCGCGATCCCGGCCGCACGCAGTGCGTCCAGGGACGCCTCGTGCGCGTACGACAGCAGGCTGCGGTCGGTCCGGCGGTCGACCGCCGAATAGCCCACTCCGATGAAGGCTGCTCCGGTGCCCATGCTCACCCGACCCGCATCGACGAGGCGTCGGTGTCCCACAGCGGCTCGATCTTCTCGGCCAGCCCGGCCCGCCGCACCCGCTGCCGCGCCTGCACGTCACCGAGCAGGTACGGACGCATCGGCGGCGTCCGCCCGGACTTGAGCAGCGAAACCACGGTCTCGATCCGCTTCGTCTCGAGCTGGGTGAGCGCATCGACGATCGACTCGGCCTCGGCGGTGCAGTCCGGCAGCTCCGGGTGCTCGACGTGACGCGCCCAGGAGCCGTCCGGCCGCTCCACCGACTGGGCGGTCACCAGGTACGGCACTCGTAGGTACTCGCCGACCTTCATCAGACCTGCTCAAGCCGGAGCGCAAGCTCAGGGCAGTGCGTGACCGCTTCCTGTACCGCGCTCTCGTCACCTGACGCCACCTGGTCCTTCAGCAGGACGACCAGCGCGTCATCGTCGATCTCGAAGTAGTCGGAAGCGAACAGCTCGCATTGCCCGTGCCCTTTGCAGAGCGAGCGGTCGGCAGCGATCTTCACCAGTTGGTCCTTCCGACTCACGGAACGCGGTAGCCGAGCGAGTCGCCCACCGGCTTGAACATGAACTCGCTCAGGGCCTCGACCCAGGCCTCGTCGGACTTCAGCAGCCCGGCCACCGCGCGCACCCGGTACGACGACGGGTCGGTGCCCGCGGCGGGCAACTCACCGCTCGCCGCGTAGGCGGCCACGCAGTCGCGCAGCACCTGGCGGACGATCACGATCCCGGCGTCGCTTGAGGTGAGGTGTTCCTGGCTCCGCGAGGCGTGCTGGGCGCCGTTCTGCGAGGCGACGTCCTGGACCCAGAGGCCGGGCAGCCCGGAAAAGTAGGTGGTCTGCTGCAGGCCGTAGTCGAACCGGTAGTTCGTGTCGTGGCGGTACTTGGTGACGTACTTCCAGTACGGCACGTTTTGCGGCACGTCCGGGTCGTACGCGTTCACGCTCGGGTGACCGGTCTCGCGGCCCTTGAAGCCGTTCGTGAACACGTCGGCCATGCGATCCTTCAACGGCCGGTCGGGCAGGTAGGTGAATCCGACCGCGAGCGTGTGGTGATCGTCGATCGGCACCCAGGCGTGACCGGTGAGCTCGGCCCACTCCTCGCTCTTGGGCGGAACCAGCGTGTAGAACGGCATCACGAACTGGTTGACCCGCCAGTAGAGCTCGTCGGTGTCGGGGACCGTGCGGCGGGCGCCGATGCTGGCCCCGAAGGCCTGTTGCATGACGTCGAAAACCGGGCGGCCGGAGCGGGCCATCGTCGTGCGCGACCGCTTACTGGTCGAGTCGAGGCGGCCGTGCAGGATCGGGGCGTGGGCGGAGTCGATCTCGCCCTCGTAGGAGCTCAGCCAGTCCGTCTCCTGCACCCGGAACGAGACGTGGACTCGGTCCGGCGGCAGCAGGTTCCACTCGACCTCGGGCAGCTCCGGCGGCTCGCCCTGGCCCAGGAACGTCCAGACGACGCCGTTGCGCTCCCGGCACGGGTAGGCCTTGATCTTGATGTGCTTCTTGAAGCGGCTGGTCGCGGGCTCGGCCGGCATGTCCGTGCACTGGCCGTCGATGTCGTACTGCCAGCCGTGGTAGACGCAACGCAGTCCGCAGCCCTCGTTGCGGGCGTACAGGAGCGGCGCCCGGCGGTGGGCACACGCGACGTCGACCAGGCCGATCTGACCGTCCTCGCGACGGAATGCGACGAGGTTCTCGCTCATCAGCCGGACCGGGAACGGCTGGCCGCCGGCCTCGATGGCGTCCGAGCCCAGGAACGGCAGCCAGAACTGACGCAGGTACTCACCGGTCGGCGTACCCGGTCCGACCTTGGTCAGCTCCTCGGTCTCTTCGACGGTGATCAAGCCAGACCTCCAGATGTTCGCAGAGCGACCACATGGGCGCTATATGAACGACGTTAGGACGGGCGTCGAGCCACGTCAAGGGTGAAACCGGGCGGGTGCGGGTGCCGGGCAACGCGCCCGACACCCGCGAAATCACTCCGCGGTGAACTTCGAAGCCTCAGGGCTCTCGTAGTCGACGGCCACCGGCGCGAGACCCATCGGCTTGCTCGGGTCGACCTTGAAGATCGACGTGACGAACGGCGCCGTGCGCTTCGCCGGCTCGGTGTAGCCGTACGTGGGCAGAATGCCGCCGTAGTCGAGGTCACCGATCTGCTGGCTAGCCTTGAGGATGCCCTCGCGGCTGAAGTCGTCGTTCGCGATCGCCTTCTTCAGCACGGCCTCGACAAGCATGCCGTGGGCATAGCCGAGCTGTGTGAAAGAGCTCTGCTTGGCCCCCGCGGCCTTGCCGTACTGGTCGTACGCCGCCCGTAGAGCCGCCATGCCGGGCGCGGTATTGGCCCAGTCCACCCCGATCAAAGAGGTCAGCAGGTTCTTCTGCAGGTACGGCGCGATCGGTGACGTCGCGAACTGGGGCACGTAGACGTTGCTCTGACCCATCCATTGGGCCTGGTAGTCGAGCTGTACCGCGGCCGAGACCAGACCGGGGACCTGGCTGGTCGTGGCACCGAGCATGACGACCTGGCAGCCGGCCTTCTTCAGCTGCTGGACCTGCGGCGTGAAGTTGGTGTCGGTGGTCTGCACCGGGGTGTCCACGCCGAACTTCAGGCCGAGTGCCTTGACCGCGAATTGGACGCCCTCACGGTTCTCCTTACCGAGGTCGTCGGCCTGGGTCACCGAGCAGAACACGTCGCCCTGGTGGCCCAGCTTCGTCGCCGCGTAGGAGGCCAGGTTGATCATGTTCGTCTGCGTCGACGACCCGTACGGCAGCAGGTTCGGCTCGTGCTGCAGCAGACCGCTGCTCGAGTCGGCGACCACCGTCATCGTGTCGGTCGCGAACTGCGGCTTGAGCGAGTTGAGGATCGAGGTGCCGAGCAAGCCCGAGATCAGGACGCTCTCGCCCTTGACCCGGTTGTACAGCGGGATCGCGGTTTGCGGGTTGTATTGCGAATCTTCGCCCCGGTACGTGACCTTGTACTTTCCGTCGATGCCGCCCTTGGCGTTGAGCGCCTGGAAGTAGATCTCCTCGCCCGCCGAGATCGCGGTGCCGGCGGGTGCCAGCTGGCCACTCAGCGGGAGGATGGCGGTGACCGTGAACGTCTTGGTCGCGGCGTCGTAGCCCGGCGTGTCGGCCTTGGCGGCGGACTTCGGGTTGCTGGTGCCGGCGCATCCGGCCGCCAGCAGCGCGGCTGCCGCGACGACCGCGAGGCCGGTCAATCTGTGTCTGTACATCGTTGTACTTCCCTTTCTGAAGGGAATCCGGGCAGGCAGCACCGGCCCGGGGCCGGGGAACCGCCGGGATAGGGGAACGGGAGGGGGTTAGGCAGGTTTGCTTCGAGCAGGCACCAGCCGCCGGGTGACCCGGACGAGCCGGTGCCCGAGGCCGGAGAGACCCTCCGGCTCGGCGAGCAGCGTGACGATGATCAGCACGCCGTAGATGACCAGCCCGGCATTGTCCTTGGTCAGGCCGAAGCCGGGTTCGTTCGCGTCCTTCACGAACGGGATGTGGGCGGCGTAGATGTTGATCAGCTGGGGCACGGCGGTGACGAATGCCGCCCCGATCACCGGTCCGAACGTGGTGCCCATACCGCCCAGCACGATGATCGCCACGTACTGGATGGACATGTTCAGGTCGAACCCGGCCGGCAGGACGTACTGGAGTTCGTTGGCCAGCAAGGCACCGGCGACGCCGCCGAACGCGCTCCCGATCCCGAGCGCGACGACCTTCGTCCGGAACGGCCGGACGCCGAGCACCTCGGCGGCGATGTCCTGCTCGCGAACCGCAAGCATGGCCCGGCCGAACCCACTGCGGACGATATTCCGGGAGAGCAGCAGGGCCAGGCCGACGAGCAGCCAGCACAGGACCCCGAAGCTCTGCTCCCGCCCGAAGTACACGCCACCCACCGAGAGCCCGGTGAAGTCGAGCGGACCGAGCGAACTCGGGAGGTCGAACGACAGCCCGTTGACGCCGCCGCTGACCGACTCCCAGTTGTTGAACAGGTAGATCGCGAAGAACACCAAGCCGAGCGAAACGATGGCCAGGTACGGGCCGCGCAACCGCAACGTGAACAGTCCGACGAAGCAGCCGAGCAGTCCGGTGACGACCGCGACTGCCGGCAGCCACAGGTAGAGCGGCCATCCGTTGCCGCCGGTCACCGCGGCGGTGTATGCGCCGACCGCCAGGAACGCCGAGTGGCCGAGCGAGAGCTGACCGGCGTAGCCCATCGAGAGGTTGAGCCCGATCCCACCGATCCCGGCGATCGCCGAGAGCACGATCAGCGATGACCAGAACGCACTGGCGACGCTGAGCGGCACCAGAACCGCGGCGACCAGGAAGAGCACCAGCCCGGTCGCCTGCGGCCAGCTGCGGACGAGACGGATCTCCTTGGCCAGGTCGGCGGTACGGACTTCGGGTACCCCGGCGCGATCCTGAAGAACGGTCATCAGATTCTCCGGATCTCGGCCGTACCGCGCAGGCCGGTGGGAAGGAAGACGAGGATGGCGACCATCACGACGTACGGAAGAACTGTCGAGACGTCCTGCCCGAGAAAGGCCGGCGCGTAGCTGGCCGCGTACTGCTGCGCGAGCCCGATGATGATGCCGCCGAGCACGGCGCCGCCGGGCGAGTCGAGGCCACCGACGATGATTGCCGAGAGCGCCACCAGCGCGGCGTTGGCAATTCCGGGCTGGAGCCCGCCGCCCACGGTCGTGCCGAGCAGGATTCCGGCCAGGCCGCCCAGACCACCGGCGATCGCCCAGGCCAGCATCCCGATCCGCTTCGAGTCGATGCCCTGCGCGGACGCCGCGACCCGATGGAACGCAGTGGCCCGCATCGCGGTACCGACCAGCGTGAACCGGAAGAACAAGAAGAACAGGATCACCGCGACCGCGGCCAGGATGATCACCCAGAGATCCCTGGTCGTGATCGACACTCCCCCGAGCGTCACCTTGTCGAGCTTCCAGGGGTCGTCCGGGTTGAGCTGATCGCTCCCCCAGAGACCGGCCACGATCGCCTGGAAAACGATCAGCCCACCCATCGTCACCATCAGCGAGGCGTGCATGTCGCGGTCCAGCACCGGCTCGATCAGCCAGCGCTCGATCACGGCGGAGAGCCCGGCGCACAGTGCGACCGCGAGCAGGACGGCGAGCACGTAGTTCAACCCCGCCTGAACGTGCAGCCAGTACGTCAGGTACGCGCCGAGCAGCGCAGCACCACCCTGGGTCAGGTTGATGACGCGGGTGGCCTTGTACGCGATCACGAACCCCAGGGCGATCAGCCCGTAGAGCGACCCGAGCGCGAGCCCGGACAGCCCGGTCTGCACGACGTCGGTCATGCTGCCACCTCGACCGTTCCCAGGTAGGCGGCGACCACGGCCGGGTCGGCCCGCACCTCGGCCGGGGTACCGAGCGCGAGAGCCTGACCGAAGTCGAGGACGAGCACCCGATCGGCGACGTCCATGATCAGGTGCAGGTCGTGCTCGACCAGGAGCACCGTGAAGTTCATCTGCTCGCGCGCCCGGAGCACATAGGACGCCAGCTCGGCGGTCTCGTCGAAGTTCATCCCGGCCACCGGCTCGTCCAGCAGGAGCAGGCGCGGCTCCGAGGACAACGCCCGGGCCAGCTCGACGCGCTTGCGCTGCCCGTACGACAGCTCGCCGACGGCTTGGTCGCGGACTTTCGACAGCCCCATCAGGTCGATCAGCTCGCTGCAGATCCGGCGGGACTCGAGTTCCTCCCGCCGGGAACGGCCGATCCACAGCGCTCCGGAGAGAGCACCGGCCCGGCGGAAGCGCTCGCGCCCGACCATCACGTTGTCGATCACCGGCAGCTTGTTGAAGAGTGCGATGTTCTGGAACGTCCGCGCGGTGCCAAGCCGGGCGATCTGGGCCGGTGACTTGCCCAGCAGCGGGGTCCCGTCGAACGTGATCGAGCCTTGCTGCGGACGGTAGAAGCCGCTCAACGAGTTGAGCAGTGACGTCTTTCCGGCGCCGTTGGGCCCGATCACCGCGAAGAACTCGCCGTCGCGCACCGAGAACGAGACATCCGAGATCGCCTTGATCCCGCCGATCTTCAGGCCGAGGTTCTCGACGACCAGCCGGTCGGGGCTCTCGGAATCCGTCGGTTCCGGCAAATTCAGTACCCGCCGGTAGGAGCCCGCTCCCTCGCCGAGGCCGAGGTAGGAGTCCTTGACGTGGTCGTCGGCGGCGACGTCAGCGGCGGTCCCCTCAAGCTCGACCCGGCCTGAGTCGAGCAGGTAGGCGTAGTCGCTGACCTCCAGAGCCGCGTTCGCGTTCTGCTCGATCAGCAGCACGCCGACACCGTCGGAATTGATCTGCCGGATCAGGTCGTAGATGTGTGCCGCCATCTTCGGCGACAGTCCCAGACCAGGCTCGTCCAGAACCAGCACCGTGGGCTCCTGCATCAGCGCGCGGCCGATCACGAGCATCTGCTGCTCGCCGCCGGACAGGTAGCCGGCGCGATCACGGAAGCGCTTGCGCAGGACCGGGAAGAGCTCGAGAACGCGCTCCAGCACCTCCGCGGAGCCGCCGCCACGCCGGGTGTAGCCGCCGACCTTGAGGTTCTCCTCGATCGTCAGCTCCATCACCGTCTGACGACCTTCGAGGACTTGACTGACGCCGGTCTTCACGATCGCGGCGGGTGAGTGCCGGTGCACCTCGGTACCGCGGACGGCGACCGTCCCCGTGCTCAGCGCGCCGCCGTACTGCGGCAGCATTCCGGTCACAGCGCGGGCCAACGAGCTCTTTCCGGCGCCGTTGGGACCGAGCAGGGCAACGATCTCGCCCTGGCCCACGGACACGTCCACACCGCGTAACGCGGTGATCGATCCGTAGCGGACACCCAGGTTGCGGACGTCCAGGATCGAATCACCCGACCCCCGTTTTGCTAGTTCAGCCACCACGCGCTCCCTTGCGACGTTGGATCCGCTGGCGAGGCCGCCGGAAGATTCGACGCTTGATGTTCGCACACCGCCCATGTGTGCGAAAATCTAAGCTGCGGTCGCGAAGGTGTCAACGGGCACATCGGGACCTATGATCGCCGCACCTGTCCGAGCACCGGTTCGATCCGGCGCACCGAATCGACACATCCAGGGACACCGTGAGCCAGGAAATGCCGATCGCCGGCACCGCGGACGCCGCGCCGATCGAGGACGAAGCCCGGTCCCCGTACGTCACTGCGTTCGGCCGGGGCCTCGCCGTCATCCGCTGCTTCTCCGAGAGCCAGCCGACGCTGACGATCGCCGAGGTCGCCCGTCTGACCGGACTGAATCGCGCGACCGCCCGCCGGTTCCTGCACACGCTGGAAGCTGACGGGTACGCCACCAACGACAACGGTCGTTACAGCCTCCGGCCGACGATCCTTGATCTCGGATACTCGTATCTCTCCACGATGTCGGTCGACCAGACGCTCCAAGCCGAACTGCACGAGCTCGCCGAGAACCTTCACGAGTCGTGCTCGGCCGGCGTGTTGGACGGACACGACGTCGTGTTCGTCGCGCGCGCGCTGACCAGCTTTCCCCGGATCATGACGCTCGCGCTGAGGGTCGGGACGCGCATCCCGGCCTACCTCACCGCGCTGGGCCGCGTCCTGCTGGCCGACCTCACCGAAGCACAACTGGAGGAGTACCTCAAGACCGCCGCACTGCACCGGGAGACCGAGCGGACGATCACCGACCCGGGGGAACTGGCCCGGACGCTCGCCATGGTCAAGGAGCAGGGCTACTGCGCGATGGACCAGGAGATCGAGACGGGCATCTGTGCGATCGCCGTCCCGCTCCGACAGGCGAACCGGCCGACGATGGCGATCAGCGTCGCCGCGCACGCGAGCCGCACGTCGATCACGACCCTGGAGCGCGAGTACCTACCCGCACTCCAGGCCACCGGCCGCGAGATCGAGCGCATCCTGCAGATGCGCAATTAGTCCAACGAGATCGTGAGCGCCTTCGGCGACCGGAAGAGAAGGCTCGGCAGGAACTCCAGCTTTTGATCCGGTATACGCGGCGCGGCGAACCGGCCGACCATCTCCTCCAGGACGATCCGGCCCTCCATCCGGGCCAGCGGTGCACCGAGGCACAGATGCTCACCGAACCCGAACGACAGGTGCGCCCGGGCGTCACCGCGTTCCGGCCTCAGTTCGTCGGCCGCGTCGAACCGCGCGCCGTCGTGGTTGGCGGAGCCGAGGAGCAGCAAGACCTTCGCCCCGGCCGGGAGCGTCACGCCGGCCACTTCGACGTCGTGCTTCGCACGCCGCCGCCAGTTGATGACCGGCGGCTCGAGCCGAAGGACTTCCTCGACGACGTTCGGGATCAGGCTGCGGTCGTCCCGCAACCGCTGCCACAGGCCCGGTTCGAGCAGCACCCGGCGCATCAGGTGGACGAGATGCGCCGTCGTCGTCTCGTGACCGGCGAAGAGCATCGAGTACATGACCTGGATCAACTCGGGCGTGCTCAGAGCGGCCTCTTCACCGGCACCCGCACGGAAGAGGTCGCTCGGGAAGTCGTCCCGCGGCGTTTCCAGTCGCTCCGCGATGAGTTGGCGGCAGAGTGCGTAGAACTCCGCGAGCCCCTTGGCCGCTCGTCGCGATTCCTCCTCGTCCGGACGCCCGGTCGTGAGGATCACCCGGTCGGCCGACCCGTTCTTCACGACGTCCAAGTACGACTCGGGCATCCCGAAGAGGTGGAAGAGCACGAGAGCGGGCAGCGGCCAGGCGAGTGCCGACACGAACTCGACGCTCTCCTCGGCCGCGAAGCGGTCGATGTGACGTCGCACCAGTTCGCGGATCGGGTCTTCCATCAGCTTCAGACGCTTGACGTTGAACGCCTTGTTGACCTGGCGCCGGACGCGGACGTGGTCGGGCGGGTCGTTGTCGACCAGGACGCGGACCGGGCGGAAGTCGGCCTTGGCGAGTTCCTCGATGACGGCGGGGCTGAACGGCTGCAGGGCCGTGTTCGAGGCGTCCGCGGAGAAGTTAGTCGTGTCCCTGACGACCTGCCGGATGTCGTCGTATCGGGTGAGCACCCAGTATCCGAGGTCGTCACTGTAGTACGCACCGGCCTCGGCCCTTGCCTGGCCGAAGACCGGGTATGGGTCCCGTAGGTACTCCTCCGCGAACGGGCTGAGCCTCGCTGCCGTCGTCATGGACCCTAAGCCGGTCACCGGGCAGGCTCTTGCGTCTTCCGCCATCAGCCCCTCCGCCTGTTCACTAGACGCCCACTCGTGCGCCATACGAACATGGGATGTTACGAGCGTCGTCGAGAGCCGTCAAGGAATGACGTCGGCCGCGTCCCCGGCCGTCTGTAACGCGGCGAGGATCAGGTCCCACGTGCCGTCGCGCTGCCAGCAGCGGAACAACCCGTAGACCGTCTGCCACGGCGCGTACTCCACCGGGACGTCACGCCACGGAGCACCGATCCGGATCCGCCACCGAATCCCATCGATGAGCTGCCGTTTCTCCCACTTCGGCGGACGACCCGACGACGAACGCGCAGGCAGAAGCGGAGCCAGGACAGCCCACTGCGCATCACTCAGGTCATGCCGCCTCGTCACCGCTACGCTCGGCACGAGGTCTCCGGTATGCAGTTCTTGCTTGGTCGCAGAACCAAATACCGGAGACCTCGTCACTCATCTGCCACCGCCACGCCGTGACCTCAGACCGGCGGACCCACTTCTAAAACACGCCCTAGGCCCATCCGGAGGGGCGGTCGGGCGAACGGATGAACTCAATGCGCTTGAGCTCAGAAGCACGGAACCCCCACCAGCGAAAACATCGCTTGCGGGGGTTGACGTGTCCGAGGGGCAGGGCCCCGGCAAAGTCGCAGTGGTGTCCTGTTTGGAGTGGAAGCGCCGCTGTTGGTGGCAGCAAGACGGGCATGACCGGCTCGGAAGATCATCAAGGTTCTCTACGCCATGATGAATCGACCGAAGTGAGTCAT
>NZ_JBITDV010000023.1:9441-64613 GCF_044454545.1 Cryptosporangium sp. NPDC051539 | reverse complement strand
GAGTTGTTTGTGCGTGGGGTGGAGTTGGAGTGGGTTCCGGCCGGTCGGCGGGTGGATTTGCCGACGTATGCGTTCCAGCACGAACGCTACTGGCCACCGGCGTCCGCCGGGATCGGTGACCTCGGGGCGGCCGGGCTGACCGCAGCTGGTCACCCGCTGCTGGGCGCCGCCGTCGCGCTGACGGACGGCGGACTGATGCTGACCGGGCGCCTCTCGCTGCAGACCCAGCCGTGGCTGGCCGGGCACCGCGTCGGCGGCACCGTGATCGTGCCGGGCACGGCACTGCTGGAACTGGCCGTCCGGGCCGGCGACGAGGTCGGTGTGAGCCGGGTCGAGGAGCTGACGCTGCAGACGCCGTTGCCGCTGCCGGCCGCCGGCGGCGTGTTGCTCCAGGTCGTGGTCGGGGCCGCGGACGGCGCGGGAGCACGTTCGCTCGAGATCCACGCCCGCCCGGAGAACACGGAGGACCCGTGGGTCTGCCACGCCGTCGGTGTGCTCGTGGCGGGACCGGTTCCGGCCGGCTTCGAGGCGTCCGACTGGCCGCCCGCCGGCGCCGACCGGATTCCGCTGGACGGTGTGTACGACGGTCTCCGCGCCGGTGGCCTCGACTACGGACCGGCCTTCCAGGGTCTCCGGGCGGCCTGGTCCGACGCTGAGGGCACCCTCTTCGCCGAGGTGGCGCTCGGCGCGGACGAGCGAGCCGACGCCGCGCGGTTCGGCCTCCACCCGGCCCTGCTCGACGCCGCCCTCCACACAGCGGCCCTGCCGGGCGCCGCCGGCGCGGACGCGACGCCGAGGCTGCCGTTCGCCTGGCGAGGCGTGTCGTTGCTGGCCACCGGAGCGGCCGTGCTGCGGGTCCGGATGCGCCGGCCGTCGGCCGGGGAGGTGTCACTGGAACTCGCGGACGGCAGCGGGCGGCCGGTCGCGACGATCGACGGATTGGCCCTGCGACCGGTGACGATGGACTCGGCGGAGGACACCGCGGCCGTCGCGCGCCGATCGCTGTTCACGGTGCGCTGGGAGCCGGCGGAGACGGCGGCCGGTCCGTCGCTCGGCGAGTTGCCGCTCCGCGACGAGTTCCCCGAGGGAGAGTTCCCCCCGGTCGTCCGGGTGGACGCGCCCACCGGCGACCCGGCCGACCCGGTGGGTTCGGCGCACGCGGTCGCGTCCTGGGGGCTGGCGACGGTGCAGAGCTGGCTGGCGGCTCCGACCGACAGCCGGTTGGTGATCGTCACCCGGGGTGCGGTCGAACCGGTGACCGACCTGGCCGCGGCGACGCTGCTGGGCCTCGTCCGCTCGGCGCAGACGGAGCATCCCGGCCGCTTCGCGCTGGTCGACGTCGACGACGACCCGGCATCCTGGGCGGTGCCCGTGGACGCGGCCGCGCCGCAGCTGGCGGTGCGGGCCGGACAAGTGCTCGCGCCGGTGTTGTCGCGGGTGAGCCCGGCGGAACAGCCCGCCGTGGAGTTCGACGGCACGGTGTTGATCACCGGCGGTACGGGCGGGCTGGGAGCGCTGCTCGCCCGCCATCTGGTGGCCGAGCGGGGCGTCCGCACGCTGGTACTGACCAGCCGGCGGGGTCTCGACGCCGCGGGCGCGCGGGAACTGTGCGACGAGTTGGCGGAGCTCGGTGCCTCGGTGCGGGTCGACGCCTGCGACGTGGCGGACCGGGAGGCCCTCGCCGCGCTGCTCGCGACGATCGAACCTCCGCTGGGCGCGGTGATCCACGCGGCGGGCGTTCTCGACGACGGTGTCGTGACCGGCCTGACCCCGGAGCGGCTCACCCGCGTACTGCGGCCCAAGATCGATGCGGCGTGGCACCTGCACGAACTGATCGGTGACATTCCGCTGGTCCTGTTCTCCTCGTTCGCGGGCATCGGGGGGTCGGCCGGGCAGGGCAACTACGCGGCGGCCAACGCGTTCCTCGACGCGCTGGCCGCGCATCGGCACGGGCGCGGCCTGCCGGGATCGTCGCTGGCGTGGGGAGCCTGGGCGGATCGGACGGAGCTCACCGCCGGCGCCGACCTCGAGCGAATGGCGCGGATCGGGTTGCCGCCGCTCACCGCGGGCCAGGGACTCGCGCTGTTCGACGCGGCGCGCGCGTTGACCGCAGAACCGCTCGTCCTGCCGCTGCGCCTGGACCTGTCCGCGCTCCGCCGGCACGCGCAGTACCTGCCTGCGCTCTTCCGGCGGCTCGTGCCCGCCACCCGGCGCCGCACCGCGGTCGACTCCGAGCAGACCGACGCGGCCCGGCAGCTGACCGCACTCCCGCCGGAAGAGCGGTTGCCGGCCCTGCTGGATCTGGTCCGGGCCCAGGTCGCGGCGGTGCTCGGCCACGCCGACCCGGCTCAGGTCTCGCCGGACCGCTCGTTCGCGGAGCTCGGGCTGGAGTCGGTGACCGCGGTCGAGTTGCGCAACCAGCTGACCGCGGCCACCGGTCTGCGGTTGCCGTCCACGCTCGCGTTCGACTACCCGACGCCGGTGGCGCTGGCCGAGTACCTGGCCGGTGAGCTGACCGGCTCGGCGGAGGTGGTGCGGCGCGGCGCGGCTCCGGTGCGCCGGGTGGACGGCGACCCGATCGTCATCGTCGGGATGGCCTGCCGGTTCCCCGGCGGGGTCACCTCACCGGAGGATCTCTGGCGGGTCGTCGCCGACGGCGTGGACACGATGGTGCCGTACCCGACCGACCGCGGCTGGGACCTGACCCCCTACCTGGCCGCCGCGGCGGAGTACACCCTCGTCGGCGGCTTCCTGGACGACGCGGCCGACTTCGACGCCGAGTTCTTCGGTGTCTCTCCCCGCGAGGCCCTGGCCATGGATCCGCAGCAGCGACTGCTGCTGGAGACGTCCTGGGAAGCCCTGGAGCGCGCCGGAATCGATCCCACCGCGCTGCACGGCAGTCAGACCGGCGTCTACGCCGGCCTGATGTACCACGACTACGGCACGTCGGCGAACTTCCCCGACGACGCGCTGGCCTTCGTCGGCACCGGTTCGGCCGGCAGCGTCGCCACCGGCCGGGTGGCCTACCTGCTGGGCCTGGAGGGCCCGGCCGTCACCGTGGACACCGCGTGCTCGTCGTCGCTGGTGTCGCTGCACCTGGCCGCGCAGGCCCTCCGCGGGGGCGAATGCGACCTGGCCCTGGCCGGCGGCGTGACCGTGCTCGCCCAGCCGACCCTCTTCGCCGACTTCGCCTCCCGCGGCGGGCTGGCCGCCGACGGCCGCAGCAAGGCCTTCGCCGACGCCGCGGACGGCGCGGGTTACGCGGAGGGCGTCGGCATGCTCGTCGTGGAGCGGATGTCCGACGCGATCCGCAACGGGCACCGGCCACTGGCCGTCGTCCGCGGCTCGGCGATGAACCAGGACGGCGCGTCCAACGGCATGACAGCCCCGAACGGTCCCTCCCAGCAACGGGTGATCCGGCGGGCGCTGGCCGCGGCCGGGCTCGAACCCGCGGACGTCGACGCCGTCGAGGCGCACGGCACCGGCACGGCGCTGGGTGACCCGATCGAGGCCCAGGCCCTGATCGCGACGTACGGGCAGGACCGCGACGAGCCGCTGCTGCTCGGCTCGGTGAAGTCGAACTTCGGGCACACCCAGGCCGCGGCCGGAGTGGCCGGCGTCATCAAGATGGTGCTGGCGATGCACCACGGTGTTCTGCCGCGCACGCTGCACGTGGACGCGCCCAGCACGCACGTGGACTGGTCCGCCGGTGCGGTCGAGCTGCTGACCGAGAGCCGCCCCTGGACGCGTTCCGTCCGTCCGCGCCGGGCCGGGGTGTCGTCGTTCGGTATCTCCGGCACGAACGCGCACGTGATTCTCGAGGAGGCACCGACCGGGACGCCGTCCCCGGCGCCGGACGTCCCGTCGGCCCGTGATGTCCTGGCGGCCCCCTCCGTCCCGGCGCCCGTGGTCGTCTCGGCCAAGTCGGAAGCGGCGCTGGCCGCGCAGGCGGACCGGCTGGCCACCTTCCTGGAGTCGTCCGAGACCTCGCCGTTCGACGCGGCGTTCTCGTCGGCGGGCCGCGCGCTGTTCGAGCACCGTGCCGTCGTCCTCGGAGCGGACGTCGCTGACCTGAGCACTCGCCTGCGGTCGCTGGACGGGGTCCGGGGTGTCGCGCGTCCACGGGGCCGGTCGGTTTTCGTGTTCCCGGGTCAGGGCGCGCAGTGGGTGGGGATGGGTGTGCGGCTGGCGGCGGAGTCGCCGGTGTTCGCCCAGCGTTTGGCGGAGTGCGCGCAGGCTCTGGCGCCGTTCGTGGAGTGGGATCTGCTGGAGGCGCTGGCGCACGAGGACCTGCTGGAGCGGGTCGACGTCGTGCAGTCGGCGTCGTTCGCGGTGATGGTGTCGCTGGCTGCGGTGTGGGATTCGCTAGGGGTTCGTCCCGGCGCGGTGGTGGGTCATTCGCAGGGCGAGATCGCGGCGGCCGTGGTTGCTGGTGCGCTCACCCTGGAACAGGGCGCGCGGGTCGTCGCGGTGCGGTCGAAGCTGATCGCGTCGCGGTTGGCGGGTTCGGGAGCGATGGCGTCGGTGGCGCTTTCGCTCGATGAGGTGGAGCCGGTTCTGCCGGCGGGTGTGTCGGTGGCGGTGGTGAATGGCCCGCGGTCGATCGTGCTGTCGGGTGATCCGGAGGCGCTGGACGGTCTGGTCGACCGGTGGATAGCTGCGGGTGTGCGGGCTCGGCGGATCGCGGTGGATTACGCGTCGCATTCGGCGCACGTGGATGTGCTCGAGGGTGAGTTGCTGGAGGCGTTCGCCGATCTGGAGCCGGCCCCGGCGCGGGTCCGGATGTTCTCGACGGTCACCGGTGAGTGGGTGACCGGTACCGAACTGGGCGCCCGGTACTGGTTCGACAACCTGCGCAACCCGGTTCGGCTCGGCGAGGCCGTGCAACACCTCGCCCCCACCCACGACGTGTTCGTGGAGGTCAGTGCGCATCCCGTCCTGACCGGAGCGATCGGCGACCTGGCCACCGGCGCGGTGGTGGCCGGCACGCTGCGCCGGGACGAAGACTCGCTGCTGCGCGTGCTGACCAGCGCGGCCGAACTGTTCGTGCGCGGCGTCCCGGTCGACTGGACGCCGGTGTTGCCCGGCGCGCGCCGGATCGACCTACCCACCTACGCGTTCCAGCACAAGCGGTACTGGCCGAACGCCGCCGACGCGGCTCCGCGCGACCTGACCGCGGCCGGACTGGTCGCGGCCGGCCACCCGCTGCTCGGAGCGGCGCTCGAACTGGCGGACGGCGGGGTGGTGTTCACCGGCCGGATCCCCTCGCCGCCGCAGCCCCCGCGGGCCGGCCACCGGCTCGGCGGTACCGCGCTCGTGCCCGGCGCCACGCTGCTGGAGCTGGCCGTCCGGGCCGGTGACCAGATCGGCGCCGGCCGGGTCGAGGAGCTGACGCTGCTCGCTCCGCTGCCGCTGCCGGACACCGGCGTGCAGCTCCAGGTCGTGGTGGCCCCGGCCGGAGTGAACGGCCGGGCGGTGACGATCCACGCGCGCCCGGGCGGGTCGGAGGATCCCTGGACGACGTACGCCAGTGGCGTCCTCGCCGTCGGCGCGGTCCCGGCACTCTTCGAGGCCCACCGCTGGCCACCCGCCGATGCCACCCCGCTCCCGCGGGACGGAGCGGACGACGGCACGACCGGTCGGGCCCAGGCCGCGGCCTGGGCCGACGCCGACGGCACGATCTTCGCCGAGGTCGCGCTGGACGAGGACGAACGATCGGACGCCGCCCGCTACGGACTGCACCCGGCCCTTCTCGACGCCGCCGTGAACGTCGCAGCGCTGCTCGGAACCGACGAGCCGGACCGGGTACCCGGCCGCTGGCGGGACGTGTCGCTGCACGCCGCGCACGCCGCCGTCCTGCGCGTCCGGGCCCGGCGGCTGAGCGCGGGGGAGGTCGCTCTGGACCTGGCCGACGGCCGGGGCGAGCCGGTCGCGACGATCGCCGGGCTGACGCTGCGGGCACTACCGGCAGGCGCGACGGATCAGGCTGCGGCGCTCGCACGCCGGTCGATGTTCGCGGTGCGGTGGGAGCCCGCGGCGGCCGGATCGGGGCTTGCGCTGAACGAGTTGCCGGAGGGTGTTTTCGCGCCGGTGGTGCGGGTGGATGCCCCGGCGGGCGACGCGGCTGACCCGGTGGGTTCGGCGCATCGGCTGGCGTCGTGGGCGTTGGCGAGGGTGCAGGAGTGGCTGGCGGCGCCGGCCGACGGCGTGCTGGTGGTCGTGACGAGGGGCGCGGTGGAGCCGGTCTCGGATCTGGCGGCGTCGGCGGTGTGGGGCTTGGTGCGGTCGGCGCAGTCGGAGCATCCGGGCCGGTTCGTGCTGGTGGATGTGGACGAGGATCCGGCGTCGGGCCTGGTGCCGATAGATGTCACGGTCCCGCAGGTCACGGTGCGGGGTGGGCAGCGGTTGGTTCCGGTGCTGGACCGGCTGGTGCCGGTGGAGGGAGCAGGGCTCGATCTCGGTGAGCGGGTGTTGATCACCGGCGGTACCGGTGGTCTGGGGGCGTTGCTGGCCCGTCATCTGGTGGCCGACCGTGGGGTGCGGAGCCTGGTGCTGACCAGTCGTCGGGGTCCGGAGGCTCCGGGCGCGCGCGAATTGGTCGAGGAGCTGGCCGGGTTGGGTGCGTCGGTGCGGGTGGAGGCGTGTGACGTCGCCGACCGCGACGCGCTGGCCGCACTGCTGGCCGCCCACCCCGTCACCGGCGTCGTGCACGCGGCCGGAACACTGGCCGACGGTCTGGTGGAGTCGATGACGGACGCCCGGCTCGCCCCGGTGCTGGCGGCCAAGGTGGACGCGGCGTGGCATCTGCACGAGCTGATCGGTGCGACGCCGCTGGTGCTGTATTCGTCGTTCGCGGGGATCGGTGGGTCGGCCGGTCAGGGTAACTACGCGGCGGCGAACGCGTTCCTCGACGCGCTGGCCGCGTACCGCCAAGGCCTCGGGCTGCCGGGTGTCTCGCTGGCCTGGGGAGCCTGGGAGGATCGCACCGAGCTCACCACCGGTGCCGACTTCGAGCGGATGGCGCGGATCGGGTTGCCGCCGCTCACCGCCGAGCAGGGCCTGGCCCTGTTCGACGCCGCACTGGCGCAGGCGGCCGAGCCACTGGTCGTCGCGCTCCGCATCGACCTGTCCGTGCTGCGACGCATCGCCCGTCACCTGCCGCCGCTGTTGAGCCGGCTGGCACCCGCCCCGGTCCGGCGCACGGCCGCCGACGGGGAGGCCACCGACGCCGCGGCCGAACTCGCCGCGCTCCCGCCCAAGCAGCGGGTGCAGGCCCTGCTGGAGCTGGTTCGTCGGCAGGTTGCCGCGGTGCTGGGGCATGCGGAGGCCGCCGAGGTTTCGTTGACGAGGTCGTTCGCGGAGCTGGGCCTGGAGTCGGTGACCGCGGTCGAGTTGCGTAACCGGCTGAGTGCCGCGACCGGATTGCGACTGTCGTCGACGCTGGCGTTCGACTATCCGACGCCGGCGGCCTTGGCCGAGTACCTGGCCGGCGAGCTGGGTGGCTCGGTGGAGGCGCCGCGGACCGCTGTGCCGCCGGTGCGCCGGGTGGACGGTGATCCGATCGTCATCGTGGGCATGGCGTGCCGGTTCCCGGGTGGGGTCAGCTCGCCCGACGACCTCCTCCGGATGACGGCGGCGGGGGTCGACGCGATAGCGCCGTTCCCGGCCGACCGCGGCTGGGACCCGGACGCGGTCCCCGCCGAACTCGGCGCCGCCGCGGACTACGCGCGCGTCGGCGGGTTCCTTCCGGACGCGGGGGACTTCGACGCGGCCTTCTTCGGGGTGTCGCCGCGCGAGGCGATCGCCATGGATCCGCAGCAGCGGCTGCTGCTGGAAACGTCGTGGGAGGCGCTGGAGCGCGCCGGCCTCGACCCGGTCGGGCTGCGCGGCAGCCGGACCGGCGTCTTCGCCGGTCTGGTCTTCAACGAGTACGGACAGAGCGCGCAGTTCCCCCGCGAGTCCATTCCGTTCCTCGGCACCGGCAACGCGAGCAGCGTCGCCACCGGCCGGGTGGCCTACCTGCTCGGCTTGGAAGGCCCCGCGGTCACGATCGACACCGCCTGCTCGTCGTCGCTGGTGGCCATGCACTGGGCGGGCCAGGCACTGCGGTCGGGGGAGTGCGACCTCGCGCTGGCCGGCGGCGTGACCGTGATGGCGAACCTCAACCTGTTCCTCGGCTTCGCGGTCCAGGGTGGGTTGGCGGCCGACGGCCGCTGCAAGGCGTTCGCGGACGCCGCCGACGGCACCTCGTGGTCCGAAGGCGTCGGCATGCTGGTCCTCGAGCGACGATCGGACGCGGTCCGCAACGGACACCGCATCCTGGCGACGGTTCGCGGCTCGGCCGTGAACTCCGACGGCGCCTCCAACGGGATGACCGCCCCGAACGGACTGTCGCAGCAGCGGGTGATCCGCCAGGCCCTGGCCTCCGCCGGACTCGCGCCGTCGGACGTGGACGCCGTCGAGGCGCACGGCACCGGCACGACGCTGGGCGATCCGATCGAGGCCCAGGCGCTGCTGGCGACGTACGGCCCGGAGCGGGAGACGCCGCTCTGGCTCGGCACGGTCAAGTCGAACATCGGGCACACCCAGGCCGCGGCCGGGGTGGCCGGCGTGATCAAGATGGTCGCCGCGATGCAGCAGGGCGTGCTGCCGGGGACGCTGCACGTCGACCGGCCCTCCACACACGTCGACTGGGAAGCCGGCAACGTCGCGCTGCTGACCGGGACCCGGCCGTGGGAAGCGAACGGGCATCCCCGCCGGGCCGGGGTGTCGGCGTTCGGGATCTCCGGGACGAACGCCCACGTCATCCTCGAACAGGGACCGGTCCTCGCGCCGGAGCCGGTCGGCGGGGGAGCGCCGGCCGACCGGTCCGGTCCGGTTCCGGTGCTGCTCTCGGCCCGCTCGGAAGCCGCGCTGACCGCGCAGGCCGATCGCCTGGCGGACTGGTGGGAGGAGTCCGGCGCCGACGTGCGCACGGTCGGGGCCGGCCTCGCGCGGTCGCGGTCCTCGCTACCGCACCGGATGGCCCTCCTCGCCGGTGACGCCGTCTCGGCGGTGGAGCTCCTCCGCTCCGGCGGGTCGGTGCGGGGAGTCGCCGGTCGCGGTCAGGTGGTGCTCGGATTCGCCGGGCAGGGCGGCCAGCAACCGGAGATGGGGCGTGCGCTGTACGAGCGTTTCCCGGTGTTCGCCGCGGCGTTCGACGAGATCCTGGAGAACGTCGACGGTGCGCGCGCGGCCTGGTCGGATCCGGAGTCGATTCAGGACACCCGCTGGGCCCAGCCACTGCTGTTCGCGCTCGAGGTGTCGCAGTACCGGCTGCTGGAATCCTGGGGTGTACGTCCGGACGGGCTCGTCGGCCACTCGATCGGTGAACTGGCCGCGGCCCACGTGGCCGGTGTGTGGTCGGTGGAGGACGCCTGCCGGATCGTCGCGGCGCGTGGACGGCTGATGCAGGCCCTGCCGCCGGGGGGCGCGATGGTCGCGGTCGCGGCCCCGGAGGCGCGCGTCGCCCCGTTGCTCGCCGGCCGGGAGCACGAGGTGGCGATCGCCGCGATCAACGGCGCGGAGGCGGTGGTGCTCTCCGGCGTCGAGGACGCGGTGCTGCGCCTCGCCGACGGGCTCGGCGTGCGGACTCGGCGGCTCCGCGTGTCACACGCGTTCCACTCGCCGCTGATGGATCCGATGCTGGAGGAGTACCGGCAGGTCCTGGCCGCGGCGGCGTTCGCCGAGCCCGAGCCGATCATCGTCTCGACCGTCGGCCCGCACCCGGATTGGACCGATCCGGACTACTGGGTGCGGCAGGTCCGCGAACCCGTGCGCTTCGCCGCCGCGGTCGAGGTCCTCCGGCCGCGTGCGGACGTGTTCCTGGAACTGGGTCCGGACGCCGCGCTCAGCGGCACGGTCGGTCAGGTGCTGCCACAGGTGGTGCCGCTCGCCCGCTCCGGGCAGGACGAGGTCAGCAGCGCGCTGAGGGCCCTCGCCACCGTCCACGTGCACGGCGGAGCGGTCGACTGGACCGCCGTCCTCGGTGCCCCGGCCCCAGGTGCCGAAGCCACGGATGCCCGGGCCACTGCGCTGCCCGCGGTCGATCTGCCTACCTACGCGTTCCAGCACCGGCGGTACTGGCCGGCCGGTTCGGCCGGAACCGGCCCGGCCGGTGGCGCGCTCGGTCACCCGCTGCTCGCCGACGCCGTCGAGGTACCGGAAACCGGCGCCCTGGTGCTCTCCGGACGGCTGTCCCGGGCCACCCAGCCCTGGCTGGCCGATCCCGGGGCCACCGCGGCCGCGCTGGTCGAGCTGACGATCCGCGCCGGCGACGAACTGGGCTGCGGCCGGATCGCCGAACTGACGGTCGAGACGCCGCCGGTCGTGCCCGCGTCCGGGGCGCTCCAGGTACGCATGGTGGCCGACGGCCCCGGCGCAGACGCGACCCGGCCGGTCGCCGTGTTCACCCGCCCGCACGGCGGTACGGACGAGTGGACCTGCTGGGCGCGCGGGACGCTGACGGCGTCCGGCGAGCCGGCGGTGCGCACCGAGTGGGCGCAGACGTGGCCACCGGCCGGCGTTTCCCCGCTCGAGGCCGACGGATCCGCCCCGGCCTGGACCGACACCGAGGGCACGATCTTCGCCGAGGTCGCGCTCGACGACGACGACCGGTCCGACGCGACCCGCTACGCGCTGCACCCCGCCCTCCTCGGTGCCGTCTGCCGCCTCGGCGACGGCGAGCCGGGCCACGACGGCGAGCCGGGCCACGACGGCGAGCACCGTCGGGAGGTGTCCGGCTGGCGGGATCTCTCGCTGCTGGCCGCCGGCGCGTCGGTGCTCCGGGTCCGGATCCGGCGGGAGTCGGCGGACCAGCTGTCGCTGGAGCTCGCGGACGGCAGCGGTGCACCGGTGGCCTCCCTCGGCGCGATGACCTGGCGTGCGGTGGCCGCACCCCCGTCCGCTCCGCCGGCGGCAGCCGCCGCCCCGTTGTACGCGGTGCGGTGGGAACCGGCGGAGGCCGGATCGGGCCTGCCGCTGAACGAGGTGCCCGAGGGTGTCCTGGGGCCAGTGGTGCGGGTGGACGCCCCGGCGGGCGACGCGGCTGACCCGGTGGGTTCGGCGCATCGGCTGGCGTCGTGGGCGTTGGCGAGGGTGCAGGAGTGGCTGGCGGCGCCGGCCGACGGCGTGCTGGTGGTCGTGACGAGGGGCGCGGTGGAGCCGGTCTCGGATCTGGCGGCGTCGGCGGTGTGGGGCTTGGTGCGGTCGGCGCAGTCGGAGCATCCGGGCCGGTTCGTGCTGGTGGATGTGGACGAGGATCCGGCGTCGGGCCTGGTGCCGATAGATGTCACGGTCCCGCAGGTCACGGTGCGGGGTGGGCAGCGGTTGGTTCCGGTGCTGGACCGGCTGGTGCCGGTGGAGGGAGCAGGGCTCGATCTCGGTGAGCGGGTGTTGATCACCGGCGGTACCGGTGGTCTGGGGGCGTTGCTGGCCCGTCATCTGGTGGCCGACCGTGGGGTGCGGAGCCTGGTGCTGACCAGTCGTCGGGGTCCGGAGGCTCCGGGCGCGCGCGAATTGGTCGAGGAGCTGGCCGGGTTGGGTGCGTCGGTGCGGGTGGAGGCGTGTGACGTCGCCGACCGCGACGCGCTGGCCGCACTGCTGGCCGCCCACCCCGTCACCGGCGTCGTGCACGCGGCCGGAACACTGGCCGACGGTCTGGTGGAGTCGATGACGGACGCCCGGCTCGCCCCGGTGCTGGCGGCCAAGGTGGACGCGGCGTGGCATCTGCACGAGCTGATCGGTGCGACGCCGCTGGTGCTGTATTCGTCGTTCGCGGGGATCGGTGGGTCGGCCGGTCAGGGTAACTACGCGGCGGCGAACGCGTTCCTCGACGCGCTGGCCGCGTACCGCCAAGGCCTCGGGCTGCCGGGTGTTTCGCTGGCCTGGGGAGCCTGGGCCGACCGCACCGAACTGTCGTCCGGGGCGAACTTCAGCCGGCTGGCTCGCGTCGGGTTGCCGCCGCTCACCGCCGAACAGGGCCTCGGCCTCGTCGACGCCGCACTGGCACACCCGGGCGAGCCGCAGGTCGTCGCGGTGCGGCTGGACCTGCCGACCGTGCGGCGCAACGCCAGGCACCTGCCGCCGCTGCTGCGGAGCCTGGTTCCCGGCGCGGCGCGGCGTACCGCCACCGACCGGGCTACCGACGAGGCCGCCGCCCGCCTGGCGGCGATGTCGCCGGAACAGCGGGTGCAAGCGCTACTCGACCTCGTCCGCGCTCACACGGCCGCCGTGCTCGGGCACGCCGACCCGGCCGAGATCGCACCGGCGATGACGTTCTCCGAGTTGGGGATCGAGTCGCTCACCGCGGTCGAACTCCGCAACGGGCTCGCCGCGACCACCGGGGTGCGGCTCCCGGCGACGCTGGTCTTCGACTACCCGAGCCCGCAGGCGGTGGCCGAGTTCCTCGACCGCGAGTTCTTCGGCGCCCAGGACGAGCCGGTCGCCGCTCCTCCCGCGGTCCGGGACGCCGCGGAGGACCCCGTGGTCATCGTGGGCATGGCCTGCCGCTTCCCGGGCGGGGTCGGTTCACCCGAGGATCTCTGGCGACTGCTCAGCGACGGCACCGACGCGATGGGGCCGTTCCCGGCCGACCGGGGCTGGGACCTGAACCGGCTCTCGGCCGGTCTGCCCGGCGACCTGACCTCGCTGCAAGGCGGGTTCCTCGACGACCCGGCGGGGTTCGATGCGGAGTTCTTCCGGATTTCCCCGCGCGAGGCCGCCTCGATGGACCCGCAGCAGCGGCTGCTGCTGGAGACCACCTGGGAGGCGCTGGAGGACGCCGGACTGCGCCCGCCGTCGCTCCGGGGGTCCCGGACCGGCGTGTACGTCGGTACCAACGGCCAGGACTACCAGGCGTTGATGCTCCAGAGCGGCGTCGACGCGAACGGGCACGGCTCGACCGGCCTCTCGGCCAGCGTGATGTCCGGCCGGCTCTCCTTCACGCTCGGCCTGGAGGGCCCGGCGATCACGGTGGACACCGCCTGCTCCTCGTCGCTGGTGGCCCTGCACCTCGCCGGTCAGGCGCTGCGCGCCGGGGAGTGCGACCTGGCGCTGGCCGGAGGCGTCACGGTGATGAGCACTCCGATGGCGTTCGTCGGCTTCGGCGCCCAGGGCGCCCTGGCCGCCGACGGCCGGTGCAAGTCCTTCGCGGACGCCGCCGACGGCACCGCCTGGTCGGAGGGCGTCGGCATGCTGGTCGTGGAGCGCCGTTCGGACGCCGAGCGACTCGGACATCCGATCCTGGCCGTCGTGCGCGGCTCCGCGGTCAACCAGGACGGCGCGTCCAACGGCCTGACCGCGCCGAACGGCCCCTCGCAGCAGCGGGTCATCCGGCAGGCACTGGCCATCGCCGGGCTGACGCCGTCCGACGTGGACGCGGTGGAGGCGCACGGCACCGGCACGACCCTGGGTGACCCGATCGAGGCCCAGGCGCTCCTGGCCACCTACGGGCGCGACCGGGAGACGCCGCTGCTGCTGGGCTCGGTCAAGTCGAACCTCGGGCACACCCAGGCGGCGGCCGGCGTCGCCGGAGTCATCAAGACGGTGCTGGCCCTGCGGCACGGGACGCTGCCGCGGTCCCTGCACCTCGACGCGCCGTCGACCCGAGTGGACTGGGAGGCCGGGGCGATCCGGCTGCTCACCGCGCAGGAGCCCTGGCCGGACGGGGAACGTCCGCGCCGCGCCGGGGTTTCGGCCTTCGGCCTCTCCGGGACGAACGCGCACGTGATCCTGGAGCAGGGCCCGGTCACGGCGTCGGCTTCGGTCTCCGTCCCACCCGACCCCGGTGGTCCGCTGCCCGTCGTCCTCTCGGGCCGCTCCGATGCCGCGTTGCGCGCCCAGGCCGCCCGGCTGGCCGCGGTGGCCGCGGACGAGCCGCTGCCGGACGTCGCCTTCTCGGCGGCGGTGACACGATCGATGCTCGAGCACCGCGCCGTCGTACTGGCGAGCTCGGCCCCGCAGCTGGTCGACGGGCTGACGGCCGTGGCCGGCGGGTCGGCGGTCGCCGGGGTGGTGACCGGCGCAGTGGTCGGTCAGGCCCGGGTGGGCATGGTGTTCGCCGGTCAGGGCGCGCAGCGCGTCGCCATGGGTCGGGAGCTCTACGAGCGGTACCCGGCGTTCGCGACCGCGTTCGACGAGGTGCTCGACGAACTCACGGGGGCACGGGCCGCCTGGGCCGACCCGGAGCGGGTGGACCGCACCGAGTGGGCGCAGCCGCTGCTGTTCGCGTTCGAGGTCGCGCTGGCCCGCCTGCTGGGGTCCGTCGGGGTCCGGCCCGCGCTGATGGCCGGCCACTCGGTCGGCGAGTTCGCCGCGGCGTATCTCGGCGGGGTCTGGTCGCTGGCCGATGCCTGCGCACTGGTCGCGGCCCGGGGCCGGCTGATGGGTGCGCTGCCCACCGGCGGCGCGATGGCGGCGCTGCGCGCCCGCGAGGCCGATGTTCTGCCGCTGCTGGCCGGGCGTGACGACGTGGCGCTCGCGGCGATCAACGGTCCGAACTCGCTGGTGCTCTCGGGAACCGAGTCCGCGGTGGACGAGGTCGTCGCCGCGCTCGGGGCCCGTGTGCGGCGGCTGACCGTGTCGCACGCCTTCCACTCGCCGCTGATGGAGCCGATGCTGGCGGAGTTCCGCGCCGTGGCCCAGGAGATGGCGTATGCACCGCCGAGTGCGCCGATCGTCTCCACGGTCACCGGCGAGCTCCTCACCGAGGCGCAGGCACGGGACCCCGAGTACTGGGTGGCGCAGGCGCGCCGGCCGGTGCGCTACGCCGACGCGGTGAGCACACTGCGCGGGGGCGGGGCCTCGATCCTGCTGGAGGTCGGTCCGGCCGCGGTGCTCTCCGCGCTGGTCGAGGGCACCGTGCCGAGCCTGCGCAAGGGGCGGGACGAAGTGGCGACGCTGCTCGAAGCGCTGGCCCGGCTGTCCGTCCACGGCGTGGACGTCGACTGGCCGGCGCTGTTGCCCGCCGGCCGCCGAATCGCCCTGCCGACCTACCCGTTCCAGCACCAGCGCTTCTGGCCGGAGCCCGCGGCCGCCTCCGTTTCCCGTCCCACTACGGCGACCGACCCGGCCGACGCCGACCTCTGGTCGATTCTGGAGCAGTCGGACGCGACCTCCCTGGCCGCCGATCTCGCGGTCGACCCCGATGCGGTCGAGGCGGTGCTGCCCGCGCTCACCTCGTGGCACCGGGAACACCGGGACCGGTCGGTGGCGAAGTCGTGGCGCTACCAGGTGACCTGGGAACCGATCGCCGTGCCGGCCGCGGAGCTGACCGGCCGGTGGCTGCTGCTGGTCCCGCCGGCGCTGCACGCGGAGGACTGGACGGCTCGGCTCAGCGAACGGTGGGGGCTCGAGCGGCTCGAGGTGCCCGCGACCGACCGCGGTAGCCTCGCCGACTGCCTTCGCGATCGGACGGCGGACGGCGTCCTCTCGTTGCTCGGCCTCGACACCGGCGACACGGTCGCGGCCGGCGTCGGCACGACGCTCGCGCTGGTGCAGGCGGCCGGCGACGTCGGCCTCCAGATCCCGGTCTGGACGCTGACGCGCGGCGCGGTCGCGGCCGATGCTGCCGACGGCCCCGCCGACCCGGCGCAAGCCGCGGTCTGGGGAGCCGGCCGCGCCGCCGCACTGGAGTACCCGTCGACCTGGGGTGGGCTCATCGACCTCCCGCTCGACCTCGACGCGGGCAGCCTGGCGTCCCTGGCCGGGATCCTGGCCGGGCGGACCGGCGAGGATCAGGTCGCGCTCCGCGGCGGCGAGGTGTACGGCCGCCGGCTCGTACCGGCGCCGCTGCCCGGCCCGGACGTCGAGTGGCGGGCCCGGGGAACCGTGCTGGTCACCGGCGGCACCGGTGCGCTGGGTGCGCACGTGGCGCGGTGGCTGGCCCGGCGTGGTGCCGAGCGGCTGGTGCTGACCGGCCGCGGCGGTCCGGCGTCGCCCGGCGCGGAACAGTTGCGCGCGGAGCTGGCCGAGCTCGGGGTCGAGGCCGAGATCGTCGGCTGCGACCTCGCCGACCGGGAAGCGGTCGCCGCGCTGCTGGCGTCCCACCGTTTCACCGGCGTGGTGCACGCGGCCGGGGTCGGGCAGGCCGACCTGATCGACGCCACCACTCCCGCCTCGGCCGCGGCCGTCCTGGCCGGCAAGGCCGTCGGTGCCGCGCACCTGGACGCGCTCCTCGGCGATCAGGAGCTCGACTTCTTCGTGCTGTTCTCCTCGATCGCCGGTGTCTGGGGCAGCGGTGGCCAAGCCGTCTACGGTGCGGCCAACGCCTATCTGGACGGCCTCGCGGCGCAGCGGCGCGCCCGCGGGCTGGCCGGCACCTCGGTGGCCTGGGGCCCCTGGGACGGCGGCGGGCTCGCCGCGGCCGAGGGCGCCGGGGACTACCTCGCCCGCCGGGGTGTGCTCCTGATGGATCCGGCGGTGGCGCTGGCGGCGCTCGAACGAGCGGTGGCCGCCGGAGACGTGTGCGTGACCGTGTCGAGCATGGCCTGGGACCGGTTCGTACCGACGTTCACCGCGATGCGGCCGTCGGCACTCTTCGCCGCGCTGCCCGCGGTGCGAGCGGCGGCCGAGACCGCGGCCACGGACGTGGCCGCGGCGGACGAGCTACGGGCGAGCCTCGGCGCGCTCCCGGACGACGAACGGTACGCGGCCGTCCTCGACCTGGTGCGCACCCGGATCGCGGCCGTGCTGCGGCTGGCCGGCGCGGACGCCGTTCCGGCCGACCGGGCGTTCGCCGAGTTCGGGTTCGACTCGCTGACCGCGGTGGAACTGCGCGGCGCCCTGGTGGACGCGACCGGCCTGGAGCTGGACGCGACGCTCGCGTTCGACCACCCGAGCCCGGCCGAGCTGGCGGCGTACCTCACCGGCCGGCTGGCGTCGGACGTCCGGGGGGCCGGAAGCGACGCCGACCCGTCCGGGTCCGGCGACGACGGCATCGGGGGCCTGATCCGCGACGCCCTGCGCAGCGGGGACCGCCGGGAGCAGGCCGCCGAGCTGATCCGGGCCGTGGCCCGGGTCCGCCCGACCTTCCGCGGCCCGGACGCCTCCGGGTTCGCACCCGCGGCGAGCCGGCTGCACGGTGCGGCGGAGGACCCGCTCCTGATCTGCCTGCGGACGCCGGCCGTGATCTCGGGCTCCGACCAGTACCGGCACCTGGCCGCGCACCTGCCCGGTAACTCGGTCGTCGAGATCCCGCTGCCGGGCTACCGCAAGGGGGAGGCCCTGCCCGCCGACGCGGACGCGGCACTCACCGCGCTCGCCCACAGCGTGGACGCGGCGGCGGCCGGCCGGCCGTACGTGTTGCTGGGCTACTCCAACGGAGGGCGGCTCGCACAGAACCTCGCCCTGCGGCTGGAGGGCGGTCCCCGGGCGCTCGTGCTGCTCGACGCGTTCGACCTCGGGGACGCGACCGACCGGGAACACCTGGGCGGGCACGTGCTCGGACTCGGGCTCGACGCGGAGTCCCGCTACGGCGAGCTGAGCCTCTCCGCCACCTCCGCGATGTTCCACTGGATCGAGCTGACGACCGGCCTGAGCATCGACGATCCGGTGGAGGTGCCGGTGCTCTTCGTCCAGTGCACGCTCCCGATCGCCGAGGGTGCCGAGCCGCTGGTGGCCCGGCCGTCCTCGCCGGCCTACGAGGTCCGCACGGTCGAGGCCCGGCACTTCACGATGCTCACCGACCACAGTGCCCGGACCGCGGCGGTCATCAACGGGTGGCTGGACCCGGGGGATTCGACGATCTGAGCCGGAGCCGGCGCCGCTGATGCTCGGGAAATCCTGGCGGCGCGGGCGGCAGCATGAACGCACGGCCCACTACAGCAGGTGAGGAGTCGTCCGTGTCGCGACGAAGACTGCGGGTCGGCATCGTGGGCACGGGCGTCGGGCTGCGCACGATCCTGCCCGGCTTCGCGAGCACCGGCCGCGCCGACGTCGTGGCGCTGGCCGGGAGCTCGCCGGCGCGGACGCAGGAGCTGGCCGCACGGCACGACGTCCCGATCGCCTGCCGGAGCGTCGAGGAGTTGTGCGCGGTCGACGAAGTCGACCTGATCGTGCTGGCGGCGCCGAACCCGCTGCACCTGGAGCACGCGTCGGTCGCGCTGCGGACGGACAAACCCGTGCTGCTGGAGAAACCCCTCGGTCTCGACCGGCGGGAAGCCGATCAGATCGTCGCGCTGGCCCGCGGGCGGCAGGCCCGGGTGCTGGTCGACCACCAGCTGCGGTTCCTGCCCGAGTTCAGCGCCTTACGGGCCCGGATCGCCGCGGGGAGCGACCGGCCGTACCTGTTGCGCCTGCATCAGCAGGCGACCGGCTGGGCCACGCCGGACACCGCCTGGAGCTGGGCGTTCGAGCCCGGCCAGGGCGGTGGCACCCGCCTCGCGATGGCGTCCCACCTCGTCGATCTGGCGTGGTTCCTCCTGGGCGAGTGGCCGGCGGCGGTGGCCGGCCTGCTGCACACGGTCCACCCGATCCGCCCCGGCGCGGACGGCACGCCCCGGCCCGTCCGGGTGTCCGAGGCGCTCAGCGCGCACCTCACCACGGTCGCCGGGCAGAGCGTGCTCCTCACGGTCACCGCGGCCGCGACGACCGCCACCCGCTTCGACCTCGACGTCTACGCGAACGGGTTCGAGGCCCGCTACGCGCAGGAGGACGGGCTGCGGTGGCGCGCCGGTGCCGAAGCTCCTACGGAGCAGGTCGGGCCGACGTTCGCCGCCGGCCGCGGAAGCCTGTTCAAGCACGCGTTCGCCGTGTCCGCCGAATCGATCGTCGCCGGGCTCCTCGACGGCGACGACGCGGCGCTCGCACCGGCCGCCACGGTGGCTGACGCCGCCGCCACCCAGTCCGTCCTCGACGCGTTGCTCACCGCCTCCCGCACGGCGCGGACCGTGTCGCTGGGCCCACTCGCCCCGGACCGCTCGTCGCCCCTCGTCTGACGCTCGACCGACCGTCGGCCCACCCTCGTCCGAGAGGAACACCATGACCATCGCGAACGTGGACCCCGTTCCGCTGTCCAACGGGCTCACGTGCCACTTCGCCTCACCGCTGATGCGCCGGACCGGGGAGAACATCATCCGGGAGATCTTCACCCAGCGCCGCTACGTCCGCCCCGGCTTCGAGCTGCGCCCGACGGACGTGGTGGTGGACATCGGCGCGAACGTCGGCCTGTTCGCCCTGTGGGCCGCGCCGCAGGTGCGCCGGGTCATCAGCGTGGAACCGGCCCCGGCCGCTTACGACTGCCTGCAGGTCAACGTCGAGGCCAACGGTCTGACCAACGTCACCACGGTGCGGGCCGCGGCCGGCCGGGACGGGGGGACGCTCGACATGGTCACCAGCCCGGGGTGGGAGGTGCTCTGCCACGCGGAGGGAATGCAGCAGTCCGCGCTGATGCGCTTCTTCGAGCGAGCCGCGCTCAAGCATTACGACGGCGGCGGCGCGGTGACGTTCGAAGCGGAGCAGATCTCGCTGGGCCGCCTCCTCGACGAGCAGAACGTCGACCGGGTCGACTACCTGAAGATCGACTGCGAGGGCGGCGAGTACGAGATCCTGCGTCACCTGGACGCCGCGGACTGGGCGCGGATCGACAAGATCGCGATGGAGTTCCACGAACTCGCCGCGCACCAGCGGCACTCCGAACTCGTCTCGATCCTGCGGGACAACGGCTTCACGGTCGAGGTGCGCAAGCACCCGATGCGTTACCGGCTCTACAAGCTCGGCGAGATCTGGGCTCGGCGCCGCTGACCGGTAGCCCGGTGGCGGCGCGACGCCGCCACCGGCCCCGATCTCCTCAGCGGTTCTCGGAGCGGGTCGCCTCCGGCGCGAAGATCCGTTCCAGCACGTCGCAGGCGGTGCCGATCCCGTCTTCACCGCGGATCCGGTCGGCCAGCCGCGCTGCCCGCTCCCGCATCTCCCGGTCGGTCACGGCGGGGCCCAGTGCCGCGGTCAGCGCTTCGCCGGTCAACCGGCTGCGGGGAACCGGCCGGGTGCCGACGCCGAGGGTGTGCAGGCGGGCGGCCCAGAACGGATGGTCGAACGCGGCGGGCAGCGTCACTTGCGGCACGCCCGCCCGCGCACAGTAGGACGCCGCCCCGTAGCTGCCCGCGTGGATGACCGCGGCCGCCCGCTCGAACAGCCAGGGAAAACTGACCTCGGTGCGCTGCAGCACGTCGTCGGAGCCGCGGTGTTCCGGGCCGCCGACGACCACCAGCGGCCGGCCCAAGCTGCGGGCGGCTCCGATCGCGGCGGCGAGTGTCTGCTCACCGTCGAACACCGCCCAGGCTCCGCCCAGCGTCAGGACGACCGGCGCCGGACCGGCGGCCACGAAGGACGCCAGCTCCGGATCCTCGGTGTCGACCGGCCGGTCGTCGAACCAGAAACCCGTGAGGTGGCATCCGGCCGGCCAGTCCGCCGGCCGGGGGATCACCGCTTCGCTGAACGCGTACAGCACCGGCACGGATCGGCCGTACTCCCGGAGACGGTTCACCCGGGGGACCGGGGCCCGGCCCCGGGAGCGCAGGTAGGTGTTGGCGGTGCGCCTCGTGATCGATCCGAACAGTGCGCCGACCAGCTTGTGCGTCAGCAGGTTGAACCGGGGGCCACGTTGGACCTGCGGACCGATCGCCGAGCGGAACTCGCGGGTCGCCATCGTCGGCATCTGTGAATACGCGGCCCAGCGCGCCGGGACGTCGAGCAGACCGGCCATCTGGGTGTTGGTGCCGGTGAGCATCACCTCGGCGCCGTCCACGGCCCGTTCCAGGCTGGCCATCAGTGTGGTCACCTGCTCGGAGGTCGGCGGCGGGATCGTCCTGAGGTACCGCAGCGCCGACGAGCTCTTGCTGATCGCCTCGACGGTGGCCGGCCGATAGGTGTCCTCGCCCATGCCCGGGGGCGGGGTGATCGGCCGGTAGGACAGCCCGGCGTCCTCGACGGCGGGCCGGAACGACGCGGTCGTCCCGACCGTGACGTCGTGGCCCCGCCCGCGCAGACGCCCGCCGAGCGTCACGAACGGCTGGACGTCGCCGCGGGTACCGAACGCCAGCATGGTGATCCTCATCGCCGCGTCTCTCCATCCCGGAAGGACCGTTCACGTGCGGCGACCCTAACTCCGCGAGGTCTAGCCGTTCTGCTAGTCCCTCTCCGGGTTAGCTGACGTCGGCACAGTCGCGCGCAGCCCACCCACCGACGCTCGGAGCCCCTCAGGAGGCCCTCCGTGGTGAGCAATCCAGCCTTTCTCCTGTCGGGCAGTGCGCGGGTCGCGTCACCCTTCAACCTCGGTCCGCCGGACGGCCGCGTGGCCGGCGACGGGACCATGATGTCCGAGGTCGATGCCTGGTGGTCCGCCCGTACGAGTGCCTACCCGTACGTCGTCTCGCGGATCCCGTTCGCGGAGCTGGACGGCTGGCGGTTCGAGCCGGAGAGCGGCAACCTCGTCCACGAGACCGGGCGGTTCTTCACCGTCGAGGGCCTGCACGCACGCGGTGACGACGGCGTGGTCTGGGAGCAGCCGATCATCCACCAGCCCGAGGTGGGCATCCTCGGCATCCTGGTGAAGGAGTTCAACGGTGTTCTGCACTGCCTGATGCAGGCGAAGATGGAACCCGGCAACATCAACGTCGTCCAGCTCTCGCCGACGGTCCAAGCCACCCGGAGCAACTACACCCGGGTCCACCGCGGGGCGGTCCCGCGGTTTCTCGACTACTTCTGGGGACCGAGCCGCGGCCAGATCCTGGTCGACGTCCTGCAGTCCGAACAGGGCGCCTGGTTCTGGCACAAACACAACCGCAACATGGTCGTGAAGACCACTCAGGACGTGCCCGAGCACCCCGACTTCCGGTGGTTCGCTCTGGACGAGGTGCGCCAGTTGCTGCGCGTGGACAACCTGGTCAACATGGACTCGCGCACGGTGCTCTCGTGCATGCCGATCTGGCGGTCGCAGGAGACGCCGTCGAGCCAGGACGCGTTCCACGACGGTCTGCTGCGCTCGTACGAGGCGCGCGGCGGCTGGCCGGCACTGCACACCGAGACCGAGATCCTCAGCTGGTTCACCGAGATGAAGGCCCACCTGGAGTGGAGCGCCCGGCTGGTACCGCTCAGCAAGGTGTCGAACTGGCAGCGGGGCTCCGACGAGCTCGTCGACGACGACGCGGCCCGCTTCCGGGTGATCGCGGTGCGGGTCGAGGCGGCCAGCCGCGAAGTCGCCGGCTGGACCCAGCCGCTGCTCGCGCCGTGCGGGCAGGGCGTCGCGGCGTTCCTGGCCCGGCCGATCAACGGCGTGTTGCACGTGCTGGCCCAGGTCCGGCCCGAGCCCGGCCTGCTCGACATCGCCGAGATCGCGCCCACCGTGCAGCTGCCGGGCGCGGCCGGGGCGGGGGCGCCCGAAGAGCCGGCGCCCTTCGTCGACGCCGTGCTGTCGGCCGACGCGAGCCAGATCCGGTACGACGTGGTGCAGTCCGAGGAGGGCGGCCGCTTCTACCACGCCGAGACGCGCTACCTCGTCGTCGATGTCGGCGAGCAGTTCCCGCTCGAGGTGCCGGACGCGTTCCGCTGGCTGACCGTCCGCCAGCTGATCAACCTGCTCCGCCACGGCCACTACCTCAACGTGCAGGCGCGGAGCCTGTTGTCCTGCCTGCACAGTCTGTGGTGACGACGGCCGGTGGGCCGTCGCTCAGCGGAACTCGAGGCCCTCGTACGCGCCGCTGTCCCTCCAGCGGGCGAGCAGGGCGAAGAACGCCAGGGCCCCCTGCGGGTGCCCCAGGTTCAAGCGGCTGCGCGGCTCCAGGTCGTGGCCCTCGTTGTTGTAGTAGCCGGGGGTGCAGTCCCGCGGGCGGAGCTTCGCCAGCGGGTTGGTCTGCAGCAGCCGGATCCAGGCGTCCTCGGCACCGGCGCTGACCTCGACCTCACGCGCACCGCTGGCGAGTACGTGCCCGACGGTCTGCGCGATCGCCTGCGCGGCCTCGCGGTAGTTGTGCGGCACGTTGGAGAGCAGGCTCGCGCCCTGGAGCTGCTGCACCAGGAACGCGTTCGGGAAGCCGTGCACGTGGATGCCGTGCAGCGTGCGCATGCCGTCGGCCCAGTGCCGGGCCAGCTTGGCGCGGCCCCGGCCGGTCACGCGGAAACCGGCCCGCTTCGTGTACTCGGTACCGACCTCGAAGCCGGACGCGAAGACGATGCAGTCGACGGGATACTCGGTCCCGGCGACGACGAGGCCGGTCCGGGTGATCCGTTCGACGCCCTTGCCGTCGGTCTCCAGCAGGTGCGTGTTGGGGCGGTTGAACGCCTGCAGGTACTCGTCGTGGAAGCAGGGTCGCTTGCACGTCTGCCGGTACCACGCTTTGAGGCCGGCGGCGACGGCCGGATCCTCGACGACCGCGTCCACCCGGTCGCGGATGCGTGACATCACCTCGAAGTCGGCGGCCTCGTAGGCGGCCAGCATGGCCTCGAGCGTCCGTTCGGTCTCGGGGATCCGGCTCATGCCCGCGTTCACGGTCCGGCTCAGCGCCGTCCAGCCGTCCATCACCAGGTCGTCGGCCGGCCCGCCGATCCCCTGGCTGGCGGCGAAGTTCTCCAGCCAGCGCCGCTGCCAGCCGGGCCGGGCGACCTGCGCGAACCAGTCCGGGTCGATCGGATGGTTGTCCCGGACGTCCACCGAGGACGGCGTGCGCTGGACGACGAAGAGTTCCCGGCAGTCGCGGGCCAGCGCGGGCACCAGCTGCACCCCGGTCGCTCCGGTACCGATCACGGCCACCCGCCGGTGGGCGAGTCCGCTGAGCGGCGCGCCCGCGGGATCACCCCCGGTGTACGCGTAGTCCCACCGGCTGGTGTGGAACGCCCGTCCGGCGAAGTCGGCGATGCCGGGCACACCGGGCAGCTTCAGCGCGTGGAGCGGACCGACGCCGAGGGTCACGAACCGCGAGGTGAAGCGGTCGCCCCGGTTGGTGCGCACGATCCAGACCGCTCGCGTGGCGTCCCATTCCAGGTCACGCACCTGGGTGTTGAACAGCGCGTTCTCGTAGAGCCCGTAGTGTTTGGCGATGCGCTGGCAATGCTCGAAGAGTTCCGGGCCGTGGGCGTACTTCTCGCTCGGCCGGTGGCCGGTCTCTTCCAGCAACGGCATGTAGACCATCGAGGCGGTGTCGCACTGCGCGCCGGGGTAGCGGTTCCAGTACCAGGTGCCGCCGACGTCGCCGGCCTTGTCCACGATCCGGACGTCGTCGACACCGGCGTCCTTCAGCGCGGCCGCGGTGATCAACCCGGCGAAGCCGCCGCCGATGCAGGTCACGGTGGTGTGATCGGTGACCGGGTCCCGTTCGGCCGGCCGGCTGAACGGATCGTCGAGGAAGCCGGCGAGCGCGCCCACGGGCTTCACGTACTGCTGGTTGCCGTCCGGGCGGATCCGTTTCTCGCGTTCGGACCGGTAGCGACTGCGGAGGACGTCCAAAGCCTCGGGAGCGGTCAACGTCCCTCCTCGTCGCGTGGGCTCACTCGGCGATTCTCGTGCGGTCGCACCACTGAAAAACCGGGAGTTTCGCGCCATCGAACAGCCGGAAGGTGCCGTTATGGGCGTAATGCTCGTATCCGTTGCCGTGCTCGATCTTGATCTTCGTGTCCAGGCCGCCGGCCGCGGCGAGGTAACTCATTCCGAGGAACTGGCTGGGTCCGCCGTCGAGAAAGACGATCGTCGTGGTCACGTCGTACTCCGTTCTCGTGTTGCCGGTCAGACCGTGAAGTCGGGAAGCACCCGAGGCGGCCACGTGCCGAGCCGGAAAATGCCCATCGAGTAAGCCTTCGAGACCAGCGCCGGACGGTTGTTGACCTTCAGCTTCCGCAACAGCATGGCGACGTGGTATTCGACGCCGCCCCGGCTCAGGAAGAGCGCGGAAGCGAGCTGTACGGTCGACACTCCCGCGGCGACGCCTTCCAGCACGCGAGTTTCCATCGGAGTGAACAGATGCTGACGCCGTGCTAATTGCTCGTCGCCCTGGCCGTGGTCCGGGCTGAACAGGACGACGATCTTCTCGATCATTCCCGCGCTGCCGGTGACAGCGATTCCGGTCAGCTCGCTCGCGAACGTCGTGTCGTCGGGCCGAAGAACGATTATCGGCTCGTCGAAACGGCCCTTCTGGCCGGTCGCCAGCCGGTCGAACTGCTCGCCGATCTTGTTCTGGTAGCTGGGGTGGAGCAGATCACAGAACTGCTGACCACAGATCTCCCAGGACGCGCGACCGAACTGCCGGACGAGTTCGACGTTGATGTCGACGATTTTGCTCATCCGGTCCAGGTTCGCGACGCACATGCCGGGCCGGCCGGTGCGGGCGCGAGCGCGAGCACGGTCGATCGGGGTGGCGTCCGGTGACGTCGAGGTGCTCCCGGCTACTTCGGCGTCCATCTCGAGTGCGGTGGTGCGGGCGGCCATGACACACCATGCCCTTCGTGGAGTTGGTTTTCGGGATGCGAAAACGAGCAGAGTCGTCCTGTGATCGTTATTGCTTTCGCGCGTCCATCGTCGTGGACGAAAGGCAAACTCGAATCAGCGCTGTGGGCGTGCGAATCGTGAAGTGATCGTCGCGCCGCGCAGAATTGGGTGTCGGTCTCCATTGCTGGTAATGGTCCGAACCTCCCTTACGCCGGAATGTGACCGGATTCTTTCCTGAACGGAATTATCTAGCACCGGCCCAAGATGTGAACAGGCTCACACCAGGGGTATCGACGCCCGGTTTTGCCTAGATGGCTGCCTGGGTCGTGTGCGTTCACGAGCGCAGATTCAGCCGGTCTGGGCCGCGGAGCGCCCGAATGTGCGCGCGGACGGCCCGGTTCGTGCCCGAATCAGAACCGCGGGCGGAGCGCTGCGGTGCAACGTGGACATCGTCCCAGGCCGAGCGAAGCAGAGTTGCTGGTGTTGCGCCGCCCCGGGCGCTCCGGGCGACTCACCGGGCACGGCCGACGGCCGTCACCCGCGAGAGGTGGCGAAGGCCGGAAGATCCAGCCGCCAGTCGTTGCTCCGGGAGAACCGGCCCGGCGGGAACTCGAAGCCGCACTCGCCGACGAGCTCGAACCCGGCCCGGCGGCAGACGGCTTCGTCCTGCCACGTCCGCTCGGCACAGCCGACGCTGCCGGCCGCATCCCCGTCGGGCCGGGGGCGGTCCGGCCGGTCAGCCGATCTTTTCGGCCGCTCGGTGAAGCGGCACCTCCGGCCTCTCGTAGGTACCGCACGCCGCCGTGATCTCAGCCGCCTCCCGAGCGGCGGCCAGGAAGTCGCCGACCACCGGCGAGGTGCGGGACGCCGGTACCGCGAGGCACACCTGATCGGGCGCCAGATCCGTGACGGACACATAGGTGACGTTCGGATGCGAGTGGAACACGGTCGCCGACCGGGCCAGGAACGAGAAGCCTCGACCGGCCGCCACGTGCTCGAGCGTCTCGTCCACTCCGCGCACCAGGTACCCGGCGTTGGGGTGCGGGCGCCTGGTGGGCTGCGTGCTCGGGTCGGGATGCCAGATCAGCGGCTCGCCGGCCAGATCGGCCTGGGCGATCTGCTCCTCACCCGCCAGCCGGTGACCGGCGGGCAGCACCGCCACCAGCGGCTCGGTGTACAGCGGGACGACGCGCAGGCCGGCCTCGTCGATGGGCAGCCGCACGTAGGCGACGTCGATACGCCCGTCGAGCAGCATCGCGGCCTGGTCGTCCCCTTCGATCCGCTGCATGTCCACGACGACGTCCGGGTGCCGGGCCTCGAACGCCCGCGCCGCCGGGATGACCGGGATGCCGGCCCGGAACCCCACCACGAGCCGCCGGCTGCCCCGGGCGGCCGTGGTCACCCGTCGGCGCGCGGCTTCCGCGGAGGCCAGCAGCGGACCGGCATCGTCCCGCAGCTGCCGGCCGGCGTCGGTCAGTTCCACGCCGTGGCGATCCCGGGTGAACAGCGCGGCGCCGAGATCCTGCTCCAGCGCGCGGATCTGGCGGCTGAGCACCGGCTGCGCGATGTGGAGGTCGTCGGCGGCGCGGCCGAAGTGCAACCGATCGGCCACGGCGACGAAGTAGCGCAGCTTGCGCAGGTCCAGATCCACGACGCCTCCCGGACCGGTGATGCCCCCACGGTATCACCGCGGCCGAAAGAGGTCTTGGACGTCCCTTCGGCCCGAAGGCACGCTCGGGAGGTGGCCGAGGGACTTCCCCCGCACTCCTCCGACAGAGACGAACACAGCTCATGAGCAGCATCACCCTCATCGGTACCGGGAACATGGCCCGTGCCCTCGGCACGCTCGCGGTGGCGGCCGGCCATACCGTCGAGGTCCTCGGACGCGATCAGTCCAAGGCCGACGACCTGGCCACGGCCCTGGGCGGCGGCGCGACGGCGGGCAAGTGGGGTGCCGTCCCGGCCGGGGACATCGTCGTCACCGCCCTGTTGTACGCGGCTGTCGTCCCGGTCGTCGCCGAGTACGGCGACGCGCTCGCGGGCAAGGTCATCGTCGACATCAGCAATCCCTTCAATGCCACGTTCGACGGGCTGGCCCATCGCGAGGAGACCTCGATCGCGCGGGAGGTCGCCGAGGTGGCCCCGGCCGGCGCCGGCGTGGTGAAGGCGTTCAACACCATCTTCCGCAACGTCCTGGAAAACGGCCGGCCCGCGGTCTTCCTCGCCGGAGACGACGCGCGGGCCAAGGCCGCCGTGGCGGCCTTCGTCGAAAGCCTGGGGTTGCGCCCGCGGGACGTCGGCGGCCTCGCGATGGCGCATTGGCTGGAAGGAATGGGCCTGATCACGGTGAGCCTGGCCGGCCACGGGGTCGGCCATTGGGACTTCGCCCTCGGCGTCGACGAGTTCACCGGCTGAGCTGACTCTGAGGTAGCCCGGCGAGTCGCCTCCACCGGGAGGCGTCCGTGCGGTTCCGGCCCCGCGCGTGACGCCGGTCAGCGCGCACTGCGGATCGAGTCGGAGCGTCCGCCGGCCCCTCGTCCCGATGGCGGCCGAACTAGGCAGGCTTCCGCCAGACCGAGACGTGGGCTTCGCTGTCGGAGGTGTAGGGCGTGCCGTTCCAGTCCGCCGCCCGTCGCTCCAGCTCGAGGCCGGCCAGCCGGGCCATGAGGTCGCATTCGGACGGCCAGACGTAGCGGAAGTTGCTGGCGCCGTAGCGCACGGATCCGTCGTCCTGCCGCCGGTAGTGGTGCGAGGTGCCCTGCTGGGTGACCAGGTCGTAGGTGTCGAATCCGGTGTGCCCGGCGGAGACCTCGAACGGCACCGCCGTCTGCCCCGGCGGCATCCGCCGGATGCCCGGCACTCCCAGCTCGACGACGAACCGTCCGCCCGGCGCCAGATGGCGGGCGGCGTTGGCGAAGCACCGCGCCTGCTCCTCTTGCGTCCGGAGGTTACCGAGGCTGTTCCAGACCACGTAGACCAGCGCGAACCGGCCCGCGACGGTGGTGGTGGCCATGTCACCGACGACCACCGACACCCTTCCGTCGGCATCTCGGCGACGCAAGTGATCCGCCATGGGCGGGGACAACTCGATCCCGCTCACCGCGACCCCTCGGGCGGCGAGCGGGATCGCGACGCGGCCGGTGCCGACGGCGAACTCCAGAGCCGCGCCGGATCCGGCCAGTCGCTCCAGGAAGTCGACGGCGGGATCGAGGACGTCGGGCGCGTACATCGCCGCCGAGGTTTCCTCGTAGCGGTCGGCGTCGTCCTGATCCCACAGATCGCTACTCGTCATCGCCCAAGGCTCGTTCACGGCCGGTCCGGGCGCGACCCATTAACGCCGCTCCCGGTCCGGCTTCAGTCGCCCGGAACGTAGGGCGGGGCGACACCCCAGCCCCAGTGCAGGACGGGCACGTGGTAATCGAGGTCCGCGCCCGGTGCCGAGTTGATGACCGCGAACCGGGTACCCCACTCGACGTAACCGACGAACGCGGCCCGGAACTCCGGGTCGGACGGCAGCTGTGCGTCGTCGGCGGCCAGACTCATCAGCGACGCGAACCGGAACCGCTGCTCGGGTGTGATGGCGAGGTTGGCGTGCCGGTTGATCATGTGGTGGTGACCGCCGTAGTTCTCGGTGTATCCCTCGGCGCCACCGAAGACCTCGATCCACCATGCGACGACGTGTTCGCGGTGCTCGGCCGACACTCCACCGGGGAACAGCGGGGAGATCAGCTCGTCGTTCTCGACCCGGTCGTAGAACGCGTTGATCAGCCTGGTGAAGGCGGCATCGCCGCCGGCCCAGTCGTGAAGGCTCGGAGTCTCTGACACGTGCGATCCCCTAACCGGCCGGGACGTTCGCGGATGGGTGCCCGGGCCGGCGGCGGAGATCGGCCGCCACCGCCCGCTCGGAGTCATGGTCGCCGGTCGGCGACGGGCCGTGGGTCGTCAGGGTCCGCCTCACTGCTTCTGTTCGTCCGGTGAGGCGAGCGGGTCGGGAACGGCGTCCGCGGTCGCGGCCGCACGCAGTTTGGCCGTCTCCGGGCCGCGAAGGGCCTGGCCGTGGCCGAAACACACGGTGTCGACGTCGATCGTGGCGAAGCGGCGGAAGGAGGCGCGGGCCTCGGGGCGGTCGTCGTTGAACGGGCCGAGAACGACGTGGCCTTCGTACTCGGTGGCGACGTCGCCGGTGAACAGCACGCCGTCCTCCTCGAACAGCAGGGCGATGCTGCCGTCGGTGTGCCCCGGGGTCGAGATGACCCGGGCGTCGAGAGCAGGGAGTACTTCGTCGTCGGCGAGTTCGCGGTCCACCGGGCAGGCGGGCGCGTCCGGGATCGAGCCCGCGATCTGGGCGTAGAGGCCCTCCTCGGCGTGCGTCAGTTCGGGCAAGGTGCCCTGGTGATCGCCTCGGATGATCGCGGCATCCGAGTGGTGTGCCCAGACCTGGACTCCCGGCCAGGACGCGACTTCGGCCGCCGACCCCACGTGGTCAGGGTGCCAGTGCGTCAGCAGCACGTGGGTCAACGCGTCCCGGTCCAGACCCCAGTCCCGCAGGGCGGCGGCAAGCGCGTTGCCCTGACCGGCGATGCCGGTGTCGATCAGCACCACACTGCGGCCACGCCGGAGCAGGTACGCCTGCCCGGGCCCGCTGTCGCGCACCATCCGCAGGTCAGGACGGAGATCAACAATGTTCACGAGCATCTCGATTCGGTCGAGGCGTGAGCCAAGACCTTGGCTCACACCCGTGAGCTTACGGCCGTGATCTCAGAGAACACAAGCCTCGGGAGCCGACGCTGAAGCGGGAGTTTCCCCTCCGTGGATAGGTAAGCTCACAGCCGTGAGTACAGCGGCCACGGGTTCCCGGCGACGCAACCCCCGCGGCGCCGGGCAGGCGCTGCGCGGGGAGATCGTCGCGGCGGCACGGGCGATCCTCGTCGAGGAGGGCTACGAGAGCGCGGTGACGCTGCGTGGCGTCGCCCGGCACGTCGGCATCGCCCCGCAATCGATCTACCCGCACTTCCACGGTCCGGAAGAGATCGTGCAGGCCGTCACCGTCGAGACGTTCGCCGAACTGGGTCGCTTCATCACGGCCGCGAAGGAAGGCATCGAATCCCCCCGCGACCGGCTGCTCGCCGGGTGCCGTGCCTACATCGCCTTCGGCCTGAACAATCCGAACCTGTACGGGCTGCTGTTCCGCCGGAACCGCCTGCTTCGCGGTGAGGAGGCCGGCCCGGCCGCGGCCGGCGAGCCGGACACCCGCAACCCCGACGCGGGACCGTTCGCCGCCCTGATGGACGGCATCCGCCAGTGCATCGCCGACGGGTCCTCCGGTGCGACCTCGGTGCTCTCCACCGCCGTCCAGCTCTGGACGGCCATGCACGGCCTCGTCGTGCTCCGCGGCGGCGGTTACCAATTCCCCTGGCCCGACCTCAGCGAGACCGAAACGGAGCTCATCAGCTCGATCGCGAAACTGCGCGACCCCGCGTAGCCCTCTAGTCGAGGGCTTCCAGCCGGGCGGTGACGTGCTTGCTCGCCTCACCGAGGGCCAGCAGCTCCTCCCGGCCGAGGGCGTCGATCAAGAGCTCGCGAACACGCTGCACGTGGCCCGGCGCCACTGCGGCCAGGTGTGCGTGCCCCTCGTCGGTGAGCACCGCGAGTGTGGAGCGGCGATCGGTGGGATCGGGTTCGCGGCGCACCAGGCCGCGCCGCTCCAACCGGTTGATCATGTGCGACAGGCGCGAGAGCTCGACGTTGACCATCTCGGCGAGGTGGTACAGCCGCATCGACCGCCCGGGCCGCTCGGAGAGGCCGGCGAGCACGTAGTACTCGACGTAGCTCAGCCGGGCGTCGCGTTGCAGCTGTCGATCGAGTGCGGCCGGCAGCCGGGCCATGAGCTTGGCCAGCGCCCTCCACGCGTCCAACTCGTCGGGCGCGAGCCAGCGGGGCTCGGCGACGTCGTCCTGTCCGCGCTGCCTCCGTGTGGCCATGCCGACATCGTAGCGGTGTTGCTTGAATTTTCATGTCATGCTTAGCTTCACATGAATTTTCAAGTGATGGAGGACGGAACGTGAGCGACACAAAGATCGCGATCATCGTGGGCAGCACGCGGCCGGGTCGCCGCGGCCGGGCAGTGGCCGACTGGGTTCTCGAGCGGGCCGCGGGCCGGACCGCCGCCGACTACGACATCGTCGACCTGGCCGACTACCCCCTGCCGCACCTGGACGAGCCCCTGCCGCCGAGCCGGGGCAACTACGCCGGTGAGCACACCAAGGCGTGGGCCGCCACGATCGCCGGATACGACGGGTTCGTCTTCGTCAGCCCGGAGTACAACCACTCCACCTCCGGCGTCCTGAAGAACGCGATCGACTACCTCTACGGTGAGTGGAACAACAAGGCCGCCGCGTTCGTGTCCTACGGCTCGCTGGGCGGCGCCCGCGCGATCGAGCACCTGCGGGGCATCGCCAGCGAGCTCCAGATCGCCCACGTGCGGACGCAGCTGTCGTTCTCGCTGTTCACCGACTTCGAGAACTTCTCGGTGTTCCGCCCCGGCCCGCAGCACGATGCGGCCGTCGGCACGTTGTTCGACCAGCTCGAGTCCTGGACCGGTGCGCTCAAGCCCCTTCGGGCCTGATCCCGGATGACCACCGTCGCCGCTCCCGCTGCGGCCTTCGACGAATTCCTGCGCGACGAGGCACCGGCCGGACGGGACCGGCGTCACTGGACCCCCGCCGACGGACCGATGCCCGCGCTGTACCTCAGCCACGGCTCGCCGACGGTCTTCGAGGACGCCACGTGGATCAGCGAGTTGTTCGCGTGGTCCCAGTCGCTTCCCCGGCCCACCGCGATTCTCCTCGTCAGCGCGCACTGGGAGTCGGCGCCGCTGCGTCTCTCGGCCTCCGGCGCCGGCACGCCGTTGGTCTACGACTTCGGCGGGTTCGCCGAGCGGTACTTCCGGATGACCTATCCGACGCCGGACGCCGGCGCGCTCGCCGCCCGCGTCGCCGCGCTGATGCCCGACGGTGAGCCCGTCCATCAGCCGGCCGGGCGTGGCCTGGACCACGGCGCGTGGGTGCCGCTCAAGACGATGTACCCCTACGCCGACGTCCCGGTGCTGCAGATGTCGTTGCCCACCCACGACCCGCTCCGGCTGATGGACATCGGGCGCCGGTTGCGCGGCTTGCGGGAGGAGGGCGTCCTCGTCATCGGCTCGGGCTTCATGACCCACGGCGTCCCGTACCTCACGCGCGACAACTTCGTGCACAACACCGTGCCGGCCTGGTCGTCGGAGTTCGACGCCTGGGCCGCCGAGGCGCTGGCACGCGGCGACGTCGAGACCCTCGTCAACTACCGCGGTCTGGCACCGGCGGTGCACTTCGCTCATCCCACCGTCGAGCACTACTCGCCGCTCTTCGTGACCCTGGGCGCCGCGACCGACGCCGGAACGCCCGTCCGGACGACGATCGAGGGCTACCGCTTCGGCCTGTCGAAACGCTCGTTCCAGGTGGCTTGACCAAGGGAACGCCATGACGATTTACGACGACCTCGTCGCCGACGCCGTGCGTCGCCACCCGGACCGGCTCCAGGGGTTCGCGATCCTCGCGACTCTCGGCCCGGCGACGGCTGCGGCCGAACTGCGGCGGGCGGTCGCCGCGCCTGACGCTCGTGCGCATGATCACGATCCCCAGCCAGAGGTATCCGCGCCGGAGTGCCGACGTGCCACGCGCCGCGAGCTCAGCCACTGACCGTCGCGCCTCGCACTCCCGCACTGCGGGGCGCGACGGCCGGGGCTGACCTCAGCAATTACCCACCGTTACCGTTGCTGCCGGTGGCCGAAGTGGTTTCGATCTTGTCCAGCTTGCGGATCTCGATTTCGCCCATGTCCTCACCTCCTTCTGCCCTCGCGCTTGCCCTGCGGGGATGTGGCCTAGGCGCTCGTGCCGCATTGGGACGTGGTCTCGACCTTGTCGAGCCGGCGGATCTGGATGTCCTCCATGAGTCACCTCCTCTCGGGTCGGTGTCGGGTCACCCAGGTGGTGACCTTCGGTCCGTGGCGTCCCCACCAGGCCCGGGTCCAGAGCGTCCAGCCGGTGATCGCTACTCCTGAGACGACGATCGCGTCGACCCGTGCGGAGAGGGGGCCGTCGGCGAGCCCGTGGACGCATCGGAGTAGGACGGTCAGGCCGGTCGGCACTGTCACCGCCGCGGCGAACGTCAGGCAGAGGACGGTGCCTACGGCGAGCAGCGGTGCGTAGGCACGCACGGCGCGTTGTTCCCTCGGGCGTAGGCAGGTACTCGGATCGGTGGGCGCCGCACCGCGGTGCGTGTGGCCGCGGAGGGTGTCGCCGCGGAGGGTGTGGGCCACGCGCCGGGCCCGATAGCGGACGTAGGCGCCGCCGTCGGCGTAGAGGTTCGCGCAGCGGGTGAGGTCCTGCATCAGGAAGTACAGGTCGGTGCGCATGAACAACAGGAACTGTGTGGGGACCATGATCAGCGAGATCAACGCCACTGCGGCGAGCAGACGGTCCGCGGCGGTACCCGGATCGACCGCGGCCCGGCTGAGCACGGCCGCGCCGGCGACCGCGAGGTTGACGGCTATCCCGCTCAGGTAGACGGTCGTGCGGACCCGGCGCGGGGCTACCCAGATTCCGGTGACGTCGGTCTGGACGCTGAGGAACTGCAGCCGGGTCCCGAGCCGGATCGTGCCGGGCACTCCGACGGCCCGGGCGGTGAAGAGGTGCGCCAGCTCGTGCACTGTGAGGATCGTCCACGCGGCGGCGGCGTTGCCGAGGACGATCAGGCTGGTGTGGGTGTTCCAGAACAGGTCGTGGTAGGAGGGGAGCAGAGCGGGTCTCAGTGTGACGGTGATCAGCGCGGCCAGCGGTATCGCCAGCGCGATCACGGCGGTGATCGGCGAGAGCGTCCACCGGGTGTGCGCCGGTCGTAACCAGGGCCAGGTCGGTCTGATCGGGGCCGGCCCGTCGAGCGGCTGACCGTCGGCCGCGGCGACGAAACCGAGACCGACGAGGTTCGCCAGGAATCCGGCGGCATTGATGTCGCGACCGTGCAGACGCTTGAGTTCGGCGGCCACCTCGTCCGCGCTCAGCCCCTCCTCGAACAGGCGAAGGGCCTCGATCGCGATCGGCGGCAGTTCGACGAACTCTCCGGTCTCGACCCGCCCGACGTACCAGACGTCCTCGTCCCGGCGCATCCGGAGCGGATGCAGGCGTACCCGGGTCCCGCCCGTGACCGCAGCGGTCACGGGCGGTCACCGCAGGCCGGGCAGTCCGCGCGACGGTCCGGGCTGAGCACGAAGTGCTGGTCGGGAGCGAGGACGTTGAGTCCGTAGGTCTGCCCGGACCGGACCGGTAGTACCCGGCTGGCGACGGCGATCGCGAGGTGGGCGGCGAGATGGCCGGACAGGCCGGCCGTCGGCGCGCACACGGCGTTGCTCCCGCGCCGCTCGACCGTGTACTCGCCGGCGATGCCGGCCGCGGCGTGGCGCTCGTACTCGGTCAGCCAACCGCACTCGTAACAGGCCCCGTGCCCGGGAAGGTACGCGGTGGCGTACGGGATCGGTCCGTGATACCCCGCGTCCACCCAGGGTGTCTGCGCGTCCAGGCAGGCGCGATTGGCCCAGGCCCGGATCGCCCCGGGCTGGTCGGCGGCGAGCACCAGCAGATCGCAGCCGGCCAGCAGCGGCCGGAAGTCCTCGGTGCCGGTGAGGCTGAGCGACTCTCCCGTGACCCGGATGTCGGAGTTCATCGCCTGCAGCCGCTCCACGGCGACCTCGACCTTGGCCCGGCCGATATCCGCCTCGGTGAACAGGAACTGGCGGTTGAGGTTGGAGAGCTCGACCACGTCCCGGTCGACGCAGTGGATCGCGCCGAAGCCGCTCGCGGCCAGCGCCAGAGCCGCCGACCCACCGGTGCCACCGACCCCGACGACCGTGACCCGAGCCGCACGCAGACGTAGCTGCGGCGTCCAGCGTGTGGCGGTCGGATCCATGCTCGCCCACCGGTAGAACCGCATCCCACGGTCGTAGCGTTCGCGTTCGCGTTCGCTGAGCTGCGGCGGATCCGGCACGGTGGTGTCCTCGACGTGGCCGGAGACGGCGAAGACGTCGATCGCCCGGCGCACCGCATCCGCGCGTTCACCGGGATGAGTCCCGGTGACGTGCGCGACGAGTTCCTCGTCGGTCCGGGTGCCGTCCATCGCGGTGAGCAACGTCCAGACCGCGCCCGTGCGGTCGTGCACCTCACCACCGATCCCATAAACCGATCCGCCGATCCGGACACGGTTGTTCGTGGCTTGCACGAGCACGTGTTCAGGTTTGACCCGAAGCCGGCGCATGGCTGAAGAAGGCATGATTCGACGCTCCCCGTAAGCCCCGATCAGAAATCCTGCGAATAGCGCAACGACGGTACGCGGACCCCTGCGCGAATGACGGCCGGAGCGGTAAAAGCGACCGTCAGACGGAGAGCCGCCCGACTTGCGTGCACGAACTGCACAATCGGCGAAACGAGTGACTCACCGTCTACAGTGCTGCGAGTCGCGGTCCAGTGTGGGGGCACGAGCTGTGCTTATGTCAATGACAGGTGCCTGCCGTGACCATCCCGTGACCTTTCCGTGCCGAGCACGCGCGCCGACGGAGGGCACGGCAGGGGAGAGCTTTCGACGTAAAGAATGGGGCTCGGAAAAAGTCTCTAATGACGCCGGGGGCCGAGACCGATACTCTCGAATTTCGTGGATCCTCCACTCCGGAAACGAGGGAGATCGCTCATGTTTCGGACCCAGGCCCACCCCTACCTTCTGCCGGTGATGATCGCGCTGGCATCCGCTGCTCTCGTCGTCACGATGGCGGTGACCGCCGTCATTGTCGTGATCCTGCAACAGAACGGAATTGCGCCCGCGATCGCGGGCACCCTCGGATCGCTGGCCGACTGGATGATATGGCTCTGACTAGGCGGTAACGGCAGACGTGCTCAGCCGGCCGGGCCCCGGGGCAAAACCGCGACGCCTGCCCCGGGCGCCGCCGGTGGGGGAGTGGCGTACACGCGTTCGAGTCGCCTCGGACGCGCCGAAGCGTCAGGGCACCTGAGTCCCGCGCTCCTGCTCCGGGGGCTCGACGCGGGTGCGCTCCGACGGTATTCGCCCCGGGGAGAGCTCATCTGGCCGCCCGGGCGGTCGATGTCCCGGCCAAGGGGTCCGCGACCTGCACCCCTGCAGCGTTGGCCGGGGTCCGAGGGGGCGCGGTGTGTCGTCCGATCTCGCAGACCGGCGGAAGCGTCGTGCGTTCGCGGTGCGGGGCTCGATCATCGCGACGCGGGGTGCGCTGGCCGCGACGACGGCGGGCGGCTGGGGTCTGATCGGTGTTCTCGGGGTCCTGACCGCCCTGCTGACCCCCGGTGACGAGCCGGCCGGACCGGTCTGGCTCCTCTCGGCTCTCTCGCTGGCCGTCGGCGCGGTGTTCGCTCTGGTCGGCACCCGACTCTCCACCGGGGCCTACTACGGGACGGCCCTGGCCTCGGTGCTCCTGCTCGGTGGGCAGATGTGGCTGCAGCGCGGCCATCCCGAGGGTGCCGCCTCCGCGCACCTCCTGCCGCTGCTCTCGATGTACGTGTTCGCGTTCTTCGCCGCTCCGCCGGCGTTGCTCGCCGAGGCGCTCGTCCTCGGGGTGGCCGTGACCGTGGGGATCGGCCGGCACGGCCTGCCGGCGACGGAGATCGCTGCCCTGATCGTGTTGAACGTGGCCGTGGCCGGTGTGGTGCACTGGCTCGTCCGTGCCGCCGCGGACGCCGACACCGACCCCGTCACCGGACTGCCCAGAGGTCGCGCCCTCGACCGCCACCTGACCGCGGCGCTCGGCAACGCCCGTCCGCGGCAACCGCTGACCGTCGCGCTGCTGGAACCCGACCGGCCCACCGGGCCCCGCGACCAAGAGCACGAACAGGCCTTCCGGGCGCTGATGAGCCGCTGGAACGCCGATCTGCCCGGCGGAGCTCTGCTCGCACGGCACACCGACCGCGGTATCGCCCTCGTGCTCGCCTCGTCGCCCGCCGAGACGAATGCGTACGTCGACCGCTGGCGAGCGGAGACCCCCGAAGCGCCGTTCTCGGCCGGCATCGCCGCCGCCCGCCGCGACGACGTACCGGCGCTACTGCTCGGCCGTGCCCACACCGCCCTGTACGAAGCCCAGCGGGACGGCGGTGATCGCACCTACTTCAGCCAGGACGACTACGCGAGCAACTGGTCGGAGATGGCGACCGCGCTGGCCGCCGGGGAGTTCAGCGTCGCCTACCAGCCGATCGTCGACGCCCGCACCCGCCGCGTCGTGGGCGCCGAGGCCCTGCTGCGGTGGAACCGGCCCGACGGCCCGGTCTCTCCGACCGAGTTCATTCCGCTGGCCGAACGCAGCGGCTTCATCGCCGAACTCGACCGCTGGGTCCTGCACACCGCCTGCGTCGCCGCGGCCACCTGGCCCGCCGACGTCCCCGCGAAGATCACGGTCAACGTCACCGGGCGCGACCTGCACACCCCTGGCTACCACCAGCACGTCCTGGACATCCTGCGTGACGCCGGCCTGCCGCCGACCCGGCTCGTCCTCGAAATCACCGAAAGCACGCTCGAGGCCGACACACCGGAGGCCCTCGACGTTCTGCATCAGCTCCGTGCCCACGGCGTACGGATCGCCATCGACGACTTCGGCACCGGCTACTCGTCCCTCGGCCGCCTCCAGCACCTTCCGGCCGACATCCTCAAAGTCGACCGCAGCTTCGTGACGCCGCTCGAGCCCGGCCAGACCGATGCGCCCGTCGTCACCGCGATCACCGCGCTCGCCCGCGCGTTCGGCCTGCGCACCGTCGCCGAAGGCATCGAACACGAACATCAGGCGACGCTACTCACCACGGCCGGATGCGACGAACTCCAGGGCTGGTTGCACGGGCGCCCCGGACCGGCCGAACACATCCGGAACGCGCTGACCGCCCAACGCGACCCGGGCGAGCTCGCCGACGCGCGCTGACGGCGCACCCGGCGTCACGGCCGCGCTCGCCTCCGCCGGAACCCGTCCCCGGCCGGCGCGGCGATCTGCGCCGTCTCTGCCTTTCGGTAGAGGCGCGGATCCGTCTCCGGTCCGACGCCGCGACGAGCGGAGCCCGCCACGCTGGAACCCGACCGACGAGGAAGGACGACCGGCGATGGCGGACGAAATCACGGTGGGAGATCGGCTGACGCGCACTCTGGCGCGGTCGCGGGGCCTGAGCACGGGCCCGGTCGGCACCGGGCACCTGCTGTACTCCCTCGCGCACGACAACGCCGCCGCCGCGCTGCTCGACGCGTTCGACGTCACCCCGATCGTCGTCTTCACGGTTCTGAAGACGGCCGGGCGGCCGGTGGGCGAGCCCGACGCGGGAGCGCTCCCCGACCCGGACGCCCCGGCCGCAGAGCGACCCTCGCACGACGGTGCGGCGGCCACGGGCACGGACGGCCGGGTCGTTCCGCTGTCCGCCGCGGCCGCTGCCGCGGTGCGGTCGGTCACCGACGACTCCCGGGTCACGTTGCTCGCGGCCCTGCTGGAAGACCCCGGGTCCGAGGCGTGCGCGGTCCTCCGCGACAGCGGCGCCGACGTGGACGCGGTGCGGCGGGCGGCTCAGACCGGCGAGGCCGAGCGCGGAGCAGACCGCCTGCCCCCGGAACTGCGCCCGGCTCGCGACGCGCTGCTCGGGCGGGTGCGCTATCGCGGTCGCGGCATCAGAGACCGGCTGCTGTTCTCGGTGTTCGCGCGAGGGGTCAACCACGCGGCGCACCCGGTGATGTGGGCACGGGCCGAGGCCGACGAGCGGGCCCGCGGCGAGAAGCGCGCCACCCGCACCGACGACCTGCTGCTCGCGATGCTCGTCACGCACGCGGTCGCGTCCGCGTACCCGCATCTGGCGGTCCCGGGGGCCGGGAACTACGGCGGTGGCGAGACGCTGCTCGCCCGCGGCATCGACCACGGCCGGGTCCGCGGCGCGGCGCTGGACGACCGGCCCGACGAGGTGCCGGCGGACGAGATCCTCCGGCCGGGTCCGGAGTGGCCCGAGAACACGAGCGTGCTCCTCGAGCGCCTCGGAGCGCCTCCGGGCAACCGCTCCGCCCGCATCCTGGCTGCCCTGGCTTGACCGGCCGCAGCCGGGCAGCCCGCCGATGCACCCGGTGACCGGCTCACGGTTCGGTCGGCAGGGTCAGTGTGAACGTCGAGCCGCGTCCCGCGGTGCTCGTCGCGGTGAGGTCGCCGCCGTGGGCGCGGGCCAGGTGCCGGGCGATCGGCAGGCCGAGGCCGCTGCCACCGCTCGCGCGGGTGCGCGAGGTGTCGGCGCGCCAGAACCGGTCGAAGATCCGGGGCAGATCCCCGGCCGCGATGCCGGCGCCGGTGTCGGTCACGCTGATCCGCAGGGAGCCCCGAGACTCGGCCAGGCGCACGGTCACGGCGCCGTCGGGAGGCGTGTGCCGGACCGCGTTGGACAACAGGTTCCCGACGATCTGCCGCAGCCGCACCGGATCCACCCAAACCTCCGGATCCACGCGCCCCTCCGGATCCACCCGCCCGTCCGGGTCGGTCCGCTCGTCCGGGTCGGTCCGCTCGTCCGGGTCGGTCCGCTCGTCCGGGTCGGTCCGCCCGTCCGGGTCGGCCCGGCCCTCCGGGTCGGCGTCGCCGACGAGCGTCAGCCGCACCGGCGTCCGGCCGCGATGCGCCTCGATCAGCTGTTCCAGCAGATCCCGGACGTAGGTGGGCTCGGGATGGACGCGCAGCGTGCCGGCATCGGCGTCGGCGAGGTCGCGGAGATCGTCCACGACGTGGTTGAGCAGGATCGACTCCTCGACGAGCAGATCCAGGACGTCGGCGTCGACCGTGACAACGCCGTCGCGGGCGGTCTCCAGCCAGGCCCGGATCGTGGTCAGCGGGGTGCGTAACTCGTGCGCGATGTCGCTGACCATGTCCTTCCGCTGCTGTTCGACGGCCTGCCTGCGGGCAGACAGGTCGTTGAACGCCTCGGCCAGGTATCCGATCTCGTCCCGGGTGGTCACCGGCACCGGCTGCCGGGCGTCCTGCCGGGCGGCGTCGGTCAGCGTCCGCAGCGGACGGACGAGGCGCCGGCCGACGACGACGGTGGCGGCGCAGGCGACCAGGAGCACCGCCACGGTGGTGCCGACGATCCCCAGGACGCTCCGGGCGGAGAGCGCGACGGTCGGCGCGGGAGCGACCTCGCCGGTGACGAACAGCAGCGCGGGCGGCGCGACGTACGGCGTGAGCTGGGCCCGGCGTTCGCGGTCGAGGCAGCCCCGGACCTCGTTGTCGGGTTCGGCGCCGGCCACCGTGAAGCCGGGCGTCACGGTCAGCCCGCGGCGGCCCGAACACCGCGCGACCGCTCTGCTCAACTCGGCCAGCGGAGCCCGTTCCGCGCCGACCGGTGTGTCCAGCCCGGTGGCCGTGCAGGCGGCGGACTGCTCGGTGTCCGCGCTGATCCGCTGGACCGTCGGCCGGCCGCTCGGCGTGCGGACGATCTCGGCGGCCACGCCGGTCTTCCGCAGGCACGCCACCAGGTCGGCGGCGGCGTCGTCGAGCGTCCGCCGGTCGGGGCCGGTGACGCGGTAGGGGCCGACCGCGCGGGGGTCGATCAGCCCGCCGGTCGTGCGCGTGATGCCCGCGTCCAGCGAGAGCGGGTCGACGGTCGCGGTAGGCACGTCGGAGACCGCGGCGGCCTCGGCGGCGTCGGCGGGGAACGCGGCGATCACCCGCCGCCGGGTGTCGGTCAGCGCGACCCGGCTGCCGGTCAGGTCGGCGAGCCGGCGGACCGTGGAGGCGGCGCCGCTCCAGTCGGTGTGCGTCGCCGCGTACTCGACCAGCGTGTCGTAGACGTCGGTGTCGGACGTCAGCGTGCGGCTCCGTTCCTGGGTGACCGCGCGGCGGGTCAGCTCGGTCGACAACCAGGCGGTGGCGCCGCTCGCACACACCGCGATCAGCATCGACGCGGCGAGCAGCCGCACGATCAGGCTGCGGCGCATCGGTACCGAACGGCTCACCGGCCGCCGTCGACCATCTTGTAGCCGACGCCGTACACCGTCACCAGGTACGCCGGGCGACGAGGGTTCGGCTCGATCTTCCGGCGCAGGTTCGCGATGTGGGTGTCGATCGCCCGCTCGGTGGAGTCGCGTCCGTAGCCGTTGGTCTGTTCGAGCAGGTTCGTGCGGGTGAAGACGCGTTCCGGATGGCGCACGAGCGTGGCCAGGATCGCGAACTCGTCCGGTGTGCAGTCGACGATCGTGTCGCCGACCCGCACCTCCCGGCGTGGGGCGTCGACCCGGATCGGGCCGACGCGCAGGACGTCGCGCGCGGCCGGTTGCGGGTCGGCGCGGCGGAGCAGTGCGCGGATCCGGGCCACCAGCTCCCGGGGCCGGTACGGCTTGGCCAGGTAGTCGTCGGCGCCGCGGTCGAGGCCCGCGAGCAGGTCGTCCTCGCTGGTGCGGGCGGTGAGCACGAGTACCGGCACGGCCGACTCGCGACGCAACGCCGTGCACACGTCCAGGCCGTCCATCCCCGGCATCATCACGTCCAGCACGACCAGGTCCGGCCGCAGCCGCCGCGCCTGCTCCAGCGCGGTGGGGCCGTCGTGCGTGATCGTGGTGCGGTAGCCGGCGGACTCCAGGTAGCGGCGGAGGATCTCCGCCTGTTTCCGGTCGTCCTCGGCCACCAGGAGATGGGCGGACACCCGGCCGACTATAGGCCGCGACCAGCGTGAACGCGCGGTGCGACGGATATCTCGCACGCCCACAACTTCCTGACAATCACCCGACAGCATCCTCGTCATGCACTCGGATCAACCACGTCGGCGTCTGCTGATCGGGGCGGTGGTCGCGCTGGCCGCACTGGGCCTCGGCGCGGCCGGGTGGGCCGGTCTGTCCAGTACGCCGGAGAAGACCACCACGGCGTCGCGGCCGGCCGCGACCGTCGCGGTCACCCGCGCCGATCTCTCGACCGGCCGTTCCTTCACCGGGACGCTCGGCTACGGCCCCGCGCGCCCGCTCAAGGCCGGCCGGGACGGTGTGGTGACGTGGCTGCCCCCGGTGGGCACGGTCGTCCGGCCGGGCGAGACGCTCTACCGGGTCGACGACGACCGGATCCCGCTGTTCGTCGGCAGCCCGCCCCTGTACCGGACGCTCGGAGTGCGCAACACCGTCGGCCGGGACGTCGCCATGATCGTGCGCAACCTGAGCGCGCTCGGGTATCGCGTCGGCCGCCAGCCGAAGCCGGGAACGTACGTCGGGCAACCGTCTCCGGAGCCGACCGGCTCCCCGTCGCCGAGTGGCGGATCGAGCCCGGAGCCCAGCGCGGAGTCGAGCCCGGAGCCCGGCGCGGAGTCGAGCCCGGAAACCAGCACCGGCGCCGACGCGCGACCGGCGGCGGATCTGCGGGTTCGCGTCCGGGAGGGCGACGGGGTGCTCACCTCCGCCGTGATCCGCGCGATCACCGCCTGGCAGCGCGACCTCGGCGTCGCCGAGGACGGCACCGTCGGTGTCGGCGACGTCGCGGTGCTGCCCGGCGCGGTCCGGGTGGACGCGGTCAGCGCCCAGCCCGGCGACGCGACCGGCGGCGAACTGCTGCGGGTCACCGGGACCACCAAGGTCGTGACCGTCGCGGCGACGCCGGACGACGCCGGCGTGTTCGCCGACGGCACGACGGCGACCGTCCGCCTGCCCGGTGGCACCGACACGACCGCCGAGGTCACCGCTGTCGCCACGGTCGTCCCGGCCGACGCGGCCACCGGCGACCAGCGGCCGGCGCTCTCCGTCACGCTGACGCTCGACCGGCCGGCCGCGGCCACCCGCCTCGACGCCGGCGACGTGGACGTCGAACTCGCGGGCGAGAAGCGGCAGGGCGTCCTCGTCGTCCCGGTCACCGCGCTGCTCGCGTTGCGCGAGGGCGGCTACGCGTTGCAACGCACGGACGGCAGCCTGATCGCGGTCGCGACCGGCCTGTTCTCCGACGGCCTGGTCGAGGTCAGAGGCGACGGCGTCACCGAAGGCCTGAAGGTCGTGACCACGTCGTGAGCGCGGTGCTCTCGGTCCGGGACGCTTGCCGGCGCTATCCCGGCGGGGTCATGGCCCTCGACCACGTGAACCTGGACATCGACGCCCACGAACTCGTCGCGATCGTCGGGCCGTCGGGCTCCGGCAAGTCGACGCTGCTGAGCCTCATGGGGACGCTCGACCGGCCGACGTCCGGCACCGTGGAACTGGCCGGACACGACGTCGCGACGCTCACCGACCGGCGCCTCTCCGCGCTGCGCGGACGCTGGCTGGGCTTCGTGTTCCAGCAGTTCCACCTCACCGACGGGCTGACCGCGATCGAGAACGTCGCCACCGGCCTGCTCTACGCGGGCGTGCCCCGGCGGCGCCGGCGGCCGCTCGCGGAGGCCGCGCTGGAGCGGGTCGGGCTCGCGCACCGCACCGGCCACCGGCCGTCCGAACTCTCCGGTGGAGAACGTCAGCGGGTCGCGATCGCCAGGGCGATCGTCAACGAGCCCGCGCTGCTGCTGGCCGACGAGCCGACCGGCGCACTCGACACGGCCACTGGCCGGGCCGTGCTCGAGTTGTTCCACCGCCTGCACCGCGAGGGTTCGACGATCGCGATCATCACGCACGACCGGGAGATCGCCGCCGAGCTGCCCCGGCGGGTCGAGGTCCGCGACGGCCGGATCGTGAGCGACTCCCGATGACACCGGAACCCGTCCGGCTCGGCCTCCGCGACCTGCTCTCCCTCGGCACGATCGGCCTGCGGACGCGACGCCTGCGGGCCGTGCTGTCCGCGCTCGGGATCGCCGTCGGCATCGCGACGATGGTCGCGGTCACCAGCATCCCCGAGTCCAGCGGGCGCGCGCTGATGAACCGGCTCGCCGCGCTCGGACCGAACCTGCTGCAGGTCGCGCCCAGTCAGAGCGCCGGCGACGACCCGACGTTGCCGGTCGAGGCACCGGCGATGGTCAGCCGGATCGCGCCGGTCACCGCCGTGGCCGCGGTGGCCAACACGCACGCGGTCGTACGGCGCTCCGACCTGCTCGACCCCAAGGACGGTTCCGGGCTGACCGTGCTGGCCGCCCGTCCGGGCCTGCTCGGGGTCCTCGGCGCCCGGCTGAAGGAGGGGCGGTTCGCCGACGAGGCGTTCCCCACCGTCGTGCTCGGGTCGGTCGCGGCGACGCGTCTCGGGGTGCCGGCGATCTCGGCGACACCTCTGCTGGTGTCGATCGGTGACGTCCGGTTCACCGTCGTCGGGATCCTCGACCCGACGCCGCTCTCGCCGGAGATCGACCGGGCCGTGCTCGTCGGCTGGCACGCGGCCGCCACGCAACTCGCCTTCGACGGCCGTCCCACCGTGCTCTACGTGCGGGCCGAGGAATCCGCGGTCGAGGCGGTCCGCGACGTGCTCCCGGCGACCGTCAGCCCCGGCAATCCGGGCCGGGCCGTCGTCAGCCTTCCCTCGGACGCGTTGATCGCCAAGCGTGCCACCGAGCAGACGTTCTCCGTCCTGTTCGTCGGCCTGGCGCTGGTCGCGCTGCTCGTCGGCGGCATCGGTGTCGCCAACACGATGGTCATCTCGGTGCTGGAGCGTCGCGCGGAGATCGGGCTGCGGCGCGCGCTCGGTGCGAACCGGGGCCAGATCCGGGCCCAGTTCCTCACCGAGTCCGTGGTGCTCTCCGGTCTGGGGGGCGCAACCGGCACGCTCCTCGGCGTCGCCGGCACCGCCGGGTACGCCCTGCACAACGGCTGGCCGGTCGTCGTACCGGTGAGTGCCGTCGGCGCTGCCCTCGGCGGCGCGCTCCTGGTCGGCGCCGTCGCCGGCGTCTACCCCTCCGTCCGCGCCGCGCGACTCACCCCGACCGCCGCGCTCGCCTCCGTCTGACAACTATCCTGAAGGGCCTCATGATCCGCACCCGCCTGTTCGCCGTGGCCGCTCTGACGCTGCTCCTCGCCGCCTGCGGGGGAACCGCGGCCGATGACGAGCCCGAAGTGGCCACCCTGCGGTCCGGCAGCCCCAGCCCCTCGCCGACCACGGGCGAGCGGCCGTTGATCCGCCCGGACACGTCCGCGGAGGAAGAGGAGCGGCTCAACGCCGTCTGGCTCTCCTGCCTGAAGGCGCACGGTCACCCGAAGCAGGCCGATCAGCCTGTGGACCTCCCGAAGGACGAGTTCGAAGCGCGGGCCGCCGTGGCCGAGAAGGCGTGCCTGAACAAACAGCCGGAAGAGCTGTGGGAACGGTCCAAGCGCACCGATCCGAAGTACGCCGACAAGCTTCGCGACTGGATCACCTGCGTCCGGGCCGCGGGCATCGACGCCTGGGAGTCCGACGGATTCATCACGTACCAGAGCCTGCCCAGCGATCCGGACCTGAAGAAGGTCGATGCCTGCGAGGCCAAGGCGTTCAGCTGACGCACCCGGCGGGCGCGCTACCGGCTCACGGGGTGATCACGACCTTCAGGGCCTCGTGGTCGGCCGCGTGGCCGAAGACGTCGTAGGCCTCGTCGATCCGGTCGAACGTGAACCGGTGGGTGCCTATCCGCTCCGACGGGATCCGGCCGCTGCGCACCATCGTCAGCAGCGTCGGGATCGACACGGTGTCGACGAGGCCCATCGTGAGCGTCACGTTCTGGATCCAGAGTGCCTCCATGGGCAGCTCCACCGGAGCACCGTGTACGCCGACGTTCGCGATCGTGCCGCCGGGCCGGACGAGAGCCGCGGCCGTGCGCAGCGTCTCCGGGTAGCCGACGGCCTCGATGGCGACGTCGACCCCGAGCCCGTCCGTCCGGGCCAGCACGTCGTTCACCACGTCCGGGCCGGCCTCGATCGCGTCGGTGGCGCCGAACTCCAGAGCGGTGGCCAGCCGGAACTTGTTGGTGTCGACTGCGATGACCTTCGACGCGCCCCAGAGGCCCGTGGTGAGGATCGCGGACAGGCCGACCGCACCGGCCCCGACCACGGCCACGGTGTGACCCGGGCGCACCTGACCGGCCAGCACGCCCACTTCGTACCCGGTCGGCAGCGCGTCGGCGAGGAAGATGGCCTGCTCGTCGGTGACGTCGTCGGGCACGGCGTAGAGCGACGTGTCGGCGTAGGGCACGCGGACGAGTTCGGCCTGCGTGCCGTCGATCAGGTGCCCGAAGATCCAGCCGATGCCGCCGACGGTCTGGCAGTGCGAGGGCATGCCGCGCTGGCAGTACGCGCAGCGTCCGCACCGGGTGATCGCCGGAACCAGGACCCGGTCGCCGACCGTGAAGCCGTTGACCGCGTCGCCGGCCGCGGTGACCGTGCCGATGGCCTCGTGGCCGAGGATGCGTCCGTCGGTCACCGCGGCGACGTCGCCCTGCAGGATGTGCAGGTCGGTGCCGCAGATCGTCGTCGTGTCGACGCGGACGACCACGTCGGTGGGTTCCTGGATCGTGGCGTCGGGGACGTCTTCCCACGCCTTTCGCCCCGGACCGTGATAAACGAGTGCCTTCATGTGTGCCTCCGTTGGCCGGGCGGGCGTGCGCAACGGACGCTAGGGCGGTGAGCGAGCGACGCCTGTCTCAGATTGCGACGCCCACCGGACGGGGTGCGAGGCCGGACCCGCCGGGCGCCTCCTTTCCGGCTCCGCCGGTGTCGGTACGGGAGAGGCTCCGGAGAGGGGAACAGTGGCAGCGGAACTGATCGCGAAGGCCAGGGCGGGGGACGGCGACGCCTTCCGGGAGCTGACCGAGCCGTACCTCCGGGAGCTGCAGGTGCACTGCTACCGGATGCTCGGATCGTTCCAGGACGCCGAGGACGCCCTCCAGGACACGCTGCTCGCCGCCTGGCAGGGCCTCGACGGTTTCCAGGCCCGCTCGTCGATCCGTACCTGGCTCTATCGGATCGCCACCAACCGCTGCCTCAACGCGCGCCGGTCGGCCGGCCGGCGCCCGGCGACGGAATCGGTCCTGCCGAAGTTCGAGCGGCCGGAACCGACCGGGCTCGCCGACGTCGTCTGGCTCCAGCCGTTCCCCGACGACCTGCTCCGCGGCGCGATCAGCGCACCACTCGGCCCGGAGGCCCGCTACGAGCAGGCGGAGGCCGTCTCGCTGGCCTTCGTGAGCGCGCTGCAGGTCCTGCCGCCGCGCCAGCTGGCCGTGCTCATCCTGCGTGACGTGCTCGCCTTTCGTGCCGACGAAGTGGCCGAGATGCTCGACTCGAGCGTCGAGTCGGTGAAGAGCGCCCTCAAACGCGCGCGGGCCGGCCTCCAGGGCTACCGCGCCGCCGACGACCACGAACGGCCGCCCGCGCCGGGTTCGCTCGCCGAGGAGGGGCTGGTCGCGAAATTCGTCCACGCCTGGGAGTCCGCCGACGTCGACGCGCTGGTGACCCTGCTGACCGACGACGCGTTCATGTCGATGCCGCCGACGCCCTTCGAATACCAGGGCCGGGACGTCGTGGCCCGCTTCTGCCACGGCATCTTCCGCGCCGGTCGGGCCTTCGATCTCGTACCGACCCGGGCCAACGGGCAGCCGGCGTTCGGCGCTTACCTCCGGTCGGGCGACGGCGTCCGCCACGGAACCGGCCTCTACGTCCTCACGCTCCGCGGCGACCGGATCTGTGCCCTGGCCCGGTTCGAGAACACCGTGCTGCCGTGGTTCGGGCTACCGCGGTCGCTCCCGCCGCTCACGCGGAACGACCCTCCCGGGCCGGAACGGCCGGAACGGCCGGCCGGCCTTCCGGGGGCGGAAAGGTCTGGCGGAACGTGAAGGCCTGCGGGGACGGACACTCGGCAACCGACGCGAGGCGTGCGCACGCCTCCTCCACTGTCGGGACGTGGCCGGCCGGAACCCACCAGAGGACGAGTGAGGCCGGGAAGTCGTGCGGCCGGAACCACTCCCGGCGGCGCCGCACGTAGTCCAGGTGCGGGCTCCGGTACGAGTAGGCCCGCAACGACTCGACCGAGTCCCACACGGACATCGTGACGATCACGTCCGGGCCGAGCGGGCGGACGGTGGTGGCGTCGCCGTCCGGGCCATCGGCCAAGCGCCAGACGAAGCCGGGGGAGGCGTCGGCCAGCGCGTTCATCGCCTCGAGGCCGGCGGTGAACTCCGACATGGATGGATCGGTCAGCGGCGCACGGAGGCGGGCGACGTTGAAATGAGCCAGACGGTATGCGCTCGTCATGGGGAGAGCACACCAGCTTCTCCGCTCTAAAGTCAATCAATATTTGTTTTAGAAACCACGACGCAGCACCGGCCGGGAGCGGCATCCATCCGGGCGTGCCACTCCGTGGACGCACCGGCCCCGTCGAGCAAGCCGGCGATCAGGGCCAGGTTCATACCGCACACCAGCGGCGGGAATTGATCGGCGAGGCGGTGGAACGGGCAGTTGTTCAACCGGATCCCGGTCGGTGTCTCCTCCGGGACGTAACCGTGTGCGGTCAGCAGGTCGAGCACACCGTCGCCGGACGGCGCGCGGCGGCCGTGCTCGCGGGCGACGTCGAACAACGCTGCATCCGCGCCGCTGCGCTCCACCGCCTCGGCCAGCAACTCGGCGGCCGTCCGGTAGTTGCGCGGCGGCACGCTCACCACCTGCTCGGTCGCGGACGCCCGGTACAGCTTCGCCGGTCGTCCGGCACCGGGCCCGGCCCGGCCGTTGCGGCGGGCGTAGGACGCCTCCAGCAACCCGGCGTCGACCAGTTTGTCCAAGTGGAAGGCGGCCAGCGTCCGGCCGACGCCGAGCGTCGCGGCGACCTCGTCCCGGCCGATCGGACCGGCACCGGCGGCCAGCACGGCCCGGTAGGCCGCTCGTCGGACGCCGTCGGCCAGCGCGGCCACCGCGTCGAGGCCGGATTCGGGTTCGTCCACCGCCGTCATCGGCCCATCGTATTGCCAATCACCGTTGGTGGTAGACGCGCCGGCCGGCGCGCGCTCACTGGTCCCGCAGCCATGTACAGCTGCGCGGCGACGGCGGCATTGCTCCGAGGCATTCGAGCGCTTCGCTCGCGAATGGATGCGGTCGTCGCCAAGCACGGCGGGCTGCACCACGGCTACTTCCGGCCGGCCGGCGGACGTTCATGCGTCCGCTCCTGCCCACCGACAGAACACCTCGACGGCCGCTCGGTGCGGCCGAGCGCCGCGGGGAGGCGCGGAGCTTCGGATAGGCTGCGCCCGAACCCGGAGATCGGAACTCGATGCGTCTCGTCGTGGTGCTGGACTGCGTCGATGCGGACGCGTTGGCCAACTTCTGGACCGTCGCTCTCGACTACCGCCGCGGACCGTTCGGGTCGCCCTACGTGCGGCTGACCGATCCCCGCCGTCGGTGGCCCGATCTGCTGTTGCAGCAGGTGCCCGAGCGTAAGAGCGGCAAGAACCGGATGCATCTGGATCTGCAGGTCGTCGACGTCGAGGCGGAGGTCGAGCGCCTGGTCGCGGCCGGAGCCGGCGTCGTCGACCCGGCACACGACGACGACGGGTTCGTGACCGCGGTCCTGGCGGATCCGCAGGGGAACGAATTCTGCGTGATCCGACCGCCGGACGGTGACGACCGCCTCGCCGAGATCTGATCGACCGCCACCCGCCTCGCGTCGGCCGCACTCCCCGGCCGCACTCCCCGGCCGCACTCCCCGGCCGCGCGGAGCGTCCGGACGGTTCCGCGGCCCGGACGGTTCCGCGGCCCGGACGGTTCCGTGGCCCGGACGGTTCCGTGGCCCGGACGGTTCCGTGGCCCGGACGGTTCCGTGGCCCGGACGGTTCCGTGGCCCGGACGTGGAGTGGCCCGGATGGTTCCGTGGCCCGGACGTGGAGTGGCCCGGATGGTTCCGTGGCCCGGACGTGGAGTGGCCCGGACGGTTCCGTGGCCCGGACGTGGAGTGGCCCGGACGGTTCCGTGGCCCGGACGTGGAGCGGCCCGGAGCGCGGTTTCGCGTTCCGGGCCTTCGCTTCTCGGGGAGGTCAGCTGCAGTAGCTGTAGTCCCAGCAGTCGTTGTAGTGGCGCTTCTTGTGGTGGCGACGACGCGGCCGGCAGTCGTAGTCGTAGTTGTCGTTGCAGTCGTACGAGTAGTCGTAGTCGTAGCAGCCGCTCATGTCGTCCAGCCTCCTGAGGTTGTTCGGCGGGGTGTGTCCCCGTCCTGGAACCAGGTTCCCTCCGAACGGGCCCGGGCTCGATCGCGGTGGTGACGCCACGAACGTTCGGTTCACGACATTCGCCGGCCGCCCGGAGGGTGCGGCCGGTCGGCGGCGACGGGCCGCCGGGCGAGCGCGGCCCGCAGCGCGAGGGCGACCTCATCGCGATCGACCTCCGACAATTGCTCGCTCAGCGGTCGTCGGGCGTAGTGGAACACGGCGGGTCCGCGGTGTTCGGCCGGCAGGTCGGCCAGGCGCGGCACGACGTGGAAGTGGACGTGGGCGAATCCGTCTTTCTCGGCGAACTGCATGACGTAGGTCTTCTGGCAGCCGGTCTCCTCGCGCAGCGCTCTGGACAGTCGGACCTGCCAGGTGCCCAGCGTGGCCGCTTCCCGGTCGGTCAAGCCGGCGACGGAGGTGACGTGCCGCCGGGGGAGCAGGACGAGCCAGCCGCGTAGCGCGCTGTCGAACGCATGGACCACGCGCCAGTGCTCATCGGAAACGATGTTCTCGCGCGGCGGCAACGCGGCGAAGCGTTCCTCTTCCTGACATGCGTAGCAGTCCATCGGTCAAGCGTGGGGCCACGGGCGCTCGGCCGCGGCGATCCAGGCTCCCGCTACCGAGCCTCGCTCTCCCTGCACCGGTCGGCCAGGTCTGCGGACTTGTGGGTTTCGGGATGGTGGTCACCGAGCGTGCGGCGACGTCGCGCCAAAGTGTCCAGGGCCAGCGCGCGCGCTTCGGCGCGGCGATCGAGCGCGAGCAGGCAGGTAGCCGTCGTATGCGCAGCCATGAGTGTCGTCCGGTGGTCATCACCCTGTTGGCGGCGCCGCCGCATGACGGCATGGGCCGCCAGCTCATATGTCGCACGTCGAGCTCGACGCTGTACCCCGCAGAAATCAACTGCTGGGCAATCCATTCCGCCCAAACCGTATCCGGACCCGCGTGCGAGATGAAAGCGTCGACGCGGTTGTCGCCGGTCGGCCCGTCTGGTCCTCGGTTCGGCACGTCACCCCCCGGCTCCGGCCCAAACCTTTCACCATCAGTATCGGCCCCACGTCCATTCACGAATCGGAGGTCCGGTGGTCGAGAGAACGGGGCTCGGTGAGTGGGCCGGGCAGTCCCTGGAGGAGCTCGAGGCCTGCACCGCCGCTCACCGCGGGAGGGTCCTGGACACGGTGCGGGTCAGGGCCCAGTTCCAGGCTCGACAGTCGGACCAGCCCCGAGACCGCCTCGGGCCTCCCACCGATCCTGTTTTCCGCGCCGCCGCGATCGCCGCCGACACGTTCGCTGCCCTGACGCTCGAACCCGCTGAGGCGCTGAGCGTGTCGGCCGACTGGCGCGGTCTGCCCCTCGCGGAGATCGGCCTGCTGCGGAGGCACAAGAACCTGACGGGGCACGCGAGCCGCCTGGTCGGGCTCCTGCCGTCCGGACCGGCGAGGGATCGGCTCGTCGTCTGGATCGACGTACGGCAACGGTTGCCCTGATCCGGGTCGCCGAGGCGACCGTCACCGCCCGGACGACCCCCGGTGCTGGGGGGGATCGCCGGGACGGACTACGGACGCGAGCGCTTCGACCTGATCGACGTCCTCGCCGTAGCAGTACAGGACGAGTTCATCGGCACCGAACTCGCGGTACGCGGCCACGGCGTCGGCGATCTCGGCCGGGTCGCTCAGCGGCATGCCCCATCCGGGTCGGCCGGCGAAGGCGTAGTAGTCGGCGATCGCGCGCCGCGCCTGCTCGACCGTCTCCGCCGATCCGATCGCGGTGTTGATCTGGCAGACCAGGCGGGGGCGCCCGGGACGCCCCGCCGCGTCCCAGTCCTCCCGGACGGTCTGGACCAGCCCACCGGCCCAATCCAGCGGCGCGGCACACAGGAAACCGTCACCGTGACGGGCGGCGCGACGCAGCGCCGCGGGAGCGAACGCTCCGATGAGGAGGGGCGGACCGCCGGCGATCGACGGCTGCGGGCCGATCTCGGCCCCCGCGTACGGCTCACCTCGCCAGATCGCGCGCAGATCGGTGAGTTGCCGGTCCAGAAGGCGGCCGCGCTGGTCGATCCGTGTGCCTGCGGCGGCGAAGTCGTCCTCCCGCCCGCCGATCCCGATGCCCAGGACGAACCGCCCGCCGGACATCCGATCGAGGGTGGCGACCTGCTTGGCCAGCAGTGCCGTCGAACGTAGCGGCCCGAGAAGCACCTCGGTCTGCAGCCGGATCCGCGTCGTCGCGCCGGCCAGGACCGACAGCGCGACCAACGGCTCGGGGTTGTCGTAGGCGAGACGGTCGAGCAGCGCCAGCGACGCGAAGCCGGCCGACTCCGCTCGTACGGCCCAGTCGACGAGGAGCGCGGGGTCGGTGATGGGCAGGCCAAGGCCGATGTCCATGAGAATCTCCGAAAATGGGCAGCCGACAGAGACTGTCGCCCATCTCCTCCCCGCGCCAGCGGGGCCGCTCGTCCCACTGCGACGTACTTCGCGGACGAGCAATTCGGAGCCGAGAGAACGCTAGCATCCGGCCCGGCCGGTCGGGAACGAACCCGCCGGTTGCCGGCGTCTACTGGCCGAACGTGGACCGCAGGTGGGCGTTGACCATCACGTTCATCCGTTTGCGGAGAGCGCCGACGAGGCCGGGATCGTCCAGGGGCGCGGGCGTGAGAAGAGTCCAGCGCAGCAGGGTCTCGTGCTCGTGAGCCGACAGCTCGAACCTGATCTGCGCCCCGGGCAGCGTCGGCCACAACGTCGACCAGACGACCAGGCTCGGCTCGTCCGACTCGATGACCCGTGGCCGTCGCTCGCCGTCGCGCAGGTTCAACCACGGGCGCGCCGGATCGCGGTCCGGCTGGATCAGCGCTTCGAAGACCACTCGCGGCGGCGGCGGCTGACGGCGGGCTCGGGAACCGATCTCGATCACAGCCAGAGGCTACGACCGGCCGGAGGCCGGGCGCCCGGCGCGAGGGGGAGACAGGCCCTCGGCCGTCGGACCACCGACGGTCGAGGGTGGCCGTCTCCGGTCAGGGCTGCAGTTCAGGTCGCGGGGCGGCGGGAGACCCGTTCGCCCGGGCCGCGTCGGGGTGGATGCCGTCGCGCAGGGCGTCGAAGATCGCGATGCCCTGGCCGACCAGGCCGGCTGCCATCTGGCTGACGCCCTCAGCGCCGTTGACCACCGTCACGTTCGCGTTGGCCAGCCCCTGGGCGGCCTGGCGGACGATCTCCGGCAGCTGGTCGATCAGCATCCGGTCGAGCGCGACCCGGCCGTAGGAGGCGGCCGCCTCGGCCTGGATCCGAATCTGCTCGGCCTCGGCGGCCGCCACGATCCGCACCCGCTCGGCCTCGGCCTCGGCCGGCCGGACCACCTCCGCGACCAGCTGCTGCTGCCGCAATTCGGCCTCGCGCTGGGCCAGCTCGGTCTGGGCGGCGATGACCTCGCGCTGGGCCTGCGCCTGCGAGAGCGGCCCGGCCTGGGCGGCCTCCGCCTGCGCGGTGTCGATCTCGGCCTTGTACTGCGCCTGCACGATCGCGGTCTGCCGGGCGTACTCGGACTGCCGACGCTGGGACTCCTGCTGCGCCTCGGCCGCCGCCTGGTTGGCCCGGGCTTGTGCGATCTGCGCCTCCCGCTGGATGGCCGCGTTGTGCGGTGCCGCCATCGCCGCGATGTAGCCGATCTTGCCGTCGTCGATCGACTGGATCTGCAGGGCATCGACGGTCAGCCCGATCTTCGACATCTCTTCCTTCGACCCGTCGAGGATCTCGGTGGCCAGCTTCTGCCGCTCGGTGATGATCTCTTCGACGGTCATCGAGCCGATGATCGACCGCAGGTGGCCGGAGAAGATTCGTCCGGTCAGCACCGACATCTGGTCCTGGTCGGAAAGGAACCGCTGACCGGCCGCGACGATGCTCTGGACGTCGGTACCGACCTTGAACGCGATGACGGCCCGGACGTTGAGGCTGATGCCCTGCTTGGTGACGCAGAGCTCCTCGACCTCCGACTCACGCATCGCCAGCGTGAGAAACCGTGCCTTCCGGAAGAACGGCACCACGAAGGCGCCGTGCCCGATGATGACGCGGAACGGCGCCGCGTCCCTGTTCTTGCCGCCAGAGATGAGCATCGCCTCGTCAGGCGAGGGCACTCGATACCCGAACATAGTTCGGACTTCCTCTCGGAAACCGGGCCTCAGTCGGTGGGGCCCGGAGGGGGAACCTCAGGAAGTGGACGGGGTGCCCGTTCGCCACGGCTGTCCCAGGCGACGACGTCTACGGTTCGCGCGCCGCGTACGTCCACCACCAGAACCCGGGTGCCCCGCGGGATCGCCGCGTCGGACCAGGCCAGGTAGGCCTCGGGGGCGCCACCCACGATCAGGAGCACCTCGCCGGCTCCGGCGGTGCCGCGAGTCGGGACGATCAACTGGCCGACGCTGCCGACGACCGTGCTATCCCCGTCCACAAGCGTGAGGATAAGCCTGCCCGTCACGTCGGGGGGGGGGGGGGGGGCGCCGCCCGCCCCCCCCCCCCCCCCCCCCCCCCCACCCCCCCCCCCCCCCCCCCGCCACCGGCCCGCGGGGCCCGGCGAGTGACACACGGGACAACACC
>NZ_JBITDV010000023.1:0-9431 GCF_044454545.1 Cryptosporangium sp. NPDC051539 | reverse complement strand
TGGTGGTGGGGGCGGGGGCGGGGGGGGGGGGGGGGGGGGGGCGGGCCCCGCCCCCCCCCCCCCCGCCCGCCCCACCTCAGAGCTGTGAGGCGCCACCGTCGACGGCGAGCTCGGCGCCGGTCGTGAACGTCGCGTCGAACGCCAGGAACAGCACGGCCTTCGCGATCTCGCCCGAGGCACCGAACCGGCCCATCGGGTTGTCGGCGGCCATCTGGGACTTCGTCTGCGCGGCGACCTCCGGCGGCAGCGTCCGGTCCAGGATGCCGGTGTCGATCGGCCCAGGGCTCACCGCGTTGACCCGGATTCCCTGCGGCAGCAGCTCACGCCCGAGGCTGCGGGCCATCAGGCGCAGCGCGGCCTTCGTCGCGGCGTAGACGCTGACCATCGGGTAGCCGACGACGTTCACCACGGAGGTGGTGAGCACCACGCCGCTGCCCGGGTTCATCAGCGGCGCCAGCTTCTGCACGGTGAAGTAGGGCCCCTTGGCGTTGATCGCGAACACCTCGTCGTAGGCCTGCTCGGTCACGGCCCCGAACGGCGCGAAGTGCGCGATTCCCGCGTTCACGAACAGGGCGTCGATCGTGCCGAACTCGGTCTTGACCCGATCGGCCAGCGTGTCGATGTCGGCCAGCGACGCCGCGTCGCTGCGGACGCCGATCGCGGCGCTGCCGAGCTGTTCGACGGCGGTGTCGAGCGTCGCCTGCGTGCGCCCGGTGATCAGCACGCGCGCTCCCTCGTCCACCAGGGCAGCCGCGGTCGTCAGGCCGAAGCCGCTGCTGCCGCCGGTGATGACGACGTTCTTACCTTCGTACTTGCCCATGTCGGTCGTGCTCCTCGACGTCGTCCGGGTGGTGACACCGAGTTAAATCCGCTGGTCCGGGTGTCGTCCAAGACCCGTTACGCAACCCGTCATGCCCGGGCCGCATGACGGTAGATTGGGGAGGGTGCCTGATACTTCGCCGGTTGGTCTCGACGCCGCCCTCGATTTCGACCTGCGGCTGGTGCGGTACTTCACGGTCGTCGCGGAGCATCTCAACTTCGCCAAGGCCGCCGAGGCGCTGCACGTCGCGCAGCCTGCGCTGAGCCGTCAGATCATGCGTCTCGAGCACCAGCTCGGCGTCCGCCTGCTCGACCGGACCCCGCAGGGCAGCCACCTCACCGAGGCGGGCCGGGCCTTCCTTCCGCAGGCGCTGGCGCTGCTCCGGTCCGCGCGCCAGGCCGCGTTCGCGGCCAAGGCCTCGGCCGACGTCCTCACCGTCGGTTCGGTCGAGCAGATCGTGGTGACGCCCGCCGTGCGCGATCTGCGCCTCCGCTATCCGGACGCCCGGGTCGAGATCCGCCACCTCGACTGGTGCGACGCTCACCCCGCACTGCTCGACGGCTCGGTGGACGTGCTCGTCGGCCGGACTCCGTTCCCGTTCCCGACCGACGACCTCCGGGTGACCGTGCTCTACGAGGAGCCGGCCGTGCTCGTCGTTCCGCTGTTCCATCGGCTGGCCGGCCGGGCGGCGGTCACGCCGGACGACTACACCGACGAGCCGTTGCTGCCGTGCCCGGTCACGTCGACGGCCTCGGACATGTTCTGGCGCCTCGAACCCGGTCGTACCGGGCCGGAACTCCCGGCCGGCGTTGATGGTGCGGCCGCCGTCGACGGCTGGGAGACCAAGCTCGAACGCGTCGCGGACGGGGAAGCCGTGGCGATCCGTCCGGCGGGCGACCGCCGCAGCACGCTCCGGCCCGACCTGGTCACGATCCCGATCGACGGGCTCGAACCCTTCCAGGTCGTCGTCGCCACCCGGCACGACGCCACCGGGCCCCTGATCAGCGGCTTCCGGGAGTCCGCGGTGCTCATCAGCCTCGGTGCCGCCGGCTAGAACCCCGGCCGCCGGAGGCCCGCACCGGCGGCGTCGCACCTCAGACGGTGGCGGCGTCATCCGGGACGAGGATCTCGTTCCACTCCCGAAGCGTGTAGGCGCGGATCACGCCGTGCAGAACGAACGGGTCGCCGGCGACGAACGATTCCGCCGCCCCGCGCGTGCGGAAGATGCCCATCGAGCCTTCCGCCTGCGGATCGCCGAACGTGCCGATCATGACGAGGTCACCACGACCGTGGTACTCCTCGAGCCGGGCCCGGTGGGCGGGGAGGTGCGCCGGTGCGCGCTCGGCGACGTTGTCGGCCGACTCGTAGAAGACGACGTACTTCACCGGGGGACTCCGCTCGCGTAGGCCGCCAGCGTGGCGCTCCACGCTCCGGGATCCTCGAACGTCGTCCGCATGGCCTCGGCCTGGGCGCCGTAGGCTTCCAGGCCGCGGTGCTCGAGCACGACGCGGGTGCGACCCTCGCCGACCGGATGGAACCGGACGTCGACCGAGGTGACCAGATCGGGGTCGAACGTCCAGTCGGCACCGATCTGCCAGGTGACGACCAGTCGCGTCGGCGGCTCCCAGACCGTGACGAACCCGGTGGAGGTTTCGCTGCCGTCGGTGTGCCGGGTGTACCAGCGGCCGCCCGGTGCCGGTTCGACCACGATCTGCTCGATGGGCGCGGCCCCGATGTGATGGTCCGCGGGCCACCACGAGGTCATGTCCGCGGTGAAGATTTCGAACGCGGTAGCCGGGCCGACGTCCACGGTGATTTCGCGGCGCACCGCGTCAACCGTTCGAGTCATCGTTGTTGCTCCGATCGTCCGTGCCGGACTCGGTGGGTCCGGGGAATTGGGCAGCGCGACGGGCGAAGGCGGCCAGCGACCGCTCCCAGAAGCCGTCGATGTGCCGTCGCAGGTGAGCCAGGGCCTCGGGGTCGACGTGGTAGACGCGGCGCGTGCCCTCCTGCCGGTCGAAGATCAGGCCGACGTCCTTGAGGACCTTCAGGTGCTGGGAGACGGCCGGCCGGCTGATCGGCAGCGCCTCGGCCAACTGCCCGACGGCCAGCGGTCCGGTGGCCAGACGATCGAGGATCGCCTGGCGGGACGGGTCGCCCAGCGCGGTGAGCATTGCCGAAGCGTTCGTCATGACGAACCGTAAGCTACAACTTACCAAAGGCCGTGGCAAGTGGTCCGGAAGGGCGGCTACGCGATGAGGTGCGCGAAACCGTGGGCGCCCAGCAGCAGCGGGGCGCTCGCGGGCAGGCCGAGGACGACGACGGCGAGCAGTTCACGGCGGCTGAGCAGCCCGTCCGCACGCAGACGCCAGAACGCGAGGATTCCGTACACCACGCAGCACGGGAAGGCGGTGAGCGAGCCGAAGCCGTAGCCGCCGCCCTGGGCGATCGCGCTGCCGAGGTGGCCGACGCCGTGCAGGGTCCAACCGGCCAGCAGCAGGCCGAAGAGGCGCACGGCCCAGCCCGGCCGGGCGGTCCAGACCGCCGCGACGACCGCGGCCCAGTAGAGGCCGAACTCGAACAGGATCGCCGCCAGCCCCTGCGTCACGGTCAGTATCCGGTCGTCGCCCATGAACAGACCGTGCTGACGCACGATCGCGATCGCTTCCTCGCCGTCGTGGGCCACGAACGCCGCGAGCAGCCCCCAGATCCACCATCGAGCCGACCTGGTGAGGACGGCCCGCGGCGGGTCGGCTGCCGAGCTGGTCATCACGGACCTCCGGGGGACGTCCAGCAGTGTGACGGATCCGCGGGTGGTCAGCCGGACGAACCGACGCGCAGCACGTCGCCGAGCCGGCGGGACCGTCTCGCCGCGGATTCGACGGCGACCACGGCCACCAGCATGCCCAGCAGCACGACGACGGTGAGACCGATCAGCCACCAGGGCACGACGGTCGCGGGGGTGTCGGGCTGGCCGGTCAGGCTGTTCAGCGCGAGCGCGCCGAACGTCAGCTTCACCCAGAGCAGTCCGAGCAGCGGCCCGCACACCGCGGCGACGAGCACCGGAGGCAGCAACTCGGCGGCGGCCACGCGGTGGGCGTCGCGCGGACGCAGTCCGAGCGTGCGCAACCGGGCCAGCGTCGTCCAGCGTTCCGGCGCGCTCGACGCGGCGCTGAGCGCGAACCCCAGCAAGCCCAGTACCAGCAGCGTTCCGGCGGCTGCCCGGTCGAGCGCGACGAGCCCGGCGCTCAGCGGCGCGGACCGGAGCTCGCGCAGGACCTCGGCGTGGACGACGGTCCGTCCCCCGGGTGCCACGCCCTGGATCGCCCGGGCCGCACCGGGGCCGTTGACCCAGATGGTGTTCGGGAGGAACGGCAGTCCGGCCGAGACGTCCATCATGATCACCTCGCGCGCGTCGCCGACGTCCGGCGCGACCCCCACGGCTTCCAGATCGAGGGGAGCGGCGCGGTCACGGAGAAGGCGCAGGGTCATGCCGGGCCGGAGACTGCCGTCCCGCGAGCGCACCAGTACCGGAACGCGGCCACGGCCCGCGGCCGGCTTCAGCCGGGCCAGTTGCGGCGCGTCCGGCAGCGGGTTGTTCGCGAGCAGGCGTTCGAGCCCGGCGGCGTCGACGGTCACCAGGCTGGGCGTGAGAGCGTCGCCGTCCGCGACGACGCTGACGGCGTCGTCGATCTGGGCGGCGGCGACCTGCGAGACACCCGGTGCGGCGGTGATCCGTGCGGTCGGTGTCCCGGCGCCGGACGGCAGGTCCAGCCGGGCGTCGGCGCCGACCGTGCGCCAGGCGCTCTCCCTGATGCCCTGGGACGCGGTGGTCTGCAGCGTGGCGGCGAACGCGGCGAGCGCGACCACCGTGGTCAGCGTCAGCAGCGGCAACGCCCGGGTGGCGGTCGCGGCGGCCCGGGCGGCGCCGAAGACCGCCAGTGCCCGGCGGGAACGGAGTGCCTGCCGCAGCACCAACCCGATACCGGCGGGGACGAGTCGCAGCAGCAGGAGCGTCCCGGCGGCGACGCCGAGAGTCGGCGCGCTCGCCGGGAACGCGGTGTCGTTCCCGGCGGCGATGCCACGCTGCCGGAGGGCGACGAGTGCCCCCGCCGCGGCGGCGATCACCGCGACCTCGACGGCCGCGCGGCGCAGCTGCCGGGTGCGGTGCTGCCAGCGACGCGCGGAGCGGTTGGCGGGTGCGCGGCGATCCCGCGTGGCCCGGGCCGCGGTGAGGGTTCCGGAGACCGGGCCGGCCACGATCGCGCACACCACGACCCACGGCGTCCACGTCAGCGCCGCGCCACCGGCGAGGAGGAGAGACAGCACGAGCCCGATCGCGGCGGCCGGCAGGCTCACGAGCACGGATTCGACGAGCAACTCGGCGACGATGTCGGTCAACGCGGCGCCACGCTGCCGGGCGACGATCAACGCGGTGGAGCGCCGGCGCGACAGCAGGTCGGCGGCGAGCAGCAGCACCAGCCCGGCGCCGGCGAGCACCGCGATCAACAGCACGGAAGCGCTTGCGGAGGCGGCGTCGACCGTCACCCGGACGTCGCTCAGCACGCTGTCGAGCTGGGTGTTCCACTTGAGCGTGGTATCCCGGTCCGCCGACGAGCCGGACGACGCCTTGAGCGCCACGACGGTCGCCGCGAGCCGCTGAGCCGACTCCCAGGTCAGTTCGTCGGCATCGGCCGAGTACCAGACGGTGCGGACGAACTGATCGGGCAGGAGCGCGAGCCTTCCGTCCGGTAAGGACTCGGCCGAGAGCAGGCCACCGAGCCGCGTGCTGCCCGCGCCGTCCAGACCGGTGACGGGGTGCAGCACCCAGGGGAGGAGCCGCCAGGCCGGATCGTTCGGATCCGTCGGCCGGAAGACGCCGCTGACCAGGACGTTGTAGTGGTTGCGCTGGTCGTCCTCGACCGGGACGTGGTCGCCGGGATGCAGCTTCAGCGCGGCCGCGTCGGCCTCGGACAGGCCGACCTGGGCTTCCCAGGGCGGTCCGGCGTCCGGCAGCGCGGCCCGGCCCGCTGCGGTCTCGCGCGGCGCGTGGCCGGCGATCCACGTGACGGCGGGCCCACCTCCGTCGGCCTGCAGGTAGTCGAGTTGGAAGCGCCGCTGGATGCTGCCGTCGGTGACCAGGAGCGAGACGCTCGTGGCGGTCATGACCGGCGGTCCCAGCGCGTCGCGCAGGCTCGGATCGAGCGCGGCTTCGGCCTGCCCGCGGAAGTCGTCGACGTCGGCCGCGAGCTTGTCGTTGCGGACGCGTCCGCCGTAGTCCCCGTAGTCGTCCGGCCAGCGGGACTCGACCTGCACCGCGGCGTCGGGCCCGGCCCGGCGGATCGCGTCCCGGGCGGCCTCGTCGGCGGTGGCCCGCAGGAGGGGCGGGACGGCGGCCGCCAGCATCGTGACGACCAGGACCACTCCGGCCACCAGCCCCAGCGGGCCCGCGTCGGCCCGGGCCCGGCCGCGGACGCTGGGCCAGTGCACGGCCGGGACCCTCATGACGCCACCCGCAGGTGGGCCGCGTCGGCCCGGCGGGCCTGGATCGTGACCGCGGCCGCGACCGCCAGGCCGCCACCGACGATGAGGACGGCGAGCAAGGCGGTGCCCGCCGCCCAGGGCCACTGGGTCGCGGCGGGTGGCACGGCGACGGCCCCGGTGTCGGAGCGGACCATCAGCGGCGCCAGCACCCAGTTGGCCGCGGCGCCGACCACGGCGCCCAGGACCAGCACCGGCAGGAGAACGACGGCGTGTTCGCCGAGGAGCATGGCCCGGAGGTGACGCCGGGACAGGCCCAGACCGCGGAGCCGGGCCACCTCGAGCGCCCGCTGGCGCACGTCGTAGACCACGTAGAGGACCACACCGCCTAACAACAGCAGCACGGAGGCCGCGACGAGCACCCGGAACGTCGCGGGGAGTGACGCCCGCAGCGGCCCGCTGGTCAGACGGGTGATCTCGGCCGTCCGGGTGGTGACCTCGCCGAGGTGCAGGGCGTCCACGTTCGCGGTGGCGCCGGCGCGGGGCTCGCCGACCCACCACCCGGTGACGGAGGAATCGAAATCGCCGTGGAGGGCGAGAGCGCGGGTCAGGGTGTCCACATCGGCCAGCACCGCGGGCGCACCCGGCGCGGACGGGATCCTCGGCACCACGCCGGTGACGACAGCGATGATCGCGGTCGAGCCGAAGCCCAGGCTGAGTACGGAGCCCGGATGGGCCTTGACGTCCCGTGCGAAGCGCGCCGAAACGACCAGCGGAACCGGCCCCGGGTCGCGAAACGCCGTGGCGACCAGCACGCGGCTCAGCGCGAGCGGGTCGGTGAACGCCACCCCGGCACTGACGCGCAGCCGCGCGCCGAGTGAGGTGACGGCCGCACCGGAAACCTGGCCGGAGAGCGGCGCGGCCGATCGGACCGTCCACCCGGCCGGGAAAGTGTCGCCGCCGGGCAGGCTCAGCGTGACGTCGACGCGGCTGAAGACCAGCCCCCGTTCGTAGCGCGTGACCGGGAGCGCGACGGCCACCAGCCGCAACCCGTCCGCCGTGGCACAGCCGGGCACCGGGTACGGGCGGCCGTCGAGCACGATGGGCGGGCCGCTGCACGCGGTCCGCAGCCCGGTGGCGTCCTGCAGGAGAAGCTGTGGCGTCACGACGACGGCCGAGCCGCCGGTCGCCGTTCCGGTCAGCATCGGAGTGGCCGACCGGGGCAGCTCGGGGCCGGTCACGGCCGACTTGGGGACGACCGGCCCGACCACCTCGGCCCAGCCGTCGTCGCTGCGGCCGCGCATCACGCGGCCCGCCCGCCGCGTGTCGATCGCCACCATCCGGGGAGCATCGTCCACCTCGCCGAGGTACTGACCGACGGCCACGTTCCGTTCCACCACCGGAGTGATCGTCCCGCCGGTAGCCGCGCCGATCCGTGCGCTCTGGCCGGCCGCGGGCGGCGCCGACAGTGCGATCGCGAGGTCGGTGCCGGTCGCGAGGTCGGCCTGGTCGTGCTGGGACGCGGTCCAGGTGGCGCCGAACGCGGTGCCGAACGTGGCGGCTGCGCAGGCCAGACCGATGAGCAGGGCGGCGGCGAACGCCTGCGGGCGGCGCGCGGCCTGGAAGACGGCCAGCGGCCAGACGAAACCACGGGCCCGCGTCGCCAGGCGTTCGGCCCGGCTCAGCACGGGTGGCACGAGCCGCAGGGCCAGCGCGATGCTCGCCGCCAGGATCAGCGCCGGAGCGAGCACCCGGACGGCGTCGGCCCGGGAACCGGCCGCCGCCGGTTGGGCCCGCAGTTGCCACCAGCCGACGATCGCCAAGCCGCACAGCAGGACGTCGATGCCGGAGCGAGCGAGCAGTTCGCGCCGGCTGCGGCGATCGCCGCTGTCGGGAACACGCCGGACCGCCAGGCCGATGTGCAGGATCGCCAGCGTCAGCGCACCGCAGACGACCGCGAGGACCTGGACGGGGGTCACCACGGGACGGGCGGTGAGTCCGGCGTCGGCCAGTGGAGGCAAGCGGGTGAGCGTCACGTGCAGAGCGGTCGACAACGGGATCGACAAGGCGGCCGCGAGCCCGGCCAGCAGGGTCGCCTCGACGATGGCGACCAGGGCGAACTGACCGCGGCTGAGACCCAGGGAGGTGAGCAACGCACGCTCGTCCGCGCGTTCCGCGGTGACGAGCCGCCCCGCGAGCGCGAGCGCGATGGCCGTGAGCACGAGGCCGATCAGCGCGAACGCGAGCACCGAGCTCGCGATGAGCTCCTGTTGCCTGCGGGCGTCGAGGAGCACGCCGGGAATGGGCGAGGTGACGCGGTCGAATTCGGTGCGTCCGCCCAGCGTGCCGGTGAGCTTGCGGTCAGCGCCCAGGAGCGAGTCGGTCAGCTGGTTCAGGTCGTGTCCGGTCGGGTCCGACAGGTCCGGGCGGGCGGTCACTTCGAGACGGTCGAGAGAGGAGCCGCTGTTCAGCAGGTCGTCCAGGGTCACCAGGAACGGGCCGTACGCGTCGACCTGCGCGGCGTAGGCCACGTCGGCCGGGTGGGGGTCGAAGCCCGCACCACCCAGCGGATCGCGGTCCCAGCCGGACGCGGGCCGGGGCCGGATCAGACCCACGACGACCACGTCGACCGCCGGGGCCGGGGCGCGCCCCACCTGCGGTCCGAGATGGACGCGGCTGCCGACCGTCAGTCCGAGCAGGCGGGCGGTGCTGTCGAAGAGCACGGTCTCCAACGCCGCTCCGGCCGTGCGCGAGGCTTTCGGCCAGCGCCCCTCCCGCAGCCCGGCGGCGTCCGGCAGGTTCTCGACGCCGGAAAGGTAGGCCTCGCTCAGCAGGCCGCGATCGTCGTTGCTGGCCATCGGGAGCTTGTGCATCGGCGACGAGGCGCGGATGGCGGTGGTCGCGGTGAACGGTGCGACCGACGACGTCAGCAGGGCCCGGGTGTCGGCCGCGACCGACCGGGCGTCCGCCGCCGAGATCCGCACCGTGTAGGCGGTGGCCTGGACCTGCTCCGGGGGGAGCCGGGACGCGGCGATTTCGACGGCTCGTTGGGAGGTTTGGGTCATGAGTTGGGTGCTGGTGCCGAGGAGGGTGGCGCCGAGGGTGAGGACGGTGAGGAGGGTGGTGAGGA
>NZ_JBITDV010000022.1:1760-94044 GCF_044454545.1 Cryptosporangium sp. NPDC051539 | reverse complement strand
CGGCTCCCACCGCTGCGGCGACGTCAGCAGCTCCACCGCACCGGCGTCCCAATCCACGTGCGACGACGGTGCGTCCACGTGCAACGTCCGCGGCAACGTGCCGTGGCGCATCGCCTGAATCATCTTGATGACGCCGGCCACCCCCGCCGCCGCCTGGGTGTGCCCGATGTTCGACTTGATCGAGCCCAGCCACAACGGCCGATCCCGCTCCGCACCGTAGGTCGCCAGCAACGCCTGCGCCTCGATCGGGTCACCCAGCCTGGTCCCGGTGCCGTGGCCCTCGACCGCGTCGACGTCGTCCGGCTCCAGACCGGCCGAGGCCAGCGCCTGCCGGATCACCCGCTGCTGCGACGGGCCATTGGGCGCCGTCAGACCGTTCGACGCACCATCCTGATTCACCGCCGAACCACGCACCACCGCCAACACCCGATGACCGTTCCGCTCCGCGTCCGACAGCCGCTCCACCACCAGCACGCCGACACCCTCACCCCACCCGACACCATCCGCGGCATCAGCAAACGACTTACAACGCCCATCGGCCGACAAACCACCCTGACGGGCAAAACCGATGAACGTATTCGGCGTCGCCATCACCGTCACACCACCGGCCAGCGCCAGATCGCACTCGCCCGTGCGCAGGGCCTGCGCCGCCAGATGCAACGCCACCAACGACGACGAACACGCCGTGTCCACCGTCACCGCCGGCCCCTCCAGACCGAGCAAATACGACACCCGGCCCGACGTCACGCTCCCGGACGAGCCGCCGACCGCGACGCCGCGCAACTCCTCGGGTACGTCGTCGCCGGACGGGTAGTCGTGGTACATCTGGCCGGCGAACACGCCGGTCCGGCTCCCCCGCAGCACACCTGGGTCGATCCGGGACGCCTCCAGCGCCTCCCACGAGGTCTCCAGCAACAGCCGTTGCTGCGGATCCATCGCCAGAGCCTCCCGCGGCGAGATCCCGAAGAAGTCCGCGTCGAACGCGTCCGCGTCGTGCAGGAAGCCGCCACGCCGAGTGAACCCGCCGTCGTCGACGCGCCAGCCGCGCCCGGCCGGGAAGCCGGAGATCGCGTCGTTCCCGGTGGAGACGAACTCCCACAGATCCTCCGGGGACGAGATCCCACCCGGATACCGGCACGCCATCCCCACGATCGCCACCGGATCACCCGCCACTGCCACGGCCACCGGCGACGCGACGGCCGGCGGCGAAACCACCCCGTGCAACTTCTCCACCAGCAAACCGGCCACCGCCGCCGGCGTCGGAAAATCGAACACCAACGTCGCCGGCAACCGCAGCCCGACCACCTCGGACAGGGCATTACGCAGCTCGACCGCACCGAGCGAGTCCAGACCGAGCTCGGTGAACGTCGCTTGCGGATCGACGGCCTCGCCGGACTCCCGGCGCAGGACGATCGCCACCTGCGCGCGCACGGTCCGGCGGATCGCCTCCGCGGAGGGAACGCCGGCCGGTGCGCCCGCCGCCGGAGCAGCGAGGGTGGAGGACGCCAAGCGGGCGGCCGACGCCAGGCGGGCGGCAGGGGGCGGCGGGACCAGCGTCCGGAGCAGGGCTGGGACGCGGCCGGTGGCGCGGATCGCGGTGCGGTCGAACGCGGCGGCCACGAGCACCGGTTCGCCGCCCCGCGCGGCCTCGAGCGCGGCGTCGAACCGGGCGAGCCCGTCGAGGGTCGTCAGCACCCCGAGACCGGCCCGGGTGAGCCGGTCGAGGCCCGCGGGGCTCAGGGCAGCGGTCATGCCGGTCGTCGGTTCCCACGGTCCCCAGCCGATCGCCACCGCGGGCAGACCGATGGCCTGCCGGTGGGCGGCCAGCGCGTCGAGGACGGCGTTGGCCGCGCCGTAACCGGACTGGCCGCCGTTGCCGAGCGTCGCGGTGACCGAGGAGAACAGTACGAACGCCCGCAGCGGGAGGTTCCTGGTGAGCTCGTGCAGGTGCCAGGCGCCGTCGGCCTTCCCGCGCAGCGCGGTGTCGAGGTGGTCGCCGGTCAGTGCCTCCAGTGGTGCGTCGGCGAGGGCACCGGCGGCGTGCACGACCCCTCGCAACGGGTGATCGGCGTCGATGCGGCCGAGCACGTCGGCGAGGGCGTCCCGGTCGGACACGTCGCAGCCGGCCACCGTGACGGTGGCGCCCAGTGCCTGTAGCCGGCCGGTCAGGTCGGTGGCGCCGGGTGTCTCGGTGCCCCGGCGGCCGAGCAGCAGCAGGTGCTGCACGCCCCGGTTCCGGACCAGGTGTTCGGCCACCACCGCACCGAGTCCACCGAGACCGCCGGTGATCAGCACCGTGCCGTCCGGGTCCCACCCGGCACCGGCCTCTCCGGCGGGGTCGTCGACAGCGCCTCCGGCGCGATCGTGGGCAGCGCCTCCGGCGCGATCGTGGGCAGCGCCTCCGGCGGGGGCGTGGGCAGCGCCTCCGGCGGGGGCGTGGGCAGCGCCTCCGGCGGGGGCGTGGGCAGCGCCTCCGGCGGGGGCGTGGGCAGCGCCTCCGGCGGGCTCCGCGGTGGGGTCCGTCGCCGGGACCAGTCGCGGGACGAGCAGGGAACCGCCGCGCAGCGCGAGCTGCGCTTCGCCGGTGGCGAGCGCCGCCCGCGCGGCGACCGGGTCGAGCGGACCGTCTGCGGGGCCCAGGTCGAGCAGGACGAAGTGGCCGGGCCGCTCGACCTGGGCCGTGCGGACGAACCCCCACACTGCGGCGCCGGCCGGATCGGGCGTCTCGCCCGGGGCGGCGGCAACCGCGCCTCGCGTCACGAACACCGTGTGGCTGTCAGTCGCGCTCTCCTCGGCGCGGGTCGCCGCAAGCGCGGCGGTAGTTGCCGCCCGCACCGCGGCCGCGATACCACCGTCGCGCCCGTCTCGTCCGTCGGAGCCGTCGGAGCCGTCGGGGCCGTCGGGGCCGTCGGGGCCGTCGGGGCCGCCGGGGCCGCCGGGGCCGCCGGGGCCGCCGCTTTCGCCGGCGTCGGGGGCGCTGCCGTCGCCGGGCGGGGCGATCGCGATCAGGCGGACCAGCTGGACGGGCCGGCCGAGGCCGACGGGCAGGCCGGGGTCGGCGGGCAGGCCGGGGTCGGCGGGCAGGCCGGGGCGGGCAGCATCCTCCTCGAAGCGGCCGGTGAGCAGGCCGGCCGGGTCGGGTCCCGCCGAAACAAGGACCGGCGGCCCGGTCACCACGGCCGGGGCTCGGGACGCGGCCGGGGCCGTCGCTTGGGTCGCGGTCGCGGTCGCGGTCGGGGTCGGGGCCTGGGTCGCGGTCGCGGTCGGGGCCTGGGTCGCGGTCGGGGTCGGGGCCTGGGTCGCGGTCGCGGTCGGGGCCTGGGTCGCGGTCGGGGCCGGGGCTTGGGTCGGGGCCTGGGGTTGGGTCGGGGCCAGGGCTGCCGGGGCCTCCTGGTTCGCGGCCGGGGCCGTCGGGGTCGGGGTCGGGGTCGGCGTCCAGGCGACTCGGTAGAGGCTGGGTTCGGTGGCCGTCGCGGTGGCCTGGGGACGGAGAACCACTTCGCGGACGGCGGCGATCGGCACGCCGCTCGGGTCGGTGACGGTTACCGACACCGAGTCCGGTCCGATCCGGCGCAACCGGGCCCGCACGGACCGACCGGCGCTACCGGAGAGCGAGATGCCGGACCAGGTGAAAGGCATCAACCGCCCCGCCGCCGGAGCCTCGGTGCCCGGAACCCCGCCCGGAACGCCAGGGCCCGGCACGCCGGAGCCCGCCACGCCCGAGCCCGCCACGCCCGAGCCCGCCACGCCCGAGCCCGCCACGCCCGAGCCCGCCACGCCCGAGCCCGCCACGCCCGAGCCCGCCACTCCGGAGCCCGGGACGCCCGGGCCGAGGAGTTGGACGGCCTGCAACGCCGCGTCGAGCAGCGCCGGGTGGAGCCCGTACCCGCTGCCGTCGGAGGCGGCGGCCTCCGACGGCAGGGTGGCTTCGGCCAGCACGTCGTCGCCCAGCCGCCAGGCAGCGCGCAGGCCGCGGTACGCGGGGCCGTAGTCGTACCCGGCCGACGCGCGGTCGGCGTACCAGTGGGTCAGGTCGATCGGCTCGGCCGCGCGGCCCGGCCACTCCTCCGCGTCCGAAGCCGCACTGCCGGCCACCCCATCCCCGGCAGCCTCACCGGCCCCGGCCACCCCGATGGCTCCAGCCACCCCGACGGCCCCGCCCACCCCGACGGCCCCAACCACCCCGACGGCTCCGGCCACCCCGGTCGGCGGCGGGGCGTCGACGAGGGCGCCGACGGCGTGGGCTTGCCAAACGTCCTCAACAAAAGCGTGGACCCGCAGGGACCGCCGGCCGGACGCGTCGCGGGCACCGACCGCGACCTGCACCGGGACGTCCACCGCCACGGGCAGCGGCGCGGTCAGCGTGAGCTCGTCGACCTGGCCGGCACCGACCTCGGCCGCGGCCCGCAGCGCCAGTTCGACGAACGCGGTACCGGAGAGCAGCCGGTGGCCGCCGACGACGTGGTCGGCGAGCCACGGATGGGCAGCCGGGGAGAGCACACCGCTGAGCAGCGTGCCACCGGTGTCGGGAAGCGTGGTGACGGTGGGCAGCAACGGATGGCCGGCCCGCGAGGGCCAGAACCGCCGGTGCTGGAAAGGGTAGGTGGGCAGCTCGACCCGACGGCCAGTGGGCGGGCCGAGCAGCGCCGGCCAGCCCACCTCGACGCCGTGCACGTGCAGTTCGGCCGCGGCGCGGAGCACGGCCGTCCGTTCGTCCTCGCCCGTGCGCGGTGCCGGCACGACCGGCACGTCGCCGACCAGGTCACGCAGTGGGCCGGCGAGCGAGGCACGCGGCCCGATCTCCAGGAACAGCCCGGCCCCCGAGGCGGTCACCGCGTCGGCGAAGAGCACCGGCCGGACCACCTGGCCGACCCAGTGCTCCACGGTGCACAGTCGCTCGGGGCCGGCCAGGCCACCGGTCACGGTCGACGCGATCCGCTTGGTCGGGCGGTGCAGCGTCAGCGTCTCGACCACGGCCCGGAAGTCGGCCAGCATCGGCTCCATCAGCGGGGAGTGGAACGCGTGCGAGACGCGCAGCCGGGTAGCGGGTCCGAGCCGCTCGGCGAGCGCGGCGACGGCCGGTCCGGGGCCGGCGACCACTGTGGATTCCGGTCCGTTGACGGCGGCGATCACGACGCCGTCGCGCAACAGCGTGGTGACGTCGGCGGCGGCGGCGCGCACCGACACCATCGCACCGCCGTCCGGCAGCGCCTGCATGAGACGCCCCCGCGCCGACACCAGCGCGCAGGCGTCGGCCAGCGTGAACACACCGGCGACGTGCGCGGCGGCGATCTCGCCGACGGAGTGGCCGATCAGGACGTCGGGGGTCACACCCCAGGACTCGAACAGGCGGTAGAGCGCCACCTCGAACGCGAACAGGGCCGGCTGGGCGTTGCCGGTGCGGTGCAGCAGGCCGGGGTCGGCACCGAAGACGACGTCGGCCAGCGCGCCGCCGAGTTCGGCGAACGTCTCGTCCAGAGCGGCGCGGAACACGTCGTGGCGGGCCGCCAGTTCGCGGCCCATCCCCAGCCGCTGGGCGCCCTGCCCGGCGAACACCGCGGCGATCGACGGCGACCGTCCGGCGACTCCGCGGGCCAGCGTGCCGCCGCTCGACAGCAGGACGGCGCGGTGCGGCAGGGCGGCCCGCCGGGTGAGCAACGCGGACGCCACGTCGACCGGGTCCTGGTGCAGGTAGGCGGGCAGGCCGGCGATCTGGGCGTCGAGCGCCGACGCCGACCGGGCGGCGAGCAGGAGCGGCACCGGCCCCGTGTCCCCGGTGGTCCCGGCCTCCTCGACGGGCCGGGCGACCGGAACACCTTCCAGGATCACGTGCGCGTTGGTGCCGCTGATCCCGAACGACGAGACGGCGGCGCGCCGGGGCCGGCCGGTGTCCGGCCAGCCGACCGTCTCGGTGACCAGCTCGACCGCGCCGGCCGACCAGTCGACGCGGGTCGAGCGGGTGTCGGCGTGCAGCGTCGGCGGAACCAGCCCGTGACGCATCGCGAGCACCATCCGGATCACCCCGGCCACACCGGCCGCGGCCTGGGTGTGCCCGATGTTCGACTTGATGCTGCCCAGGAGCACCGGCCGGTCACGGTCCCGCCCGTACGTGGCGAGCAGCGCGTCGGCCTCGATCGGGTCGCCGAGCCGGGTGCCGGTGCCGTGCGCCTCGACCACGTCGACGTCCGCGGCGGCCAGTCCGGCCGCGGCCAGCGCCTGCCGGATCACCCGCTCCTGGGACGGGCCGCTCGGCGCGGTCAGACCGTTCGACGCGCCGTCCTGGTTCACCGCCGACCCGCGCAGGACCGCGAGCACTTCGTGGCCGTTGCGCCGGGCGTCGGAGAGCCTTTCCAGAACCACCAGGCCGACGCCCTCCGCCAGGCCGGTGCCGTCGGCGTCGTCGGAGAAGGCCTTGCAGCGGCCGTCGGCGGCCAGCCCGCGCTGGGCCGCGAACTCACCGAAGATGTCGGGGGTGGAGAGCACGGTCACGCCGCCGGCGAGCGCGATGTCGCACTCCCCCGCGCGCAGCGAGCGGGCGGCCAGGTCGAGGGCGACCAGCGACGACGAGCACGCGGTGTCGACGGTCACGGCCGGGCCTTCCAGCCCGTAGACGTAGGCCAGCCGTCCCGAGAGGACGCTCGGCGTCGTGCCGGTGAGCACCAGCCCGTCGAGCTGGTCGGCGGCCTCGCGCAGGAGGCCGCCGTAGTCCTGCGCCACCGCGCCGATGAACACACCGCCGCGACGGCCGCGGAGCGTCGCCGGGTCGATACCGGCCCGCTCCCAGGCTTCCCACGACGTCTCCAGCAGGTGTCGCTGCTGCGGGTCCATGGCCAGGGCCTCGCGCGGCGAGATGCCGAAGAAGTCCGCGTCGAAGCCGGTCGCGGCGTCCACGAAACCCCCGCGCGGGTTGACCAGGTCCGGCAGTGACCACCCCCGGTCGGCCGGGAACGGACCGATCGCGTCCCGTCCGTCGCGGGTGAGGTCCCACAGCTGCTCGGGCGAGTTGGCCCCGCCCGGATAACGACAGGCCAGGCCGGTGAGGACGATCGGGTCGCCGGACTCCGGCGCGGCCGCGGGGGGTTCTGCGGTCGTCGTCGCGCCGACCGTGCCGAGCCGGACGAGCAGTGCTTCCGCCAGCGCCGCCGGCGTCGGGTAGTGGAAGACCGCGGTCGTGGGAAGGCGGACGCCGGTCGCCTGGTTGAGGCGGTTGCGCAGCTCGACGGCGGTGAGCGAGTCGAAGCCGGAGTGTTTGAAGCTCTGCGTCTCGTCCAGGCCGCCCGGCCGGTCGACACCCAGCACCCGCGCGGCCTCGGTCCGGATCAGTTCCAGCAGCCGGGGCCGCAGCTCCGCCGCGGCTTGCCCCGCGTACCGGTCGGCGCGGGCGCCCGGGCCGGGCGACGCGGCGCCGCGCCGGGTCACACCGCGGACCAGCGCGCGCAGAACGGCCGGCACCTCGGTACGGGCCCGCAGTCCCGCCAGGTCGAGCCGGACCGGGGCGACGACCGCGCTGCCGAGCCGGGTGGCGTGCGTGTACAACGCGAGTCCCTGCTCGGCCGGGAGGGGCAGGACGCCCAGCCGCCGCACGTCCGCGGCGTTCATGCCGTCGGTCAGCCCGGTCGCCTGCTCCCAGAGGCCCCACGCCAGCGAGGTGGCGGGTAACCCGAGCGCGCGGCGGTGCTGGGCCAGCCCGTCGAGGAACGTGTTCGCCGCCGCGTAGTTGGCCTGGCCGGCGTTGCCGACGAGGCCGGAGACCGAGGAGAACAGCACGAAGGCGGAGAGGTCGGCGTGCCGGGTGAGCTCGTGCAGGTGCCAGGCGGCGTCCACTTTGGGACGCAGCACGGCGTACAGCCGCTGTGGCGTGAGTGCGTCGATCGAGCCGTCGTCGAGGACTCCGGCGGTGTGCACGACCGCCGTGAGCGGGTGGTCCGCCGGGATGCCGGTGAGTACGGCGGCCAGCGCGTCCCGATCGGCGACGTCGGCCGCCTCGATCGTGACGTGCGCGCCCAGCCCGGTCAGCTCGGCCTGCAGTTCGGCGGCGCCGGGGGCGTCCGGACCGCGCCGGCTGACCAGCAGCAGGCGCCGGACGCCGTGACCGGTCACCAGCTCCCGGGCCAGCAGCGCGCCGAGCCCACCGGTGCCGCCGGTCAGCAGCACGGTGCCGTTCGGGTCGGGCGGCGCGGGCAGCGTGAGGACGACTTTGCCGACGTGCTTCGCCCGGCTGACGAACCGGAGCGCCTCCGCGGCGTGCCGGACGTCCCAGGCGGTGATCGGTGGCAGTTCGAGGGCACCGAGGCGGAAGCGGGTCAGCAGCTCGCCGAGCATGGCCGCGATGCGGTTCGGCGCGGTCTGCAGCAGGTCGACGACGTGGTAGTCGACGCCCGGGTGGTCGGCCGCCACGGGCCCGGCCGCGCGCACGTCGGTCTTGCCCAGCTCGACGAACCGGCCGCCGGGCGTCAGCAACCCCAGCGACGCGTCGACGTACTCCCCGGACAGGCTGTTGAGGACGACGTCCACGGTGGGGAACCGGTCGGCGAAGTCCAGGTTCCGGGAGGAGGCGACGTGGTCGGCGGGCAGGCCGAGCGCGCGCAGCGTCGGCCACTTGGACTCGCTCGCGGTCGCGAACACCTCCGCGCCGAGGTGGCGGGCGATGCCGATCGCGGCCAGGCCGACGCCGCCGGTCCCGGCGTGGATCAGCACCTTCTCGCCGGGTCGCACGCTCGCCAGATCGGCCAGGCCGTACCAGGCGGTGAGGAAGACGATCGGCACCGCGGCCGCCTCGGCGAACGACCAGCCGCCGGGGATCGACGCCAGGCACCGCTCGTCGGCGACGGCCAGTGGTGCGAAAGCGCCGGGGAACAGGCCGAACACCCGGTCGCCGGGCACGACCGTGGTGACCTCCGGCCCGACGTCGTGCACGACGCCAGCACCCTCGAAGCCCGGAACACGCTGGTCGGTGAGGACCCCGAGGGTCAGCAGCACGTCCCGGAAGTTCACCCCGGCAGCGCGGACGCCGAGGCGCACTTCACGAGGGCCGAGCGGCCGGGTCGCATCGGCGGAGGCAACGACGGCCAGCCCGGCCGGGCTGGCCTGACCAGTGCCGGTGTCCGGGCCGATGCGGGCGTCCGGGCCGGTGCCGGTCTCCGGGCCGGTGCCGGTCTCCGGGCCGGTGCCGGTCTCCGGGCCGGTGCCGGTCTCCGGGCCGGTGAGGGTGCCCTGGCCGGTCAGTTCCACGCGCCAGGCCGGGTCGTCGGCGGGCGGCCGGAGGTGGTCGCCGGCCGGGCCGCGGACGAGCCGGGGTGCCAGCAGCTCACCCCGGCGGATGAAGACCTGCGGCTCGCCGGTGGCCAGCGCGGCGCTGATCGGCAGCGTGTCGTCGGTGTCGACGAGGACGAACCGGCCGGGGCGCTCGGTCTGGGCGGAGCGGACCAGGCCCCACACGGTGGCGGCCGCCACGTCGACGGCGTCACCGACACCGGTCGCGACCGCACGCCGGGTGGCGACGACCAGACGCTCGTCCGGAGCGCCGGGCCCGCGAGCCGGGACCCCGGCACGCGGCTCGTCGTCGGCGAGGAAGCGCTGGACCGCGGTCAGCGCCTCGGCCGCGGCGGCCCGCGCGGCCGCGGGGGTGTCGTCGCCGGTCGGTACGACCGTGTGTACCAGCACTCCGGCCCCACCGACCGCGTCCGTCCGCACCGGACCCAACCGCATCGGCACCAGCTCGAACAGCGCGTCGCCCGGACCGTCCGCGAGCTGATCGGCGGTGACCGGCCGGAGGGTCAGCGCACCCACCGTGAGGATCGGCGCGCCGGTGGCGTCGGTGATCAGCAGGCGGACGCTGTCCGGACCGGTCGGGGTCGTGACCACCCGGGCCGCCGCCGCCCCGTGGGCGTGCAGCGTGACGTCGGACCAGTCGAACGGGAGTCGCTCACCGCCGAGACCGGTGAGATTGATCGTGTGCAGGGCGGCGTCGAGCAGGGCGGGGTGCAGGCCGTAGCGGTCCGCGTCGGCCCGGACGTCGTCGGGCAGCACGATCTCGGCGTGCACGTCGTCGCCGGTGCGCCAGGCGCGTTCCAGACCCCGGAACGCCGGGCCGTAGACGAAGCCGGTAGCCGCGAGATCGTCGTAGAGGGAACTCAGATCGACCGGACGCCCGGCGGGTGGCCACGCTCCGGGATCGGTTGCCGGACCGGTTGCCGGTGCCTCGGCCAGCAGGCCGCGGGCGTGACAGGTCCAGCCCTCGGTGCCACCGGCGGGCCGGGCATGGATGCTCACCGGCCGCCGTCCGGCGTCCTCGGCGCCGCCGACCGCGACCTGGATCTCGACGGCGCCGGTAGCCGGGAGCACGAGCGGCGCCTGCAACGTCAGCTCGCTGACCTGCCGGTAGCCGGCCCGGTCACCGGCGTGGACGGCCAGGTCGAGCAGGGCGGCGCCGGGCAGCAGCGTCCGGCCGAGGATCTCGTGGCCGGCCAGCCACGGGTGCTCGGCCACCGACAGCTCGCCGCTGAACAGGTAGCCGTCCGTGCCCGGCAGCTCGACGACCCGGCCCAGCAACGGGTGCGTACCGGTACCGGCGCCCGCCGCCGGGCCGTTGATCCAGTACCGCGTCCGCTGGAACGGATACGTCGGCAGCGGCACCGGCTCCGCGGCCGGGAGCACCCGCTGCCACTCCACGTCGACGCCCGCGACGTGTGCGCCCGCGAGCGCGCGCACCATCCGGTCCGCGCCGCCGTCGTCCCGGCGGAGCGTGCCCAGGACGACCAGCGGGCTGCCGTCGGGCGTCCGGACCTCCTCGATCCCGACGGTGAGCACCGGATGCGGGCTGACCTCGATGAAGATCCGGTGCCCCGCGTCCACCAGTGCGTGCACGGCGGGCCCGAACCGCACCTGGCTCCGCAGATTGCGGTACCAGTAGCCGGCGTCCAGCTCGGGGCCGTCGAGCCACTCGCCGGTGACCGTCGACAGGAACGGGATCGCGGCCCGCTGCGGCGTGAGCGTGGCCAGCTCCGCGAGCAGCGGCTGCTCGGCCGGGGCCACCGCGGGTGAGTGCGAGGCGTAGTCCACGTCGACGAGGCGCGCCCGGACGTCGTGGGCGGTCAGCGTGGCGTGCAGGGCGGCGAGCTCGGCGGGCGGACCGGCGAGCACGACGGCGGCCGGCCCGTTCACCGCCGCTATCGTGATCCCGTCCCGCAGCCACGGCTCGACGTCGGCGTCCGACAGCGCGACCGAGAGCAGGCCACCGTGCCCGGCGAGCAACTCGGCGATGACCGCGCTGCGCCGCGCGACCACGGCGGCGCCGTCCGCCAGGCTCAGCGCGCCGGCGACGACCGCGGCCGCGATCTCACCCTGGGAGTGTCCGACGACCGCGTCCGGGCGGACGCCGGCCGCACGCCAGACGGCGGCCAGCGAGACCATCGTCGCCCAGAGCACCGGCTGCACCACGTCGACCCGGGTGAGCGCCTCGGCGTCGTCGAGTACGTCGAGCAGGTCCCAGTCCACGTGCGGCGCGAGCGCGCTGCGGCACTCGAGCATCGAGTCGCGGAACCACGTCGACGTGGCGAGCAGTTCGCGCCCCATCCCGGCCCACTGCGCGCCCTGACCGGGAAAGACGAAGGTCACCGCGCCGTCGGCGGGGACGCCGGTGACCAGGGCGTCGGACGGCCCGCCGGTCGCCAGCGCGTGCAGGGCGGTGGTGAGCGCGGACCGCTCGGTCCCGACGGCGACGGCCCGCCGGTCGAGCGGTGACCGGGCTCCCGCGAGCGTCGCGGCGACGCCGTGCGGGGCCGCGGCCCCGCCGCCGAGGGCGTCGACGGCGTCGGCGATCCGGGCCGCTTGGGCCTGCAGCGCGCGTTGGTCGCGCCCGGAGAGCGGCCACGCGGAAACCACGCCCCCGGCGACCGGCGACACGGCGACCGGCGACACGGCGACCGGCGGCACGGAGTCCGGCGACGCAGTCTGTGGCGGGGCTTCGAGGATGACGTGGGCGTTGGTTCCGCTGATCCCGAACGAGGAGACGGCCGCGCGCCGGGGACGGCCGGCGACCGGCCAGGCGCGGGCCTCGGTGACCAGCTCGACGGCACCGGCGGACCAGTCCACGTGCGGCGACGGAGCATCGACGTGCAAGCTCTTCGGCACCGTGCCGTGCCGCATCGCGAGCACCATCTTGATCACTCCGGCCAGGCCGGCCGCGGCCTGGGTGTGCCCGATGTTGGACTTGACGCTGCCCAGCAGCAGCGGCGTCTCCCGGTCCCGGCCGTACGTCGCGAGCAGCGCCTGGGCCTCGATCGGGTCGCCCAGCCTGGTTCCGGTGCCGTGCGCCTCGACGACGTCCACGTCCGCCGCGCGGAGACCGGCCACCGACAGCGCCTGCCGGATCACCTGCTGCTGGGACACGCCGCTCGGCGCGGTCAGCCCGTTGCTGGCGCCGTCGGAGTTGACCGCGCTCCCCCGCAGGGACGCCAGTACCCGGTGGCCGTTGCGCCGTGCGTCGGAGAGCCGCTCCAGCACCAGCACGCCGACGCCCTCGGACCAGCCCGTGCCGTCCGCCGCCTCGGCGAACGGCTTGCACCGCCCGTCCGGCGAGAGACCGCCCTGGCGGGCGAACTCCACGAAGATGCCGGGCCTGGCCATCACGGTCACGCCGCCGACCACCGCCAGGCCGCACTCGCCCGAACGGAGCGACCGGGCGGCCATGTGCAGAGCGACCAGCGACGACGAGCACGCGGTGTCGACCGTGAGCGCCGGACCGCGCAGACCGAGGCTGTACGCGACCCGGCCCGACAGCACGCTCGGCGAGGTGCCGGTCAGACCGTAGCCCTGGGCGTCGCCCGCGGTCTCGTGCAGGCGGGGGCCGTAGTCCTGGGCCATGGCGCCGATGAAGACGCCGGTCCCGGTGCCGTGCAGGGACAGCGGCGGAACGCCCGAGCGCTCCAGCGCCTCCCACACCGTCTCCAGGAGGAGCCGCTGCTGCGGGTCCATCGCGGCGGCCTCCCGCGGCGAGATCCCGAACAGCCCCGCGTCGAAATCGGCCGCGTCGTAGAGGAAACCGCCGAGCCGGCCGGTGGCCAGGACGTCCGCGGGCCAGCCGCGGTCGGCGGGCATGGGACCCATCGCGTCGGTTCCGGAGGCGACCAGCTGCCAGAGCTTCTCGGGGGTGTCGGCCCCGCCCGGGTACCGGCAGCTCATCCCGGTGATGACGATCGGGTCGTCGGCGTCCCGCGGGTCGCTGCCGGTGGCGGGGGCCGTGTTCGGCGTGCCGGGTGCCGCCGGCTCGCTCAGGTGGGCGGCGAGCCGGGCGGGGGTGGGGTGATCGAACAGGACGCTGCTGCCGAGCCGCAGCCCTCCACCGGTGTTGAGCCGCTCGACCAGTTCGACCAGCATGGCCGAGTCGAAGCCCAGGTCTTTGAACGACGAGGTGACGTCGACGCGGCCGGGGGCGTCACCGAGTACGACGGCGCACTCCTGCCGCACCAGCCCCAACAGGCCGCTCCGGTCCGTGACCGGGGACCCCGGCGCGGCCGGAGACCCCGGGGATGCCGGCGCGGCCGGAGACCCCGGGGATGCCGGCGCGGCCGGAGACCCCGGGGATGCCGGCGCTGCCGGAGACCCCGGGGATGCCGGCGCGGCCGGAGACCCCGGGGATGCCGGCGCGGCCGGAGACCCCGGGGATGCCGGCACGGTCGGCTGGTCGGTCAGCCAGAAGCGCTCGCGCTGGAAGGCGTAGGTCGGCAACGCGAGCCGTCGCGCCCCCGGGAACTGGGGCGACCAGTCCACGGCCAGGCCGCGGACGTGTGCCTCCGCCACCGCGGCCAGCATCCGCGTGCCGCCGGCGTCGCCGCGGCGCAGCGTGCCCAGCGCGATCCCGTCGCGGTCGGCGGCCCGGAGCGTGTCCCGGATGCTGCCGACCAGCACCGGGTGGGGGCTGATCTCGACGAAGGCGTCGTGCCCGTCGGCGGCGGCGGCCTCGATCGCGGCCCGGAACTCCACCGGCTGACGCAGGTTCGCGTACCAGTAGTCCCCGCCCAGTCCGGCCGGATCGAGCAGGCCGCCGGTGACGGTGGAGTAGAACGCGACGGCGCCGGCACGCGGCCGGATCGGGGCCACCGCGGCCCGGAGGTCGTCCTCGATCGCCTCGGCGATCGCGGTGTGCGACGCGTAGTCGATGCCCACCCGGCCCAGCTGCACCTGCCCGGACCAGGCCGCCCACACCTCGTCCAGCACGTCGTGCGGACCGGCGACCACCGTGGACGACGGCCCGTTCACCGCGGCGATCGTGAGCCGTCCCGCCCAGGGCTCCATCCGCTGCCGGACCTGCTCGAGCGGCCAGGCGACCGAGATCATGCCACCGTTGCCGTCGAGCCGGGCGGCGATGAGCCGTCCGCGCAGCGCGACCACCCGGGCGCCGTCCTCGAGCGACAGTGCCCCGGCGGCGCAAGCCGCGGCCAGCTCGCCCTGGGAGTGGCCGATCACCGCCGCCGGCCGCACCCCGAACGCCTCCCACTGCGCGGCCAACGACACCATGACCGCCCACAGCACCGGCTGCAGGACGTCCGTCCGATCCGCCGACCGGGTGGCCGACCGGCCCCGGATCACCTCGTTCACGGACCAGTCGACGTACGGCGAGAGCGCGGCCTCGCAGCGGGCCATCGCGTCGGCGAACACCGGCGCTTCGGTGAGCAGCTCGGCGGCCATGCCGAGCCACTGCGATCCCTGCCCGGGGAACACGAACACCGGCCCCGAGCGCGGCACCGCGGTGCCACGGACGATGTCGCGCCGGGCGTCGCCGCGGGCGAGCGCACGGAGGCCGTCGAGCAGGTCGCTGCGGTTCCGGCCGGTCACCACCGCCCGCTCGGCGTGTTGCTTGCGGGTCTTCCACAACGAGTACCCGATGTCGTCGAGCGACTCGTCCGCATGGGTCTCGAGGTGCGCCGCGAGGCGTTCGGCCTGCGCCCGCAGAGCCGCCTCGTCCGCGCCACTGAGCACGAGCGGTGCACCGGGCCGGCCCCCTACGGCGACCGGTGCCCCCTCCGTCAGCGACGAGGCCGCCGCCGGCCCCGCCGGCACGACCGGCACAGTCGGCACAGTCGGCACCGCCGATTCGCTCGGCGGCGCGGCGAGGACGACGTGGCAGTTGGTACCGCCGATCCCGAACGACGAGACGCCCGCGAGCCGGGCGTCGGCGGCGCCCGGCCAGTCGGTCGGCTCGGCCGCCGGCCGCAACCGCCACTCGTCGAACCGGATGTCGGGGTTCGGCTCGCGGAAGTTGAGGCTGGCCGGCACCCGGCCGTGCTCGATCGCGAGCGCGGTCTTCAGCAGACCGACGATGCCGGCCGCGCCCTCCAGGTGCCCGACGTTGGTCTTCGCGGATCCGACCAGCAGCGGAGCGCCGGTCCGGTCCCGTCCGTAGACGGCGCCGAGCGCCGCGGCCTCGACCGGGTCGCCGACGCGGGTCCCGGTGCCGTGCAGCTCGACGTACTGGACGTCGGCCGGTTCGACGCCGGCGTGCCGCAGCGCCCGCCGCAGCACCTGCTCCTGGGCGTGCGGGCTGGGCGCGGTGAAGTCCGGTGCCGGGCCGTCGTTGTTGACCGCGCTGCCCCGGAGGACGCAGTAGACGTGGTCACCGTCGGCCACCGCGTCCGCGAGCGGCTTCAGCACGACCAGACCGCCGCCCTCACCACGCACGTAGCCGTTGGCCCGCGCGTCGAACGTGAAGCACCGGCCGTCCGGGGAGAGCGCGCCGAGCCTGGCCGCGGCCAGGGCGCTCTGCGGGACGAGGTTGAGCTGGACGCCGCCGGCGAGCGCCAGCCGGGACTCACCCCGGCGCAGGCTCTGCACCGCCAGGTGCACCGCTACCAGCGACGACGACTGGCCGGTGTCGACCGAGAGGCTGGGCCCGGTGCAGCCGAGAACGTGCGAAACCCGGTTGGCGAGGATGCTCCGGGTGGTGCCGGTCAGCGCGTGGTGCCCGATCGCCTCGTCGCCGGCCTGACGGGTGAGCGCGGCGTAGTCGTCGGCCATCGCACCGACGAAGACCCCGACCTCTTCGCCCCGGACCGCGTCCGGGGCGATCCGGGCGTTCTCCAGGCTCTCCCACGCCAGCTCCAGAAGCAGGCGCTGCTGAGGATCGGTCGCCCTGGCCTCACGCGGGGAAAAACCGAAGAACGCCGGATCGAACCGGTCGACGTCGTCGAGGAACGCGCCCCAGCGGGCCGGTTCCGGAGTGTCGTCGGCCCGCCACCGCTCCACCGGCACCCGGGACACCGCGGAGTCACCCGCGTCCAGCAGCGCCCAGAACCGGTCGGGATCGGCGGCACCGGGCAACCGGCAGGACATCCCCACGATCGCGATAGGCCCGTCCGCACCGGTCGCCTTGTCGGGTTGAGTCACGCGTCGCTCCCCACCTGCGTCGAGGCCGCACCGGCGCGAGCACCCGGCCGCCGGGCCGAAGCACTCGCGCCGTCACGACTGCAGCCGCGCTCCAAGTTAGGCGTGGACCGCTGCGCGTTTCCCTAGCTTCCGGGGCCGCCGTCAGCGCTCCGGCCCCCCATCAGCTGCGGGGCCACCGTCAGTTCTGGGCGGGGCCGATCTCGCGATCGATGAACTCGAACAGTTCCTCCGTGCTGGCCGCGTCGAGCAGGCCGGACACGTCGTCCCCGGCTCCGGCGGCCGGGGCCTGGCCAAGCAACGCCAGCAACTGCTGCATCCGGGTCGCGATGCCGTTGCGGGCCAGCTCGTCCAGGCCGTTCTTGGCCAGGGAGGCCTCGATCCGGTCGAGGTCGTCCAGGATGGACGGCTCCGGAGTGAGCGCGACCTCCGGATCGAGCTCGACGCCGAGGAAGCCGGCCAGCGCGGTGGGTGTGGGGTAGTCGAACACCAGCGTCGCCGGCAGCCGCAGGCCGAGGGTCTCGGTCAGCCGGTTGCGTAGCGCGACCGCGGTGAGCGAATCGAAACCGAGCTCGCGGAACTCGCTCACCGGGTCGATCGCGTCGGCCGAGCGGTGACCGAGTACCACCGCGGACTCGCGACGGACCAGGTCGAGCAGCTCGGCCTCCCGCTCCCCCGGCTCCAGGGCCCGGAGCCGCTGACGCAGTGCCTCGCTCTGGACGGCATCCCCGGCCGCGGTCCGCCTGGTCCGCACCAGCGACCGCAGCAGCGGCGGAACGACGCTGTGCGCGCGCAGGAGCGTCAGGTCCAGCTGGACCGGCACCAGCGCGGTCGCGTCGGCACGCAGCGCCGCGTCGAACAGCGCGAGGCCCGCCGGCGGCTCGATCGGCGGCAGACCGGCACGGGCCATCCGCTGCAGGTCGGCCCCGGTCAGGGCGCCGGTCATGCCGGCTCCGCCCGACCACGGACCCCAGGCCAGCGACCGTCCGGGCAGCCCGGCGGTGCGGCGGTAGTCGGCCAGGCCGTCGAGGAACGCGTTCGCCGCGGCGTAGTTGCCCTGCCCGGCGGAGCCCAGCGTGCCGGACGCCGAGGAGAACAGCACCAGCGGCTGCTCCCCCAGCAACTCGTGCAGGTGCCAGGCCGCGTCGACCTTGGGCCGGAGCACGGCGTCCAGCCGCTCCGGGGTGAGCGACGAGATCATGCCGTCGTCCAGCACGCCGGCGGCGTGCACGACCGCGTCCACCGGGCGGGTCGCGAGCAGGGCGGCGACCGCGGCCCGGTCGGCCAGGTCACAAGCCACGATCTCGACGGTGGCACCACGCTCGCGGAGTTCGTCGCGCAGCTCCGCGGCACCGGCGGCGTCCGGGCCGCGCCGGCTGGCCAGCACCAGGTTCGAGACGCCCCGGGCCGACACGAGGTGCCTGGCCAGCAGCGCGCCCAGGCCGCCGGTGCCCCCGGTGATCAGCACCGAGGCGTCCGCTCCGAAGCCCGGAAGGTCCGTGTCCGAGACCGACGCCCGCACCAGGCGCGGTACGAACAACTGCCCGGCCCGCACCGCCACCTGCGGCTCCGCCGAGGCGACGGCCGCACCGACCGCGTCGGTGAGGTCGGTCGCGTCGCTCGGGCCGGTCACGTCGTCCAGATCGACCAGCACGATCCGGCCCGGGTGCTCGGCCTGTGCCGCCCGCACCAGGCCCCACACCGCTGCCGCACCCACGTCCGCGAGGGCTTCGGACTCGGTCACGGCGACCGCGCCCCGGCTGACCACGGCCAGCCGGGAACCGTCGAACCGCTCGTCGGCCAGCCAGTCCTGCATCAGCCGCAGCACCCGGCCGGTCCGTTCGTGCACGTCGGAGATCTGGTCGGGGCCGGTGGGCGCGACCCGTACGCAGAGGACGTCGGGCACCTCGCCCACGTCGGCCGGCGAGCCGGTCAGCTCGACGATGCCGGGCTGCCGGTCGGCGGCCGGCGTGTCCACCGGCGTCCAGGCGACCTGGTAGAGCGCATCGGGGCCGGTGGGGGTGCCGGCCGCGACGACCGGTTCCCGGAGGCCCACGGCGGCGGTGAGCACCGGCTCACCGGCCGGGTCGTACGCGACCAGCGCGATCGTGTCCGGCCCGGCCGGGGCGAGCCGCACCCGCAGCGCGGTGGCACCGGCCGCGTGCAGCGTCACGTCCCGCCAGGAGCCGGCCACCCGGCCGGAGAGAGCGAGCGTGGCGTCGAGCAACGCCGGGTGCAGGCCGTAGCGGGCGGCGTCGAGCACCTCCGGGGGCAGCGCGACCTCGGCGTACAGCGTGTCGCCGTCGCGCCAGGCGGCCCGCGCGCCGGCCACGTCGGCCGCGACGGCCCCGGTCGGCGGCCAGGTCGGCAGCGGCACGGCCGCCACCCGTCGGTCCCCGGTGGCCTCCGAGTCCAGAATTCCGTGCGCGTGCCGGGTCCAGGGCTGGTCGTCGGCGGTCCGGGCGTAGATGCCGCAGTGGTAGCTGCCCGCCTCCGGCCCGGCGCCGATCCGGACGTGGACCGCGAGCGGCTCCCGGCCGAGCGGGGAGAGATCGTGCTCCACGGTCAGCTCACGCACCCGATCGCAGCCGGCCTCGTCACCCGCGCGGAAGGCCAGCTCCAGTAACGCGCCACCGGGCGACACGGCGTCGAGTGGTCCCGAGCCGGCCAGCCACGGATGGGTGGCCGCCGAGAGCCGGCCGGTCAGCACGATGTCGGCCGCACCACCCGCGTCCGCCTCGTCCGGTACCGCCGAGCCGGCCAGCCGCAGGACGGCACCGAGCATCGGGTGCCCGGCCGCGGTCTGCCCGAGTTGCCGGACGTCTCCGGAGCCGGTGGCGGCCGGCCAGTACCGCTGGTGCTGGAAGGCGTAGGTCGGCAGGTCGAGCCGCTCCGCCGTCGGCAGCACCGCGGCCCAGTCGACCCCGACGCCCGCCACGTCCAGCCGGGCCACCGCCTCCCTCATCGCGTCCGGATCCGGCCGCGAGGCCCGTAGCGTCGGTACGCCGTCGACCAGCGCGGAGAGCACCGCGTCTGGGCCGATCTCCAGCCGGACCGCCCCGGGCAGCGCCTCGGCGATCTCGGCGAACCGCACCGGCCGGCGCACCTGCTGCACCCAATACTCCGGATCGGTCGCCACGCCGCCGGCGATCACCAGCGGCACGGTGGGTTCGCGGTACGTCAGCGTCGAGGCCACCGCACGGAAGCCGGCCAGCATCGGGTCCATCAGCGGCGAGTGGAACGCGTGCGACACCGTGAGCCGCCGCGACCGGACGTCCAGCGCGGCCACGACCTCGTCCACCGCCGCGGTCACCCCGGAGAGCACCACGGAGTCCGGGCCGTTGACCGCGGCGATCACCACCTCGTTCTCCCGGCCGGCCAGCAACGGCTCGACCCGCGCTTCGGAGGCCTGCACCGCCACCATCGCGCCCCCGGCCGGGAGCGCGTCCATCAGCCGGGCCCTGGCCGCGACCAGCGCGCACGCGTCTTCCAGCGACCAGACTCCGGCCACGTAGGCCGCCGCCAGCTCGCCGATCGAGTGCCCGGCCACCACGTCCGGGTGCACCCCCCAGGAGGCGAGCAGCCGGACCAGCGCGGCCTCGACCGCGAACAACAGGGGCTGCGCCCAGCCGGTCCGGTCGATCAGGTCCGGGTCGGCGAGGACGTCGCGGCACGGCCGGTCCAGGTGCCGGTCCAGCTCGGCACAGATCTCGTCGAACGCGGTGGCGAACACCGGGTAGCGGTCGTGGAGCGCGAGCCCCATGCCCACCCGTTGCGCGCCCTGACCGGTGAACAGCATCGCGACCTTCGGTGCGGCGGCGGCCGCTCCTACCGCTCCGGTGATCACCCGTCCGTCGGCCTGGCCGTCGGCGAGCGCGGTCAGCCGGTCCACGAGTTCGTCGGGCGACGAGGCCAGCACGACCGCGCGGTGCTCGAAACGGGCGCGGGTGAGTGCGGCGCTCCGGGCCAGCGCGGGCAGCGGCGCGGACGACGCCCGGTCGCGGAGCCGGGCGGCCTGCGCCGCCAGGGCCTCGCGGGAGCGCCCGGACACCAGTACCGGCAGCACCGCCGGCTCGGCCGCCGGCACGGCCGGCGCCTGCACGGACGGCGCTTCGGCCGGCGGCTCCTCCAGGATGACGTGCGCGTTGGTGCCGGAGATCCCGAACGCCGACACCGCTGCGCGCCGTGGCCGCCCGGCCTCCGGCCACGGCCGGTTCCCGGTGAGCAGCTCGATCGCGCCCGCGCTCCAGTCCACGTGCGACGACGGCTCGTCCGCGTGCAGGGTGCGCGGTGCCACGCCGTGCCGGATGGCCTCGACCATCTTGATGATGCCGGCGACGCCCGCGGCGGCCTGGGTGTGGCCGAGGTTGGACTTCACCGAGCCGAGGAGCAACGGCCGCTCGCGTTCCCGGCCGTAGCCGGCGAGCAGCGCCTGGGCCTCGATCGGGTCGCCGAGGGCCGTGCCGGTTCCGTGGCCTTCCACGACGTCGACGTCGGTGTAGGAGAGCCCGGCGTTGGCCAGCGCCTGGCCGATCACCCGCTGTTGGGACGGCCCGTTCGGCGCGGTCAGACCGTTCGACGCGCCGTCCTGGTTGACCGCCGACCCGCGCACGACGGCCAGCACGCGGTGCCCGCGCCGCGCGGCGTCCGACCCGCGTTCGAGTACCAGCATTCCGACGCCCTCGGACCAGCCGGTGCCGTCGGCGCCGTCCCCGTAGGCTTTGCAGCGCCCGTCGGCCGACAGGCCGCCCTGGGCGTCGAACTCCGCGAACGCGATCGGATCCGACAGCACCGTGACACCGCCGGCGAGCGCCAGGTCGCAATCTCCGCCCCGCAGCGCCTGGGCGGCGAGGTGGACCGTGACCAGCGAGGACGAGCACGCGGTGTCGACCGTGACCGCGGGACCTTCCAGGCCGAAGACGTACGAGATGCGTCCGGACGCGACGCTGGAGAGCTGGCCGGTCATCGCGTGTCCGGCCGACTCCGGCGGGGGCGTGTAGCCGGAACCGGCGGCGCCGACGAACACCCCCGTGCTGCTGCCGCGCATCGCGCGCGGATCGAGGCCGGCGCGCTCGAACACCTCCCACGCGGTCTCCAGCAGCAGCCGCTGCTGCGGGTCCATCGCGATCGCCTCGCGCGGCGAGATGCCGAAGAACCCCGCGTCGAAGTCCGCGGCGGCGGCCAGGAACCCGCCCCGCACGGTCTTTCCGGCGGGGAGCTGCCAGCCGCGGTCGAGCGGCATGTCGCCGATCGTGTCGACGCCGTCGACGACGATCCGCCAGAGGTCCTCCGGCGAGGCGACCCCGCCCGGGTAACGACAGGCCATTCCGACGACGACGATCGGGTCGTCCGTGGCCGGGAGCGCCACCGTCGGCAACCCGGTCGCGGCGGCTTCGCCGAGCACCACCTCGACCAGGTGCTGTGCGAGCCGCTCCGGTGTCGGGTAGTCGAAGACGAGCGTCGCGGTCAGCTCCAGACCGGTCACCGACGCCAGAGCGCCGCGCAGCTCGACGGCGGTGAGCGAGTCGAAGCCGAAGTCGCTGAAGGCCCGGTCCGCGGGAATGGCCTCCGGGTCGGTCAGCCGCAGCACCGCGGCGATGTGCGTCCGGACCAGGTCCAGCACGGCCGCGTTGCGCTCCGCGGCCGGCAGCGCGAGCAGACGCTCCCGCAACTCGTTCGCGTCGGCGCGTTCCGCCCGGGCGGCCTCCAGGGCCCGCCGTACGCCCGGCAGGTCCCCGAACAGCGCGGAGGGGCGCATCGCGGTGAACGGGGGGACGAACCGGTCCCAGTCCATGTTCGAGACGACGACGCATCCGTCGTCCTGCGCCACGGCCTGCTCCAGCGCGACGATCGCCACCTGGGGGTCCATCCGCAGCACCCCACGGCGACCCAGGTATTCCGCCGCGCCGTCGGCCGCCGCGAGGCCGTCCCCGCCCCACGCGCCCCACGCCACCGACGTCGCGGCCAGCCCGCGGGCACGGCGCCGCTGGGCCAGCCCGTCCACGTAGGCGTTGGCCGCGCCGTAGACCGCCTGGGCGCCGCTGCCCCAGGTGCCGGCGATCGACGAGAACAGCACGAAGAAGTCCAGCTCCTGCTCGCCGAGCAGCGCGTCCAGGTGGGCCGCGCCGACGGCCTTGGCCGCCAGCACCTCGGCGACCTGCTCCGGCGTGGTGGCCTGGAGCAGGGCGGACTGGCCCAGCCCGGCGGTGTGCACGACTCCGGTCAGCGGGTACGCGGCCAGCAGCCCGGCCACCGCGTCGCGGTCGGCGACGTCACAGGCCACGATCTCCACGGCGACGCCGAGCGCGGTCAACTCGGTACGGAGCTCGGCCGCGCCGGGGGCATCGGGGCCGCGCCGGCTGGTCAGGATCAGGCGCTCCGCCCCGCACTCGGCCAGCCACTTGGCCACTCGGGCACCCAGCGCGCCGGTGCCGCCGGTGACCAGGACGGTTCCCCGTGCCCGCCAGTCCCGCTCGGGGCCACGGAGCGGCGCCGGGGCCAACCGGCGGCCGAACGCCCCGCTGGTCCGCAACGCGACCTGGTCTTCGCCGGTTCCGCCGGCCAGCACTCCCGCCAGCCGCTCCGCGGTACGGGCATCCACGACGCCGGGCAGGTCGATCAGGCCGCCCCAGGCCAGCGGGTGTTCGAGCGCCGCGGCCCGGCCCGCACCCCACACCGCCGCCTGACCCGGATCCACCGGGGGGTCCGCGCGCCCCACGGACACCGCGGCGCGGCTCAGTGACCACACCGGCGCCGAGACGTCGGCGTCGGCCAGGGCCTGGAGCAGCGCGATCGTGGCGCCGACTCCGGCGGCGGACGAACCGTCCGCGCAGAACCCGAGCAGGGACAGGACACCGTCGGCGGGGACGCCGCGCAGCCGGTCGGTGAGCGACGCCCGATCGACCTGCTCGACGTCGATACGGTCCACCGGCAGCCGCTCGCACAGTTCGGCCGTCCAGGCGTCCGCGCGCAGCGCCGCGGGCACCAGCAGCACCCAGCGGCCGGTCAGCGTCCGGCCGGGAATCGGGAACTGCTGCCAGGTCACCTGGTAACGCCAGGACGCCGCCGCCGACTGCTCCCGCCGGCCCTGCCGCCACGACGTCAGGGCCGGGAGCACGGCCTCGATGGCGTCGGGTGCCACCGCGAACCGATCGGCCAGCGACTCGACGTCGGACTGGGCCAGGACCGACCAGAACTCCGCGTCCACCGGGTCGCTGCCGGACGCCGCCGGGGCCGGCCGCGACCGCTCGGGCCAGAACCGCTCGTGCTGGAACGCATAGGTCGGCAGCTCGATCCGGTGCCCCGCCGGCAGCAGGCGCGGCCACTCGACGTCCACACCGTCGACGTGCAACCGGCCGATCGCCTCCAGCAGCGTGGACGGCTCCTCCCGGTCCCGCCGCAGCGTCGGAACGGTTCCGTCGGCGAGCGGAGCGAGCGCCGCGTCCGGGCCGACCTCCAGCAGGATCGTGGCGCCGGCCGCGCGCAGGCCGAGCACCGCCTGCGCGTACCGCACCGGCTCGCGCACCTGCGCCACCCAGTACTCCGGATCCCGGACCTGCTCGTCGGTGAGCAGATCGCCGGTCACCGTGGAGACGATCGGCACCGCGGCCGGGGCGTACGACAATTCCTCGGCGACCGCGCGGAACTCGTCCAGCATCGGCTCGATCAGCGGCGAGTGGAACGCGTGCGACACGCTCAACCGGCGCGCGCGGACGCCCAGCGCCGCCACGATCTCGTCCACCGCCGCGGCGACGCCGGAGAGCACCACCGAGTCGGGTCCGTTCACCGCGGCGAGCGCCACCTCCCGCTCCCGCCCGGCCAGCAGCGGCAGCACCTCCGCCTCGGTGGCCCGGACCGCCACCATCGCCCCGCCGGAGGGAAGCGCCTGCATCAAGCGGCCGCGCGCGGCCACCAGCGCGCACGCGTCGGCCAGCGACCACACCCCGGCCACGTAGGCGGCGGCCAGCTCTCCGATCGAATGCCCGGCCACCAGCGCGGGCTCGACGCCCCACGATCCCAGCAGCCGCCACAGCGCCACCTCGATCGCGAACAACAGCGGCTGCGCGTTGCCGGTCCGGTCGATCGCCGCCGGGTCCGACCAGGCCGAGCGGATCGAGTCGTCGTCGAGCTCGTCCAGCACCTCGTCGAACGCCGTCGCGAACACCGGGTACCGCGCGTACAGCTCGCGGCCCATCCCGGCCCGCTGGGCACCCTGCCCGCTGAACACCATCGCCAGCATCGGCCGATGGGCCGCGGTACCCACCACCACGCCCGCGGCCGGCACGCCCGCGGCCAGCGCGGTCAGCCGCGCGGCGAGCTCGGCCGGGTCGGCGGCGAGCACCACCGCGCGGTGCTCGAACACCGACCGCGCCGACGCCGAGACCGCCACGTCGGCCGGAGAAGCGTCGGTGACCCGCCCGGCCAGCCGGGCAGCCTGCCCGGCCAGCGCGGCCCGGGACCGCGCCGAGAGCACGACCGGCACCGGGTCGCCCGCCGTGGACGCGCCGCCGGCCAGGCCCGCCGGGGCGGCCGAAGCAGTCGCGGCGACGGGGGCAGGCGGTCCTTCCTCGAGGATCACGTGCGCGTTCGTCCCGGAGATCCCGAACGACGAGATCCCGGCCCGGCGGGGACGCCCGTCGGCCTCCCACGGCCGGTTCTCGGTGAGCAGTTCGACCGCGCCCGCGGCCCAGTCCACGTGGGACGTGGGTGCGTCCACGTGCAGGGTCCGGGGCAGCACGCCGTGCCGCATCGCCAGGATCATCTTCAGGACACCGGCCACCCCGGCCGCCGCCTGGGTGTGTCCGAGGTTGGACTTGATCGAACCGAGCTGCAGCGGCCGCTCCCGGTCCCGCCCGTACGTCGCCAGCAGCGCCTGCGCCTCGATCGGGTCGCCGAGCGTCGTCCCGGTGCCGTGTGCCTCGACCGCGTCGACGTCGGCCGGCGACAGTCCGGAGACGGCCAGCGCCTGCCGGATCACCCGCCGCTGCGACGGACCGTTCGGGGCGGTCAGCCCGTTGGAGGCACCGTCCTGGTTCACCGCCGAGCCGCGCACGACCGCCAGGATCCGGTGGCCTCGGCGCTCGGCGTCCGAACGGCGCTCCACGACCAGCATGCCGATGCCCTCGGACCAGGCGGTGCCGTCCGCGCCGTCCGCGAAGGACTTGCACCGCCCGTCGGACGCGAGCCCGCCCTGCAGGCTGAAGCCGACGAACGACAGCGGCGTCGTCATGACCGTCACGCCGCCCACCAGGGCGAGGTCGCACTCGCCCGCGGCCAGCGCCTGCCCGGCCAGGTGCAGCGCGACCAGCGACGACGAGCAGGCGGTGTCGACCGTGACCGCCGGGCCCTCCAGCCCGAGGGTGTACGAGAGCCGGCCCGACAGGACGCTGGCCGAGAGGCCGGTCAGCGCGTGGCCCTCCACGTCGGTGCCGCGGTCCAGCAGCAGGCTCAGGTAGTCCTGCCCGTTGGTGCCGACGTAGACGCCGGTGTGGCTGCCGCGCAGCGTCTCCGGCCGGAGACCGGCGTCCTCCAGCGCCTCCCACGAGCTTTCCAGCAGCAACCGCTGCTGGGGGTCCATCGCGATCGCCTCGCGCGGGGAGATCCGGAAGAAGTCCGCGTCGAAGCCGGCCGCGTCGTCCAGGAAGCCGCCCTGGCCGGTCGCCAGCTCCGGCGCCCGGCCACCGCCGAGGCCCTCGAGATCCCAGCCCCGGTCCGACGGGAAGCCGTCGATCGCGTCCACGCCGTCGGCGAGCAACTGCCACAGCTCGTCCGGCGAACGCACCCCGCCCGGGAACCGGCAGGACATTCCGACGATCACGACCGGGTCGTCGCCGACCGGCGCGAGGGCGGTGCGGACGGGCAGGTCGAGGCCACCGCCGAGCGCCTCGGCCAGCAGATGTTCCGCGAGCTGCGCCGGGGTGGGGTAGTCGAACACGAGGGTGGCGGGCAACCGCAGCCCGGTGGTCTCGGCGATCCGGTTGCGCAGTTCCAGCGCGGTCACCGAGTCGAACCCGAGCTCGCGGAACGGCAGATTCGGGTCGACGTCCCCGGCCGAGGTATGGCCCAGGACCACGGCGACCTGGGCCCGGACCAGATCGAGGACGAACGGCAGACGCGCCGTCGCGTCCAGCGCCGCCAGCGTCCGCGCCAGGCCGTCCGCCGCGGCCGCGGGAGCACCCGCCGCCCGGCGCCGGGTGCGCACCAGCCCGCGCAGCAATGGCGGGAGCGCGCCGGCGGAGGCCAGCACCGCGGGGTCGAAGCGCACCGGGACGACGCCGGCCACGCCGCCCGCCAGCGCGGCGTCGAACAGTGCGGTGCCCTGGTCGCTGGAGAGCGGCAGCACTCCGGAGCGGGCCATCCGCCGGGTGTCGGTGTCGCTCAATCCGCCGGTCAGTGCGGTCTGCTCGGCCCAGAGTCCCCAGGCCAGCGCGAGGCCGGGCAGTCCGGCGGCTCGGCGGTGCGCGGCGAGGCCGTCCAGGAACGCGTTCGCCGCCGCGTAGTTGCCCTGCCCGGGTGCGCCGAGGGTTCCCGCCAGCGACGAGAACACGACGAACGCGGTCAGCGGCCGCGCCGCGGTCAGCTCGTGCAGGTTCCAGGCGCCGTCCACCTTGGGCCGCAGCACGGCGTCCAGCCGCTCCGGCGTCAAGGAGTCGATCACACCGTCGTCGAGGACCCCGGCGCTGTGCACCACGGCGTCCACCGGGTGTTCGGTCAGCAGCGCCGCGAGCGCGTCACGGTCGGCGACGTCGCAGGCGACGACCTCGGCCTCGGCGCCGCGCGCGGCCAGTTCGGTCCGCAGTTCGGTGGCACCGGGGGCAGCGAGCCCCTGGCGGCTGACCAGCAGCAGGCGCCGGACGCCGTGCGCCGTCACCAGGTGGCGGGCGAACACCGCGCCCAGGCCGCCGGTGCCTCCGGTGATCAGCACGGTGCCGTGGAACTCGACCGGCCCCGGCGACGTGGCGGGCAACCGGGTGAGCCGCGGCACCCACAGCGCCTCGTCCCGGATCGCGACCGACGGTTCGCCCGAGTGGACGGCGGCACCCAGCAGCGCCTCGTCGAGCGCGTCCGGACCGGCCGGATCCAGGTCGACCAGGACGACCTGGCCCGGGCGTTCCGACTGCGCGGTGCGCACCAGGCCCCAGGCCGCCGCCGACGCGAGGTCGGTCGGCGCCGCGCCGTCGACGCCGACCGCGCCGCGCGTGACGACCACCATCCGGTCGGTGTCGCCGAGCCGCTGCAGCGCGCCCAGCACCGTGGTCGTGACGGACCGCACCCGCTCGGGCAGGTCGCCGTCGCCGGAATCGTCGCAGCGCAGCACCGTCACCCCGTCGTCCGGCGGTCCGTCGGTGGTGGCGGTCAACGGCGTCCAGACGACGTGGGTCAGCCCGTCGACGCCGCTGCGGTGAGTGGTGCTCAGGTCGTCGGCGGTCGGTGCGCGCAGTTCGAGCGCGCCGGCGGACAGTACCGGCGTCCCGGCCGGGTCGAAGACCGCCAGCGAGACCGTGTCCGCGCCGGTCGGGGTCAGGCGCAGACGCACGGCGGTGGCGCCGATCGCGTGCAGTTGCACGTCCGCCCAGCGGGCCGGGACCAGCAGGCCGGGCCAGCCGATGAGCGGCAGCGCCGCCACCGCGGTGTCCACGACGGCCGGGTCGAGCCCGAACGCCGTCGTCTCGGCGTTCATCTGCAGGTGCACGGCACCGGACGGGTCGCGCCAGGCCGCCGCGGTGACGTCGATCAGGTCGATCAGGTGGGCCAGGTCGGCCGGATCGAGCCGGGTCGAACCCGCCGGGGGCCAGGTGGGCTGAGCCTCGGGGCTCGACTCCCTGGTGCCGGCCGCGGCGAGCCGGCCGCCGCCGTGCCGGATCCACGGCCGGTCGGACCGCTCGGACCGGGCGTGCAGGTCGAACGTCCGGCTGCCGGCCGGGTCCGCCGCCCCGACGACGACCTGCACCAGGACCGTGGTGTCGGCCGCGAAGCTCAGCGGCGTGTCCAGAGTGAAGTCATCGATCCCGTCGCAGCCGGCCTCGTCGCCGGTGCGCAGAGCCAGATCGAGGAGCACCGCGGCGGGCACCGACACCACGCCGGCGATCTCGTACGCGGCCAGCCACGGGTGCGTCCGCAACCCGAGCCGGCCGCTGAGCACCAGACCGTCGCCGCTGGCCAGTTCCACCGCGGTGTCGAGCACCGGATGGCCGAGCGTGCTGCGGGTCGTGGCCCCACCGAGCCGGCCGTCCGGCCAGTAGCGTTCGTGCTGGAACGCATACGTCGGCAAATCCACCCGCCGACCGGCCGGAACCCACTCCAACTCCACCCCACGCACAAACAACTCCGCCGCGCTGGTCAACACCCGCAACCACGAGTCCTCACCCCGGCGCACCGAACCCACCACCACACCCTCAGCAACCAAATCACTAACCGGACCCGTCAACACCGGATGCGGACTGCACTCCACAAAAACATCGAACCCCTCACCCGCGAGGGCCTGCACCGCCTCCGCGAACCGCACCGGACGACGCAAATTCTCGAACCAGTACCCGGCGTCCAGCTCCGCGCCGGTCAGCCACCGGCTCTCGACGCAGGACCACATCCGGGTCGACACCGGGGCCGGCTCCAGATCGGCCAGCGCGGCACGCAGCTCCGCCTCGAGGACATCGACGTGCGCCGAGTGCGACGCGTAATCCACCGCGATCCGCCGAGCCCGCACACCCTCATCTGTCCACCGAGCAACCAGACCGTCCAGCGCCTCCGGATCACCCGACAGCACGATCGACCGCGGACCGTTCACCGCCGCCACCCACACACCCACCGGCAGAACCGGCTCCACCTCATCCAGCGCAAGCGCCACCGACGCCATCGCCCCCGAACCCGCCAACCGCGACGCGATCAACCTCGACCGCACCGCCACCACCCGCGCACCCTGCTCCAAACTCAACGCACCCGCAACCACCGCCGCCGCGATCTCACCCTGCGAATGACCCACCACCGCACCCGCACGCACACCCAGCGAATCCCACACCGCCGCCAACGACACCATCACCGCGAACGACACCGGCTGCACCACATCAACGCGCCCCAGCAACACCTCGTCGCCCAGCGCCTCAAACAGATCCCACTCCACAAACGGCGCCAACGCCACCGCACACTCCGCCAACCGCGCCGCGAACACCGGCGACTCCGCCACCAACCGCAACCCCATACCCGCCCACTGCGCCCCCTGACCCGGGAACACCCACACCAACCCACCCCGGGGACGCGCCACCCCACGCACCACATTCCCCGCCACATCCAACGACCCCAAACCCGCCAGCAAACCCGCCCCATCACCCGCCAGCACCACCGCACGATGCTCAAACACCGCCCGCGTCACCACCGACGAAAACGCCACATCCCGCAGAGCAGGCCCGCTCACCTCGATCAACGACGCCAGCCGCGCCGCCTGCGCAGCCAGCGCCACCGCCGACTTCGCCGACACAACCACCGGAACCACCCCACCCCCGACCGGCCCGACCCCGACCCCGACCGGCCCGACCCCGACCGGCCCGACCCCGGCCAGCCCGGAACCGGCCAGCCCGGAACCGGCCAGCCCGGAACCGGACGACTCCGCCACCGCCGGCTCCGGCACCTCCGGACCCTGCTCCAGGATCACGTGCGCGTTCGTCCCGGAAATCCCGAACGACGACACCGCCGCCCGACGCGGCCGGCCCGGACCGGCCTCCCACGGCTGCGCCGACGTCAACAGCTCGACCGCACCCGCGGACCAGTCCACCTGACTGCTCGGCGCGTCCACGTGCAGCGTCGGGGGCAGTACGCCGTGGCGCATGGCCTCGATCATCTTGATCACGCCGGCCACACCGGCGGCGGCCTGCGTGTGGCCGATGTTCGACTTGACCGAGCCGAGCCGCAGCGGCGTCTCCCGGTCCCGGCCGTAGGTGGCCAGGAGCGCCTGCGCCTCGATCGGGTCACCCAGCCGGGTGCCCGTGCCGTGCGCCTCCACCGCGTCCACCTCGGTGCTCTTCAGGCCGGCCGAGGCCAGCGCCTGCCGGATCACCCGCTGCTGCGACGGGCCGTTGGGCGCAGTCAGGCCGTTGGAGGCCCCGTCCTGATTCACCGCCGAGCCACGGACGACGGCCAGGACCTGGTGACCGTGGCGCCGGGCGTCCGAGAGCCGCTCGACCACGAGCATGCCGACGCCCTCCGACCAGCCGGTGCCGTCGGCCGCGTCGGAGAACGACTTGCACCGCCCGTCGGCGGCCAGGCCACCCTGGATCGAGAAGCCGAGGAACGTGTTCGGCGTGGCCATGACGGTCGCACCGCCGGCCAGCGCCAGGTCGCACTCCCCCGAGTGCAGCGCCTGCGCGGCGAGATGAAGCGTGACCAGCGACGACGAACAGGCGGTGTCGACGGTGAGCGCCGGGCCTTCGAACCCGAACGTGTACGACAGCCGGCCGGAGGCGACGCTGCCGGAGGTGCCGGTGCTCAGGAACGCCATCGACTCGTCGGGGAACCGGACACCGGTGCCGTAGTCGTGGTACATCAGGCCGGCGAAGACGCCGGTACGGCTTCCCCGCAGCCCGGTGGGGTTGATCCCGGCGCGCTCCAGCGCCTCCCAGGAGGTCTCCAGCAGGAGTCGCTGCTGCGGATCCATCGCGATCGCCTCGCGTGGCGAGACTCCGAAGAACGCCGCGTCGAAGTTCCCCGCGTCGTGCAGGAACCCGCCGACGTGCGCGTAGTCCGCCAGCTCGGGTGGGACCTGTCCCAGGTCCCAGCCGCGGTCGGTGGGGAACGGGGTGATGCCGTCCCGGCCGGCCAGGACGAGTTCCCAGAGATCCTCCGGTGAGTCGACGCCTCCCGGGTAACGGCAGGCCATGCCGATGATGACCACCGGGTCGTCGTCCGTGGAGCGCAGGGCCGGGAGCCGGTTCGCGGGCTCGTCGGCGGGCGGGCCGACGAGTTCGGCGTCGAGGAACTCGGCGACCGCACGGGGGGTCGGATAGTCGAAGACGAGCGTCGCCGGCAGCCGGAGACCGGTCGTGGCCGAGAGCGCGTTGCGCAACTCGACCGCCGTGAGCGACTCGACGCCCAGCTCGGCGAAGGTCGTGGTCGCGGGGATCGCACCGGCGCCGACGTGTCCCAGCACGGCCGCGGCATGACCGCGGACCAGCTCGAGCAGGGCCGGCCCGCGCTGCTCCGCGGGCATCGCGGCCAGGCGCAGGGCGGCGTCACCGGCCGCCACGCCGTTCGCGCTGCGCCGCACCGATCCAGGTACCAGTCCGTGCAGCAACGGCGGGAGGTGCCGGGCGTGGCGCCGCAGCGTCGCCAGGTCAACCCGGACCGGAACGACCAGCGGTTCGTCGGCGCGGGCCAGCGCAGCGTCGAACAGCGCGAGCCCCTCCTCGGCGGTGACCGGCGGGAGCCCCGCCCGGGCCAGCCGGTCGAAGTCCGCGGACGCCGAGAGCGCGGTGCGCGTCTGCCACGCACCCCAGGCCAGCGAGGTGCCGGGCAGGCCGAGGAACTGCCGGTGGGCGGCCAGCGCGTCGAGGAAAGCGTTCGCCGCCGCGTAGTTGCCCTGCCCGGCCGCCCCGCCGATGCCGGCGAACGAGGAGTACAGGACGAGCGGCACCGCGCCCGCCAATTCGTGGAGGTACCAGGCTGCGTCCACTTTGGGCCGCAGCACCGCCTCGAGGCGCTCCGGGGTCAGCGCGGTGACGACACCGTCGTCCAGGACGCCTGCGGTGTGGATCACGGCCGACAGTGGAGGCTCGACCGTGGCCAGCAGGTCAGCGACCGCGTGCCGATCGGTCAGGTCGCACGCCACCAGCGCGACCCGTGCGCCCAGGCCGGTCAGCTCGCCGACGAGTGCGCGGGCGCCGGGCGCGTCCTCGCCGCGCCGGCTGGTCAGTACCAGGTCGCGGGCGCCGTGCACGGACACCAGATGCCGGGCCAGCAGCGAGCCCAGGCCGCCGGTTGCGCCGGTGATCAGGATCGTGCCCTCGAGCAGGCCGGCCGGCTCGTCCGCGGGCGCCAACCGGGCGAGCACGGGGGTACGTGCCTGCCCGGCCCGCACGGCGAGCTGTGGCTGCTCGCCGTTCACGAGGGCGGGCAGGGCGTCCGCGGAGGCCGGGTCGTCGTCGAGGTCGATCAGCAGGAACCGGCCCGGGTGCTCGGACTGCGCCGAGCGCAGCAGTCCCCAGACCGTGGCGGCGGCGGGATCCGTCACCGGCTCGATCGCACCGCGGGTCACCACCGCCAAACGGTCCCCTTCGCCGCGGCTCTCCCGAGCGCCGCGGTCCAGCCCGTCGCCGCGGTCCAGCCCGTCGCCGCGGTCCAGCCCGTCGCCGCGGTCCAGCCCGTCGTCGGCCAGGAAGGCCTGCACGGTCGCCAGTGCCCACGCGGCCGCCCGGTGGGCCGAGCCCACCGGATCGCCCGGATCTCCTCCGGGGGCCTCGACGAGCCGGGTCGCCGGGGCGGCGGGCCGGTCGGCGGCGTCGACCGGCTGCTCCAGCGGCTGCCAGCGGACCGCGAAGAGCGAACGCCGGGCCATCGAGGTCACGGTGCCGGTGGCCTCGGAGGTCACCGGGCGTAGCCGCAGGCCGCCGATCGACGCGACCGGTTCACCGGCCCCGTCGGCCAGGTCGAGCACGATCTCACCGGCTCCGGTCGGATCGACGCCGAGCCGGCGCAACCGCACCCGCAGCGCGACGGCCCGCGCCGTGTGCAGCGACACGCCGCGCCAGACGAACGGCAAACCCCCCGCGGGCTCGTCGAACGGCGCTCCGGTCGGCAGGGCTCCGGTGGGCAGGGCTGCCGCGTGCAGGGCCGCGTCGAGCAACGCCGGGTGCAGTCCGAACCGTGCGGCGTCCGAGCGCTCGTCGGCGGCGAGCGCGACCTCCGCGTAGACCGTGCCGTCCGGCGCCGACCAGGCCGCCCGCAGACCCTGGAACGCCGGGCCGTAATCCAGCCCGGCGGCCCGCAGACCGTCGTAGACCCCGGTGAGGTCGATCGGCGTGGTGGCCTCCGGCGGCCAGGACCGCGGCGCGAAGTCCGCCTCGACGGCACCCGGACCGACCGTGCCGGCCGCGTGCAGCACCCACGGGTCCTCCGAACCGTCCGGCCGGGCGTAGATCTCCACCGCGCGGCTCCCGGCGGTGTCGGCACCACCCAGGACGACCTGCAGTTGGACGCCACCGGACTCCGGCAGCGGCAGCGGCTCCGGCAGGGTCAGCTCCTCGACCCGGGCCGCACCGACCTGGTCACCGGCGCGGACGGCCAGTTCGAGCAGCGCCGCCCCGGGCACCAGCGGCACCCCTCCGACCCGGTGCCCGGACAGCCACGGCTGCGCGCGCAGCGCCAGCCGGCCGGTGAACACCACGCCGCCGCCGGCCAGCTCGACCGCCGCGCCCAGCAGCGGGTGGTCCGCCGAACGCAGCCCCACGGCGGTGAGGTCACCGGGCGCGCCCGCCCTGGGCCAGTACCGGTCGTGGGCGAAGGCGTAGGTGGGCAGGTCCAGCGCGGGCGCGCGGGTACCGAACACCGCGGTCCAGTCGACGCGCGCGCCCCGGACGAAAGCAGTGGCCAGCACCCGCAGCGGCTCGTCGGTCACGGCGGTGATCGACACGTCGGACGGCAGGATCTGCGCCGCCGCGGCACTGAGCGACCGATCGGGTCCCACTTCGACGAAGACGTCGACGCCGAGCGCGGCGACCGCGTCGGCGAACCGCACCGGTTCACGAACCTGCCGGACCCAGTACTCGGTGTCCGTCCACTGCGCGGTCCCGGCCGGCCCGGTGAGCACCGGCTCGGCGAACTCCACCGACTCCACGACCCGGCGGAAGTCGGCCAGCATCGGATCCATCAACGGTGAATGGAACGCGTGCGAGACGCGCAGCCGCCGCGTGCGCACCTCCAGGCCGGCGGCGACGTCCCGGACCGCGGCCTCGGTCCCGGACAGCACCACGGCGTTCGGGGCGTTGACCGCGGCGAGGGCGATCTCGTCCTCGCGGCCGGCGAGCAGCGGCAGCACCGCGGACTCGGGAGCTGCCACCGCGAGCATCGCTCCACCGGCCGGCAGCGCCTGCATCAGCCGCGCCCGCGCCTCGACGATCCGGCAGGCGTCGGGCAACGACCAGAGACCGGCCACGTGAGCCGCCGCCAGCTCGCCGATCGAGTGTCCGATCAGGACGTCGGGCCGGACGCCCCACGACTCGAGCAGCCGGTAGTGCGCGACCTCGACCGCGAACAGCAACGGCTGCGCCCACCGGGTCCGATCGATCAGCTCCGGATCCGACCAGGCTTCCCGGGCCCCTTCGAAGTGCGTCAGCACCGCGTCGAACGCGGCGGCGAACACCGGATAGCGGTCGTAGGAGTCCTGGCCCATGCCCACGCGCTGCGCGCCCTGGCCGGCGAACGCGATCGCCACCCGGCCCCGCGACACCGCGCCGCGCACGGCCTCGCCCAGCCGGGACACGCCGGTATCCCCCCGCAGCGCGGCGGTCTCCCCCAACGGCGCGGCGGTCTCCCCCGACGGCGCGGCGGCGTCACCCGGTCCCCGCACCACCTCCGGGCCGGCGAACAGCACCGCCCGGAACGGGAGAGCGGCCCGGGAGAGCGCCAGTTGCGCGCCGACGTCGGATGCCGGTGCGGCGGACTGCTCCCACCAGCCGGTCAGACGGTCCACCTGGGCGGCCAGCGCCCGCTCCGACCTCGCGGAGACCACCAGCGGCACGGGCCCGGCCGGAGCCGGCACCGCGACCGGGGCCGGCGCCGGTCCTTCCTCCAGAATCACGTGCGCGTTCGTGCCGGAGATCCCGAACGACGAGACGGCGCCGCGGCGCGGCCGGCCCTCGACCTCCCAGGCGCGGTTCGACGTCAGCAGTTCGACCGCTCCGAGGTCCCACTCCACTTCGGCGGAGGCCGCCTCGGCGTGCAACGTCCGGGGCGCGACGCCGTGCCGCATCGCCAGCACCATCTTGATGACCCCGGCGACGCCCGCCGCGGCCTGGGTGTGCCCGAGGTTCGACTTGACCGACCCCAGCAGTAGCGGCGTGTCGCGCTCCTGGCCGTAGGTAGCCAGCAGCGCCTGCGCCTCGATCGGGTCGCCGAGCCGGGTTCCGGTGCCGTGCCCTTCGACGACGTCGACGTCGGTGGGCGCCAGCCCGGCCGACGCGAGCGCCTGCCGGATCACCCGCTGCTGCGCCGGGCCGTTCGGGGCGGTCAAGCCGTTGGACGCACCGTCGGAGTTGACCGCGGACCCGCGGATCACGGCCAGGACCCGGTGTCCGTTGCGGATCGCGTCGGACTGCCGCTCGACGACCAGCATGCCGACGCCCTCGGACCAGCCAGTGCCGTCGGCACCGTCCCCGAACGACCGGCAGCGCCCGTCGGACGACAGCCCGCCCTGCAGCGCGAATCCGATGAACGTACCCGGGGTCGACATCACGGTCACCCCGCCGGCCAGCGCCAGATCGCACTCGTCCGAACGCAGCGCCTGGGCCGCGAGGTGCAGGCTGACCAGCGACGACGAACACGCCGTGTCGACAGTCACCGCAGGCCCCTCCAGCCCGAACAGGTACGCCACCCGGCCGGTCGCGACGCTGGCGGACGTCCCGGTGCCCAGGAAGCCCACGGACTCGTCAGGGAACTGCGCGCTGGTGCCGTAGTCGTGGTACATCAGCCCGGCGAAGACACCCGTCCGGCTGCCGCGCAAGCCGGTCGGATCGATCCCGGCCCGCTCCAACGCCTCCCACGACGTCTCCAGTAACAACCGCTGCTGCGGATCCATCGCCAGCGCCTCACGCGGCGAGAGCCCGAAGAACGCCGCGTCGAACTCCCCGGCCGCCGGGAGGAACCCGCCCACCAGCGGTCGGTCCAGCCGGGCGACGTGGGGGTCGAGCTCCCAGCCGCGATCCGCCGGTGCCGGTGCGATGCCTTCCCGGCCCGCGGTGACCAGTTCCCAGAGGTCCTCCGGTGACTCGACGCCGCCCGGGTAACGGCAGGCCATGCCGACGACGACGATCGGATCGTCCGTGGTCGCTCGTCGGCCCGGGGCCGCACGGCGTGGCGTCGCGTCGGTTCCGCTCAACTCGCCGGCCAGGTGGGCCGCGAGAGCGGCCGGGGTCGGGTAGTCGAACGCCACTGTGGACGAGAGCCGCAGGCCGGTGCCGGCCGCGACGCGGTTGCGCAGCTCGACGGCCGTGAGCGACTCGAGGCCGAGCTCGGCGAACGAGCGGAGCGTGTCGACGGCCTCCGGGCCCGCGTGTCCGAGTACTGCCGCGGTGGACGCCCGGACCAGGTCGAGCACGGCCTCGGCACGCTGCTCCGCGGGCAGCGACGCGAGCCGGCCGGCGGTGTCGGCGGCGCTCCCGTCCAGGGCGGTGCGCCGGGACGGTGGGGGCACCAGGCGGTGCAGCAGCGACGGCAGGTACCGGGCGTGGCGTCGCAGGATCCCCAGATCGAGCCGGAGGGGAACCACGAGCGGCTCGGCCGTGTGCGTCCCGGCCGCGTCGAACAGCGCGAGGCCCTGCTCCGTGGTGAGGGGCGGGAGCCCGATCCGCGCCATCCGATCGAAGTCGGCCGCCGCGGAGAGCTCGGTGCGGTCTTCCCACGCCCCCCACGCGAGCGACGTCGCCGGAAGTCCCAGGTTCCGCCGGTGGGCGGCCAGCGCGTCCAGTACCGCGTTCGCAGCCGCGTAGTTGCCCTGGCCGGCCGCGCCCCCGACGCCCGCGAAGGACGAGAACAGCACGAACGACCGCAGCGGCACGTCGCGGGTCAACTCGTGCAGGTGCCAGGCCGCGTCGACCTTCGGCCGCAGGACGTCCGCGACCCGGTCCGGCGTCAGCGCGGTCACGGTGGCGTCGTCGACGACGCCGGCCGCGTGGATCACCGCGGCCACCGGGTGCCCGGCGAGGAGTTCGGCCACGGCCGCACGGTCGGTGACGTCGCACGCGACGACCTGCACGTCGGCACCGAGCGCGGTCAGCTCGGCGGACAGTTCCGCGGCACCGGGGGCGTCCGGTCCGCGTCGGCTGGTCAGCACCAGCCGCGTCACACCGCGGGAGGAGACCAGGTGGCGGGCGAGCTGCGCGCCGAGACCGCCGGTCCCGCCGGTGATCAGCACCGGGTCCGCGAACGGCTCCACCGGCTCGCCCGAGGGGCTCAGCCGGGTGAGTACCGGGGTCAGTGCCCGGCCGGACCGGATCGCCAGCTGGGTGTGCCGGCCCGACGACAGCTCCGGCACGGCCGCGTCGGAGGACGCGTCGTCGTCGACGTCGATCAGCACGAACCGGCCGGGATGCTCCGCCTGCGCCGACCGGACGAAGCCCCAGACGGCGGCCGCCGCGGGATCGGTGACCGGCTCCACCGCGCCGCGGGTGACCACCGCGAGACGGTCGCCGTCGCCGGCCAGCCACTCCTGCACGGTCTCCAGCGCCCACCGTGCGGCGCGATGCGCCGAGCCGACCGGATCGGCCGGGTCACCGGCCGGGGCCTGCGCGAGGGTGACGGCCGGCTCGTCGCCGGGTTCCCCCTCCGCCGGGGAACCGATCGGATCCCAGGCCACCGTGAACAGCGATCGCCTGGCCGTGGCGGCTGCCTCGTCCACCGGGTCGGCGGCGATCGGACGCAGTGCGAGGCTGCCGATCGTCGCGACCGGTCCTCCCCCGCCGTCGGCCAGGTCCAGCGTGAGCTGATCGGTCCCTACCCCCTCGAACCCCGCTCCGTCGACGCCGTGGCGACGCAGCCGGACCCGGAGCAGCGTCGCGTGCGTGGCGTGCAGGCGGACGTCGCGCCAGGCGAACGGCAGGCGGGCGACGTGGTCCCCGCCACCCAGCGAGCCGGTGTGCAGGGCGCCGTCGAGCAGGGCCGGGTGCAGCCCGAACCGGGTCGCGTCCGCCCGCTCCTCGGCGCGGAGGGCGACCTCGGCGTAGAGGGTGCCGTCCGGCGCCGACCAGGCCGCCTGCAGACCCTGGAACGCCGGGCCGTAGTCGAGGCCACCGGCGCGCAGGCCGTCGTAGAGACCGTCGAGCGCGATCGGGGTGGTGTCCTCCGGCGGCCAGGTGCGCGCGAACTCCCCGGCGGCGACCCCGGCGGCCGCCGGACCGGTGGCGAGCGTGCCGGTGGCCTGGCAGACCCAGGGGTCGTCCGAGCCGTCCGGGCGGGCGTGGATCTCCACCGGCATCGGGCCGTCCGGGCCGGTCGGGGCGCCCACCACGACCTGGACCTGGACACCGCCGGAGTCGGGCAGGAACAGCGGCGCGTGCAGCGTCAGCTCCTCGACCCGGGTCGCGCCGACCTGATCCCCGGCCCGGATCGCGAGCTCCAGCAGGGCCGCGCCGGGAACGAGCACCGAGCCGGCGATCCGGTGGCCGGCCAGCCAGGGCTGAGCCGACAGCGAGATCCGGCCGGTGAGCACGACCCCGCCGCCGGCCAGCTCGACCGCGGCGCCGAGCAGCGGGTGGCCGGCCGCGCTGAGGCCGGCCGCGGTCAGGTCGCCCGCGTTTCCCCCGGACGCGGCGGGCCAGTACCGCTCGTGCTGGAAGGCGTAGGTCGGCAGGTTCAGCGCCGCGCCGTCCGCCCCAGTCCCGGCCCCGGTCGCGGTCGCGGTCGCGGTCGCGGTCAGCACAGCGGGCCAGTCCGGCTGCGCGCCGCGGACGTAGGCGGTGGCCAGCGCGCGCATCGGCTCGTCCCCGACAGCGGCCAGCGTGACGTCGGCCGGCACGATCTGCGCGGCGGCGCCGGTCAGCGTCTGATCGGGGCCGACCTCGAGGACGACCTCCACCCGGTCGGCCAGTGCCGCCACCGCGTCGGCGAAGCGAACCGGTTCGCGCACCTGCCGGACCCAGTACCCGGGGTCGGTCCAATCCGGATCGGGGCCGACCGTCGACACCAGCTCGAGCCGGGGTTCGCGGAGCTCGACCGCTTCCAGGACCCGCCGGTAGTCGTCCAGCATCGGGTCCATCAGCGGCGAGTGGAACGCGTGCGAGACCCGCAGCCGCCGGGTGCGCGCGGCCAGTCCGGCGGCGATCTCGGTGACCGCGGTCTCCGTACCGGACAGCACGACGGCGTCCGGTGTGTTGACCGCCGCGATCGCCACCTCGTGTTCGCGGCCCTCCAGCAGCGGGCGGATCCGGGTCTCGGGAGCGGCCACGGCGACCATCGCCCCGCCCGGCGGGAGCGCCTCCATGAGAGCGGCCCGTGCGGTCACGACCCGGCAGGCGTCCGGGAGCGACCACACCCCGGCGACGTAGGCGGCGGCCAGCTCTCCGATCGAGTGCCCGAGCAGCGCGTCCGGACGGAGGCCCCAGGACTCGAGGAGCCGGAACTGGGCCACCTCGAGCGCGAACAGCAGTGGCTGGGCCCATCGGGTGCGGTCGATCAGCGCCGGGTCGGCCCACGCCTCGCGCGCGCCGCCGAACTCCCCGATCACCTCGCCGAACGCGGCCGCGAACACCGGGTACCGCTGGTAGAGCTCCCGGCCCATGTCCGCACGCTGGCTGCCCTGACCGGCGAACGCCACCGCGATCCGGCCCGCCGACGCGACACCCCGCACGGCGTGGCCGAGGTCCAGCGCGACGACGTCGTCGGCGAAGAACACGGCCCGGTGCGGGAGTCCGGCCCGGGAACGCGTCTGCGCGGCGGCGAGCGCGCGGACGGGGGTGCGCGACTCGGCCCACCAGGCGCTGAGCCGGTCGGCCTGCGCGACCAGGGCCGCCTCTGACGCGGCCGAGACCACGATCGGCAGCACTCCGCCCGGCGACGGCTCGTCCGCCCGGGACCGGGCCGCCGCGGAGTCCCCCGACGACGGGCCGGCCGGCGCTGCGGGCCGGACCTCCTCCAGGATCACGTGCGCGTTCGTGCCGGAGATTCCGAACGACGAGACCGCCGCCCGGCGCGGGTGTCCGTTCGCGCCCCAGGAGCGGTTCTCGGTGAGCAGCTCGACCGCGCCCGCGGCCCAGTCCACGTGCGAGGAAGGCGCGTCGACGTGAAGCGTCTTCGGCAGGACGCCGTGTTCCATGGCCAGGACCATCTTGATGATCCCCGCGACGCCCGCGGCGGCCTGGGTGTGACCGAGGTTCGACTTGATCGACCCGAGCAGCAGCGGTGACTTCCGGTCCTGCCCGTAGGTCGCCAGCAGCGCCTGCGCCTCGATCGGGTCGCCCAGCCGGGTACCGGTGCCGTGCGCCTCGACGGCGTCCACCTCGGCCGGGTCGAGTCCGGCACCGGCCAGCGCCTGCCGGATGACCCGCTGCTGCGACGGGCCGTTCGGTGCCGTCAGCCCGTTCGACGCGCCGTCCTGGTTCACCGCCGAGCCCCGCAGCAGAGCCAGCGGCCGGTGTCCGTGGCGCACCGCGTCCGAGAGTCGCTCGACCACCAGCATGCCGACGCCCTCGGCCCAGCCCACCCCGTCGGCCGCGTCCGCGAACGACTTGCACCGGCCGTCGGCGGCCAGGCCACCGCGACTGCTGAAATCGGCGAAGACGCCCGGCTGGGCCAGCACCGTCACGCCGCCGGCCAGCGCGAGGTCGCACTCCCCCGCCCGCAGGGCCTGCGCCGCCAGGTGCAGGGCCACCAGCGACGACGAGCAGGCGGTGTCCACGGTGACGGCCGGCCCCTCGAGGCCGAACGTGTAGGAGAGCCGGCCGGTCGCGATACTGCCGGACGTGCCCGTGCCGAGGAACGACAGCGCGTCGTCGGGGAACGTGCCGCTCCAGCCGTAGTCGTGGTACATCAGCCCGGCGAAGACACCCGTCCGGCTGCCGCGCAAGCCGGTCGGATCGATCCCGGCCCGCTCCAACGCCTCCCACGACGTCTCCAGCAACAACCGCTGCTGCGGATCCATCGCCAGCGCCTCACGCGGCGAGACCCCGAAGAACGCCGCGTCGAACTCCCCGGCGTCCTGGAGGAAGCCGCCGGCGAACGCCTGGGACGCCCCGGATCCGAGGTAGGGGCTCAGGTCCCAGCCCCGGTCGGTCGGCAGCGGGGTGATGCCGTCCTCCCCGGCCACCAGCAGCCGCCAGAGGTCCTCCGGTGAGCCGATGCCACCCGGGTACCGGCAAGCCATGCCGACGAGGACGATCGGATCGTCGTCGGACACCCGGACGACCGGCCCGCCGCCCGCGGGCCCGTCGAGCTGCCCGGTCAGCTCGGCCAGGACGTGTTCGGCGAGAGCCAGCGGAGTCGGGTAGTCGAAGACGAGGGTCGCCGGCAGCCGCAGCCCGGTGGTCTCGGCCAGCTGGTTGCGCAGCTCCACCGCGGTGAGCGAGTCGAAGCCGAGGTCGTTGAAACCACGCCGCACGTCGATCCGGTCGGCGGCGGCGAAGCCGAGCACCTGGGCGACCGCGCCCCGTACCAGGTCGAGCACCTGACGGCGCCGGTCGGCCGCGTCGCGTCCGCGGAGCCGCTCGCGGAGCCGCCGATCGCCGGCCGGCTTCGACGACGCCGTGGGCCGCGCCGCGCGGACCAGCCGGCTCAGCAGCGGCGGCACGGCCCGGCCACCGGCGTCGAGCCCGGACAGATCCAGCCGGATCGGCGCCACCACCGGCTCGCTGCTGGACAGTGCCGCGTCGAACAGCGCCAGCCCGGCGCGCGGGCTCAGCGCGGGCAGGCCGGTCCGGGCCAGCCGGCGGGTCGCCTGCTCGTCCAGGGCTCCGGTCATCCCGGCGTCCCGGCTCCACGGCCCCCACACCAGCGAGACGGCAGGCAGTCCGGCCGCGTGCCGCTGCTGCGCGAGCGCGTCGAGGAACGCGTTGCCCGCGGCGTAGTTGGCTTGGCCGGCCGCGCCGAAGGTACCGGCGATCGACGAGAACAGCACGAACGCGGCCAGGCCGGCGTCCGCGGTCAGCTCGTGCAGGTGCCAGGCGGCGTCCGCTTTCGGGCGGAGCACCGTGGCCAGCCGGGACGGGTCCAGCGCGCCCAGCGTGCCGTCGTCCAGCACCCCGGCGATGTGTACGACCGCGGTCAGCGGGTGGTCCTCCGGCACACCGGCGAGCAGCCCGGCGAGCGCCTCGCGGTCGGCCACGTCGCAGCCGGCGAGAGTGACGGTGGCGCCGAGCTCGCGCAGCTCGGCCGCGAGTTCGGCCGCGCCCGGCGCCTCCGGTCCGCGCCGGCTGGTGAGCAGCAGGTGCCGGACGTCGTGCGCGGTGACTAGGTGGCGGGCGACGAGCGAGCCGAGCCCGCCGGTGCCGCCGGTGACCAGCACCGTGCCGGCGGGGTCCAGGCCCGGGTTCGCGTCCGGCGGCGGTGGCGCGTGCCGGACGACCCGGGGTGCCCACAGCGCTCCGTTCCGCGCCGCGAGCTGCCCGTCACCGGCGTCGGCCAGCGCGACCGCGGCCGGCCACGGGACGTCCTCGTCGTCGGCGTCCACCAGCAGGATCCGGCCGGGGTGCTCCAGCTGCGCCGAGCGGACCAACCCCCAGACGGCGGCGCCGGCCAGGTCGCTCGGGGCCCGGCCGTCGACGCCGACCGCGCCGCGGGTCAGGACGGCGAGCCGGGCGCCGGCCCGGCTCTCGTCGCCGCACCACTGTTGCAGCGCGGCCAGTACCCGGCCGGTCAGCTCGTGCACCGGCCGCACCGGGCCGGCCGAGTCGGCCGCGTTTGCCGCGTCCGCCGAGTCCGCCGAGTCCGCCGTGTCCGCCGCCGGGTAGGCGCGCAGCACGGTGAGGTCTGCCGGACCCGCCTCCGCGAGCGTGTCGACGACGTGGACGGCGAGCGTTCCGACCGGCGCGGGAGACACGGCCGACTCGGCCGGCTCGGGCAGCTCGGCCGGCTCGGGCAGCTCGGCCGACTCGGGCAGCTCGGTGAGGAGCGTCCAGTCCAGGCCGTACAGCGTCTGCGCCATGGCGCCGGGGCCCGGCTGCCGGGAGACCGGACGCAGCACCAGCGACCGGGCGGACAGCACCGGCGCACCGGCGGCGTCGACCGCGTCGACCGCCACCTCGTCCGCGCCCCGCCGGGTCAGCCGGGTCCGCAGCACCGACGCGCCGGCCGCGTGCAGGGTGACACCGCTCCAGCTGAACGGCACCCGCCCCACCCCGGCCGGCTCCAGGCCGGTGAACGGCGCGGCGTGCAGGACGGCGTCCAGCACCGCGGGATGCAGCCCGTAGGCGGGCGCGTCACGGACCGCGTCGGGTGCGGCCACCTCCGCGTAGACGACGCCGTCCGGGCCGCGCCAGGCCGCGCGCAGCCCGTGGAACGCCGGGCCGAAGGCCAGCTCGCCGGGGCCGCGTGGGGTGTACACGTCCGCGATGTCCAGCTCGACGGCGCCGAGCGGGGGCCACTCCTCGGCGGTGAACGCCGGCTGCTGCATCCGCGCGGTCAGTACGCCGGACGCGTGGCTCGCCCAGGGCTGGGCGTCGGGCGCGTCGGCCGGGCGCGCGTACACGGTGAAGTCGCGCGTGCCGGACTCCCCGGCGGCGCCGACCCACACCTGCACGGCGATCTCGCGGTCGGCCTCGATCAGCAGCGGCGTCGTGAGCGTCAACTCGTCGACCTGCCCGCAGCCGACGTGATCACCGGCCCGGATCGCCAGCTCCAGGAACCCGGTGCCGGGGAACACCGCCAGGCCGTCGAGCGAGTGGTCGCTGAGCCACGGCTGCGCGCGCACCGCCAGCCGCCCGGTCAGCAGCGTCTCGTCCGCCCTGGCCAGCGCGACGGCCGCGCCCAGCAGCGGATGTCCGGTGTTGAGCAGTCCGGCCCCGCTGACCTCCGGGGCCGGCCGGCCACCCAGTCCCGACGGCCAGTACCGCTCGTGTTCGAAGGCGTAGGTCGGTACGGAGACGGTCCGGCCGCCGACGTCGGCGAGGACAGCGGCCCAGTCGATCGGTACGCCGCGGACGTCCAGCCGGGCCAGCGCCTCGATCAGGACGGCCTGCTCGTCCCGGCCGGCGCGCTGCGCCGCCACCGCGACGGTGCCGGACCCGGTGACGTCGGCCCCGGTGATGTCGGCCGGCTCGGCGTTCCCGGACGGCGCCTCGGTGACCGGCGTCTCCGCGGTCGGCGCCCCCGTGGCCAGGGCCTCGGGGGCCAGGGCCTCGGGGGCCAGGGCCTCCGGGGTCAGGATCTCCGCGGCCAGGGTATCCGCGGCCAGCGCGGTGAGCGTGGCGTCCGGGCCGATCTCCAGCAGCGCGCCGTACGCGGAGTTCCGCAGCGTGGCGACGGCGGCGGCGAACCGCACCGGCTGCCGGACCTGGGTCACCCAGTACTCCGGGTCGCGCAGTTGCTCGACAGTGGCCCGGGCACCGGTCACCGTGGACACCACCGGCAACGCGGGCGGCGCGTAGGACAAATCGGCGGCGACCGCGCGCAACTCGTCCAGCATCGGCTCCATCAGCGGCGAGTGGAACGCGTGCGACACCCGCAGCCGCCGGGTCCGCGCCCCGGTCGCGGCCGCGACCTCCTCCACCGCGTCGGCGACCCCGGAGAGCACCACCGACGCCGGACCGTTGACCGCCGCCAGGCTGACCTCGTCTTCCCGGCCGGCCAGCAGCGGCAGTACGTCCGCCTCCGGCGCGGCCACGGCCACCATCGCGCCGCCGGGCGGCAGCGCCTGCATCAGCCGGGCCCTGGCGGTCACCAGCAGGCACGCGTCGCTCAGCGACCACACTCCGGCGACGTACGCGGCGGTCAACTCACCGAGCGAGTGGCCGGTCACCGCGCCAGGACGGACTCCCCACGACTCCAGCAACCGGTAGAGCGCCACCTCGACGGCGAACAGCAGCGGCTGCGCCCACCCGGTCTCGTTCAGCGCATCCGGCTCGGTACCGAACAACACCGCTCGCGCGGGCGTGTCCAGGTGCTCGTCGAGTTCGTCGAGCACCTCGTCCAGTGCGGTGGCGAACACCCGGTACCGGCCGTAGAGCTCGCGGCCCATGCCGAGCCGCTGGGCGCCCTGTCCGGCGAACAGCGCGGCGAGCCGCGTCTCCCCGGGGGCGGCTCCTCCGGTGAGTACTCCCCCGGCGATGCCGCCGCCGGCCAGGGCGTCGACGCCTGCGCGCAGGTCGGTGAGGTCGCTCGCGAGCACGACCGCGCGCTGCGGGAAGCGGGTCCGGCTGGTCGCCAGCGTCCAGGCCAGGTCGGCGAGGCCAGCCGCGCCGGATCCGTCGTCGAGAACGGACCGCAGCCGGGCCGCCTGGCCCAGCAGGGCGCCGGGCGACTCGGCCGAGAGCAGGATCGGCAGCGCCTCGACCCGGTCACGGGCCGGCCGTTCGGCCGCGGGGAGCTCCGGTGCCGACTCGAGGATCACGTGGGCGTTGGTGCCGGTGACCCCGAACGACGAGACGCCGGCCCGGCGCGGCCGGTCGCCGGACGTCCACGGAATCGGTTCGGTCAGCAGTTCGACCGGTCCGGTCGTCCAGTCCACGTGCCGGGTCGGTTGGTCGACGTGCAGCGTCCTGGGCAACAGGCGGTGCTGCATCGCCAGCACCATCTTGATGACACCCGCGACACCGGCCGCAGCTTGCGTGTGCCCGAGGTTCGACTTGATCGACCCCAGCCAGAGCGGCCGCTCCCGGTCGCGGCCGTAGGTTCCCTGCACCGCCTGTGCCTCGATCGGATCACCCAGGACGGTGCCGGTGCCGTGGGCCTCGACCGCGTCGATGTCGTCGGCGCGCAGCCCGGAGTTGGCCAGCGCCTGCCGGATGACCCGCCGCTGGGACGGGCCGTTCGGCGCGGTCATCCCGTTGGACCCGCCGTCCTGGTTGACCGAGGAACCGCGGACGACGGCGAGGACGTGGTGGCCCCGGCGCCGGGCGTCGGACGCGCGCTCCAGCAGGAGCATGCCGACGCCCTCCGACCACCCGGTACCGTCCGCGGCGTCGGCGAACGCCTTGCACCGCCCGTCGTCGGCCAGGCCGCCCTGCCTGCTGAAGCCGACGAAGCCGAACGGCGTGGTCATAATCGTGACCCCGCCGGCCAGCGCCAGATCACATTCGCCCTCGCGGAGCGCCTGCGCGGCCACGTGCAACGCGACCAGCGACGAGGAGCACGCGGTGTCGACGGTGAGCGACGGCCCTTCCAGCCCGAGGACGTACGACAGGCGTCCGGACAGAGCGCTGCCGGAGACACCGGTGACGGCGTGGCCCTCGACGTCCTGGGTCTCGGTGAAGATGACGCTGGCGTAGTCCTGCCCGTTCGAGCCGACGTACACGCCGGTCCGGCTCCCGCGCAGCGTCGCCGGGTCGATACCGGAGCGCTCGATGGTCTCCCAGCCGACCTCCAGTAGCTGCCGCTGCTGCGGGTCCATCGCGAGAGCTTCGCGCGGCGAGATCCGGAAGAAGCCGGCGTCGAAGTCCGCGGCGTCGGCCATGAAGCCGCCCCGCCGGGTGGCGATCGCACCGCGTCCCCGCAGGCCCGCGCCGAACAGGGCCTCCAGGTCCCAGCCGCGGTCGTCGGGGAACTCCGTGACGATGTCCTGATCGGACACCAGGAGCTGCCAGAGTTCCTCCGGTGAGCCGATCCCCCCGGGGAAGCGGCACCCCATTCCGACGATGACGACCGGGTCTTCACCCTGGGTCGTCGCGGGGCCCGGTCCGGTCGCCGGCGCGTCCGCCTCCTCGCCGAGCAGCTCGCCCAGCAGGTGCCCGGCGAGTTGCTGCGCGGTCGGGTAGTCGAAGATGAGGCTGGACGGCAGCCGGAGACCGGTGACCGCGTTGAGCCGGTTGCGGAGCTCGACCGCGGTCAGGGAGTCGAAGCCGAGGTCCCGGAACGCCTGGTGCGCACCGACGGACTCGCTTCCGGTGTGCCCCAGCACGACCCCGACGTGCGTCCGCACCAGGTCGAGAAGCAGGGTGATCCGCTCGGGCACGGTGAGCCGGGCCAGCCGCTGCGCCAGCTGGTTCCCGGCCGAGCCGACGCTTCCGGCGGTCCGCCGGCCCGGCCGGATCAGCCCGCGCAGCAGCGGCGGTACCAGGCCGGGGTCGGGCCGGGAAGCGACCGCCCAGAGGTTGAGCCGGAGCGGCGCGACGACCGCGTGCCCGACCGCCGGGTGGCCGACCGCCGGGTGCCCGACCGCCGGGTGGCCGGTCGCCGGGTGGCCGGTCGCCAGCACGCCGTCGAGCAGGGCCAGGCCCTGGTCGGCGGTGAGCGGCGGCATACCGGCCCGGCCCATCCGCTTGACGTCCGCCTCGCTCAGGCCGCCGGTCATTCCGGTCGGCACCGCCCACAGGCCCCACGGCAGCGACAGCGCGGGCCGGCCGAGCGCGCGCCGGTGCTCGGCGAGAGCGTCCAGGAACGCGTTCGCGGCGGCGTAGTTGCCCTGCCCGGCGGCGCCGAACAGTCCGGCGGACGAGGAGAACAGGATCAGCGGTGCGGATCCGGCCAGCTCGTGCAGGTGCCAGGCCGCGTCGGCCTTGGGACGCAGCACGGCGGTCAGCCGCTCCGGAGTGAGCGACTCCACGGTGCCGTCGTCGAGTACCCCGGCGGTGTGGAACACGGCCGACAGTTCGACGCCGGCCAGCAGTTCCTCGACCGCGGCCCGGTCGGCGAGGTCGCAGGCGGCCAGCTCGACCCGGACCCCACGCCCGGCCAGCGTGTCGCGGAGTTCGCGCGCGCCGGGGGCGTCGGCACCACGCCGGCTCGCCAGGAGCAGGTTCCGGACGCCGTACCGCTCGGCCAGGTGCGCGGCGACCAGCGCGCCCAATCCACCGGTGCCGCCGGTGATCAGCACGGTCCCGTCCGGGTCCCACCCCGGCTGCGCCGGATCGGCCGCCGGATCGACCGCCGGATCGGCCGGGGCGCCGGCCGCCGCATTCGCCGCGGGGCCGGCTGCCGGGCTCGCCCCGGGGCCGGCTGCCGGGCTCGCCGCGGGGCCGGCCGAGCCGGCGCGGACGAGCCGCGGGGCCCAGAGCCCATCGACGCGGACCGCGACCTGGGGCTCCCCGGCCGCGGCGATCGCCGGCAGTGCCGCCCGCGCCGGTTCCAGGTCGTCCAGGTCCTCGACGTCGACCAGGACGATCCGGCCGGGGTGCTCGGACTGAGCGGCGCGCAGCAGGCCCCAGCAGGCCGCCGCGGCCAGATCGGTCGGTGGGCGGCCGTCCACCCCGACCGCGCCGCTGGTCAGCACGACGAGCACCGACGTGCCGGTCCGCTCGTCGGCCAGCCACTGCTGGAGCAGCGTCAGCACCCGGCCGGTCAGCTCGTGCGTCGCCGGCACCGGGCCGGACGCGGCCGGATCCGCCGCGAGCCGGACGCAGACCACGGGCGGCACGGTGGCCAGCTCCGCGGGCGGACCGGTGAGCTCGACGGCGTCGAGTTCCGCGCCGCGCGCGGCGGCGCCGGTCGGATCGGGCAGCGCGGTCCACTCCACCCGGAACAGGGCGTCGCGGAGAAGGTCGGCGGTGTCGTCGGTGGCCAGCTCGGCGGCCTCGACCGGGCGCAGCGTGAGCGACCGGACGGAGAGGACCGGCGCGCCGGCGGCGTCGAGTGCGGTCACCGAGAGCGACTCCGACCCGAGACGCCGCAGCCGGACGCGCAGCGTCGCGGCCCCGGCGGCGTGCAGACTGACGCCGCTCCACCTGATCGGCTGCCGGGGAGTCCGGGCCAGGACACCGGTGGGCAGCGGCGCCGCGTGCAGGGCCGCCTCGAGCAGGGCCGGGTGGAGGCCGAAAGCGCGGGCGTCGGTGGCCGGCTCGGGAAGCTCCACGTGCGCCCACACGGTGCCGTCGGAGTCACGCCAGACGCCCTGGAGGCCGGAGAAGTGCGGACCGTAGTCGGCGCCGTTCGCGGCCAGCTCGGGATACCAGTCGGTGAGGTCGACCGGGGTCGCGCCGGGCGGCGGCCACGCGCCCGGGTCGACGCTCTCGCGGTGCTCGCCCGCGGTGAGCACGCCCTCGGCGTGGCGACGCCACAGGGCCCCGTCGGCGGAGTCCCCCGGACCGGCCGCGGGTCCGTCGGCCGGCCGGGAGTACAGGCCGACGGTCCGGGCTCCGGACCGGTCCGGCGGGCCGACGAACACCTGCACGACGACGGCTTCGTGCTCGTCGAGAACGAGCGGAGCGTGCAGGGTCAGGCTCTCGACCCGATCGCAGCCGACCTCGTCACCGGCCCGGATCGCGAGTTCTAGCCAGGTCGATCCGGGGACCAGTGCGCGGCCGAAGAGGACGTGCTCGGCGAACCACGGCTGGTTGCGCAGGGACATCCGGCCGGTGAGCACCACTCCGTCGCCGCTGGCCAGCGCAACCGCCGCGCTGAGCAGGGGGTGGCGCGTCTCGGCCAGCCCGGCACCGGCCAGGTTGCCGATCGACCCGCCGGAGGTGCTCGGCTCGGGCCAGAAGCGTTCGTGCTGGAATGCGTAGGTGGGCAGGTCGATCCGCCGGCCGCCGGTCAGCACCGGGGCCCAGTCCACCGGCACGCCGCGGACGAACAGCTCGGCGACGCCGGTCACCACCCGGGCCAGGGTGTCCTCGTCCCGCCGCAGCGTGCCGGTCACCGCGCCGTCGGTCAGATCGGTGATCGCACCGGCCAGCACCGGATGGGGACTGCACTCCACGAAGACGTCGTAACCCTCACCGGCGAGCGCCCGGATCGCGTCGGCGAAACGCACCGGCCGCCGCAGGTTCCCGAACCAGTAGGCGGCGCCCAGGTCGGGTCCGGCCACCCAGTCGTTCGCCACCGTCGACCACATCCGGGTCGAGGCCGCCGCCGGTTCCACCCCGGCCAGCGCGTCGAGCAACTCCGCCTCGATCGCGTCGACGTGCGCCGAGTGCGACGCGTAGTCGATCGGGACCCGCCGCGCCCGGACGCCCGCCGCGGTCCACCCGGCGATCAGCCCGTCGACCGCTTCCGAGTCACCGGTCAGGACAGTGGACCGCGGACCGTTCACCGCTCCCACCGACACCCCCGGCGGGAGCACCGATTCGACGTCGGCCAGTGGCAACGCCACCGACACCATCGCACCGGAGCCGGCCAGCCGGGACGCGAGGATCGCCGAACGCACGGCCACGATCCGGGCGCCCTGCTCCAGGGTCAGCGCACCGGCCACCACGGCCGCGGCGATCTCACCCTGCGAGTGACCCACGACCGCGTCCGGACGAACCCCGAACGAGTCCCACACCGCGGCCAGCGCCACCGTCACCGCGAACGACGCCGGCTGCACCACCTCCTCCCGGGTCAGCGCCGCCTCGTCACCGAGGACGTCGAGCAGATCCCATCCGACGTACGGCGCCAACGCCTCGGCGCACTCCGCCAGCCGCGCCGCGAACACCGGCGACTCCGCCACCAGCCGCAGGCCCATCCCGGCCCACTGCGCGCCCTGACCGGGGAACACGAACACGGTCCGGCCCCGGACGCCCGCGACACCCCGGACGACGTTCGGCGCGGTGTCCAGCGATCGCAGGCCTCTGACCAGTTCCGCTCCGTCGGTGGCCAGCACGACGGCACGCTGTTCGAACACCCCGCGGGTCGCCGCGGACGACCACGCCACGTCCGGCAGCGCCGGGCCGGTCTCCTCGACGTACGCGGCGAGCCGCGCGGCCTGCTCCGGCAGACCGGCGCCGGTCTTCGCCGAAACGACCACCGGAACCGGGGTGCCCGGCGCGGCCGGTACCGGCGGCGCCTCCGCCGGGAGGGGCGGGGCATCCGCCGGGAGGGGCGGGGCGTCCGCCGGCGCTTCTTCCAGGATGACGTGCGCGTTCGTGCCGGAGATCCCGAACGACGACACACCGGCCCGGCGCGGCCGGCCCTCCGTCGGCGTCCACGGCCGCGCTTCGCCCAGCAGCCGGACGGCCCCGCTGTCCCAGTCGACGTGCGACGTCGGCGCGTCCACGTGCAACGTCGGGGGAAGCACGTCGTGGCGCATCGCCAGGATCATCTTCAGCACACCCGCCACACCCGCCGCGGCCTGGGTGTGCCCGATGTTCGACTTGATCGACCCAAGCCACAGCGGCGTCTCGCGGCCCTGGCCGTACGTGGCGAGCAGCGCCTGCGCCTCGATCGGGTCGCCCAGGACGGTGCCGGTGCCGTGTCCCTCGACGGCGTCGACGCTCGCTGCGGAGACGCCCGCACCGGCCAGCGCCTGGGTGATCACCCGCCGCTGGGACGGTCCGTTCGGCGCGGTCAGACCGTTGGACGCACCGTCCTGGTTGACCGCGGAGCCACGGAGCACGGCCAGCACCGGGTGTCCGTTGCGCTGAGCGTCCGACAGCCGCTCCAGCACCAGCATGCCGACGCCCTCGGACCACGAGGTGCCGTCCGCGGCGTCGGCATAGGACTTGCAGCGGCCGTCGGCGGCCAGGCCGCCCTGCCGGGTGAACCCGACGAACCCGAACGGCGTGGTCATCACCGTGACGCCGCCGGCCAGCGCGATCGAACATTCGCCGCCGCGCAGCGCCTGGGCCGCCATGTGCATCGTGACCAGCGACGACGAACACGCGGTGTCGACGCTGACCGCGGGCCCTTCGAGGCCGAACGTGTACGCCAGACGACCGGACAGGACGCTGGCCGAGTTGCCGGTCAGCGCCGCGTCCTCGAGCTCCATCCGGGACGTGATCATCAGGTTGGCGTAGTCCTGGCCGCTCGTGCCGACGAACACACCGGCCCGCTCGCCCCGCAGACTCTGCGGGTCGATGCCCGCCCGTTCGAGCGCCTCCCACGAGACTTCGAGCAGCAGCCGCTGCTGCGGGTCCATCGCGAGCGCCTCGCGCGGCGAGATCCGGAAGAACCCGGGATCGAACTCCCCCGGGTCGTCCAGGAAACCGCCCTGGCCGGTCGCGGCGCCGCCGCGTCCGTCCGGGCCGTCTCCGGCGAGCATGTCGAGGTCCCACCCGCGGTCGGTGGGGAAGTCCGCGATCGCGTCGCGCCCGGAGGCGAGGAGGTCCCACAGCTGTTCCGGTGTGCGGACGCCGCCGGGGAACCGGCAGGCCATGCCGACGATCGCGATCGGGTCACGTCGGCTGGACTCCAACTGCTCCAAGCGCCGCCGCGTCTGGTGGAGGTCAGCGGTGACACGCTTGAGGTAGTCGACGACCTTCTGCTCCTGCGCCATGACGTCGAGTAGAGCCGAGATCGCACTACGAAACGCCTAGTGTTGCGCTCGAGTCAAAGGCGGATCAGCGCAGGTCAGGGCCTGATCCACCACCGTGGAGCGCGGCCTGGACGAGCTCGTCGAGCGGCATCGTGTCGATCGCGTCCCCGGGGTCGTCTCCGGCGTCGGCCGGGCCGCGGCCGGTGAGCTGGAGCAGCGGTCCGAGTACTCCGATCTCCCGGAGCTTGGCCATCGAGAGCGAGCCGAACACCGCCCGGACGGCGGCCTCCTCTTCGTCCGCGACGGTCCGTGGTCCCTCGCCGGGGAACAACTCGGCCACCAGGTGGGCGGCGAGCGTCCCGGGGTTCGGGTAGTCGAAGACGAGCGTCGCCGGCAGGCTCAACCCGGTACCGGCGGCGAGCTGGTTGCGCAGCTCCACCGCGCTGAGCGAGTCGAAGCCGAGGTCGCGGAAGACCCGGTCGGCCTCGATGGCGTCCGGCCCGGCGTGTCCCAGCACCGCGGCGGCGCGGGTACGCACCAGGTCCAGGATCAGGTCGTGCCGCTGCGGGGCCGCCGACTCCCGCAGCCGGCGCAGCCAGCCGGCCTCGATCACCTCCTCCGCCGGCTCGTCCGGCGTCGGGCGCCCGGCGGCGAGCCGGCGCAGCAGTGGGCTGGGTCGCAGGGCCGCGTGGGCGCGCGCGAATCGGACGGGGTCGATGTCGGCCACGACGACCACCGGCTCGTCCGCGCCGACGGCCTGAGCCAGTGCCTGCAGTGCGAGGGCGGGATCGAGCGGCCGGACGCCGGCCCGGCGCTGGGCCTGCCGTGCCCGTTCGTCCGCGGCCATCCCGTCCGCCCAGGCGCCCCAGGCCACCGACGTCGCGGCCAGGCCGGCCGCCCGTCGTCGCACGGCCAGCGCGTCCAGGGCCGCGTTCGCCGCCGCGTAGCTCGCCTGTCCCGGGTTGCCGACGGTGCCCACCGCGGAGGAGAACAGCACGAACGCGACGAGCGCGCGATCGGCGGTCAGCTCGTCCAGCACCTGCGCGCCGACCACCTTGGCCTGGCGGGCGGTGGCGATCCGCTCGGCCGTGAGCCCGTCGAGCACGCCGTCGTCCAGCACGCCGGCGGTGTGCACCACCGCGGTCAACCCGGGAAGCTCGTCGACCAGGGCACGGACGGTGGCGCGGTCGGCGACGTCACCCGCGACGACCCGGACCGAGCAGCCCAGCCCGGTCAGCTCGTCGTGGAGCGCGTCGGCGCCGGGAGCCGCGGGGCCGCGCCGGCTCAGCAGCACGAGGTGCTGGGCGCCGTGGGTGGCCAGCCAGCGGGCCACGTGCGCGCCGAGCGTCCCGGTGCCACCGGTGATCAGGACCGAACCGCTCGGTTCCCAGCTCCGCGGCGCCGGGTCCGGGGCGTGGTCGAGCCGGCGTCCGTAAGCGCCCGACGGCCGGATCGCGACCTGGTCCTCGTCGTCGTGCCCGGTCAGCACGCGGGTGAGCCAGCCCGCCGCGGCCGGGGTGAGGCTGGCGGGCAGATCGATCAGGCCGCCCCAGCGGGCGGGGTGCTCGGCCGCGGCGACCGGGCCGAACCCCCAGATCGCGGCCTGGCCGGGGTCCGGTGGCGCGTCGGCGGTGCCCACGCCGACCGCGCCGCGGGTGGCGCACCACAGTGGCGCGACGACACCCACGTCACCGAGCGCCTGGAGGAGCGCGGCCTGCACGGCGACGGCGTCCACCGGGGCGGGGACCGGCAGTGACAGCACGCCCTGCCAGGGCTGTGCGGCGTATCCGGCCAGCGTCTCGGCGAGAACGGCGCGGTCCGGGTCGGGCCCCGGCAGCGGCACGACCACCGTCTGCGGGCCGAGCGCCTCGGCCACCGCCTCCGCGAGCGCGGGCTCCGGTGCCAGCACCAGCCAGGCCGCCGGCCGGACCGGCGCGGTCCCTCCGGTCAGCGGTTCCCAGCCGACCCGGAACCGCCAACCGTCGATCGTGGACCGGCGCTGCCGCTCCCGGCGCCAGCCGGCCAGTGCCGGGAGCACCGCACCGACGGTGGCGGAGTCGAGGTCGAGCGCCTCGGCCAGCCCGTCGGCGTCCGTCTGTTCGACCGCGGCCCAGAAATCCTCGTCCTCGTCGGCCACGGCCGTCGCCGCGACCGGCTCGGCCCAGTACCGGCGATGCTGGAAGGCGTAGGTCGGCAGCGCCACCGGGCCCCCGGCCGGCGGCAGCACCGCGGCCCAGTCCACACCGACGCCGTGCGCGTGCAGCCGGGCCAGGGCGCCCATCGCCGCGGCCGAGTCGTCGGAGTCCCGGTGCAGCATCGACACCAGCCGCCCGGCCGCCTCCGGCGGGAGGACCGCACCGGCCAGCGCGGTCAGCGACGCGTCCGGACCGAGTTCGACGTAGGCGCCGGCCCCGGCCGCCGCCAGCGAACGGACGGCGTCCGCGAACCGCACCGGGTTGCGGACGTGGCGCACCCAGTACCCGGCGGCGGCGATCTCGGCCGCGCCGGCCTCCGCGCCGGTGACCGCCGAGACGTAGCCGAGCCGGGGTGGTGAGTAGTGCACCCGCTCGGCGATCGACGCGAACTCCGCGAGGATCGGCTCCATCAGCGGGGAGTGGAAGGCGTGCGACACCCGCAGGCGCCGGGTGCGCCGTCCGTTCCCGGTCAGCGCGGTGGTCAGCCGCTCCAGGACCACGTCCGCGCCGGCCAGGACGACCGCGGACGGACCGTTGATCGCCGCGATGGCGACCTGCCCGGCCTGTCCGTTGAGGCCCGCGAGCAGGGCGCCGACCTCGGCCTCGGTGGCGTCGACCGCGACCATCGAGCCGCCGGCCGGAAGCGCCTGCATGAGGCGGCCACGGGCGGCGACCAGCGTGCAGGCGTCCGCGAGCGAGAACACGCCCGCGGCGTGGGCCGCGGCGAACTCACCCACCGAGTGCCCGGTCACCAGGTCGGGCCGCAGGCCCCAGGCGGTGGTCAGCTCGAACAGCGCCACCTGCAGCGCGAACAGGGCCGGCTGGGACCATTCGGTCCGGTCGAGCAGGTCGGCCTCGGCGCTGCCCGGCTCGGCGAACATCAGCTCGCGGAGCGGCCGGTCGAGCTCCTGGTCGAAGTGGGCCAGCACGCGGTCGAGCGCCTCGGCGAAGACCGGGTAGCGCCGGTAGAGGTCACGGCCCGCCCCGGGACGCTGGGAGCCCTGCCCGCTGAAGAGCAGCGCCGTGCGGCCCGCGGGCCCGGACCGGCCGAGCGTGACGCGGGCGGCCGGCTCGCCGTCGGCCAGCGCGCGCAGATCGTCGAGCAGCCCGGCGTGGTCGGCCGCCAGCACGGCGGCGCGGTGCGACAGGGCCGCCCGGGTGGTGGCCAGCGACCGGGCGAGGTCGGACAGCCGCACCCCGGGCTGCCGGTCCAGTGCCGCGCTCAGCCGACCGGCCTGCGCGCGGAGCGCGGCCGCCGACCGGCCGGAGAGGACGATCGGCACCGGGGCGTCCCCGCCTGCCGGTGCGGTGGGAACGGCGGGGACGGCGGCCGGTGCCGGTGGCTGCTCCAGGATCACGTGCGAGTTCGTGCCGGTCGCGCCGAACGACGAGACTCCGGCCCGGCGCGGCCGCCCGCGCTCGGGCCACGCCCGCGCCTCGGTCAGCAGCTCGACGCTGCCCGCCGCCCAGTCCACGTGCGAGGAGGGGGCGTCGATGTGGAGGCTCTTCGGGACGCGGCCCTGACGCATCGCCAGGACCATCTTGATCACCCCGGCCACCCCCGCCGCGGCCTGCGTGTGCCCGATGTTCGACTTGATCGAGCCCAGCAGCAGCGGCGTCTCCCGATCCCGGCCGTAGGTGGCGAGCAGGGCCTGCGCCTCGATCGGGTCCCCCAGGCTGGTACCGGTTCCGTGTGCCTCGACGACGTCGACGTCGTCCGGACCGAGCCCGGCGCCGTCGAGTGCCCGCCGGATGACACGCTGCTGCGCGGGACCGTTGGGGGCGGTGAAGCCGTTGCTCGCGCCGTCGGAGTTGACCGCGGAACCCCGGATCAGCGCGAGCACCTCGTGGCCGTGCCTGCGGGCGTCCGTCAACCGCTCCACGACCAGCATCCCGACGCCCTCGGACCAGGCGGTGCCGTCGGCGCGGTCGGAGAACGCCTTGCACCGGCCGTCGCCCGAGAGCGCCCCCATCTCGCCGAACTCGATCAGTGCGACCGGGCTGGACATCACCGCGACGCCGCCCGCCAGCGCCAGATCGCACTCCCCGGCGCGGAGCGACTGCGCGGCCAGATGCAGGGCGACCAGCGAGGACGAGCACGCGGTGTCCACGGTCACCGAGGGGCCTTCCAGCCCGAAGGTGTACGACAGCCGGCCGGAGATCACGCTGGCCGCCTGCGCGGTCCGGTTGTGCCCACGCTGGTCGGCCGGCGGCTGGTAGTCGCCGTTGGTGGCGCCGACGAACACGCCGACCGGGGCGCCTCGCACGGAGGTCGGGTCGACACCGGCCCGTTCGAACGCCTCCCACGCGGCTTCCAGCGCGATCCGCTGCTGCGGGTCCATCACGAGCGCTTCGCGGGGGGCGATGCCGAACAGTTCCGCGTCGAAGTCCGGAGCGTCGTAGAGGAAACCGCCCGCACCGGGCCGATCCAGTTGCCAGCCGCGGTCCCGGGGAACGTCACCGATCGCGTCGACCTCGTCGGCCAGGAGGGCCCAGAGGTCCTCCGGCGTGCGGACGCCACCGGGGAACCGGCAGCTCAGTCCGACGATCGCGATCGGCTCGTGCGCCACCGAAGGCGCCGTCGGCTCGGTCACCGCCACCGCCGGGCCGGCGCCGAACAGCTCGCCGAGCAGGAAGTCCGCGGCAGCCTGCGGAGTGGGATGGTCGAAGACCAGCGTCGCGGGCAGCCGCAGGCCGGTCACCACGTCGAGCTGGTTGCGCAGGTCGACGGCGGTCAGCGAGTCGAAGCCGACGTCGCGGAACGCCCGGTCGGCATCGATCGCCGCGTCGGCCGGACGCCCGAGCACCAGGCTCGCCGTGGAGCACACCAGGTCGACGAGGCGCGCCAGCCGCCGCGCCGGTGACAGGTCGCGCAGCGTGGTCCGCAGGTCGGGATCGCCGGGCGCCGGCGCGTTCACCGGCGCGGCCGCCGGGCTCACCCGGTCGAACAGCGCGGTGGGGCGCTCCGCGGTGTGGACCGGCAGGAAGCGGTCCCACCGGACGTCGGCCACCGTGACGGCGGGCAGATCCGACCCCACCGCGGCCCGGAGCGCGGCGACCGCGAGGTCGGGCGCCAGTGGCGGCAGGCCGTTCACCCGCAGGTGCAGGTCCATCGCCGGGTCGGTGGTGACCTCACCACCGCTCCAGGCCGACCAGGCGATGGCCGTGCCGGTCAGCCCGGCGTCGCGCCGGTACCGCACGAACGTCTCGGCCTGGACGCCGGCGGCGCCGGTGACGGCCTGCCCGGCCGTGCCCCACACGCCGGCGATCGAGCCGGCCACGACGAACGCGTCCAGCGTCCGGTCCCCCAACGCGGTGTCGACGGTCTCCAGGACCGTCTGGCCGACCGCCACCGCAGCCGCGGTGGCATCCGGATCGGCGTCTCCGAGCAGGGCCGGGGAACCGTGTCCGGTCAGGACGATCACCGCGTCCGGCGGACGTGCGGCCACCAGCCCGGCCAGCTCGGCGGGCTCGGCCACGACGACGTCGGCCTCGGTTCCGGCCAGCCAGGTCAGCAGCGGCTCGCGGTCCGCGGCGGCGCCGCCCACGACCAGTACGCGTCCACGCGGCTGCCACGGCCCGCCGTCCGCCCGGGCCGCCCCGTCCGCGGGAACGGTCGCGGGGACCAGGCGCCGCCCGTAGGCACCGGAGGCGCGGATTCCGACTTCGCCTTCGGTGCCGGGCCGGGCGAGCACGGCGGCGAGCCTGCTCGCCGCGCGGGGGTCGAGCACCGTCGGGAGGTCGATCAGGCCGCCCCAGCGGTCCGGGTACTCGAGCGCGGCGGTGCGGCCCAGACCCCACAGACCGGCCCGACGCCAGTCAGCCATCCGGTCGGACCGGACGACCGTCACCGCGGCCCGGGTCAGGCACCACAGTGGCGCGTCGACACCGGCCGCGCCCAGGGCCTGCAGCAGCCCGACGGTGGCTCCGAGCGCGTCGCCGCCTCCGTGCAGGGCGAGCGCCGAGAGCACCCCGGCCGGTGCGCCGACGTCGCGCACGGTCTGCGGTAGCGCGTCGACGGAGACCACGAGCACGGTGGCACCGACCTCCCGCAGCGCGACGGCCAGCGTCCGCCGATCCACTGTGTCCGGCGTGTCCACTGAGTCCACTGTGTCCGCCGTGTCCGCGTCCGGCGGGACGACGAGCAGCCAGGTGCCGGAGAGGCTCGCTCCGGACGCGGCCGGCAACGGCTGCCAGCTGTCCCGGTACTGCCACTGCCCGACCGTCACGGCCGCCCGGCGCTCCCGGTGCCAGGCCGACAACGCGGGCAGCACGGTCGTCAGCGCGGCACCGTCGGTCCGCAGCAACCGACCGACGCCGTCCGTGTCGGCGCGGTCCACCGCGTCCCAGAACTCCGCGTCCACCGGATCACCGGCCACCGGCCGCGGCGCCGGTTCGGGCCAGTACCGCCGGTGCTCGAACGGATACGTGGGCACGGGGACCGCCCGGACGCCGAGCGCCGCGAAGTAGCCGCGCCAGTCGACCGGAAGTCCGCAGACCCAGCCGGTCGCCAGCGCACGCAGCACCGACTCGGCCTCGTCGTGGTCGCGGCGCAGGAACGGCACCACGGTCGTCTCCGGACCGCTCAGCACCTGTGCCACCAGCGCGGAGAGCACCGCGTCCGGCCCCAGCTCGATGAACGTCCGGACACCGGCGTCGTGCAGCGCGCGCACACCGTCGGCGAAGCGGACGGTCGCGCGGGCCTGGCGCACCCAGTAGTCCGGGCTGCGGAGCAGCTCCGGATCGGCAGGCGCGCCGGTGACGTTCGAGACGATCGGGATGCTCGGCGCCTCGAACACGACGTCCCGCAGCGCCGTCCGGAAAGCCTCGAGCATCGGCTCCACCAGCGGCGAGTGGAACGCGTGCCGGACCGCCAGCCGGGTCACCTTCTGCCCGCCCGCCGCCCACTCCCCGGCCAGCCGCTCGACCGCGCCGGTCACACCGGCGACGACCACGGACGACGGCGCGTTGACCGCCGCGATCGACACCTCGGCGCCCGCGCCCTCGATCAGGGCCGCGATCTCGGCCTCGGTGCCCTGCAGCGCGACCATCGCGCCCGGGACGGCCAGGCGCTGCATCAGGGTGGCGCGTGCGGTCACCAGCCGGCACGCGTCCGGCAGGCTGAGCACGCCGGCGACGTGCGCGGCCACGATCTCGCCGATCGAGTGTCCGGAGACGAAGTCGGGGTGCGCACCGAGCGACTCCGCCAGCCGGAACAGCGCCACTTCCAGGGTGAACAGGGCGGGCTGCGTCCAGCGGGTGGTGTCGAGCAGGTCGCCGCTCCCGTCGAAGACGACGTCCCGCAGCACGTGGCCGGCGTCCGGGCCGAGCGGGGTGAACTCACCGGCCAGCGCGTCGAATTCGTCGGCCACGGCGTCGAACGCCGCGGCGAAGACCGGGAACCGGGCGTACAGCTCGCGGCCCATCCCGGCACGCTGGGAACCCTGGCCGGTGAAGAGCACGGCGACGCCACCGCCGGTGCGGGCACGGCCGCGGGCGGCCTCGCGGACGCCGTCCCGGCCGGCCAGCAGCACCGCGCGGTGCTCGAGCCCGGAGCGCGCGGCGAGGCCGGCCCCGACGCCGAACACGTCGTCGGAGGCGCCGAGTTGCCCCAGCCGCGTGGCCAGCGCGTTCGGCGTCCGCGCGGAGACCACCCACGGCACCGCGTGGGACGGCAGCGGTCCGGACGAGGACCCGGGCGCGGGCGCGGGGGGCTCCTCGACGATGACGTGGGCATTGGTGCCGCTGATCCCGAACGCGGACACCCCGGCCCGCCTCGGGTGCCCGTTCGGCACCCAGGGCGTCGCCTCGGTGAGCAGTTCCACCCCGCCGGTCGACCAGTCCACCAGGCTGGACGGTGCGTCCACGTGGAGCGTGCGCGGCAACAGCCGGTGGTGCATGGCCAGCACCATCTTGATGATCCCGGCGGCGCCGGCCGCCGCCTGGGTGTGGCCGAGGTTCGACTTGACGGTGCCCAGCCGGAGCGGCACCGCCCGGTCCCGGCCGTAGGTGGCGAGCAGAGCCTGGGCCTCGATCGGGTCGCCGAGCGCGGTCGCGGTGCCGTGCGCCTCCACCGCGTCCACGTCGGCCGGTTCCAGCCCGGCCGCCGCCAGCGCGTGCCGGATGACCCGCTGCTGGGCGGGCCCGTTCGGTGCGGTCAGGCCGTTCGAGGCACCGTCCTGGTTGACCGCCGACCCGCGCACGACGGCCAGCACGCGGTGCCCGTTGCGCTCGGCGTCCGACAACCGTTCGAGCACCAGCAGGCCGACGCCCTCGGACCAGGCCGTGCCGTTGGCGCCCTCCGCGAACGACCGGCACCGTCCGTCCGGAGCCAGCCCGCCCTGAGTGCTGAACTCGACGAACGAGTCCGGGCTGGACATCACGCTGACGCCTCCGACCACCGCCAGCGAGCACTCACCGGAGCGCAGGGCCTGGCCGGCCCAGTGCAGCGCGACCAACGAGGCCGAACAGGCGGTGTCGACGGTGACGGCCGGGCCTTCCAGCCCGAGCGTGTAGGCCAGGCGGCCGGAGAGGATGCTGGCCGCGGTGCCGGTGGCGGCGTGCCCGGCGACGTCCGAAGCGGAGGACTTGAGCAGACCCACGTAGTCCTGGCCGTTGGTTCCGACGAACACGCCGGCGTTGCTGCCGCGCAGTTCCAGCGGGTCGATGCCCGCTCGCTCCAGCGCCTCCCAGGCCGTCTCCAGCACCAGGCGCTGCTGCGGATCCATCGCCAGCGCCTCGCGCGGGGAGATCCCGAAGAAGTCGGCGTCGAAATCGCCCGCGTCGTGCAGGAAGCCGCCGTGGCGGGTGGCGGACGCCCCGGCGAAGAGCGCGGAGAGGTCCCAGCCCCGGTCGGTCGGGAAGCCGGTGATCCCGTCCCGGCCGTCCACGAGCAACTGCCAGAGATCCTCCGGCGACGTGACGCCGCCGGGGAAGCGGCACGCCATGCCGACGATCGCGAGCGGCTCGTCGACGGCCTCCGCGCGCACCGGCCGGTCCGGCGCCGCATCGGCGAACGACAGCTCGGTCAGCAGCTGCCCGGCGAGCGCGTCGAGAGTCGGGTAGTCGAACGCGAGCGTCGCGGGGAGGGTCAGCCCGGTCGCGGCGCTGAGCGCGTTCCGCAGCTCGACGTTGGTCAGCGAGTCGAACCCGAGCTCCTTCAACGGCCGGTCGGCGGTGATGTCGTCCGCGCGTCGATGACCGAGCGTCGCGGCGACCTGGCCGCGGAGCAGGTCGACCAGGGCACCCCGGCGGCGGGCGGCGGGCAGCTCGGCGAGCGCGGCCGGCCAGGCCGACGCGGCCGGAGCGGTGGCGCTGCCGACGGCCGCGGCGGCCGCCCGCACCTCGGGGAGCCGCGCCACCAGCGGATTGCCCCGGACGCCCGCGCGGCCGCTGATGAAGCGCGCCCAGTCGACGTCCGCCAGGATCGCGACGGCCCCGGCGTCCGGACCGGCGGCCGCCGCGAGCGTACGGTCCATCGCGGCGAGCGCGCGGGCCGGCGCCATCGGCATCATGCCGAGCCTGCGGACGCGCTCCAGCTGCGCTCCGCCGTGGACGGCCATGCCCGCCTGCGCCCACGCACCCCAGGCGATCGACGTGACCGGCAGTCCCTCCGCACGCCAGCTGCTCGCCAGCGCGTCGAGCAGCGCATTGGCCGCCGCGTAGTTGGCCTGACCGGCCGCGCCGAAAACCCCCGCGGTCGACGAGAACAGCACGAACGCCGAGAGCGACGCATCGGCGCACAGCTCGCGCAGGTACACCGCCGTGGTCACCTTCGCCCGCAGCACCGTGCCGAAACGCGGCCGGTCCAACCCGTCCAGGAGACCGTCGTCGAACACGCCGGCCGCGTGGTAGACCGCACCGAGCGGCCGCTCCGCCGGGATCCCGGCGAGCACGCCGGCCAGCGCGTTCCGGTCGGCGGCGTCACACGCCACCACGGACGGCTCGGCGCCACGCTGCCGGAGCTCGGTGAGCAGCTCCGCCGCGCCGGGCGCCGCCGGGCCGCGACGGCTGAGCAGCAGCAGGTGACGGGCACCGCGGTCAGCCAGGTGCCGGGCCAGCTCGGCGCCGATCCCACCGGTGCCGCCGGTGATCAGCACGGTTCCCTCCGGCACGGGCGGCTCCGCGGAAACCGGCCGGTCCGGCGCACGGACGAGCCGGCAGGCGTAGAGGCCCGATCGGCGCACGGCGAGCGAGTCGTCCTCGCCGCCGGAGTCGAGGACGGCCAGCATCGTGGCCCGCGCACGGTCGTCGAGATCGGCGGGCAGGTCGATCAGGCCGCCCCACAGCCGGGGTGCCTCCAGCGCCGCCGATCGACCGAGCCCCCACGCGGCGGCCTGGGCCGTCGCGGTCACGACCTCGCCGGGCCCGGCCGCGACCGCGCCGCGGGTGACCGCCCAGAGCGGTCCGGTCAGGCCGGCCTCGCCGAGCGCACGCAGCGCCACGGCGAGTGTCCACAGCCCGGTGGGCACGCCGGGCTCGGCCGGAAGCTCGCGCTCGTCCAGTGGCAGCGCGCAGAGCACACCCACGACCGGGTCACCGGCGGCGGCGCAGGCCCGCAGCCGTGCGGCCAGGCCGGCCGCGTCGACGTCGGCGCCGACCTCGATCCGGTCGCCGGGTCCGCTCCGGGCCCCGGCCAGCGCCGCGCACCAGGCCGGATCGGGCGAGTTCGCCGGCACCAGCGTCAGCCAGCGGCCGGACCGGCCGGCCGCCGGCCTCGGCACCGGCCGCGGCGACCAGGTCAGCTCGTACCGCCAGCCGTCGAGGACGGAGTGCTCGTGCCGCCGCCTGCGCCAGCCGGCCAGTGCCGGGAGCAGCGAGTCGAGGGAGCCCGGCGCCAGGTCGAGCCGCTCGGCCAGCCCGGTGGCGTCGTGCTGGTCCACCGCGCGCCAGAACTCGTCGTCCGGTCCGGTGACCGCGCCCGCGCCCGCCGGACCGGGCTCCGGCCAGAACCGGCGCGGCTGGAAGGGGTAGGTGGGCAGCTCCACCGGCACCGCGACGGTACCGGCGAAGAACCGTTCCCAGTCGATCTCGACACCGTGCGCGTGCAGCCGCGCCAGCCCGGTGACGACGGCCGTCTCCTCCGGGTGGTCGCGCCGCAGCAGCCCCACGACGTCGGCGTCGGGATGGCTGGGCGGTACGAGGGCGGCCAGTACGCTGTCCGGTCCGATCTCGGCCACCGTGTGCAGACCGCGGCCGGCCAGTTCCCGGACGCCGTCGCCGAACCGGACGCTCGCCCGCACCTGCCGCACCCAGTACTCCGGGTCGGTGACGTCACCGGTCACCGTGCCGCCGGTGGTGATCAGAGGAACCACCGGCGGGGCATACGTGAGGCCGCGGGCGACCACCCGGAACTCGTCCAGCATCGGTTCCATCAGCGACGAGTGGAAGGCGTGCGAGACCCGGAGCCGGCGGGTCCGCGTGCCGTCGGCGGTGAAGGCCGTGGCCAGCGCCGTGACGTCCGGCTCCGGACCGGCGACGACGACCGCCGTGGGACCGTTGACCGCGGCGATCGAGACACCGGCGGGCAGCCGCCCGGAGACGTCGGCCTCGCTCGCCTCCACGGCCAGCATCGCTCCGCCGGTGGGTAGCGCCTGCATCAGCCGCGCGCGGGCGGCGACCAGCAGGCAGGCGTCCGGGAGCGCCAGCACGCCGGCGACGTGCGCGGCGGCCAGCTCACCGATCGAGTGCCCGAGCAGCGCGCCGGGCCGCACTCCCCACGACTCCAGCAGCCGGTACAGGGCCACCTCGAACGCGAACAACGCCGGCTGGGTGAAGCCGGTGCGGTCCAGGTCCGGTTCGTCGGCCGCGAACATCACCGGCCGCAGTGGACGGTCCAGGTGCGCGTCGAGGTGGGCGCACACCTCGTCGAGCGCGTCGGCGAAGACGCCGTACCGTTCGTACAGCTCGCGGCCCATCCCCGGACGCTGGCCGCCCTGCCCGGTGAACAGCAGCGCCACCCCGGAGGACCGGGCCGATGCCCGGTGAACGGCCGGGTGCGGACTATCGGCCAGCAGCGCGGCGAGCCCGTCGGTGAGCTCGGCCGGATCGGCGCCGACCAGCACCGCCCGGTGGTCGAAGGCGGTCCGGGCCGTGGCCAGCGCACCGGCCAGATCGGCGAGGCGCGGGAATCCGGTGGCCCGCAGCATGTCCAGCAGGTCTCTGGCCCGCTGCCGCAGCGCCTGCCCGGTCTTCGCGCTGAGGATCAGCGGCACGGTCCGCTCGTCGCTCCCGGGCTCCCCGTCCGGGCCGTCGGAGCTGACCGGGCCGTCCGAGCCGACCGGGCGAGCCGGAGCGGGTTCGGCGGCCTCGAGGATCAGGTGGGCGTTGGTGCCGGAGAGGCCGAACGAGGAGACCGCGGCGCGCCGCGGCCGGTCGGTCTCCGGCCAGGGTCGCGCGGTGGTCAGCAGCTCGACGGCGCCGCCGGCCCAGTCCACGTGCGACGACGGCGCGTCGACGTGCAGGGTCGCCGGGAGGAGCCCGTGCCGCAGCGCCTGCACCATCTTGATGACGCCCGCCACGCCGGACGCCATCTGCGTGTGCCCGATGTTCGACTTGACGCTGCCCAGCAGCAGCGGCCGCTCGCGATCGCGTCCGTACGTGGCCAGCAGCGCGCCGGCTTCGATCGGATCACCGAGCGCGGTGCCGGTGCCGTGTCCCTCGACCGCGTCGACGTCACCGGGGCGCAATCCGGCGGTGGCCAGGGCCTGCCGGATCACCCGCTGCTGGGCCGTGCCGTTGGGGGCGGTCAGGCCGTTGGACGCGCCGTCGGAGTTGACCGCCGTCCCCCGGATCACCGCCAGCACCCGGTGGCCGTTGCGGCGGGCGTCCGACAACCGCTCGAGCACCAGCAGGCCGACGCCCTCGGCGAGGCTCATGCCGTCGGCGGCGTCGGCGTAGGCCTTGCACCGCCCGTCGGTGGCCATCGCCCGTTGCCGGCTGAAGCCGACGAAGGCCGCCGGTGTCGCCATCACCGCGACACCACCGGCCAGCGCCAGGCTGCTCTCGCCGGCCCGCAGCGACTGCCCGGCCAGGTGCAGCGCGACCAGCGACGAGGAGCAGGCCGTGTCCACCGTGACCGCCGGGCCCTCCAGCCCGAGCAGGTACGACACCCGCCCCGAGAGCACGCTGGCGATCGTGCCGGTGACCAGGTGCCCGTCCAGTTGGGCGTCGGCGGCGGCGGCCGCCTGGCCCAGGGCGGAGTAGTCCTGGTAACCCGCGCCGACGAAGGCCCCGGTGGCGGTGCCGCGCAGCCGACTGGGGTCGAGGCCAGCCCGTTCGAACGCTTCCCAGGCGGTCTGCAGCACCAGCCGCTGCTGCGGGTCCATGGCCAGCGCCTCGCGCGGCGAGATCTCGAAGAAGTCCGCGTCGAAGTCGGCCACGTCGTGCAGGAAGCCGCCCCGCGTCGAGTACGTGGTGCCCGGATGCCCCGGATCGGGGTCGTACAGCGCGGCCGCGTCCCAGCCGCGATCGGTGGGGAACTCCGAGATCGCGTCGCCCTGGTCGAGCAGCAGCTGCCAGAGGTCGTCGGCCGAACGGACGCCGCCGGGGTACCGGCAGGCCATGCCGATGATCGCGATCGGCTCGTCGGACGCGCCCGGAGCGGCGTCGGCGATCGGATCGCTCCCGGCACCGGACCCGACGAGCTCGCCGGACAGGAAACGCACGAGCGCGACCAGGTTCGGATGGTCGAAGACCAGCGTGCTGGCGAGGCTCAGGCCGGTCGCGGTCGCCAGCCGGTTACGCAGGTCGACCGCGGTGACCGAGTCGAAGCCCAGGTCACGGAACGCCCTCCGGGGCCCGATAGCGTCCGTGTCGGAGTCGGTGTGCCCGAGTACCGCGGCGACCTGGGCCCGGACCAGGTCGGTCAGCAACCGGTCCTGCTCGGACGCCGGCGCGGCCCGCAGCTGCCGGGCGAAGCCGCTGTCCGCTCCGGCCGGCTCGGCCGCCGCCGCCGCGCGGACGGCGGGGATCTCGCCGAAGAGCGGGCTCGGCCGGGCCGAGGTGTAGACCGGGTGGTAACGGTCCCAGTCGACGTCGGCCAGCGCGGTGACGGGGGCGTCGTCCGCCAGCACCCCGGCCAGACCGGCCAGGGCCTGCTCCGGAGGCATGAACCGCAGGCCGCTGCGGCGGATCTGCTCCGGGTCCACCCGTCCGGAGCGCTGGTCGTCGGCCCAGATACCCCAGCTGACGGCGGTCGCCGGGCGCCCCTCGGCGCGCCGCCGCTCGGCCAGCGCGTTGAGGTAGGCGTTGCCCGCCACGTAGGCGGCGTGCCGTCCGCTCCCCCACATCCCCGCGGTGGAGCCGTAGAGCAGGAACGTCTCGACCGGGTCGTCGCGGAGCAGCTCGTCGAGGTTGGCCGCGCCGACGGCCTTCGCCCGTAGGACGTCGGCGAACGCGGCGGGCGTCGTCTCGGCCAGCGAGTGCAGCTGGATGTTCGCCGCGGTGTGGACGATCGTGCGCAGTTCGTGCCCGTCGGCGCGGAGGCCGGCCAGGACCCCGTCCAGGGAGTCCCGGTCGGCCACGTCGCACCGGATCGCCTCGGCGTCCGCACCGAGCGCGTGGAGCTCGGCCAGCAGCTCCGGCGCTCCGGGAGCGTGGGCACCGCGCCGGCTGAGCAACACCACGCGCCGGGCACCGCGCCGCGCGAGCCAGCGGGCGAGGTGAGCCGCGAGCGCGCCGCCGCCGGTGACCAGCGCGGTGCCGCTCGGTGTCCAGTCCCGGCCGCGACGCCCGGCCACCGGCACGATCCGGCGTACGTATCGCCCGGACGTCCGGATCGCGACCTGGTCCTCGCCGGTCCGGCCGGTCAGTAGCGTGGCCAGGTGGGCCGCACCGCGCCGGTCGAGCTCGTCCGGCAGATCGACGACGCCGCCGAACCAGCGTGGGTACTCCAGCGCGGCGGTCCAGGCGATGCCGTGCAACTGCGCCTGCCCCGGATGCGTCACCCGGTCGGCCCGGCCGGTGCTCACCGCCCCGCGAGTGGCCAGCCAGAGTGCGGGCGCGGCCGGTTCGGTGGCGAGCAGCTGGATCAGTGCGACGCAAGCAGCCACGCCCAGGCTCAGCTCGGGATGCGTCCGGGTGGGACGCTCGGCCGGGCCCAGCAGCGCCAGGATGCCGGTGACGCCGTCCAGATCGCCGAGCGCGGCACGCAGCGACTCCGGCTCGACCGGCTCGGCGAGTTCGACCGTGCGGACCTCGTCCGCCGAATCCGACAGCGCCGCGCGGACGTCGGCGTCCGGGACGCCCGACGCGGTCACCAACAGCCACGTTCCGCCGAGTGCGGTACGCGTGGCGGTGGTACCCGCCGGTCGCCAGACCGCCCGGTAACGCCATCCGTCGACGGCTGACGCCAGGTCCGCGCGGTGCCGCCACGCTGCCAGCGCGGGCAGGACGGCGTCCACCGCCGCGCCGTCGAGCTCCAGCGTGCCGGCCAGACCGGCGGCGTCTCCCTGCTCGACGGCGTCCCAGAAGTCCCGGTCGGCGGTGGGACCGCCGGTGCGCCGGCCGAACGCGCGGTCGCCCTGTTCGGCCCAGAAGCGCTGCCGCTGGAAGGGGTAGGTCGGCAGCTCGACCCGGGCGCCGGGCGGCGACGCGAACACGCCGCCGCGCCAGTCGACCGGCGCGCCACGGACCCACAGCTCCGCCAGCGCCCGGCGGAACTGGGACAGGTCTCCGTGCTTGCGCCGGAGCGAGCCGGTCAGCACGGTCGGTGCCGGCTGCGCGTCGAGGGTTTCCGCGATACCGGCCCGCAGCACGGGGTGCGAGCTGACCTCGATGAACGCACCGAAGCCCGCCGCCGCCAGCGCGTCCACCGCGTCGGCGAAGCGCACCGGCCGCCGCAGGTTCGCGTACCAGTACCCGGCGTCGGCCTCGGGGCCGTCCAGCCAGTCGCCGGTGACCGTCGAGCGGAACGGGACGCGCACCGGCTCCGGCCGGACCGGGGCCAGCGCGGTGAGCAGCTCGGCCTCGATGGCCTCCACCTGCGCCGAGTGCGACGCGTAGTCCACCGCGATCCGGCGCACCTGGACGCCGCGGTCGACCAGCACGGCGGCGAGCCCGTCCAGCGCGGCCGATTCGCCGCTCACGACGACGGAGCGGGGACCGTTCACGGCGGCCAGCTCCAGCTCGTCCCCGGTTTCCGCGATCGCGGCGACGGCCTCGTCGGCCGGGAGCCCGACCGAGAGCATGCCGCCCGCACCGGCCAGCCGGGCCGCGATGATCCGGCTGCGCAGCGCGACCACCCGCGCCGCGTCCGGCAGCGTGAGCGCACCGGCGACGTGAGCGGCGGCGATCTCGCCCTGGGAGTGACCGATCACCGCGTCGGGGTGGACGCCGTGCGCGCGCCAGAGCGCGGCCAGTGCCACCGACACCGCGAACGAGGCCGGTTGGACCACGTCGACCCGGTCCAGCGAGGCCGCGCCGGGCGTGCCGCGCACGACGTCCAGCAGTGACCAGTCGAGGTGCTCGGCCAGTGCGTCCGCGCACCGGGTGAGGGCTTCGGCGAAGACCGGCGACTCGTCCAGCAGGGCGGCGCCCATGCCCACCCACTGCGCCCCTTGGCCGGGGAAGACGAACACGTACCCGCCCGTGACGTCGGCGACGCCCTGCACGACCCCGGCCCGTGCGGCGGCGCCACCGGCCGGCGTGTCGGGGCCGGTCAGCACGTCCAGACCGGTCAGCAGCCCGGAAGGATCGGAGCCGAGCACGACGGCCCGGTGGTCGAGCGCGGACCGCCCGGTGGCGAGCGCGTGCCCGACGTCGTACGGCCGCTCCGGCACGGCGCCGGCGCGCAGCCGTTCGTGCAACCGTTCGTGCAGCGCCGCGGCCTGCGCACGCAACGCGGTGGCGCTCGCCGCGGAGAGCAGCCAGACCCCGGCCGGTTCGGCCGGCTCGGACGGCTCGGCCGGCTCGGCCGTGATCGGGACCGGCGCGGGAGCGTCGGCCGCCTCGAAAATCGCGTGGGCGTTCGTACCGCTGATGCCGAACGACGAGACCGCCGCCCGGCGCGGCCGGCCCTCCACGTCCGGCCACGCCCGCGCCGCGGTCAGCAGCTCGACCGCGCCGGCCGACCAGTCCACGTGCGACGACGGCGCGCCGGCGTGCAGCGTGGCGGGCAGGACGCCGTGACGCAGCGCCAGCACCATCTTGATCACGCCGGCCACACCGGCGGCCGACTGCGTGTGCCCGAGGTTGGACTTGACCGAGCCCAGGTAGAACGGCGTCGCGCGGTTCTGCCCGTACGTGGCGAGCAGCGACTGCGCTTCGATCGGGTCGCCGAGCGGGGTACCGGTGCCGTGCGCGTCGATCGCGTCGACCTCGGCCGCGTCCAGCCCGGCCCCGGCCAGTGCCTGCTCGATCACCCGGCGCTGCGAGGGACCGTTCGGCGCGGTCAGGCCGTTGGACGCCCCGTCGGAGTTGATCGCCGAGCCACGCAGCACCGCCAGCACCGGGTGGCCGTTGCGGCGGGCGTCCGAGAGCCTCTCGACGAGCAGCAGCCCGGCACCCTCGGCCAGCCCCATGCCGTCGGCGGCGTCGGAGAACGCCTTGCACCGGCCGTCGGCAGCGAGCGCCCGCTGCCGGCTGAACGCGACGAACGACGCCGGCGAGGCCATCACGGTGACGCCTCCGGCCAGCGCCAGCGAGCACTCGCCGCCGCGGAGCGCCTGCGCGGCCAGGTGCAGCGCGACGAGCGACGACGAGCACGCGGTGTCCACCGTCACCGCCGGCCCCTCGAGGCCGAACACGTAGGCCAGCCGCCCGGACAGCACGCTGGCGATCGTGCCGGTGACCAGGTGGCCCTCGGAGTCGTCGCCGGTCGACACGTAGTCGGTGTGGCTGGAGCCGACGAACGCGCCGGTACGGCTGCCGCGCAGCGAGCGCGGGTCGAGGCCGGCCCGTTCGAACGTCTCCCAGGCCGTCTCCAGGAGCAGGCGCTGCTGCGGGTCCATCGCGAGCGCTTCCCGCGGCGCGATTCCGAACACGGTCGGGTCGAACTCCGCGACGTCGTGGAGGAAGCCGCCGTCGACGACGTAGGTGTGGCCGGCCCGGTCGGGATCCGGGTCGAACAGCCGGTCGGTGTCCCAGTCGCGGTCGGTCGGGAAACCGGTGATGCCGTCCCCTTCGTCCAGCAGCAACTGCCAGAGCTCCTCCGGCGAGCGGACGCCGCCCGGGAACCGGCAGGCCATGGCGACGATCGCGATCGGCTCGTCCGGGTCGCGTACCGGCGTGCCGACCGCGCCGCTGCCCGCGTCGGCGGCCCCGGACAGCTCGGCGGCCAGGTGGTCGGCGAGTGCCCCGGGTGCGGGGTGGTCGAAGACGACGGTCGCCGGCAGCGTCAGGCCGGTGAGCGTCGTCAGGCGTTGGCGGAACTCGACCGCGGTGAGGGAGTCGAACCCGAGGTCGCGGAAGGCACGGCGCTCCCCGATCGCGGCGACCGGGTGGCCGAGCACGGCCGCGGCCTCGGTGCGGATCAGGCCGAGCAGCTCCCGGCGGCGGCCGGCGGCGTCCCGGCCGCGTAGCCCGGCCAGGATCGCGGTGTCGGCGGGTCCGGCGGTGGTGGCGCCGCCCGCGGCGTGCAGCGCCCGGACGTCGGCCAGCCCGTCGAAGAACGGAGCCGGCCGGACCGCGGCGAACAGCGGATGGAAGCGGGCCCAGTCCACGTCCGCGACGACCTGCGTGGTCTCCCGCCGGGTGAGGACGGCGGCCAGCTCGTCGAGCGCGACCTCGGGACCGAGCAGCCCCACGCCGCGGCGGTGCAGGAAGTCGAGCATGCGCTCGTCGGCGGCGGCCATGCCGAGCTCGGCCCACGGCCCCCAGGCGACCGACGTCGCCGGGCGGCCTTCGCCCCGCCGGTGGTCGGCCAGCGCGTCCAGATAGGCGTTGGCGGCCGCGTACGCGCCCTGACCGACGCCGCCCCAGGTGCCGGCGATCGAGGAGACGAGGACGAACAGTTCGATCGGATGGTTGGCGGTCAGCGCGTCCAGGTTCGCGGCGCCGATCGCCTTGGCGGCCTGCCCGGCGGTGAACTCGGCCGGCTCCACTCCGGCCAGCGGCGTGAACGCCTCACCGACGCCGGCCGCGTGCACGATTCCGGTGAGCCGCTCGTCGTCCGGCAGCCCGGCGAGCAGCCCGGCGAGCTGTTCCCGATCGGCCACGTCACAGGCCGCGACCGTCACCCGGCTGCCGACGGCGACGAGGTCGGCTTCGAGCGCGGCGGCACCGGGGGCGTCCGGGCCGCGCCTGCTGGTGAGCACCAGGTGCGCCGCGCCGGCCGCGGCGAGCCGCCGGGCGATCGCCGCGCCCACGCCACCGGTCCCGCCGGTGACGAGCACGGTGCCGCTGACCGGCAGGTTCGGAGCGGGCTCGGCGCTGACCGGGTGGCGGTACAGGCGGCGCCCGTGCAGGCCGCCGGCCCGGATCGCGATCTGGTCCTCGACGTCCCGCCCGGCGGTCGCGACGGCAGGCCCGGCACGGCGGCCCTCGGGTCCGGCAAGGGGGCCCTCCGGTCCGGCCGGCGGCCGGGAGCGGGCGAGGATGGCGGCGAGCCTCCGGCCGAGCGACTCGGCCGCGGTGCCGACCGGTCGCGCGGGCAGGTCGACGAGCCCACCGAAGCGCTCGGGATGCTCCAGCGCCGCGACCCGGCCGAGCCCCCACACGTGCGCCTGGGCGGGGTTGGGCAGCGCCTCGCCGTCGACGGCGACCGCGCCCCGGGTCACGCACCACAGCGGCGCCTCGATCCCGGCCCGGCCCAGCGCGTGCAGCAGGGCGAGCGTCGCCGCCGCCCCGCCGTCGCCATCGACGCCGTCGAAGCCGAGCGCGGCCGTGCTCACGACCCCGGCCGGTAGCCCGTCGGACGCGGCCAGCGCCGCGGCCAGGGCCGCGTCGAACCCGGCGCGGTCCGCGGTCGGCGCGGTCACCACGCTCAGCGCGACGCCACGGTCGCGCAGCAGATCGGCGACGTCGGTGACTTCGCCTGCCCCCACCACCAGCCAGTGGCCGGTCGGTACGGTCGCCGGCGGCTCCGCGAGCGCCTCCCAGCCGACGCGGTAGCGCAGCGGGCCGCGGGCAGCGGCGGCACGACGCCGTCCGCGCCAGGTGACCAGCGCCGGGAGCAGCGCGCCCGTGTCGGGGCCGGAGAGCCCGAGCAACGCGGCGAAGCCTTCCGTGTCTCCGGCCTCCACGGCCTGCCAGAGCGCGTTGTCCGGCTCCGCCGCCGCGTCGAGGCCCAGCAGCGGACCGGCGGGGGGCCAGAACCGCTCGCGCTGGAACGCGTACGTCGGCAGGTCGAGGCGCGGAGCCGGGGGCAGCGCCGACGGCCAGTCCACCGGCACGCCGGCGACGTGCAGCCGGGCCAGTGCGGTCGCCAGCGCCTCCGGCTCGGACCGCCCGGCCCGCAGCAGCGGAACCAGGGTCGGGCCGGCGTCGTCCGGCAACGCGCCGCCGGCCGCCGGGGTGAGCACGGCGTCCGGCCCGAACTCCACGAAGACCGTGACGCCGGAGCCGTGCAGAGCCCCGACCGCGTCGGCGTAGCGCACCGTGCGGCGCACCTGCGCGACCCAGTACTCAGGGTCGGTGACGTCCCCGTTCGTGGTGCCGCCGGTGGTCACCAGCGGGATCGTCGGTTCGGCGTAGGTCAGGCCGCCGGCCACGGCCCGGAACTCGGCCAGCATCGGTTCCATCAGCGGCGAGTGGAACGCGTGCGAGACCCGGAGCCGCTTCGTCCGCCACTCCCGGTCGGCGCACTGCCGGGCGATCTCGTCCACGGCCTCGGCCGCACCGGCGACCACGACGGCGCGGGGGCCGTTCACCGCGGCGAGGGAAACGTCGTCGGTGAGCAGCGCGGAGACCTCGGCCTCGCTCGCCTCGACCGCGAGCATCGCTCCCCCGGCGGGCAGCTCCTGCATCAGCCGGGCCCGGGCCGCGACCAGCGTGCAGGCGTCCGCCGGTGAGAGCACGCCGGCCACCTGGGCCGCGGCCAGCTCGCCGATCGAGTGCCCGGCCAGCACGTCCGGGCGCAGGCCCCACGACTCCGCCAGCCGGTAGAGCGCCACTTCCAGCGCGAACAGCAGAGGCTGCGCCCAGCCGGTCCGGTCGATCAGCTCGGCGTCGGTGAGCGTCTCGCGGGTCAGCCCGAACCGGTCGAGGATGTCGTCGAACGCGGCGGCGAAGACCGGGTAGCGCTCGGCGAGCTCCAGGCCCATGGCGGGCCGCTGCGAGCCCTGACCGGTGAACAGGAACGCGACGCGGTGCCCGCGGTCGGCGACGCCCCGCACCAGCCCGGGCGCCGGCTCACCGGCGGCCAGCGCACGCAGCCCGGTCCGGATCGTGCCGGGATCGGTGGCGACGATCGCGGCGCGGTGGTCGAACGCCGTGCGGGTGGTGGCCAGCGACCGTGCCAGAGCGATCGCCGGCGGGGCCGCGTCGAGCACGGGCAGGAGCCGTTCGGCCTGGGCTCGTAGGGCCTGCTCGGACTTGGCCGCCAGCAGAACCGGCAACGGCCCGGCCTGCGCGGCGCGCGGCCCGGCCTGGGCGCGCGGCTCGGCCTGGGCTGCGGAAGGGTCGGGGCCGCTCGCGGGTGGCGGCTCGGCCGCGAGGGGTGGTTCCTCGATCACCAAGTGCGCGTTGGTGCCGCTGATGCCGAACGACGAGACCGCGGCGCGGCGCGGCCGGCCGGTGCGCGGCCACGGCCGTGCTTCGTGGAGCAGTTCGATCCGGCCGGTCTCCCATTCGACCCGGGTGGACGGCGCGTCCGCGTGCAGCGTCCGCGGCAGCCGTTCGTGCCGGAGCGCGAGGATCATCTTGATCAGCCCGGCGACGCCCGCGGCGGCCTGCGTGTGCCCCAGGTTGGACTTGACGCTGCCGAGCAGGAGCGGCCGCTCCCGGTCGGTGCCGTAGGCGCCGAGCAGCGCCTGCACCTCGATCGGATCGCCCAGCGGCGTGCCGGTGCCGTGGCCCTCCACGGCGTCCACGTCGGACGGAGCCAGGCCACCGGCCGCGAGCGCCTGCCGGATCACGCGTCGCTGGGCGGGCCCGTTCGGCGCGGTGAGGCCGTTCGAAGCACCGTCGGCGTTGATCGCCGAGCCCTTGAGGACGGCCAGGATCGGGGCGCCCCGCGCACGGGCGGTGGAAAGCCGCTCCAGCGCGACCACCCCGACGCCCTCGGACCAGCTCGCGCCGTCGGCCCCGTCGGCGTACGACTTGCACCGGCCGTCCGGCGCGAGCCCGCGCTGGCGGGAGAACTCGACGAACGCGACCGGGGTCGCCAGTACGGTCACGCCGCCGGCCAGCGCGAAGTCGCACTCCCCCGCACGCAGGGCCTGCGCCGCCAGGTGGATCGCGACCAGCGACGAGGAGCAGGCGGTGTCGACCGTGACGGCCGGTCCCTGGAGCCCGAGCGTGTAGGAGACCCGGCCACTGACGACGCTGGCCGAGGTGCCGCCGCCCCGGAAGCCCTCGAACTGGCTGCCGGTCAGCAGCAGTTCGTAGTCGTGGTACATGACGCCGGCGAAGACGCCGGTGCGGCTGCCGCGCAGCGACCGGGGATCGAGGCCGGCCCGTTCGATCGCCTCCCACGACGTTTCCAGCAGCAGCCGCTGCTGTGCGTCGGTGGCAACCGCTTCCCGGGGGCTCAAGCCGAAGAAGTCCGCGTCGAAGCCGGACGGGTCACGCAGGAAACCGCCGTGCCGGGTGATCGACGTGCCCAGATGATCCGGGTCGGGGTGGTACAGGGCCGCGGTGTCCCAGCCCCGGTCGGTCGGGAACGGGCCGATCGCGTCGACCTCGTCGGCGAGCAACCGCCAGAGGTCCTCGGGTGTCTCGACGCCGCCCGGGAAGCGGCAGCCCATTCCGACGACGACGATCGGGTCGTCGGCGGCAGCGGTCGTGACCGGTGGGTGCCCGGTCGTCTCGGCGCCGCCCGCGATCTCCCCGGCGACGAACTCGGCCAGTGCGGCCGGTGTCGGGTGGTCGAAGACCAGCGTCGCGGGCAGCGCCGTGCCGAGAGCGGCGCCGAGCCGGTCACGCAACTCGACCGCGGTGAGCGAGTCCAGCCCGAGTTCGCGGAACTCACGCAGCGGATCGACGGTCGCGGACGAGGCGTGGCCGAGCACGACCGCGACCTCGGTACGGACCAGGTCGATCAGGGCGCGGAGCCGGTCGGCGGGGGCGAGCCCGGCGAACCGGCGTGCCCCGGTGCCGCCGCGGTCCGCTGACGCGGCGGTGCGCCGGGCTCCGACGAGCAGGCGGAGCAGCGGCGGGACGTCGCGTCCGCGCAGCACGGCCAGGTCGAGCGGCACCGGAGCGATCGCCGGGACGCCGGTCTCCTGGTGCGCGGCCAGCGCGGTGTCGAACAGCGCGACACCGTGCTCCGGGCTGATCGGCGGTGTACCGGCCCGGGCCATCCGCGCCTCGGCGTTGCGGCCACCGGCGGCGAGCATGCCGGTCCCACCGGCCCACGGCCCCCAGGCCAGCGACAACGCCGGCCGGCCGGTGGCCCGGCGGTGCCGGGCCAGCGCGTCGAGGAACGCGTTGCCGGCCGCGTAGTTGGCCTGACCGGCCGCTCCGACGGTGCCGAGGATCGAGGAGAACAGCACGAGCGGCGTCGACGGCAACAGTTCGGAGAGGAGCCAGGCCGCATCGACCTTGGGCGCCAGCGCCCGGTGCAACTGCTCACCGGTGAGCGTGCCCACCGTGGCGTCGTCGAGGACGCCTGCCGCGTGCACGACGGCGGCCGGCGGGTGCTCGGCGGGGATCGCGGCGAGTACCGCCGCCAGCGCGGCCCGTTCGGTCACGTCGGCGGCGGTGATCGTCACGGTGGCGCCCAGTGCGGTCAGCTCGGCGGCCAGCCCGGACGCCCCCGGTGCGTCGGGGCCGCGGCGGCTCACGAGCATCAGGTGCCGGACGCCGCGCTCACCGGCCAGGTGCCGCGCGACGATCGCCCCGAGGCCGCCGGTGCCCCCGGTGACCAGCACCGTCCCGTCCGGGTCCCACCCCTGGCCGTGCCCACTGACGGTGCCGCCGGTGCGGTCCAGGCGATCGAGACGGTCCAGGCGGGGCACGAGGAGCGAGCCGCGCCGGACGGCGAACTGCGCTTCCCCGGACGCCAGCGCCGCCGCGACCAGCGCGGCCGGGTCGGTGTCGGTGTCGGTGTCGAGCAGGACGAACCGGCCGGGGTACTCGAGCTGGGCGGAGCGCAGCAGACCGACGGCCGCCGCCGCGGCGAGGTCGTCCACCGCGTCGCCCGGCACCGCCGCGACCGCTCCGCGCGTCCGGAGTACGAGCGTGGACGACGCGAACCGGGCGTCGGCCAGCCACGCCGCGATCAGGCCCAGCGTCCGGGCACACAGGTCGTGCGTACCGGCCACGACGTCGTCCGCGTCACCGTGCAGGGAGACGACGACGACCCCGGGCGCGTCGTCCGGCACGGCCGGAAGATCCTCGTCGGCGAGCACCAGGATCCCCGCGCCACCAGCCGTGCCGTTCCCGTCCGCCGCGCCCTCGGCCGTGGGGGGTAGCGGTTTCCAGTCGAGCGCCAGCAGCACGTCCCGGCCGGTCCGCGGGCCGGCCGCGGCCGGGCGCCCGGCCTGGACGGCCCGCAGCGCCAGCGCATCGACGGAGAGGACCGGTGCGCCCTCGGGGTCGAGCGCGAGCAGCGCGAGCCGGTCGGGGCCGGTCCTGGTCAGCCGCGCGCGCAGTGCGGTCGCACCGACGGCGTGCAGCCGCACCCCGCTGAACGCGAACGGCAACCGGCCGGTGGAGTCCGCGCCCAGGTCGGCGAGGGCACAGGCGTGGAGGGCGGCGTCGAGCAGAGCCGGGTGGAGGCCGAACGCGCCGGCGTCGGTCACCGCGGCGGGCAGGGCCACGTCGGCCAGGATTTCGTCGCCGTGGCGCCAGGCCGCCCGCAGGCCGCGGAAGGCCGGTCCGTAGTCGAGGCCGTGCTCGGCGAGCCGCGCGTACGCTCCGGTCAGGTCCAGCTCCGCGGCGTCCGGCGGCCGGTCGGTCGTCACGAACGGTGCCGGAGCGGCCCCCGTCCGCCGCAACCGGCCGGCTGCGTGCTCGACCCACGACTCGTCGGCACCGGCGTCGGCCGGGCGCGCGTGGATCCGCAGCGGATGCGCGCCGCTCGAATCGGCCGGGCCGACCCAGACCTGCACGGCGGTCGCGGCCCACTCGTCCAGGACCAGCGGGCTGGTGAGGATCAACTCGTCGATCGTGTCGCAGCCGGCCTGGTCGGCGGCGCGGACGGCGAGGTCGAGAAAACCGGCGGCGGGAAAGACCGGCACCCCGCCGAGCGCGTGGTCGGCCAGCCACGGGTGGGCGCCGAGGCTCACCCGCCCGGTGAGCAGGACGCCGTCCGCACCGGCGAGCGTGACGACCGCCCCGAGCAGCGGATGCCCGGACCCGGTGAGGCCGACCGCGGCGGGGTCGGCGACGCGGGAGAGGCCACCGGCGGGCCAGTACCGGTCGCGCCGGAACGCGTAGGTGGGCAGGTCGACGTGTGCCTCGATGGGTGGGCCGAGCAGCGCGGGCCAGTCCAGCGGCACGCCCCGCACGTGGAGCCGGGCCACTGCCGCGGCCAGAGTGTGCACCTCGTCGGCGTCCCGGCGCGCGGTCGGCACCGCCACCGCGTCGCTCCCCGCACCCCCGGGTGTCAGGGTGCCGCCGGGAGTCAGCGCGCCGCCGGGAGTCAGGGTGCCGAGTGTCTCGAGGACCGCCGGGGTGAGCGCCGCGTCCGGGCCGACTTCGAGGAACACCCGCACCCCGCCGCGGTGCAGCGCGGTGACCGCGTCCGCGAAGCGGACCGGCGAGCGCACCTGTCGAACCCAGTAACCGGGATCGCACCACAGTTCCGGCCCGGCCGGTTGCCCGGTCACCGTCGAGTGGAGCGGCAGGGCGGGCGGGGCGTAGCGGACCGATTCGGCGACCCGCCGGAACTCCTCGAGCATCGGCTCCATCAGCGGCGAGTGGAACGCGTGCGAGACGTCGAGCCGGCGAGTACGGACGCCGAGCTGATCGGCGATCGCGAACACCGCCGCCTCGGCCCCGGAGAGCACGACGGAGCCGGGAGCGTTGACGGCCGCGATCTGCACCTCGTGCTCGTGCCCGGCGAGCAGTGGCGCCACCTGCTCCTCGCCGGCCTGCACCGCGACCATCGCGCCACCGGCCGGCAGGCTCTGCATCAGCCGCCCCCGCGCCTCGACCAACCGGCACGCGTCGGGCAGGGACCACACCCCGGCGAGGTAGGCCGCGGTCAGCTCACCGATCGAGTGACCGGCGAGCACGGCGGGCGTGACGCCCCAGGACCGGACGAGCCGGAACAGCGCGACCTCGACGGCGAAGAGCAGCGGCTGCGCCCACTCGGTCCGTCCGATCAGCTCCGGGTCGGCCCAGGCCTCCCTGGCTCCGCCGACGTGGTCGAGGACCTCGTCGAAGGCAGCGGCGAACACCGGGTACCGCGCGCTCAGCGCCCGGCCCATGCCGACGTGCTGCGCCCCTTGCCCGGTGAACAGCACCGCCAGCTTCCCGCCCCCGGTTCGCCCGGTCACCACGGTCGGGGTGCTGCCGGCGTCCGGCGGCGGCGCGTCCGCGGCCAGGGCGGACAGGCCGCTGCGCAGGCCGGTCCGGTCGGCGGCGAGCACGACCGCGCGGTGCTCGAAGTGGGTGCGGCCGGCCACCAGCGCGGCGGCCAGGCCGGCCGGCTCGGGCAGCGGCTCGGCGTCGAGATGCGAGGCGAGCCGTCCGGCCTGCGCCCGGAGCGCCTCGGGCGTCCGGCCGGAGACCGGCACCGGCACCGGGCCGACGCCCGCCGACACGGCGCCGGGCACGGGCGACACGGCGCCGGGCACCGGCAGATCGGGCATCGGCGGCTCTTCGAGGATCACGTGCGCGTTGGTCCCGCTGATGCCGAAGGACGACACCGCGGCCCGTCGCGTCGCCCCGCCGGCCGGCCAGGCGCACGCCTCGGTCAGCAGCGAGACCGCGCCCCCGCTCCAGTCCACCTTCGACGTGCCCTGACCGACGTGGAGCGTCCGGGGAAGCAGCTGGTGCCGCAGCGCCATGACCATCTTGATGACGCCGGCCACACCGGCCGCCGCCTGGGAGTGCCCGAGGTTGGACTTCACCGAGCCGAGGTGGAGCGGGCGCCGCGGGTCGCGGTCGCGTCCGTAGGTGGCCAGCAGCGCCTCGGCCTCGAGCGGGTCGCCCAGCGGCGTCCCGGTGCCGTGCCCCTCCACGGCGTCGACGTCGCCGGGCGTCAGGAGCGCGTTGTCCAGGGCCTGGCCGATCACCCGCTGCTGGGACGGCCCGCTGGGTGCGGTGATGCCGTTGGAGGCGCCGTCCTGGTTGACCGCCGAGCCACGCACGAGCGCCAGCACGGGATGACCGTTGCGCTCGGCGTCGGCCAGTCGTTCCAGTACCAGGATGCCGCAGCCCTCCGACCAGCCGACCCCGTCGGCGTCGTCGGCGAACGACCGGCAGCGGCCGTCGGACGCGAGCCCGCCCTGGCGGCCGAACTCCCGGAACGTGTCCGGGGTGGACATCACGGTCACGCCGCCGACCAGCGAGAGCGAGCTCTCCCCGGCGCGCAGCGACTGCACCGCCAGGTGCATGGCCACCAGCGAGGACGAGCACGCGGTGTCGATCGTGACGGCTGGGCCGATCAGGCCGAGCGTGTACGAGATCCGCCCGGAGAGGATGCTGTTGGCGTTGCCGGTGAGGCCGAAGCCGTCGAAGTCGGCCGGAAGCTGGTCGCGGTAGTCCGGAGACATCGCGCCGACGAACACCCCGGTGCGGCTGCCGCGCAGCGACCGCGGCTCGATGCCTGCCCGTTCCAGGGCCTCCCAGGAGTTCTCCAGGACCAGCCGCTGCTGCGGATCCATGCCGAGGGCTTCGCGCGGCGAGATGTCGAAGAATCCGGCGTCGAATCCGGCCGGGTCGGTGAGGAAGTGACCGCGCACCGCGTCCGGCCCGCCGAAGGCCGCCAGGTCCCAGCCGCGGTCGGCCGGAGCCGGACCGGCGGTGTCCCGGCCGTCGCGGACGAGTTCCCAGAGGTCGTCGGCGGAGTTGACGCCGCCCGGATAGCGGCAGGCCATGCCGACGACGGCGATCGGGTGCCGGTCCCGGTCCTCCAGCTCGCGTACCCGTCGTCGCGTGTTGACGAGATCGGACGTCGCCCGCTTCAAGTAGTCGCGCAACTTCGCTTCGTTGTCCATCGCACCCCGCCTCGGCCACACGCTCGGGCCAGTCTTGGCCGGGCGTCATCAGGAAATCCGTAGACGTTGCGACGTGCACTAGTCGTTTCCGGGCGGTTGGGGGCCGACCCTGATCCGACGCCACGGCACCGTGACCGGCGCGGGTTCCCGCCGCGGCGAACCAGGAGGCGACGTGCGGATCCTGCTCGCGACCATGGGCTCCACCGGCGATCTCCAGCCCTTCCTCGCGCTGGGCAGGCGACTGCTCGACGAAGGCCACGACGTGCGGCTGACCGCGCAGGACGGGCACGCCGGCCGCTGTGCGGAGGTCGGCGTGCCGTTCGAGTCGGCCGGGATCGGCGAGCAGGCCTCCGCCACGCTGACCGAGTTGATGCCCGACGTGCTCGCCGAGCACGATCCGGTGAAGGAACTGTCGCTCGTCACCGCCGCGACCGCCCGGATCCAGGCCGACGCGCTACCGGCCCTGCGCGGACCGGTCCGGGATTCCGATCTGGTGCTGCACTCGCCGCTGGCGATCGGCGCGGCCGTGGCCGCCCGCGCGGAGGGCGTACCGGACGTCAGCGTCACCCACACCTGGCCGCTCGAACCCACCCGCGCCTACGGTCCCTCGAACGTCGACCGCGGCCGGATCCTCAACGGGCTGGCCTGGTGGGTGGCGCGCCGGGTGATCGGGCCCGCGACCGATCCGGCCTTGAACACCGTCGTCACCGGGGGTGGCCTGCCCCGCTGGAAGGACGTCCTGTTCTGGGGCCGGCGTTCCGCGCTGCTCGAGTTGGTGCCGATCAGCCCGGCGGTGCTCCGGCCCGATCCGCACTGGGCCGCGACGACGCTCCTGACCGGCTACTGGTTCCTGGCCGAGCCGGAGTACACGCCGTCGCCGGAGCTCTCCGCCTTCCTGGCGACGGCGCGGCCGCTGGTCATCGGCTTCGGCTCGACGGCCGGCTACGACGTGCCGGTGCTGGCCAGGACCGTGGCCGACGCGGTCCGTGGGCTCGGCTACCCGGTCGTGATCCAGGGGGACTTCCTGGCCGAGACCGGCGTCGATCCCGGCCCCGACGTGTTCCTGGCCGGCCACGTGCCGCACGACTGGTTGTTCGCCCGGGCGGCCGGGGTGGTGCACCACGGCGGCGCCGGCACCACGGCGGCCGCGTTCCGGGCCGGAGTTCCGCAGGCGATCATCAGCCATCAGGGTGACCAGCCGCAGTGGGGCCGCCGGCTCGTCCAGCTCGGCGTCGGGCCCGAACACTGCCCGCACGACCGGCTGGACGCCCGCTGGCTCTCGTCGACACTGCGCACGCTCGCCGAGGACGCCGCGATGGCCGATCGCGCGCGGGCGTTAGGGTCCGTGGTCAGCGCCGAGGACGGCACCGGGGAGGCCGTCCGGGCGTTGGAGAAGGTCCACTCCGGGACGGGCCGCGGAGGGCGCTGAGCACCGGCACCGCCGGTATTCAGCCCTGGGCCCGGGACTCCCACCACTCGCCGTTGTCGCGGTACCAGTCGAACACGCCCAGCAGGCCCTCCCGGAACCCCATCTCCGGTTCGAACCCCAGCTCCTCGCTGATCTTCGTCCGGTCCAGCGAGTACCGCTGGTCCTGCGCGACCCGGTCCGCGACGTAACTCACCCGGTCCCAGCCCGCACCGCCCAGCTCCAGCAGAAGCCTGGTCAGCTCGCGGTTGGTCATCTCCACACCACCGCCGATGTTGTAGATCTCCCCCGGCCGTCCCTTGTCCAGGACGAGCGAGATTCCCCGGCAGTGGTCGTCGACGTGGATCCACTCCCGCACCGCGCTCCCGTCGCCGTGCAGCGTCACGTCCTGGCCGCGGAGCAGCCGGGTGATGAACTTCGGGATGATCTTCTCCGGGTGCTGCCGAGGGCCGTAGTTGTTCGAGCACCGGGTGATCGAGAGATCCAGCCCGAACGACCGGTGCAGCGACCTCGCCATGCAGTCGCTGGCGGCCTTCGACGCCGCGTACGGGTTGTTCGGCTGCATCGGGTAGAGCTCGGTCCACGACCCGTTCTGGATCGACCCGTACACCTCGTCCGTGGAGACGTGCACGACCCGCTCGACGTGGTGCTGCCGGCACTGTTCGAGCAGCCGGTGCGTGCCGACGACGTTGGCCCACAGGAACGGCTCGGCGTCCGCCACCGATCGGTCCACGTGCGACTCGGCGGCGAAGTGCACCAGCGCGTCGTGGCCGGGGACGAGATCGGCGAGCAGTTCCCGATCGCAGATGTCGCCGTGCACGAACGTGAGCCTCGGATCGTCCGCGGGCAGGTTGTCGCGCCCGCCCGCGTAGGTCAGCTTGTCGAGCACGGTCACGTGCGTGTTCTCGTGACTGGGATACATGCCCTGGAGCAGCGAGCGCACGAAGTGGGATCCGATGAATCCCGCACCCCCGGTTACCAACACCCGCATGGCAACTCCTCGCCCACGACGAATAGGTAGCCATTCTGCGTTCGCGAGAGCACATGAATCCCTTAGCTGCGTCGCCGATATGGTCCCGTCGTCCGGCCCGCTCCGTACCGGGAAGAGGTCGTCGATGGACGCACCGGATCGTTGCCTCGTCTGTACGTCGACCGAGCTGGAGCCGGTCGTCTCGCTCACTCCGACGCCGCCGGCCAACGACGTCACCAGCAGCCCGGAAGCCTCCCGCGCGCAGGAGCGCTACCCGCTCGACCTGGTGCGCTGCGCCGGGTGCGGGCTGGTGCAGTTGCGCGACGTCGTCCCCCGGGACCGGTTGTTCGCCGACTACCGGTACGCCACCGGCGCGGCACCGGGGCTGGTCGCGCACTGCCGCGAGCTGGCCGACACGGTGATCGGCCGGCTGGGGCTGGGCGCCGGGGACAGCGTTCTGGAGGTCGGCTCGAACGACGGCACGCAGCTCGGCTTCTTCGCGCAGCGCGGCCTGTGGGTGCTCGGCGTCGATCCGGCCGTCGAGCTGGCCCGGGCGGCCGACCGGTCCGGTGTCCCGACCGTCGGCGCGCCGTTCGGCAAGGACAGCGTCGACGAGGTGCTCTCCCGCATCGGGCCGGTCGACGTCGTGCTCGGCAGCAACGTCGTCGCCCACGTCAGCGACGTCGGCGGCGTGCTCCACGGGATGCGCCAGCTGCTCAAACCGGCCGGCCGGGCCGTGATCGAGGTGGCCCACGTCCTGCCGATGATGCGGCACGGCATGTTCGAGTTCGTCTACCACGAGCACCTGTCGTACTTCTCGCTGCACGTGGTGGCCCGCGCCGCCGAGGCCAGCGGGCTGCGCCTCGTCGACGCCGACCTGATCCCCACCCAGGGCGGCTCGCTGCGCTGCTGGCTGGCCCGCGACGACGATCCGGCCGAAGTGAGCCCCGGCGTGGCGCGGATCCTGCACGCGGAGGTCGAAGCGGGTGAGCGCGACGGCACGCTGGTCTCCGGGTTCTCCGACCGGGTGAAAGGCGTCTCGGCCAGCCTGCACGACGTGCTCGGCGGGCTGACCGCGACCGGCAGGCGGATCTGCGGCTTCGGCGCGTCCGCACGTGCGGTGACGCTGCTGGCCCAGGCCGAGGTCGCCGGCGACATCGACTTCATCGTCGACGACAACCCGCGCAAGGTCGGCTGCTTCACGCCGGCCGACGGCATCCCGATCGTCCCGGTGAGCCGCCTGCGCCCGGAGGACGTCGACTACTGCGTGCTCTTCGCCTGGAACTTCGGCGACACCATCCGGGCCCGCCACCGTGCGTTCACCGCGGGCGGCGGAGCGTTCGTGCTGCCGTTCCCCGACCTGACCGTGGTACGCGGCCGCTGACCCGGCGTGCGCACCCTCGTCACCGGCGGTTCCGGCTACCTGGGGCGGCCGGTCGTCGACGCCCTCCTGGCCGCCGGCCACCACGTCACCGTGGTGAGCCGGCGCGACGCGTCGTGCCGGCCCGGCGTACGGCACCTGCGCGGAGACGTCCGCGACCGGGCTCGCGTGCACGACATCGTCACCGACGGACGCTTCGACGCCGTGTGTCACTTCGCCGCCGCCGTCAAGGGGCGTGATTCGTTCGCCGACCCGCTGACCTATTTCGACGTCAACGTCGCCGGCACGCTCAACCTGCTCCGGGCACTGCGGGACGCGGGCTCGCCGGCCCGGTTCGTGTTCGCCTCCACCGACAAGGTGTACGGGTCGAGCCGGTCCGGCGCCGTCGACGAGACCGTCCCGCCGGCCCCGGAGAGTCCCTACGCCGAGTCGAAGACGAGCGCCGAACAGCTGATCGCCGCGCAGGCGCGGACCGGCGCGATCGGTGCGGTGACGCTGCGCTGCTTCAACCTCGCGGGCACCGCCGGTGGCGTTCCGGACGACGATCCGGATCGGATCATCCCGAACGCGTTCCGCGCCGCGACCGGCGTCCGATCGCACGTCACGCTCAACGGTGACGGCTCCGCGGTCCGCGACTTCGTGCACGTCCTCGACGTCACGGACGCGGTCGTGCTCGCGCTGGACGCGGTCCGTCCGGGCCGGAGCCACACGTACAACATCGGGAGCGGCGTCGCGACGAGCATGGCGGAGATCGTCGCCGCGGTCGAAGAGGTGACCGGGCTCCCGGTGCCGGTGGTCCGCGCACCCGCCCAGCCGGAGCCCCAGGCGCTCATCGCCGACGTCGGACTGGCCCGCGAGCACCTGGGCTGGAGCCCCGGCCGATCCGACCTCACCGCCATGCTCCGCGAGGCCTGGCAGGCCTGGCCCCGGCCCTGACTCCGGCTGCCCGGGCGACCCCGCTGCCACGCGACCCCGCGGGAGCGGCCGGTCTCAGGACAGGCCCAGCTCGTTGTCGAGGAAGTCGAACATTTCGGTGTCGCTGGCCAGCTCCAGGTGATCCGCGGCGGTCCCGCCGTCGCGCCGGGCCGCCCACCGGCCACGCAGCACGTCCAGCTTCGCCGCGACCTGCTCGTGCGTCGCCCCGTCGGACTCCAGCGCCCCGAGCGCCTTCTCGATCGCGGTGAGCTGGTCGAGGAGCTCCTCGACCGGGTCGAGCGGCGCCAGGCCCAGCTGTTCGATGACCCGGCCGGCGAGGTCACCCGGCGTCGGGTAGTCGAAGACCATCGTCGCGGGCAGTCGCAGCCCGGTGGCTCGTCCCAGCCGATTGCGCAGTTCCACCGCGGTCAGCGAGTCGAACCCGAAATCCCGGAAGGCACGGTGCGGCTCGAAGGCCTCCGCTCCGGTGAACCCGAGGACGTCGGCGACCTGGTCACGGATCACGTCGAGCACCACGTCGGTCCGGCCGGCCTCGGTCAGCGGCGCCAATCGGCGGGCGAGCGTGTCCGGCGCGGCCGTGACCGCCGCCGCGCGCCGCCGGGAGTGGCCCAGAGCGCGCAGCACGGGCGGCAGTTCAGCCGCGCCGCCGAGGTCCAGCGCCACCGCGGCCACGACCGCACCGGCCCCGGTACCCAGGGTGCCGGTGCCCAGCGTGCCGGTGCGCAGGGTGCTGGTTCCCAGAGCGCCGGTGACGGCGGCGTCGAAGAGCGCGAGGCCGTCGGCCGGGATGAGCAGGCGTACCCCGGCACGGCGCATCCGGCGCAGCGAGGCCTCGTCGAGATCCTCGGCGAGCCCGTCCTGCTCCCACGGACCGTAGGCGATCGAGACGGCCGGCTGCCCCGCGGCCCGGCGCTGCTCGGCGAGCGCGTCGAGCGCGGCGTTCGCGGCACTGTAGTTGGCCTGACCGGCGTTGCCGAGCACACCGGCGATCGACGAGATCAGCACGAGCGGCGTGTCCCCCACGAGCTCGTGCAGGTGCCAGGCGCCGTCCACCTTCGGCCGGAGCACACGCGCGAGCTCGTCGGTGCCGAGCGTGGCGACCGTGCCGTCGTCGCGCACGCCCGCGGTGTGCACCGCCGCCGACAGCTCGACACCGGCGAGAACGGCGGCCAACGCGTCGCGGTCGGCGCTGTCGCAGGCGACGACGTCCACCTCCGCGCCCTGCCGGGCCAGCTCCTGTCGCAGCGCCGCCGCCCCTGGAGCAGCCGGGCCGCGGCGGCTGGTGAGCAGCAGGCGACGTGCACCGCGCTCCACCAGGTGCCGCGCGAGCCGGGCGCCGAGCCCGCCCGTCCCCCCGGTGATCAGCACGGTGCCGTCCGCCGTCCACGGCCCGGCTCCGGCGTCGCCGCCCGGGGCCGCGACCGGACCAGCCGCGCCGTCCGTTGAGCCGGCCGCACCGTCCGTTGAGCCAGCCGTGCCGTCCGTCGAGATGGCCGCGCCTTCCGGCGCCACGGGTGCGGTGCGGATCAGGCGCGGGACGAGCAGCGTCTCCGCGCGCACGGCGACCTGGGGTTCCCCGGTGGCGAGCACGGCCGCCAGCAGCTCGGCCGGGACCGTCCCGGGGGCGTCGAGCAGGACGATCCGGTCCGGCTGCTCCGCCTGGGCCGCCCGGACCAGCCCCCACACCGCCGCCCCGACGAGATCGGGCGCCGCGTCCGCGGCACCGCTGGTACGGACCGCGCCGCTGGTACGGACGATCAGGCGGGCGTCGTCGAAACGCGGCTCGGTGAGGAAGTTCCGGAGCACCCCGAGGACGTCGCCGGTTCGCGCGTGGACCGCGGCGACCGGATCGTCCGCAGCCGTCCGCACCACGTCGTAGCGGACGACGGGTGGCACCGTGCCGTCCGGGGTCAGGCTCTCGATCGGCACGGCGTCGACGACCGCGCCGGACGGCCGCTCGGCCGCGACCGCGATCCAGTCGAGTCCCAGCAGTGTCGCGGTGTGCGCGGCGGGGCGGGCCGCGAACCCGGCCGGGTCGACCGGACGCAACGCGAGCGCGTCCACGCCCAGCACCGGCGCACCGGCCGGGTCGCAGGCCGCGATCGAGACGGTGTCCGGCCCCTCGAGCCGCACGCGTACGCGGAGCGCCGCGGCGCCACCGGCCGACAGCCGGACCCCGCTCCAGACGAACGGCAGCCGTGCGTCCTCGGCACCCGCCGGGTCTGCCGACGGGTGCAGGGCCGCCAACGGGTGCAGGGCGGCGTCGAGCAGCGCGGGATGGAGTCCGAACGCCGTCGCCTCGGTGGCACGCTCCGGCAGCACGATCTCGGCGAACACCTCGCGGTCGCGCGTCCACGCCGCACGGACGCCGCGGAAGGTCGGCCCGTACCGGAGTCCCCGCGCGGCCAGGTCCGGGTACAGGTCGTCGAGGTCGGCCGGCGCCGCTCCGGGTGGCGGCCACGTCACGGCGTCGAAGTCGTCGGTGCTCTCCACGCCACCGGCGGCCAGCACACCGCTGGCGTGCATCGTCCAGGGCGCGTCGTCCCGGTCGGCGGGCCGGCCGTAGATCCGCAGCACGCGGCGGCCGTCCGCGTCGGCCTCGTCGACGACGACCTGCACGGCCGTGGCCGCCACCGGGTCGAGCACGAGCGGCGCGGTCAGGCCGAGCTCCTCGACCCGGTCGCACCCGACCTCGTCGGCGGCCCGGACGGCCAGGTCCAGCAGGCCGGTGCCGGGGAACACCACCGCGCCGCCGATCACGTGATCGGCGAGCCAGGGGTGGGTGCGGATCGCGAGCCGGCCGGTCAGCAGCACGCCGTCCGAACCGGCGAGCCGCACCGCGGCGCCCAGCACCGGATGTCCGGCGGCGCCGAGCCCGAGGCCGCGGGCGTCACCGAGACGCGGGCTGCTCGGCCAGTACCACTGGTGCTCGAACGCGTAGGTCGGCAGCGTCGTGGCCGGGCCGGGCGACGCGAAGACCCGCGACCAGGCGACGGCCACGCCGTTCACGTGCAGCCGCGCCAGAGCCGTCGTGACGGTGTCCGGCTCGTCGTGGTCCGCGCGCAACGTCGGCACCAGCACCACCTCGGCATCGTCGGACGTCAGGCGCGCCACCAGACCGGAGAGGACGGTGCCGGGACCGGCCTCGACGTACGTGCGCACGCCCAGCGCACGCAGCGTCTCGACGCCGTCGGCGAAGCGCACGGCCCGGCGGACGTGCCGGACCCAGTACTCCGGATCGGCCAGCTCCTCCGGGGTGAGCACCGCACCGGTCACGTTGGACACGATCGGGATGTCGGCCGGGCCGAACGCCAGCCCGCGGACCACCGAGCGGAATTCCTCCAGCATCGGGTCCATCAGCGGTGAGTGGAACGCGTGCGAGACCCGCAACTCCGTCGTCTTCCGGCCGGCCAGTGCCTCGCCCACGCCGGTGACCGCGGCCGCCGCACCGGCCACCACCACCGACGTCGGCCCGTTGACCGCGGCGATCGAGACGTCCGGAGGAAGCAGCGCGGCGACCTCGTCCTCGGTGGCCTCGACGGCGAGCATCGCGCCGCCGGCCGGCAGCGCCTCCATCAGCCGGGCGCGCGCACCGACCAGCCGGCACGCGTCGTCCAGCGAGAGCGCTCCGGCCAGGTGGGCGGCCGCGATCTCCCCGACGGAGTGGCCCAGCAGGACGTCCGGGACGACGCCCCACGAGGCGAGCAGGCGTCCCATCGCCACCTCGACGGCGAACAGCGCGGGCTGGGTGTAGCCGGTCCGGTCCAGCCGCTCACCGCCGGCGGCCAGCACGTCGCGCAGCGGCGGGTCCAGGCGCAGTTCGGGGTGGTCGAGAACGGCGTTCAGAGCGTCGGCGAAGACCGGGTGCGCGGCGGCCAGCGCCGAGCCCATTCCTCCGTGCTGTGCACCCTGGCCGGGGAGCAGCAGCGCGAGTTTCCCGCCGGGCCGGTGCCGTCCGGACACGACGCCGGCCGCCGTGCTTCCCGCCGCCGCGGCGTCCAGACCGGCGAGCAGGTCTTCGGGGCCGCGGGCCAGCACCGCGAGGCGGTGGTCGAACGCGGACCTCGCGGTGGCGAGTGCGGCGGCCAGGTCAGGCACCGGGAGGCCGGGGTTCGCCCGCAGCCACCCGGCCAGCCGGGCCGCCTGCGCACGCAGCCCGCCGTCGGTCTTACCCGCGAGCACGACCGGCACCGCGGTGCCGGCGGTCGTACCGGACGACGTCTCCGGAGCCGCGGGCGGCTCCTCCAGGATCAGGTGGGCGTTCGTGCCGGAGAGCCCGAACGACGACACGGCCGCCCGGCGCGGACGCCCGTTCACAGGCCAGGCCCGTGCTTCGCGGAGCAGTTCGACCGAACCGGCGGCCCAGTCCACGTGCGGCGTCGGCGCGTCCACGTGCAGCGTGCGCGGCAGGACGCCGTGCCGCATCGCCAGCACCAGCTTGATGATTCCGGCGACGCCGGCCGCGGCCTGGGTGTGTCCGAGGTTCGACTTGACCGACCCGAGCCAGAGCGGTGTCTCCCGGTCCTGGCCGTAGGTCGCCAGCAGCGCCTGCGCCTCGATCGGGTCGCCGAGCGTGGTGCCGGTGCCGTGCGCCTCGACGGCGTCCACTTCGGCGGCGGACAGGCCCGCGGACGCCAGCGCGGCCCGGATGACCCGCTGCTGCGAGGGCCCGTTCGGCGCCGTCAGCCCGTTCGAGGCCCCGTCCTGGTTCACCGCCGACCCGCGGAGGACCGCCAGCACCTCGTGTCCGTGACGGCGGGCGTCGGAGTAGCGCTCCAGCACCACCATCGCCACGCCCTCGGACCAGCCCACGCCGTCGGCACCGGCCGCGAACGCCCGGCAGCGTCCGTCGCCCGCCAGCCCGCCCTGCGCACTGAACTCCGCGAACGTGGCCGGGGTCGCCATCACCGTGACGCCACCGGCGAGCGCCAGCGAGCACTCGCCCCCACGCAGCGCCTGGGCGGCCAGGTGCGTGGCGACGAGCGACGACGAGCAGGCGGTGTCGACGCTCACCGCGGGTCCCTCGAGCCCGAGCAGGTAGGACAACCGGCCGGAGAGGATGCTGCCCGAGGTGCCGGTGCCCAGGAAGCTCCGGGCGTCGGCGGGGAACTCGCCGCTGGTCGCGTAGTCGTGGTACATCACGCCGGCGAACACGCCCGTCGCGGAGCCGCGCAGCGTGAGCGGGTCGATGCCGGCGCGCTCGACCGACTCCCAGGCGACCTCCAGCAACTGCCGCTGCTGCGGGTCCATCGCCAGCGCCTCACGCGGCGAGATCCCGAAGAACCCCGCGTCGAAGGCGCCCGCGTCGTGCAAGAACCCGCCCTGCGCGGCGTAGTCGGTGGCGCCCTCCACGTCCCAGCCGCGGTTGGTGGGGAAGGCCGTGATCGCGTCGGTCCCGCTGTCGAGCAACCGCCAGAGGTCCTCCGGCGAGGCGACGTTCCCGGGGTAACGACAGGCCATGCCGACGATGACCACGGGGTCGTCGGCCGGGGCCACCGGCGCGGGCTGCGCCACGTGCGGTGGCGCCGCGCCATCGAGTGCGGCGAGCAAGTGGTCGGTCACGGCGGCCACGTTCGGCGCGTCGAACACCAGCGAGGCCGGCAGCGGCAGACCCGTCTCGGCGGACAGGCGGTTGCGTACCTCGACCGCGGTGAGCGAGTCGAAGCCGAGGTCGGAGAAACCGCGCAGCGGATCGATCAGCTCGGGACGGGCATGGCCGAGCACGCCACCCACCGCACGGCGGACGACGTCCAGCACGGCGTCCCGGCGCCGGGACGACGCCAGCCCCGCCAGCCGCTGGGGGAAGCCACCGGCCGGGCTCCCGGCCGCCCGCCGGGTCCTCCGGCGGACCACGGTGTCCAGAAGGGACGGCAGGTCGTCCCGGTTCCGGAGCGTGGCCAGGTCGAGCCGCACAGGTGCCAGCACCGGCTCGTCCGCGCCGACGAGGGCGTCGAACGTGGCCAGGCCCGTCTCGAGGGCCAACGGGCGGATTCCCTCGCGGCCGAGGCGTTGCTGCTCCGCCTCGCTCAGCCCACCGGCCATACCGACGCCGAGCCACGGGCCCCAGGCGAGCGAGAGCGCAGGCGACCCGGCCGCACGCCGGTGCACGGCGAGCGCGTCGAGGAACGCGTTGGCCGCTGCGTAACCGGCCTGCCCCGCGGTACCGAGCAGCCCGGCGAGCGAGGAGAAGAACACGAGCGGCACGTCGCCGGCCAGCTCGTGCAGGTGCCAGGCCGCGTCGACCTTGGGCCGCAGCACGGCGTCGAGCCGCGTCTCGTCCATCGCCTCGACGACGCCGTCGTCGAGCACCCCGGCCGTGTGCACGACCGCGGTCAGCCGGTGCTCGGCCGGGACGGCATCGAGCACGGCGCGGGTCGCGTCGCGGTCGGCGAGGTCCGCGGCGAGCACGCGGACGTCGGCGCCGCGCTCGGTCAGCTCGTGGACGAGCCGGGCCGCCCCGTCGGCGTCGGCACCACGGCGGCTGACCAGGAGCAGGTGCCGGAAGCCGCGGGCGTCCACCAGGTGGGTGGCGAGCGCGGCACCGAGGGCACCGGTCCCGCCGGTGATCAGCACGGTGCCGGCGGGGTCCCAGCCGGGCGCTTCGGGGCTCGATCCCCGGCCGACCGGGGCGGCGACCAGCCGGGGCGCCCAGAGCTCCCCGGACCTGAGGGCCAGCTGCGGCTCACCGCTGGCCAGTGCACCCGCCACGGCGGCCGGGACGACGTCCGGCTCGGCCGGGGCCACGTCCGGCTCGGCCGGGGCCACGTCCGGCTCGGCCGGGGCCACGTCCGGCTCGGCCGGGGCCACGTCCGGCTCGGCCGGGGCCACGTCCGGCTCGT
>NZ_JBITDV010000022.1:0-1663 GCF_044454545.1 Cryptosporangium sp. NPDC051539 | reverse complement strand
CGGCCGGGGCGAGGTCGAGGAGGCCGAACCGCCCGGGGTGCTCGCGCAGCGCCGAGCGGACCAGTCCCCACACCGCGGCGGCGGCCGGATCCGTTCCGTCGGTGGCGCCGGTCGTCACGAAGACCAGGCGCGAGCCGGCGAACCGCTCGGTGCCGAGCCAGGACCGGACCGCGGCCAGCGCTGCCCGGGTCAGCTGGTGTGCCCGCTCCGGGCCGCTGTCGGCCGGAGCGGTGAGCGGCAGGACCACTGCGGACGGAACGTCGCCGTCCTCGTCCCAGTGCACGGGACGGCCGCCCGGCAGGAGCGACCCGCCGAGGACTCCGAACGGCTCCGGCTCGCCGGTCGGAATCGGCACGGGTCGCCAGTCGAGCCGGTAGCTGTCGGCGATGCTCACCGGCGGATCGCCCAGCGAGTCCGAGTCGCGTAAGGGGTCCGAGCCGCGTAGGGATTCCGAGTCGCGCAGGGCGTCGGCGGGTAGTGGGCGCAGTTCGAGTGTCCCCACGTCGGCGACCGGGCCGGCGTCGTCGGTGAGGCTGATCGTCACCGCGTCCGGACCGCACCGGACGAGCCGGACCCGCACCGTGGTCGCGCCGGTGGCGTGGAGCCGGACGCCGTGCCACACGAACGGCACCCGGGTGGTGGCCTGCTCGCTGGGGTCGAGGAAGAGGCACGCGTGCAGTGCGGCGTCCAGCAGGGCGGGGTGGATGCCGTAGTCGCCGACGGCGACCGCCGCCGGTAGCTCCACCTCGGCGTAGACCTCGCCGTCGCCCTCCCAGACCGCGGTGAGGCCCTGGAACGCCGCTCCGTAGGCGAATCCGTCGGCGCGGCGGGCCTCGTAGTAGCCGTCGATCTCGACCGGACGGGCCATCGGCGGGGGCCACTCGCCGAGATCCCCCGGGCTCTCGGCGTCGGCCGACGCCGAGAGCGTGGCCTCGGCGTGCAGCGTCCAACGCCGTCCGACCGGGTCGGCCCACGCGGAGCGGTCTCCCGTGTCGGGGAGGTCGGCCGTGTGGGAGCGGCCAGCCGACTCCGAGCGGCCAGCCGACTCCGAGCGGCCAGCCGACTCCGAGCGGCCAGCCGACTCCGGGCGGTCAGCCGACTCCGGGCGGCCAGCCGAGTCCGGGCGTGAGTAGATTCGCGCGGTGCGTCGGTCGGGGTCGACCACGACCCGCAGTTGGGTGTCGTCGGTGACGACGAGGGGTTCGGAGAGCGTGAGCTCGTCGACGACCGGGGCCCCGATCGCGTCTCCGGCCCGGAGGGCGAGCTCCACCATGACCGCACCGGGAGCGACGATGCGACCGCCGATCCGATGGTCGGCCAGCCACGGCAACGCGGTCGGCGAGAGCTGCCCCGAGAGCACGATCGTGCCGCTGCCGGGCACCTCGATCTCGGTCGTGAGCAGCGAGCCGGCCGACGTCACGGGGGCCGGCCAGAACCGTTCCCGCTGGAACGGATAAGTGGGCAGGTCGATCGCCGGAGCACGGTCCCCGAAGACCCCGGTCCAGTCGACCGCGACGCCGCAGACCCACGCCGTGCCCAAAGCGGTGAACGCCGCGCGGACCTCGTCCTGGTTCGCCCGCGACACCGGCACGGCGACCGGCAACACCTGCGCGACCGCACCACTCAACGCACCATCCGGACCCACCTCCACGAACACATCAAC
>NZ_JBITDV010000021.1:0-113607 GCF_044454545.1 Cryptosporangium sp. NPDC051539 | reverse complement strand
CAACACACGCGCACCATCTCGGCCCGCCAAGGCTCCGTCGGGGCTTGCTTCCCTACCGTCTAGCGCTTTCCAACCGTACCCGACACATTCCGCAGAACCAAATTCGCTCTGTTTTCTTATCGGGGCCTTACCGCCGCCCTAATTCGCTCGGCGTCTTGCGTCACTACGTTATCCGGTCGATCTCGCGGCGCCAAATCGGCCGCTTCGCCCGGACGCAGCGCTACCCCCCGATTTTCATCGGTTGGATCGTCTGCTCTCCCGCGGGCCGTCCAGCCGGCCGCTTGCGCGTCCGGTGCTTGTCCGTCTCCCCTGCGGGCCTTGGGAAATCTACGCGACAGAACGGCCGAACCGCAAACCGATTAACCGTGTCGGTGGACACACGGTCGTGCCCGCTCCGGAATGAACAGTATCTGCGCTGGTCAGCTCGGTTCAGGCCGGTTGTGCACCACCAACGCGCGCAGCGCGGAGCGTCCGCACGAGGAAACAGTTCGTGACGCCCGGCCGCGGGCGCCGACGGCGAGTGCTCTGCACGGAGCTACTGCCCGACCCGCCGCCACCCGGGCCCGAGGGGCGGGGGTCAGCGTTTCGGTCAGCCGGACCCACCCGATCGACGACCGGAATGCAGACGCTCGCCCGACTCTTCGGATTCCTGAATGGATCCCCCACGGATCACACCCCGGCGATTGTCGGACGCGCGGCTTAATCTGTGGGGGTGGCGTCCCCTCCCGTGTTGCTCGTCCTCGACGGCAACAGTTTGTTGCACCGCGCCTACCACGCGGCGGCGACCGGGAAGCTGCTCGATTCCGACGATCGGCCGGTGTGGGCGCTCAAGGGTCTGGTCGGGTACGTCGCCCGTGCGGCGGCCAAACTCCGGCCCGACGCGGTGGTGGTCGGGTTCGACTGTGGGGAGCACTCCGAACGCCAGGCCGACTACCCCCAGTACAAGGCCCACCGGCCCGAGAAGGCCGGCGACCTCGCCGAACAAATCACCGCGGCGCCCGACCTGGTGAGTGCCGCCGGGCTCTGCACGGTGGTCCACCGCGGCTACGAGGCCGACGACGTGCTGGCGAGCGCGGCGGCGTCGGCGAAGCGCGGTGGCTGGCGATCGGTGCTCGTCACCAGTGACCGGGACGCGTTCGCGCTGATCGACGACGACACGTCGGTTCTGCGGGTCCGCAACGGCGGGCTCGACGAGGCCGTGATGATGACGCCCCCGATGCTGCAGGAGCTCTACGGCGTCGAGCCGTCGCAGTATCGCGATCTGGCGGCGCTGCGCGGCGACCCGTCCGACAACCTGCCCGGGGTGCGGGGGTTCGGCACGATCCTGGCCGGGCGGCTGCTCGCGGCGTTCGGCACGGTCGAGGCGGCGTGGAAGGCCGAGCCCGACGACGTGCGGGCGGTGGTCGGCGACGTGGCGGCGCGCAGCCTCGACACCGACGAGGCCCGGACGCGGGTGGAGCTCAATCGCCGGTTGATGCGGATGCGCACCGACCTGCCCGTGCCCGAGCTCGAGACCGCGCGGCTCCCGCTCTCGTACGCGACGATGCGGCAGGCGCTGGCCGGGCGCGGCATCATTCTCGGGCCGTCGCTCTGGGCGCTGACCGGTCGCACTCCCCCGCCGGAGCCCGACCCCGAGCCGCCCAAGTACCCGAGGTCGGTGAAGGCGCGCCGGGAGCCCTCACCCGACCAGCTCGCCTTGTTCTGAGACGGCGCACGCCTTCCCGTCCCGGAATTCGATCGCCGACACGATCACTCCGTCCAGCCGGTCGCGGGTCTTGGTGAGTTCGGTGATCTGACGGTCGATCCGTTCGCGCTCGGTGGTGAGCCGGCCGAGCAGTTGCGGCGTGACGTCACCGGTGTGGACGCACGGCAGGATCTCGAGCATCGCCTTGCTCGACAGCCCGGCGGCGTAGAGCTGCTGGATGAACCGCACCCGCTCCACCGCGGAGTCGGGATACACCCGCTGCCCGCTCCCGGTCCGGGACGACGTCAATAGTTGCTGTTCTTCGTAGTAGCGCAGCGCGCGCACGCTCACGCCCGCCCGGCTCGCCAGCTCTCCGATACGCATGTGCTCCTCCACACAACTCTTGCCTCTGACGTCAACGTCAGGTTTTAGCGTAGCCGCATGAAAATTTCTGGTTCGATCGCACTCGTCACCGGCGCCAATCGGGGCATCGGGCGGCAGTTCGCCGCACAGCTCGTGGAGCGGGGCGCGTCGAAGGTCTACGCGACCGCGCGCACGCCGGAGAGCATCGACGTGCCCGGCGTGGAGACGCTGCGGATCGACATCACCGATCCGGCGTCGATCGCGGCCGCCGCCGCCGTCGCGGACGACGTCACGCTGCTCGTCAACAACGCCGGGATCACGACCGGAACCGACCTGGTCAGCGGTGACCTGGACGTGATCAGGCGGGAGCTCGACACGAACTTCTACGGGACGCTGCACATGGTCCGCGCGTTCGCACCGGCGCTCGCCCGCAACGGTGGCGGAGCGATCCTCAACGTGCTGTCGGCGCTGTCGTGGTTCGCGTACCCCGGGGCCGGCGCCTACGCGGCGGCGAAGGCCGCGACCTGGAATCTGACCAACTCGGTGCGGCTGGAGCTGGCCCCGAAGGGGACGCTCGTCACCGGCCTGCACCTCGGCGCGGCCGACACCGACATGATGGCCGGTTACGACGGTCCGAAGGTGTCGCCGGTCGACGTCGTGCGGGCGGCGCTCGACGGGATCGAGGCCGGGAAGCTCGAGGTCGTCGTCGACGAGTGGAGCCGGACCGTCAAGACCGCCGTCGCCCACGACCCGGAGAACTTCTACGGCGACGCCGCCCACCCGGCAGCCTGAGGACCGGCGCCGGTCGCCGGCTCCTCGTCCAACCGGCAGCGGGAATCCGTGGTGGTATGGGCCGCCTTCACCCACCCACCCGGGTGGGTGAAGGCGATTCAGCCGGCCATCGCCTCTCGATACCACCGGTAATAGTTGTCGTTGATCGTTTCGGTCTCCAGTGGAACGAGCACACCGCCGCGGCGATAGGCGCGCGAGTTCATGTTCGGCTGGCAGCCTTCGACCGCCGCGAAATCCTGCTGGTTGACGCGGTGGAAGATCTCCACGGTGTCGGTCGGGTCGAATCCCGGCGCCGCGGCCACCGCCGGATCGAACAGCCAGTCGCACTCGACGACGGTCACGCTCGGCGACACCGGCTGGAACCGGTGCACGATGACGTGGTCGGGCAGCAGCGACAGGAAACAGTTCGGCCGCAGCACCATGCCGAAGTAGCGACGCTCGTCCGCGGCCGAGAGCCCCGGCAGCCGGGGATACCTGGCCTGACCGGTCACCGAGAACGCGTCCAGGCCGTCGGCGAAGCGGTAGCCGTCGGGCTGGTAGCCGGCCGACAGTTCCGACGTGCGCGCGAACGCCGGGATCGCGTCGACGAGCTCGGGGTGGATCGTGCCGCAGTGGTAGCACTCCTGGAAGTTCTCCTGGATCAGCTTCCAGTTGGCCGCGACCGTGTAGGTCTTCCGCGCGCCGACGACCAGGTCGCCGATCCCCCACCGCTCGATCCGCGACGGAGAGCCGCCGAACCGGTAGGTCAGCTGCGGCGCCAGCTGCCGTTCGAGCGGTTGCGGTTCAGCGTCCAGATTGACCCAGACCAGGCCCGCCCATTCCGTCACGTGCACCGGGAGCAGACCGGATCTCTCCCGGTCCGACGGCGGCATCGCCGCGAAGTTCGGTGCGGCCATCAGCCGTCCGTCGTGGGCGTAGGTCCAGGCGTGATACGGGCAGCGGATCGCGTTGCCGAGCGTCTCGGAGTCCGAGGAGCAGAGCTGCGCTCCGCGGTGGCGGCAGACGTTGAGGTAACACCGCAGGACGCCGGCGCGGTCGCGGAGCAGGATGACGCTCTCCGGACCGACCTGGCGTCGGAGCACCTTCCCGCGCGGGACCAGTTCGTCGCCGCGGGCGACGTAGATCCATTCGCGGGCGAAGATGCGCTCCTCCTCGGCGGCGAACGTCGCCGGGTCGGTGTAGGCGTGGCCGGGGAGCGTGGGGGTCAGGGAGGAGGTCATCGTGCACTCCCAGGGGTGTCAGTGCGCGCCGGAGAACAGGTAGTCGACGGGGTGGTCGGGGTCGGTCAGCGCGGGCCGGGTCGCCGAGAACGCCTCGATCGGGTACTCGGTCCCGCCCTCGGCCGTGAGGTCGGCCAGCAGCCGGCCGGCGAAGCTCGCGAACTTCGCCGCGTGCCCCGCACCGACGAACATCGCGACGCGCGGATGGCCGGGCAGCAGGTCGAGGATGAAGTTGCGGTCCGGCGGCAGGTCGTAGACGCAGCACTTGGTGGCCAGCTCGGGGCCGACGGCGTGCGGCAGGTGGGCGGCGAGCCAGTGGGTGAGGTGCTCGCGCTGCGCGGGGTCGGGGTCCCAGGTGCGGGTCTCCTGGGTGACGATCGTGCCGCTGATGTCGATACCGGCTTTGACCCCCGGAGCCCCGTAGACCGGCAGCCCGTAGAAACAGTCGTCCTCGCCGTGCCAGATCCAGATCGGGAAGCGGTCGGGGGCGAACTCGGCCAGGTGCGGGCTGGAGAAGTAGGTGAGCTGCTCCTGGCTGAGCAGGATCGGGAAGCTCACGCCGAGCGTTTCGGTCAGCGGCACGGTCCAGGAGCCGGCGGCGAGCGCGATCGAGTCCGCGGTGAAGACCTGGTCGTCGGTGTGCACCTCGACGCGATTCCCGGCGTCCACCAGCCGCCGGACCGGTGTGTCGTCCCGGAACGTCGCCCCCGCCTCGCGGGCCAGGGCCCGGTGGGTCGCGTTGGCCCTCCCGATCGCGAGGACGCCGGCGTCGGCCTGGTAGAGGCCGACCACGTCGTCGGCGAGCGTCCACTGCGGCCAGCGCCGCTGTATCTCCCCCGCGTCCATCGCGGTGGACGTGATTCCGACCGCGTCGAGCGCGTCGGCGTAGGCCTGGATCTGCTGTTCGCCGAAGGCGCCGGGGCTCAGGTCGAGACCGCCGGTCGGGAACACGAGTTGCTGCCCGCTGCGGCGCTCGACGTCGAACCAGGTGGCGTAGTTGGCTTCGACCAACTGGGTGTACTCGACCGCATTGTAGGCGTAGCGGATGATCCGGGAGTGGTCCTGGGAGGAGCCGAACTCGTGGCCGAGGGCGAACTGCTCGAGCACCAGGACGTCACCGTGGCTGCGTTCGGCGAGCCAGTAGGCCGCGGCCGAGCCGATACCGCCCGAGCCGACGACGATGTGCCGGTAGTGCGTCGCGGTCGCCATGCCCTGAGTGTGTATAGAAATATTCCGCCATAGATATCGATGGTGTTAACAATTCAGTCTCGAACGGGGGTGCAGCGATGCGTCACTCGAGTCCGCGCTTGCCCGGGGCCCAGTGCGCCGACACCCGGACGGCCCGGCGCGGCCAGCCCCGCTCCTCTCGCAAGTAGCGCCGGATCTCCAGGCACACGGCCTGCTCCCCGGCGAGGTACGCGACGCCGGGCTCGTCCGGCAGATCCAACGACCGGACGGCCGCGGCCAGCCCACCACTCACCCAGGGCAACTCCCCGTCCGCCCCCGAACCCTCCAGGACCCCGTGCACCACGGCGTGCGACGGCAACTCGGCCCTCATCGCCAGTAGCGGCACCGACCCCGACTCGTCACCGGCGAACAGATGCCACGGCGCCCCGGGATCCAGCCCGAACACCCCGCGCGGCTTCGTCATCGACACGGTGTCTCCGGCCCGCGCCGACGCCATCCACGCGCTGCCGGGCCCGCGCCCGTGGTGTCCGAGACCGCGCAGCACGAGTTCGGAACCCGCCCGCGACCAGATCGAGTAGGTACGCAGCGCGCTCAGCCCGAACATCAGCCGCACGCTCTGCCCCGGCTTCGACTCCCAGCCCGCGAACTGGGGCGCGGTCAGCGTGACCTCGTGCAGCGCGTCGCTGACCGGTGTGTTCCCGACGACGGTCGCGGTCGTCAGCAGGCGGCTCGCGGCCCGCTCGATCAGGTTGCTCATGACCCGAACGATGCGCCCTAATGTGCACATGAAGTCAAGCTCGCTGACGATCAGCCGGCTCGCCGCCCGCTGCGGCGTCGCGCCCCACGTGCTGCGGCACTGGGAAGACGCCGGCCTGCTCAGCCCGGCGCGCGAGCGCGGCCAGCGCCGCTACGCCGAGGCCGACGTCCACCGGGTGGCGTTGATCCGGATGGCCCGCGACCTCGGTATCGGCCTCGGCGAGATCCGTGACTCGCTCACCGCCCTCGACGCCGGCGATCGCACCGGCGCGCTCGAACGCCAGCGGGCCATCGCCGCGGAGCAGCTGGCCCGGGCGCGGCTGCGGCTGACGATGATCGAGCAGGCGCTGAACTGCCCGCACCCCGACTACCGCACCTGCCCCGACCTCGCCGAGCTACTCGACGAGTGGCTGCGCGAAACGACCGACCAGGCCCGGCTCGCCGAACACCGTGATTGACGCGATCCCGTCGGCCCGGCTGTCCAGCACCGCCAGACCCATCGGCTCGCCGTGCAGCCAGACCCGTGCGGCCGGCTGCCCGTTCGCGACCACCGGTTCCATCCGCCAGTCGCCCGGCGCCCCGACCGCGTCGGTCAGCACCGGAACGCACTGGGCGACCCCGTCGAACCAGCGCCGCCCGGGCAGCAGTTCGAGCGACGCGTCCGCGCGCAGGACCGCGGTCAGCAGCCCCACGTCCGCGGTCTCGAACGCCTTCACGTACGCGTCGAGCTGCCGCCGGGCGATCGGATCCTGCGGCTCCACCACGTCGTCCGGCCGCGGGGCCTCCCGCGCCAGCCGGGCCCGCGCCCGCTGCAACGTGCTCTTCACTGCTCCGATGCTGACGTCGAGCAGCTCGGCGACCTCGGGCGCCGGGAACGCGAACACGTCACGCAGGACGAGCACCGCGCGCTGGGACGGAGTCAGCGTCTGCAGCCCGGCGACGAGCGCGAGCCGCAGGTCGTCGCGATCGTCGGCGTAGGGCTGGACCCAGGCGGACCAGGGCAGGAACCCGTCGGAGTTGCCGAGCCCGGACGGCAACGCCCGCCGCTGCCGCCCCTCCATCGCCGTGAACGCGACCCGGGTCGCGATGCGGTGCAGCCAGGTCCGGACCGACGAGCGGTGCTCGAACGTGTCCCAGTACCGCCAGGCGCGCACGTACGTCTCCTGCACGGCGTCCTCGGCGTCGTCCCAGGCTCCGAGCAGGCGGTAGCAGTACCCGACCAGTTCCCGCCGCCACGGCTCTACGGCCGCGTCGAACTCAGCGTGCGGCGCAGCCACGAACCCGCCCTTCCGATCGCGTCGTCGGCGGCGGCCGAGTGGCCCGCGCCCATCTGGAACGTGTGCAACTGCCCGGCGAACTCGTCCAGGCGCACGTCGACCCCCGCCGCCCGCAATCGTCGGTCCAGCAGCCGGGCGTCGTCCACCAGAGCTTCGTCCGCACCGGCTTGGACGTACGTCGGTGGCAGCCCTCGCAGGTCGGCGCGGCCGGGGTCGGCGGCCGGGTCGTCCGCGCCGCCGAGGTAGCCGGCGGCCAGGCCGCGGCAGAGGTCGCGGGTGAAGAACGGGTCCGTCCCGGCGTCGAAGGAAGCTCCGGAGACGGTCAGATCCACCCACGGGGACATGAGCACCAGTGCCGCGGGCTCGTCGAACCCGGCGTCCCGCGCCCGCAGGGCGACGCCGAGCGCGAGCGTCGCCCCGCAGGAGTCGCCCACGATCGCCACCCGCCCCGCGAGTCGTCGGAACGCCGCGGTCACGGCGTCCAGCTGCGACGGGTACACGTGAGCGGGCACCAGCCCGTAGTCGACGACGACGGTCGTGAGGCCGGCCGCGAGCGCGAGGTGCCCGAACATCCGCCGGTGGGTCTCGATCGACCCGCTGACGAACCCGCCGCCGTGGATCGCCAGCAACGTCACGCCCTCCTCCGCCCCCGGCGGCCGCAGCTCGAGCGTCGGCTCGAGCCCGCCGGGCTCGGTGGTCAGCGACTCCCAGGGCCGGTCGGTGTTCCCGGCGGCCCGCTCCTGCCACATCATGTTGTTCAGATCGGTCATGCGGCTTGGACCGGGCCGGACGCCGGAAAGGAATCGGCTCCGCCCGCCGGTCCGCTACCGGAGCGGGATCTCCTGGCCGTGCTCGTCCGGCGTCCGCGCGGCGAAGTAGCGGCGGTCCGACTCGCTGATCGACACGTCGTTGATGCTCGCCTCGCGGCGCCGCATGAGGCCCTGGGCGTCGAACTCCCAGAGCTCGTTGCCGTAGCTGCGGAACCACTGGCCTCCGGCGTCGTGCCACTCGTACTGGAACCGGACCGCGATGTGGTCGTCGGTGAACGCCCAGAGGCTCTTGCGCAGGACGTAGTCGAGCTCTCGCTGCCACTTCGCGGTGAGGAACTCGACGATCTCGCCCCGGCCGTGCAGGAACAGGTCCCGGTTGCGCCAGACCGAATCCGGCGTGTAGGCGAGCGCGACCCGTTGCGGGTCGCGGCTGTTCCAGGCGTCCTCGGCCGCCTGCACCTTCTTCGTCGCGGACACGAGGTCGAACGGCGGGAACGGCGGGCGCGCGTCAGTCATGGGCCCAGCCTGCCAAACGCTCCCGCGGGCCGTCGTCCGGGTTCGCCGGGCCGGGCCGGGTTCAGAACTCCTCGACGCCGACGACCCGCAGTAGTTCGAGCCGCTCGCGGGCGTCCGCGTCGGCCGGAGACAGGACCAGCAGCTGCTGACCGAGGTCGGGCGTCACCAGGGTCTCGCAGTCCATCAGGATCGGCCCGACCCGCGGGTGCACGAACGTCTTGCGGTCGGCGCGGCGGACCGCGACCTCGTGCTCGGCCCAGAGACGCCGGAAGTCCGCGCTCACGGCCTGCAAGCGCTCGACGAGCGCGGCGACCTCGCGGTCGCCGGACCGGCGGCCGGCGACGGCGCGGAGGTCGGCCACGAGCCGGCGGGCGTGGTGCTCCGCGTCGTCGGCCGTATGGACCGCGTGGGTTTCCGGCTCGGTGAACCAGCGGTAGATCGAGTAGCGCCGGTCGCCGGTGCCACCGGAGAGGTCGCCGGTCAGCAGCAGCGACGCCCGGTTCTGGGCCAGCACCTCCCCCAGGTCGGAGATCACCAGCGCCGGGGTGTCGCCGAGCAGGTCGAGCATCCGCACCAGGCCGGCGCGGGCCAGGCGCGCGCTGCCGACCGACGGTGGGGGCTGGTGGCCGGCCAGGTGGAACAGGTGGGTGCGCTCGTCGTCGGTCAGGCGCAGCGCCCGGGCCAGCGCGCCGAGCAGCTGCGTCGACGGCTGGCTGCTGCGGCCCTGCTCGAGGCGCACGACGTAGTCGACCGACATCCCGGCGAGCATCGCGACCTCCTCGCGGCGCAGCCCGGCCGTGCGGCGGCGCGGGCCGTCGGCGATGCCGACCTCGCCCGGCCGGATCGCCTCCCGGCGCCGGCGCAGGAAGTCGGCGAGCTGGGCACGCTGCATGGATCCATGCTGCCGGTTGCTCCGCCGTTGTCCAGGGAGCGGCTCTCCCACGATGAGCCCTCCTCTCCCGGGTTCGCCGTGACCGGGGGAACGTTCGAGACATGCAGACACGAAACTTGGGAACCCCGGTCTCCGCCCTCGGACTCGGCGCGATGGGCATGTCGGGCGCGTACGGTCCGTCCGACCGGGCGGAGAGCATCGCCACCGTGCACGCGGCGCTGGAGGCCGGCGTCACGCTGATCGACACCGGCGACTTCTACGGCAACGGGCACAACGAGATGCTGCTGGGCGAGGCCCTGCGGGGCGTTCCGCGCGAGAGCTACCTGCTGAGCGTGAAGTTCGGGGCGCTGCGCGGCCCCGACGGCTCGATCGCCGGCGTCGATGCCCGCCCGGCCGCGGTGAAGAACTTCCTGAACTACTCGCTGAACCGCCTGGGCGTCGACTACCTCGACGTCTACCGCCCGGCCCGGCTGGACCCGGCCGTCCCGATCGAGGACACGATCGGCGCGATCAAGGAGATGGTCGACGCCGGTTTCGTCCGGCAGGTCGGGCTCTCCGAGGTGGGTGCGGAGACGATCCGCCGTGCGCACGCCGTGCATCCGATCAGCGACCTGCAGATCGAGTACTCGATCGTCTCCCGGGGGGTGGAGGAGTCGGTTCTGCCCACGCTGCGCGAACTGGGCATCGGGATGACCGCGTACGGCGTGCTGTCGCGCGGCCTTATCTCCGGCCACTGGAACGCCGGACCGCCGTCCGCCGGCGACGGCCGGAGCCTCCAGCCCCGCTTCGCGGCCGAGAACCTCGACCACAACCTCTCTCTGGTGGACGCCTTGCGGCGCGTCGCTTCGGCGAAGGGGTGCACGGTCGCGCAGCTCGCGATCGCGTGGGTGCTGGCGCAGGGGCCCGACATCGTGCCGCTGGTCGGCGCACGGACGCGCGAGCGCCTGGCCGAGGCGCTGCCGGCTCTGGACGTGACGCTGAGCGCGGACGATCTGGCGCAGATCGAGACGGCGGTGCCGAGGGGGTCGGCCCGAGGCGACCGCTACCCCACCGCGATGATGGCCATGCTCGACGTCGGCAACTGAGCCGGCTACTCCAGGCTGCGCAGGATCCGGGCGATCCGGATCGCCCGGTTTTTTTGCTCCGCGTATCGGTCGAGGTCCGGGTACCTCAGGCGCCAGAGCCGATAGTCGCTGGCGCGACCCGAGTCCTGGCGGCAGGCCTCGACCGACGCGATGAAAGCCGGCATCGACGCGGTGCCGATCGTGTTGGCGTCGCCGCGCTGCTTTCCGCCCGCTTCGGCGGTCAGCCATACCGAGATCGCCTCGACCACGTCGTCGTCGAGCACTTTCAACGTCAAGCTCCCGTCGATGACCGCCTCGCAGGGCAACACGTGTCGCGGGGTGACCAGGCCGAGGTGCAGGCAGAGCTGGACGAGCGAGCGGCGGTGGTCGTCGCTCAGCGGCCAGTCCGTCTCGTCCTCCTTCTGCACCGGTGCACACAACGCGGTGAACGGCTCGTTGAAGCGCTCGAGCAGCGCCTTCTGGTAGCTGCTCCAACTCTGCGCGCCGTCGGGCGGCATCCGCCCGGACCGCTCCATCGCCGGGCAGAGTGAGTACGCCAGCAGCAACGCGCGGCACGTCATGATCGCCGGGTTGCGCAGACCGACGGGGAGCGTCAGCCGGGCCTCGGTGACCTGATAGACGAACCGGTGCACCTCCTGGATGCGCTTGGCGTTGGCTACCGCCGTCTCGCCGGTCTCGACTCCCTGGATGAGTTGCGCGAACATCCGCTGGACCCAGCGGTCTTGCTCACGCTTGCTGCGGTCACCGTAGAGCGGTTCGAACTCGTCGTCCCACCGCCCGACCACCCGCTCCGCGGTACGGCACGCGGTGCCGGTTTCGGCCAGGCCGAGCTGCAGCAGCACTTCGTCGAGCGCGACGACGAAGTCCGCTCGATCGTCGAGATGACCGAGCGTATCGAGGTAGACACGGTATTTCTTCTCGGCCTCGCGGTGGTAGTGCCAGGCCCGGTCGTAGCCCTCCTCGGTGTCACGTTTGGACTCCACGAGCGCCTGCGCCCGGGTCGCACCGAGTGCGCGGGGCGCGAACTCCGGCCACACCAGCGCTCTCCCGGCATCAGCCAGCCGCTCGACCAGGGACGCCGCCGCCGCCGACCCCGCGTCCTCCTCGGTCCAGCCCGGCTTCACGACCCAGAGCCGGTCGAGCGACGCTTCGTAGATCAACCAGCCCATCAACGGCAGCAGTTCGCGCAGCGGCTCCGGCGGGAGTTGCGGACGCGGCTCGAGGTAGTACCGGGCGCGGTACTCGTCGACGTCCGACTCGATCTGGCGCACGAGACCGTCGTCCACTTCCGGGCTCCCCGGAGGTGGCCCGCCCTTCTTGCCCCGGTTCCGGATCCCCCGGCACAGTTCGCGCAGCTGCTCAGGCGTCAGCGTCATGTGATTCCCCCCTCGAACACGCCCCCGCGTCCGTCAGCCTCTGACGGACGAGACGTGGAGAAAGGACACACCATGATGGACGCTGCCGGGCTGCGTGAGTGGTGTGTGTACCTCCGGAGCACCCCGACGGCATCGATCGACGACGCCGTGATCGACCTGATCGAGACCGAGGTGGAGCAGTACCGCGCGCACTACTACGTCGGCCGGGAGCCGGCCCAACTGCCACCGGAGCCGTTGCTCGAACTGCTGCCGTTGACGGGCTGGCTGATCTACGAAGCCAGCTGGAACGCGGTGCGGCAGATCGACGCCTCCTTCCAGAGCGCGGCCGACGGACCGGAGCGCACCCGGAGTGAGATCGCCTATCACCAGGTCAATCGTCTCGCGGAGGCCGCCAGACAGCTCCCCTGGCCGGAGTTCGCCCCTCGGGCTCTCGGCGCGATCCGCTCGCAGGCGCTGGCCGAGTCGAAGCGGGACACCGAGGAGAGCTACGACCTGGCCTGGCACTCCCATCGGGACGCCGACAAGCGGTACCGCAGCTATCTGGACTCGCTCGGCGACGACCCGGCCCGCGCGCGGTTCGTGCTCGCCCTCGACGAGGTGCTGCTGCAACTCGCGCTCGCCGAAACGGGCACCGCGTGCCGGACCGCCGAGCGGGTGGTGGGCCGTTGGGCCGAGGAGTATTCCGCCGGCACGCGCCAGGACGAAGAGCGGTGGGTGCAGCGCATCTACCGCGACGTGACCACCGGCGCCGACATCGGTGCTCGCGCGCTGGCGACGGCCCAGCGGATCAAGGACACACACGGTCTGGTGCACACGGTGACCGAGGAGCGCATGGCGCTGGTCACCGGCTACCGCAATCCCGGCATCATGTGCGCCCGGGCGGCGCTGATCGCGCTGGCGCTCTGTCCGGCCATGGAAGACCTCGGACGCCTGCCCGCCAACGGCCTCACCTGGCGGCAACACCGTGAGGCGCTCACCGAGCAGTTCGTCCGGGCGTACCGCGCGACCGAGCAACCGGTGACCGACCGCGACGGGGAGCCAGTGCCCTGGGACGAAGACCATCAGCGGGCTCTCGTGCAGCTACGGCTCAACCTCGCGCTGCTGCGGCCGGGCTACTCGCTCCCTTCCGAGGCTCCGTTCGATCCGTGTCTCGAGCCCGATCCGCTGGACGGCAAGGCGATCGCAGCGCTGTCCGGATGGTTGGCACCGGCCTCCCAGGGTTCGACCAGGGTGCGGGGCAGCATGATCGGCAGCGCCACCATGCCCCTGTTCGTCCAGTCGGCGTTGGCGTTGCGGTCGCTCACCGGTGACCCGGAGGACTATCTCGAGTGGCGGCGCGACTGGTTCGAGCTGGGTCGCTATTCCAACCAGCCGGGCCGGCGAGACCGCGTCGAGGCGGCGCTCCGGGAGGCCGCGAGCCGGCCCTCACTGCGTATACGCGGCGAGTAGCGCCCACTCCCGCTCCGGCGCGCCTGCTGCGGCGGCGGCCCGCTGCGCCTGGTGGAGCGCCACGTCGAGCGCGACGCCGCTCGAGCGGATGGCGCTCACCAGGCGACCGGCCAAGGCGCCGGTGCCCTGGTCGTCGACCGAGGTGATACCGGCGACGACGCAGCGTGCTCCCCCGGTGAGCAGCGCCATCACCAGGTTCAGCGGCTCGGCCGAAGCCTCGTTGATGACCTGGCCGACGTGACAGGAGGCCATCAGCACCGAGCCGGGCCAGTGGAGCCCGAGCGCGCCGGCGAACGACACCGAATCGTTCGGGATGCGCAGATGCTGCTCCAGTCCGCGGCCGTCGCCATGGGCGGCGATATGGACGAAACCCCAGTCGCCCCGCGCGTCGGTCAGCTTCCCGGTCAGCGGTTCGGGACGGTCGCTACCCCGGATCGCACATTCGCTCAGTGGCACACCGTCGGTGGAGGCCTCCAGCCCCCAGGCGGCGCGCTCCTCGGTCACGTCGACGCCGTACTCGTTCTGGCCGACCAGCCGGATCATCGCCCGGCCGGTGACGGGTGCCGGGCGCTCGTGCTGCAGGCAGGTGAACACCGGGGTCTGCGTCACGTTCGCCCGCTCGACCAGGCGCAGACGCCGACCGTGCTCGCCGGTGAACTCGAGCGCGGGCCAGGGCACCAGACACAGCCAGGAATGGGCCGAGATCAGCAGCTCCACCGGGTCCGGCGCGCTGCGGAGATCGTCGCGCAACTCGGCCGGCAGGATGCTCTCACCCAGCGTCAACCAGTCGAACCGATCGAGGTCTCCGACCCCCTGGCCCGTCGGACGCAGGTCTCTGCCCCGCATCACCGTCGCCAGGTTCTCCTCCGTCCGCGCGCGCTCGAACAGCGTGGCGTGGAAGGCGTCCGGGTGGAATCGCTCGAACGTGATTCGCGAGTCGGGCCGGATCAGCGTCCGGAACAGGTTCGGCGCCCCCGCCAGGCTGTCGGGCAACTCCTGATAGTCCAGCGCGTGCCGGGAGCCGATCCGGCTGGTCACCGTGCTGAGATCGGTGGGCAGCGGAATGACCGTGTCAGCGAGCATCGGCGAGACCGCCTCCGCCAGCTCGAACCGCAGCTCGTCGAGGCGCGAGCCGACACCGTCCGGGTTGTCGCTGTCTTCCAGGTCGATGATCGACTCGATGATCCCCTCGATCGTGGAACTCATCAGCTGCCGGCCGGACCGCATCCGGGCGGCGAACCCCGTCTGCTTCGCCGAGAGTGACACCCGCAGCCCCAGACGAGCCGCTTCCGGAACCGGCAGGCTCGCCGCGAGCAGCGCGATGTCCCCGTAGATGCGATGGAAGACGACCGCCAGCGGCGCTCGCGAACGGGCGACCACCCGCCAACGGCCCCGCACGTCCTCGGCGATCTTCAGCGCTTCGTGTCCCAGCCGCGCCGCTTCACGCTGCTCCTCCGGCGAGGTCGCCCGCTGCGCCCGGAACTCTGCCTCGGTGAGGACCATCGACAGTTTCTCGAGCCCCGGATCCGCCGACCTGAGTGCCTCGGGCCCCTGACCGACGAGGCTGATCGCTTCGTCGAGTCCTTTGGCCGCGTCGGGATGACCGGCTTCCCAGCGGGCGATCGCGCGGATCAGGTCGAACCGGTAGCGGGTCGAGTAGTGGGCCGCCCGCGTCGTCGTCCAGTACCGGTCGAGCTCCTTGAGCAGGCGCTCCACCTGGACCGCCTGCCCGGCCCCGATCACGGCGGCGCCCACCTCGAACATGAGATGCGCCAGCTCGGGTTCGGCTCCGCTGGCGAGCAGGGCGTGTGCGGAAACCCAGGCCCGCCGGCGCGCACCCTTGAGATCCCCACCGAGGCGCAGGTCACGGGCGGTCGCGTACAGGTTGAAGAAATACAGCGTGAGGTCTCGCGGCGGAGCCTTGTGGTCGACCGGATCCCGCAGTTCGTCGAGGGAGTTCGCGTGCAACTCCTCCGACCGGTAGTCCTTGCCGCCCGGCTGCTCGACCGGGATACCCACCAGCTCGCAGAACCGGACGATGACGCCGGCGTAACGCCAGGCCTGTGCCTTGCCTGCCCTCCCGCCCGCGCCTTCGGCGACCGACAGGTGATGTTCGAGCGCGGTCGAGAACAGGGACTTCTCGTCCCGGGAGAGCCGCGACAGCGCCTCGCGCTGGCGGACGATACCGACCGCCTCGTCGGCGTCGATCGCCATCATCAACAGGTCGTCGCGGGCGAGCACCCGGCGAACCGGCTCCGAGATCGTCGTCATCGGGCGATCAGCTCCGCCAGCTCACGGAGCGAGGCGACGGAATGCCCGGACAGCGTGTGGGTGACGTACGGCAAGCTGTCTTCCAGAGCCGGGTTGATCGCCTCGAACCCGGGGTGCCGCTCCTCGGGGTTGACCCAGATGAGCACATGGCCCAGGCGGGCCAGCCGAGCGACCTGCGCCGGGAGCGCGCTCGAATCGGCGTCGAACTCGAACCCGTCGGAGCTGATCACGACGATCGCCGACCGGACCGCCGTACGCCCGGCCCACTGGTGGAGGAGTTGCCGGAGGACCTGGCCGAGGGTCGTCCCGCCGTTCCAATCGGCCTCGGTCTCGGCGACCGTCCGCATCGCCTGACCGGCATCGCGTCCGCGGAGCTGGGAGGTCAGCCGGGTGAACCGGGTTCCGATCGCGAACGCCTCGGTCGTGGTGGGGCTCGCGGCGACGGCCGCGTGCGCGAACCGCAGCATCGCCTCGCTGTACTCCGACATCGATCCGCTGACGTCGATCAGCAGCAGCAGCCTGCGGCGACGCCAGCCGCGGCGGGTGTAGAGGACCCGGCTGGGCTCGCCGCCGTTCCGGAGCCAGAGCCGAACCGTCCGGCGAGCGTCGATGCGGCCGTGGCGGGCCGGGACCCGGCGCGCAGAGGGCCGGCGCCGGGTTGCCGGGACGAGCAGTGCGATCAGCCGTGCGATCTCGGCCCGCTCGGCGTCGGTCAGCGTCGCCACGTCCCGTGTCGTGAGGTCTCCGAGGGAGCCCGATCCGCCTTGCGCCTCGAGCGCGTCGAGCCCGTCCGCGAGCACCTCCGGTTCACCGGCGGTGCTCGCGACGACGATCGGCGTCGCGGCGTCCACCCGCTGCGCCGAAGCGCGGTCACGCCAGACCGCGTCGAACACCTGCAGGTCGCCTCGGCGGACGCAGAGCGAGACGCGCAGTGCCCGGTACGGGTCGCCCGGCAGGTTGCGGAGCGCCTCGGCGGCCACGATCACGCGGTCGACGCTGATCACGATGCCTGCCGCCCGCAGATCGCGCACGAGCGCCAGCAGCTCGTTCATGCCGCGAGCAGGCGGAAGACCTGCTCCAGGTCGTCGTGGTGTTTCACGACCGTGCTCACCACGGTCCGGACCGCCGACTCATCCAAGGTGACGGCGCCGATCGCGGTCAGTGCCGTCGCGAAGTCGATCGACTCCGCCACTCCCGGCGTCTTGACGATGTTCTCGGCACCCCGCACGCGCACCATTCGTTCGGCGATCTGCCGGCCGAGTCCCTCCGGCAGATCGCGCACCCGCCGATGGAGGATGTCCGTCTCCTGGTCCGGCGTCGGATGGGTGATCCAGTGGTACAGGCAGCGTCGCTTGAGCGCGTCGTGCACCTCGCGGGTGCGGTTCGACGTCAGGATCGTCAGCGGCGGTGTCGTCGCCTCGATCGGTTCGTCCAACTCCGGCACGCTGACCGTGTACTTCTCGAGGACCTGCAGCAGCAGCGCCTCGAACTCGTCGTCGGCCCGGTCGACCTCGTCGATCAACAGCACTGCCGGACTGTTCTGCAGAGCCTCCAGAATCGGCCGGCGCTGCAGGAACTCGCCGGTGTAAAGCCCGTTCAGGATCTGCGAGCGGTCCTCGCCGGTGCTCTCGGCGGCCCGCATCGCGAGGATCTGACGCGGGAAGTTCCAGTCGTACAGTGCCTGAGCGGCGTCCAGACCGGCGTGGCACTGCAACCGGATGCAGCTCACGCCGAACGCGTCGGCGATCCGCTGCGCGAAGTCGGTCTTCCCGACGCCCGGGTCGCCTTCCAGGAAGAGCGGCCGGTGCATCCTCAGCGCGAGGAAGGCGGCGGCCGCCAGTCCGTCGTCGGCGAGGTAGTCGACGTCTGCCAGCTTCGTCCGGAGCGCCGTCGGGTCGGCCGGTATCGACCATCCGGCGGTCATTCCGGTGCCCCCTGCGGGCTCAGCACGAACTCGACGGATTCGACCAGCAGCCCGCTCCGCGAGCCATCCGACGGCGACGGTCGGCGCAGGTCGCGGCTCCCTACGCCCTGCTGCCGCAGCGCCGTGACGTCATGCGGACGTCTGGTCACGAGTACCAGCACGGTCTCCGGTCGCGGCGACTCGGTGCCGAGCCCGAGCGGCCACTCCAGCGGAAAGCCTTCCCACCGCCGGGCGCCGTCGTTCCAGCCGTAGTCGTACGACCGGCCGGAATCCAGCCGGACGCCCGACGGGGCTTCCTCGGTGAGCTGCGTGAGCGCGTACGACAGCCCGATGTCGACGACGGACACGTGGAGCGGGACGTCACCGTTGTTGCGGACGGCCAGATAAACCAGGTCACCGACGCCTAGCGACGCGCCGATCAGCGGCAACGGATGCGTCTGGTCGCCGACCACGCGGCCCCACTCGACGGTGACCGGGTACGTCGCCGTCGACTCGTCGCGGAGCTCGCGGAGCAGCGTCGCCCGGGCAACCCGGTCCAGATCGCCGACGGTGCGCCGGATGGCGTCCGGATCGGAACGGAGGTGAGCGTGCAACGGACCGATGCGGTCGCGCAGAGTCAGCTCATCGTCGGTGAGCTCGACCTCGAACGCGGCATCTTCCTCCGGGTCGGCCGGACGGGCGAACATGCTCGACGCGGCGGCCGCCGCGACCGGCGGAGGCATCCGCACCGGAACGCGCCGCGCGGCCGCGCTCGTCCGGTGGGCGCGTGCCCCGGCCGGCAGCTCGGTCGGTGGGGACAGGGGACCACTCGCGGACGTGAGGTCGCATTCGTCGACGCGGATGGTGGCGAGTTGCTCCCCCGAGTCCGACTCGACCTCGAATTCGTCACCGACCTGCACGCCGAACAGCGGCGCCGCATCGATCCGGGCCCGGCCACCGCGGGCCGGGATCACCGGCAGCGAGCCGGGAAACTCGGCGTCGCCGACCTCGAACAGCGCGCGGGAGGACGGCCCCTCGACCTCGGGCCGCTGGACGGAGCCTCGGCGCTGGACCTGCGCCCGGACCCGGGCCATCAGCGTCGACCAGCTCACTCGCACGTCGGACGCCTCCTGAAGCGTCGTGACGAGTGCGCGGGTGAAGACGCCGTACCACCCCGGACCGTCGTGCCGGGGCCGCTCGTACGCGCCCTGGTCCTGGCCACAGGCCACCAGCCGGACGGCGTTCTGGTTGCCCGTGGAGCGGGCGAGGCCGACCTGGAGACCGTCGGCCACCAGCCGCCGCAAATGGGCCGCGATGACCTCGTAGTCCAGGCCGGCCGTGCTCGGCCGCTGACGAACGTGCAGGTCACCGAGGTTCCTGGACATCAGCGCGGAGTGGCAGCAGTCGAGCACCACCACCGCGTTGCCGGTCCTCTCGGTCAGCCGGCCCAAGAGCACCGAGAGTTCGATCCCGGTGATGCCGCGGAAGTCACCGTCCTCGGTGAAGTCCGTCGGCACGATGAACTGGCGGTCGTTGCGCGTGACCGCGACGGATTCCTCCGGCAGCGGCGCGAAGTAGTCACCGTGACCGCTGTAGTAGACCAGTGCGGTGTCGTCGGCCGCGGTGTCGGCGATGAGCTTCTCGTAGGCGGCGAGGATGCCGTCGCGGGTCGCGTCTCCCCATTCGCACGATCGGACATCGGTGAAGCCGCGCGCGTCGAGCGCCGCCGCCATTGCCGGCACGTCGTGCTCGACACCCTGCAGGCCAAACGTTTGTGCACCAATGAGAAGCGCACGACGTGCCATGAATCCCCCCGGTTGATTCGCCCCGCCCTCCTCCGTCCATGACGGACAGAGCTCACCGCGAGTAGCGGTGTTTGACCCCGACGGGGAAGTTGTCGGGGTCGCCCACCGGGCGGAAACGGACTTCGGGGTGCTGCCGATCCTCCGGCACGTAGTGCGCGAACTCACTGTTGACGGCGACCAGGTGGGACCGGATCGCGTCGGCGACCCTCGCCTCCCGGCCCTCGCCCTGGTGGCCGGGCGCCAGCTCGACCGTGACGTCGAACCGGCCGTTCTCCGGGACCCGCATCACGAACCGGCCGGTCGTCCAGCCGACGAGGTCGGGGGCTTCCAGCGCCTCGGCGACGTTCTCCGGGAACACGTTCGCGCCGTACAGCGAGACCGCGAACAGCGTCCGCCCGAACACGTACACGAACGGCTGCTCCGGCCCCGCCTCCTCCGGTTCGGCGCCCTCGGGCGCGAGGTCGGCGTACGGCAGCACCCCTCCGTCGTCCCCGATGTCGTAGCGGACCAGCGGGACGGCTCCGTCGGCGGTGAACACCAGCGCACCGCCTTCCGACTCGAAGTACCGGTGCGCCGGGTCGTACTGCACGAGCGTCGGCAGCCGGGCGTCGCCGAAGACCGTGGCCGGATCGTCGATCCGGCGCCGCACGCGGACGCTGAGCGGCGTCTCGTTGCCGAGCACACCCGCGTCCGCGGTGCCGTACATCGCGGCGGTGTCCGTCACCGGGTCGTCGATGCCGGCGCGATCGCAGACCAGATCGCGCCAGCGCTCGCTGAACACCTCGCCGGCGAACACCAGCTTCAGACGCCGGGCCGGCCAGTCGACGCCCCGAGCCGCCCCCGCGTCGATCACGTTCCTGACGAACGGCGGGTACCCGAGCAGCACGGTCTGCTCGTAGAACTCCCCCAGCGCCGACACGACCCGCAGGATCTCGTCCACCACGTTGCCGGGCGTCGCCACCAGGATGCGGAAACCTCGCGCGGCGAGGTGCCGGCAGGCCGCGGCGGTGAACATGCCGCCGACCCAGTTCCCGAGCGGGAAGCAGATCACCGCGAGCGTGCTCCGCTCCTCCGCGCCGAAGTTCCGGAAGATCTGCGCGAACCGCGCGGTCGCGGCGAGCTCGTCCTCGAGCCTCCGCGGCCACACCGTCGGCAGGCCCGACGATCCGGACGACAGCGCGACCGTGTCACACCCGTCGAGCGACCCACCCCGGCACCGATCGGGGAGCGGGTACGCCCGCAGGTAGTTCTCCTTGGTGATCGTGGGCAGCGTCCGGAAATCCGCCCGGCTGACGACGCCGGCCGGATCGACGTCCCGTTCGGCGAGGAAGTGCCGATAGGCGGGCACGGTCGTCGCGACGTCGCGGAACAGCGCGATCGGGTCGAGGCTCATGGCTACGGATTCTCGTCGGCCGCCCGGGGAAGCGGGCCCCGGGTCACGTACGCGGCGAAACCCGCCACCGCCAGCACCGCCGCGACGACCGCGGCGGCCCGGCTGTCAGCCGGTTGGGCCGGCCAGGTCAGTGCCTCTCCGGCCGGATGCGCAGCGGGGAAGACCGTCGCGGCCAGCGTCCAGCCGAGAGGGAGGAACCAGGACCGCCCGGCGCCCGCCACCGCGGCTCCGAGTGCGGTCAGGCCGAGCAGACCGGCCGCGTCGCGCACGACGGCCCCGGTGGGGCCGAACCGCGTACCGGTCAGCAGCGTGACCAGCAGCAATCCCAGGACGAGCAGCAGCGCGGCGCACAGGTGGGACGTCCGCAACCACCGCCAGGGAGCGGCGGCCGTGCGGTCGAGAGCGTCGTCGGGGCCGCCGAGCGTGGCGGTGACCACGGCGACCAGCAGCAGGACCGTGAGGGTCAGCGTGGGGCCGGACACCTGGCCGGGCCCGCTGAAGTAGGCCGCCATCCCCCACACCGCGCCGACGGCTCCGGCCGCCGCCGCGGCCGCCACCGGCGCCCGCCGCGAGCGTGCGTAGAGAACCACCCGCCTCATCGGGCTTCCAGCACCGCGGCGGCGTCCTGGCACCGCCAGGCGGCGCGGTAGGCGGCGGCCAGCCGGTCGGCCGCGTCCGGCCGCTGCCGCAGGTGGTGCCAGAGCGCGACCGCCTCCGGATCGGGATCGGTCAGGCCCGTGTCGGTCCCGAGCACCCAGAGCGCCGCCGCGTGGGCCGCTCCGTAGTTGTTGACCTCGGTGCAGGTGCGCGGGCCCGCGAACACGTTCGTGAGCAGCGTGGTCTGGAAGCGGCCCGGGTGCGCGAGCCCGCCGTCCTTGTCGACGCCGACGTCCATCAGCGCCGTACCGGCCCGCGGCGCCGGCATGACGAGCGGCAGGTACGTGGTGGTGTCTTCGTGCGCCTCGGTGACCGGCAGGCCCGGGACCTTGGCCAGTGCCGTCAGCGCACGCCGCGCCGACCGGGTCACGTCCGGCAGCAGCGACTCGTGCACCCGGCTGACGCAGATCCGCGGAGCGTCGTTCGTGCACACCAGTTCCTGCGCCACCGGGTCGACCGTCGCCCGGCCGAAGTCGGAACCGGTCGGCAGGACCAGCACCGTCGCCGCCGCGCCGACCGCCAGTGGCGCCAGCGCGGCGACCCCCGCGCGCCGCCCCCGGACCGCGAACAGCACGAACGCGGCCACCCCGAGCGCCGCGATCCACACGCCCTGACCGACGGTGAGGCGGCCCGGCACCGTGGTGTAGTCGCTGAACTGGCTCATGCCCATGCTCGGCGAGAACGCGGCGAACAACCAGGGGTTGTCGAACGCCTGCGGCGCGAACGTCTGCAGCGCGAAGCCGGCGACGGCGAGCGCCGGCGCGGTCGCGAGTGCCGGGACCAGTCGTCCGACGGCCAGCCCGATCCAGACCGAGGCGATCATCGCCAGCAGACCGACCGCCGTCACCGCGAACGCGGCCACCGGCAGGTACCCCGCGGTGCCCAGCAGACGGGGGATCGCTCCGGCGAGCACCACGAGGTAGGCGACGACGACCGCGAGCGCGGTCGCTCCCAGGATCGGCAGGATCCGCTGCGGCCGCGGCCGGGGCACGCTGGCGAACAGCTCGGCGACGTGCGACCGGTGCTCGCGGAACGACTGCCAGGCACCGGCCGCCATCGCGAGCGGCGACAGCAGCGCCAGGTACTCCCGCTGGGTCATGGCCAGCGACATCCAGCCGTGCGACCAGCGCTGCGGCGTGACATAGAGCGTCGCGATCCCCGCGACCACCAGGATCAGGGCCGCGCCGAGCGCGGAGCTCCGGCGGAGCTCGATTCCGAACATCCTGATCATGCGTTCTCCCGGTGTGCTCGCAGCAGCGCCGAGTAGCCCCGCTCGGCCGGGCTGTCTCCCGCGTCCCGCTCGCCGCCGTGGGCGACGAGGCCGTCGGGCGTCCCCTGGAAGAGGAGCTTTCCGACGTTCAGCAGCACGACGTCCGAGCAGGCGGCCACGACGTCCTCGACGAGGTGGGTGGAGACCAGTACGCAACTGTCCGCGCCCAGGTCACGCAGCAGGTTGCGGAAGTCGAGGCGCTGTTCGGGGTCGAGCCCGACCGTGGGCTCGTCCAGGAGCAGGAGCTCCGGGTCGTTGACGATGGCCTGGGCGATCCCGGCACGGCGGAGCATGCCGCCGGAGAGCGTCTTCATCCGCTTGTCCGCGCGTTCGGTGAGGCCGACCCGGTCGACGGCCCGCTGGACGGCGTCCGGGATCGCGGACTTCGGCATCTCTTTGAGCCAGGCCACGTACTCGACGAACTCGCGCACGGTGAAGCGCGGGTAGAAGCCGAACTGCTGCGGGAGGTAGCCGAGCGACCGGCGCACCTCGCGCAGGTCGGCGCGGCCGTCGACTGGCCGGCCCAGCAGCGTGAGGGTGCCGCCCGCCGGCTTGACGACGGTGGACAGCGCGCGCATGAGCGTCGTCTTGCCCGCGCCGTTCGGGCCGAGCAGGCCGTGGACGCCGCGGTCGAGCGTGAGGTCGAGGCCGTCGACGGCCAGGTGCCGTCCGGCGCGGACCTCCAGTGAGTCCGCGTGGACGAGCCAGGGATGACGGGTGGGGGCCGTTTCGGCCGCGCTCACCGAACGCATGTGATCTCCAGGGGGTTAGTTGCCGCTGGACAAGCGGCGGAAGTGGTTCCCGCTCCGCGCGGCGACGGCGGCCGCCACCACGACGGCCAGGGCCCACACAGCGGTGCTGTCCGGTCGGAGCAGCGGGGACGGGCTTTCGGTCAGCACGCTGGGAAACAGGACCGCGAGGGTCCAGGCCGAGCCGAGTGCGATCGCGGCCCGGCGGACGCCGACGAGCGCACCGAGCGCGATCGCGGCGGCGGTGAAAGCCAGCGAGGGCAGCAGGATCAGCCCCAGCGGGTCGCCCGCTCCGGCGACGAGCAGCGCCGGGACCACGACGACGAGCACCACGAGCGTGCGGCGGAGCACCATCGCGAGGCCGGCCGCCGGCGTGGTCGTGATCAGCTCCCAGGCCGGGTCGGTCTTCCGGCTCCAGGCGACCGCGACGCCGGGCAGCGGCGCGATCGGAGCGACGAGCAGGACGAGCGACGGCAGGCTGGATTCGGCCGCGTCGAGAATCACCGCACAGGCCAGCACCGCGAGCGTCATCACGAGCCAGGGCAGCAGCATGAACGTGAACCACCGGCGCTGGACGGCCTGGTGCCTCCGGTAGCGGGCCGGGGCCGTGGTACCGATCTCGTCGTTCATCGCGGTGGCGACCCGGCTCAGCACCGCTTCCGTCTCCGGGCCGACCGTCAGCCGGGCCCGGCAGTCGGCGCAGGTGTCGAGGTGGGTCTCGATCGACCAGAGTGCGACGTCGTCGAGGCCCTGCCCCCCGGTCGCGTAGCGGGTGAGCACGGCATCGGTGGGGTGGTTCATGACAGCGCCTCCCGCAGCGCGATCCGGGCCCGGCGGGCCCGGGTTTTGACCGTGCCTTCCGGCACGTCGAGCAGTACGGACGTCTGGCGGACGGTCAGCCCGTCGAGGACCATCGCCTGCAACACCTGACGCAGCTCCGGCGGCAGGCGCAGCAGCGCCTGTTCGAGGTCCTGGTCGACGCGACCGGCCATCACCTCGTCCTCGGCGGCGGGTGCGGTCGCCTCGGCCAGCGGAACCGCAGGCACCCGGGCCTGACGGGCCCGGCGGCGGAACGCGTCGACCAGACGGTTCGCGGCGATGCTCCAGAGCCAGCCCACCGCACTGCCGTTGGTCGAGGTGCCCGCGTAGCTGCCGGCCGCCCGCCAGACCGCCAGGTAGGTCTCCTGGAGGACGTCGGCGACCACGTCGTCGTCGGCGCAGCGGCGGCGCAACCGGACCGCGAGCCACGGTGACGTACGCCGGTAGAGCTCGTCGAACGCTGCCCGGTCACCACCGGCGACGCGTCGCACGAGCCCTTCCTCGTCGAGTTCTGCCATGCCTTTCACGCCCAGAGAGACGACGGGACCGTGAGCTACGGTTCTCCGGCGATTGTGACCTGCGTCATCTCCCGGGACGACAGCGAGCCGCAATGACCTTCCGGCGCGAGTTGTGTCCTATGTATAGGGTCGTTACCTATGTATAGAGATGAGGTTTCGGCACCAAATCGATACCGAAGGTACGGTGTTTTCGCAGCCGCGTTGTCGGTGGTGGCGGTTGCCCTCGTGCCGCCGCCCGCCACGGACGCCGCACCGGCCGCCGACGCGACCATGCAGGCCGAGTTCGCCGCCGCGGCAACCGAGTCGCACGTGCCGGTGTCGGTGCTGCTCGCGGTCTCGTACCGGCTGACGCGCTGGGACGACCACGGCAGCGCCGCGAGCGCGGCGGGCGGATTCGGCCCGATGCACCTGACCGACGTCGACCCGGCTGACGTGCGCGCGGAGGACGCACGGGGCCGGGGCGCGGACGTCGACGCGGCCGCGATCGAGAACGACGAGTCGCTGCACCGCCTGGACACCGCGGCCGACCTCGTGGGCTCCGACGCCGGGAGATTGAAGACCGACCGGGCGCTGAACATCCGGGGCGGGGCGCTGCTGCTGGCCGACGAGGCGAAGAAGCGGGGCGGCGGCACGTTACCGGCCACCACCGGCGGCTGGTACCCGGCGGTCGCCTGGTACAGCGGGTCGCCGCAGGCCAGTGGCGCCGACGCGTTCGCCGACGACGTGTTCGAGTCGATGCGGGCCGGTGTCACCCGGACGACGAGGAACGGGCAGCGGATCGTGCTGCCGAAGACCGCGGTGACGACCCCGGCGCACGCCGAGACCAAGGCCGGCACCGCGGTCGAGTGCCCGTCCGGCGTCACCTGCCGCTTCCTCCCGGCCGCGTACGCCTGGAACGACCCGGACGACTCCAACGACTACGGCAACTACGACCCGGCCGACCGTCCGGCCGACGGCGACACGATCCGGTACATCGTCATCCACGACACCGAGAGCTCGTACGACAGCACGATCGCGTCGGCCCAGAACCCGCTCACGTACGTGTCGTCGCATTACGTGATCCGGTCGAGCGACGGCGAGATCACCCAGATGCTGCGGACGAAGGACGTCGGCTGGCACGCCGGCAACTGGAACATCAACCAGACGTCGATCGGCATCGAACACGAAGGCTTCGCGCGCGAGGGAGCCACCTGGTACACCGAGGCGATGTACCAAGCCTCGGCCGAGCTGGTGCGCTATCTCGGGGCGAAGTACCACATACCGCTGGACCGCAACCACATCATCGGCCACGACGAGGTGCCCGGGCGGGACGCGGCGCGAGTCGCCACCCAGCACTGGGACCCGGGACCGTACTGGGACTGGCAGCACTACCTGGACCTGATCCGGACGCCGAGCCGCACGAACCAGGCGCCGGCCGCCGGAGACGTGGTCACGATCGCTCCCGGCTTCGCCGCGAACCGTCAGGCGATCCCCGGCTGCTCGCCCCCGCCCTGCCAGAACCTGCCCGAGCAGGGCACGAACTTCACGTTCCTCTACAGCGCCCCGCAGGACGACGCCCCGCTGATCAACGACCCCGCGCTGCAGCCGAGCGGTTCACCCGGCACCAGGAACGCCGAGGACTGGTCGGACAAGGCCGCCTACGGCCGGCAGTACGTGGTGGCCGGCGTGCAGGACGACTGGGTGGCGATCTGGTTCGCCGGTAAGCAGGCGTGGATCCACGACCCCGGCCACACGATCGTCGAGAAGTGCGGGATCCGGGTGAAGACGGTCACGCCGGCCGCCGGGAAGACCTCGATCCCGACGTACGGCAAGGCGTTCCCGGACGCGGCCGAGTACCCGGCCGGGGTGACCCCCGACGTCGGCACACCGCTGCAGTACACGATCGCGGCCGGTCAGAAGTACGTCGTCGGTGAGGTCACGCCGGCGGCGAACTACTACGCGCGGTTCGACGGTGCGAACGACCCGCTGAGCCACACGCTGATCAAGGGAGCGCAGACGTACCTGGCGATCTCCCTCAACCACCGCTGGGCCTACGTCAAACTCTCCGACGTCACCTACGCCTGATCCGTGGTTGCCTCCCGCCCGGCGGGCTGTCCGTGCGCCGGGCCGGAGGAGTCCCAGCGGTCGAACGCGGTACGGGCACGGGGTACGGCCGCTCCGCCGGCGGGCGGCCGTACCAACCGAAAGTTCACTATGGAGAGCGCTTTCCTGCACTTATGCTCAGGCCGATTCGGGTCCTCTCGCTGATCAGGAGACAAACATGGCGAAACCCACAATCGTTCTCGTCCACGGCGCCTGGGCCGACGCGTCCAGCTGGAACGTGGTCGCCGCGGCGCTGCAGAGCCAGGGCTACACGGTTCTCGCCCCGACCAACCTGCTGCGCGGTATCGCGACCGACGCCGGATACGTGGCCTCGTTCCTGGCCCAGCGCACCAGCGGGCCGGTCGTGCTGGTCGGTCACTCCTACGGCGGCTTCGTCATCACCAACGCGGCCACCGGCGGGGGCGACGTCCGCGCGCTGGTCTACGTCGACGCGTTCATCCCCGACGAGGGCGAGACCGTCTTCCAGATCCTCGGCGGGTCGGGCTCTGCGCTCGACGTCCCCGACCCGACCACCGTGTTCGACATCGCCGGTTACCCCGGTGCGCCCGACGGTGACGCCGAGGCGTTCCTCAAGCCCGACACCGTGCACAAGTTCTTCGCCCAGGACCTGTCCGAGGCCGACCGGTGGCTGATCGCCGCGGGCCAGCGTCCGATCACGATCAGCGCGAACACCACGCCGTCGGCCGGCGCGGCCTGGAAGATCCTGCCCAGCTGGGCCGTCGTCGGCACCGAAGACCTGGTCATCCCACCGGGCATCCAGCGGTCGATGGCCGAGCGCGCGGGCGCGACGGTCACCGAGGTCGCGGGCTCGCACGTGTCGATGGTGTCGCACCCGCAAGACACGGTCACCGCGATCCTGGCGGCCGCCGCGCACGTCGGCGGCTGACCCGCCGCCGGGCCCAGCGACCCAGCGGCACGGCGGCCCAGCGGCACGGCGGCACGGCGGCCCAGCGGCACGGCGGCCCGCCCGGCCCGCCGGCCCGACTGCCCGACCGCCCCGACTGCCCGACCGGCCCGGCTCACTACGAGTCGGGCCCGGCCGGCGGGATGTTGTGGTTGAGCCGGAACATGTTGGTGGGGTCGACCCGGCGTTTGAGGCGCTGCAGCCGCCGGTAGACGTCCGGCTGGTACGCCTGGCGGACGGCGGCGGGCGAGACGTCGTCCTCAGCCATGAAGTTGAGGTACATGCCCCCGGTGCTCCAGGGGGCCAGCCGGCGGATCACCTCGGCCTCCGCTCTCCGGAGGCCGCTCGGGCCGCGGGTCCCGCCGAAACCGGCCAGGAACAGCGTGAAGGCCGCATCGCGGTGGGAGACCGCGTCGGGGTGTTCCGGCTGGCGGCCCAGCGCGCCGCCGAGGTGCCTGACCTCGACCAGCGTGATCGGGACCGGCGCGGCCGGGCCGGTCAGCGAGATCAGCGTGTCGACCGCTCCGGCGGAGAGCTCGCGGAGCAGCGCGGTCCGTTCGTAGGCGGCCACCGGATCGACCGGATCGGCGTGGATCGACGGGAACGCGGAGTAGGGCTGCTGGGCGACGCCGTCGATCAGCGGCGTGGCGACGTCCCGCAGCGGCTTGACCAGTGCCGCCCCCGCGGACGGGCGGCCCAGGTAGCAGATGCGCAGTGCGGCGACGAGCCGGCCGCCCAGGGGGCGCGGGGCGGTGTCCGGCATCCGGATCAGCGCGACCGAGGACGACATCTCGTCCGGGACCGTCCGGGTCCAGCGCCGGTAGGCGTGGAGCAGCCGGGCCGCGTCCCCGCCGTCGAAATAGATCGCGCCGCCGTAGTAGGACGTCACCGGGAACAGGTCGAACTCGATCGCGGTGACCAGCCCGAAGTTGCTCTTGCCCCCGCGGAGTCCGAAGAAGAGCTCCGGATCGTCGTTCGGGGTGACCGTACGCGATCGGCCGTCGGCGCCGACGAGGTCGATGCTGCGGACGTGGTCGGCCGCGTAGCCGAACTTGCGGCCGAGCGTGGGGCTGAGCCCGCCGCCCAGCGTGTAGCCGACCACCCCGACGATCGGGGTCGAGCCGACGATCGGCGCGAGGCCGGCCGGCCCGCACCGGTCGAGGACGTCCTGCCAGAGCGCGCCGGCCTCGGCCCGGGCGACGCGGCGCCGGGCGTCGATCGTGACGGCGCGCAGGGCCCGGGTGGCCACCAGCACCGCGTCCGGGCCGATCGGGACCGAGGGCTGGTGGCCGGTGGCGAGCACCGCGACCGGGGCGCGGTGCTCGGCGGCGAAACGGACGGCCCGCTGGACGTCGGCCGGGGTGGTGGCGACGACGACGAGGCCGGGGTGGGGCGTCTGGCTGAGGTTGAACGTCGTGGTGGCATCGGCGTAGCCACGGTCGCCGGGGAGGAGCGCCCGCCCGTCGAGGCCGGTCGGCCGGGGAAACCGGCCGGCGGGGGCTGCGGGCCCGGCGGGGGCTGCGGTCCCGGCGGGGGCTGCGGTCTCGGCGGGGGCTGCGGTCTCGGCGGCCTCGGCGACGCCGACGGGGCCGGTGGCGGCCGCGACCCCGGCGAGGGCTCCGAGCGTGAGCGCGGCCCGACGAGTGAATGCGGTGGGGCGGGTGAATGCGGTGGGGCGGCTGGCTCGGTCGGGGATCTGCCCCATCGTGATGCTCCGTTCCTGGCGGCGGGCGTCATCACTCTGGGGTCGGGGCCGCACGGCGGCCCTCAACCGACGACGGAATCGCGCGGATCCCCAACCTAGGGACGAGCCTCGCTCTGCTCCTTGAGGAACGTGAGGATCAGTGCCGCGGTCTGGTCGGGGTACTGCGTGTGCGGGTAGTGACCGGCGCCCTCGATCAGCTCGAGCCGGGCCAGCCCGGCCGGCATCTCGGCCACGATCGCCTCGCCCTCGGCGCGCGGGTCGACCCAGTCGGGGTCCCGCGTGCCTTCGATGATCAGCGCCGGGCAGCGGACGTTGGCCAGCTGCGCGGCCGCGTCGGTCGGGGCCGACCGGCCCATCTTCTGCATCGCCTTCATCCGGCCGGGCTCGCGCATCATCGCGTCGACCCGCTCCACGTCGGCCGCCCAGTCGACCGGCCGGACGCCGGGGAACGCGCTGTCGCGGTAGCTCCTCCACAGTTTGACGCTGCCCAGCAGGCCGGTGCCGAGCAGCCGGAACGCGCCCCGGCGGTAGTCGCGGTGGCGGAAGTCTCCGAGGCGGATCGAGAGCTTGCGGGTGAACGGGGCGATCTCGACGATGCCGGTGATCAGCTCGGGCGCGGTCGCGGCGGCGATCGTGGCGGAGCCGCCGGAGATCGACTGCCCGACCAGCACCGCGGTGCCGCCGAGATGACGGATCACCGCGACCAGGTCTCCCGCGATGTCGGTGCGGGAGTACGACGGCCAGACCGCGCTGGACTCGCCGCAGCCGCGCAGGTCGACGGCGGCGACGCGGTAGCCGGCCGCGACCAGTTGCGGGGTGACGAAGCGGTACGACTCGCGGCTGTCGCCCATGCCGTGCGCCAGTACGACCAACGGCCCGCTGCCGGCCACCTCGTACGCGATCGTGCCGCCGTCGACGTTCAGGAACTCGGTCATCACGCTCTCCTTGGTGAATGTTGTTAGCTAAAAAGCTAATGCAATTAGCTTTTCTCGTCAAGAGTCTGTCCGCCGACTCCGCGCTGCAGGTCGTCTACATCGTCCTGGCGGTCTGGGGCTGGTACCTCTGGCTGCGGGGTGGGCCGGGTGGCGGTGGCGGCATGACCCACGCACTGGTGATGGGCAGGTTCTACCCACCGCACCTCGGCCACCACCACCTCATCCGCACCGCGGCCGAGCACGCCGACCGGGTGACGGTGGTGGTCGGTGCGGCCCAGGTGGAAACGATCAGCCTGGCCGACCGGGTCGAGTGGCTGCGGGCGGTCCACGACGAACCGGTCACGGTGGTCGGCCTGCCGTGCGACATCCCGGTCGACCTCCACAGCGAACCGGTCCGGCGGGCACACGTCGCCAACCTGCTGGCCGGTGTCCGGCAGGCGGTGGTACGAGCCGGGCTGGCCACCCCGGGTCGTGGTGGTCGGCGCCGAGTCGACCGGCACGACGACCGTCAGCGCATTGCTCGCCGAGCACTACCGTGAACGCGGCGGCGTCTGGGCCCGGACCGGCTGGGTGGCCGAGTACAGGTGGGAACACACCGTCCGGAAGCTCGCCGAGCCGGGCGAACCGGTGTGGACGGACGAGGACTTCCGGTACATCGCACGGCGTCAGACCGACGCCGAGAAGGATCACCGACCACCTGCTCGGGGTGCGAGAGAGGTTCGCCGACCCGTTCCCGTCCGGCGGTCACATCTCGAGTACCACCCGGTAGCGGGCCGCGCCCTGCCGTACCCGGTCGAGCGCCTCGTCGATGCGCGCGACCGGGTACGTCTCGGTCTGCGCCACGATGCCGTGCCGGGCGGCGAATTCCAGCATCGCGCGCTGCTCGATCGGCGTCCCCACGTTGCCCGCGGTGATCGTCCGCTCGCCGGTGAGCAGCGTCATCGGGGCGATCGAGAGCGGCTCGTGCGGCACCCCGACCAGGCAGAGCGTTCCGCCCGGCCGCAGGGCGTCCGCATAGGTGTTCCAGGGCAGGTCGGCCGGGACGGTGGAGAGCACGAAGTCGAACGAGCCGGGCGCCGGGTCGTGGCCGACGAGCACGTCGTGCGCGCCGAAGCGGCGCGCGTCGGTCTCCTTGTCGGCAGTGGACGAGATCGCGGTGACGTGGCAGCCCCAGGCGGCGGCGAACTGGATCGCCAGGTGGCCGAGCCCACCGACCCCGACCACCGCGACCCGGTCGATCGGCCGGACGCCGTGGCGGAGCAGCGGCGGGAAGACCGTGGCTCCGGCACAGAGCAGCGGCGCGACCGCGGCCGAGTCGAGGGCGTCGGGGATCGGCTGCACGTACCGCCAGTCGCCGGCCCGGACGACGCCGGCGAAGCCACCCCGGTCGCCGCGGACCGCGGTGAGGTCCTTCCGCGGGCACAGGTTCTGCCTGCCGCTCAGGCACCACTCGCAGGCCTGGCAGGATCCGGCGACCGCGCCGACGCCGACGCGCTGCCCGATCGTGAGCTCGACCTCGTGTCCGAACGCTTCGACGATGCCGACCGCCTCGTGGCCGGCGACCAGCGGGAAGCGCGAGATCCCGTACACGTCGTCGATCAGGCTGACGTCGGTGTTGCACACGCCGCAGTGCGTGACCCGGACGTCGACCTCGCGCGGGCCGAGAGGCGGGTCCTCGGCCTCGATCGCGCGGACCGGACCGCCGGGCTTGTCTACGGCGTACCGCAACATGGGGAACTCCTTAGTAACCAACTAGTCAGAAACTAAGCTAGCCTGCCGGTGTGAGAACCCGCAACGCACCGGAGACGCGCCGCCGGATCCTCGCCGCCGCGACCGGGGACTTCGCCGAGCGCGGCATCGCGGGTGCCCGGGTCGACCGAATCGCCGCCGGGGCCGGGGTGAACAAGGCCCAGATCTACGCGTACTTCGGCGACAAGCAGGCGCTGTTCGAGGCCGTCTACCGCAAGCACGCGGCCGCGATCGTCGACGAGACGCCGTTCAGCGTCGACGACCTGCCCGGTTACGCGGTCGGCCTGTACGAGGCCGCGCAACGGCGTCCCGACGTCATCCGCCTGCTGGCGTGGGCCCGGCTCGAGGGCGTGGACCTCCCGATGGACGAGCACGCGGTGCGGGAGAAAGTCGACGAGATCGCCCGGGCGCAGTCCGACGGGCGGCTGGACGCGACCGCGAGCCCCCAGGACGTGCTGGCGCTGGTGACCTCGATGGCCCTGACCTGGTCGGTGGTGGGCCTCTCCCCGGTGACCGGGTCCGACCACGAAGCCGCACTCCGTCATACGGTGGCGCTCGCGTTCGCGGGCCGCCGTTCGTCCTAGTGCTCCGCCGGCGTGGCGTGCGCGCCGCGTCCATCCGCCGGCCCGACGACGGCCATCACGGCCAGGCCCGCCGTCGCGATCACGGCCAGCACCGCGGGCACGAAGAAGACGTGCGGAATGCCGAGCTCCGCGACGCCCAGCCCGCCGGCCAGCCCGCCCACCGCGGTGCTCAGCGGCTCGGCGCTGATGAAGATCGCCGACGCCGTGGCGATCGAGGCCGGCAGCAGCCGCTGGGCGACGATGATGCCGAGCCCGCCGAAGATGCCCCACAGGAAACCGATCAGGATCTGCCCGGCGAACAACCCGGCCGCGTTGCCGATCACCGCGAAACACACCGCACCCAGTGCCGAGAGCACACAGCCGAGCATCAGCAGCGGCATCGCGCCGATCTTGCGCGACAGCGCGATGGCCGCCGGGATCACGAGGATCTCCACCAGCGGCTGGGCCCCGATGATCGCACCGCGCAGTCCCGACGGGAGATCGAGTTCCCGGCTCATGTAGAGCGGCAGGTAGGCGAATTTGATCGTGTCCCCGGCGTAGGCCAGGACGGTCAGAGCGGTGAACACGAGCAACGGCGTCATGGCCGAGATCCCGGGCGCGACCTGCGGGCTCGCGTCGGCGCGCACCGTGACGGTCGTCCGCAGCCGGCCGAGCGGCAGTATCTGCGCGAGCAGACATAACCCGGTCACGAAGAACAGGAACCGGACGCTGGTCCAGGACGCCAGCAGCGATCCGAGCACCGGCCCGACCACCCATCCCCCGACCAGCGCGATACGGATGATCGCGATCACACCGTCGATCTCCGGAACCGGATCGTCCTGGACCGCCGCGAACAACTGCGACGTCGCCGCGCCCGCGAAGCCCAGCACCAGGATGTTCACCACGATCGGCACCCAGAGCTGCGTCGATACCGCGATCACGGCCCACCCGACGAACCCCAGCACGGCACAGATCCGGAACAGCCCCAACCGGTCGCCGATCCGGTCGGAGTGAGACCCGACCAGGTAGCCGGCCAGGGGCGCGGCGAGGTTGGTGAGCGCGTAGAGGCCGGCCGTCGTCAGCGACGCGTGCAGGTCCTCGACCAAGAACAACGACATCAACGGCGCGGCGGACGAGAGCCCGACACCGGCCAGGAACAGCGCGATCGTCGCCCCTCGGTACAGCGGGGTGCGGATCACGATCTGGATCGCCGACCGAGAGGCGACAGGCGTGGACGTCACTGCCGGAACTATACGTATAGATGCAGGTCAAAGATAATCAGCAGCCGCACGACTCCCGCACCACCAGGCGCACGGGCTCGACGACCCGGCGCGGCCCCGGTCCGTCCAGCACCAGATCCACCGCCACCTGGGCCATCCGCTCTATCGGCTGCCGCACCGCCGTCAGCGGTGGTGCGGTGAACTGCGAGTCGACGCTCCCGTCGAAGGACACGATCGCCACGTCCTGCGGCACCCGGAGGCCGAGCTCCCACAGGGCCCGGAGGCACCCGACCGCCTGCATGTCGGAGCTCACGAACACCGATCGGGGACGCCCGGGCGAGCCGAACATCCGGAGCGCGGCCTCGTAACCGCCCTGCCGGTCGAACGCGCACCGCTCGACCGGCATGCTCCGGAACTCCAGCGCCTCCCGCCAGCCCTGCTCCCGCACGTCGGCGTCCGGCCCGATGATCAGCCCGACGCTGTCGTACCCGTGCGACAACAGGTGCTCGACCCCGTCGATCGCGCCGCGACGGGCGTCCACCCCGATCGTCGTCGCCCCGGGCACGTCGGAGAACACGTTGAGGAAGACGGTCGGGATGCCCGCGGCGCCGTGCACGTCGGGATCGGTCATCTCGACCGACGTGACGAGCAGACCCTCGACCTGGCGCCCGGCCAGGCGCAGGATCTGGTCCCGCTCGAGCGCGGCGTCCCCGCCGCTGCTGGCCGTGATCAGCGCGAAGCCGCGTGCGGAAGCGCACCGGCCCACGGCCACCGCCAGGTCGGCCCAGAGGGAGTTGTCGAACTCGGGCAGGACCAGCCCCAGCAGCTTCGACGAGCCGGTGCGCAGCGCCGCCGCGCTGGCGTTCGGCTGGTACCCGAGCACCCGGATCGCGTCCCGGACCTTCGCCGCCGTCTCCGGCGAGACCGAGCGCGGCCCGGCGTGCACGACGTAGCTGACCACCGCCCCGCTCACACCGGCGTACCGCGCGACGTCGGCCTGCGTCACCCTCGGCGGGCGGCTCACGGCGTCGTGACCGGCGAATCCAGGGCGGCTTCCACGATCCGGACCGCCTCGGCCGCGTCGAGGCCGAGTCCGCGGACGACCGCCGCGTACTCGCGGGCGGCGCGCCGGGCCTGCTCGAGCGCGTGCTGACCGCCCGCGGTCACGAACGAACCGGCCCGCCCCCGGGTCTCGATCAGTCCGGCCTCTTCCAGCTCCCGGTACGCCCTGGCCACCGTGTTCACCGCGAGCCCGAGTTCGGCCGCGAGCCGGCGGATCGTCGGCAACCGCGTCCCGACGGCGAGCGAACGGTCTCGGATCTGCCCGGCGAACTGGACCCGGAGCTGCTCGTACGGCGGCGTCGCCGAAGCCGGGTCGATGACGACCATCAGGATCACCTCGAATGTCGCAAGCTATGTCTCAGCACAATGAGTCACAGTTTGCGACAACGTCAACCCTGCGACGAACCGCCGCACGGATCGATCAGCTGCAGACCTTGGGCTTGGTCCCGATGGTCAGGTTGACCACCGTGCCCGGGTCCACGATGGTGCCGGCATCAGGGCTCATGTTGGTCACCGTGTTGATGTTGTCGCACGTCGGGTCGACCTTCTTGGTGATGGTTCCGACGACCAGACCGGCCGCCTGCAGCGCGGACGTGGCGCCGGCCTGGCTCTGGCCGGTGACGTCCGGCACGGAGACCTGGGTGACCGGGGTGAACGGCGTGAGAACGAACCGGTTCCACTCGGTCAGCTCGATACCGTTCTGGCTGACCTTGTACGAGGTGCCGTCGGAGAAGTTGAGGATCGCCTTGTAGTTGAACCTCCAGGTGTCGTTCGGCACGGTGAAAATGGACCCGCCCGACGGCACGATGAAGATCTCGAACTGACCGGGCTGCAGATCACTCATCGGCACGCCGGCCGGGACATTCAGCGCGTACGGGCCGTGCACGGAATTGTCGTCGAAATGCGTGTACGTGTTCTCGGTCAGTGAGACCAGCGCCCCGGCCTTGTTCCAGATCCGGATGCGGACCAGGGTGTCTCCGTCCTTGTCCTCGTCGTTGGTGTTGAACGTGACGCTCGCACTCGTCAGCGTCGCGGACGGCAGCGTGCGGGGAACGGCCTCGTTCACCCCCTGCGCCGACGCCGGAGCGGCCGAGAACGCCACTGACGCCAGTAGTAACGCAGCCGCGAGACCTACGGCACGTTTGAGCGGTCGCATACTGATCCTCCGTGTTCGTGTGAATGCCACCGCCTCGTTGTATGCACGGACGTGGTCCGAGAGATCGGGCATCGATCCCCAGATTTGCGGTCGGGCTACCTAGATTGCCTATCGTCGGACCCATGGCGGACGACGAGCGGGGGCAGCGGTCGAGGAGCAAGCGGCGCCGCGGCGGCGAGATCAACGCGCTGGCCGAGCAGCTGGCCAGAGCCTCGTCGGCCGAAGACGGACGCGCCTGGGACACCCTGGACGCCGACGAGCGGGCCGGCTGGATCGCGGCCTGGCAGCCGACCGCGTTGTCGATGCGAGCGCGCCGGGCGCTGCCGCTGTCGGAGCGCGAGATCACCACGATCGCGCAGACCCACCGGCGGATCGAACCGGCCGGCTCGGGGCCGCCGGCCCGGGGCATGACGCAGGCCGCGCAGATGATCGTCGACCTGCGGCTCCGGGGCTGAGTTCAGGCCAGGTGGTCGCGCACGAAGCGGGCGGCCCGGTCGAGCGCGGCGTCGGCTTCGTCGAGCGTCCCCTCGTAGGCCTGGAACACGTGCGGGACGTCCGCCGTCACGTCGAGGATCACGTCGACGCCCGCGGTCGCGGCCCGCGCGGCGAAGCGGGTCGAGTCGTCCAGCAGGACCTCGTTCGTGCCGACCTGCAGCAGCGTCGGCGGCAGGCCCGCCAGGTCACCGACCACCGCGGGGCTGATCAGCGGCTGCCGCGGGTCGGCTCCGTCGAGGTGCAGCGCGCTCAGCACCTGCAGGCTCTCCCGGGTGAACAGCGGGTCGACGCCGTGCTTGGACACCATGCTCTCGCCGCTGCGCGTCGCGTCCAGACCGGGCGAGAACGTGACGACCGCGGCCGGCCCGGGCAGGCCGGCATCGCGCGCGGCGATCGCGAGCAGGATGGCGAGCCCGCCGCCGGCGGAGTCACCGGCCAGCACCACGCTCTCCGGGGCAGTACCGCGGTCGAGCAGTTCGCGGTAGGCGGCGAGCGCGTCCTCGACGGCGGCCGGGAACGGGTTCTCCGGCGCGAGCCGGTAGTCGACGGAGTAGGCCCGTGCACCGGTGCGCCGGACCAGAGCCGCCGTGAGCCCCTGCGCGGTCTCCGGCGAACCGAACACCCACGCACCGCCGTGGAAGTACAGAATCGTCCCGGTCTCGCCGGCGAATTCGAGAGTGCGGCGGCCACCGAGCTCGGTCGGCGTGATCGAGACGCCCGCCGGGGCCGGACCGGCCATCATCGCGGCGAAGCCGGCGCGGATCTGCTCGGGCGCGGCCCCCGTGTCGAACACCACCGACCGTAACTGGGCGTCGACCGCGGCCCGCTGCTCGGCACTCATGATTCTTCCTCCGCAATATCTTCCCTGGAATGAACCTGTCCACGAATATACTTCCGGAGAAAGGAGGCTGCCAGTGACCGAGCTGATCGACGTCTTCAACGACCTCGTGCACTTCGAGACCCGGCTGTACAACGCCCTCAGCGAGCGTGTGCGTGCCGAGCACGGCCTCACGATCGGACAGTTCGGGTTCCTGCGGCTGATCGACGGCCGGGAAAACTACCGGGTCAACGACGCGGCCCACGACATCGCGATCACCGTGGGCGCGGTGAGCAAGGCCGTCGACCGGCTCGAGCAGGCCGGCTGGGTGGTCCGGCGGCCGAATCCGCGGAACCGGCGGTCGTCGCTGCTCGAGCTGAGCCCGGCCGGGCGGGAGCTCCTCGAGGCCGCCACCCCGACGGTCGAGGACGGTTTGCGGACCTGGCTCACCGAGCCGCTGGCCGCCGAGCTCGCGGGTCCACTGCAGACGCTGCGGCGAGCGATGCAGGACGCCGGTACCGGCACGCCGACCGGCTAACGTGTCCGAATGCCTGAGCTGCCGGAGGTCGAGTCGGCCCGGATCGTCATCGAACGTTCGGCGCTGAAGCGGCGGATCGTCGCCGTGGACGACACCGACAGCTACGAATGCCGTCCGCACCCACCGGGCCAGATCCGGGACGCCCTGGTGGGCACCGAGTTGGTCGCCGCGCACCGGCGGGGCAAGACGATGTGGTGCGACACCGCGACCGGTCCGGTGCTCGGCCTCCACCTGGGCATGTCGGGCAAGATCGTGATCGCGGCCGCGGACGGCAGCGAGGTCGACGGCGGCGATCACTGGGAGTACGGACGCGCGCCCGGCGACTACCGCTTCTCGCGGTTCTCGCTGACGTTCGCCGACGGCGGCGTGCTCCGCCTGCTCGACCCCCGGCGGCTCGGCCGCGTCCGGCTCGACCCGAACCTCGACGCCCTCGGGCCCGACGCCGCCACGATGACCGCGGCCCAGTTCCGCCGGGCCGTCAGCGTCGGCCGTGCGCCGATCAAGGCCCGGCTGCTCGACCAGCACGCGCTGGCCGGGGTCGGCAACCTGCTCGCCGACGAGATCCTGTGGCGGGCGGGGATGAACCCGGCGCGGCCGGTCGACGCGATCACCGATCCCGAGCGGCGGCGGCTCTACCGCGCGCTGCACTCCACTATCGACGAGGCGCTGCGCAACGGGGGTGTGCATACGCTGCCTCTGGTGCCCGAGCGCCGGCCCGGCGGCCAGTGCCCGCGCGATCACACGCTCCTGGAGCACGCCACGGTCGGCGGCCGCACGACGTACTGGTGCCCGAAGCATCAATCCCGTTGAGCCGGGACGCCGCACTCCGGCCGGTGCTCCTTTCGCCCGCGTGACCGACCGGGGAGAATGCGGGGGTGGCAACGGACTACCGGGTCAGTGACGCGGAACGTACGGCGATCCGCCGTTCGCTCCGGGCCCACCACCGCTCCGGACGGCTGACCTCCGACGAGTTCGACCAGCGCGCCTGCGCCGCGGCGCGGGCGGTCACCCGCGCCGACCTCACGAACCTGGTCGCCGACCTGCCCGACGCCGTCAGCGCCGCCCACCGCGGCTGGAGAAACCGGGCCTGGCGGGCGCACGTGTTCGTGTTCGTGCTCGGCGCCGGCGGCACGCTGGCCCTCTGGCAGTCGACCCGCGACCGCCACCCCCGGCCCTCGGACTACGGCGCGGACTACTGGTGGCCGCTGTGGCTGGCGCTGATCTGGGCCGTGGTGCTCCTCGCCCACTACCTCCGCGCGGCCGGTCTGCTGGGCTCCCACCGGTCGTCGTCCGCGCCGCCGTCGCCGGACGACCCCCGGAACGGCCCTGCGGGCAACGACTCCACCGATCCGGACGCCACCGATGCACTGGCCGCTACCGGAGCGCTGGCCACCACTGGAGCCCTGGCCACCCTGACCGACCGGGAGCGGGAGATCCTGGCGCTGGTCGCCGACGGTCTCAGCAACAAGCAGATCGCCGAGCGCCTCTACATCAGCGAACGCACGGCACGCACCCACGTGAGCAACGTCCTGCGCAAGCTCAGCCTGTCGTCACGAACACAGGCGGCCCTGGCCGCGGTGCGCGCCGGCCTCTCGTCATCCGTGCCCGACCAGGCGCGGCGCCTCGGCGATGAGGACGAACCGGATCGACCGGCCCAGTAGACAGGCGAGCACGAAAGCCTTGCCGCTGATCCGGGTCCGGGCGGCGTACACGCTCACCGCGAGCAGTGGCGGCAGCCCGCTGACCGCGCTGAGAAACACCACCGGGACGCTCCACCGGGGCCGGTCGAGCGTCTCGAGGAGCCGGGCACCGAATCGGCCACCCGGCTTGGCGCGGTCGCGTCGCCGCCGGAGAACGGCCGAGCGCAGTACGCCGCGGGCGCTGAAGAAGAGGGCCGACTTGCCCGCCGTCTGCCCCAGCGCCGCGGCCAGGCCACAGAGGATCGGGTTGACCGCCGTCGTCGTGATGACGCCGACCAGGTACGGCTCCACCGGCGTCAGCGGCAGAACGGCCGAGAGCGCGCCGACCAGCAGGGTGGTCAGGTAGACCGGAATCACGGCGACGCCAGCCGGGCGACCGTCCGCAACGACACGGCCTTGATCGCCAGGACGAACACCGCGAAGGCGGTCGCCCACCACGGCGACGGAGCGGCGACCACCAGGACGACGCACCCGGCCGTGTTCGCCACCTTCGCCGGCGGCCACCAGTTCCACCGGTAGACGCCACGGTGGACCGCGGCGAAGTAGTTCGGCCCGAGAATGGGCCAGCGGATGAACGACAGGCTCAACATGCAATCCACGACGAGGAATTGGCCCAGGAAAACTGCCACCGGAATCGCGAATTCCGGGCGCACGACCAGCAGCGCACTCGCACAGACGCCGCAGCAGGCCCGATCGGCGACGATGTCGAGGACGGCGCCCACCCGGGTCTCCTGATTCAGGAGTCGCGCCGACAATCCGTCGAGCATGTCGCCGATCCAATAGCAGAGAAAGGCGGCGACGGTCAGAATCGCGCTGTTGCGGGTGAGGGCGGCGACGGCCAGCGTGACCGCGGCGACCGTCCGCACGATCGTCACCACGTTCGGCACCGTCGTGAGGCGGTCGCGCACCGGCGTCGACAACTCCGGGACATCTCGTAACGACACGGTGGGCCCTTTCTGCGGGAAACAGCCCTCACGCTGCCGGGACGCGGCCGGCAGCGCATCGGCCGGATGCCGTAAAACACCGCCCGAGACATTCGACGTAGCCCCGCCTCCGCCGCCGGTCGGCGCACCGTCGGGTAATCGACAGCAACCGGCTGTGCGTAGAACTGCGCAGAACGAATCCGGCAGACCCCGTTGAATTCGGTTGGCGCCGAACGTCACCGGCACGACTCGAAGAAACAGACCGGGAGTTGCTTGTGCGGAACACCATCAAAACCCGCCGATCACTACCGATCGCGGTCGGCATCCTCGTCGGTGTGATCGTGGCGGCATTAGGCGTGCTGGTCGCGCCCGCACCCGCTTCCGCCGCCATTCCGGGCTACGTCGTCCGGCCCGGGGTCAGCGACAGCAATTCCGTCTCCCCCAAATCCGCGACCGCACGATGCCTGGGCAACGAACGGGTGATCGGTACGGGCTACAAGATCGAAGGGGCACCCACCGACGTAGTGCTGGCCTCGCTCGTGCCCGCGTCAAAAGAGGTGATCGCGACCGCGGGTGAGGACGCCGACGGCACGAACACCGCCTGGACGCTGACCGCCTTTGCGGTGTGCGCCACGTCGATGGGCGACGCGAAGATCATCCCGGCGACGCAGAGTCCGACCACCTTCCAACCGTTCCTGCAAGCCGAGCAGCCCTGCACCGGCGGCACACAACTGATCGGCAGCGGCGCCGCTCTTTCCCCGAACGCCGCCGGTCACGTCACGATCACCCGCCAGTTCTTCCAGGGCGGAGGCACGTCGCTGACCACCGCGAACGTGTCCGACCCGCAATTCACCCAGAACTGGTCGGTGACCACCTACGCGATCTGCGTGCCCACGCACCCGGGCCAGAGCACCCCGGGCGGCAGTAGTCCCTTCGACAACAAGCCGACCAAGACGGCCACCGCGAACTGCGGTAGCGGTCAGGTCGGCACCACCGCCGGCTGGTCGGTCGGCACGTTCGGCGGCCCGCTCATCGACTCCGCGGTCCCCAGCGCGACCGGAGTGGTGACCACCGGAACCATCGACGACGACGGCATCCCAGGCAACGCGGCCTGGTCGATCGGCACCCAGTCGCTCTGTTTCACCCGCAACTGACCCGGCGGCACTGAACGCCCCAGCCCGGAACACCCCGCCGGGCTGGGGCCCACCGGCCTGGGGCCACCCGGGCTGGGGCCACCCGGGCTGGGGCCCGCGGCCGTCCGGGAGCCCACGGGGTGACGCCGTGTGTCCGAGCTCCGTTCAGCGGCCGGCGCGAGCCAGCGGGGTGCCGTCCAGTGCCTGGCGGAACGCGACCAGCGAGTCGAAGACCTGCAGGGCTCCGGCTTCCAGCAACTCCCCGACCGAGAACCCCCCGGTCCGGACCGCGAGCGTGGGGATCTGAAGCTTGGCCGCCGCCCGGGCATCGAAGACCGAGTCCCCGATCATGATGCCGCCGGCCCCCTCGACCTTGGCCAGCGCGGTCGCCACGATGTCGGGCTCGGGTTTGCTCTTCTCCACGTCGTCGGAGGTGGTCCACGCGTCGGCGAGGGACTTGCCGTCGAGGAGGTCGAGGAACTTCTCGACGTGCTGACTCTTGCCCGAACTCGCCAGGACCAGACGGAAACCCCGGTCCTTGACGTCGGCCAGCAGCTCGTGAGCGCCCTCGAAGGGCTGGATCTCGTCGATGAGCTGGTCGAACTCCTCCACCCACGCGGCGCGCAGGTCGTCCCCGTGTGTTTCTTCGATCTCCCGGCTGCCGACCTCCGACACGAACATGTCCCCGCCCATCCCGATGCCGCGGTGGATGCGCCACATCGGCCGGGTGATGCCGTACCGGCGGAACGCACGGAACCACGCCAGGGCGTGCTGGTAGTTGGTGTCCACGAGAGTGCCGTCGACGTCGAAGATCGCGGTATCGGCCATGGGTCCCGTCTACCCGGCAGAAGGGCCGCCACACGGTTTGGGCGAAGAGACGACGGGTACCCGCGCCGCAAGCGGCAGCAGGCCGCTACCAGCGGCGCCGTCGCCGGCACCGCCGAGCGCGCCGGCGCTGCCGAGCGCGCCGCTCAGCCGGACGCCGGCCGACGCTCCCCGGACGAGGCGACGGACTCACTCACGCGATTCGAACGGCCACCGCCCAGTCGAAGGAGCACTGAAACCGATGACCTCCACCGAGTCGGATCCCGCCGCCGGCACCGAGAGCACCCGCCCCGAAGCCCCGGCCGAGGCGGCGAGCGATGCCCCCACGGGTAACCCGTCCCAGCCGCGACCGAGCCTGCCCGACGGGATGGGCGAACTCGACCGCCGCGCGATCGACACGGTGCGGGTCCTCTCCATGGACGCGGTGCAGAAAGTCGGCAACGGACACCCCGGCACCGCGATGAGCCTGGCCCCCACCGCGTATCTGCTGTTCCAGAAGTGGCTGCGGCACGATCCGAGCGAGCCGCAGTGGACAGGGCGCGACCGTTTCGTCCTGTCGATGGGCCACTCCAGCCTCACGCTCTACCTCCAGCTCTTCCTCTCGGGTTACGGGCTGGAGCTCTCCGACCTGCAGGCGCTGCGCACCTGGGGCTCGCTGACTCCCGGCCATCCCGAGGTCAACCACACCCCGGGCGTGGAGACGACGACCGGCCCGCTGGGCCAGGGCGTCGGCAACGCCGTCGGCATGGCGATGGCCGCCCGCCGTGAGCGCGGCCTGCTCGACCCCGACGCTCCGGAGGGTGAGAGCGTGTTCGACCACACCGTCTGGGCGTTCGCTTCCGACGGTGACCTGGAGGAGGGCGTCAGCGGTGAAGCCTCGTCGCTGGCCGGCACGCAGGAACTCGGCAACCTGGTGCTGGTCTACGACGACAACCGGATCTCGATCGAGGACGACACCCAGATCGCCTTCACCGAGGACGTCGGTGCCCGTTACGCGGCCTACGGCTGGCACGTCCAGCACGTGCCGGACGGCGAAGACCTGGCCGCGGTCGACCGGGCGCTGGGCGCGGCCAGGGAGGAGACCGCCCGCCCGTCGCTGATCGTGCTGCGAACGATCATCGGCTGGCCGTCGCCCAACAAGCAGAACACCGGCGCCGCGCACGGCTCCGCGCTCGGCGAGGACGAAGTCCGCGCCACGAAGGAGATCCTCGGCTTCGACCCCGACCAGACGTTCGAAGTCGCCCCGGAGGTGCTCACGCACGCCCGCCAGGTGGCCGAACGCGGGAAGCAGGCACACGCGCAGTGGCAGCAGCGCTTCGACGCCTGGCGCTCCGGTGATCCCGACGGCGCCGCGCTGCTCGAGCGCCTGTCCACCCGCACGCTGCCCGAGGGCTGGGCCGGCGAGCTGCCCACCTGGGACGCCGACTCCAAAGGTGTGGCCACCCGCAAGGCGTCCGGTGAGGTCCTGTCCGCCCTCTATCCGGTTCTGCCCGAGCTGTGGGGCGGATCGGCCGACCTGGCCGAGAGCAACAACACCGCGGTCAAGGGTGAGGCGTCGTTCCTTCCCACCAACCGCCAGACGAAGATGTGGAGCGGCGGCCCGTACGGACGCACCCTCCATTTCGGCGTCCGCGAGCACGCCATGGGCGCGATCATGAACGGCATCGCCCTGCACGGCGGAACCCGGGTCTACGGCGGAACGTTCCTCACGTTCTCCGACTACATGCGCGGCGCGGTGCGGCTGGCCGCCCTCATGCAGCTGCCGGTCACCTACGTGTGGACGCACGACTCCATCGGGCTGGGTGAGGACGGCCCCACCCATCAGCCGGTCGAGCACTACGCGGCGCTGCGGGCCATCCCCGGCCTGGACTTCGTGCGTCCGGCCGACGCCAACGAGACCGCGGTCGCCTGGCGCACCATCCTCGAGCACGGCGACCGCCCGGCCGGGCTCGCGCTGTCCCGGCAGAACCTGCCGGTCTTCGACCGCACACGGTTCGGCTCGACCGACGGGACGGCCAGGGGCGGTTACGTGCTGGCCGAGGCCTCCGGCGGCGCCCCGCAGGTGATCCTCCTGGGCACCGGCTCGGAGGTGCAGATCGCGGTCGCGGCCCGCGAGACGCTCGAGGCCGACGGGATCCCGGCCCGGGTCGTGTCGCTGCCGTGCTGGGAGTGGTTCGCTGCCCAGGACCGCGGCTACCGCGAGCAGGTGCTGCCACCCACGGTGCGCGCCCGGGTCAGCGTCGAGGCCGGTGTGAGGATGGGGTGGAGGGAGTTCGTCGGCGACGCCGGTCGCATCGTCGGCCTCGACCACTACGGTGCCAGCGCCGCCTACACCGTGCTCTACGAACGGTTCGGTCTCACGTCCGAGGCCGTCGTGGCCGCCGCGCACGAAAGCCTCGCCGCCGCCCAGGCCCCACCCGTCGCTCCCACCGGTCCGGACAGCCCCGGTGTGCTGCATTCCGCGACCGGGGACCGCTGACTCGCGTTCTCCGTCGTCGGCGTCACCACCAACCCGACGATTTTCGCCGCCGCGATCAGCGGCTCGGACGCCTACGACGACCAGGTCCACGCGATGGCGGTCCGGAACGTCAGCGTCGGGGAAGCGCTGCGGACCATCACCGTCGCGGACGTCCGCGACGCCTGCGACCTGCTCGCGCCGGTGGCGCAGCGCACCGGCCGCGACGGCCGGGTGTCGCTGGAGGTCTCCCCCGGCGTCGCCCGCGACACCGAGACCACGGCGGCGGAGGCGGCGCACCTGTGGTGGCTGGTCGACCGGCCCAACCTCGTCTCCCGGGTGGACACCGAGATCGACGACCGCTTGGAGAAGGCCGGCGCCGACCCCGCGCTCAAGGGCAAGGCCGCGCTGGCGAACGCGCAACTGGCCTATCAGGCCTACGAGGAGATCTTCTCCTCCGACCGGTGGCGTGCGCTGCGGAAGCACGGCGCGCAGCCGCACCGTCCGCTGTGGGCCTCGACCGGCGTGAAGAACGCCGACTACCCGGACACGTTGTACGTCAGCGACCTCATCGCGCCGGGCACCGTGACACGATGCCGGAGAAGACGATGAAGGCCTACGCCGACCACGGCAGCCCCGGCGCACCGATCCCGGACGCCTACGACGACGCGGCCCGGGTGATGAAGGCCGTGGCCGACGCCGGGGTCGACCTCGACGACGTGTTCACGACCGTCGAGGACGAGGGCATCCAGAAGTTCGTCGACTCGTGGGACGAACTCACCCGGTCGGTTCGCTCGGAGCTGGAAGCCAAGAGCTAGGCGTCCGGATCGAGCCGGTAACCGACACCACGCAGGGTCTGGATCGTGTCGCGGTCGAACGGACGGTCGATCTTGTCCCGGAGGTGACGAACGTAGACGTCGACGACGTTCGAGCCGCCCTCGTAGGCGAAGTCCCACACGTGTTCGATCAGGTGCGTCCGGCTCAGCGTCTCCCCCGGATGACGCATGAACTCCTGCAGCAACGCGAACTCCCTCGCGGACAAGTCCAGGGGCGTACCGCCGCGGTGCGCGGTGCGCGCGGCCGGGTCCAGCGCGAGGTCGGAGACGCGCAAGGTGGTCGGGCGGGGCAGCGGCCCGCGGCGGGTCAGGGCCCGGACCCGGGCGAAGAGCTCGTCGAGCGCGAACGGTTTGGTGAGGTAGTCGTCCGCGCCCGCGTCCAGGCCCCGCACGCGGTCCTGGACGTGGTCGCGGGCGGTCAGCATGAGGACGGGCACCCACCGGTCGGCGGCGCGGACGGTCCGGCACACCTCGAAGCCGTCGGGCGGAGGGATCACCGCGTCCAGCACGACGGCGTCGTAGTCGGTCTCGGTGATCCGCCAGATCGCGTCCGTGCCGGTGGCGACCGTGTCGACCGCGTAACCCGCGCGCCGCAGGCCGCGGTCCAGCATCGCCGACATGGCCGGGTCGTCTTCGACGACCAGCAGCCTCATGGGTACCAAGATAAAGGTCGGTGGCGCGCCCGGAGCGCGGCGGGGAGGCCGGGACGGCCCGACTTCACGGTGTAGGGAAGTGGTGGCATGCGCTGGGGCCCCAGGTCGCTGCGGAGCCGGTTGGTCGTCATCTTCGCGGCCGGGTCGGCGCTGGCGCTGCTCGTGTGTCTCGCGGGCCTGTACTTCCTCCTTCATCAGCGGCTGAGGGAGACGCTCGACACCGACCTGACGTATCGGAGCCGAGACCTGGCCGCGAGCATCGCGACGCGGGACACCCGGGTCGTGAGCTCGGATCCGCTGGCCCAGTTGTACGCGTCGGACGGGACGGTGCTGACCGGATCGCCGGCGCTCGCCGGTCGCCGGCTGCTCAGCGTGGACCAGGTCCGGTCCACCACCCGGCCGTGGCTGACCGACACCGCCACGCAGCTCGGCCACGGCAGCCTGGACGTCCCGCTGCGGGTCGAGGGCCGGCCGATCGGCCGGTCCGGGGAGGTTCTGGCGGTCGCGGCGTCCGCACGGGTGGTCGACCGGGCCAGCCTCAACGCCCTGACCAGCCTGGCCGCCGCGGCACCGCTGCTGATCGCGGCGCTGAGCGGTGCGGGCTGGCTGGTGGTGCGCGCGGCGCTCCGGCCGGTCGACGTGCTGACCCGGGAGGCCGCTGCGATCTCGTCCCTCGACAACGATCGGCGCCTGCCCCGGACCGAGGGACACGACGAGATAGCCCGGCTCGCGGCGACGCTGGACGGCATGCTCGACCGGCTGCGGGTGGCCTTCGCGCGGGAACGAGCGTTCGTGGACGACGCCAGCCACGAGCTGCGGACGCCGATCGCCGTGCTCCGCGGTGAGCTGGAGCTGGCGCTGACCGCGCTGGACGACCCGGCGGAGGTGGAGCAGTCGCTGCGGGCCGCCCAAGCGCAGGCGGTACGGCTCACCCGGTTGAGCGAGGACCTGTTGCTGCTCGCCCGGGAGCGTGCCGGGGCACTGCGCGGCAATCCCGGACCGGTCGAACTGGCCGCGTTCGTGGCCGATGAGGCCCCCATGCTGCGCCGAGGCACGGGACTGGACGTCGAAGTCCTGGGTGACCCCGTCGACGCACCGGTCGACGTCGATCAACTCCGCCGGGTCCTCATCAACCTGACCACCAACAGCGCCGCCGCCGGAGCGACCGTGGTCCGGATCACGACCGGCCGGAGCGCCACAAAAGCCTGGATCGAGCACGCCGACGACGGCCCCGGCTTCCCGGCCGAGCTGCTCACCTCGGTGTTCGACCGCTTCGTCCGCGGTGACACCGCCCGCGCGACCGGCTCCGGAGCGGGCCTCGGGCTCTCGATCGTCCGGGCGATCGTGGCCGCGCACGAAGGCACGGTCGGTGCGCGCAACGGCGCACCGCTGGGCGGCGCCGTGGTGACGGTGACCCTCCCGGGAGCCTGAGCGCCGGATCACCCCGGCCGGGTCATCGGGGTGAAGGCCCTCACAGCGGATTTTCATCGTCGTGTCATCGACGCGGCGCCATCGTCATCGCAGACACCCGGAACTTCCATCCCACCGGCCGCCGTCGGCTCGGAGGAGACTGCGATGACGTTGCTCGGACTGCCGTTCCTGCTACTGCTCTGCGGCGCCTTGGTGCTGGCCGTGGCGGCTCTGCTGTACGGCTGGAACCGCTGGCCCCGACTGGTGGCGTGGCCGGCCCGAGTGGCGTGCCTGGTGCTCGTGATGGTGTTGCCCGTCGCGATCAGCGGCGACGGCGTCAACCGCTACTTCGGCTTCTACACGTCGTGGGACGACCTGTTCAACAGTCCGGCCGACCAACGGCTGACCGCCGCGGCGCAGACGCGGCACGAACGCGTTCCCCCCTCCGATCTGTCGGCCGGGAGGGCGGCGGCCGCGAAGGGGCACGGCATCATCATCCCGTGGTCGATGCCCGGCCCGCGGTCGGGCATCAATCGGAGCGGGTACGTCTATCTCCCGGCGGCCTACTTCGCCGCGAACCGGCCCACCGAGCGGTTCCCCGTCGTCGAGTTGTTGCACGGATACTCCGGCAGCCCGCACAACTGGGTGCACGCGCTGCCGATCGCGTCGACGCTCGACGCCGAGATCACCGCCGACCGGATTCCGCCGGTGATCGCGGTCGCGCCGTACGAGTACGACACCCACGACGGTGAGTGCGTGGATGCCGTCGACGGGCAGCAGAACGAGACCTACCTCGCCCGGGACGTACCCGCCGACATCGCGTCGTCCTTCCGTACCGCGACGTCACCGGAGTCCTGGGCGACCCTCGGGTTCTCCACCGGCGGCTTCTGCGCGGTCAACATGGCGCTGCACTACCCCGGCACCTACCGCGCGGCGGTGTCGCTCAGCGGGTACTTCACCGCGCTGACCGACAACACCACCGGAAACCTGTACCACGGCAATCGGGGTGTCCGTGAGTACAACTCGCCGCGGTGGTTCGTCCGGCACCACCCGGTGCGGCCCGCTCTCTACCTCTTCGCCAGCGGCGGTGACCACGCCGCGATGCGCGAGCTCGCCCCGTTCCGGCACGCGGTGCCCGCCGGCACCGATCTCACGGTGGTCACCGTGCCCTCCGGCGGGCACAACACCACGGTCTGGAACGCCGCGTTACCTCCGGCACTGGACTGGATCGGCCACCGCCTCCCGGCGCCGAGCACGCCTGCCGTCGTCGAGAGCGGCCAATCCAGCTCGACGCCGGTCGCGTCGCCGACGGCGGCGTCACCGGCCCCGTCCGGACGGGGCCGGGCGAAGCATCGATGACGACCATCCGCACCGCGCCGGCCGGGACCGCCCACCGGGACCGATCGTCCATTCCGATCAGCGATGGGAGCAGTACCGCGATGAACACCGCGACCATCCTCTCGACCCGCACCCCGGAGCGGCCCGGCAACACCGGACCCCGGCTCGCCGTGCCGGACCGCATCACCGTCGAACTGCCGGCCGACGCGACCGTGCTCGTCTGCAGCGACCTGCACCTGGGCCAGACGCCCAGCCACGCAACCGAGCAGATGCAACGCGACCTGGTGACCCGTCTCGGCTCCTGGGAGGGACCGGGCGCGGTCGTCCTCAACGGCGACTGCATCGAGCTGTGGGGCGAGCCCGAGGGCACGGTCGCCGGTGCCCTGGCCGCCCACCCCGACCTGACGACGGCGTTGCACCGCTTCGCCGAGCAGCCGGGCCGGACGCTGGTGCTGACCGTCGGGAATCACGACGCGCCGATCGCCTGGGACGGCGTCTCCGCAGCCGTGCTGCAGGAGCTGATCGGCGCTCGCCCGGCACTCCAGGCCGACCTGGTCTTCGACACACCGGCCGGACGACGGGTGGTGCGGTGCGAGCACGGGCACGCGTACGACCCGGCGAACGCGTTCAGCGACCCGCGTGATCCGCTCGACTCACCGCTCGGCCAGCACGTCGTGCAGCAGATCCTGCCCGGCGTCCGGCGGGCGCCGCTGCTGTCCGACGTGCCCGACCTGGCCGATCCGAACGCGATCGGCGAGTTCGTCGGCTCGCGGCTGGTCTACCGGCACCTGATGCCGGCCGCGAAGTGGTTGCTGATCCCGCTGGTGGTGCTGCTCGGACTACGTGTCCACTCGCTGGTCCGGTTACTCTCCCACCCGTCCGCGACCGGGCGGCTCGAACACTGGGGATCCTTGCTGGGCGTCGGGTTCCTCGCCGATCTCGCGCTGATGCTCCTCCTGGTCGGGCTGGTCACGCGGGCCGCATACGGCGCTCTGGCCGGTAGCGGGCTCGGTCCCCGCGGTCGCGGCTCCAACGCCGCTCCCCTGACCGCCGCGTCCGCGCTGTGCGCCCAGGGTCTGGACGGTTTGATCACCGGCCACACCCACCAACCGGAACTCGCCCCGGTGCCCGGCGGGTTCTACGCCAACACCGGCAGCGGCACCCGGGTCGTCGAGCGTCGTCCCGGACGCTTCTTCCTGCCGCCGGTCTTCGTCCCGGCGCTCCGGCGGGCCTGGGTCGAAGTCGACGTCCAGCGCGATCTGCGCATCCGCCTCGTGGTCGCCGAGACTCCCAGCGGCGAGTCCACCGGGCTCGAGCGCCTGGCGGCGCGCCGTACGACTCGCCGGGAGGGGCAGCGGGGCGAGGCGCCGCAGGTCGTGGCGGAACTGCCGGGACAGGCCGGCTGGCCGCTCGAGCAGGAGGGCCTGCGACGCCGGGCCGAATTCGAGCGCACCCGCAGCGTCGCCGCGCTCGCGGTCGCCGCGGTCGCGCTCATCGGACTCGGCTCAGCTCTGACCAGCCCCTTCCGCGGTCGTTTCGAAGCGCTGCTGGACGTCCTGCCGGTCCAGGCGCCGCAGGCCGCCGCCGCCGCGGTCGTCTTCCTCAGCACCGCGCTGCTGCTGTTGGCCTGGGGACTGCACCGCGGCCGCAGCGTCGCCTGGGCCACGACGCTCGTCCTGCTGGTCGGTTCGGCCGGACTGCATCTGATCAAGGGACTCGACGTCGAGGAAGCCGGGCTGGCCCTGTCGGTCGCCGCCTGGCTGGCGTACCACCGGGCCGCGTTCCCGACCCATCCCGATCGCCGTGCGCTCCGCCGGGTGCTCGTCCTCCTGGCGACGGGCACCGGGTTCGTCGCACTGGTCAGCACCGCACTCGTGCTCACCACCGGAGCCACCGACACCGCAGGCGAGACCGCCGGTGCGGTCGCCGAACGCCTGATCGGCCAACGCTCCCTGCCGCTGCCGACCGACGGGGCCCTGCTCACCCCGGCTCTGATCGCCGCGGGAATCAGCTTGCTGATCGCGCTGAGCTGGGCTCTGCTCCGGCCGCGGCGGGTGTCCACACCGAACGCCGCCGACCACGCCACCGATCTGGCTCGCGCCCGGCGCATCGTCGCCCGCTACGGCGGCGGCACCCTCGACTACTTCGCGCTCCGTGACGACAAGAGTTGGTTCTTCACCGCCGACTGCCTGGTCGCCTACGCCGTGCGCAACGGTGTCTGCCTGGTCTCGCCCGACCCGATCGGTCCGCCCGAGCAACACGCCGACGCGTGGGCGCAATTCACCGCGTTCGCCGACCGTCACGGCTGGCCGATCAGCGTGCTGGGTGCCGGTGAAGGCTGGTTGCCGACCTACCGGGCCGGGGGCTTACGCCCGGTCTACCTCGGCGACGAAGCGATCGTGGACTGCACGGCCTTCTCCCTCGAGGGGCGCTCCGCGAAGAGCCTCCGAGGCGCTTACAACCGGGTACGCAAGGCCGGCTACACCGTCCGCTTCTACGACCCGGCGACCCTCTCTGCGGAGCTCGCCGACGAGCTGCGGGAGTTGGCCACCGAGAGTCGGGTGGGCCAGACCGAACGCGGTTTCTCGATGACGCTCTCCCGGCTCTGCGACCCCCGCGACACCGAACTCCTGCTCGCTGTCGCCCACGCCCCCGACGGACGGCCGGACGCCTTTTGCCAGTGGGTTCCGGCCGCCGACCTGAACGGCTGGTCGCTGGATCTGATGCGGCGCCGCACCGACGAGGACCTGCCCAACGGCCTGACCGACTTCGTCATCATCGAGACGATCGGCCACCTCAAGGCCGGGGGCGGGTGGGGCCTGGGCCTCAATTTCGCGGTCATGCGTGCGGTGCTGGCCGGCGAGCGCGGGAGCGGTCCGCTCAGCGAGCTCCAGCGGCAACTCTTGCACCGCTTCTCCGACGGCACCCAGATGGAGACGCTGTGGCACTACAACGACAAGTTCCGACCGTTGTGGCGTCCCCGCTACGTCGTCGTGAGCGACCTCAGCACCGTGGCACCACAGGGCCTGGCCATCGCCGACGCCGAGGGGCTGACCGAGATTCCCCTGCTCGGACGCCTGCTGCGTCAGCGTCCCCCGGTCGCGACGGCAGTGGAAGGTGCTCAAGCCGGGCCGGAGCGCGTGCGGCGGGCGTAGGAGCGAGTGGCGATCCGGGCGGAGGGGTGCGTCCGGGTGTCAGGGCCGGAGGTAGGTGCCGGGGGTCTGGCCGGTGACGCGGCGGAACGCCGCGATGAAGGCGCCCGCCTTCTGGTAGCCGACGCGCCGGGCCACCGTTTCGACGGCCACTCCCGCGGCCAGCATCGGGATCGCCGCGCGGACCCGGACCTGGGTGCGCCAGCGGGCGAAGCTCAGACCGGTCTCGTGCGGGAACAGCCGGGCCAGGGTCCGCAGGCCGGCGTGGGTGTAGTCGGCCCAGGCGGCCAGCTCGCGGGAGTCGGCCGGGTCCGCGACGAGCCGTTCGGAGATGACCCGGAGGCGCGGGTCGGTCGGCATCGTGACGTGGATGTCGAACGGCGGCACCGGCGTCAGAAGGCTGAACATGAGCGTTTCGGCGTGGAGCCGGTGCACATCGGTCTCGTAGAGGTACGTGATCAGCTCCCGCAGCAGCGGGCCTCCGGCGACGCCGGTGGGCCGGGACCAGGTGATCGGGCAGGTCGCCGGATCGAACGTGATCGCGGATCCCGCACCGGCTCGCAGGACCGCGCCGCCGTGTTCGACGCCGCCGGGGATCCACAGCCCGTAGCCGGGTGGGACGAGCCAGTCGCGTTCCGCGGCCGTCACCAGGATCGTCGCCGTCCAGGTCCAGAGCAGCTTCGGTTCGGGATGCGCGTGCACTCCGAGGTCGTCGCGCGGCGCGGACTCGCCTCGGTCGATGCTCAGGATCGGCGACGGGGTGTTCACCCGATCGATGCTGCCGCCCGAGCCGCCGGTGACGGGCTCCGACACCCGGCGTTGGCCGTTTCGGGGCATCGGTTGGCCGCCATGCGCGCGCCGGCCGTTCTAGCGTCGACCACGTCAAACGACGAGGGAAGTCGGTATCGGCGATGTCAGGTAAGAACAGCCAGATTCTGGTCTCCGGCGCGAGTGTCGCGGGGTTGACCGCCGCCTACTGGCTCGAGCGTTACGGCTTCGCGGTGACCGTGGTCGAGCGCTCCCCCGGCTTGCGCCCGGGCGGTCAGGCACTCGACGTCCGCGGGCCCGCTCTCGACGTGGCCCGACGCATGGGTGTCCTGGACGAGTTCCGTCGGCGCACCACACGGTTGCGCGGAATGTCGATGGTCGACGACTCCGGCACGGAGATCTACCGCACGACCGAACGCACCCTGACCGGCGGACGCCTGGACTCCGACGACCTCGAGGTCCTGCGCGACGACCTCGTCGAGGTCCTCCACGACGCCTGCGGGCCGGGCGTCCGGTTCGTGTTCGACGACCGGATCACCGGCCTCCGGCAGGACGACCACGGCGTCGACGTGTGGTTCGCCCGCGGCGCGCCGGCCCGGTTCGACGTCGTGATCGGCGCCGACGGGACGCATTCGGGCACCCGCCGCCTGGTGTTCGGCCCCGAAGAGCCGTTCCTGCGCTACCTGGGCGGCTACGTGGCGATCATGACGATTCCCAACTTCCTCGGCCTCGACCGCTGGCAAACGTTCCTGATGGGCGGTGACGACGCCGGAGCCGGGCTGATCGGCCTCGACGGCAGCGGCACCGCCCGCGCCTACCTGGGCTTCCAGAGCGACGAACCGGTCGGGTACGACTACCGCGACGAGGACGCCCAGAAGCGCCTGCTGGCCGAACGGTCCGCCGGTCTGGGCTGGGTGGTCCCGCAGATCCTCGAACACATGAGACACGACGCGTCGGGGTTCCACTTCGACGCCCGCGTCCAGGTCGTCATGGACCACTGGACCAGGAACCGCGTCGCGTTGGTCGGCGACGCGGGCTACGCCGTCTCCCTCACCACCGGCCAGGGTGCGTCGATGGCCCTGGTCGGCGCCTACGTCCTGGCCGGCGAGCTCGCCGGCTCCGCCGCCGACCCGGCGGCCGGCATCACCCGCTACGAAGACGAGATCCGTGACTACGTCCTCGACAACCAGGCCGCCGCACGCCGACTCAACGACCGGAATCACGACGACGACGGCCAGGCCGGCCCGGGAGACTTCGCCGACTTCGGAACCCTGGTCGTGGACCTCGCGCTGAAGGACTACCGATCGCCGGCTCGTCCCTGATCGACCGATCGGCGCCGGCGGTCAGGACTCGAATTTCGACCACTGCCCCTCGGAGATCACCTCGACCGTGCCGTCGACGACCTGGATGGCGGTCTGCTCGTCGATGGCGTAGGCCGGAACCCCGATCTCGGCGGCCCACCGCTCCGCGTCCGCGGGAGTGTTCGTGGGGAAGAAATTGAGGTGCGGGAAGATCGAGAAGCCGACGAGCCCGAGCGCACGATCGTCCGGCGCCGACGGCCATTCGACGAAGTACGTCCCGATCCGGGGCGTCATCACCATGCTTCCCGCGCTCACTCCCACCCAGACCGTCTCGGGGAGCGACGGCAGCAGGTCGGCCAGCCCGGACTCGCGCATCCAGTGGGCCAGATAGGTCGCCTCGCCGCCGTCGGCCAGGAGCACGTCGGCCTCCCGGACCCAGGGGATCCATCGTTCCGGGCCGATCGTGGGCAGCGCGGTGAGCTCGAGGACGCCGAGCGACGCCCAGCCCAGGCCGGACAGGTACTGCCGACCGGACGCGGGGTGGCCGACGATCGATCGTTGCACCGACGTCGGATCGCACATCGGATGGCCCCACTGTGCTGTCGGGACGAACAGGGCGTGGCACTCGTCGATCGGCTTGCCGAGCAGCTGGACCAGCGCCGAGTGGATGCTCGGGTTCGTGACGCCGCCCGACGTCAGTAGGAGCTTCATGGGGCGCAGCGTAGTTCGGTGCCCGGCTACCGATCCGGCGCGATCCCGTCGGCGACGGCGCGACGGCGCTGCTCGAGATCGGCGGCTTCCTCCATCATCTGCAGAAGCGATCGTTCACAACCGGATGACCGGTCCGCCACTGGACCTCGCCTCGGAGATCGCGACCCGCGTCCGGGCCGGGTCGGTCGAACGCGAAGGCGCGGTAGGACGTTCAGCGCGGCCTGACCCGGTCGGCCAACCCCCGGAGGTACGTCGCGTTGAAGTGCAGCGTCTCCGTCGGCGTCCGGTCCCTCGACAGGTCCTCGATCGTGATCCAGCCGGAGTAGCGCTGCCGGTCGAGCGTGGCCAGGACGTCTCCGACGTCGAGGAACCCCTCCGCCAACGGCGCCCACTCGTGAACCCAGCGGTCCCCCGACCTCGCGGCGCGGACGTTCTTGAGGTGAACGTGGTGCAGATACGGTCCGAGCAGCGCAATCGTGAGCCGCGGGTCGGCGTAGCCCTCCCAGACGTTGTTCCCGACGTCGAAGATGACACCGACGTGTTCCGGGTCTGCTCCCTCGATCACGCGAAGCGCGAGCTCGGGGCGATGGTCCGGTGGTGCAGTTCGAGGACGAACCGCACCCCGGTCCGGGCCGCGTGGCTGCCCGCCGCGCGGACATAGGAACGCGTCGCTTCGGCGAGACCGGCGTACGCGAACGGCTCGCGGCCGAGACGCGGGGCCTGGAACCGGATCTGCGGCGATCCGGCCGCCACCGCCATGTCGAACATCGCGTCCAGGCCGTCGCGGTCGCCGACTTGGAGATACGGGCCGAGGCCGACGACGGCCAGCCCGCTCTCCGCGGCGAGCCGACGGACGAGCGCCGCTCCGCCGGGCCCCGGCGGAATCGTGCATCGGTTGGCGGAGAGGAACGGACCGGAGGCAGTGCTGTCGGCGGCGTGGGGAGCGTCACCGACCTTCCACTCGACGCCGGCATACCCCGCGGCGGCGGCTTCGCGAACGGCCTGTTCCGGCGAGAGGTCGTGCAGCGACACGGAGGCGTACGCGATCGGGAACGGGAGACCGAACGTCGGCGTCGGCGCGTTCACCGATCGCGCCGCCGATCCGCGGGCAGGACGAGGGGCAGGCGGGGCAGCGGAGCCAGTTGGGCTCCGCCGCACACATGGATGACTTCACCCGTCACGAACGACGCCTTCTCGGACGCGAGGAAGACGACCGCGTTGGCGACGTCCTCGGGCCGCGTCATCCGGGGCAGCGGTGTGATCTCCCGGTAGCTCTCGAGCAGGCGCGACATGGCGTCGGACGTTCTGCCGTGGGCCGTGAAGTCCGAGACCAGGAAGCTCGGCGCGACCGCGTTGGCCCGCACGTTGCTGCTCGCCAGTTCGGTCGCGAGCGCTCGCGTGAGACCGACGATGCCGGCCTTCATCGTGACGTACGCGACGGGGCCGCCGGACACCCACGAACGGGAGGCGATGTTGACTATCGCTCCCGACCGCTGGCGCGCGAAGGCGTCCGAGCAGGCCGACGCGAGGAACGCCGGCCCGCGCAGGTTGACGTCGGACATCACGTCCCAGTCGCCCTGGCGCAGTTCGGCCAGCGAGGCTCGGCGGTTGGTGGCCGCGTTGTTCACGAGCACGTCGATGCGCCCGAACCGCGCCTCGACCCGATCCACCAGGTGCCGAATGGAGTCGATCGAGCCGAGATCGACCTGTTCCGGTATCGCCTCCAGGCCGGGAAAGTCGGCCGCGAACCTCTGCGCGGATTCGATCACGGCGTCGTGCTCTGGCGCTCGGTGCCGAGCTACTACGTCGTTTGCACCCGGGACCGCGCCCTGCCCGTTGCGCGGCAACGGGATCTCGCCGAGCGGGCCACCTGGTGGGCCGAACTGCCTTCGAGCCATTCGCCGATGATGTCGATGCCCGCCCGGTTGGCGGAAACCCTGGCAGACGCGGTCGATCACCTCACGACGAAGGCTCCTGGACGCGGAGGCCCGGCGGCAGCCGAATAGGCGGCGCGTCCTACGGCCGATGGATTCCGAGCATCACGACCGAGAGCCGAAGGGGCTTGTTCGTCTCATTGCGCCAGCGGTGCCGCGCACCCCGTTGGATCACCACGTCATAGGGGCGCAACGTGCGCTCCTGACCGTCGTCCAGTTCCAGCACCACCTCCCCGTCGAGAACGACCACGAAGTCGACGGTGTCGGTTCGGTGCATTCCGGGAGGATCTGCTTCCATCGCCGCGAACAGGCCCGGGAACAGGCGCTCGGCCTCGTCCAATTGGTCGGCGGTCGGCGCGGCTCCGTCCGACGCGTTCGGTGCAGCGATCTCCAGCTGAAACGCGCGAAGGGCACCTGGCGGAGGAAAGAACGGCATGTCCTCTGCCTCGGCGTAGGCGCCACCGAGCAGGTCGCTCGGGTCGAGCGTCGCAATGATCGGGTAGTTGATCAGATCCGGCGCGAGCGAAGCCGCGACCGGAGCGAGCTGCGACTCGCGCTCGAAGACGGATCGACCCTCCGGATCGACGGCGGTGACGAGAAGCTTCACAGGTCTGCCTTCCGTGGGTTCGACGCCAGCTCTCGGTGGGATCGAAATGCCGGGGAGTGAGTGCGCATCACGATCCGAGGGTGGCCCGGGCTCGCGGGACCCGTCGACGTCCGCTTTCCGCTGGGTGGGGTGCTCCGGTGTCACCGGAACTTTTCCGGCGGCGGGCGACCCCGGTTTCAGCGCCGGATCAGCGGCAGGAACAGGTCGTCGACGATGGACCGGATGCGTTCGCGCGACACGGGCTCGAGCCGGAGCAGCAAGTCGTGGCGCACCAGGTCGTAGGGCATGGCGAGCACGGCCGGTGGCGTGCGCGCCAGGTCGATCTCGCCTCGGGACGCAGCGCGCCGGTAGATGGTCTGGACTCGCACGGCCGGCTGCTCGCCGAAGATCCGTTCCCGCGCCTGCGCAGGGCTGAGTCCGGTGCCTGCCAGCAGTCCGGCAGACCCCGCAAGGGCCGCGGTGATGACGAACGACGCACGCTCCTCACCCATTCCGATGAGCGCGATCAGCAGGTCACCCCGCAGGGTGCCGCTGTCGGGGAGGTCGGCCGGATGGCTGTGGCGATAGTGCGACAACGCCGCGAGCACCAACTCGTCTTTGTTGGCCCATCGCCGGTACAGCACGGCGATCCCCGTCTTCGCCCGGGCCGCGACCGATTCCATCGTCAGCTTCGCGAAGCCCGTCTCCACCAGCTCGTCCCAGGTGGCGTCCAGCAGTGCTGCCTCGAGGGCGGGCCCGCGACGACGCTGGGGACGTTTGTCGGCCGGTGTGCTCATGCCTCCATCATAGGAGAGGCTTGCTTCTCTTATCTGATACCGCTAGCGTTTAAGAGAGGGAAGCAACTCTTATAGCGAGGTGGGCATTGTTCGACACCGCGTTCTCGTCCGGCGCGCCGACCGTGCTCATCGTCGGCGCCGGGCCGGCCGGGCTCACGCTGGCGTGCGATCTCGTGCGCCGTGGCGTGCGCATCCGGCTGATCGAGGCCGCCCCGGCGCCGGCGCCCGGCTCGCGCGGAAAGGGCCTCCAGCCACGCACGCTCGAGGTCTTCGAGGATTTCGGCCTCATCGATGAGGTGCTCGCCGGCGGCCGGATGGCGATGCCGATCCAGTCGATCGCTCCGGACGGCCGGGTGACGCCCGGCGGCGCCGTGCCCGACGCGTTGGCCGGCCGTCCCGACATCCCGTACACGACCAGCCTGATCATCCCCCAATGGCGCACCGAGGAGGTGCTGCGGTCGCGCCTGTCCGAGCTCGGCGGCGAAGTCGAGTTCGGCACGTCGCTCAGCGGTTTCGAGCAAACCGACGACGGCGTAACCGCCCACATCGTCAACCGCGGCCAGCCGGCCACCCTCACCGTCCAGTGGCTCGTCGGCTGCGATGGCGGTCACAGCACCGTCCGCAAGCAGGCCGGCCTCGCCTTCCCGGGCGAAACCCGCGACGACGTACGGATGATCGTCGCCGACGCCCGGGTTGAGGGGCTCGACCGGGAGGCGTGGCGGATCTGGCGCCACGCCGAGGGCATCGTCGCGCTCTGCCCACTGCCGGCAACCAGCACGTTTCAATTCCAGGCCGGAATCTCGCCGGGACAGAACGCGGAACTCAGCCTCTCGAACCTGCAGGCGATCCTCGATCGGCGCACCGGTCGTGCCGACCTCCGCCTGCACGAGCCGACGTGGTCGTCGCTGTGGCGTGCCAACATCCGCCTCGTCGACCACTATCGCGACGGGCGCGTGCTCCTGGCCGGCGACGCCGCGCACATCCATTCGCCCGCCGGCGGCCAAGGAATGAACACCGGAATCCAGGACGCCGTCAATCTCGGCTGGAAGCTTGCCGCGGTGGTCGACGGCGCCCGTCCGAACCTGCTCGACACCTACGAGTCCGAGCGACGACCGGTCGCGGCGCACGTCTTGGGCCTGTCGACTTCGCGCCTCGACACGGCGATCGAGACGAACGAACTGCCGACCGGCCGCGATGCCGGCACGATCCAACTCGATATCGGATATCGCGGCTCGGTGCTCGCTCATGACGACCGCGACGACTCCGCCGCCCTCCGGGCCGGCGACCGCGCACCGGACGCCACCGGGCTGGTGACGCCCGAAGGCGATCGACGACTGTTCGACCTGGTGCGCGGCGGACACTTCGTCTTGCTGTGCTTCGGCGGCGCAGGTGAGAGCGCAACCCCCCGCTTCGAGGTCCAGAGGCTCCGGGTCACCGACGACGCGACAGCCCCCGGCGACCTGGTCGATTCCGCCGACCATCTGCGCCGGACATATGACGCCGGTAGCCGCACGATCGTGCTCGTTCGTCCCGACGGCTATGTGGGACTCATCTCGGACGCGGGCGACGCCTCGGCCGTGACGAGATACCTCGGTGAGTTCTTCTGACCAGGGAAGCTCTCGCGCTGAGGATCTGCCGCCGATCTGGTTGACACCCCCTGCGGATCCACCTCGAACGGAGAGAATCGTGAGCAATAATGCCGGAAATGTGTTTTATGTGGAGGTGCCGGATGGCCGGATCGCTTACGAATCGGTAGGGCGCGGACCGCTCGTGGTGCTGTGCCCGGGCATGGCCGACAGCCGCAGTTCCTTCCGCTTGCTCGCCCCGCTGATCGCTCGGGCCGGGTACCGCGTCGTCAGCGTCGACCTGCGGGGGCACGGCGCGTCCAGTACCGGCTTCAGCTCCTACAACCACGCGGACACCGCGACGGATCTGCTCGAGGTGGTCGGTGCTCTGGGCGGCCCCGCGGTACTCGTCGGACAGTCGTTTTCGGGTGGGGCGGTGACGATCGCGGCAGCGACGACACCGGATGCGGTCAGCGCGATCGTGGAGATCGATCCCTTCACCCGGCCGCCGGCCTACAGCCTGACCACCTTCTTACGGGACCGCCGGTACCGCCGTGGCGCGATCCTGCTCGGGCGGTTTGCCTTCACCGGAAGTCTCAAGAGCTGGTTGAAGTACCTCGACCTGGCCTACCCGGGGCGCAAGCCGGCCGACTGGGACGCCTGGCTGGCCGGGCTCGAGGCGAATCTGCGCGAACCCGGCCGGAAAGAGGCGGCACAGAAGATGGCCGCCTCGTCGGCAACGCTGACGCAGGCCGGCGCACAGCTCGCCGACATCCGATGCCCGGCGCTGGTGGTCATGGGCCGGGAGGATTCCGATTTCCCGGATCCTGAGGCCGAGGCCGCCGCGATCGTCGAGCACATGCCGGCCGGTACGGGGAGGTACGTGATGCTCGCGAACGCGGGTCACTATCCTCACGCGGAATATCCCGAGGCGGTCGCTGACCTGATCGTCGCGTTCCTCGCCGACCGGACCCGTGGCTAGAGCCTCCACGGACATGACGCCTTCCGCCGACCACGACGGAGTGACGGGTGTGGTCACCGGCCGGCCGCTTGTGTGGCTGCGGCTCGAAGCCTTGGCCGTCGGAGTGGCCGCACTTGTCGTCTTCGCCACCACGACACATTCCTGGTGGCTGATCCCTGCGTTGTTCTTCGCTCCCGACCTGTCCTGGCTCGGCTATCTCGCGGGCGCGCGGACAGGCGCGTGGATCTACAACCTCGCGCACTCCACGCTGCTGCCGCTTGCCCTGCTGGCTGCCGGAGCGGTCTGGCAGGTCGACGCGCTCACCGTGGCCGGGGCGGTCGGCCTGCTCCACATCGGCGTCGACCGCGTCCTGAAGTACGGCCTCAAGTACGACCACAGCTTCGCTGTGACGCACCTGGGCGTGCACGGCAACCACTGACCGGTCACGTCCTCGCTGGCCCATCTACTCACTCTTCGCCGGACGCCGGGCGGAATCCAGGAGGCTTTCATGACCACTGCGATGGGCTCCACGCACGATCGGCGGATGAAGGCACGCCGGGGGCTGGTGCTGTTCCTATCTCTGGTGGCGATCTTCAACCTCATTTTTGTTGCCATCGTTGTCGAGACCGACGACACCCGGTGGTTCCTCGCCCTGATGTGGTCGGTCGCGCTCGCCTCGGTGATCTGCCGACTTTTCCTGCGTGAAGGATTCCGCGATGTGTCGTTTCGATTCGGCGGATGGCGAACCCTGCGAATCCTCCTGGCCGCGATAGCGTATCCAATCGCGATCGGGCTGATCGCCTACGGCATCGCCTGGGCCACCGGATTGGCTGAATACACGGATCCACCCCACGGTTTCCTCACCGGCCTCCTGCTCGGGGCAACTGTCACAACGGCAGTCGCCTGCCTCTCGACGACCGGCGAGGAGATCGGCTGGCGCGGTTACCTGCTGACCCGGCTCATCGAGGCCGGCGTTCCTCGCCCGGTACTCTCCAGCGGGGTGATTTGGGCGCTCTGGCACGCGCCGTTGATCATCACCGGCTCCTATGTCGTGAACAGTGGCGGATCCAAGATCATCGGGCTGGTCGGCTTCGCGTTGACCACTATTTCCTCGGCTTTCGTGATTGCTCGCGTCCGCCTCGAAACTGGCAGCATCTGGCCGGCGGTGGTTCTGCATGCCGCCTGGAACAGCATCATTCAGAGCGCCTTCGACCCCGCCACGACGGGCGACGGTGCACAGACATGGCTCGGCGAGGGCGGTGTTCTCGTCTCGGTCGTCGCCGTCGTCGCGGCCGCGCTGGCGTCGCGCGGCCGATGGACGAAACTGCTGGCTCCGGGCGAACCCCTTGTTGGTGCCGGCCCCTCGCAACCAGCGGGCAAGGGAACGAGCTGAGACTTGGCGTCGCCGCCCGGCCCGTCCGGACCGGCCGCTGGGCCAGGCCGTGCGGGCGCGATCGCCGACGACGAACAGCGGACACTGCTCGGTGGCTCCTCCCGACGCCGTGCGATCTCTCCCCACTGGCACGAGTGGCCACTTCCGCTCGCAGCACCACCCCACCGGAGTGGTGCTGCTTCGCGGCCCACTCGACCACGCGGAACGCGACGCACCCGCAGCAGTCACTCCCGTCCGGCGCGTCCGCCGTCGTCCGGAGCGCGCCCACGTGCGACGAGCGTCGGCCGGTTCGGTAGGCGAGCGGTGAGTACTCATCGGAGCCGACGCTCGGGAGACGGCGGGAGTCCACTCCCGCCGTTCACCGACGATCAACCCGCGACGAAGTTGAACAGTGCAAGAAGGAGTAGGACCGCACCGGCGAAAGTCCCACCACCGGCGAGCAGTGCTGTCGGGACGTTGTCGCTGGCCAGCCACGACAGCCAGCCGGCCGCAGCGCCGGCCAACGATCCTGCCAATAGCATCACCGCCGCCCATAACGGGCGTTGCTCCCGCTGATTCATCGATGTCCTTTCGGCGAAGCGGGCTCAGGGGGGTGCGTCGCGGTCAGCGGTCGCCCGTCGGGCGCAGTGTCTGCAGCCATGACCGTGGGCCTTCGCCGTCGTCCAACTGCCAGAACGTCCACCCATTGCGGTTGTCGTTCACTTGAGGGTTGTAGTGACGGACAACCGCGCGGGCGGCGCCGGTGGGGGTCTTGAATGACTGTCCCGCCAAGGGGCCGTCCGAGATCACGACTCGAGCCGGGCCGTAGAACCGTGCTCTGACCTCGTGTCCCTCGTAGATCGCCAAGATTGCGACGCCGGACTCGCCTGGATCAGGCTCGGGCTGCAGGGCGAATCTGCCGACTAGTCTCCGAATGATCTCCCCTTCGGAAACATCGTCCATTTTGGCGGCGAATGAGATCACCTGCTTGGTGACTTCGTCCACCTCGATATGAGCCAACTTGATTCCCTCCCTTGAAACGTAGATCAAGCGCGCCCTGCGACGGTACTCGCGTGGCCGCCGGTTGCGCTACGACGACCTGCGCGCGGAGCGTTCGTGGGGCGCAAATTGTGGGCACAGGCCCACTGCCGGCCATGGTGGGGCCCCATGACTTCTCGGCGTCCTCGTGGCTCGTTGTGCGACGGGGTGTCGAGGCTGCGGCTGGTCACTGCGCGCCTCAGGCTAGCCAGCTCGGCCGGTTGCCTTTGCAGTACGACGTCGCCCTCCTCGGCGATGAAGATCCCGGTCTCCACACCGCGCCTGGTGGCCGCGGCGAAGACGACCGCATTCACCTGCTGCCGGAGCGTCAGTGCGCGGAGTGTCGCGTGTCGGTCCTCGGCTGCCCGAAGCGAGTAGCAGTCCCCGGAGGCGGGAGAGTCTTCCACGTCGGCCCGCGCTGCAAGGGACTCCGCGACGGTCGGAGAGCCGTCCGGCGCAGCGGCGGAACCCCGGCCGACCTGGTCCGGAAGCCGACCGGTGGCGTTCTCGCCGAAGGGCGCGGCGGTTGTGAACACTGCAAACGTCGCCCAGCGCGACGGGCGGTTCACGAAGTGGTCGAGTGCCGTGAACGTGGCAGGTGGTCCGATGGGCTCCTCGACGCTGAGGAGCGAGTGTTGTGAACCGAACGTTCGCGGCGTCATCCCGACGATCGAATCGGCGCGCGTCCGGCGAGAAGGTAGTCCCAGGACGGGGACACACCCCGCCGAACAACCTCAGGAGGCTGGACGACATGAGCGGCTGCTACGACTACGACTACTCGTACGACTGCAACGACAACTCGTACGACTACGACTGCCGCCCCCGTCGCCGCCACCACCGCAAGCACTACAACGACTGCTGGGACTACAACTACTGCAACTGAACCACCCAGCACCCCGGCCCGGAACGCGAAACCCGCGCTCCGGGCCGCTCCACGTCCGGGCCGCTCCACGTCTGCGCCGGGATGCCGCCCGACGTCTTGGCCCCGATCCGGCCGTCGACGACTCCCACATCGGCGCCGCCTCGGAGAGCGAAAACGCTCGCCATCACGGGACGAGCTATCCCGCCCTGGCGGTGAAGCGGCGTCGGTAGTCAGCCGGGCTGACGCCCATGTGCCGCTTGAACAGGGCCCGCATGGTGGCTGCGCTGCCCAGTCCGGAGTGCCGCGCGACGGTCTCGAGCCCGGGAGCGCCCTGCTCGATCAGACGGCAGGCCAGGGCGACGCGCTCGGCGGTCAGCCAGGCCAGCGGCGTGGTGCCGAGTTCGGCGCGGAAGCGGCGGTGCAGGCTTCCCGCGCTCATGCTGCCCCGGCGGGCGAGCGCGGCGACGGTGATCGGCTGGTCCAGGTGCTGCTGGGCCCAGGCCAGCACCGTCGCGAGGGACTGGCCGGTGGCCGGCGGTACCGGGCGTTCCACGAACTGACGCTGCCCGCCGTCACGATAGGCGGCGAAGACGAGACGGCGGCTGACGTGGTTGGCGATTTCGGCGCCGTGGTCGCGCCGCACGATGTGCAGGCCGAGATCGAGTGCGGCGGCGCTACCGGCCGAGGTGAGCAGCTCTCCGTCGTCGATGAAAAGTACGTCGGGTTCCAGGCGCACCGAGGGAAAGCGGAGCCGGAAGTCCTCGGCCAAGGTCCAATGGACCGTCGCCCGGCGCCCGTCGAGCAGGCCCGCCTCGGCGAGGGTGAACGCACCCGTGCAGAGGCCGACGAGACGCGCGCCGCGGTCGTGGGCGCGGCGCAGCGCGGCGACCAAGGCCGGGCGGGCCGGGGTCTGCACGTCCGGCCGGTTCGGCACGATCACGGTGTCGGCCCCGTCGATCTCGTCGAGGCGTCCCACCGCGCCGATGCTGAACAGCGCGTCGCGCATGGGCGTCGACCGTCGCGGGGCGGCCACCCGGAGGTCGTACAGCGGGAAGCCGATCTCCGGTCGGAGCGGGCCGCCGAAGATCTCGCATGCGCAGCCGACCTCGAAGGGGTTGGACTGCTCGTCGACGACGAGAACGACCCGATGTGAGGATCTCAGCGGCATTGGTCATTCCTCTCAAGGCCACGGTGCCGGCGGCCCGGTCAGTATCGGTGCATGCTCACCAAGTTCGCTCTGGCCGACGAAGCGGCCGGGCTCACCGAGTTCTGGTCCCAGCGGACGCTCGCCGTGGCCAACGGAAACCTGTTCAAGGTCGCGAAAGGTACCCGGTCGACGAACTGGCACTCCCACGACGATCAGGACGAGACCTTCCTGCTGCTGTCCGGGAAGCTGACGATCCAACTGCGGGACGGTGACGTGCACCTGAGCCCGGGTGACCTGCTGGTCATCCCGCGGGGCGTCGAGCACTGCCCACGGGTCGACGGCGAGGAGGCCCATTTCCTGCTGGTCGGTCCCGACGTGACCTCCACCGCGGCCGGCGGCAAGCCGTCGTGGAGCGACGCTGACTGACGGGGTGCCGTAGCCGGGCTTCAAGGTCCTCGGGGGCCTACGGACGCCGGATCCCCGAACCCACAACGACCCGATGATCGCCGTTGGCGTGCAGCGGCGTTCGACGCCTACGCCGCCGAGGCAGGACGTCCTCTGGCGACCACCTCTCGTCAGCGCCGTACCGGCTGGACGGGCCGGAACGGGTGGAGCGGGACGGTGACCGACCGGCCGGCGCCTCGTCGTCGAAGTCATCCGCAGGACGCGGTACTCACAGCGATCGCGGGCCGGTCGGTGTCAGCAGTTCGATCGCGTTGTCGACCTCCAGGTCGATCAGCCGCTGCGCCTCGACGGACTGGCCGTCGAGCATGCCGGTGAGTTCGAGACTCACGATTCCGTGCACGCGCGTCCAGATGGCGATGGCGGTGCGCGCAGTCCGCGGCGTGGTGTCCGGCCGTTGCTGGGTCCGGGCCCACGTCCGTAGTTGCCCGTCCAGCGTCCGGTCGCCGCTCGAGTCCTCCCGGGACGCGCGGTCCGACAGGGGTGCCAGCAGATCGACGAGCAGGGCCATCGCCTGATCCAGCGGGGTCCGGGCACCGACGTCTTCGGGTGCGCCGACGTCTTCGGGTGTGCCCGCGCCCCGCTGGCCGAAGAGCATTCCGTACCGGTGCCCGTACCGGAGAGCCCACTCCCGGTACGCAGCGACCAGGAGCCGCACCCGGGTGCGCGGTGCCGGGCCGCTGCCCTCGAGCGCCTGGGTCATCGCCGTCACGAGTTGCCGGTAGGACCGGGTCATCAGGTGCGTCAGCAGCGCGTCCCTCGACGGGAAGTAGCGGTACACCGCCGGCGCGGACATCGCCATGCTCCTGGCCAGCGCTGCGATCGACAACGCGTGCACACCGTCCGTGTCGATGATCGCGAAGGACGCGTCCTCGATCTCCTGGAATGTCTGTGCCCGCAGCCGCTCACGTCGGTTCATCGCCTGCGGTTCGTTAACCATCGTCGCATCGTAACGGTCTAAGCCCTTAGTTATTGATCATCGCTCTGCGACGGGTTGACGCTGAGCGATGGACATGCGCATAGTTACCGGTGTTCGCAGAATGATGGACCGTAACGAATTTGAGGAGCCCGCCATGAGTACCGCCGTGACCACCTCCGAGGTGGTACTGCCGGGCAAGGTTGCGCCATCGGGCCTGCGGCTGGCGAAACGCACGCTTCCGGCGCCGGCGGCCGGCCAGGCGCTGGTGCGGGTGGAGTCCACCGCGGTGTCGTTCGCCGAAAGCGCGATGCGCCGGGGCCGCTACCAAGGCCAGCCCAAGTTCCCGTTCGTGCCGGGCTACGACCTCGTCGGCATCGTCGAGTCGGTCGGCTCCGACGTGGACCAGGCGCTGATCGGCCGGCGGGTCGCCGCGCTGACCAAGACCGGCGCCTGGGCCACGGCAGTCCTCCTGACCGCCGCCGAACTGGTGGAGGTACCCGACGGAGTCGGGGCCGACGAGGCGGAAACGCTCGTCGTCAACGGGCTGACCGCGTACCAGATGCTGCACGGCAGCGCGAAGGTGCGAGCCGGGCAGACCGTTCTCGTGCTGGGTGCCAGCGGCGGGGTGGGCACGATCCTGGTGCAACTCGCCCAGCGGGCGGGCGTCCGCGTGATCGGCACCGCGAGCCCACGCCATCACGAGGCGCTGCGCGCACTCGGGGCGGAGCCGATCGACTACCACGACCCCGACCTCGCGGCCCGGGTTCGGGAACTGGCGCCCGACGGGGTGGACGCCGTGTTCGATCACCTCGGCGGGGCCAGCCTCGACCGCTCCTACCGGCTGCTCAACCGCACCGGGACGCTGGTTTCGTACAGCATCGCCAGCTACCTCGACGACAAAACTCCCGTATTGCTGACCTTCCTGGTGCTGCTGACCAAACTGACGTACTGGAACTCCCTGCCCACGGGCAAGCACGCGAGCTTCTACAACGTCTGGGCCGGCGCCGGCAAGCCGGGCTCGGTCAAGCGGGCGGCGTTCCTGGCCCGCATCCGTACCGATCTCACGCACGTCTTCGGCCTGCTCCGGGACGGCGAACTCACCGCGCAGATCGCTGCCCGTTTTCCGCTCACCGAGGTCACCGCGGCGATGGAGCTGTCGGAGTCCTCCGGCCGCACGGCCCTCGGCAAGATCCTCCTGGTCCCGTGAGCCGCGGAGCACCCGTGTCGTCCTTGACGGCCAACTCGCCCCGCACCGTCGCACGGTGGGCCGGGCCGGCCCTCGTCGCGGCGCCCCTCATCAGCCTGATCTCCGAGGCCGTCGTCGCGGCCGCATGGAACCGGCGTCCGTACAGCTATCTCGACGACTACGTCAATTTCCTCGGCAACCCGTTCGTCGGCGAGTTCCGCGGTTTCGTGATCTCCTCGCCGCTGTGGTGGCTGATGAGCATCGCGTGGGTCGTCTCGGGATCGCTCGTCGCCGCCGCGAGCGTCGCCCAGAGCCGACGGCTGACCGGCTGGAAACGACGGACGACCGCCGGGCTCGGGGTTGCCCAGGCAGTCGCCTTGCTCCTGTTCGCCGCGTTCCCGCTCGGCCCAGCGCGTTTCGACGACGGAACCCTGGTGCTCTATCTGGTCGGCGCATTCCTCTCGATCATCGCCGGAAACGCGCTGGCCATCGTCAGCGGGCTGTCGGGCAGCGCCCTCGGGCTCCCCCGCTGGCTCGCGATCGCGAGCATCGTGCTCGGCTGCATCGGGCTGCTCAACATCCCCCTCACGTACGGATGGACGCCCACCGGACTGGCCGAACGCATCTCCCTCTACAGCTACCTCCTGTGGGCTCTGCTCACCGGCCTCGCGCTCACGCGGGCCTCCGCGGCGCATCCCCGTCGTCAGGCCTAGCGATTCGCACCTGCACCGCATCTCTCCGTCTCGCACGGAAGCGGCGTGACCGGGCACCGGGTAGCTTCGTGGCAGAGGACACGACCGGGCGAGGAACACGGGTGACGGATTCCGAGGTGGATGTCCCGAACGACGCCGCCGATCTGGAGACGGCCGCGGAGGTCTTCGCGAGCGTCCGGCCGCGCCTGTTCGGCATCGCCTACCGCATGCTCAGCAGCGCCACCGAGGCCGAGGACCTGGTACAGGACGTCTGGCTGCGGTGGCAGACCTACGACCGCAGCACCGTACGGAACCCGGCCGCGTTCCTCGCGACGACGACGACCCGGCTGGCCATCAACGCGCTGACGTCGGCGCGGGCGCGCCGCGAGACCTACGTCGGTCCGTGGCTGCCCGAGCCGGTCGACACCAGCGCAGACCCGTACCTGGGCGCCGAGCGCGGCGAGGCACTGGAGTTCGCGGCGCTACTGCTGATGGAGAAGCTGTCCGACCACGAACGCGCCGCCTACGTGTTGCGCGAAGCGTTCGACTACCCGTACGCGCAGATCGCCGAGATCCTTCGGACGAGCCAACCGGCGGTGCGCCAGCTGGTCAGCCGGGCCCGCAAACACATGGCCGCCGAACGGCGGACGCCGGTCTCCCCGGCCGCGCAGCGCGAGTTGCTGGTCACGTTCCTCGAGGCCGCCCGCTCCGGCGACCTCACCGGGTTGGAGAAGCTGTTCTCCCCCGACGTCACCAGCCTGTCGGACGGCAACGGGGGCCACCAGGTGGCCCGCACGGCGATCACCGGGGCCGCTCGGGTCACGAAGTTCCTCGCGGCGATCTCCGGCTGGTTCTGGGACGACGTCGAGGTGGGCTGGGCGCAGACCAACGGGCAGACCGCGGCCGTTCTGCGCCGGGGCGGCAGCGTCTACGGGGTCCTGACGATCAGCGCGTCGGCCGACGGCGTCGACCAGGTGCTGTGGATGGTGAACCCGGAGAAGATCGCCGCGGTCTCCTGAGACCCGTCCGTGTCACGAACCGGCGCGCTAGCCGGTCCTGGCTGGTGACGGCGAGAGAACAGAGGACCCGGTGCGGGCATGCGCGACCAGCATGACGAGATCGTCCACCGGTTCGTCTGGGCCTGTAGGACGGGAAGCGGCGCGGCTCTGCGGGCCGCGCTCGATCCGGACGCCGTCGCGATCTGCGACGGCGGTGGACTGCTGCCGGCCGCGCTGAGTTCCGTCCGCGGGGCGGACGACGTCGCCGACCTGGTCGAGCTCCTGCTGTGCCGAGCGCCGGACGGGGAGCTGACGGTCGAGGCCGTGAACGGCCGCGCCGGGCTGGCCTTGCGCCGCGCCGGCCGGGCAATCGCGGTCGTCGCCCTCGCATCGGTGGAGGCCCGGATCTCGGCGCTCTGGATCGTGCTCAACCCGGCCAAGTTGCGGGGGTGGCATTCCGACGCACCGTGAACGGGCTAGCCGGACGCGCTGGGCTAGCGCTGTGCGGGTGGAACGTACTCGAACGTCGGGCCGGCGGTCCGGCCGTCGCCCGCCGGCAGGCTCAGCAGCGACTGGGCCTGCTTCTTGAGCCCGTACACGGCGCCGACCGCGCTGCCGAGCAGATCCGGTTCGCCGTTGAACGCCAGACGCGGGTTGCGCTGCGCCGTCCCACACCTCGTGATGGGCGGCACCCTCCCCCTGCTCCACGATCTCGTCGAGGGCCCGGAGCGCAGTGGAGAGGTCGGTGACCTCGATGATCGGGCGCCCACTGCACGTGCTCGCGGAAGTCCTCGATCGATGGCGTCGCGCTCTCCGTCCGGGACCACCCGGCGGATGTGACAGACGCGGCCGCGTCACAGATCGCAGCGCTGTCCGGTCTGGGAGAGCAGAGCCGCCGTCGGTGGCGTCTCCCATCTCGAATCGAGGGACGATCGTGAAGATTGTGGTAATCGGCGGAACCGGGCTGATCGGATCCAAGCTGGTCGGCACGTTGGCCGAGCACGGACACCAGGCCGTGGCGGCCGCCCCCAGCACCGGCGTGAACACGCTGACCGGCGAGGGACTCGGCCCGGCGCTGGAGGGCGCGGCGGTCGTGGTCGACGTCTCGAACTCGCCGTCCTTCGACGACGGACCCGCGATGGACTTCTTCCGGACCGCCACCACGAACCTGCTCGAGTCGTCCGCGAAGGCCGGCGTCGAGCACTACCTGGCGCTGTCGGTGGTGGGCACGGACCGCCTTCAGGAATCGGGCTACTTCCGGGCCAAGACCGCGCAGGAGACGCTGATCCGTGAGTCGGGTCTGCCGTACTCGATCGTGCACGCCACTCAGTTCTTCGAGTTCGTCGCGGTGATCGCGGACTTCAGCACGGTGGACGGCGCGGTCCGGCTACCGTCCGCCCTGTTCCAACCGATGGCGGCCGACGACGTCGCGGCCGGCGTCGGCCGTACGGCAGTCGCGGAGCCGGTGAACGGGATCCGCGAGATCGGCGGCCCGGAGCAGTTCGGGCTCGACGCGCTCGTGCGTAAGGCCCTCGCGGCGAAGGGTGACCCGCGCGAGGTCATCACGGATGAGCAGGCTCCGTACTTCAATATCCGGATGAGCGAGCGGACGCTGCTCCCGGGCGCCCAGGCGCAACTCGGAGAAGTCACGTTCGACGAGTGGCTCGCGCGGCAGTAGCGGGGCGCGGACACCGAGCGGCCGAGGTCGCCGGCCTGATCGTCGCCGTGAGCGTTTCGAAGCGGAAACGCACATGGCGGCGTAGACACCAGGCCCGGCGACCTGCGACCTCCGCGTCGGCCACGTATGCCTGCAACTGGAGCCAGGACAGCCGCGGTGACTGGCACGCCGGCTATTACTCCGGAAACACGGTGCAGCCCTCGGCCACCGGCGTTTCCGCCGCAGGCATCGAGGCCCAGTGCCTGCTCAAGCACTACCGCTTCACCCTGACCATCGACGGCGTCTTCGGGCCCACGTCCCAGAGCAAGGCGAAGCAGTTCCAGGAGATGCAGAACGAACTCTTCGACGCCGGTCTGAGGGAGGACGGCAAGGTCGGCCCGCAGACCTGGCCATGGCTCCGGGACCAGCGCAGGAGCTGACCAGTCCGGTCCGGGGTCCGCACCGCCGGCCGCGCCGCACATCTGGCCACGTCGATCGAGATCGCGCTGGACGGCCGGCCGACCCCTCCGGACGCAAGGACTGAGAGTGCCATCTCCGCTCCCCCGGCTCAGAGCCGGCCCGCGGCGACGGGACTTGTTCGAGGTGCTTCGCGCGTCTTTTGGCGGGTGAGAAGCACGATCGCCGCGGCGGCCAAAACGGTCAGCACGGCGGCCAGAGGGACCGGCGACGTGAGAGTGAGCAGGGCGATCGTCGTGTTCACTCCGAAATGGACCGCCATCGCCGCGACGACACCGGCCTGCTCGTAGGCGTACCCGGTGAGCAGCGCCATCGGGAACACACTGAGGGTGAACATCAGCCCGCTCCAGCTGACCAGCCCGAGATCGGCCTGCACCGTGCCGGAGATGAAGAACAGCGGTAGGTGCCACACGGCCCAGACGGCACCGAGCAGCAGGCCGGCCCGGATGCGGCTCATCGAGGCGAGTAACCGCGGGTAGGCGGTTCCGCGCCACCCGGGCTCCTCGGCCAGCGGACCGGCGACGAGCATGCCGACGAGGAACGGCGCGATGCCGCCGGCTGTGGCGATCAGCTCGCGGCCTTCGGTGAGATCGACCGCCGGGCCGCCGAGGAGATCAGCCAGTACCGCGGCGACCAGTACCGTCGCCGACGCCAGCACCAGAAGAGGGAGCGCCCACAGCAGTCGCGGGCCTTGCCACCACGGCACGGTGCGCGCGGGCATCGGTTCGCCACGCCGTCCCCGGCGTATCCGGACCGCGATCGCGCCGTAGACCGGGCCGAAGCCACCCAGCAGGTACGGGACGGCGGTGGGGAAGCTCGTCGGCGATCCGCCGAGCGCGATGGCCGCGAGCCAGCAGGCCCAGGTCGTGCTGAACGTGACGGTGAAGAAGAGGCCGAGTTTCACGGCGTCGTCCCTTTCGTGCTTGCCGGAAGTCGGCTGGTGAGCCAGCCGGTGACGCGGGTGACCAGATCGGGGTCGATCGGTTCCCGGAGCTGCCGGGGGTAGGTGCGTAGCGACGGCCGGGCATCGCTGCGGCGCAGGAGGTGGGTCAGGCCGGGCAGGCGGTGGATCTCGGATTCGCCCGGTACCAACCGGCGGATCTCGTCGAGGTCGGCGGGATCGACCTGGATGTCCTTGTCACCAGTGATGGCCAGGACAGGTACCCGGATGGTGGCCAGGTCCGGCCGAGGGTCGTGGGCCAGCAGTTCGCGCAGCCACCGGGCGTTGACCGGTATCCCGGCGATGCGTGCCACGTCACTACTGGTCGCGGCGGCTCGAGCCAGATAGCGGTCGGCAAGTGTGCGCAGCAGCGGCCGCACGGGAGCGGGAAGGCTGCCGGCGATCATCTCGGCCTGCCGGCGCAGCGCGTCTTCGCCCGGCCGGGCGAACCCGGCCAGCAGCACCACCGCCGTCGGCCGTACGTCCGAGGTCCGGGCGGCGAGCGCCATGGCGTGCACCGCGCCTTCGCTGTGTCCCAGGACGCCGATCGCGTCGGCGCGGACCTCGGGTCGGTCTGCCAGCGCACGCAGGGCCGCCTCGGCGTCTCGGCGGGTGGCGATGAAGCCGGTGGCGCGCCAGTTGCCGGAGGTGGCACCGGTGCCGCGTCGGTCGTACCGCAGAGAAGCGATTCCGTTAGCGGCGAGCGCGGCAGCGAGAGGCGGGCCGAGCTGCATGCGGTGCCGACGCGTGTTGGCGTCGCGGTCCAGAGGGCCGGAGCCGGGCAGCAACAGGACTGCCGGGTGCGGGCCGGGCTCGTCGGGCAGCGCCAGCGCACCCGCCAGGAGCAGCCCGTCGTCCGCCACCGCAGTCATCTCGATCTCAGCCATCATTCTCATCTCTAAGAACATTATCAACTCTGAGAACATTATCGTATGTGGAATCCTCGGGTGATGGCAACCGCGGACGTCCTCCTGCATCCGGTCCGGATGCGCATCCTGCAAGCGCTGTTCGACGCCGATCCGCTGACCACCGGCCAGCTCCGGGAGCGTCTCCCGGACATCCCGCCGGCGACGATGTACCGGCACATCGCCGTGCTGGTCGACGCGGGAGTGCTGGAGGTCGTCGACGAGCGGCGCGTGCGCGGCACGGTCGAACGCAGCTACCGGGTGAGCCAGGAGCAGGCCGTGGTCGACGCCACCGCCCGCGCGACGATGACCCGCGATGAACACCGGCGTGCGTACACCACGTTCGCGGCATCACTGATCGGCGACTTCGACCGCTACCTCGCCCATGACGACGCCGACCCCCACCGGGACGGCGTGGTCTACCGGCAAGCGGCCGTGTGGCTCACCGACGAAGAGTTCACCGCCATGGTGCACGAAATCGAACACGCAGTGGTCAGCCGGACCGGCAACACCCGCGACGACGGACGGACCCGCCGCGTCGTCAACCTCGTCGTGATACCGGATCTCCCCACGACCCACTAACGGTGGACGGCGGCCGGAGACCCGCCCCTCAGCGCGGACCTGCCGGCGCGGCCCCGTCGCACGGGACGACAACTCCCGGTCAGACGTCGTCCCGGGCCGGCGTGTGAGACCGTTCTCTGCAGGTCGGAGCTGCGGCTGGCGACGCCGGTGAGCACGCCGAGGGTGAAGTAGGCCGCGATTGCCCCGCACAGGAGCCAGCGGTCCCGAGCCCAGCCCGAGGGCTGATCACCTGGGCCTTCTCGGTCGACCGGACCATGGTCCGCGCCCACCAGCGGCGTGCTAGCCGGGCTCGCGCGCAGGTGACCCGATCCACGAGAACGTGGCGTCCAACGGCTCGCTGCTCAGAGATCACGGCGACGCGTCCGGCACTGACGATCGCGCTCTACAACGGTTGGCGATGGCTCAGCAGTCCGTCGATGACGACGCTGAGTTTCCAGGTGGCATAGGCGTTGTTATCTCGACCCGCGGTGGTCATGGCGGAGCGCAGGGCGTGGATGGTCGGGTAGGTATCCGCGGGTAGGTCGCCGTAGACGGCGTCGAGTTCGGATCTGGCGGCCTCGGACATGGCTTCCTCGGTAGCCTCGGCCTCACCCTCGGCCGCCGCCACGGCTCGTTGGTCGCGCAGCCGGGCGGCGAGTTCCAAGGCTGACGAGGTGACGTACTGGTCGAGCAGGTCAGCCGCCCAGGGGCAAACTTTGTCGTCGACGCCGCCCGCACGTAGCAGCGTCATCGTCGCCTCGAGGATGCGTAGAGCGTGCGGCCCGGTCGGCACTCGGGTGAGCGCGACCAAGGCGAGGTCGTCGTGACTGCCCAAGGTGGTGATGACGCGGCCGACAAGCAGTTCCAGTCGGGCCCGCCAGTCACCGTCGGCCGGGCCGGGCAAGTCGACTCCGGCCAGTGCAAGGTCGTGGACCTCGGCCATCAGCTGGTCGCGGTCGGCCACATAGACGTAGAGCGACGCCGGGCCGGTATCCAGGGCCTGCGCTACGCGGCGCATGGTCACCGCGCCGTAGCCGACCTCGTCGATCAGTGACAGCGCGGCCGCCACGACCGCCTCTGTGATGACCGTCGCCGGCCCTTCGGTACGCGCTGCACTCGGCGGGACGGAAGCCACCTTGCAGTGGCTGACGGCGGGCTACGCGCTCCCGTTCGGAGTGCTACCGGTTGTCGGCGGACGCCTCGGTGACCGGTGGGGGGCCGGTCAGCGCTCTGGCCGGGATCGGCGGGCCGATTTTCGCCGGCACGTCCGACCTGGCGGCGCACGCCCTGGTCATCAGCTCACTCACGGTGGCCGTCACGTGCGTGCTCTGCGCCCTCGTCGTGCTCGCCCTCCCCGCCACTGGAAGGAACGCAGCAGCATGAGCATCAATGTCGTCGTTCTCGGGGCCGCCGGCCGCACCGGCCGCCTCATCGTCACGGAAGCCGTGCGCAGCGGACACCGCGTCACCGCCGCCGTCCGCAACCCCGCAAGCGTCCCGGCGGCCCCGGGCCTGCGCGTGCAGCGTGCCGACGTCCGCGACGCGGACAGCTTGCGCGTCGCGATCGAAGGTCACAACACAGTTGTCTGCGCCATCGGCGCCCCCGGCCGCACGGCGCACAACCTCTACTCCGACGGCGCCCGCGCGACCGTGTCGGCGATGCGCGCCACCGGGGTCACGCGGCTACTGGCCATCACCTCGGTCGGTGTCCGGCACGACGACCCCCACCACACCTGGTGGTACCGCGGCCTGATCCGCCCCATCGGCGCGGACCTGTACGCCGACATGGCCCGCATGGAACAGATCGTGCGCGACAGCGGCCTCGACTGGACCTTCGTACGCCCCACCTACCTCCAGGATCGCGAGCCCACCGGCAACTACCGGGCCACCGACAACAGCACACCGAAAGGCGGCTGGCGCATCACCCGCACCGACGTCGCACGCTTCATCGTCGAGGAACTCGACGCGCACCGTTGGTCCCGCCAAGCACCCAGCCTCGCCGAGTGACGACCGCGGCGTCGCTGGGCCGGCGCCTGGCGGGACGCGCACGCCCGCTGTCCGGTCGAGCCGGGACGCTGTGGCCTACACCGGGACAAGGTCCACCGGCGACAATTACGTGTCCTTGACTATTTCTGTTCAGGACCTGCGGAAGAACGTCGAGGCAGTTTCCTCACCCATTGACCATTGTGGTGAGCGTCCCCATAATTGATTTGGGCGGTCGATGTGCCGCGACGTAATGTCAACGCCAGCACCGAGCACCACCGTTCGAGCCAGGAGACCAGCATGTTGGGCACCACCAGGATCGCTAAGTGGCCGTTTCGGCTGCTCAGCGTCGGTGTCCCGTGTGCCGGCCGACCCGGCACGATGCCCTATCGGGCCAGCAACGAGCACGAATCCCACCGAGGAGGGTGGCGAAGCTAGCGCATCCGCGCCGCGCTTGTGCCGCCCCTCCCCCACCGGGAACGGGGCGGTTTTCTTTTATCGCCAATTGTTTATTCGTGCTGCCCGGAAATTGTTTTCCTTGAGGTGGGTGTAGCTCAATTTGGTAGAGCGCCGGTCTCCAAAACCGGATGTCGCAGGTTCGAACCCTGTCATCCATGCGCGTTGCCCCGGCCTGCCGGCGGACCTGATCGTTGCGAACTGCACAGTGGATGGCACACACGAAGACGCCGACCGATGGCGCCGCAGCAGCACCGCGGCCGGGTCGGCGCAACGCCGGGCGTCCCCGCCCTTCTCGGGCGGGGCGCGCCGGCGATATCTGGGACGAGGGAGCCGGAAACCCGTCCGCCTTGGGAGCGGAAGACACCCGGTTCGACTCCGGGTTCCCAGACGTCTGGGCTTGTGGCGCAGCTGGTAGCGCACCGCTTCGGCAGAGCGGGGGTCGACGGTTCGAATCCGTCCAGGTCCACGCACCTCATGTCCCCGTAGCTCAGCGGATGAGAGCACCAGGCTACGAACCTGGGGGTCGGCGGTTCGATTCCGTCCGGGGATGCGAGACGCCAGCGCGGACAGGGCCCCGGCGTGGGTCACCGGTCGACTCCCTGCAGCGGCTCGTCATTCCGGGATGCTCTGCTGGCTGGGCAGCTGCGCTTTGGACGCAGTGGACGCGGGTTCGATTCCTGCTCCCGGAGCTCGGTGCCACCAGGGTGTTCGGCGAGCCGGCCCGCCACCGCGTGCACGCGGACGGGCCGGTCAGGCCTCCGGCGCCGCCGCCGACCGACGGATCCCTGGTGCGCCGTTCCTCGTTCGGGTTCGCGCCCCGGTAGCCCGACGGCAGAGGCCGATCTGACTGGCCGCGGCCCGTTCGCCGTCGTAGCTCAGCAGGTCAGAGCGCGCCCTTGGTAAGGGCGAGGCCCCGGGTTCGAACCCCGGCGATGGCTCGCACGCCCACCCTTCGCGGCTGTAGCTCAGTTGGTAGAGCGCGACCTTGCCAAGGTCGAGGTCGCCGGTTCGAGACCGGTCAGCCGCTCGTCATCATCCCGCCGGCCACGAACAGGAAGGAGGATCCGGTGGACGTGCTCGTACTCAACGCCGATCTCGGGCCACTGCACCGGGTCACCCTCCGCCACGCCGTCCGGATGCTCGTCCGCCAGGTCGCCGAGGTCCACGAAGCAGATCCGGCCCGCACGCTGGGCGGCTGGCCGCGGCCGACGGTCGTCCGGCTCGTCCGGTACGTCGTCACCCGCTGGCGCTACCGCCGCGGCCCGGCCTGGTCCCGGCCTGGCGTCCTCGTCCGGGACGAACGCTACTGCGCCTACTGCGGTGGGCACGCCACCACCATCGACCACGTCCTGCCGCGCTCGCGCGGCGGGCAGAACACCTGGTCCAACACGGTTGCCGCCTGCGGACCGTGCAACCAGCGCAAGGGCGACCGGACGCCGTCCGAAGCGCGCATGCCCCTCCGGACCACCCCGGTGATCCCGAGCTGGAACGCGCTGTCCTTCCGCTGACACAGTGCCGGGCCGGCGGGGCTCGCTCCCCCGCCGCCCGGCCTGATGCGGGCTGAGGTCGAGGCAGCCTGCCCGGCTCTGACCCGGGTCATTAGGTTCGAATCCTCCGCCGGCAGCACCTGCCCTCGTAGCCCAACGGCAGAGGCACGACGTTGAGGACGTCGCCAGTGCGCGTTCGAATCGCGCCGAGGGCACGCAGCACCACCTCGCCGGTGTAGCTCACGTTGGTCGAGCACCGCTCTTGTAAAGCGGCGGACGCGGGTTCGATTCCTGTCACCGGCTCCAGCACCACCCCCGACGCCCGGGTAGCCCAACGGCAGAGGCACGCGGCTCAGACCCGCGCCAGTGCGCGTTCGAATCGCGCTCCGGGTACGCACCACCGCCAGGCGTCCGCGCCGGCGACGGGCTCATAGCTCATCGGGTAGAGCGCCTGCCTTGCAAGCAGGAGGCGGCCGGTTCAAGTCCGGCTGGGTCCACGCAGCACCGAATGCCCTGGTAGCTCAGCGGTAAAGAGCACCCGCCTGTCACGCGGGGGGTCGCCGGTTCGAACCCGGTCCGGGGCGCAGCGCGCGCTCGAGCGCGCCGCTGGAGAGGTGGCCGAGCGGCAAGGCTACGTCCTGCTAAGGCGTCGACGGGCACCACGCCCGCGCGGGTTCGATCCCCGCTCTCTCCGCGCAGCACCCTGTCGTCGTAGCTCACCCGGTCAGAGCGTCGCGCTGATACCGCGAAGGCAGGAGGTTCAAGTCCTCCCGGCGACACACCCACCCCGATGGCTCAACGGACAGAGCCGCGGCCTCCTAAGCCGACGATCCGGGTTCGAATCCCGGTAGGGGTACGCACGCACGACGAACGGGTTGTGGCGCAGCTTGGTAGCGCGTCGCGTTCGGGACGCGAAGGTCGCCGGTTCGAATCCGGCCAGCCCGACTTCGGAAGGCACCGTCCAGCGGTGGGCAGCCGGCCTCGAAAGCCGGAGGCGGGGGCAACCCCGGGGGTTCGACTCCTCTGCCTTCCTCCACGCGCCGCCAGCTCAGAGGCCAGAGCTGCCGACTTTTGATCGGAGGGTCCCGGGTTCGACTCCTGGGCGGCGCACGTATTCGCAGGTCAACACCATGCGCCGCTAGCTCAGTCGGTGGAGCATCCGCCTCTTAAGCGGAGGGTCCTCGGTTCGATCCCGAGGCGGCGCACGCAGCAGCACGCACCTTCGCGGAGTAGGGAAGCGGCGTTCCCGGCGGCCTCATGAGCCAGCAGATCACGGGTTCGAGTCCCGTCTCCGCGTCCACGTCCCGATAGCTCAGAGGGTAGAGCACCACCTCGACAAGGTGGGGGTCGGCGGTTCAAACCCGTCTCGGGGCACGTAGCACCACCAATGGCGCGTTCGGCTACAGGTAGGCCACTGGACTTTCAATCCGGGAGGAACGGGTTCGAATCCCGTACGCGCTACGCATTCCCTCGTCGCCCAATCGGCAGGGCAGGCGGCTGTTAACCGTCACGGTGTTGGTTCGAGTCCAACCGAGGGAGCCGGGCCAGTCCCGATGTTCGCACGGACCACGTCGTCCGCGCTGCCCGTGTAGCTCAGCTGGAAGAGCGCCCCGCCCACACCGGGGAGGTTCGGCGGTTCGAGACCGTCCGCGGGCACGTTGGCCGTAGCTCAATGGGAGAGCGCCAGGTTGTGACCCTGGAGACGCCGGTTCGATCCCGGTCGGTCACCCCAAGCGGGTGCAGGTAATGGGAGATCCAAGCCGGCTGTAAACCGGTCGCCATCGCGCTGAGGGGGTTCGAATCCCTCCGCCCGCACGTACGTCACGATGCCCCGGTAGCTCAGAGGACGAGAGCACCAGGTCCCGGACCTGGGGGTCGCCGGTTCGACTCCGGCCGGGGGTGCGCCAGCCCGAATGCCCGAGTGGTCAAGGGAGCTGCCTGCAAAGCAGCCGCCGCGAAGCCGGCGCCGTCAGTTCGATTCTGACTTCGGGCTCCACGTCGCCATCCACTGTGCAGCCCCGGGTTCCAGGGGCGGGGACGCGCCGTCAGCGCTGCTCGGTCGTTCGCCGCACCCGATTGCCGTTGGACCGCCGCACGGTGGACCCATCGCGCTCGGTCCCCCGTACGAGTAGACGATCGACTCACGAACCGGCCCCGATCCGCGCCGGGAATACGTCCACGAGCCCGCTCCGTGTTCGCTGATCTGCTCTCCGACCCGTCGTTGACCGTGCGGTCGGTGACCCTTTGGCCGGCCACACCAGCGGCGTCACGTCGGTAATGTTCAGCCCGGACGGGCGGCTGCTGGCCACCGCCGGCGCGGCCGAGACCGTGCGGTTGTGGCGGGTCGGCCCGTTCCGGGAGAGCCCTCGGGGTCACGCATGAGGATATGGCCGAACTGCCCGTCATAGGCGTCGGCGCTGTTACCCAGCCGAGCGATGCCGATGGCGGGATGGATCCGGTACGTCGGCAAAGGTGACTCCCTGCTTGAGTTGGTCGAAAGGTCTGAGTCAAGGGACGTCGAGATGCTGCGGTCCCTCCGTCGCCGTGGTGCCGGCGCGCCGGCTTGCGGCCCGCCGGCGCCAGCGCCCCACCCCGGCGCCGACCAGGGCGACGGTGAGGAATGACCCGGTGACCAGCAACGCGTACACATAGGCCAATCCCTCCAAGCCATCACTCCAGTCGGACGTCGCGTAGCGCTCCACCACGACCTCAGCGATCACGAACTGGGTGACGCCGCAGGCGAGCGCTGACGCCAATCCGAGCCACACCGATCGGAACCCGATCAGCACTATCGGCACGGCTAGCAGCAAGCCGGCCGTGACCCACTGATCGTTGGCGAAATCGGTGTCGACGTCGTTGCCGCCTGCGCTCACGACACCGGGCGGATCGTGCAGAGCGAGGTAGGTGAACAACACAGCTATGCCGGTGGTCGCAATGGCCGCTAGAGACGGCAGCCGCCAAGGCCGCCGCGCGGGGGCCGGAACACGAGAGATATCAGTGGAAGTCGTCATGCCGAAATCCTCCTGCAGCAGGCCGCGGCGGACTTGAGTAGTTCTGCCGGCTGGTGCCGGGTGGAATGACGCGATCGCCTCGGTGCGCAGCATCACAGTGGAGGGCCGGTCCGAGTCTGGCCGGGCATCGACTTGTCTCGCTACAGGGATATCCCTCACGCCCGGGCCGCACGGGGCGACAACGTCGGTCCGGATATCGGTGTCAGGTCGGATCGCTGACGCGTCCGGCACGTCACGGCGGACTATCGACGGGAAATCCCTACTCTTTCCGGCCGGCGGGCCCGCATGCTCAGCCTCCGCTGGCAGAATCAGCTGATCAGCGGGGGTTCGCGGCCGCCGTGTCCGCCAGCGAACACAACGGCTGTCGCCTTGCTGACCGGGAGCCATTTCCCAGCGCGGCAATCTCCATTGCGCCACACCACTTCTCGAGGAAAGTAGGGAGAAAGCAAGTGAGCAACACGAGCGGCAACTCCGGGACATACAGCACCCACAGCAGTGCCGGTAATCAAACGTCGGCCTACGAGTACGGTTACACGTTCACCAATTACGACACCGGCGCATCCCGTCCCCGCCGGACCACGATCTGGGCCGACGGCCCGTTGGGCTAATTCTTCTCTAGTGGCACGAGGCCCCGGAGCATTCGCTCCGGGGCCTCCCTTCGGGTCAACGGCGGCGAGCGACGTCGGTTCATTGAGGACGGCCTTTCCAATGCACATCAATCGAGCACGGATGGAAGCGGCGCTGCCGGGATACGACATCGGTCAGCTGATCGGCCAAGGCGGGTTCGGGCTGGTGTTCGCCTGCCGGCATCGTCAGTTGAACGCGGCTCGAGCGATCAAAGCCGTGGTCCTCCCCGACGTGGACGCGCACGCGGTCTCTGCTCGCTCGTTGACCGAAGCCCAGATCATGACCGAGCTCGACCATCCCCATCTGGTCCGAGTGTTCGAATACGCCGAGCGTCAGGAGTTACGGCTCCTCGTGATGGAGTACCTGACCGGCGGAACCCTCGCGGCGCGTATCCAGCAGGGCTTGCCGCGGCCCGAGGTCGCCTGCGCGTGGGCGCTGGCCGTTGCCGACGGACTCCAGGCGGCCCACGAGCGGGGCATCGTGCATCGGGACGTCAAGCCGGAGAACGTGCTGTTTACCGCCGACGGCGTGCCCAAAGTCTGCGACTTCGGCATCGCCAAGCTCTTCGACAACAGCAGAATGTCGGCCAGCGCTGGATTCATGGGCACGCCGATGTACGTTTCGCCGGAGCAGATCCGTGGCGAGCGGGTCGGCCCCGGCACCGACATCTATGCCCTGGGCGTCACCCTGTACCGGCTGCTGACCGGCCGAACGCCTTTCCCGAAATCGGTGTCTTTCCTCAATCTCATCCAGTACCACCTGCACGAACCGCCGGCTCCGATGGACGACGTCCCTCTGGCCCTCGCCGCCGTGGTCCGGCGGGCGCTGGCCAAGGACCGCTCGGACCGGCAAGCTTCGGCCCGCGAGTTCGCCCACGATCTCTCCCGGGCCGCTCACGACGGGCTCGGCCCGAGCTGGATCGACCGCGCGGGAGTTCCCCTACGCGTCCATCACAGCCTCCTCCGTGAGCCGCCCGCCGCCGGCTGGGGCGTCGGCGACGGTCGGCCAACCGGCCGAGGCGCTACGGACGGTGTCAGCTCCGGCCCGAACCCCCGACCTCCGGCGGCCGAGACCGGCATCACCGGAACCGGGATCGCTGTGGCGAGGGCGAGCCGAGACAGCAGGAAGCGCCGCACCGCGATGATCAGCGCGGGTGTCGTGGCGGCGCTGGTCGTCACGGCTACGACGACCTGGGGTCTGGCCCGATCACACGGCGCCGACACCCTGACGTCGCCCGCGGCCGCACCTCGTCGCGCTGCGTCGGCCGCGCCCGCAGCGACGGACCGGCAGGCCTCTGCTCCTCCCTCACCCGCGACGACTCCGATACGTGCCTCAGCCACACCACGCTCGGCCGAGGCACGCCAGGTGATCGCCCTGACCGGTTTCGCGGGAACACTGAATGCGGTGGCCTACAGCCCGAACGGCAAGCTGGTAGCCGGCGCGGGCAGCGACGGAAAAGTCCGGCTCTGGGACACCGGAACGGGAACACCGGCCGCCCCTGCCTTCACCGGTCATACCGACGGCGTCAACGCGGTCGCCTTCAGCCCGGACGGCCGGACCTTGGCCACCGCTGGAGGCGACCGCACGATCAGGCTGTGGAACGTGCAGACCGGAGCCCAGATCGGTGCGCCCCTGACCGGCCACACCGCCGGCATCGCCGCGATCACTTTCAGCTCGGACGGCACGCGGCTCGCCTCCGGGGGCGCCGACAACACCATCCGCTTGTGGAGTGTCACCAGCCATGCACAGCTCACCCCGGCGCTGACCGGACACACCAAGACCGTCCGCTCGGTCAGCTTCAGCCCGGACGGCCGCCGCCTGGCCTCGAGCAGCAACGACGGCACGATCCGCCTCTGGAACCCGGCCACCGGCACCGAGGTCGGCGCGCCGCTGACCGGTCACGGCAGCTGGGTGGAGACGGTGGCCTTCAGCCCGGATGGCACCGTGCTCGCATCGGCCAGCGACGACAGGACCGTACGCCTCTGGAACGTGGCCACGGCCCAGCAGTCCGGCGCCCCGCTGGACGTCGGTGCCCCAGCCAGCGCGGTCGCCTTCAGCCCGGACGGCAGCCGGCTCGCCTCAGGCTCGGACGATCACCTGGTCCGATTCTGGAGCGTCAGGAGTCACACCCAGATCGGTTCGCCACTGACCGGACTGGCCGGAAACGTCAGCTGCGTGGTGTTCAGCCCCAACAATGATCAGCTAGCTGCCACCGACGACAGCGGATCCGTCGTTCTCTACCGACTCTCCTAGGGCTCTGGTGCGCGGCGGGCCGCCGTCGCAGCGTCGGCCCGCCGCGCTCGGCGTCGTTGCCTCGGCGACCGAACCGCCGCTCAAGACTCCAGTTGCTCGTGCACGGCCAGCAGCCGGGCGACCTCGGACCGGGATCGGACGCCGAGCTTGCGGTAGACGCGAGTCAGGTGCGCCTCGACGGTCTTGGTCGACAGGAACAGGGCCGAAGCGGCCTCCGCATTGCTCAGCCCGCTCCCGACGGACTGCGCCACCCGCCACTCCTGCGGGCTCAGCTGCGCCAGGGCCGGAGCCGGCTCAGCCTTGTGAACCGGCCGCAGCCCGGCCGCTGAGAGCTCGGTCTCGGCCCGCTCGGTCCACGGCGCCGCGCCCAGCCGCCGGAACAGGTCGGCAGCGTCGGTCAGCGGCTCGCGAGCGGCGGCCGGACGCCGGAACCGGCGCAGAGTCTCCCCGAGGCAAAGCAAGGTGCGGGCCCGCTCGAACGGCATCGTCGCCTCCTCGTGAGCGGCCAGCGCAACGTCGAAGAACTCCAGCGCCTCGTCCCGCTCGGTGCTGAGCAAGCCGCGGCATCGCGCGGTGACCGCCCGTTGCCAGGACAGGCCAGTGCGTGCGGCCCCGTCCGTGAGCCACTGCAGAGCGTCGAGAGCGCGTTCCCGGTCACCGGCGCGAAAATGCGCCTCGACCCGGTCAGCGGCGAACGGCATAGCGCTCGGGTTGGCCAGGCCTCCCCGATCGGCGCGGACGAAGGCGGCGTCGAGGTGGCCGGCGGCAGCGACGGACTCGCCTCGGCTGAGCGCCTCGAGGCCCCGCGCCGCGAGCAGCCAGATCTCGAGGCCGCCCATCGACACCGTATTGAGGACCTCTTCGGCCTCCCGAACGTGCTGCGCGAACGCGCCCAGCCGACCGCATGCCCCGTCGAGCATCGCCAGCTCTGTCGCGACGAGCCCGCGCACCGTAGGCATTCCTAGTTCGGTGGCCCACCGGTGCGCCTCGCTGGCATCGGCGTGCGCGGCGGCCCAGCGCCCGGTCCACCGCTCCAGCCTCGACCGCGTCGACAGTGCATGCGGGAGTACGACCGGGACATGCTCGACGCGCCCGGATTGCACGACCCGGTCCAGTAGGCCGCGAGCGGCATCAAAGCGCTCCAGGCTGATCAGACATTCGGCGACGGTGTCGAAGCTGACCGCATTGCGTAGCGGCTCGGCATCGGCCAGGCGTCGCATCGCGATGGTCAGGCACTCCTCGGCGCCGGCCACGTCACCGGCCCGGCAGAGCGCGAATGCTCGTGGAACTACCGTGCTCGCCGCGGGCCCCTCCGGGTCGGAGGCCACCAAGGCATCGCTGATCTTCAGTGCCCTGCGCATATCGCCGGCCAGCACGGCCGGGAAGACCGCTTCGGCGCGGAGGAGTTCGGCGCGATCGGGGTCGTACGGGTCGACGTCAGCTGCGGCGTCCAGCAAAACGCTCAGTGCACGGTCTGGATCTCCTGACCACGCGTAGGCGCGGCCCCGTGCCAGCCCGACGTCCGCTCGCAGGCAGGCATCGGGGGCGATGTGCGCCGCGTGATCGGTCCACCGGATCGCGTCGCGGAAGGAGCCGGCGAGCATCGCATCCACGGCGGCTTGGATGAGCAATTCGACCCGCCGCGGCGGGCCGGAGGCGAAGTCCGCGGCGCGCCGCCAGGTCCGTGCGGAGGTGCCGAATGCACTCCGGGCGTGCGCGTCGCGGGCCGCGGCGACCAATCCCACCTCGGCTCCCCGGTCCGGCCCGGTGCTGGACGCGGCCAAGTACCAGGCCTGGACAGCGCCCGTCGTGACCTCGGCCAAGACCCGGAACGACGTTCGACGGACAGTTGCCGACGCCGTGCGCAGCACGACCGCACGCAGGACCGGATGCCGGAATGCGTACCGGTCTCCTTCGCTGAGGATCAAGCGGAGTTCTTCGGCCGGGGCCAAGGCATCGATCGGAAGGCCCGCGGCGTCCAACGCCGTCTCGATCAGCTCGAACCTCGCATCCTCACAAGCGGCGACGAGGGTAAGCGCCTCTTTGGTATACGCCGGGAGACCGCTCAGGCGCTCGGCCCAGGCACGGTCGAGAAGGACCGCAGGAGGGGGCTGCGACGTCAATGGTTCATCGCCGCGCAATTGCGTCGGCGGAAGGGCGGCCAGCATCTCGACCAGGGCAAGGGGATTGCCGCCACCGGCCTCGACCACGGCGTCGACCACGTGCGGCCGCGCCTCGGGCGTCCGCTCGTGCACCAGCCGCACGGCCTCGGTGGTGGTCAGCGGCTCGAGTTGCAGCAGCGGCAGGTCTACGCGTCCCCCGAACTGCTCCTCCACGTCTCTTCCGGCCAGCACGATCAGCACGTGTTCCCCGCCCAGCCGCCGCGCGACGAATTGGAGCACTTGCAGCGAACCGGAGTCCAGCCAGTGCAGATCGTCGACCAGCACCAGCAGCGGTTGCTGTTCGCCGGCTACGGCCATCAGCGTCAGTGTCGCCGCGCAGACCGCGTACGGATTGGGCGGCCCCGGTACCTCAGCCGAGATCGCCAGCGCTGATTCCAAGGCCACGCGTTGCGAGATCGGAAGGGCCGGGAAGAACTCACGCAAAGGCAGCAGCAGATCGGCCAGCGCCACGAACGGCAGCGTGATTTCCGACTCGACTCCACGCGCCGTCACGACGCGCACACCGTCCGCAGCGGCCGCGTGCCGGAGCAGCGCGGATTTGCCCATGCCAGGCGCACCGGAGATCACCAGGGCGCCCGCCCGGCCATCGATACCGTGAATCATCTCGTGCAGAATCGCCAACTCACGATCCCGCCCGACGAGCCGCTCGGCCACGGGCGCCAGGCCCCTCGGACTCACGCGTTCGGTCCTCTCCACCGCGGATCCGTCTACAAAAGATTAGGGGATTCCCCTCGATGGCTGGCCGGATACGTCAATTGTTGGCACAACGGAGGTCCGGACTCGCCGAGATAGCCCCAAAACACCGAAGGATTGCCTCGGAGGCCGAACAGGTCCGATTTCAGCGGGCTCGGGGCTGCCACCGATGAGTGGGAGGAGAATCGACCGACGCCGTCGCGGTGGCCCCGACCCTGATTTTCGCTTGAGGCCTCAGTCTGAGGGACTACGCGTCGATCGTGCCGGGCCTCCTCGGCGGCCACTCCAACGAGGCGCATCGGCTCTCTGGCCTGCTGAACCAGACAGCAGGGCGGTACGAGGCAAGAGGGCTGCCGGATTTCGTCGTCCCTGTTGAGTGATCGAACCGGTTGCCTACTGTTGCCGCAGTGAGCGGCGGCGCGGATGCTGGCATGGCCGTGCCCCGGGTGCCGCCGGCGTCTGTCCGGGTCCACCGGGTGCCGGTGCGGCGGCACTATGTTCCCGCTCGGCTCATGCGGCGGCGGCTGTGGCCGATGGGGAGGCGGAGGGAGGCGCGCAGTGGAGCCGACGGCCCCCGAGTCAAGCGCTGCGGACGCTCACGCCACCGCGCTCGTCTGCGCGTACGCCCTGGTGGAGGCCGCCCAGGATCGTGAGGTCACCACCGAGATCGACGTACTCGATGCCTGCGCACGTGACCAGGACTGGGCGGATGTGCGCTGCGTGCTGCACTTCGCCAGGTCGCTGGCTGCCCGCGACATCGGGGTCGACGACACCGAACACCTGCGGGCGATGCTGTCCTGCGCGGCGACCGCCGGCGACCAGGGGCTGGTGGCGCTGGCGCACGCCACCAGCGCGTTGCGCCGGGCCGACGCGCGGCAGGAGCTGACTCCGGACGGCTCCGGAATCAGCCCACTCGTCCGCGCTGTCGGGCTGCTGGACGGTGCGACCGGCCTGGCCGTACACCGGGCAGCCGCGCACATCGACGTCGCTTCGACCTTCCACGCCCTGGGCCTGTGGGAGCTGGCGATCGAGCACTACGACCTGGCCGAGGCGGCGCTGGACGCCGAGGGCGGAGGGATCTGGACCGACGTCGCGCACCGGCAGCGCCGCGCGGTCACCGTGAACCGGATCGACGTCGTGATGGATTGGGCCTGTGCGTTGGCCGAGGTCGACGCGTGGGACGCCGCCGCGGCGCTGGCGCGCGGCGCGAGGGCGAGCGCGATGAGCAGCGTCGACCACGAGTGGCCGAGCACCTGGGTCGCCGACCTGTACGCCTCCGGGGGCGTGCTCGCCGCCCTGGCCGGTGAGCACGCCGTCCCCGACCCGCCCCGGACGGCTGTGCGACCCGGCGACCTGCGCACCCAGTCGAACCTGGCCCTTTCCGTGCTCGCTGACGCGGTGCGGGCCGCCCGTGCCGGTCAATGGAGCCGCGCCGCGTCGCTCGCCGCCGCCTGCTCGGACCGGTTCGCCCCGTCGACACCTCCGCACGCGCGCCTGCTGGCGATGAGCCTGGCGGCCCACCGCGCCGACGAAGCCGGACCCGCGTTGATGTACGCCAGGGAACTGGCCAGGCTGCGCTGGAACACCCGGGTCGATCGGCTGGGCTCGATGCGCGCGTCGATCGACATCGAGCACAAATGGCTGGAGCACGAGCAGCTCAGGCGGCAAGCGCTGGTCGACGACCTGACCGGACTGGCCAATCGGCGCGCATACAACGCGTTCCTCGACGCGCTACACCGGGGCACTATCGAGGGCGGGGAGCAACAGCCCCACCCGCCCTCCGGCGACATCGCGGTCATGATGCTCGACGTCGATCTGTTCAAGGGCATCAACGACACCTTCGGACACGACGTCGGCGACCAGGTTCTCCGCCGGATCGGCGCCGTGCTCGCGGCACAGGTGCGGGTGACGGACCTCGCCGCGAGACTCGGCGGCGACGAGTTCGTGGTCGTCCTGACCGACGCACCGGCCGGGCTGCCGGAGGCACGCGCGCAGCAAATCATCGACGCCGTCCGGGACCACGCGTGGGACGAACTGGCTCCGGGCCTGCGTGTCTCGGTGAGCCTGGGACTCCGTCGCGGTGATCGCGGCAACCTCGCTGAACTGCTGTCGGACGCTGACCGACACCTGTACCGGGCGAAGCGGGGCGGACGCGGCCGGGTCACCTCGGTGGACGCCCCCGCCGATCGGCAACCAACCGTGGCTCAGCAAATGCGGTGACGCGGCCGTTCCGGCGCGACCCGGCCGGTGCCTCGTTCCGGCGGTCGGTTGGTGCCGGAGCGATTCATTGGTCTCGCTGCACGAGGCAAGCTGGCTGCACTCGGTGTCCTGTGCGCCGGGATCAGCAGGAGCGGCGACCTCGAGGTGCAGGTCTGCCGGGACGGTGACCTGTGGTGGACCCGCGAACGGCGTCCTGGCGGGGCATGGGAGGTTGACCGGGGCTGGCGGACCCGCCCCTGAGCGACGCCGACGCCTCTCTCAGGTTCCTCACCACCCAACCCGAGGTCAGTCCCGGACCGGTTTGCCGGAGGCCCAGGCCCTGCTCCGCTCGGCCGAACGCGCGGCGAACGCGGCTCGCTCCGCCGCGGCTCCCGGCACGCTGACGATCGGACACAGCGGCAACCTGGTGGTGACGCCAGGCCGGGCGTCGGTGACCCTCGCCGACTTCGCCGACGAACCCCTCGTCCGCTACCCCGCTCCGGACGCGGACGCGTTCTGGTGCATCGACCGACGGCCCGACGGCCGCCCGGCACCGGCCGGGCCGACCGTCGAGGACAAGCTCGAACTGGTGGCGGCGGGCGACGCGCTGAGCCTCGCGCCGGACGGTGACGGCCGGACGCTGCGCCGGGACCTGGCGTTCGTCCCGGTGGTGGGCCTGGAGCCGTGCCGGGTCGTGCTGGTCGCCCGGCCCGGCGACAGCGGTTCCCTGATCGACAACGTCGGCGAGGCGTTCCTCAACGCGAGGACGACCGTGCCGACGCGACCCGCGGCGGATCAATAACGTCCTGGTCGTGCTCGGCCCGCCCGACGCGTCGCCGATCCGGTCCGGCGGCGGCACTGCCTCGCGCCGGTTTGCCAGCCCGCTCGGCCACCGGCCAGCACCAGACCCGCCGACATACGTTTGCGGCGCTCCGTTTCACTGCGAGTGCGTATTCGTAGCCGTTCGCCTGTCCGAGCGGACCCGGGCGGCCAGTCGATTCGAAGTCACAAGCGAAGGCCAGCTCACTCAGGAGGAAGGGCCACGCCGAAACCGCCAACCGCCAACCGCAGCAGAACCGGCCCCGGTGCGAGCAGATCGGCGATCCGAGCGGCGCTGAGCACCTCCAACTCGGCGAGACGGCGGCGATAAGCCTCGTCGCCGGCGAGCCGGGCCGCGTGCAACTCAGCGACGTTGTGCCACACCTTCTGCCGAGCCTCGCGCAGGAATCGTTTGGTGCCTAGCCGGTTCAGAGGCCCGAGCAACCGGTCCACCCGGGTTTGGTGGGCGGCCAGCTGGTCGTTCTCGGCCCGCACGCGACTGGCCAGCACCGTATCGATTCGTTCGTGGTCGCGCAGCCGCCGGGCCAGCAATACTCGGTCGGCGAAGTCGTTGACGTTGATGACCTGCAGCATCGCCTGCGGCAGGTCGTAGTTGACGTGCGCGTTGATGCCCAGTAGCACATGCCGCAGTGCCGGCAACCGAGCCGGAGCGGCGAAGGCCAACCGCCACGGCCGCGGCACCGCCCCGCCATCATCGCGCCGGTCGGCATCAAAAGCGGTCAGATATAGCTCGGCGAAGACCACGTCCCATCGCTCTACCCACTCCGGGTCCTCGAACGAGCCGGAAGCGACCGCCTCCCCAACCGCCTCCGTCGTGCGCAGATAGGTCGCCAGAAACGGCGCCCTATGCTGCGCTGCAGTCGGCAGGTCATCGAGTCGCTGCCGCATGCGGGCTACGACCTCGGCCACGACCGACGACCTGCTCACGCTCGCACCCGCCCGCCACCGACGGCACCGCCGCCGTCAACCGATTCGACCATCATGCGGCACGCCCCTCGCCGAAGCCCAGCGGGAACCGCGGCGATCGTTGACGGTTCCACAGGTAACGCACCAACTCACGAACGCTTGGCGGGATGAGCGAGTGTCGTGAACCGAACGTTCGCGGCGTCATCCCGACGATCGAATCGGCGCGCGTCCGGCGAGAACCTAGTTCCAGGACGGGGACACACCCCGCCGAACAACCTCAGGAGGCTGGACGACATGAGCGGCTGCTACGACTACGACTACTCGTACGACTGCAACGACAACTCGTACGACTACGACTGCCGCCCCCGTCGCCGCCACCACCGCAAGCACTACAACGACTGCTGGGACTACAACTACTGCAACTGAACCACCCAGCACCCCCGGCCCGGAACGCGAAACCCGCGCTCCGGGCCGCACCACGTCCAGGTCAGCAGCGGCCCAACAATCCATCCGCGGCTATGAGCGTGCGTCGTGACCACACTCGTTGCGGGTGTGGTCCCTGCGGGTGTCGACCTGCACGCTGGCGGGTGCCGAAGAAGAACGATCTCGCGCGCGATCCAGCATCTGGCGTCCACGCTCGACTATCTCTGCACCCCATCGGACAGCCATCATCTCCCGAAAACATTGTCTCTGTCGTTGACAAGGTTCTTGACTGCCTTATAACGTCGTCCGCACAAGAGACGACGTTCCGGAGATCCGGCGTGGAAGCGTGGTAGTCATGAGACCGACAACGCAGGTCGACCCACGGACGAGTTGGTGCCCCGTGACCGTGCACTACCTCGGCGTGCTGAGAGTGGCCGAGGAACTCGGTGTCACCCGGCACGCGGTGCACAAATGGCGCTCCCGGTACCCGGCCGGCGGTGAGCACGCCTTCCCAGAGCCCGACGTGGAGATCGACGGCATCCCGGGCTGGCGGCCCGAGCGAGTAGCTGAGCTCAGACGCTGGCGCGAGGGTCTGCCAGGGCGCGGCGCCGGCGGCGGCAGGCCGTCTGCCTCCCAACAGGAGTACCTGCAGGAAGCAGGTGCCCACGGGCTGTCCACCAACGAGGCCCTGCGCCTGATCGACGCACTGATCGAACAGAGCCCGCAAATGACCCGAGCCGGGGCCTGCGCCTGGATGCTCGGCCATTGGCGCGCCTGACCGCTTCCCGCATCCAGACATTCCCGCAGGACGAGAGGCGATGACGCATGCCCAAAATCGAAGGTCACACCACCCGCGAGTTCGCTGGTGTCCGCGATGCCTTCACGGCCAACTTCCAGAACCACGGCGACATCGGCGCCGCGGTAGCCGTCTACCAGCACGGCCGGCCGGCGGTCGACCTGTGGGGCGGAGTCGCCGACCCCGCCACGGGACGGTTGTGGGAGCGCGACACCCTTCAGATGGTCATGTCGGCCACCAAGGGCATCGTCGCCGGCTGCGCGCACCTCCTGGCCCAGCGCCGAGAGCTGGATCTGGATGCCCCGGTCGCGACGTACTGGCCCGAGTTCGCCGCCGCCGGCAAGGAGAAGATCCCGGTGCGCTGGCTCCTCACCCACCAAGCCGGGCTGGTCGGCACCCGCATGGCCGACCTGCACCCTGTCATCGGCGACGAACAACTCGCGGTACTGCGCACCCTGGTCGACCGCCGCCGATCACTGGGCCAAGACCACACCCGCATCGTCTCCCCACTGCACGCCCTGCCATCAGCGCAGCAAGGCCGCCGACAAGGAGCTGAAGGAACTCGTGCGCGCCACCAGCACCAGCCTGCTCGAGCTGCGCGGCATCGGCCCGTCCGGGGCAGCGCGGCTGCTGGCCGAGGTCGGCAAGATCACCAGATTCCTGTCCAAGGCGCAGTTCGGGTCCTGCACCTCATGGCCACCGTCCGGCTGCGCAATCAGACCGAGGGACGCGCCTACTACGACCGCGCAAAACGTCGACGGAAGCCATGCGCGCGCTCAAACGGCGCCTGTCCGACGTCGTCTACCGCACCATGCTCCGCGACGCTCTGACCACAAGCGACACCACAGCGACGGGCCCGGGAGGACACCGGGAAACGGCTACTGGCTCCAGCGCGACCGGCTCGCATTCCCACAGCGGCTCTTCGGAGAAGTCACCTCCCGGACCCGCCACCAACCACCCTACGACCCGCCCCCGAGCCGCGTCTTGACATCAAGGGGTGCCAGTTGAGTGAGTAGCAGGCCTGTTCGCTGACTGCTGTTTACGCTCAGGAATGGAGCGCGTTCAGAATGGCTGGAAATTGTCGAAGGGCGGTTCGAAGGAGGGATCGGGCAATCGCACTGCCCGGCAGCGGGGCACGAGCTCAGCGGCCGGTTCGTTGTTGATCCGCTGTTGGCTGCCCTGATGGAAGGCGTCTTGGATCGCTGTCCATCCGAGGTTGCGTTCGTAGTAGCGCACGGCAGCTCGCACTGACGGTGTCCAGTCGTCGTCCAGGACGATGAGGCCGCCTGGCCGGACGAGTTTGCGGAGGAAATACAAGTCGAGGAACACCTCGTGGAACCGGTGGCTGCCGTCGATGAACGCGGCGTCGGCCAGGACATCCTCGCTGAGTAGCTGCGGCAGGGCCACCGAGGAAGGCACCCGCAGCAGGCTGGTGATCGAGTCTGCACCTGCAGACCGGAGCAGGTCCCATCCGACGTCGTTGAAGGCCTGCTGCTGGAACGGATCGACGGCGAGGAGCCGGGGCTGCCGGGGATCGGTGGTCAGTAGCGCCTCGGCGATTGCGAGGGCGGAGCTGCCATACGCGAGCCCGATTTCGACGACCGTCTCGGCTTGCTCGGCGATGAGCAGATCCCGCAGCAGGTCGCAGTCGCGGGCCGGGAGCGTGACGATCTCGAAGTCCCGGTCCGGTCCTCGCGTCCATGCCGGACCCTCACGGAGAAGCCGGTCACGTGTCTCCCGGACTTGCCTCAGCCGCCGGTCGATGCTCACCGCACCAGTGTCGCAAGGCCGGCCGTACGGCCGAGAGCACCGTAGCCGCCCATGCCCTTGTCGGTCCGACCGCAGAGGCGCCGTCATCGACAGCCGGCCGACACGGCCTCTGCCGGGGCGATACGAACCGGCGCCCCACTCGCGGCATGAGCGTTAGTCCGGTTTCCAAATCCACCATTGTCGGTGGCCGCAATGTCAACGACACGAGCGGATATTCGTGTGACAGTCCCGCCGATCCCGTTGCTCTGGGAGGTGCCGATCGATACCAACGCGGCCGGCGAGGGCTCCTCTCCTCGATCGTGGCACCAGGCGGGCCTCAGGTGGCAGTCTGTGCACTGTGGGGGATGGGCGCGGCGTCGAGGCCGACTTCTTCGTGTCCTACACCGCGGTGGACGAGGCGTGGGCGGAGTGGATCGCTCACGTACTTGAGGAAGCCGGTTATCGGGTGCTGATCCAGGTCTGGGACATGGTGCCGGGCACCTCGTGGCTGGCGTTGGTCGACCAAGCGATCAAGACGTCGCACCGAGTCATCGCCGTCCTCTCGCAGGCCTACCTCGATAGGTCTCCAGGGTCGGCAGCCTCTGCCGAATGGCAGGCAGCGCTGAGGCCCGATCTACTCACTCCCAACCGTTCGGTGGTGCCCGTTCGCATCGGAGAAGTGACCGATAGGGGCCTGCTGCCGGGAATCGTGGCAATCGACCTGTGCGGGTTACCCGAGCGTGAAGCCGAGCAGGTGCTTTTGACTGGTGTGGAGGCCGCGATCCACGGCCGTACGAAGCCGCCGACGCGACCGCCGTTCCCTGGCTCGGGGACGAGTCTGCCGACTGGGCCGCGAATGGCTGAACTGTCGAGCGGCGTCCTTGAGCTGTCTCGGGCACTGGATCGTGCTGCCCGCGGCCAGGAACATGCCGCCCTGGACGCGGACGCGATCATCGTCCGCGCCGTCGAACGTGTGACATCTTCCGCTCCTGAGACGACCGGCCAACAACTCCGGGAACACCTCGCGAGGCGGGGGCTCGACCCTCGAATCCTCCTCAGCGATCTGCGGGAGCACATTCCTGCCTGTGAGCTGTGGAGCACGCACTGGCCGACCGGTCCTCAAGTTGGACAAGTCGTTCTAGAGCGACTTCGTACCGCGCTCGCCGCGGCGCTCCTCGAGATACCTCCAGCCGCGGGCAGGAGCGAGGATGCGTCGAGGGCGCTGAGTGAACTGATCGTCGGATCGATCGATCACCGCCAGCACTGGCGGGACACTCTGCGCGACGATCTCGCCGCGACGCTGGACCCTCCGGTATCCGGGGTGCTCGACGCAGTCCATGAGCCGAACGGTTCCATTCGTGTTGAACCGCACCTTGTGGTCGCCGATGCCTATACCCCTGGATATCAGTGGCCAGAAGCCGGTGACGCCGCCCGTCGACGCGCATGGCGTGGCCGCAGCATGCTGCCGCCACGGCCGGCCTTCTGGGTAGGACGCGACGCCCTCGTCGCGAACCTCGCCGACCGTTTGCGAGAAACACGGCGCACGTTCGGTGTCGCCATGTTGTGGCTGAGCGGAATGCCAGGGGCCGGCACATCGGCGCTAGCCACCGAAGTCGCTCGCGCGGTCGCCGACGACTTCCCTGGTGAGGTTTACCGGATCGACCTGCTCGGCTCGACCGAGGCCGACTCGTCGACGCCGACTTGGCGACTCCGCGACGCCGCCGACGAACTCGCCCATGCCCTCGGCCTGACGCTCAGTGGCGCCTCGGACGACGATGAACGATTCGCGCTGCTACTCGACTACATCGCCACCGAGAGAGTTCTTGTCGTCTTCGACCATGTCAACGACGCGATGCACGTCGCGCCGATGGTGCCCGCAAATCCCTTCTCGGGTTTGGTCTTTGCCTCGCGGAGCAGGGGGAAGCGACCGCACCCGGCCAACGTCACCGGCGAAGCAACGCCTCTGGAGCGCGCCGACAGCGTTCGATTGCTCGCGCTGTACAGGGGAACCGAACCCGACCAGATCCCCACCGAATCAGCCGAGATGCTCGATCGGATCGCCTTCTACTGCGGAGACCTGCCGCTAGCACTCGAGCTGATCGGCGGCCTCCCTGGCTGGGACCCCGACGATCCGGCCACTCTGGGCGCCCTCGTCGCGGATCTCACCGACGAACGATCCCGGCTCTCGCATCTCGACGAAGGCCAGCAGAGTCTGCTGCGTGGCGTCCGCACATCGTTGGACATCAGCTACCGGGCGTTGGTCTCCTCGGCGAGTCCCCGGCCTGGCAACGCGTGGGTGGACGACAACGAAACCCGCCAAGCGTTTCGTTACCTCGGCGCGCTGACCGGACCGGATTTCACCGCAGAAGAACTCGCTGCCGTCCTGGGTTGCACGGTATCCGCGGCCGGGATCATCCTCGCCCGGCTCTACGACCGATGCCTTCTTCGCCGGACGCTCGTTCCAGACGCGAACGGGTCACCCCATCCCGTCTACAGCCTCTACGAATTGGTACGTATTTTCGCAACGGAACAGCTTGAGTCCGAGGAAAGTCCCGACGAGATCGGCGCACTCCAGCGAAGACATGCTGAGTATCTACATAGCCAACTCGCCGTCCACAACTCTGGCGAGCGGCAGCTCGATGTCGTGCTCGACGCCACGCCGACTCGCTTCCGCCGGGCGCTCGACCTGGCCGACCGCCGAGGCTGGACCGACCTGGCCTACGACTTGGCCACCGACCTCCGGCGTGCATCCGCTGCCACCGGCGACCGTCACGAGGTCGACGCGCTCAGCGAGCGCATCCTCGACCTCAAGGCGCGCCACGAGGGCCTTGGTGCCGCCGCTGACGAGGCCAGTCGATACGCCGAGCACCTGGCACGCGATCCCGGACAGGCCAGGCAAGCCGACCACAGCTACGCGAGGGCCGCTGAACTTGCGCGCAGAGGCGGCCTGCCACGAAAGGCCGCCGAAGCCGAGTTCCACCGAAGTCGACTCTTTGCACGGCAAGAAAGCTGGTCGGACGCGGCCTCCGCGGCCGCGGAGGCCGCACGGATCCTTCGTGAGGACCACCAGTACGCCGCCGCGCTCCCGGCTGTGATCAACGCCGCGAACTTCTCCCGGAATGCCGGCGACCGATCCGGAGCAGCCGGCTGGGGCGACATTGCCATGGAGACCGCCCGGCGGTTCCCATCCCGCCTAGACCCTGATCTCCGCGCCTCGGCCCATTTCACCGCAGCAAGTACGACCCAAAATTCGCACGATGCCGTCGACCGATACCGTCAAGCCGCAGCGATCTACCGTGCGGACCGTCGGTCCTCCAACAGCGCAGTGTGTTTCGCCAACGCTGCCGCCAACGCAGCCAGCGATCAGGAACGGCGGGAGCTTTACGAGCTAGAGGTAGCCGCCTGGGCCGAGCACGCCACCGAGGCACCCCGGCTCGCCGATGCACTAGTCCGGCTTTCCGCTCTTGCAATGACCGCTGGCGACCACGCCGCGGCTACCGACGCGTTGAACCACGCGCACCAGGTACTCCCATTCACCGGCGCAACGAGCGACGCTTCTGCGTTGGCCATCGAGGTCGAGATCCGGCGCCTCGCATTGCGCCTCGTCCACCACACCCGACCGTCGAATCTCCACGAGACACTGGCGGCGATCAACAAACAGATCGACGTCGCCGAGATCGCCGACGATACCTTCTCTGACGTCCTCACAACGCTAGCCGCCTACGAATCCAACAGCCAACCCAAAGGAAACTTCGCGGCTCGGCTACACGAGTTCCTTCGCGCGCCGACCGTTAACCCGCCCGCGCCGTACGAGCGTTGGTGGCACGAAGAGCTCGGTCCACACGCCACCACACCGCCTGCACTCAGCCAGTAGCCAGGTCGTGATGACAGCCGCGACCACGGCCGCCGACCTCGACGCCCTCCCAGAGAAGTACCACGCCGCCCGAGCACGCTATCCGGACTGAGCAGGCACCGTACGTTCACCACCGATCGCACCGCGGCACGAGAACACCGCGGCATGTGCGGACGTTCGCGCTTGAGCTGGTGATTTCCTCGGGCCCCGCCATTGCCCAGTGCCGGCGCCAGCCGCAAGCCTGGTTTACGGAAGTAGCAGTCGTAGGGGCGGCGCATCAGGCGTCATGTCCGGATGATTCCGCCATCGACAACCAGCGGCAACGCGTTGATGCCGTCGTTGTCGAGAAGGGCGAAGGTCGCCGCCACGACGTTCTTCGTCGTCACGAGCCGCCGGGTAGGAGTGCGCGTACGAAGAGCTTCGAACGCGCCTCGGTTCTCCGGCGGCGCATTGAGGGTCGCGGCGCTGTCTCCTACGGCGCCCGGCACGATCGTGTTCACGCGAACCGGGGCGACCTCCAGCGCCAGAGAGTTCATCAGTCCGATAATGGCAGAGTTCGCCGTGGACAGAGTCGTCGATCCTGGTGCCGGTCTCCACGCCGACAATCCGCCGAACATCACCACCGAGGCATTCGGCCGGAATCTCGGCAGGGCATGGTGGATCGCCGTCGCGTAGCCAACCGTTTTCATGAGGATCGCGCGCGCGCTCTCCTCGGGGCGGTAGTCGGTGAGTGGCCGGACGTCTCGGTCAACGGCGGTGAGGATGAGGTGATCGATCGGTCCGCACGCCGAGATGAACGTTTCGATCGAGGACCAGTCGGTCAAGTCGCAGACGTTCGCACGGCACTCCTCGCCCACGGAGCGTGCCGCTTCGTCGGCGACCTCCCGGTCGCGCCCTCCCACCGTTACCCGAGCCCCTAGTACGTGTGCGGCTCTCGCCAGCTCCAAGCCGAGCCCGCGGGTGCCGCCGATGATAACGATATGCTGGCCGAAATGAGGGATGGCTGGTTCCTCCAGTCAATGATGAATCGACGTCTCACTCAGGCCGATTCGGCTTGGGCGGATTAAATGCCGACCGTGAAACGTCGGTGACCCGACCTCATCCCACCCTGGGAATCGTCCCCGCGGTGGCCTCTGTGTCGCCTGGCCGCTACAGCGCTCAGTGCTTCCCGCGCCCCGTGATATCGGTCAGCGCTGCCGCAGCAGAAAGCGTTGCACCTTCCCGCTCGGCGTCCTCGGAAGGGTATCGACGAAGTGGACAGCGCGCGGATAGGCGTGCTTGGAGTATCCGTCCCGGACCAGGCGCTTGAGCTCCTCGGCGAGCTCATCGCCGGGGTTGGCGCCGTCGGCCAGGACGATGAACGCCGCGACGATCTCCCCCCGGACGCCTTCGGGATCCGGCCTCCCGACCACCGCCACGTCGGCTACTGCCGGATGGGTGATGAGCACGCTCTCGACGTCGAAGGGGCCGATGCGGTAACCGGCGGCAAGAATGACGTCGTCGTCGCGAGCAGTGAAGTAGAAGTAGCCGTCCTCGTCGACGTGGCCGGTGTCCGCGGTGAGGTACCACCGCCCGTCGGGGGTGAACCGTTCCGTTGTTTTCCCGGCTTCGCCCTCGTAGCCGGTGAACCAGAAGAGCGGGCTGCGCGGGATGTCGACGGCTATCTGGCCCTCGACGATTCCGGCGCTGTAACCGGGCATCGGATGGCCCATCGAGCCCTTTTTGAGGGGCTTGCTGATGTCGTTGTGCCAGCTGTTGCCGATCACCATGCCGAGCTCGGTCTGACCGTAGTGGTCGCGGATCTCGACACCCAATGCTCGGGCAGCCCAGTCCACGACGTCGGGCGTCAGCGGCTCGCCCGCCGACGAACCTCGCCGCAGCGAGAGGGGCGCGAATTCGCCGCTCTTGCTCAACGCCCGGTAGATGGTGGGTGCTCCGGCGAAGTTGGTGACCCCGAGTGCCTTGATCACCTCAAGCGTGGACTCCGGGGTGAAGCCCGCGTTGAGCAGCAGGTTCCGGCGTCCACAGGCGAGCGGACCGACTATCCCGTAGTACAGGCCGTAGGCCCAACCCGGGTCAGCGGCGTTCCAGAACACGTCGTCCTCGGTGACATCGAGGCCGTAGTGCAGGTAGCAGTGGAAAGCCGCCAGTGCGCGGACCGGGACGGTGACCCCTTTGGGCCTGCCCGTTGTGCCACTGGTGAACAGCAGGATCATGGTTCCGTCCCCGCCCACGGCCACGGAGGGGGCGAACGGCTCGCTGTGCTCGATCAGCCGGTCGAGTGCCGGACCCACCTCGAGCACGTCGACACCGGCGATCGGGTCGAGCTTGACGCGTTGGGCGGGTTCGGTGATCACGAGTGTCGCCGCCGAGCTCTCGACGCGCATCCGGATCGCTCCGGTAGCGAATGCCGTGAACAGCGGGACGTGGACGGCACCGAGACGCCAGATCGCGAGCAGCGTGACGACGAGTTCGGGCCGCTTGCCCATCAGCACCGGGACCCGGGTCCCACGCTCGACCCCCCTGGTCGCGAGCACGGTCGCGAGTCGTTTGGAGCGGTCGGCCAACTCGCCGTAGGCCACGTCGCGCGTGGCGCCATCGGTTTCGACGAAGGTGAACGCGACCGCGTCCGGATCGTGCCGGTCGCACAGCAGGTCGGCGACGGTGGCGTCCGGAACGTCGTAGCTCGCGAGCAGGGCAGCGATCATCGTGCTCGGCGACGGGCTCACCGCGGCGCACCAGCCGGTGCGCGGCCATCGGCGGGTTCGGGCGGGTTCGGGCAGCGGCTGGGTTCGATGACGGTCTCGATGCTTCCGAGGCCGTCGACCGCCAGCTCGACACGATCGCCGGCCGCGAGCCACGGGAACGCCTCCGCGCCGTGCACGCTCGACAATTCGAGGATGCATCCGGTCCCCACGGTGCCGGAGACGATGAGATCACCGGGAACGACGCGGGTACCCCGGGACGCGTAGGAGATCATGTCACCGAACGACCAATACAAGCTGTCGAGTCGGCCGGCGCTGTAGGGTCGGCCGTTGACCGAAGCGCTCATCGCTGCGTCCGGCGAGAACTCGTCCGGCGTCACCATCCACGGTCCGACACTGTGCGCGAAGTCCTTTCCCTTGGCGGGGCCGATGTTCAGCTTCATTTCCACGCCTTGGAGGTCGCGCGCGCTCCAGTCGCAGAAAAGTATGAAGCCGGCGATGTGGTCGAGGGCCTGGCGTGGGTCGAGGTCTCGGCCCTCGCGTCCGATGACTGCGGCCACCTCGAGTTCGTAGTCCAACGCGGTGCTTCCCGGAGGAATGGCGATCGGTTCGGCCGCGCCGTGGACGGCGGCGGGATTCGTGAAATAGAACCCTGGCAGCGAGTACCAAAGCGGATCGAGTTCGAGGCCGATCGCGGCGAAGCCGGCGCTCACATGGTCCTCGAACGCCATGAAGTCACGGATGGACGGCGGCTGGGGGATCGGTGGCAGGACGGCGCCGAAGTCCTGAGCCGGTCTTCCGAGTGCTTCGGCCGCGGCATCCTCCAGCCGGTCGGAGACGATGAGGTCGAGGAGTGAGAGGCCGCTCGGAGCCAAGTGCAGGCCCTGTCGGCTCCATAACCCGACGCGCTGGTCGCCCTCGTCGTCGAGGACAGTGCTCCACCGCATGAATACACCTTCCGTTCAGGACTGGTCGCCGGAGCCGGTCTCGCCGCCGGCAGTGGTGTCGCTGTGCTCGTGGATGAGCGCGATCGCGCGGGGTTCGTCACGGTCGGCGATGGCGTCGACGAGCGCGACGTGGATCCGGTACCGCCTCGCGAGTCCGTCGGCGAGCCGTTGATCGACGGCAGGCTCGACCGACGTCGTGTGCGACTCGATGAGTTCGATCATGGTCGTGTAGAAGCAGCGCAGCATCGCATTGGGACTCGCTTTCGCGATGGCCACGTGCAGCGCCCAGTTGGCGCGCATGAACCCGAGGGCGTCGAGCCCGTCCGCCGCGGCCGACATCCGCGCCAACTCCCGCCGCATCGAGTCGAGGTCCTCGGCCGACGCGAACCGCACTGCGTGCTCGACCATCAGGGGGTCCAGAGCGTCCCGGATGCGTCCGGCGTCGACCACCGACGCCGCGGCCGCGTCCGCGTCCAGCGCGAGGACGGCGTGCCCGAGGCGCACCGTCGGGGACGGGTGACTGGCGAACAGACCTCCGACCCGTCCCGTCCGGACCACGACCACGCCGCGGGCCTGCACCAGACGCAGCGCCTCGTTGAAGGTGCCGACCGAGACCCCGCAGTAAGCACGCATCTCCTCCTTCGTGCCCAGGCGATCGCCGGGTTCAGCGGCCGCGGCGAGCGCCGCGAGCCGCTCGGCCGCCTGTTCGGGCCGAGTGAGCGCGGACGTCGACTGCACCTCGCGGACCACGGCCAGGACCTCCTGTCGCTACTCCTGTGAGTGACCCGAAAAAACTAGCATGGTGGTTTCGGCTCGCGCTCTTGACAAGTCGCCCAGGTCACATGCGAGTGTGGTCGAGCGTAAACCACCATGCTGGTTTAAGAAACCGAGGTCTCATGCGCATCGCCAACCTTTCCGGGCGGCTGGCCCTGATCGACCGCGCGGGCGCCGTCGCCCTCGACGTCGAGCGGGCCAGCGACGCCCGGTTCGGCCCTGACCCGCAGGGCATCTACGACGACTGGACGGAGTTCGTCGGGTGGGCGGCCGGCGTCGATCCCTCGGCCGGGCAGCCCTTCCGCGTGGAGGACCTCGGTCCACCCGCTCCGGCGCCCCGGCAGGTACTGGCGATCGGGCTGAACTACTCCGACCACGCGGCCGAAGCCGGCCTGGCGGAACCCACCGCCGTGAATGTCCTGTTCACCAAGTGGCCGTCCTGCCTGACGGGGCCGGTCAGCGCTGTCGAGCTACCGGAGGGCGGACGGGTCGACTGGGAGGTCGAGCTCGTCGTCGTCATCGGCCGGTACACCCACCGCGTCCCCGAAGACCGGGCCTGGAGCAGCGTCGCCGGGCTGACCGTCGGACAGGACCTCTCCGAGCGCATCTTGCAGACGGCAGGGCCTGCTCCCCAATACAGCCTCGGTAAGTCACTTCCCGGCTTCGGACCGATCGGCCCGTGGCTGGTGACTCCCGACGAGGTCGAGGATCGCGACGACCTGGAGATCGGCTGCCTCGTCAACGGTGAGCAGGTCCAGAAGAGCCGGACCAGCAACTTGATCTTCTCGGTCCCGTCGATGATTGCCCAGGTGTCCGCGACGCTGCCGTTGCTGCCGGGTGACGTGCTGTTCACCGGAACGCCGGGTGGCGTCGGTGTGGCCCGGACGCCGCCACGCCGGCTGGCTCCCGGTGACGAGCTCGTGAGCTACGTGTCCGGTATCGGCCAACTGCGGCAACGTTTCGTCGCCGCAATTTCCTGAACAACGCAGAAAGGACAACGTCGTGCCACTGCACCGCCTGACCCAGATCGTCATGGGCGTACCCGACCCCGAAGCGACTGCGGCCTACTACACCGACTTCGGGCTCCTGCCCGTCTCCGCCGACGCGCACGGCGGCTCCCCGGCCGGTGGCGAGCACCTCTTCTCCACCTCGGACGGCGGCGATCAGCTCCGCATCATTCGCTCCGCACGCCGCCGGCTACTGCAGCTGGGTGTCGGTGCCGACGACGCCGACGACCTCGACCGCGTCGCCGCGTCGTTGACTTCCCTCGGGGTCACCCCGCAGCGCACCCCGGCCGGCCTCCGCGCGACCGATCCCGGGACCGGCGTCACCGTGCAGGTCGAGATCGCGGACCGCATCTCGCAAGAACCCCACCCGGCCCCGCCGTACAACAGTCGCGGCGCGGTCGGCCGCGTCGGGAAACGCGCCCCCGGCATCCTGCGTGACGCACCGGTTCGCCCCCGCAAGCTGGGCCACGTCGTCCTCGGCTCCACCGACCAGGAGGCGTCCGAAGCGTTCTTCCAGCGGGGCATCGGGTTCAAGGTCAGCGACACCGTGCCCGGCCTGGCCGCGTTCATGCGGTGCTCCACGGACCACCACAACCTCGCGGTCCAAAGCGCCCCGGTTCAATTCCTGCACCACACCTCGTGGCAGGTCGACGACGTCGACGAGGTGGGTCGCGGCGCGACCGCCATGCTGGAGAAGGACCCCGATCGCCACGTATGGGGCCTCGGCCGGCACCACATCGGCTCGAACTTCTTCTGGTACCTGAGGGACCCGGCCGGCAACTACTCCGAGTACTACTCCGACATGGACTGCATCGTCGACGATGCGCTCTGGCGCCCCGAGGTCTGGGACGCCGCCCACGCCATGTACGCCTGGGGTCCCCCACCTCCCGCCTCCATGCTGGCCCCCGAGGACCTGGCGGGCTACCTGGTCGGCGCCCACTCCGTCACCGAGGGTGGGCGGTGATGACGATGCCGACGGGTGATCAGCTGCTGGACGAACTGCTTGCCGCCCCGGATCGACCCGTGCTCATTCGTGGTGCGGCGATCGTCAGCATGGATCCGACGGTGGGAGACCTCGCCGTCGGAGACATCCTGATCCGCGGCGCGAAGATCGAGGCGGTGGGCGCGGACCTGAGCGAGACCGCAACCCGGTCCCGGGCCAGCATCGTCGATGCGTCGGGCCACGTGATCATTCCCGGAATGATCGACGCTCACCGGCACTGCTGGCAGACGCAGATGCGCAGGCTGTGGGCCGATGTCGACGTCATGGAATATTTCGCGCTGGCGCACATGCGCCTCGGTCCCGCGTATCACCCCCGGGACATGTACCTGGGCACGAAGCTCGCCGCCCTCGGCGCATTGGACGCCGGCGTGACGAGCGTGCTGGACTTCAGCCACAACATGCGTTCTCCGGAGTACTCCGATGCCGTAGTGACGGCATGGAAGGACTCCGGCGCCCGTGGCGTCATCGCTTCCTCGCCGCCGATGGGCGGCGAGTGGGATCCGAACTGGCTGACGGACCTGACGCGGGTGCGGAAAGAGCACTTCCCGTCGGACGACGCGCTCGTGACCCTGCGGATCGGACTGATGCCTCAAGTCCTGCCGACGATCGAAGGCGACGTACTGCTTTCGGGCGAGAGAATTCGCCAGGCGCGCGACCTCGGCGTCGGAATCTCGGTGGACGGAGCACAGGGACCAGGGGCCGCCGCGCACATCCAGCGGCTGGGCAAGGAAGGCGTGCTCGGCCCGGATCTGACGTGGATCCACGGTGGCGCACTCGACGACGCTGCCTGGAAGACCATCGCCGATACCGGTGGACAGGTCGCGCTGGCCGTCACCTCCGATCAGCAGCTCCAGATCTTCGAGTCGATCTCACCCATCCAGAAGGCGCTGGACGTCGGGCTGCGTCCGGCCTTCAGCATCGACGTCGAATGCTCGCTGTCCTCGGACATGTTCACCCAGATGAGGATGGCTCTGAACGTCCAGCGGATGCAGGCGGGTAACCGGCGTTTTCGCGGCGACGAGGACGCCCCGGCGCCGATCGGAGTGCGCGACGTGCTGGAGTTCGCGACCGTGTCCGGAGCGAAGGCGAACGGTGTGTGGGATCGGGCCGGGTCGATCACGCCGGGTAAGGAGGCCGACCTGGTTCTGATCAACGCCGGCGAGTTCACCAACTTCCCGCTCAACAATGCGGTCGCCACGGTCGTCCTCGGCGCCGACGCGCGCAGCGTCGATACGGTCTTCGTCGCGGGCAGGCCGCGCAAGTGGCGCGGCAAGCTGCTCGTGGAGGACGCCGCGCGGCTGCGTCGTGAGGTCGTCGAGTCGCGTGATCGGCTCCTGGAAGCCATCGATTACGAACTCGACATCACGGCCTGAGGCGGACCGGAGTGCCCGACAGCGACGGCCTCATGGTGTGGGACCCCGTCACCAGCGACCGCCCCAGGCCCCGAATCCGGCAATTCACGGACTGGGTGGAGGCGACCCGCGGCGTCGCGGCGCCGAACTACGAAGCGCTCCGGCGTTGGTCGGTCGAGGACGACGGCCGCTTCTGGGAGGCGATCTGGGATTACTTCGCGGTCGGCTCCCGCCAGGAGGACGTCCCCGCGCGCAGTGCCGACCCGATGCCGCACCAGCAGTGGTTTCCCGGGTCCACGCTGAACTTCGCGGAGTACCTGCTGGCCCAGGGCTCGTCCGACGACGTGGCGGTGATCGGCGTGGACGAGACGGGACGGGAGCAGCGTCTGACCCGCGCCGCGCTGCGCCGCCAGGTGAGAGCCTTCGCCGGGCATCTGACCGGTCTGGGCGTCGGGGCCGGAGACGTCGTGGCGGGATATCTCCCCCACACCCCCGAGGCAGTTGTGGCGCTCCTCGCGACGACGTCGCTGGGGGCGGTGTGGTGTTCGGTGGGTCAGGACTACGAGTCGCCGGCGGTGATCGCGAGACTGGGTCAGCTGGAGCCGGTCGTGCTGATCGCCGCCGACGGCTACCGGTTCGCCGGCAGGAACCACAGTCGACGGGACGAGCTGACGAACATAAGCCGAGCGCTGCGGACCGTACGCGACGTCGTCCTCGTCCACCGTCTCGACAGCGCCCCGCTGAGCGGGACGACCCCGTGGTCACATGCGCTCCAGGCCGCACCGGTCACCGGCATCCCGGTGCCGTTCGACCATCCGCTGTGGGTGCTGTTCTCGTCGGGCACGACGGGACTTCCGAAGGGACTCGTGCACGGCCACGGCGGCATCCTGCTCGAGACGGTGAAACAGATGGGGCTGCACTGGGACCTGTCCGGGTCGGATGTCGTTCTTTGGCACACCTCGCCCAGTTGGGTGATGTGGAACCTGCTGGTGTCGACGCTGGCCACCGGCGCGGCGATCGTCTGCTACGACGGCTCACCCACGTGGCCCGACGCGTCGCGCCTGTGGCAACTGGTCGAACGGCTCGGCGTGACCTACTTCGGGTCGAGTCCGGGCCTGCTCGGTGCGGCCCGCCGAGCGGGCGTTCGACCTGGGAAGGAGTTCGACCTGTCGTCACTGCGGTCCATGGGCAGCACCGGCTCGCCGCTCCCGGGCGACCTGCACCGTTGGGTCAGCGATGAGGTCGGGCCGCTGCCTCTCTGGTCGATCAGCGGAGGAACGGACATTTGTGGGGCCTTCGTGGGAGGGTCGCCCGATCTGCCGGTCTGGTCCGGTGAGCTGTCGGCGCGATGCCTCGGCGTCGCGTTGGAGGCGTGGTCGGACGAGGGTCACCCGGTCATCGGAGAGGTGGGAGAGATGGTGATCACCCAACCTCTTCCGAGCATGCCCCTGCGGTTGTGGGGAGACGAGGACGGCTCGCGCTACGCCGAAACATATCTCTCCGCGTTCCCCGGGGTGTGGCGCCAGGGCGACTGGATCACGATCTCCGAACGCGGCAGCGTGGTCATCCATGGGCGATCGGATTCGACCCTCAACCGCAACGGTATTCGCATGGGGAGCGCGGACATCTACGCAGCGGTCGAGTCGATGCCCGAGGTGACCGAGGCGGTGGTTCTCGGCATCGAAGAGCCGGACGGCGGTTACTGGATGCCCCTTTTCGTGTGCCTCGCCGCACCCGGAACGATCGACGAGGACCTCGTCAGGCGTATTGCGGCCCGCATCCGCGCGCAGGCCTCGCCGCGCCATGCACCTGATGCGGTGTTCGAGGTCGAAGGCATCCCGCACACGCGGACGGGAAAGAAGCTCGAGGTGCCCCTGAAGAGGCTCTTCCTCGGCGCAGACCCCGCCGTCATCTTCAATCCCGACACGATCGACAACCCAGCGCTGGTCGACGCGTTCGCGGCGCACGCGAACGCGTACCGCGCCGACCTGATCCGCCGGAGCACATCGGTCACGACGCGCTGACCGACGTCCCGAGCGACCCGTGTCCCAGGCGCGGCCGGGCGATCGACGTCTGCCTTGACCGGCCTTCATTCGAGCGATCGCGCTCGGCGCTCCCGAGTGGATTCCGACTGGAACGAAGGGACGTTTGCGCCCGCTCGTGATTCGCCCGCCGAGCGGAGCTCTCATCGGGGCCAAGCGTGCCCGAGTGCTCTTCGGCATCGAGCGGCGGACCGTCTCCATCGGGGCCCGCGGGATGTAGAAGCGGAACTCTCAGCAGGCCCAGAGATTCGATTTCGCGGAGAGCTTCGAACGGGATATCAGCACTCCTGCGGACGCGTTGGATTCCCCTGCCCCGCGTATTGGGGCCGACCCACATTTCTTGGTGTGAATCGTCGGCGGCGAGGTGGTCGATCGAGCATCGTGCACCTATGGCGGCACTGGGCTGCGATCGTGCTGTTTGGTCGTCCAGCGTGCCGCCAGCCGGTCCCGCACCAATCCGTGCCTGAACTGGTACACCCCACCGACCTGTCGGAGCACCCCCCGGTCGTGCGCATCGGCGAGAAAGGCCGGAAGCCGCCACGGCAGCGCACCGGACGCCGCCCACCAGGCCCGCGCGATGAGGTATCGGCCCCACGCACTGTTGCTGACCGCAAGGACCACCCCGCATCCGGGCCCCGCGAGCAGACCCGCCACCGGCCCGGCGATCGCACCCACCGGCAGCCCGATGAGCACGCACCCGAGGAGTCCCGAGACCGCCGCCCGATCCCGGTCGCCGCGCTCGACCCCGCGCGGATCGCCCGGAATGGTGACGTCCACGGCGTCCTCGCGCATGGCGGTCGTGAACTCGTACGCGAAGCCGATGGCCGCGCCGACCGCGATGCCGAGCCACGGGTTGATCGCGTAACCCGGCCCGCAACCGGTCACCCACCCTATGCCGTAGGCATTGAACAGCCGTCGGGGCACCGACTGGCCGCTCCGCCGGAAACGGACTCGCCGTCGCGCCGGGGCGGTTCGCACGGACAGGCCGAGCGCGATCAGCGGACCGAAGATCAGCGCGGTCGGGACGCCGAACTTCCACCCGGCCAGCGCGGTTCCGCCGAGTCCGAACAAGACCCCGATCACCAGGCCGAACATCACGCGGGCACGCCGGGGCAGCGTCTCGACCAGCTCCCACCAGGCGATGTCGTAGGTACCGCGGGTGCACATCGCGAGGGCCAGGAACGTGAGCCAGCGCTGGGCGTCCTCGCGGGTCCAGTTCCCCCCGCTGGTCCCGGCGTCCGGATATGCCGCCGGAACCAGTGCGTCCAACAGGTGCGCGTGAATCGCCGACGCATCGGTCAGTCCCGAGAGGTCGGCCGGATCGCGCGATCCAGCCGGGTCGCTGTAGGCGACCCGCATCAGATCTACCCAGAGCGGCGCGCCGATCGCCGCCGTCAGATGTCCGCCGGCGTCCCGCTTCCACAGCAGGGCCCAGTCGTCCGCGTGCACCGGCGGGACAGCCCGCGCCAGATAGTCCCCGACCACGGCGGCCGGGAGCCGGACCAGCTCGACGACGACCGCCCCGGGCAACACCGTCTCTCCGGCGGCCTCCAGCGCGTCCAGGTACTCGGTCGTACGCGCGGTCACGACCAACGGCGCGGTGGACGGCAGCCGGGCGCTGATCGCCCGCACCGCGTCGCCGCGCCGGGCCGCCGGCATCTCGTCAAGGCCGTCGAGCAGCGGGAGGATCCGGTCGACCGGCACGGGCGCGGCAACGCAGTAGTCAGCCAGCAGCCGGGAGGCCACCCAGTCGTCGAAACTCTGCCCGGCGGGGTCCCAGCTCGACAGCCGGAGCAGCACTGGAACACGGCCCTGCGGCCGGATCCGGCCCACCCGGGCCAGGCGCAGCAGCAGCGCAGTTTTGCCGCTGCCGGGCTCGCCGAGCACGACCACCCGGCCCCGGATCCGCGGATCGTCGAGCAGGTCGTCCAGCGCGTCGGGGTGGTCGCCGTCGACCACCCCGTCGGCGTTGACGGGCTCGTTGGCGCCGTCCGTCCGGAGGTTGGCCCAGTGGTCGCTGATCGGCGGCCCGATCGTCGTCCAGGCCGTCGGGATCGGCTCGGGGTGCAGCAGCCGGCGCCGTCGTTCCTCCGACTCCCACGCGGCCCGGACGACGGCGGCGAACCACTCCGGATCATTCGGGTCCGCGGGCCGCGCCTCCGGCGCAGTCCGATCCTGGCTGAGCTCCACCGCGACCAGCAAGATCACCAGCGCCGCGAGCAGGACGACGATCAGCGGACCGTTCCGCGTCCAGCTCCAAGACACCGGAATAACGTCGGAGCTCGTGACGAGGTTGATCGCCGCGCCGAGCACCAGGCTGAGGACGACGCTGAGGACGATGAGCATTCTGCGCCGTGCCCGCCCGTCCACGGTGGAGCATCGTGCCGGTTCTGCCCCTGAGACTCAACCCGGCCAGGCACACCCGCCAGCCTCAGCACGATCGATCACCTACAGCAGCAGGATGACGGTGAACGCCCCGAACACCGCGCCCTTGCCGCCGTTGAGGCCCACGCCGCCGATCACCGCAGCCGCGGACACCGTGAAGACGCGCCGCGGCCCTGCGCCGTTGCCCTGCGCCGCGGCCCTGCGCCGCGGCCACCGACGCCAGCCGACCCGAGAGCATGACCGCCCAGCATGCTCGCGACGACCAGCACGATCCACAGCACCCAGTCGGTGCGGATACCGGCGGCCCGGGCCCCGTCCGGGTTGCCGCCGATCGCGTACAGCGACCGCCCGGCCCGGGTGGAGCCCAGCGCGACGATTCCCAGTGCGAACAGTGCGAAGCAGACGTACACGCTCAACCGCACACCGAGCCAGCCGGCCTCGACAAATCGCTCGACTCGTCCAACCGGCGCCACGGCGACGGTAAACACTCGTCGCGGCATAAGCGATTGTCGTGGACCGAACGTTCGCGGCGTCGTCACGGCGATCGAATCGGCGCGCATCCTAGGGCGTCGAATACTTTGCTGTAACTCTTGCACGGAATCCATATCGGACCGAATCGCTAGCGAGTCGATCTGGCTACTCGTCGTCGAACACATCCTCAAGGATGCGAGCGCTCTTGGCGGCACCCCTCGTCGGGGAACACCTCGGCGCATACTGCAAATACGTGCTCGACATCGGCCAAGTCGAAATTCCTAACCAGGAAGTGAAAGACCCTTGCCGCGCCGGGATCACCGCCCGGCGCGACGTAGCTGCTCGCCTGCCCGTTCTGCCACCGCTGGGGCAGACCAAGCCCATCCGCTAGCCATCCGCACCTCGCCCAGCGGGTATACCGATTGCTATACTCGGTGCGTGGATGAACGGCCAATGGGACGTGTATCTCGTCAACGAGGTGGGCGACTGGCTCGACAGCCTGCCAGCAGCCGCCCACGCCCGCGTAGTCCAGGCCATCGATCTCCTCGCCGAGACAGGCCCTGGGCTCGGCCGGCCCCTCGTGGACCGATCACCGGGTCGACACTCCCGAACCTGAAGGAGCTACGACCCGGCACCGTCAGGATCTTGTTCTGCTTCGATCCGTGGCGTTCCGGCATCCTACTGGTCGGCAGAGACAAATCCGGACGATGGAAATCCTGGTACACCGAAGCAATTCCACTAGCCGAACAGCGCTACAAAACCTATCTCGCAGAACGCAGCGAAGAGGAAGGTGACGCCCGATGAGCGGACACGTGCGTTGGGAGGACATCCGCGCGGAACAGGTCGCCCGCGCAGGCGGAGAGGCGGCCGTCGAAGCTGGAAAAGAAGAACTCCTCGCCGCCGCGATCGGTCACCGGCTCGCTGAAGTCCGTCGCTCACGCGGTCTTACACAGCAACAGGTCGCCGACCGAATGGGTGTCACCAAAGGCCGGATCTCGCAAATCGAACAAGGCAAAGTCTCCGGACATGAGATAGTCGCGCGTTTCGCCGCCGCTCTCGGAGGTCGTCTACACCAGGCGATCTACTTCGACGACGGTGACATCACGGCAATCGCCTGACGCGAATCACAGATCCCATCCTCTACGACCGCTACGCAGCCGGGCAGGCTCGCCAGCCAGGTACGACATCGACGTACCTGGCGTGTAGTGGGGCGGGTAGGGCTCGAACCCACGACCAAGGGATTATGAGGACTGACGGGTGTAGCGCTGCGCGGGCCAGCGAAAACGCAGGCCGACCCGCACCGTAGAGCATCGAATCCTTTCCTGTTCGATCCGCCGTCGATTCCACATCGGATCGGAGCGCTAGCGCATCGTTTGACGCCCTACACACCTGAACTCGCCGGCCCGCCCGGCCCACGGCCAGCACGGCTAACCTCGCCCCTTCGTTAGGGGCGGTCCACCGGGCTGGGGCCGGAAATAGGAAGTGCCTTCTGATCTGGGAATATGGGGCTTGTCGAAGGTCCCGTTGTTCCCGTCACGGAAGGCACTTGCAGGGTGGAGGCTACCCGAACCCGTCCGCGGGTCGTAGTGACTGGTGGCGGGCGGGGTGTGGTCAGCCATGCCGGCACCCGTCTGCTGGCCGATCTCGCCGACGCGACCGGTCTGACCGGCCAGTTCAGTCAGGCGCTCGCCGGTCTGCGGCAGCGGCAACGCGGACACGATCCGGGCCGGATCGCGGTCGATGTGGCCGTGATGCTCGCTGACGGCGGCGAAGCCATCTCCGATCTGGCGGTGCTCCGCGACCAGCCTGCGGTGTTCGGGCCTGTGGCCTCGGACCCGACCGCGTGGCGGCTCTTGTCCGCGCTGGACGCTGCGGCGCTGGCCGCGGTGCGCACGGCACGAGCCGCCGCCCGTGAACTGGCGTGGGCCCAGCACGCCGACACCCGCGGCGACCTGCCCGCACCGGTGGTGGCCGGCCAGAACGTGCCCGGGCTCGTACTCGACGTGGACGCCACGATCGTGGTCTGCCATTCGGAGAAAGAAGCCGCGACCCCCACCTGGAAGAAGACGTTCGGCTACCACCCGCTGCTCTGCTTCCTGGACAACACCGGCGAAGCCCTCGCGGGGCTGCTGCGCGAGGGCCGCGCCGGGTCGAACACCACCGCCGACCACATCACCGTCCTGGACCAGGCCCTCGCCCAGATCCCCGACCAGCATCGGCACGGCACCCCGATCCTGCTCCGATCGGATTCCGCCGGATCCAGCCACGGGTTCCTGGCCCACATCCGTGGCCTGCGTGAGCAGCACGTGGACATCCGGTTCTCCGTCGGCGTCGCGATCACCGAACCGGTCCGCGACGCCATCCGTGCCACCAACGACTGGTTCCCGGCGCTGGACATCGACGGAGACCCGCGTGAACACGCGCAGATCTGCGAGATCACCGGCCTGCTGCCCGCCGACGGGTTCCCCGAAGGCACCCGCTTCCTCGTCCGCAGGGAACGCCCGCATCCCGGCGCGCAACTGTCGATCTTCGACACCATCGAAGGCTGGCGGCACCAACTCGTGGCCACCGACACCCCACCCGGCCAGGGCAGCATCCAATTTTTGGAGGCCCGCCACCGCGCCCACGCCCGTGTCGAGGACCGCATCCGCATCGGCAAAGACACCGGCTTCGGCCGGTTCCCCTCCCGCGTGTTCGCGATCAATCAGGCCTGGCTCCAGCTGGCACTGACCGGCATCGACCTGCTCGCCTGGACCCGCACACTGCTCCTGAACGCAGACCTCGCCCGCGCCGAACCGAAGAAACTGCGCTACCGGCTGCTCCACATCGCCGCCCGCATCACCCGCACCGCCCGGCAGACCCGACTGGCCATCGCCGAACACTGGCCCTGGACCGACGACCTGACCAGAGCATTCACACGACTGAACGCGTTACCCCGACCCGCCGGCTGACCCTCACCCCGCGCCACGACGAACACGCCCAGGAGAACCCGGCCACGCGCCGGGCCACCGGCATGACCACCGACCGACCAGCAGTCCTCACCACACAACGACGACCAGAACCACTCGATCAGCCGCTTAGCGAATGACCGAGGCTAGTACCAATACCGGTGACTTAGGGTCTTGGTGTCCGTTTGACCCGGTGAGGCTTGGTCGCTGGGATGATCGTCACGGCCGGTTTGGTTGGGGTGCTGGCG
>NZ_JBITDV010000020.1:0-117327 GCF_044454545.1 Cryptosporangium sp. NPDC051539 | reverse complement strand
ATGACTCACTTCGGTCGATTCATCATGGCGTAGAGAACCTTGATGATCTTCCGAGCCGGTCATGCCCGTCTTGCTGCCACCAACAGCGGCGCTTCTACTCCAAACAGGACACCGCTGCGACTTTGCCGGGGCCCTGGGGTGTTCCCACCGTCGCTTGTGGACGAGGTGGTGGCGGCCGAGGGCCGGACACAGAAACGCAGCCGGTTGTTGCCTGCTCGGCTGGTGATGTACTTCGTGCTCGCGATGTGCCTGTTCAGCGGGCAGGGCTACGAGGAAGTAGCCCGGTTGCTGACTGACGGTCTGCGTCGGCGGCGGTGGAGTGGTGGCTGGCAGGTGCCTTCGACCGCCGCGATCTGGAAGGGCCGCCGCCGGTTGGGTGTGGAGCCGGTCAAGGCGCTGTTCGCCCAGGTGTGCCGGCCGGTGGCGGGGCCGGGCACGGCACGGCGCGTTCTACCGTGGCTGGCGTCTGGTCGCGATCGATGGCAGCACGTTCGATCTGCCCGACACAGCGGAGAACGAGGAGGCATTCGGCCGGCCGCCCCGTTCGGGCCGTGGCCTGCAGCGGGTCGCTATCCGCTGGAGGCGGTGCTGAAGCCGATGCCCTGTGCGCTGCTAGATGGTTGATTCCGAAGGTCAGTGGTCGTAGGCGATCAGTGATCGGGTGATCGGTTGGCCGGCGTGGTCGTGTGCCAGATCGCGGCGGTGAGTGCGAGGAGGCGTTGGGCGATGCGGACGCAGACGCCGGTTAGGGTGCGCGCGCCGTGGTTCTCGAGACCGAGCCGGCCTTTCAAGGTCTGAAAGATCGCGGTTTTCGATTGCGGTAGGCCGGAATCAACAGCCGGGTGCCCTTGTCGGTGAGCTGGTGTTCGAACTCGCGGCGCCGGTAGCTCTGGTCCGCGAGAATCGTCTGTCCCGGCCGATCGGTGAGCAGCCTGGGCTCGGTGTCGAACAGGTCGAGCAGGACATCGCGTTCGTCGGCTTTCGCGCCGGCCAGGGCCCAGGTGACCGGAGGCCGGCAGGGATGGCGACCAGGTGCACGCAGAACCAGCGGGAGAGGAAGCTGGTTCCCGGGAATTCCCGCAGGCGACCGCCGTGGAGTCGGCCAGCCAGACGTCGTCGCGCGCCAGAACATGGTGTCGCGAGCCGGCCCGCAGCCAGCAGCGTTCGGAGACGACCTGGAGCAGCGCCTGAGCCACGGCGGCGGTCAGCAGCTCGGCGTCGGAGAACACCAGCGGCCGGCCGCTCGACGGCGGGGCACATGATCATCGATCCATACGTAGAGCGTGGTCAGCAGAGCGTCGAGGTCTTCGGTCACCGCAGACCAACGCCACCCTCCGTCCCATGTCAAGGGCCAGAACGCGTCGACACACCGTTAGGAATCAACCATCTAGGTCGCCGATGTCCGATCCAATCTAGACCGGACGTAGTCGCCGATTGAGCAGCTTCTCCCAAAACTGGACCTTCACTCCACCACGGCGTCGATGCTCCACGTAGAGGTCCGAGGCGGTAGGGCAGTTCTTGCCACTAACGTCCACGCTCACCAAACCCGGGCCTTCGCGCGGCACCTCTACGTCGCCGAACATCCCCATTCGCTGACCCTCCCCGGCAAGGCCGGCTGGACCTGGACTCATCCGTGGGCCAACATCGGCCCGATGAGCGTAGCCAGGGCCCTCATCTCCGAGAGCAACTCGTCAACTGTACCCAGTTGCTTCGGAAACCCGTCGGCCACCTCCAGAGTGAGGGCTCCGATCCCCTCGCCGGAACGGGAGTCCTGGATGACGGTGGCCATCGCCTGTTCATACCGCCGGGACAGCCTTTCCGCCTCCCAGTACTCCAGGTTGCGGGTCACACTCAAGGGCTGATCGTGCCAGGTCCGTTCACCGCCGGCCAGTGCGGTCAAGAATCCGGAATTCCGGAAATCAACTACCTGGACGAGGTGGGATTCATTCAGGACGAGAACTGCTCCGACAATGCCTTTGCCTTTCCTGAACTCGATCCCCGTAGGCGGCAGCTGTCTCAGGTGGAACGAGGCGACACGGTGAAGCTTGGGACGCCAGGCGAGTCGTTGGATCTGGGAGCTGAAAGTCTTCCGCAGGAACCGGCGGAAGGAGATTGGGATCAGGCGACGGTATGGGGCTGGGACCTCCCACACGTGCGCGCTGATCCGGGTCAGGTCGCTGCCCAAGAGTCCTTGGTCGTATGCGTGAACCAACCTGTCCTGCAGCAGGGACTCAATTTCAGCGGCGAGTGGACTGCGATCACTACCGAGCAACCCGCTCACTACTGACAGGAACTGCAGGATCGCCGAGACCGCGACCACCACAGCCAACAACGATGTGAGGATCGGCGGCTGCACCCGGGCATCAAGGGCAGTGATCGAAAGAACATAGGTCGCCCAGCCCAGCAGGGCCGACGTCAGCAACCGCAGCACCGTACGCATCGCTCAGCCTTCTCCCTGCTTCTCGAGGACATCCGACACCAGTCCAAGAACGTCTACTGCTGAGGCCTACTTCAGCGCCCGGCTCTGGCCGCTCGCGCGCGGGCGCGCTTTGCTGAGCGACGGGACGCCCAGCTGACGGCATTGGCTGTTACGTCTGAGCAACTGCCCGCGTGACCCTGGCCGCAGCCGCCGGGCACACCTCGCGCGTAGCCCCGATCGGTTGACAGCCTTGACGTGGGTTCGCCGCAACGGCATCTCGCCTCTGGGTGCATCGCCAATTTGGAGCCTGAGAGGCGACGAGGCATGCCGCAGCCGCACCAATCGTTGTAGCGCCATGGGTTACGCCTCCCCGGGACGAGGTGGGGACCGCTGGAGCGTGTGACGCCGCGAGCGTCCGCCAGAGATGCACGATCCCTGGACATCGGGAGAATTCATCCGCCCCACGACCAACGATGGACTTAACATTTCTCACTACAGGCCCACTACCATGATAAGAGTTCGCCAGTCAGCGCGCGGCGGCCCACGCCCGATGATCAGTCCACTATGTTTCGTATTTTGCTAACTGCACGTCGTCGGAGCGTAATACAATGTCGTTTTTCGTCGTTCACTTCGATCAGTGACGTCACCTGGGGAGCTGAGCAGCAGGTGGAAGCACATCGGCCGCGCGTTCCTTCGGCGTCCGAAGTCGAAGCCGCGCTGCGCTACCTCGGCACGAGAAACCACGGGGCTCTCGTCGATCTTCTCGCACACGCAATCGACAGACCGACAAGCGAAACCGGGTCAGCATTGGCGTCATTGACCGCGCCTACTGCGGTACTCGAGGGCATGCCTCCTGCCGACCGTGCACGTGCCCTCTGGCGGCTCATCCAGGAAGGAATTACGAGTCCAGAGGTCGGCCCTACGTCCCTATCCCGTCGCCGCCGGGTACTGATGTCCGCATTCCGGCTTCGGGATCCAGAGATCGGGCAGCCTTGGGGGCCGTCGCTCTCACAGCGCTTCAAGCAACTTCGTGCGCTGAACGAGGTGTTCGGAGATCCGACCTCTACCCAGCCGATGGAGATAGCCTGGAAGAAGGGCGTGCGTTCGCTGGCCATCTACCTGGCGAGTCGATTCGCCGAGTTGCAGGCTCGGGAGCACTGGACTCCGTATCTACCCAAGCCTCGGGCGTTTCGGCGCCAACCCGGGAGGAGGGCTGATCCGGTCTTCGTCGACTACATGATCACGACGGTGTTCCTGCAAGGCAGGGCATTCGAGCGTCGCATCACCGAACGGCTTATTACCGCCATGGCCGATGGTGTCGACCACTACGTCATGCGAGGCCGCCCGCCACTTCAGGGAAGCGGTCCGGGAGTCATCCTCGGACAGGTCTGGGGGTGCCACGCCGAGGCTGTGCCCTTCGTTCCGCACGGAGAGGTCATCGCCCGGCTCTTCTTCGACCCACTGGTTCAGGGCGAGCGCCACTGGCTCGCCAGCGAACTGCTCAGCTCCGGAACCCCGGACGAAAGACCATGGGTCAACGTACCCGTCAACAACCATGGCATCGCAGCAGGCGAACGCACGGAAGACGGCGTCCCCATCCGCGGGTTGACCGTCCGAGTCGTCTTCGACTCCAGCCATCAGCCGACCCGCGTGTGGTACTACAGCGACCCAGAGGACCGGACCGACCCCCCGACGACAGGCGAGGAGCGTTCATTGTCCATAAAAAATGGCCTCGTCAGCCACACTTTCGCGAACCCCTGCGAGCCGCGCGATCAGGTGGGTATTGCCTTTCGCTGGTAGGAGCACGCTGCACCACGGCCGGCCGTGGTGCACGCATCAAACGAACGTCCTAGGGATGGATCTACTTCGGAACCTGTTCGCCACTATGGATTGGGCTAGATCGCCGCCGCCTGCTTGGCCGGAAGATCCCACGAATCCTCCTGCGCAATCATCGCTATTTCTCCAGCCGCACCAATGTGACATGCGTTAGTCGTTGTCCACGCCATTCCTTTCTCGTCCGCGGCGGCATCCGCCAGCTTGTCACATCACAGTCGGAACTGGAGTGGTTCACTATGCCGAACACCGGGTAAAGCGGCCAACCGCCCGAAGCGTCTGGATCCTATACCAGCATTTGCATATGTCAAACTGGGCATGCCGGAAGTCATGGCACTTCGGATTTTCAGTAGTCTTCGGTACCAAATCTGAGCACGGTTATCAAGATCGGCGCAGCCAGCGGCCCAAGCCGTGAAAGAGCGCCGGGACGGTCGCCCCTGTTCCGCGGACGAATGTCCACAGCTCGGCGTTGTAGTGCCAGCCGGACGGGGTCGCATTGCCTGAACCGATCGCAACCACGGTGTCGTCGTCTCCGGCGAGCACGAGGAGCTTCGGATGGAACGCGCCGCCCCGGCGGCAGACCACTGGCACCGGCAGGAAGTCGACCGGCCCCTCCGACGGGGAGGTGATCCGTTGAGCGTCATAGAACACGCTGGTCACTGCGCCGCCCGCACGGGCTGCTCGCACATACACCTCCTCGACGAAGGACAGGTCGCATGTGTAGGTGAGCACCAGGGCCTCGCGGACGATGGCCGGAGTACGGGCGCGCAAGAGGCTCGGTGGCCCGGCGCCGGTCAACTCCTCCCACCGATCACTTGCGCACCGCGTCGGCGTACGGGCCGCCGGCCCAGGCGTTTCCGGACAGCGAAAGGACCCCAGTTGCTGAATGACGCTGGTGAATACCTCCACCCGTAGCGAGACCGATCCGCTGCCCTCGACGCCTTCCAGCCGGAGCCGATCACCGACGCGTTGGAGCCGTGTGGGAAGCCTCAGCCGACCGTCCGAGCCCCACTGCAGTTCCCGGCGACTCCCCCTCTCGGCCCGATCGAACAGCATGTTGGCCAGCCAGGCCGCGAACTGCGGCAGCGGTTCCGCAGCGCGATGCGTCAGCCGACTGGCCACGATCGACGGACCGAGGTCATCGGCGCCACCCCGGAACGCGGCCCCCGCGACCTCGTCCAGGTGGTCGAGCCGGGCGACTCCTGCGGCCACAATCTGCAACAGCGCCCGGACGTCGTCGTCACCAGACTCGCGGATGAGGTCCCACTCGACAGGAAGCGGTGTGCGCGTAGCTGAATCCACGGTCGAAGGCAGGGCGTTCGGGCTCAGGATCTGTCCGACGGGCACAGCGGGGAGGCGCGGGACGAAGCGGGCGATGACCTGCTCGCGAGTCTGCGGCTGGGCCAGCGGGTTGACCAGAACCGCCCACAAACGCCGCCATGCCCACACCGACCAGTTCCGCCGGAGCGCGCCCCGCCAGGTCAGCGCCTGGCGGTGCAGGTCAGGATCGCCGAGCTGCGTTGCGCAGGTTAGCTGTGTAGCAGCACAACTGCTCCAGCAGATACTCCGCCCCATCAACGGTGGGCTTCCCGTCCAGCGCGCACGAGCAGAGCCGCATTCTGCCGATTCGCGACCGCGTCGGCTGCTTCGATGAAGTCGGCGGCGCGCAGATTTTCGCCGTCCGGCGCATCGGCGACCGCGCACGAACACAACCGATCCAGCTGGCGCGGATCAAACACGAGGGAGCACCGATGCCTGATTCTCATTACTCGAAGGCCAGCTCGTTCGCGGATTGGCTCGTCGAAAGAGCGCCGAACGGGTTCGGAGGAAATTCCGCGCAGTGGGCTGATCCGCTGGTCGAGGACGAGGGACGTCGACGCGTCGAGGATTCGGAGTTGCGGGTCCGCCAGGGTTCCGGGAGTTCACCGACGCCGATCAGGCCGGGCCGCGTCGAGTTCATCGAGAGTTCTCCTTCGATCGGATTCGAGCGTCACCGTCGACGGCTCGATAGACGGCTCGAACGTAGGCGGCTGCGCGTGGTGAGCCGAGAATGTCGGCGCCCATATTGTTCATGGCGTAGCTGATCGTCAGACGCCGATCGAAGTCGACGATCGCCATCGAGCCACCCCAGCCGCCCCAGAAAGCGATCCGGCCGTCCGGGATCCAGGGCAGGGTGCGCTGGTCCGGTAGCGCGAAGCCGATTCCCCACCGCACGTGGAGTCCGTTGACCAGGTCCGGCCCGTTGGACTGCTCGTCGAAGATGAGGTCGACGGTGTCCGGCTTGAGCAATTGGCCGCGCGCCAGCGGCGCCAGGACGTCGGCGACCGACCGGGCGTTGCCGTGTCCGTTGGCGGCGCCGAGATCGGCAGCGCGCCAGGCCGGTGTGTTGGCCGCGCTCGCGTCGACCTGCGGGCCGGTGAAGGTCTTGTACGCGACGCTGTCACGGTCGAGCGTCGTCGGATCGAAATCGACAGCCGACGTGAACACAGTGGCGGCCCGCGCGGCGTCGGCCTTCGGGAGCCCGATCCGGAAATCAGCACCCGACGGGCGGCTGAGATACTCGTCGACGAAGTCGCGCAGCGACGAGCCGGTCAGCCGGTGCACGAGCTCACCGATCAAGTGGCCGTAGTTCAACAGGTGGTAACCGGACGCCGAGCCGGGCGTCCACCACGGCGTCTGGGATGCCATCCGCGCAGCCGCTGAACGGATATCGTACAAATCCTCCAGCCGCGCCGGGTGGTCGAGGCCCGAGACACCCGAGGTGTGGGACATCAGGTGCCGCACCTCGACGTGCTCTTTGCCGCCGGCGGCGAACTCGGGCCAGTAGCGAGCCACCGGCGCATACACGTCCAGTTCACCGGCATCGACGAGGAGCAGAGCAGCCAGGCTGGTCACCGTCTTGGTGATCGACCAGACGTTGACGATCGTGTCCGACTGCCACGGCCGAGTGCGCTCAGCATCTCGATGTCCGCCCCACAAATCCACCACGCGGTGGCCGTCGAGATCCACGGCGAGCGACAGGCCGACCTCGGCCTTACTGCGCAATTGTCGATCCACCGCGTCGCGGACGGGCTCGAACGAGGGGGCAACTGTTCCGTTCAATTCAGTCATGCCACCAGGCTCAAACCTTGACACCAGCGTCAAGGTCAAGCGGTACGGTCGAACCATGCGTATCGGTGAACTCGCCGCCCGGGCGGGCGCGTCCCCACGGCAGGTCCGCTTCTACGAAGCCAGAGGCCTGATCACTTCCACGCGGGAAGCCAACAACTATCGCGACTACACCGAGACGACCCTGGCGCGCGTCCAGCAGATCCGTGAACTCCTCGACGCAGGCCTCTCGACCCAGCTGATTCTGGCGATCGTCCCGTGCCTGGAATCCCCACGCAGCCCGATCGTCTTCGAGGGCGTACTCCCGGAGACGGTGGCCGCGCTCGAACGGGAGCGAGGCCGGCTCTCCGAACGCATCGACATCCTCACCCGCAACCGCGATGCGGTCGCCGACTACCTCAGCGAACTCCAGAAGCACCAGAGAGGCGATCTGGGCGGCGGTTCGACGTATCCCTAGTAAGCCGTAGGAGAAAATGTCATTGGCCGGGGCCTCCCCATCCCCAGGGCGGATCGGGGATCTCCCGCCGCAGCGTCGGCGCGATGTCGGACTGGAACAACTCCAGGCTCTCCCGGTGCTGGGCGTCGGTCAGGCCGCCGGCATCGGCGTGCAGGTGCAGGACGGTGTGGCCGAACTGCTCGTGGTAGCGGTGGACCTTGTCGATCACCTGGGCCGGGCTGCCGATCAGCGCGGACGAGCGCTCGACGAAGTCCTCCAGCGTCGGGAACGCGGGCTGGAGGCCGAGCCGCTGCTGAAATGCCAGCTGGCCCTCAAAGACCGGGTGGTAGGCCTCGATCGCGTCCTGCGAGTTGCGGGCCGCGTAATACCCGGCCGAGCCGGCGCCGACCGCGATCGTGGCCGGGGCGTGGCCGTAGTGCGCCCACCGCTCCCGGTAGTAGCGGATCAGCTCCGCGTACGGCTCGATCGGGGTCGTGACGTTGGCCGAGAAGAGCGGGTCACCGTAACGGGCCGCGAGGTCGACCGACGCCCGGCTGGTCGCCGAGCCGTGCCAGATCCGGATCGGACGCTGGTAGGGCTGCGGCCAGACCTCAGCGTCGAGCAGCGGGGGCCGGAACTTCGTGTCGTAGGTGATCGTATTGTTGCGCCAGAGCTGCCGGAACACCTCGTAGGACTCGGCGTTGCGATCCCACTGGTCCTCGGGCGTGACGGAGAACAGCTCGCGCTGGGCGGCGCCGTTGCCCTTGCCGATGATCAGCTCCAGCCGCCCGTCGGCGAGGTGATCGAGCGTCGCGTAGTCCTCGAACGCGCGCACTGGATCCAGCAGGCTCAGCGTCGTCACCGCAGTGAACAGGCGGATGCGTGACGTGAGCGCGGCCAGATGACTCAGCACCACGGTGGGGGCGGAGGAGATGAACGGGCGCTCGTGCCGCTCGCCGACACCAAAGCCGTCGAAGCCGAGTTCCTCGGCGAGCAAGGCGTTGTCGACGACCTCGCGGAGCCGGTCCTGAGTGGATTTCTGCCGTCCAGTCACCGGATCGGGCGCGTGGACGATGAGCGTGATGGTCAAGAACCTCATGACTCGCTCCTGCCGCGTTAGATCAAGGCCTATATGAATAGTAGGAATAATCTCGCACGTCCGACCTCTGCTCGATCAGCGACGGCAGGAGCTGCCTCCCCAGGTCGTACCAGCGCCGGCGCCGCCATGCCGGCCCGGCGCGGTGAAGAGGTTGCCGTCCAGGACGTCGCCGCCGTCACCGAGGCCGAGCAACCCCTGTTGGCCGACGGACGACTGCCGGTCACGGTCCCTGGCCGCTGCGCCCGCGGACAGTGCGGCGACCCTGGCCTCCGCGTCAGCCCAGGCCTGCGCAGCGGTGTCCCTCACCACCGTCGTCACCCGCCGGCCGAACTCCAGCGGGGGATGCGCCCGACCCAGTTCGTCGGCCAGCCGCCGGAGCCGGGCGATCCGCTCCCCCACGTCGTCCAGCGGCTCGCCCCACAACAGCTGGATATCGGCATCGGCCGCGGCCACTCGCTCGGCCTCCGCGGACGGGCCGCCGAAAGACGGTCGCGGGTGCCATCGTGCGCCGCGGACCATCGGCCGCGGCGCGACCTCGGCGTCGGTCTCGCGGAAATGCTCGCCCGCGAACGTCATTGGCTCCTGCGTCCAGAGCGCACGAACGATCCGCAGGAATTCGGCAGTGCGGGTGTAACGGGCAACTCGACCGATGGGCGGACCGCGATGAGCGGTTGGAACGTCGTAGCCCGGGAGGCCAGCGCGGTGGCCACCGTGAACGAGTCCGGCCGGCCCCGATCGTCACCACGGTGACCGGCGTTGATCTCATTGGGGACGTACCAGAGGTACTCGGCGCTCAGGGTGTCGGGACCTTCCACACCTCCGTTGACGACCACCACGTCGGCAACCAGTTCGAGTTTCGGATTGCTCACAGGCGCTCGTCTTCGGGGAGCTGGATACCCGGCTCATCGGAGACTCCGTTTTCACAACTGGCCGTGGTTCGGCGGAGGGGTGCCGTTGAGCAGGTAGGCGCCGGTGTGGTGGTATTTCCAGTCCACCGGATCGTGCGCGGAGTGGGTGCGGGAATTTCGCCAGTGCCGGCCGAGACCGTACTTCTCGTCGGCGGCCGATGCCCCGGAGAGGGAGCACAGCTCGGAGCTGACCTCGACTGCGATCTCCGACGCGAACGCCTTGGCCTGCGCGACCGCGATCGACCCGCGCGCCGCATCCTCCGCCGACCGGGGTAGCAGCCCGATCTGCTCCAGCGTCGACCCGGCCCGGGCCACCAACGCCTAGCCCTTCGCGTGCTCGCCGACCACGTCGACCAGCTTGCCGCGCGGCAACAACAGGGAGCCGCCCGCGCTCACAGATGGGAACGCTCACATTAGGCCCGAGGCTCCGATTGAGAACCGTCCGCTGGCGGCCGACGCCGGTCCACAGCACCGGCGGTCCGACGTCGTCGCGGTGCTCCGCGGGCCTCTGACGAGGACCGCGGCGGCAGCCACCGGAGCGCAACACGAGGGCCGCCCGGAGCTGTCCACAGTGGCTCAGACCCGCGTCCGTCGGTCGCCGTCACGCCGCTGCGATCGGTTGACGTTAACGTTAACAAAGCGTACGTTTCGAGTCTCCCTAGGTTGCCAAAACACTTCGGATTCGCCGTTCACGAGCTGACCCAACGGCCCACGGGGGGCCTCATGCGCGTCGTCGTCGCCACGGTGGCCCTAGCGGTCATCGGGGTCCTGTCGGTCTCTCTCTTCAGCAAGCTCCGCAGCCGGGCCGCGTTCGGAGAATTCGCGGCCGGTCTGGTCGCGCTCCGCGTGGTTCCCACCCGGTGGGCGCCGCTCGTCGCCGCGCTGTCGATCGCGGCCGAGGCCGCGGTGGCCGGTGCTCTTCTCTGGCCCGGCACAGCCGTGGCCGGCCTGGCCGGCAGCACTCTTCTCTTCGCCGGCTTCACCGCCGCGTTGTCCGTCGCGATCCGGCGGAAAGCCACCGGCGGCTGCCGCTGCTTCGGAGCGTCCAGCACTCCGGTCGGCCGGCCGCACGTGGTGCGCAGCGCACTGCTCTGCGCCGCCTCGCTCGTGGCGCTCGGCGGCGCCGCGGCCACGTCGACCGAACGGCTGAGCGGCCTGCCCGCGGTGCAACTGGTCGCGGCCCTCGCGGTCGCCGGCTTCCTCGTCGTGTCGCTCGTCTGGCTCGACGAGCTGCTCTGGCTGTTCCGCCGCCCTGCTTCCTCCTGACCGGGCGGGCCACGGCACGTTTCCCTCCGGGAGTTCGCATGGCCTTACTATCCGTCGCCGCAGTCGTACCCCTCGTCCTCGTCGGCCCCCGGGGGCCCGAGCTGAGCGCCGTACCGGGCCCGGGATGACCAGGCGCGGGCGCCGCCGGAGTGCGTCATGGTCCACCCGGACGGTCGTCGACCGGCGGTCCGGGTCCGGCGATCCGCGCACGGTGGACGCCGGCTCCCTGGTGCAGGTGTCCCTGCTCGGCCCGATGGAGGTCACCGTCGCCGGGCAGCCGCTCGCGCTCGGTGGCCCCGGCCGCCGCGCGCTGATCGCGGCGCTCGCCCTCGACGTCGGCAGCGTGGTCGGCGTCCCCCTGCTGCTCGAGGCGATCTGGGACGACCGGCCGCCGGTCACCGCGACGACCAAGCTGCAGGGGCACGTGTGTGCGCTCCGCCAGGGGCTGGAACGGCTCGGCGGCCCGGAGGCGGCCCACGTCGTGCGCACCCGGTCCCCGGGCTACGTGCTCTGCACGCCGGAGGCCTCCACCGACGTCGTCGCCTTCGACGCGCTCGTCCGCGAGGCCCGGAGCGCGACGCTCCCGGGCGGCGCGGCGCGGCGCGCGGCCGCCCTCGAGCAGGGGCTGCGCCTCTGGCGCGGAGACGCCTGCACCGACGTGTCCTCCCGCCGGGTGGCCGCGGTCGCCGCGTCGCTGGACGAACACCGCCGGCGGGCCACCGAGGACCTCGCCGAGGCGCGCCTCGCGCTCGGGCAGCACGACGCGGTCATCGACGCGATGCAGTCCCTGGTGCGGCTGACGCCCTACCGGGAGCGGGCGTGGGAGCACCTGATCAGCGCTCATCTGGGACGCGGCGACCTGACGTCCGCGCTCGCGGTGCACGAGCAGCTGTGCCGGATCCTCGCGGGCGAGCTGGGGACGGCGCCGGGGGTACGCATCAGCCGCCTGATCGGCGCGATCCGCCAGTCCGGGTCGATAGCGCATCGTTAGCGGAACGTTAAGGACACGTGTCATGGTCCGTCCGCCCGGCCGGACCGCTGGACCGGCCGGGACCGTCCTTCGCATCGAACGGAGCGAGAACACATGACCAAAACGATCGCCAGGCTGGCGGACCGGATGCTCTCCGTCGTCGTCCCGCGGACCACCGCGATGGCCGAGATGGAGTACCGGTGCGTGCCCTGCTACGGCTCCTTCTACCGCCAGGACAGCCGTTACTGCGCGGGCAGCTGCAGCCAGTGGTACATCGGCAAATGCCACGACTACTACTGCTGATCGGCTCGTGACCGGCCGGCCGCCACCCGTGCGGCCGGCCGGGTCGTCTCCCCCGACCGGAAGGGACACCTCGACGTGACCTACGTCGTTGCCGCGCTCGTCGTGACGAACGTGTTGACGCTGCTGAACCTGCTGCTGCTCTTCGGCGTCATCCGGCGCCTGCGCGAACAGCAGGTCCCCCCGCCCGGCGGCGTGCCGGGCCCGGCCGCCCTGCCCGTCGGAACGCTGGTCGAGGCGTTCGCCACCACCGACGTCGCCGGTCACCCGCTGCGCCGCGACGACCTGCCCCACGGCGCCGTGATCGCGTTCTTCAGCCCGGGCTGCACGCCGTGCGAGGCGTTGCTGCCGAAGTTCATCGCCCACGCCGAGCGCCTGCCCGACGGCCGGCGGAGCGCGGTGGCCGTCGTGGTCGGTGCGTCGGCGGACGCGGCCGGGTACGTGGCCGAGCTGTCGTCGGCGGCTCGGGTGGTCGTCGAGGACGACTCGGGCGGCGTGCTGACGCGGGCGTTCGGGGTGACGGGTTACCCGACCGTGTTCCAGCTCGACGGGGACGGCCGGTTACTGGTCAGCGACGCGTCGTCCGTGGACCGGCTGGCCGTTCCGGCCGCATGACCGGCGAACCCTCGGAACCGATGCGGCGGACGGTCGCCGCCGCTTTCCGGCTGGTGTGGCGGGCCGCCCCGTCCTATCTGGCCGGTTCGGTCGCCGCCGCCGTGCTCACCGCCGCCGCCCCCGCCCTGACCGCGTGGCTCACCCGGACGACGATCGACGGCGTCGTCGGGGGCGGTCACGCCGGGGACCTGCTGCTGCACGCCGGCGGGCTGGCCGCGGTGGGCGTCGCCGCCGGGGTGCTGCCGCACGTCGCCAAGTACACGCAGGCCGAGATCGGCCGGCGCAGCGCGGTGCTGGCCCTCGACGAGCTGTACCGGGGGGTGGAGCGGCAGCCCGGGTTGCGCCGGTTCGAGGATCCGCCGTTCCTGGACCGGCTGCGGATGGCCGGGAACAGCGGCCGGTCGCCCGGCGAGCTCTGCGGCGAGGTGCTGGGCGCCGGCGCCGGCCTGCTGGGGGCGGCCGGGCTGATCGCGGCGCTGGCCGTGGTGAGCCCGTTGATGACCGTCGTCGTGCTCGCCGCCGCGGTACCGGTACTCGTGATGGAGCTCCGGCTCGCCCGGCGGCGCGCCGCCGTGCTGTGGCGGATGAGCCCGACGGCCCGGCGCGAGTTCTTCTTCAGCCACCTGCTCGGCCACCCGGTCGCGGCCAAGGAGATCCGGTTGTTCGGCCTGGCCGGCTTCCTGCGGGAGCGGATGCTCGTCGAACACCGGGCCATCGACGCCGCGCAGCGCCGTGTCGACCGGCGGGAGCTGAGCACGCAGGGCGGCCTGGCCCTGCTCGGCGCGTGCGTCGCCGGGAGCGGCCTGGTGTGGGCCGTGTTCGCCGCCCGGGACGGCCGGCTGAGCGTCGGTGACGTGTCGATGTTCGTCGTCACGGTCGCCGGCCTGCAGGTGGCCCTGGCCGGACTGGTCGGCTCGCTGGCCGGCGGGCACCAGTCCGTGCTGCTCTTCGCCCACCACCGCGCGGTCGTCACGGCCGAGCCGGACCTGCCCCTACCCGTCGCGCCGCGGCCGGTGCCCCCGCTGCGCCGGGGCATCGAGCTGCACGACGTGTGGTTCCGGTACGCCGAGGACAAGCCCTGGGTGCTGCGCGGCGTCAGTTTCACGATCCCGCACGGCGCCGCCGTCGCCCTGGTCGGGCGGAACGGCGCCGGGAAGTCGACGCTGGTCAAGCTGCTGTGCCGGCTGTACGACCCGACCCGCGGCTCGATCCGCTGGGACGGGATCGATCTGCGGGAGCTGGCGATCGACGACCTGCGCCGGCGGACCGCGACCGTGTTCCAGGACTACATGGAGTACGACCTGACCGCGGCCGAGAACATCGGCCTGGGCGACGTCGCGGCCGTGGACGACCGGCGGCGGATCACCGGCGCGGCCCGGCTGGCCGGCATCGACGACGTCCTGACCGCCCTGCCGCACGGCTACGACACGATGCTGTCCCAGGTCTTCACCGCGGGCGACGCGGCCGAGGAGGAACCGAACGGGATGATGCTGTCCGGTGGCCAGTGGCAGCGGGTCGCGCTGGCCCGGGCACTCATGCGCGGTGAGCGCGACCTGCTGGTGCTCGACGAACCGAGTGCCGGTCTCGACGCCGAGGCCGAGCACGAGGTGCACGACCGGCTACGGCGCTACCGGGCCGGCCGGACCAGCCTGCTCATCTCCCACCGGCTCGGTGCCGTCGCCGACGCCGACCGCATCGTGGTGCTGGTCGACGGCGTCGTCGCGGAGGAGGGCGACCACGCGGAGCTGATGGCCTCCGCCGGCACCTACGCGCATCTGTTCGGGATCCAGGCCAGCGGCTACACCCGGGCCGGGTCGCCGCGATGACCGCCGCCGGGGCCGTCGGCGCGGTGCTCGCGGTGGTCGTCGCGGTGGTGTGGTGGCTGCGCCGCCGGTTCGTGATCGTGACCGTGATCGGCCAGAGCATGACGCCGACGTTCGCGCACGGCGACCGGGTCCTCGTCCGGCGGGTCCGCCTGGCCCGGGCCCGGACCGGCGACGTCGTGGTGGCCGCCTGGGGCGCTCCGGTGCCCGGTGGACCGTTCCCGCTCGCGATCGAGGAGCCGACGCCGGGCCTGCCGCCGACCCTGGCCCCGTGGATGGTGAAGCGCCTGGCGGCCGGGCCCGGGGACCCGGTGCCCGAGGTGGTCCGGGCGGCCGTGCCGGACCAGCGGGTGCCGCCCGGCCGGTTCCTGCTGCTCGGTGACAACGTCGCGGCCAGTGCGGACTCGCGCGTGCGGGGCTACGCGCACGCCGGCTACCTGCTCGGGGTGGTGGTCGGCCGGCTGCCGCTGCCGTCCGGCTAGTGCGTTGTCCCCGAACGTTCACCGGTTCGGTGACACGCCGGGCGTGGTCGGTGACGTGAGTTCTTGAGCTCCTGCCGACGAGCAGATGTTCTTTTCCAGAGCAGTTGGCGCGATATCTGTCATTGCTCCTACTGCGCGGTCCGCGGTCAACGTCCGGCCGAGATCTGGACGGCGGCGCTCGCCCCGGCCAGATAGCCCGAGGCGACAGCGGCCGCCATGGACGGCGGCACCGCGGTGGCGGCGTCACCGGCGGCGAAAAGGCCCGGAACATCCGTACGGAACATTGCATCGACTTTGATCGCCTCGACACCGAGATTCTCGTCCGACATGGCCACCGTGGCCCCGAGGTCGCGGGCCAGCGGCGAGCGCTGGTGGAGGAAGGCCTTGACCAGTATGGCGGTGACGGCGAGGTCGGCGCCGTCGGTGAAACGCACGACCTCCAGGCTCGTCCCCGTGCCGTCGGCTGCGGCCAGCAGGCGCTCGTCCCACTTGATCCCGCCCGCCGAAAGCCGGTCCTTCTGGGCGCCGTCGAGGGCGGCGCCATTGGTCAGCAGGGTGATGTCATCGGTGTAGCCGCGCAGGTTGAGGGCGCCGTGGACGCCGACCGCACCGGTCGCCAGAACGGCCGTCGGCCGGTCTCGATTCTCCCAGCCGTGACAGAACGGGCAGTGGAACACATCGCCGCCCCAGCGCTCGGCCAGTCCGGCCACCGGCGGGATCCGGTAGTCCATCCCGGGCGCGAGCACCACGGTGCGGGCGTGCTCAAGACGACCGTCCGCCAAGGTCACCGCGTACGTGCCACCGTCCTCCCGGACTGCCTGCCTGGCTTCACCGTCGAAGAGTTCGATCGACGGGTACGCATCGAGCGCCGCGCGGGCCGCGGCGTAGTACTCCGCAGTCGGGCGCCCGTCGTGTCCAAGCAGACCGCCGATAGTGGACGCCGCCAGGTTGCTCGGGCGGCCGGCGTCAACGACCAGGGTCGTACGCCGAGCCCGCGCGAGCGTGAGACCGGCGCTCAGACCGGCCGCGCCCCCGCCGATGACTATGCATTCCTTCATGCCGTCCACTGAACCGCAGGCCCGGCCCGGCAGAAATGCTGCGACGTCGCCGGCGTTTACGCGTAGGTAGCATGGCGCCGATGGATGCGATCAGTAGCGCGATCGCCGCGTTGCGGGTCGGTCGCGGCACGGTGCGACGGTTCCGGCAGTCCGGAGCCTGGGGCCTGAACTACTCCGGGCTGAGCGGTAGCGGCTTCCACGTCGTTCTCCGAGGGACAGGTTGGCTGCTGACCGCGGACGTGCCACCGGTCGAACTCGGACCGGGTGACATCGTGCTGATCACCTCAGGCGCCGACCACGCGCTCGCCTCCGAACCACGCCCGCTGCGAAATCTACCGGCGGTCGATCTGGGACCGGCCGAACCGGATCCCGGTCCGGCCGACTTCGAGTTGCTCTGCGGCGCCTACCGGCTTGCCCCGGGCCGGTACGTGCACCCATTCCTGGCCGCCCTCCCTGACCCGATCGTGGTCCCGTCGAGCGGGCGGCTCGACTCGGTGATCGGATTGCTCGACGAGGAGCAGGCCGCCGGGCTGGTCGTCGACGCCACCCGCCACGCACTGCTGGATCTGATGCTCGCGCGCGCCTTACGCCGGTGGCTCGATACGGCGGATTGGAGCGATCCGACCGATCCGGAGATCACCGCGGCCCTACAGACGATCGACACCAGCCCCGAGACCCGCTGGACGGTCCGGGAACTGAGCCGGCGGGCGGGCCTGTCCCGGGCCACGTTCACTCGGCGTTTCGCCGCAGCGGTCGGCCGCACCCCGACGGCCTATCTGCTGGCTCACCGGCTCGACCAGGCCGCCCGCCTGCTCGTCGAGACCGACTCGACGCTGTCCACGATCGCACGCCGCACCGGCTATTCCACCGAGTTCGCCCTCGCGGGCGCCTTCCGCCGCGAGTACGGCATCGCCCCGGGCGCCTACCGCCGCAAGCACCGCTGAGACGCAACCTGCCTGCTGATAGCCGACGCGGACACGTCAAGCGGAGGCCTGATCGCCGATACCGCTTTCTCCGCGCCGAGCGACGGATCGTCGTTCAGCGCCTCGACGGCCCGCTGCCACGCCGGGTCGCCGTCGCTCACTGCCGACCGGACGTAGGCCCAGGTCATCCGCTGGGTGACGGCTAGCCGGTCGGGGGGCCTCGTCGTCACTCCCGGCGAGCCTGTAACCCAGGATCCCGCCGAGGTAGCACGTCGCCACAACTCGCCGACACGCTCTCGGTTCAGCTCTCGGCAGTCGGCGTGGGGCCATTCGCGAATTCGATCCTCCAACTCCGGCCGACCCGACGTCGTTCAGCGGCGCGACCGGTAGTGCAGCAGCAGACAGTCACCCGTGCGATCGCTGCTGACGAGTTCGAGTCGCTGCAGGTGGGTGGCGCCGCCGAAGAGCCGGGTACCGCGGCCGGCGAGGCTGGGTGCGACGACGAGACGGAGCTCGTCGACGAGATCGTCGGCCAGGAGGCTGCGCGCGAGGGTGAGGCTGCCGTGGACGCCGATGTCCGCGCCGGCCTGCTGCTTGAGATGCCGCACGAATTCGCCCGCCGGCGTCGGTACGTGGACGAGCGAGCCCGGCCAGTCGAGCACCGGTCGCGACGACGAGAACACGTACTTCCTCGTCGAGTTGATGAAGTCGGCGAACGGTTGCAGCGAGGAGTAAGGCCAGTAGGGCGCCCATTTCTCGAATGTGCGCCGCCCGAGCAGAACAGCGTCCTGGGTGGAGATCACCTCGCCGAGGAACTCCGTGAGACGTTCGTCCGCGCCGCCGAACCACTCGCCTTCACCGGGCTCGTCGGCGACGCCGTCCAGCGCCATCAGCTCGTACAGGACCACATTCCGGGTCACGCCGACGCCTCCCGACCCTGGACCGGCGGCTCCCGGAGCACCGACCAGCCGAGCACCGCGACCCACAGCACGTTGAGCGCTCCGATCGACGCCGTCGCACCCCACCCGTTCGCGGCATAGAACTGCGCCGGGTCCATGCCGAAGAACAGCGACGGGATCAGCGCGAGGTTGAGCACCGCCAGCACGACGCCGCCGGTGAGTACCCGCCGGGGGAAATATCGCCGGGCGTTCGGCGTCGCGGCCAGCGCGAGCAGGAACACCGCGACCAGGGCCCGGGCGATCGGGCCGTGCAACAGCACCATGCCGGCGGCGAGCGGACCGTCGACCGTCGGATCGCGGCTGCCGTCCGGGTACTGCAGCGCGGTCCCTACCTCGAGCGACGCGGCCACCAGCGTGATCGCGATGTAGAGGCGCAGCGCGGTCACCGCCAGTTCGCCGGCGAGCCCGGCGTCGCCGTCGGGGTGGCGGAGCGTCCGTCCGAGGCCGACAGAGAAGACGAGGAAGAAGGTGAACGTGGCCACCAGCATCAGGGTGCGGGTGAAGACGTTCGACGACGGCGGCGGTCCGGAGTAGACGAAGTAGAGGCCGACGGAGATCAGCGAGACCAGGCCGCCGCTCAGGGCGGTCCAGCCGGTGACACGACGCTCGCGGCGCGGCACGCTGACGGGGGCGTTCGGTAGTGGGCGCACCCGATGAGACAACCGCCACCGGCCCCGGCCGCGCGTCGCCCGGGAGGCGAATTCCCATCAACCTTCGACGGACGAGGGTCCGTCGAAGGACGGACTCGGTGACCGCCCACCCTCCGTAAACTCACCCGCATGCGGACGGTGCCGGTCGGGAACTTCCGCTGGGCCGCGCGGTCCGCGGCCGTCGTCGTGGTCTCCTACGTCGGTGGCCTCGTGCTCCTGTTCGACGTGTTGCGCCACGGGCCGGTCGACGCCTGGCTCGCCGCCGACGTGACCATCGGCGCGGTGGCCTGCCTCCTCCTGCTCGGACGCCACCGCATCCCGCTCACGGTCGGATTCACGCTGGCCGGCCTGGCCGCGATCGTCGCCTCGGCCGGCGTGGCGAACATGGTGGCGCTGTACTTCGTCGCGCGGTACCGGGCACTGCGGACGGCGGTCGTCCTCGGCGTCACGAACGTCCTGAGCGGCTGCGTGTTCTGGCTGCTGTACCCGGGCAACGAGGGCATCGTCCTCACCTTGACCGTCAACGTCGCGATCGCGGCGGCAGCCACCGCCTGGGGTGCGTTGGTCCAGTCGCAGCACACCCTCCTGACCGCCTACCGGGAGCGCGCCGAGCGCGCCGAGGAGGAGCGGGATCTCCGCGAGGAGCGGATCCGGGCCAACGAGCGCACCCGCATCGCCCGGGAGATGCACGACGTGGTGGCGCACCGGGTTTCGTTGGTGGCGCTCTGTGCCGGCGGTCTGGAGGTCGCCCGGGGTCGCGACGAGGAGGAGATCGCCGCCGCGGCGGCGCTCATCCGCGCCTCCGCGCTCCAGGCGCTCGACGAGATGCGGACGGTCATCGGCCTGCTGCGGGAGGACGGCCCCGGTCCACCCGAGCAGCCCGGTCTGAACCGGCTGAATGACCTCGTCGACGAGGCGCGCCGCGCCGGCCAGCAGGTCGTTCTCGAGGTGGACCCCACGCTTACGGTCGCCGAGGGGGCCGTCGGCCGAGACGTCTATCGCATCGTCCAGGAAGGCCTCACCAACGCCCGCAAGCACGCGCCGGGGGAGACGGTCCGCGTCAGCGTGAACCGTACGGGCCAGCAGCTCGCCGTGGACGTCGTGAACCGATGTGCCACCGCGTCGCTCGGGGTGCCGGGCTCCGGGAACGGCCTGATCGGCCTGACCGAGCGGACCACCCTCGCCGGTGGGTCCCTCACCCACGGCGGCACCGCGGTGGGTGAGTTCGAACTCCGGGCCCGGCTGCCGTGGCCGTGAGAGTGCTCGTCGCGGACGACGACGCGCTCGCCCGGACGGGCCTGCGGATGGTGATGTCCAGCGATCCCGAACTGGACCTCGTCGCCGAGGCCGTCGACGGCACCGAGGCGGTGGCCGGCGCGCGCCGGGTCCGGCCGGACGTCATCCTGATGGACCTGCGGATGCCGGAGCTCGACGGGGTCCGGGCAACCCGGCGGATCACGAGCCAGGACGGCGCCCCCGCGGTGCTGATCCTGACCGCGTTCCATGTCGACGCCTACGTGCTCGACGCGCTGGAAGCCGGCGCCCGCGGCTACCTGCTCAAGGAGACCGCTCCTCGCGAGCTGATCCGGGCGATCCACGTCGTCGCCGGTGGTGGATCGGTGTTCTCGGCCCCGATCACCGAGCGCCTGGTCCACCAGCTGCGCCGCCGGGGCGACGACGACGTCGCGCAGCGAGCGGCGCAGCGCCTCGCCGCCCTCACCGAACGCGAACGGGCCGTGGCCGAGGCCGTCGCCGACGGTCTCTCCAACGCGGCCATCGCCGCGACCCTGCTGCTCGGCGAAGCGACGGTGAAGACGCACGTCTCCCGGATCCTCACCAAGACGGGCTCGGCGAACCGCGTGCAGATCGCCCTGCTCGTCTACCAGGCTCGAACCTGATCCGGACGCTCGGAGTCGAGCGATCCCGCCGCCGTGCGCCAGCGCTTCGCGCGGGAGGGCCCGCTCGAGCCCGCGTGACCGGCATACGCCTGCGTGACGGCATACCCATGGACGCGTTCCACCCAGGTCAGTGTCGTGTGCCGCAGCCAATGCGCGCTCACGCCCTGCGCCGCGGCCCACGTCGTCGCTGATCCGCTCGCCGACAACACACCCGGCGCACCGGCCGCGCTGGATTGGGACGCGACGCCGGCGTTCCGGCAGCACCTCTGGGGCTGGGCTTCGGTGTCGCGGACGCGATGGAGGTGACCGAACGGCACCTCCACTTCGAAGTCCATTCAGGCCAGACAGCAGCGTCCATCGATGCCGTCGACCCGGCAAGCTTCCTCGCGAGCCGCGGAGTCTCAATCCATGCCTAGGTCGCCCTGTGGGTTCTCATCAGATCTTTCGGTTTCTCAAGATTATTTCGGTGTAAATGTCGGTTCCGACACTTTGTTGAGAAACCTTCGGCGAGGTGGCGATTCTTGGATTTCGCGGAGCATCACGCATACTCCTGTTCCAGGATGGCTAGGTCGCGGTTGGCGAACTGCACGTGCGCCCACTGGTCGCTGAAGATGACTTGCAGGCACTTAAGCGCCGTACGTTCGGCGGAGGGCGGGCGGCCGATCGCGGTGTTCGGCCCCCGCACCCGGTCCAGCTCCTCCTGCGTGACGTCCGCCAGATACGCGCGCAGATCGGCGATCCGCTCGGCGCGCACGGCGAGGATTTCGCCGAGGGTGGGCGTAGCCGACTCGTCGATGCCGAACTCGGCGCCGTTGGTGGTGAACGATGCGGGCACGCCGATCGGATGGAACGGGCTTGGGCGAAGGGCTGTCGCGTGGCCGTACCAGGCGTCCACGACGAAAATCGTGTGGCGCAGGGTTTGGGCCAGTGACCATTCGTCGTTCACTGATCTGTAGACGGCCCCCTCCGGCAGCGCACTGGCGCGTCGGACCGTCGCGTGCCACAGCTCCTCGATGACGTCCACTGCGTCGCGCATCGTCTCGGGTGTGGTCGGGCGTAGTCGCAGCCGTTCGGGGTGCAGGCGATCCAGCTCCGCCTCGATCAACGGCATGATCTCCACGCCATTGATGCGCAGCCCGTTGATCGCCCCGTCGATGTCGGCACCGAACAGCACGACGCCGCGCATACGGGCGCCGCTGAGGTCCACCTCGCGGAAGGTCGCGCCGGCCATGGACAGGTCGATGAACTCCGCACCCTCGTAGTCGGGCTGCTGCACGAATCGCGTCATCCGCACATCGTAGAAGCCCCCTATGACAAGACCGCTGAATCGTCAGTGAGCGCCGAGCCCGCCGCCTATCGGCCAGCTTGCTGCAACCGCGTCTTCCTCCGCTTCAGATAATCGGACCCTGGACCCGCAAAACAGGACCCTCGAGAAAACGACATCTCGGTGAGAAGAATCCGCCGACAAATCGCTGAGAAAGCCTGCGCGGGCCTTGCCGCTTGATCCTGGACACTTTGATGTCCAGGATCCGGGGTCAAGCCCCCAGACGTGGTCGAGGTTCTTTTGACGCTAGGCAACCGTGCTGCGGGCGGGCATCGGGTCAGCGTTCCAGGTTTTCCAGCACCCGGGCGAGCAACGCCTTGAGGGTTTCTACTTCGTCCTTGCCGAGCCCCTCGACGGCCTGACGTTCAAGGTCCATCAGCCGGTTGCTCCCGTCGTCGATCCGACGATCGTCGGGGTCGGCGAGCACGATCGTGCGGCTGCGCGCGTCCGTCGGATGCGGCCGATAGACGATCAATCCGTCGCGTTTCATGCGCGCCAACAGCTGAGCCATGGATGGCTGCTCGATGCCGGCCGCGTCGGCCAGCGTCTTCTGCGTCATCCCGGTCCGCATCTTCAGCAGCGCGAACACCGGGATCTGGGCGAACCGCAAACCCAGGGGCTTGAGTGCGGCATCGCCGTGCCGGGCCAGCGCCCGGGCGACCCTGTTCATCAGCTGCGACAGGCTCGGTGACGCTTCGGCGGTACGTGAGGTCATAGCCCCGACTTTACATCGGATCCTATGTTCATTACGGTTGCATCGGATCCTATGAAGTTGGACGTCAATCGAAAGGTCACTGACATGTTCAGCCCTGCCCAGGTGGTCATCGCTGGCGCTGGCCCGGTCGGCCTGATGCTCGCCGCCGAACTGCGGCTCGGCGGCATCGAGGTGCTCGTCGTCGAGCGCCGCCCGGCCGGCACGGTCGGTGAGTCACGCGCTCCCGGCATCAACGCGCGCAGCATGGAGATCCTCGCCCAACGGGGCCTGGCCGACACGTTCCGCGCCGTGGGAAAGCCGATGTCCGGGGTCATGTTCTCCGGCATCCTGCTGGATCCACGCAGCATCGATCCGGCCTGGCCGGATGCGTTGATCCTGCCGCAACACCAGAGCGAGCGGATCCTCGCCGAGCGCGCCGCCGAACTCGGCGCACGGTTCCAGTGGTCCACCGAGGTGACCGGTGTCGACCAGGACCAGGACGGCGTCGAGGTGCAGCTGGCCTCGGTGAACGGCCCCGAGCGGGTGCGCGCGGCCTACCTGGTGGGCTGTGACGGCGGGCGCAGCACCGTGCGTAAGAGCAGCGGCATCGATTTTCCCGGCCTGCCCGGCGAGACCTGGTGGGTGGTCGGTGACCTGGACCTCGCCTCGCCGCCGGACCAGGGGTTCGGCTACAACGACCGGGTCGGCTTCTACCAGATCTCGCGCACCGAACCGGACTGGATCCGGCTGTCGGTGATGCGCCAGAACCCACCACGGGACCCCGACCAGCCGACCACCCTCGACGAGATCCGCGAGGCCATGGTCCACGCCTTCGGCACCGACTACGGTCTGCGCGGGGCGCGCTGGACGTCGCGCTGGTCCGACGGCTACCGCCACGCCGCCACCTATCGCGACCAGCGGGTCTTCCTCGCCGGCGACGCCGCCCACATCCACACCCCCGTCGGCGGCCAAGGACTGAACCTCGGCATTCAGGACGCGGTGAACCTGGGCTGGAAACTCGCCGCCGTCCTGCGCGGCGACGCACCCGACAGCCTGCTCGACACCTACCACGCCGAGCGACACCCGGCGGGTGCCAACGCACTGAAGTGGTCGATGGCGCAGACCGAGGTCCTCAAGCCCGGCCGCCGCCGCGAAGCCGTACGAGAAGTCTTCAGTGACCTGCTCGCGGCTCCGCAGGCCACCCTGCAACTCGCCGGTGGGCTCAGCGGCCTCGCTCTGCGCTACCCGCTCGGCGAGTACCACCCTCTGCTCGGACGACGCATGCCCAACCTGGCCCTCACCGGCGATACCGACGTTTTCACCCTGTTGCACGACGCCCGCCCCGTCCTGATCGACCTAGGCGCCGACGGCATCACCGACACCCTCACCCCGTGGACCGACCGGATCAAGCACGTGACCGCCGAGTACCAACCCGACGAGCGCGAGGGCCTCTGGCACGTCCCGGTCTTCGGCGACATCCCGCCCTTCGAGGCGGCTCTCATCCGCCCCGACGGCTACGTCGCCTGGGTCCAACCGGCCGCGACCCCCTTCGAACCCACGACACTGGCCGACGCCCTGACCCAGTGGGTCGCCACCGTCGACCAGAGCTGTGACCCCAACCCGATCACGGTAGGCACCGCCGACATGACCAACACCTTCGACGGCACCTGGACCATGAGCTTCACCACCGGCAGCGGCGAGCGCACCGCCGCCCTGATCCTGACCACCGACGGAACCACGGTCACCGGCACCTACGACGGCACCCCCATCCAGGACGGCCGCATCAACGGCGACGAACTCACCTACACCGCCCACCTGACCTCACCCTTCAAAATGAAGATCAAATGCACGGCCACGGTCGAGAACAACACCATGTCCGGCAAGGCCAAAGCGGCGATGATGACCGTCCCCTTCACCGCCACCCGCACGGCGTAAGCACCACCGACCGGCATCACTTTGCCCCACCGACCTCCGACACCGAGGCGGGGCCAGAAACCGAGCGCGCCCCCACCGAGGCCATCGAGCGGGCGCTGAACATTTCTAGGGCACTCGCCACCCGCATCAGCGCATCTAGATCGACCGCGTCGGTGGACGTGAAGCGGCTAGCCGAGCCGCTCGCAGACCCCAGCCGCGACGCGCAGGGTGCAAGCGTCATCACCTGGTCGCCGGTTCGCGAACCTCCGCGATCGCTCCCGGGCTCGACCCGTCCGAACGAAACTCAGGGCACGAGGACGACGCGTCCGGCGAGGCCGCCGGCGGCCTGCCGACGGTGCGCTTCCGCCGCGTGGTCCAGGGAGTAGCTGTATTCCACTGGAGTTGGCAACTGGCCGTCGCCGGCCAGGGCCAACAGCTCGGAGAGCCGTCCGGCGTCCGGGTGGACGGTCAGGACGTGGAGGATGATGTCCCGTTCGGTGTCGAATCGTCCGGTCGGGTCGATGTACGGCGGCACCGCGGTGACATACCGGCCGCCGTTACGAACCAGGTCGAATGTGGCCTGCGCGGGGGCGCCCCCGACGAGGTCGATGGCTGCGTCGACGCCGTCCGGGCAATGGTCTCGCACCGCCTCGGTGAACGCGCCACGTTCGACGGCGAGCGTCGCGCCGAGGGCGAGGAGATCGCCCTCCTGCTCGCCTCGAGCAACGCCCAGCACCTGCAGACCAGCGCGGGCCGCGAGCGCCCGACGTTGCGGCCGACGGCGCCCATCGCGCCAGTGACCAGCAGCGTGCGAGCCCCGTCGGGGCGTACCTCGTCAAGCAGTTGTGACGCCGTTAGTCCTGCGAGCGGCACGGTTGCGGCCTGCGGCAGGCCGAGCCCGTTCGGGATCCTTGCGACCAGCGCGGCGTCGAGGTTCACCAACTCGGCGTACGTGCCTCGCTGATCGATCGGCTGGAAGACCATCGCGGCGACCCGGTCGCCGACGTGGAAGCCGGTGGCCGACGAGCCGGTGGCGACGACGGTGCCGGCAACGTCCCAGCCGAGCACCATCGGGAACTGCGCCATGTCCGCCGGAATGTTGCGGCCCTCGCGGGTGGTCAGGTCGACCGGGTTCACCGCAGCAGCCCCGAGCAGCAGCTGGACTTGGGTGTCGGTGGGCGAGGCGAGCGGGACCTCGATGACCGTCAGGACCTCGGGCCCTCCGAAGGCCTCAATGACGGCTGCTCGGGTGCTAGTGCGGGTCGTCGGGCGAATGGCCATGTCGGTTCCCTGTGTAGATCGATCCGCCTAATCGCCCTGCAGGCCCGAATACTCGCTCTCGTTGGTCGCGCGGGTCCCGCCGGAATGGCAGACACGACCGGACGGTTGACACATCGGCCGGGTCGGCAGGCCGGCTGGCGTGACCGGGGGGATCGGACCCGAGACGCTGAGGTCAGCGGGGCGGGCCGACGATGATGTTGCCGTACTTTTCGGACACGGCTGGGTCGGGCGTGACGCGGAAGCCCGGCGGCCGTGGCGTGGCTTTGTCCCGCCCGGTCTCACGGAACATGCCTTCGATCCCCGCGGGGGTATTGACCATCAGCAGGTCGGCCGTCTTGGACGTGATGCGGTAGGCGTGCGGGACGTTCTTGGGGAGGAACACGATGCCGCCTTCAGCGAGCTCCATCTCCTGGTCGTCCACCCAGACCAGCGCGGTGCCCTTGATCAGCATGAACACCTCGTCCTCGCGGGTGTGCGTGTGGTAGGGCGGCGCCTCGCCCTCGGTCACGTCGAAGCGTCCGATCATCAACTGACCGTCGGTGGCCGCGCCGTCGAGCAGCAGCGCCAGGGTGCCGCCGTCGAGCCATTCCAGTTGTTGCTGCTGCTCGGGCTGGGCGAGAAACGCCATGCTCACGGGGGTCTCCGTCTTGTCGGGGAGCCTGCTTACATCCTGGATCGAAGCCGCCGTTCAGCGCTGAAACGGAGGGTATCATCCGTATAGAGAAGTCACCGGTCGGGAAACCGCGGAGGTGGGGAGGGCCTAGCGGGTGTTGCGCACATCCGCGTCAGGCCGTTGGGACGCCGGTCGCCAGGCCGGTCAGGTAGGTGGCCAGGATCTGACGGCAGGTGGCGTCCCACTCCGCGTCAGGCGGTCGGGGCTGGGCGAGCATCGATCCGAAGACGACGATCTCGCTCGGCGTGACCTGCTGGTTGATCGCGCCATCGGTGCGGCCGCGTTCGATGATCCGCTGGACCGCTTGGTGGATCTGAAGTTGCACCGCGAGCGTGTCCGGGGCCGTTACGGCGGGCCCGTCGTGCAGCGGAAGAACGAGGATGTTGCGCTGGGTGATGGCGGCGTCGATGAAACGCCAGAGCGCATCGGTGGCGGTCACGCCGTCGCGTTCAGCGGCCCGCACATTGGCCAAGACCTGCTCGAAGGAGCGGTGGGTGAGGTAGGTCAGCAGATGTTGGCGGGTCGGGAAGTGACGGTAGAGCGTTCCGATCCCCACGCCGGCATCGGCGGCGATCTTCGCCAGTGGGGTTCGTCGGCCCTCCCGGTGGACCGCCGCTATCGCGGCCTGAACGATTGCCTCGTGGTTGTGGGCCGCGTCGCTGCGCTGTTCGCGTGGACGCGGTTGGGGCGCGGCACGCATGTGGTTATTGAACGCGATTCTGACTCCTCATGGGCGCGCTTGTGCGCCGCCGCGCCGATTTTCGACCGGGAAGCGCCTACCGCGCACTGCTCGACGGCGGTCTGCCCAGCGGACGGGTCACATTCGTCGGCGAGTCCGCGGGCGGTGGGCTGGTCGCCGCTGCCTTGGCTGCCCTGAAGGACACCCGTCTGCCGGCGCCCTGCGCCGCCGCATCTTCTCGCCTTGGGCCATCGTCGCCGACCTCACCGGGCTCCCGCCGTTGCTCATCCAGGGTCGGATCACACGAGATCCTGCTCCACGATGCAGTGCGCCTGGCGGCTCGTTGTCGATGACGCCGGCCGCGCCGTCGACAACGCCGCCGAGTTCATCAAGCGCAACCGGGCGCCTGAGTACCGCTACGACCGAGGAGATCCTCGCCAAGGCCCACCGGGGTCCTGACCAGCGTCAAGCAACTCGTCCGCGGCCTGCCGGGCGTTCGTGACCAGCTGGACTATCTCGGGCATCCGCTGCGCGCTCGGATGAACCGGTCTCCACCGCGACGTCGAGCGTCCCACCCCGCCGCGGACGTAGTCGTCGACCGCCGGCCCGGCGACCGTCGGACTCGATCGCGATGGAATGACCGCCAGCCGGACGAAGGCGGCGAACAACTGGTTGCGTCGCCGCAGGAATTCCTGCTCACCGTGTGTCGGCTCACCCCTCGCGATGACCTGCAACTACGGCGGCAGCGCCCGCTCATCGGCACCACTCTCGGCTGAAGCAGGGCGAAGAGGCTGGTCATGCCGCTCGGACCCTCCGGTCAGGGCTGCGGCTCGAGCCCTTGCGCCGTGGAGAATGACGTCGAATGCGGCGTCGATAGTCCGCCCCGGATCAGCCGAGCGGATCGCGTAGGCGATCGAATCCAGGACGAAGTGGGCGATGACGGCCGGGTACGGGTCGTCGTCGGCGGCACCGGTCTCGTCCCGGATCGCTGTGGCGAGCACGTTTTCGTGATCCATCCAGGTTTTGTGCCAGTACGCGGAGAGGTCCCGGTTCCCGAGCACGAGCGTGATGAAGCGCTTCGAGCTCGGATCTTTTGCGCCCGCGGCCCGGTCGACCCGGCCGCGGGCGTAGCCGCGTAGCGCGTCGAGGATGCCGACGCTCGGGGCGCGGTCGGCCACGACCCTGATCAACTCGGCCGCGATCTGGTCTCCGAGATCGACGACGAGCGCTTCTTTGGTCGGGAAGTGGTTCAGCAGCGTGGTGGGCGAAACGTCGGCGGCGGCCGCGACATCCCGCACCGTCACCTTCTCGTAGCCCCTCTCCAAGAACAGGGCCAACGCCGTATCCGCGATGTGGGCGCGAGTAGCCGCCTTCTTCCGCGCCCGGCGGCCGACGGGATCCAGCGCAACGTCCATGAGGCGAGACTACCGGTCGTTGTACGAGACCAGGTTTGATACAACCACATAATTCGGCGTGTACCGATATTTACGCTTTTTCGGAACAAAGAAGCAACATGGACACGCACGCAATCATCGTCCGCGCAGGGCCGGCCGGTCTGACGGTCGCGACCGAGCTCGCCCTGGCCGACGATCGGCCGGAACGACGAGGGCACTTCACGGGCCTCCCCTTGGACTACACGGCACTCGGCACTCGCTATCCGTACCAGGTAGGTGTCCTTCAGGCGCGGTCTGACCACCGGTGAGATCAGCGCGCATTTCGCCGAGGTCTACGGCGCCTCGGTTTCCAAGGACACGATCTCCAGGATCACCGACAAAGTCCTCGAGGAGATGACCGACTGGTCAGCCCGGCCGCTCGATCGGGTCTATCCGGTGTTGTTCATCGACGCCGTCCACATAAAGGTCCGCGACGGGCAGGTCACCAACAGACCTGTCTACGTCGTCATCGGCGTGACCGTCCACGGCGAACGCGACATCCTCGGTCTCTGGGCCGGCGACGGCGGCGAAGGCGCCAAATTCTGGCTGCAGGTCCTGACCGAGATCAAGAACCGCGGCGTGGACGACGTCTGCATCCTGGTCTGCGACGGACTGAAAGGCCTGCCGGACTCCGTCACGACGGTCTGGCCGCAGACGGTGGTGCAGACCTGCGTGATCCACCTGATCCGCAACACCTTCCGGTATGCCTCCCGCAAGGACTGGGACCAAATCAGCCGCGATCTGCGGCCGGTTTACACCGCCCCGACCGAGACCGCGGCCGCCGCCCGCTTCGACGAATTCGAGGCCGCCTGGGGCACGCGTTACCCGGCGATCAGCCGGCTCTGGCGCTCCGCATGGACAGAATTCATCCCGTTTCTCGACTACAACATCGAGGTCCGCCGGGTCATCTGCAGCACCAACGCCATCGAAAGCCTGAACGCCCGCTACCGCCGGGCAGTCCGGGCCCGCGGCCACTTCCCGAACGACCAAGCCGCCCTCAAATGCCTCTACCTCGCCACCCGGGCGCTGGACCCGACCGGCAAAGGCAAGGCACGATGGGCAATGCGGTGGAAACCAGCACTGAACGCCTTCGCGATCGCGTTCGAAGGCCGCATCACCGCCGACAGCACGAACTAGCCGATCAGGCCAGTTACACCGAAAAACGGACACTCCCTGAGCGGCAGCCTGGATGATGACGGTTTTGCCGTGCGGCGGCGTTTTGAGTGATGACGTGGTCCGGGCTTTCGGGTTTGTACTGTCGGTGTTGGTGTGCGACGACATTGATCACGTTCGGATAGCGCAACGGCCCTCCCCTGTCCTTGGCCGGAAGGGAGGGCCGTTCCTTGGTGCTCATGGAGGCACCCGTGGTCATGGTAGGTGCGGACGCTCTGGAGGTCGATCGGCGGTTGCGGGCTGGTGATCTGGTCTGTCCGTGCGGGGGTGGTCTGGCTCCGTGGGGACATGCCCGCGGTCGGCGGGTCCGCGGGGTCGGGCTGGTGCGGCCGCGGCGGGGGCGTTGCGGTCGTTGTTCGGTGACGCATGTTCTGCTGGCGGTGTCGTGCCTGCTGAGGCGGGCTGATGGGGTTGATGTGATCGGCGCGGCGCTGGTTTGGAAGGCTGCTGGTCTTGGGCACCGGCCGATCGCGGCGCGGCTGGGCCGGCCGGAGGGCACGGTCCGCGGCTGGCTGCGGGCGTTCACCGCCAACGCGGAGACGGTGCGGGCGGCGGTGATGACGTTGCTGACTGAGCTGGATCCTTTGACCGGCCCGCGGCCGGCTGGCCGGAGTGTGTTCGCTGACGCGGTCGAGGCGATCGGCGGGTGCGCGGGGGCGGCGCGGCGCCGCTTGGGAGTCGTGGGCGCGGTGTCGGCGTGGCAGCTGGCTGCGGGGGTCACCGGTGGTCGGCTTCTGTGCGCCGGTCTGAGTCCGGCTGCGAGCGGGTCGGCCAACACGAGCCGGCCCATGGGCGGGCTGGGCTGATCGGCGACCCTCGCGATTCATGCGCACCACTGGTTCCAGAGGGGACCTCCGGTAGTTCCGGGAAGGGACTCCGGGAGGGGCGGCTCGGGTGCGCTTGAGGCCTAGGGAGGCAGCGGGTGGCGTTCAGCCATGACGAGGAACGGGTGCGGGCCGAGCGTGCCCGCGCGGTTGGCTTGTTCCGTTACGGGGTGATCCGGGAGGCCGCGGATCCGGCCCTGTCGACCAAGCAACGCGGCCGGCTGGTCCGGGCTCTGGCCGCCCGCGACCTGGACCACCCCACCATCGGGCGCGTCTTAAAAATCATCAACAAGTGGTTCTCCGCTTGAACGAGGGCGTGTGGGCCGTTTGGTCAGGCGTGAGAGTAGGCACCTGTATCGAGGTCGTCCACGAGGGTGGGGCCGGTGGGTGTCCAGCCGAGGAGTTCCTGGGTGCGGGTACTGGAGGCGGGGATGTCCATGCCGAAGAAACCGCCGATCCAGCCGAAGTGTGCTGGCGCGTCCTCGGCCGAGAGAGAGGCGATGGGCACGTTGAGCGCGTGGCCGATCGCTTCGGCGATCTGGCGCGTGGGGACTCCTTCCTCGGCAATCGCGTGCAGGAGCGAACCCGCGGGTGCTTTCTCCAGTCCTCGGTGGACGACGCGAGCCGCATCTGAGCGGTGCACCGCGGGCCACCGGTTCGTACCGTCACCGATGTAGCAGGCAACGCCTTTCTCCCGCGCGATACCGACGAGAGTGGCCATGAGGCCGTTGTCGCCCGCGCCGTGCGTGGTGGGAGCGAACCGCACCCCGACCACGTGCACACCTCGGGCAAGGTATTCCCGGGCGAGATTCTCACCGCCGCCGCGAGGGGCGTCAGGGCCGTGGAACGGGGAGGCGTCGTTTTCGGTGACGGGGCGACCACCACCGACGGGAATGATGCCCGAGGCGAACAGGAACGGCCGACCCGAACCTTCGAGAGTGTCCCCGATCGCCTCGATCGCAGCTCGCTCGGCCTTGTTCGAGACGGCGGGATTATCGAAGTCGTGCTTGTTGGCGAGGTGAATCACGGCCTCCGCGTCCGCGGCGCCCGCGCGGATGCCACCGAGGTCGTCGAGGTCGCCGCGCCGCACCGTAACGCCTTTGGCTTCCAGTGCGGCGGCGGACGGGTCGGAGCGGGCGAGGCCGACGACGTCGTGCCCAGCCGCGAGCAACTCGTCGACAGTGGCGGAGCCGATCCAGCCGGATGCTCCGGTAACGAAAACGCGCATGAACGGATCTCCCCGTAGACGGTGGCCCACCGACACCCGATGACGTCAGCGGCTGTCATCACCTTACCGACTGATGTCAGTGGCTGTCATCAGTGTGCTCTGGTTATGACGGCGTGGTACGGTACCGAAAATGGTACCGTACCAGCAATCCCTTGCGGAAAGAGTTGCCGTGGATACGGATGTTGTCATCGCGGGCGCTGGGCCTGCTGGATTGATGCTCGCGACCGAATTGGCCCTCGCGGGCGTGGGGACCATCGTGGTCGAGACACTCAACACACGCTCAGGGCAAAGCAAGGCGACGAATCTGCAGCCCCGTACCGCTGAGATCTTGGAAATGCGGGACCTGTTGACGGGTATCGATGAACAGTCGATCGGGCGGGTCGAGGGTGGGGAGTTCGCCGGAATCACACTCGACTACGCCGCACTCGAGAGCCGGTATCCGTACCAGGTGGGCGTTCCGCAGGCACGCGTCGAGGAAATTCTTGAGGATCGGCTAGCCGGATTCGGGGGAAGGGTTCGCCGGAACTGGAAGCTGACCGGATTCGACGAGGATGACGACGGTGTCACCGTCTATGGCCCCGAACAACTGCGAGCGCGGTACCTGATTGGATGCGACGGCGGCCGCAGCACGGTACGTAAGCTGCTCGGCGTCGAGTTCGCTGGTACCGACGCCACTCGGTGGACCGTCGTAGCCGACGTCGTATGCGGCCCGGGTACGGCACAGCTACCGGTCGGCTGGTCGCTGGCGGGCATGATACCCCGTCGCCAAGCGGACGGGACCTTCGCCCGCATTGTGCCTCTCGGGGAAGCAGGGCTGTATCGGTTCGTCTATTCCGATGCGTCCGAGGGAGATGTCGCGACCGATGACGTCGCTGACCGGTTCCGACTCTTCTACGGCGACGAGTACGAGCTCATCGACGTCCGGTACGCGTCCAGTTTCAGCGACGCCGTCCGCCAAGCGGCCAAGTACCGGGCCGGCCGCGTGTTCCTGGCCGGCGACGCCGCCCACGTTCATCCACCCGTCGGGGCCCAGGGGATGAACGTCGGCGTTCAGGATGCGTTCAACCTGGGCTGGAAACTGGCGGCCGTCCTTTCCGGACGGACATCCGAGGGTCTGCTCGACACCTACGAGGCTGAGCGGCACCCCGTGGGCGCCCGCGTACTGGCCAACATTCGGGCACAGTCCGCCCTGCAAGGCCCGGACCCCGACCGCAAGACTCTGCGCGACATCCTGGCGATGCTGCTCAACGTTCCCGACGCCAATCGGGTGGCCGCCGAGATGATGAGCGGTCTGGACATCGACTACGGCGGTACTGGCCACGTCGGAGGTCGACTTCCCGACTTCACGGTGGGCACGGGCAGGGCGAGCCAACTGTTCCACAAGGGCCAGGGTGCCCTGCTGGCTCGCGACGAGAAGTACTTCACCGCCGCCGCGCCCTACCAGGATCGGATCGTCGCCACGACGACCGACACGTTGCCCTGGGCCGATGTTCAGGCAGTACTGATCAGACCGGACGGATACGTGTGCTGGACCGCGCCTGGCGAAGACATGACCGGAGCGCTACTGAAGTGGTTCGGCACCCCGGCATAAGGCGTGCAAGCCATCAATGGTCCGCCGGGTCGCGGCCTGGCCCGTCCACCGGGACGGGCGAAGGCAGCAGGTCTCACCGGCAGAACGAGGCCCGTCACCGGCCGATTCCACACCGCTACAACGAAGCGGAGCATCACGATGCGAGTAGCAGAAAATCTGGAGATGTTGGATGTGGCCATGGAGGTGATGGGGGTTCAGCGGGTGGTCCACCCGACCCTCATGTGGGACGAGGAGAACGTCGTCCTTATCGATACCGGGGTACCGGGCAGCCTGGAATCGATCAGGCACCAGGCCGAGGCTGTCGGCGCACCGTTCGACCAGCTGAACCACATCGTGCTCACTCAACAGGACATCGATCACATCTCGGGTGCGGCAGACCTTCTTGCCGGGAATCCCGGCGTTGCTGTGTACGCCCATGAGAAGGATGCGCCCCACATCCGGGGTGAGAAAAGGCTGAGCCGGCTAACCGATGCGTTCATGGAGCGCATCTCCGACCGTCCCGAGGAGGAACAGGCCGCGATCCTGCGGATGTTCGACAACGCCGCCACACCGGTGAACCGAGTCCTGCACGATGGCGACCAACTTCCGTTCTGTGGCGGAGTGACGGTGATCCACACCCCGGGCCACACGGCCGGCCACATCTGCCTCTACCACCGGGCAAGCAGGACCCTCATCGCTGGAGACGCGCTGAACATCCTGCACGGAGAACTGGTCGGTCCGAACGAGGATCCGATGGCCGAGGACGGCGTTGCCGCGGACGATGCCATTTCTGCTCTCGAGAAGCTCACGGAGTACGACATCGCCGCCATCATCACCTATCACGGAGGCCTGTTCGACACCGAACCCAACAAAAACCTCGACGAGGTCATCGCCCACCGAAAGCTCTACAGCTACCGGCGATAGGAACGAGTGCCCGGTCGGCCGGGTTCTGCGACCAGCAGGTGATAGCGAATCTGCGAACGTCTGAAAGATCCGATTCATTGGGAGAGTGTCGTGACCCGCCCGAACATTCGACGCAGTTGGCTGGCGGCCCTCGCCGCCCTGCTGTTTGTCACCACGGCCACAGGCGGCGCCCTGTGGCACTTCGACGGCCCGGCGCGGGCCCACCCACCGCCGCTGCGCTGGACAGCCTGTAACGCCGATGCTGTGCCGATGGATTGCAGCCGGCTGGCGGTGCCGGTGGACTGGGCCCATCCCGGTGGGCCGAAGCTCACCCTGGCCTTGCGCCGCCACCACGCCACCGGTACCCGGAAAGGGTCGCTGGTGCTGAACCCGGGTGGTCCCGGCGGCTCGGGCGTCGAGTTCCTGCCGGACGCGGTCGCCGTGTTCGGCAAGGATCTGGTGGCGGCGTACGACCTGATCTCCTGGGATCCTCGCGGGGTAGGCGGCTCGTCGCCTTTGACCTGCCCTGCAGCCGCGAACGCGGCACTGGCAAAGGTCGACGCCTCGCCGGACACCCTCGCTGAGCGCACCGCTCAGGAGGCGGCGACCGGCCGCTGGGCGCATGCCTGCGCCACGGCGTCCGGACCGTTGTTCGGCCATGTCGACACGATCAGCACCGCGCGTGACCTGGACGCGATCCGGGTGGCCCTGGGCGAGAAGAAGCTGAACTACGGCGGGTTCTCCTACGGCACGAGGATCGGCCTCTTCTATGCCGACCTGTTCCCGCGCCGGGTCGGCCGCATGCTGCTCGACTCGACCGTCGACCCGGCCAACGACGACGCGGCGTTCCTGGCCGGGCAGACGGTCTCCCTCGATCGGGCTCTGACCGACTATCTGACCAGCTGCCGTGACCGCGCCGGGTGCCCGCTACGGGGCGTTTCCCTGTCCGTGGCCCGGCAGCGGATCGCCGCGCTGATCAAGGCCGCCGACGCCCCAGGCGGGGTGCGACAGGAGGACATCATCGGCGCGGTCACCGCGCTGCTCACGACGCCCAAGACGTGGCCGGCGCTGGACACCGTGCTCACTGGGCTACTCAACGGCGACACCAACGTGCTCGAGCTCTACCAGGGTGGCGCGGGTCCCGATGTTGCGAACCTGACGATCAACTGCATGGATCTGCCCGACAGCCGCTCCGGCCGGCAGGTGCTGGCGGACGCCGCCCGCGCGGCGCGGGTCAACCCGGTCCTCGGGTGGGAGATCGCGTCCGGGCCGGCTTGCCCGCAGTGGCCGACACCCGCCGTGGTCCACCCGCACCTGGTCACCGCGGCCGGGGCCGCACCGATCTTGGTCGTCGGCACCACCCGCGACTCGGCGACACCGTTCGAGTGGGCCGTGTCCACCGCTTCGCACCTCTCCTCCGGACGGCTGCTGACGAGGGTCGGGAGCGGTCACGTCGCCTACAGCCGCAACGCCTGCGTCACCGCTGCGGTGGACCGGTACTTCATCGACGGCCGGCTACCGGCCGAAGGGGCCGTCTGCCGTGACTGACCTGGCTGGTCAACGGCCGTAGCGAACCTCGACGGCGCCTTGACCGCTCGGCACGAGAGCAAGTGGACGGACCGGCGGTCTTCGATCGCCCCGATCGTCGCCTGCTCTTCCGCTCCGGTGGCCGCACGCCCCGGTACCGGCCTCCGGGCGGCACCGTAAGCACGAGACCCCACCCACGACCAACCCAGTGCGGGGCGGTGCACTAGGCTCAAGCGGACGAAATTCTCCGCTTGGTGGACGCCGACGGCACGGTCGGCCTCTGGCGCTCAACCCAGGAGTGACAAGATGACCTTCGCGCTCAACGCCGAGGTGGCTGCCGTGCTCACCGCGGCGATCGAGGCCAACGGCCCACCACCGACTCTGCCCGTCGGTGACGTCGCCAGCCGTCGCGCCGCCCTCGACGCCATGCTCGAATACTTCAACAACCAGGCACAGCCCCTCCCCGAGGGAGTCGAGACCTCCGATCACGCGGTGACCGCGTCCGACGGAGCCACCCTGCTCGCGCGCTGGTACCGGCGGTCGAACGATCCGGGCGAGGCGGCTGTGCTGTACCTGCACGGCGGCGGGATGATCCTCGGCTCGGTGTCGATCTTCGACGGGCCCGTCGGCCGCTACGTCGCCCGCACGGGCGTCTCGATGCTCTCCGTGCAGTATCGCCTCGCCCCCGAACATCCCCATCCCACCCCGGTCGAGGACGCCTATGCCGGGCTGATCTGGCTCGCCGACCATGCCGCCGAACTCGGCGTCGACCTCCAGCGCATCGCCGTCATGGGCGACAGCGCCGGTGGCGGGCTGGCCGCCGGCGTCGCCATCCTCAGCCGTGACCGCAGCGGGCCGGCTCTGGCCCATCAACTGCTCATCTATCCGATGCTCGATGACCGCACTACCACGCCCGACCCCTACCTGACGGAACTCGCGGGCTGGTCCTACGACGACAACGTCACCGGCTGGGACGCGCTACTCGGGGCGGGACACGAACAGCGGAACGTCGACCCTTCTGCCGCGCCCGGGCGGCTCAAGGACGCCACCGGCCTGCCACCGGCCTACATCGAGGTCGGACAGCTCGACGTCTTCCGCGACGAGGACCTCCGCTACGGGATGACCCTCAGCCGGGCCGGCGTCCCCGTCGAACTGCATCTGCACCCGGGAGTCCCCCACGAGTATGACGCGATCGCCTTCGACGCCGACGTCTCCCGGCGAGCCCAAGCCGACCGCGACCGAGTCCTCCGCAGCCTTTGACCCCGCCCGTAGTCTCCCTCGGCGCCGGCGATCTCCCAGAAACGTCCGAAGTGGATCGGCGAGCATACTGCACGTACCGGAAGGTAGAGGTTGAATCCGCCCGATAATTTGCCGAAAGCGCGTCATTCTGGACAGGTCGGTCGCTCGCCCTCCAGCTCCATTGAACGTACGCGGGCGACCCGCACCGAGATCCTGCGTGCTGGGGGAACTGCTCGCGGAACAGGGGTACGCGAGACCGCGGTGGCCGGGATCTCCGAGCGGGCGCAAGTCGCCATCAACACCGTCCGTACCAGCGTGCGAACGCTGCGTCACTGAGAACAGGACTCGGATGATGATGAGCACGGCTGCCTGCATCCCGCAAGGAGCCGCTTCTCGAGGAAACCATGTCGGGCGGATGGCCGTCGCGATCGATGCCTCAGCTCGCAAATCGACCGCACCGCGGCGATGACGGACCGTCCCCGACGATGGTCGGACAGCCGCTACCGTCTGATCGAGCCCTTGGGACAGGGCGGAATGGGACGGGTCTGGCGGGGTTATGACGAGTTACTCCATCGCGACGTAGCGGTCAAGGAGATCGTCGGTCCGCTCGTGTTCAGCGATACCGAGTGGCAGGGGGTCCGGGAACGGTCGCTGCGTGAGGCACGGGCGATTGCCCGGTTGGATCACTACAACGTGGTCCGTATCCACGACATCGTCATGGTGGACGGCGATCCGTGGATCGTCATGGAGTACGTGGCCTCGCGGTCGTTGGCGACCGTGTTGGTCGAGGACGGTCGCCTCTCACCGCGGGTGGCGGCCCAGATCGGCCTGGCGGTCCTCGGCGCGCTGCAGGCTGCTCACGAAGCCGGTGTGCTGCATCGGGACGTCAAGCCGGCCAACATCCTGCTGGGCGAGGACGGGCGCATCGTCCTGACCGACTTCGGCCTGGCGACCCGGACCGACGATCCCCGGCTGACACGCGCCGGGGCGTTCGTCGGCACCCCGGCCTACCTCGCACCCGAACGTCTGGACGGCGCCGACATCGGTCCCGCGGCGGACCTCTGGTCGCTCGGAGTGACCCTGTACGAGGCAGTGGAGGGCGCATCGCCCTACCAGCGCAGCTCGGTCTTCGCCACGTTGAACGCAGTGCTGACGCAGTCGGCGCCGGCGCCCACCCACGCCGGCCCGCTGGGCCCGGTGATCGAAGGGCTGCTGCGTAAAGACCCGGAGCAACGACTCGACGCCGCCGAAGCGGAAGCGCTGCTCCGCACGGCGATCGGCGAGTCCGTGCCGATGCCTCCCCCGGCGCCCCGATCACCCCAAGCACCCCAAGCACCGTCGATTACGGTGCGGCGGCGGCAGGCCAGGCCCGAGGACTCTTCAGGGGAGCGCGCACCGGCGAGTGCACTGTGGCCGCATGCGCCGGCATTCGCCGGGTCGCCGGCCGCGTCCCCGACGTCCGAGCCCGGTGCGCACGCCGCCGCGGTGCCGCCGCCGCGGTGGGGTGGCTGGTTGTCCCGGCGGGGGCTCTACGCGGGCGTCGCGGTTGTGGTCACTCTCGTCCTGGTGATCACCGGCGGAGTGATCACGAAGGTCCTGGGTGGGTCGGCGTGCACGTCCCACGAGACGGTGCGGATCGCCGCCGCGCCGGAGATCGCACCGGTGCTCCGCGAGTTCGCGCGGTCGTGGACCGGACGCAGTGGTGAGGTGTGTGGGGAGGTCAGCGTGGTCAACGCCGACCCCGCCGAGGTCGCCAAGAACATCGCGGCCATGAGACAGGGCGCCGACGGACTCGGCGCACCAGTGAGGACCGCGGAGCTGCCCGACGTCTGGATCCCCGACTCGTCGATGTGGCTGGACCGGCTGCGGTCGGCCGGCGTCGATCTCCCGATCGCCGTCGGACGGTCCCTGGCCAGCAGTCCGGTGGTCCTCGCCGTGCCACAACCACAAACCGCAACCCTCGCGACGGACGGCAAGGCCACCACCTGGGAGACGCTGACGAAAACAGCGACGAGCGGCAGCTTTCGCATGAGCATCCTCGATCCGGCCGGGGACGCCGCCTCGCTGTCCGCGCTGATCGCCTTGGACGAGACCGAGTCGGCCGGCAGCAGCCGGCGGCGAACCGCCGAGATCAGCCTCCTGCGGACGCTCGCCGCCGGACACTCGTCGGTCCGCGCCGACCTGATCGCTCGTTTCCCGGACGCGACCGACGCGACCTCCCTGGCCACCGGCCTCGCCGTCGCGCCAATACCCGAATACGAGCTGATCGGCTACAACCGAGGCAATCCCGGAACCCGGCTCGTGCCGGTACAGGTCACTCCGCAACCGAGCTCTATGGACTATCCCTATACTTTGCTCCCCGGTGCGCGGCGCGGCGTCGACGAGCTGACCGACGACTTCATCGCCCAGCTCAACGGAAGCCAGTACATGGCGGCGTTGGCCCGATCCGGCTTGCGTGGGGCCACCGGGACGACGGGCCCAGGATTCGACGCCGATCCCACGACACCCCGGAAAATCACCACCACACAGCCCACCCGCCCGCAGATCGACCGGACCCTGAGCCGCTGGCGAGTCGTCGCACAACCGGGTCGGCTCCTCACCGTGATCGACGTGTCGGGCTCGATGAAGACGCCGGTACCGACCGCGGACGGCAAATCACGCGAGCAGGTGACGAAGGAAGCCGCCGCGGGCGCACTGGCGTTGATGGGCGACGACTGGTCGCTCGGGTTATGGACCTTCTCCACCGACCTGAACGGCAAACTCCCCTACCGGCAACTCGTACCGACCGGACCACTGGCGGCCCAACGCGCGGCCATCAGCTCAGCGCTGGGAGGAATCCAGGCCACCGACGGCGACACCGGCCTGTACGACACGATCCTCGCCGCCTACCGGCAAGCCCAAGCCGGCTGGGACGCCTCGAAATCCAACTCGATACTCGTGATGACCGACGGCAAGAACGCCAACCCCGGCGGCCTGACCCGTGCCGGCCTGATCGCCGCACTCAAACGCACCATCGACCCGAAGCGCAGTATCCAGATCATCGCCATCGGAATCGGCGAAGCCAGCCGCACGGAACTCACCCAGATCACCCAGGTGACCGGCGGCGGGGTGTTCACCACCGGCGACTCGAGCGGTATCAGCGACATCATCCTGCAAGCCATCGCCCTACGGCCCGGCATCAACGACTAGGACGTGTGCTGCCATGCGCAAAAGACTGCGGTATGAAGCCCTGGCTCTGTCCGCGCTCGTCGCCGCGGCGGCGGCGGCGGTCGTCGCGGCCGGGACGAGCCCGCCGACGGCTGCATCGAGTCATGAGCGAACCGCGAGGCCTCATTCGCTCCACCGGATCATCTGCGATCTGAACGGCAAGGACGTCTCGACGCTGAAGTCCGGCTGCACCCCGGCCCTGGCCGCGCGGGTCGAGGGCGGACCGGCGGCCAAGCTCGCCGAGGTCAACCAGACGTACGACAATTTAGGCGCGGCCTACAACTTCTTCGCCACGTACCTGGGCCGGGATTCCGTCGACGGGAACGGCATGCCGCTCAAGGCGCTGGTCCGCGTCTGCGACGGGCTGAGCTGCCCGGTCACGAGCCCTTTCTGGGCGAACGACCACTACTTCGTGGGCGACGACGCCGCGGTCGGCGACGACATCGCGACCCACGAGCTGACGCACGGCATCACCGACTACACCTCCAACCTCGCCTACACCTTCCAGTCCGGCGCGATCAACGAATCGATGTCGGACATCTTCGGTGAGTTCGAGGACCAGGTCACCGCGGTCCCGGGCACCAACGACCAGCCACAGAGCGCCTGGTTGTTCGGCGAGGACCAGGCCCGGTACCAACCGGTGCGCAGCCTCGCCGACCCCACCAGGGCCTTGGGCCACAACGGCTACCGCTCGCCGGACCGGATGCGCTCGCCCTACTACTTCGTGTCCGCAGCCGACATCGATCCGGGTTCGCCGGACGACAGCGGAGGCGTGCATTACAACAGCGGCGTCGGGAACAAGGCCGCCTGGCTGATCGCCGCCCCGGGCACCCACGTGTTCAACGGGCAGCGGATGACCGGGATCGGTATTCCCAAAGCCGCCAGGATCTACTACCGCGTCCTGCAGACGCTGCCGTCAGCGGCCAACTATCCCGACCTGGCTGACGCACTGACCACCTCCTGCGCCTACCTCTCTGCCCACCACACGGCGGGCATCACCACGACCGACTGCCTCCAGGTCCAGCGGGCCGTCACCGCCACCGAGATGCGACTCCCGCCGCTGTCGCCCGCCGCCGCGCTCGTTCCCCCAGCGCCGGTATGCCCGACCGGCACCCGCGCCACGGTCCTGGCCGCCGACGGCTTCGAACACACCGCCGCCGACCCCTGGACGGTCACCGGACAGTGGCGCAACCCACCGGCCCAAGGCGTCGACCCGGCCTACACCGACACCGAGTACCACGCCTACGCGCGAGAGGGTAAACGCGCGCTGGAGTCCTACCTCCCCACCGATCTGACCGATCCGACTCAGCCGCGCCAGAGCGTCGCGACGTGGAAGACCACCATCGCCGTCCCGACCGGAACCAGCACCTATCTACGCTTTCAACAGGCCCGGCAGATGTCCGTCGACGAAGGCAAGAACGTCGGCGCCGGCTACGTCCAATACAGCCTCGACGGCGGCCAGTGGCAGGACGCGGGCACGCTGTTCACCGACAACGGATACACCGGGGCCCTCGACAAATCCACCGGTTACGGCACCGCGAAGGGCTTCACCGGCAGCACCCACGGCTACACCGCCAGCCGGATGAACCTCACCTCGCTGGCCGGGCACCGAGTCGGAATCCGCTTCGTCTCCGTCATCGACAAGCAATACATCTCGGCCTGGTGGCTCGACGACGTCCGCGCCTACACGTGCTCGTAGTCGTGCCCGCCACGCGCACACACCGAGATGGGTTCCTCGGGCGGCGACTCCGGGCCGTCGAACGCGACAGAGCGGTCCTCGCGGGAATCGTCGCCGTGGTCCTGTGCGTGTCGGCGTGCACCGCCAGTGCCCGGCCGGCCTCGGTGTCGACGCCCGCTTCGTCTGCCGGAGGTTTCGCGCCCGGCGCCGCGAGCATCGGCGACCCGTACTTCCCGACGTACGGCAACGGCGGCTACGACGTCGTCGGCTACGACCTGAAGTTGCGATACGACCCGTCAACGGCGACGCTGTCGGGCACGGCCACGATCACCGCGACCGCGACCCAGGGACTGTCCCGTTTCGACCTCGACCTGGTCGAGCTGACCGCGAGCGCGGTCACCGTCGACGGACGGACCGCCGCGCACGCCGAGCGGGACGACAAACTGGTCGTCACACCGGCGCGAGGCATCCCACGCGGACAGAAGTTCACTACGGTGATCGCCTACTCGGGCAAGCCAGTTCCGCTGGAGAACGACGGGGAGAGCGGAAGCGGCTGGCTGAGTACCCCGGACGGCGGGTTCGCGGTCGGCGAACCGCGATCGGCCAGCGCGTGGTTCCCGGTGAACGACCATCCCGCCGACAAGGCCACCTTCCGGCTGGCCATGTCGGTGCCCGACGGGCTCGAGGTGATCAGCAACGGCCGGCCCGGCCCTCGCAGCTCGGCCGGCGGCCGGACCACCTGGCGGTGGTCCGAGGACGCACCGATGGCCTCCTACCTCGCGTTGATCGCGATCGGGCACTACCGGATCACCACCAGCACGCATCAGGGCAAGCCGCTGGTGATCGCGATCCCCGAGCCGCTCCCCGCGGACGGCCCGGCCGCGCAATCGCTGTCGCGCACCGGCGAGGTGGCCGACTACCTGGCCACTCAGTTCGGGCCCTACCCCTTCGACGCCTACGGCGGGGTCGTCCTCGACGACGACCGGTTCGGTTCCGCGATGGAGACGCAATCGCGGCCGGTCTACAGCAACGACTTCTTCCGCGTCGAGCCAGACACCGGCCTGGTGGCGCACGAGCTGGCCCATCAGTGGTTCGGTGACAGCGTCTCATTGCACCGCTGGCAGGACATCTGGCTCAACGAGGGCTTCGCCACCTACGCGGAATGGCTCTGGGAAGAGCACACAAACGCCGGGAGCATGCAGTCGACCTTCGACGACCTGTACACGACGATCGACTGGACAGTCGCGCCCGGCAGGCCAGGAGTGAATGGCCTCCTCGACAGCACGGTCTACGACCGGGGCGCCATGGTCCTCTACGCACTGCGCAAGACGATCGGCGACAGAGCGCTCACCGGCCTGCTCAAATCGTGGACGACCGAGCACCAGGGCGGCAACGCCACGACCGCCGACTTCGTCACCGCAGCCGAGAACGCCGCGGGCGGCCGTGACCTGCACGCCTTCTTCCAAGCCTGGCTTTACGGCACCACCAAACCCGCCGCTCCGAGCTAGCGAGGTCAGACGGTGACGGCGGCGGTCCCGGCTTGACGGACGGGACGCACCATTCATAGGTAGAGAGAGGTGCCCGTGTGGCTGCCGGGGACACCGTGCTGGGTATCGACTTCGGCACGTCCAGCACCATCGCGATGCTACGGACCCCCGAGGGCCGGGTCCGGCCGCTGCTCTTCGACGCGTCACCGCTCCTGGCCTCCGGGGTCTACGCCGGCACCCACCGCGAGCTGCTGACCGGAGTCGACGCCGAGTGGGCCGCGCTGGCGCACCCCGGCGGCCTGGAGCTTAATCCGAAGCGGCGGATCGGCATCCTGGGCAGTCCCGACTGTCATGTGGATGGACCAGCAACTCCATCACGGCGTCGGCAAAATCAGGTCTAAGAGGCTTGCGCGATAAGCGCATCGCCCTCACCTGGATAGGCACTGCATAACCAAGCGCGCGAGATCGGATCGGATCTCTGCTAAAGGCGAGTCAGGTCGACCTTGATCGGGAATGGCGCCGTCGCTTCGACCAGTCCGGCGAAGAAGACCTCACCGTCACGATAGGCCTTAGTTGCAGGGTCCAGCACGTAGGTACAAACCACCCGCACTCCAGCGGGAGGTTGCTCTACCCGCCAGTAGTACGAGATCCCGGACCTCGCGTACTGCTCTGCCTTCACGATCCGGTCTGTGGTCTCCGAGCCCGGCGAAACGACTTCGACGACCAGCAGAAGATGCTCAGGACGCGCGGGCATGACGTCCAGGGTGTCCGCCCGGTACACGACCACGTCCGGACGCCGGTTGGTCAGCGGTACATCTTGAAGCCGCACGTCGAAGTCGAAGTCGGCGTTCCAGTCCGGGCCGGCGGCGGCCTCCAAGGCGACCGCAAGAATTTTGACCAACCGGTTGTGCCGCTTGGACGGGCACGGATTCACAACGACCATCCCGTCCACAATCTCGATACCCGCGCACTGCTCCTCGGACCAGGAGTCGTACTGCTTTGCCGTGACCTGATGACGCATCCAGTCAGGCGCGATCATCGGCGCGGTGATAGCGCACCTCTAGTCACGTGCCTAGTCCCCCGCTGGGAGCCTACCGTTGCGGCACCGCTCCTCACGTCACTACCGCACAGCCACGCCCACGCCCCCCAGACGGACAGGTTGAATCTCAAGCTAGAGGCGGCTGTTGGCGAAGACGTCGTCGATCCGGCGCATCGCGGTCGTGAGGTGCACGCGCATCGCGTCCGCGGCGGTGTCGGGGTCGTTCGCGGCGATGGCCTGGGCGATGGCGACGTGTTCGGGTTTGGTGGCCGCGGCCTGCCCGGCGTGGTGGTAGAGCCGGTACATGTGCAGGTGGCTGCGGAGCCGGGCCAGCGCGTCACGCAGCCAGGTGTTGTCGCTGAACGACGCGATCAGGTCGTGGAAGGTCGCATCGTAGATCATGTCGAGCCGGTTGGCGGCGGCGTCCTGCGCGCCGGCACCACCGGTGTGCGCGAAGGCCTCGAGCTGCTCACGCTGCTCGTCGCTGGCGTGCCGGGCGGCGAGCGCGGCGGCGGCCGGCTCCACCAGCAGCCGGAAATCGATGAGCTTGCGGAGCTCCTCCAGGCCGATCAGCGGCGCCACCGTGTAACTGCGCCGCGGCTCCTTGAGGACCAGGCCCTCGGCTTCCATCCGGGCGAGCGCCTCGCGCAGCGGGGTCGGTGAGACCCCGAGGGACCGGGCCAGCGCGTCGATGTTCAGCCGCGCACCCGGCGCGAACTGGTGGTTCATCATCATGTCGACGAGCACGGCGTGGACGTCGGCCACCAGCGGCTGACGCGGTTCGAGACGCGGAACGCCCGCGGTGATCTCCACAGCTCCAAATCGTACGTCGTTCAATTTCAAATTTCCTATAGGAAATTTCGTATTGACTATAGCGTGAACGAGGCCCTACTCTTCGTCACCACCACCCACCAGCGACGATGGGGGAAACGGTGACCGCACTCGGTCGTCAGACGGTAGAGACCCGCGGGGACCCACCTCGAGAACACGCCCGCCACCGCCCGCTGAAGTTGGCGCTGATCGCGTTACGGGCCGGGCCGGCGGCGATCCTCTTCCTCCTCGTGGTGGCGCTGAGCGTCGCCTCCGAGGTGTTCCTGACGCTGGAGAACGTCGGGAACGTGCTCAACCAGTCGGCAGTGATCTGCGTGCTGGCGCTCGGCCAGCTGCTCGTCGTGGTGACCGGCGGGATCGATCTCTCGGTCGGCTCGAACCTGTCGTTGTGTGCGGTCGTCGGCGCGATCGTCTGGCGGGACCACGGCTCGGCCACGTCCGCGATCGCCGCCGCGCTCGGTACCGGCACGCTCGTCGGCCTCGTCAACGGGCTCCTCTACGTCAAGGGCCGACTGCCGCACCCGTTCATCCCGACCCTCGCGATGCTCACCGCGGCGAGCGGCCTGGCGCTCTACCTATCGCACAGCGAGACGATCCTGGGCGCACCGCCGATCGTGAACGAGATCGGGGCCGGGCGCATCGCCGCCATCCCCGGCGGCGGGGAGATCGGCTGGTTCCCGACGGCGACGCTCGTCGTCGTCGCGGTGGCGGTTCTGCTGTTGCTCCTGACCCGGCGGCTGGTCTGGGGACGCTGGGTCTACGCGGTCGGCGGCAGCCGGGAAGGCGCGGTCCGCAACGGCATCCCGGTCCCGTCGGTGCTGATCTCGGTGTACGTCCTGTGCGGACTGCTCGCGGCGGTCGCGGCTCTGCTGACGATGGGACGGGGCGACGCCGGGTCCCCGACGTCCGGCGCACTGGCCGAACTCGACGCGATCGCGGCGGTGATCATCGGGGGCGCGAGCTTCCTCGGCGGCCGCGGAACCGTCGTCAACGCGCTGACCGGGGCGCTGATCATCGCGGTGCTCCGCAACGGGCTGAACCTGCTCGGCATCGACCCGAACTGGCAGTACATCGCCACCGGCGCGGTGATCGTGATCGCCGTGGAGCTGGACGTCGTCCGGGGCCACCTGGAACGCCGGTTCCGCGGCCTGCAGGCGGTGAGCGCGGCATGAACGGCCTCCGCGTCACCGGCGCCTCCAAACGGTTCGGCGCGGTCACCGCGCTCGACGACGTGAACCTCGAGGTGGCGCCGGGCGAGGTGCTCGCGCTGCTCGGTGACAACGGGGCGGGCAAGTCCACGCTGGTCAAGGCCATCAGCGGGGTGCACAGGCTCGACTCGGGCACCGTCACGCTGGACGGCACCGACCTCACCGACGCCGGCCCGATGGCCGTGCGGGCGCACGGGATCGAGACCGTCTACCAGGACCTCGCGCTCTTCGACAACCTCGACCCGGCCGCGAACTTCTTCGCCGGACGGGAACTGGCCGGCCCCACCTGGCTGCCGCGGGCGCTCCGGTTCATGCGGCATCGCCAGATGACCGAACGGACGCGCGAGACCCTGGAACGGCTGCAGGTGAGCCTGCCCGACCTCGGGGCGACGGTGGCGCTCATGTCGGGCGGGCAGCGGCAGGCGGTCGCGGTGGCCCGGGCGGTCGCGTTCTCGTCCCGGCTGGTCATCCTGGACGAACCCACCGCCGCGCTCGGGCTGCGCGAATCGACCGGCGTGCTGACGCTCATCCGCCGGCTCAAGGACGACGGCGTCGCGGTGATCCTGATCTCGCACAGCATGGATCACGTCATGGCCGTCGCGGACCGGGCCCTCGTGCTGCGCCGCGGTCGTGCGGTCGGCGAAACCGTGCCGACGCCTGAGAACCACGAACGGCTCGTCTCCTGGATCGTCGGCGCGGCCGGCGGCCAGGCCATCTGAGTGTCCGAACTCATGAGGGAGTCGCAGTGAGACCTATCAAGTTTCTCGTCGTGGGCGCGAGCGCGCTCGCACTGACGCTGGCGGGCTGCAGCGACGGCACCTCGTCGGCCGGTACGGCATCGGGTTCGGGCGGCGGGGTGAAGGTCGCGTTCATCACCAAGTTCCCGGTGGCCTTCTTCACCGCGATGGAGGACGCGGCCAAGGCGTACGCCGAGCAGCACCCGGGAACCGTCGACGTCACGTACTTCTCCTGCAAGACACCGGCGGACGTCGCGTGCCAGACCGCGCAGATCCAGGACGCGGTCGCGAAGGGCTTCAAGGCGATCGTCATCACGCCGATGGGGCCGGAAGTCGTCCCGGCCCTGAACGCGGCCGCGGACAAGGGACTCAAGGTCGTCCTGGCCGACAACAACCTCGACGAGTTCACCAAGAAGACCGCCGTCGCCGCCACCGACAACGTCAAGGGCGGTGAGGCCGCGGGCGCCTACCTCAAGACGGTGCTGAAGTCCGGGGACACGATCGGCCTGATGGAAGGTGTCCGGGGCGTCCCGGCGCTGGACGCGCGGATCCAGGGCGTCAAGAAGGCCCTGGAGGGTACCGGCGTGAACGTGATCATCGGCGGCGCCGAAACGAAGTGCGACGCCGCCAAGGGAACCACCGTCGCGCAGGACCTGTTCACCCGCTCCCCGGGGCTCACGGCCATCTACTCCGCCTGCGACGACCCGGCGATCGCCGCGGCGAAGGTCGCCAAGCAGAAGGGCAAGAAGGTGCTGGTCATGGGTTACGACGGCCTCCCGGACGCAGCGAAGGCGATCGAGGCCGGCGACATGCGCGCCACCATCGCCCAGTTCCCGGGAAAGATGGCGTCGCTCGGCGTCGAAGCGGCCGTGGCCGCCGTGCAGGGCAAGAGCGTCGAACCGTTCATCGACACCGGCACCGAACTGGTCACGAAGGACAACGCCGCGAAGTTCCGCTCGTTCCAGTGACGCTTGTATCCAGGCTCTGTCCACTGTAGGCGGACGGGAAGACCAGGACGTGTCTGCTGGTGAGCAGGGCCCGCGCGCAGCGGGCCCTGCTCGCGGTCCGCACGCTCGGCGCCACCCTGCTCGGTACTCGGTTCCGGAGGTCACCGCGTTCCTGCGCACGCGACGGGCCGGCATCCGGCCGGTCGACGTCGGGCTGACCTCGCACGGCCCTCGCCGGGTGCCCCACTTGCGCAACCTGGTCAGGCCGCTCGGGCCGACCGTCCCGGACCGCTAGTGCGTTGTCCATGAACGTTCACCGGTTCGGTGACACGCCGGGCGTGGTCGGTGACGTGAGTTCTTGAGCGGTCCAGCCTCGGTGTTTCGACGTTGTCGGAATGGAGGTGGCCGGTTGGCTGAGCCGGTGAAGGCTCGCAGGCTGACTGATGAGGAAGGTCAGCGGCTGCTGCAGATCGTGCGGCGGGGCCGTAACCCGATCCGGGTGCGGCGGGCGACGATGATCATGGCTTCGGCCTCGGGGACGCCGGTGGCAGCGATCGCGCGCCTGGTCGCGGCCGATGAAGACACCGTCCGGGACGTTATTCACGCCTTCAATGAGGTCGGGTTGAATGCGTTGGACCCTCGGGTGGGCGGGAGGTCGTCCCCGCCTGATCAGTGATGAGGACATCGCGTTCCTCCTCCGGACGGCCCGAACGCGACCGAAGAAGCTCGGTCTGCCGTTCACCCGGTGGAGCCTGCGGAAACTCGCCGGCTACCTGGCCGGGAACTACTGCGGCCAGCACGCCTGGCCGGTCCGGATCGTGCGGGCCGGCCGGGAACGCCTCCGACAGTTGCTCCGGGCGGCCGGGGTGTCCTTCCAGCGGACCCGGACCCGGACCCGGACCTGGAAGGAGTCTCCCGGCCCGCAGAAAGACACCAAGCTCGACCGGATCGAGCACGTCCTGGAGCACTTCCCCGACCGGTGTTTCGCGTTCGACCAGTTCTGACCCCGACGTACGCGTCCTGGGCGAACCCGATCGAGGCGCAGTTCGGGCCACTGCGCATGTTCACGATGGCCAACTCGAACCACCCCAACCACCCCGTCCTGGCCCGCGACCTGCACCAATACCTACGCTGGCGCAACGCCAACGCCAGACATCCCGACGTCCTCGCCGCCCAACGGCGAGAACGCGCACGCATCCGCAGCGAATGCCACCACCGGTGGGGACGACCCGCCACCAAGGTGGCCTGAACCGGTGAACCCAAGTGGTCAACGCACTAGGCCCCGACGTGCTTCGCGCGCCAGGCCGCCATGTGGCCGAACAGGTCGACGGGGGTGACCTCGGGAATGCTCGGGTCGGCGCGCCGGTAGATCTGGTGCAGCGTCACCACGACCCGCTCGGAATCACCGAGTGCGGCATAGGGACCGAGGTTGATGCGATCCGCCGCCTCCTGCCAGGGCAGCCCGGCGGCCTGAGACGCCCGGGCGTAGTCGAGGACGAAGACGAGGTAGTCCCGAGCGGCCCGGATGCCGTCCGCGTCGGTGACCGGGCCATGGCCCGGGACGACCACCTGCGGCTCCCAGCTGATCATCGTGTCGCACGCGGCGATCCAGTTGTCCACGGCGCCCGACCAGGAGATCGAGGTGCCGTTGACGAAGAGCAGGTCGCCGGCGTAGAGCACCCCACAGTCGGGTACGAAGGCCACCGAGTCACCCATCGTGTGGGCCGGTGCGAGCTCGACGAGTCGTACCTCCCGCCCGCCGACGTCGAGAGTGAGATCGCCGTCGAACGTCACGTCCGGCTGGCGCAGCTCGACGCCGTCGAGGTTGAAGGCGCCGAAGCAGTGCTGGAGGTACGGCGTCATGACCGGCCCCATGTCGGCCTCGAGCAACGCTTTGAACACCTCCGGCGGCAGGTCGTCGATTTCGTGCCCGGTGTGCGTGGTGGCGTGGATGCGGACCGCGGGATCGAGAAGTTTGTTTCCGTAGGTGTGATCCCCGTTGTTGTGCGTGTTGAGTGCCGCGACGATCGGAGCGTCGGCGGTGTGCGACGCCATCGCCCCCAGCATCTCGCGTGTCAGGTCGTAGTCGAACAGCGTGTCGACGAGAAACGACTCCCCGTCACCGCGGATGAGGCCGGCGTTGCTCAGGCACCAGCTGCCGTCCGGGGCCAACCACCCCCACACGCCCTCGGCAAGCTCGTGCAGGCCCTTGATGTACTCGACCATCTCGTCGTCTCGATTCAGTTGTCGTGAAGTGGATGGGGAGTGCTGCCGGCGACCACACGCTGACGGGTGGCGCCCAGTGCCTCGCCGTAGAGCGAGACCTCGTCGCCGACGCGAAGCCAGGTCGACTCCTCGGCCAGGGTCGCGGCAGTGGCGTGCTCGAGCAGGCAGCCGCCAGGGATCGTCCCCGATCCGATGACGTCACCCGGGGCGAGCTGGGTGCCGCGGGAGGCGAAGGAGATCACCTGCGCGAAGGTCCAGTCCATGTCGGCGGTGGATCCGCTTGCGATCTCGGTGCCGTTGACGCTGGCCGCGACGCTCAGGTCCAGGCGTCCGTCACGCCGGTGATCGGCGACCTCTGCCGCGGTCACGAGCCAGGGGCCGAGCGTGGTGGCCCCGTCCTTGCCCTTGCCTTGCCCCAGTCCCATTTTTAGATCCTTGACCTGCAGGTCCCGGGCCGTCCAGTCACAGAAGAAGGTGTAGCCCGCGATGTGGTCGGCCGCCTGGGCCGGGCTGAGGTCGCGACCGGCGCGGCCGATGACGACGCCGACCTCGAGTTCGAGGTCCCACCACCGGGAACCGGGTGACATCGCGACGTCGGCATAGGGGCCCACCACGCTCGCCGGGTTGCCGAAGTAGAACGCCGGGATCTCCGTCCACACCGCGCTGAGCTCGTCGTCACGACCCAGTGCTCGCATGCACCCGCGCATGTGCTCGAGGAAGCACAGGGCGTCGCGGATCGCCGGTGGGCGGGGAACCGGCGCGAGGACGCGGGGATCCTCGATGGGGATGACCTCGGACGGGCGGTCGAGAAGCGTCCCCGCGAGGGCGGCGATCTCGTCCGCCCCGCTCGCGACGAGGTCGATCAGGGTGCGCGCATCGTGCGCGAGCCGAATGGACCCGTCGTGGACGAGGCCGACTCTGGGCCCGTGGCTGGAGTGGACAGTGGCCCAGGGCATGGGACCTCCCAGGGGTAGGGGTGGCTGGGCCCGCCGAGGCCGAGCGGCCGGTCGCTGTGCGATCAGAGCGCCTACTGTGACCTCCGTCATCACAAAAAGTCAACGGTACGTCGATTTTTGGGTCCGGGCGGCTGAGCCGCCCGCGCGCAGGTCTAGGTTGGGGTGATGGAGTCGGGCACGGAGGGGACAACGCCCGCGCGGCCGCGCTACGCACCGGGCATGCGCAAGGGCGACCGCCGACGCCACGAAATCCTCAACGCCGCCGAGGAGCAGTTGCGCGACCGGCCGGCCATCGAGCTCACGATCGACGGCCTCGCCGAGACCGTCGGGGTGTCACGCTCGAGCCTGTACTTCTACTTCGACAGCAAGTGGGCAGTAGTCGACGCGCTCGTCGACCGGGCATCGGCCGAAATGTACGACGAGTACCGTTCGGTCCCCGACGACGCTCCGTTCGATGAGTTCCTCGCCGTCGTGATGAAGGCGACCCTTTCCGGATGGCGCCGCCATCGCGTCGTCTTCCTCGCCGCAGCCGAACGCAGTTCCCACGCCGACGAGTCCACCGATCGTTGGCGAGGCATCATGCAAGGCTTTGCCGACTTCATCGCCGACCGCCTCGAGATCGAGATCGCGCTGAACCCCGCCGTCGACCCGACCCCTTTGGGCGGGCCGCGCCAAGCAGCGGAGATCGGCTGCTGGATGGTGGAGCGGAACTTTTACATGCTTTTCTCCCGCGAGCACGACGAGGGGGACGAGCGCGCGATGCTCTCGTCGCTGACCGGAGCGCTCGAGCGTCTCCTGCACACGGCATCGGTGCACTCTTCGCAGTAGCTCGACGACCAAAGGCCGATCCGGGCTCGGTGGCAGCCACCCGAGCCCCGCTTCCGTGCACCCTCAGGACGCGTACCGCCACCCCACGGCACAGTCGACGTTTCGGCAATAAAAATCGACGCACCGTTGACTTTGTCGTCATGAGCGGCTGATAGTGGCGGCGATGTGACGGCCGCCACGTGCCGTCCCGACGGTGGGAGACCGCGATGACCCAGGAGGCAGCGCCCCGGCACAGCGCCGACGAGCCGGCCGCGCTCGTCAACGACTTGCTGATCGGTGGCGTTCAGGACCCCTACCCGCTCTACGCGCAGCTGCGTGAGATCGGGGACGGCGTGCACTGGTCCGACGTGCTGCAAGGTCACCTGGTGACCCGCTACGACCAGGTGCGGAAGATCGCGAGTGACCACGAGACGTTCTCCAGCGACGTGTTCTGGGGCATGGCGGCCAGCGCCCACAAGCCCGAGGACACCGAACACCTGCGGTTCATCGACATCGCCTCGCGGCTGTTCATGTTCGCTGACCCGCCGACGCACACGCGAATCCGCAGTACCTTCCGGCACGCCTTCACCCCGGGCGCGGTGGCCCGCTGGGAAGTCTTAGTCGCTCAGGTGACCCGTGAGCTGCTCGACCGCTACCCGCGCGGCGAGGAGCTCGACATCATGCCCGGCTTCGCGGCCGACGTCCCGGTCGCGGTGATCGCCGAGATCCTCGGCGTGCCGGCCGAGATGCGTCCGAAGTTCCGGGAGTGGTCCTACGCCTACGCGTCGACCTTCGACCCCATCGTCCAAGGGGAACGACGCGACGCCGCCATCGTCACGTCCCTGGAGCTCTTCGACTACCTGGCGGGCCTGGTCCGTGAACGCAAGGCCGCACCGCGTGAGGACCTCGTCTCCGAACTGGTGCGCACCGAGACCATCGACGGCGACCTCCTCGGCGACGTGGAGATGCTCGCCCAAGTAGCGCTGCTCCTGGTCGCCGGCAACGAAACCACCACGACGCTGATCGGCGCCGGACTCACGCTGCTGTTCGACAACCCCGAGGCCCTGGAAGAGATCCGCGCCGATCGGTCGCTGCTCCCCCGCGCGATTGAGGAAATGCTGCGCATCGACCCGCCGTTGCACTTCGTGGTGCGGCTCACCACCAAAGACGTGGTCGTCGGCGAGCACGAGCTCCCCGCCGGCTCCGTGGTCTGGGCCTGCGTACCGGCGGCGAACCGCGACCCGCGCCGGTTCGCCGATCCGGAGCGGTTCGACATCCACCGCGACGACAACAAGCACCTGTCCTTCATGCACGGCATCCACTTCTGCGTGGGTGCGCCGCTGGGCCGTCTGGAAGGCCGTGTCGTCTTCGACCACATCCTCGACGCCTACCCCGACATCCGCGCCGGGCAGGCTCCCGCGCTGCGCCGCGTGACCAACATCGTCGCACGCGGGTTCGACACCCGGCCGGTGGTGCTGTGAGCGACGCAGCACACCTCACCGTCGCCGTCCGGAGCAATCAATGTGCCGCGAGCGGGGGCTGTCGCGCCGCGGCGCCGACAGTGTTCGGCCGGGACGCCCACGGGTGGGTGACCATCCTGGATCCGCATCCCTCGGCGGAGCTGACCGAGGACGTCCTCGACGCCCACGAGTCCTGCCCCATGGGGGTCATCGAGGTGTACGACGCGGAGGGATCGTCCCTTGTCTGACCCCGGGAGCAGGCACGGAGACGTGGTCGACCTGGCGATCATCGGTGCCGGACCAACGGGGCTCTACGCCGCCTACTACGCCGGTTTCCGCGGGCTGAGCACGGCGGTCGTCGATGCCCTGCCCGTGGTCGGCGGCCAGGTGAGCGCGATGTATCCCGAGAAGGTGATCGCCGACGTCGCGGGGTTCCCCGCGGTCACGGGAGCCGAGCTGATCGCGCGGCTGGAGGAGCAGGCACGGCCCTTCGCGCCGAGGTACCACCTCGGTCATCGCGCGGAGCGTCTGACCGGGTGCACGAGTGCCGGCGGCGACACGGTCGGACTGGAGGTACACACCACCACCGACACGGTGATCCGAGCACGCGCGGTCGTCGTTGCCGGCGGCGTGGGTCATTTCGCTCCGCGTCCCCTGCCACCGGCGACAGGCCTGGCGCAGGCCGACGTCGAAGCGTTCGTAACCTCGACAGACGCCTACGCCGGGCGCGATGTCGTGGTGGTCGGTGGAGGTGACAGCGCTCTCGACTGGGCAGCGATGCTCGCCCCAGTGGCCGCGTCGGTCACGGTCGTGCACCGGCGCGGCAGGTTCAGCGCCCACGCCCACTCGGTGGAGGTGGCGCGCGATCGGGGTGTTCGATTGCTGACCGAAGCGCAGCTCGTGGGCTCCCGCTACGGCGCCGGGCTGGAGGCCGTGATCGTGGAGCACCGCGACGGATCCCGGACGACGGAGCCATGCGGACGCGTCGTAGCCGCGCTCGGATTCACCGCACGACTGGGACCGATCCTCGCATGGGAGCTCGCCATCAAGAACCAGCGGCACATCGCCGTGGGTTCCCGGATGCACACCAGCCGGGAGCGTGTCTTCGCGGCCGGCGACGTCACGACGTACGACGGGAAGGTCCCTCTGATCGCGGTCGGCTTCGGCGAGGCGGCGACAGCGGTCAGCAATGCCTGCCGCGTCATCCACCCCGATGCTCCGCTGTTCGGCGGTCACTCCACCGAGACCACTGCGGCTGCCGGCCCTCCCGTCCTGGAAGGAGTGCGCTGATGCCGTACGTCATCGGTGAGCCCTGCGTCGAAGTGCAGGATCGCGCGTGCGTCGACGAATGCCCCGTCGACTGCATTTACGAGGGTCCCGACAAGCTCTACATCAACCCCGTCGAGTGCATCGACTGCGGCAACTGTGAGCCGGCCTGTCCGGTGTCAGCGATCTTCCCGGACCGCGCTCCGCGCCCCGGTGAGGAGCACCACGTCGCGGCCAACGCCGCCTTCTTCACACGGGAACCGTCGTGAGGACCAAAATCCGTGAGGACGTCACCGAGCAGCTAGCTGCGGTACTGGTCGACGGGTGCGCACTCGCGGTCGGCGGATTCGGGCTGTGCGGCAACCCCTTCGGCCTGATCGAGCTGGTCGACCGCCTCGGCGTCCGCGACCTCACCGTCGTGTCCAACAACATGGGCCTCGACGGCGTCGGACTCGGGCGATTGATCGACGGTGATCGCGTGTCACGGGTCATCGCGTCGTACGTCGGGGAGAACAGTCGCTTCGCGCGGCGCTATCTCGACGGCTCGATCCAGGTCGAGTTCGCGCCGCAGGGAACGCTGGCCGAGCGTCTGCGTGCCGGTGGCGCGGGGAAGGGAATGGGTGGAGCGATGGACCTTGTCGCGGGCGCACGACGCGTCATCGTGCTGACCGGTCACGTGACGAAGACGGGTTCGCCCAAGGTCGTCGCGCAGTGCGATCTTCCCCTGACCGGCGCTCGGGTGGTCGACCGGATCATCACCGACCGTGCCGTGTTCGACGTGACCGAGCAGCAGTTGGTCCTGGTCCGTCGCGCCCCCGGCGTGACCACGCAAGAGCTGGTCGCGCTCACCGGGCGCCATTCACCATCGACGAGCAGGCGGAGTCCGCATGACCCTGGCAGAACGCTTCGGCGCAGAGGTGTACATCGCCGGGTGGGGGCACACCCCCTTCGGCAAACTCGACGACTCGTTGGAGAACCTCATCGTCCGAGCGGCGCGCGAGGCGCTGGCGGGCGCCGGGCTCGATCCGGGTGACGTCGACGCCATCTTCCTGGGCCAGTTCAACAGCGGAATCCATCCCCTGGGCTTCCCTTCATCTCTCGCCCTGCAGATCTCCGACGATCTCTTCGGCCGGCCGGCGACCCGCGTCGAGAACGCCTGCGCCTCCGGTTCGGCGGCCGTGCACCAGGGTGTGGCCTCGCTCCTCGCGGGGACCGCGCGCACAGTTCTGGTGATCGGTGCGGAGAAGATGTCCGATGCCCCGGCCGACGTCGTCGGCGCAGGACTGCTCGGAGCCGACTACGAGTCGGCCGGAAGCACCTCGGCCACAGGCTTCGCCGGCCTCTTCGCCGAGGTGGCGAAGACCTACTCCGAGAGATACGGCGACTGCTCCGACACATTGGCGTCCATTGCCGCGAAGAGCCACCACAACGCGCTCGCCAACCCGTACGCGCACCTGCGCAGAGACTTCGACGAGGAATTCTGCCGGACCGTCTCGGCGCGCAACCCGATGGTTGCTGATCCCTTGCGACGCACGGACTGCTCACCCGTCTCGGACGGCGCCGCCGCGCTCGTGCTCACGACGGCGACCGCGGCACCGGTGCGGTTCCTCGGCCTCGCGCACGCCAACGACTTCCTGCCCGCGCCCAAGCGGGACCCGCTCGCCTTCGCTGCCACGACGCTGGCGTGGCAGCGAGCGCTGGAGCTGGCCGGAGTTACGCACGCCGACCTGTCCCTGGTCGAGTTGCACGACTGCTTCACCATCGCCGAGCTCAACCTCTACGAGGCACTCGGGATCGCCGAGCGCGGTCAGGGCGCACGGGTGCTCGCCGAGGGACGCCTGCACCGCGACGGCGACCTGCCGGTGAACCCGTCCGGAGGACTGAAGTCCAAAGGACACCCGGTCGCCGCCACCGGCGTCAGCCAGCACGTGCTCGCGGCCATGCAACTGACCGGGACCGCCGGGGAGATGCAGGTGCCGGACGCCACGATCGCTGCTGTTCACAACACGGGAGGGCTCGCCGTCGCCAACTACGCCAGCGTCCTCACGGGGCAATGACCTCCCGCCTCTGATCTGTCACCGGCTGAGACAGCATCTGATCACCTCGAGGAGACTTCGTGTTCGTCCCGTTCAGCGTCAATGACTTTCTCGACCGCGCCGTTCAGGTCTACGGCGACCGGGTCGGCGTGGTCGACGAACCGGCCCAGCCGGCGCCGAGCCACGGATCACTGACCTACCGGCAGATCGGCGACCTCGCCCGTCGGCAGGCCACGCGGCTCGACGAGCTCGGCATCGGCCTAGGCGAGCGGGTGGCGGTCATCAGCCACAACAGCAGCCGGCTGCTCACCTCGTTCTTCGGCGTGTGCGGCTGGGGACGGGTGCTGGTACCGGTGAACTTCCGGCTCCGGCCCGACGAGGTGCGGTACATCGTCGAACACTCGGGGGCCCGGGTCCTCTACGTCGACCCGGAACTCGAGGAAGTGCTCCAGGACGTCGACTGCGAGACGAAGCTCGTCCTGGGTGCCGACGAAGACCTCTACGCCGGCCGAGGCGCAGAGCCCGCGCCGTGGGAGCACGACGAAACCGCGACCGCCACGATCAACTACACCTCCGGCACGACCGCACGGCCCAAGGGCGTGCAGATCACACACCGCAATTTGTGGACCAACGCGGTCACCTTCGGCCTCCACGCCGGGGTGAGCGACCGCGACGTCTACTTGCACACGCTGCCGATGTTCCACGCCAACGGCTGGGGGATGCCGTTCGCGATGACCGGCATCGGCGTGAAGCAGGTCGTGATCCGCAAGATCGACGGCGCGGAGATTCTGCGGCGGGTCCGCGACCACGGCGTCACCGTGATGTGCGCGGCGCCGGCCGTGGCCGCAGCCGTGCTGGAAGCGGCGCAGTCGTGGGAGGGCGAGATCCCAGGGCGCGACCGGGTACGGATCATCATGGCGGGCGCCCCACCACCGACGAAAACCGTAATGCGGGTCGAACAGGAACTGGGTTGGGAGTTCATCCAGATCTACGGGCTCACCGAGACCTCGCCTCTGCTGACCGTCAACCGAGCCCGCGCGGAGTGGGACGACCTGCCCGCCGAGGAGCGGGCGATTCAGTTGACCCGCGCCGGCGCACCGGCGCTCGGGGTACGTCTTGCGATCTCCGAGCCCGACGCCGACGGCGAGGGCGGCGGAGAGGTACTGGCCCGATCCAACGTCGTGCTCGAAAGCTACTGGGAACAGCCCGAGGAGACGGCGAAGGCTCTCGACCAGGGCTGGTTCCACACCGGGGACGGAGGCGTGATCGGTGAGGACGGCTACCTCACGATCAGCGACCGCAAGAAGGACGTCATCATCACCGGCGGCGAGAACGTGTCCTCGATCGAGGTGGAAGACGTGCTGTTCTCCCACCGGGCCGTCGCGGAGGTCGCAGTGATCGGAGTGCCGAGCGAGAAATGGGGCGAGACGATCAAGGCCCTGGTGGTGCTCACCGACGGCGCCTCCCCCAACGCGGAAACCGAGAGCGCGCTGATCGCGTGGTGCAAAGAGCGGCTGGCGGGCTATAAGGCGCCGACCTCGGTGGAGTTCCGCGGCGAGCTGGCGCGCACCGCTACCGGCAAGCTGCAGAAGTTCAAGCTACGAGCACCGTACTGGGAGGAGCACGAGCGCCAAGTCAACTGACGGGCTGCAAGCCAGTGGCGCCCACGACGTCGAAGGCGACAACGCGGTCGGCGGCGAGAACAGTCAGCGAGCTGTTGTTGGCGCTCATGTCAGGTCCTCGCCGAACGCTGGGAGGCGACAGCGAGAGCGGCGGCAACATCTTGGAAACCCGGCGGGCCTAGCCGCTTCAGGTCGTCGCTCAATCACTCACCTGCTCGATCACTTCACCGACGGATGCGGGTTCTGACTCTACGCAGCACATCCCGAGCACCAGTAGCCACTCCGTCCACGTGCCCGGGGACGCGTCGTTGGCTCCCGCGTTCCTCCGTCAGCCGCCAGCGTCCGCTCGCAACATCGCGATGATGTCCGGAAGCGCGGCCACTGCGGCACGATCGCATACATCGAGGAACGGCACGAGTGACAGGACCCCATTGCTGAACGCTTCGCAGCGCAGTTCTCGGCCCCCCACCTCGGCCGCAACGATCGGACCGCGCCATGGTGCGGTCCGATGCTTGGATCGGCGACGAACCCCGAGCGTCCACGATTAGTCGGACTCCGCAAGACGAAAACGAAAGAAAGATCGATCGTCCGAACGGACGAGCCGACGGCAGTTCAGAGCAGCCAAGCAATGCCATTGACCTGCCACGATCTACCCGTGGGGTTTGCTGTGTCCGAGACCGAGCCGAACCATGAGCACACCGCCGTCAGCGTTAAAGGCTGAGCTGGCCCTGCTGTGACGGCATTCAATGGCGGCAGCTCTGCTGTAGATCTCAGAGCCCCGCCTCGCCCTCGGCCTTACCTAGCTCCCCCGAGTAAAGGGGGCGTTGAACCTCGCCTTCCAAGCTTCCGCCTCCCCGACTCTGCCTGCACTTTTACAAAATCGGGCTCCTCAGAAAATGTTTCCTCGGAATCGTCGTCGACGCCGAGCTCAAGCCGCCATCCTCCCCCACCGGACAATGAATTGACGGCGATGCCGGCCTCCGTTCGCCCTCGGGCCGACCGACCAGCAACGATCGCGCCGGCTGCCGACATAGCGCAGCGCTTGTGCCTAGCCGGCCTCCTCCTGCACCCGCAGGACCACCACCCGCTCGGGACATGCACCGGGGATCCGGAGTCCGGTGACGGCCAGGGCCCGACCGCTCAGGACAATGCCCGTGCCGTCGTGGTACCACGACGGCGGCGCGAGGCGGGCGTCCGGTGTGCCGACGACGACGGGAGCGATGCGGTACCGCTTGTCCTGGTCGAGGCCGGGCAGCGTGAACCGTCCCCGGGGCGACGCGTCATGGCGGCTCAGGTAGCCCAGGAATACCAGCGCCTCCGATCGGTCCGCGCTCACGACGCCGTAGATGGACAGTGTGGCGTCGCTGTCGTCCGAGCGGATCACGTCACCGGAGTGCAGCAGCTCCCGGTGTGCTTTGTGGAACGCAACCCATTCGACGAGGTCACGGATTTCGCTCGCCGAGGCCTTGGCGAGGTCCCACTCGATCCCGAAGTGGCCGTGGACGGCGGTGCCGGCCCGGAACGACAGCTCGTGCCGCCGCCCGGTCGTCTCGTTGACCGGCGAGCCCACGTGCGCTCCGACCAGTTCGGGCGGGAGCAACTGCATGGTCCACAGGTTGATGCCCTGCCGCTCCAGAGGGTCGACGCAGTCGCTGGCCCACACCCGGTCCGTCCGCTCAAGGACGCCGAGGTCCACGCGCCCACCGCCCGAGGAGCAGGACTCGATCTCGAGCCCCGGGAAGCGTCGCTTCAGCTCGTCCATGAGGCGGTATGCCGCGAGCGTCTGCCGGTGCACCCCCGCGGCGCCGGTCGGCATGCTGCCCGCGTCGACGAGGTCACGGTTGTGGTCCCACTTGATGCAGGCGACGTCGTAGTCCGACAGGACCCGGGTCATCTGCTCCAGGACGTGGGTGTAGGCCTGCGGGTGCGCGAGGTCGAGGACCTGTTGGTGCCGGCCGCGGAGCGGGAGTCGTCCGCCGGTCTGCATGACCCACTCGGGATGCGCACGGACCACGTCGCTGTCCTCGTTGACCATCTCGGGCTCGAACCACAGCCCGAACTCCATCCCGAGCCGGGTGACCCGGTCGACGAGCGGCGAAAGGCCGTCCGGCCACACCGTCTCGTCGACGACCCAGTCGCCGAGGCCCCTTCGGTCGTCCCGGCGTCCGCGGAACCAGCCGTCGTCGAGGACGAAGCGTTCGATGCCGAGTGCGGCCGCGCGGTCGGCGAGGTCGACGAGCCGGTCGACGTCGTGGTCGAAGTACACCGCCTCCCAGACGTTGAGCGTGACCGGCCGGGGCCGCGCGGGATGGGTGTCCCGGCCCCGCAGGAAGCGATGGAAGCGGTACGCCTGGTCGTCGAGCCCGTCGCCGTATGCCGCGTAGAGCCAAGGCCCGCTGTAGTCCTCGTCGCGCCCGAGCCGGACCTCGCCCGGGAGCAGGAGCTCGCCACCTCCGATGACCTGCGCGTCGGTGGAGAGGCGCTCCGCGAAGTGGCGGTGGTTGCCGCTGAAGGCCACGTGCACACCCCAGACCTCGCCGCGGGAGAAGCCGAAGCCCGGGACGCCGGCACTGAGGATCGTCGCTGCATCGTGGCCGGTGCGTCCCTTGCGGCCCTCGCGCTCGTGGATCCCGGTGACGAGCGCGCGGCGCTGGGGGATGCGTTCCTTGCTCCAGCGACCCGCGAAGTCGAGGATCTCTCGCGCTCGGGAGGGAATCGGCATGGCCAGGCTGAGGTCGCTGACCGTGTAGGCGGTGTCGCCACGGTTCGTCAGGCGGGCACGGGCCCGCAGCAGGCCGCTCGCCAGGAGTTCGATCTCGAGGTCGAGGTCGAGCATGGCCACCTCGTCACGGGCGTGGAACACGAGGGCGCAGGGCCCTCCGTCCACCAGGCCGCCGTCGACCGTCGCTCCGGGCCCGACGTCCAGGCCTGTCACCTGGAACCGCGGTGACCAGTCCGCGCCGTCGCGGTGTCCGGCGACGCCGGGTCTGCCCTGCCAGCCGGCGTGGTGCTCGGGGAGGATGGCCAGGCGGACCGGCTCGTCCACGACGTTTCCCTCGCGGGGCTCCACGTCGGCGGTGCTGAGTGCGCGCAGGTCCTCCTTCGACTGGGCACCCAGTGCGGCACCCCAGTGCACCACGGCCGGCAGCCGGCCCTGCGTCGAGTCGAGGATCACGCTCACCCCGGACGCGGTGAGGTGCACGAGCACGTCCGGCGCGGGCAGTGGCAGGTCGGTCACGACAGCGCCGTCAGCAGCAGGTCGAGGGTGCGCGTCTCGGGACGCAGGAGCGCGTCCGGCCACGCGTCCGGTCCACAGGCCCGTGATCCCAGGCCGCTCTGAGCCGCGTCCAGGTAGAGGTGGCTGTGCTTCGGCGCGGGCAGCTCGTGCTGGTGCGTCGCCTTCCCCACCTCCTCCGCTACGTGCCGCGCTAGGGTGAACCCCGGTCGCCGGCCCTGATGGTCCGCGGCGGCCTCGAGCCGCAGCCAGCCCCCGCCGGCCGTACCGAGGTCCAGGCTGCGCAGGTCGCTGCGGTGACCGCTCTCCTGGGGCCACGCGTAGGGGAACGTCAACTCGGCGATGTCGGCCTGGTAGCGGCCGACGAGCACGCCACGACGGGAGTCGGGATACGACTCCCCGGGACCCGTGCCGAACCACGCCGTCCGGTCCACGTCGACGGGCAGGTCGAGGCGGACACCCAGCCGGGGCCACACGAGGTTCCAGCGGGAGGAGGGGATCAGCCGCAGACCGAGCCGGGCGCCATCACCGTCGACCTGCCAGAGCTCCTCCACGGTGACCGACAGGCGCGAGTCGGCGGCGGCCCAGCGGCTGCTGCGCCGGAGGCTGTCGGCGGTCCGGTGCAGGCTCACCAGGCGTCCGTTCAGCCGGTCGAGTCCAGCGTCGCGCCACTGGGAGGCGTACGACGGCCCCGGCGTGCCCAGACCCAGGTTCGCCATCGGGTCGGTCACGTCGTAGCTGCCCATGTGCGAGCCGGCGTCGTTGTCGGTCGGGGCGCGCCAGAGAGCGAGCAGCGGACCACGGACCGGCAGGCCGGCCAGGGCCACGAGGTGGCCGTCCGCGAAGTCCGCCGGGCCGATCGAGTAGTCGCCTGTGGTCGGGAGCGCGGTCCCGTTCGTCGGCGGCCTCCTCGTGGAGGTGGTGGCAGCGGGGCCGGTGGGAGCGGTCGAGGCCTGGGCAGAGGCCAGGACGTGGCCGGCCGAGGCCCAGGCCGTCTCGTCACGCAGTGCCGCGCACACGGTGAACCACTCCTCACCCGTTCCGGCCCGCACTCCCTCGCCGGGCAGGGTCAGCTCGGCCACGGCGGTGCCGCCCGCCGGTACAGGTCCACCGTCGTCCCCCACGACCTCGAGCACCCCCTCGTGGACGACCTGGCCGTCGTGCTCGAGGCGCCAGGGGAAGACGAGGTCGTCCGTCGGCGCGGAGTGCCGGGCGTTGGTGACGGTCACGACGACGCTGCGCCCGTCCGTACGGACGTCGAAGTGGATCGGGGCCACCACCGCGGCGAACTCGACGAGGCCCGGTGTGGGTGTCCCGTCGGACAGCACCATGCCATCCATGCAGAAGTGGCCGTCGTGGACGCCGGTCTCCCCGAAGTCACCGCCGTAGCCGAAGTACTCCGCCCCGTCCGCAGTGCGGGTACGTATGCCGTGGTCGCGCCACTCCCAGACGAAACCTCCGTGTAGCCGGGGGTAGCGGCGCACGAGGTCCTCGTAGAGGTCGATGCCCCCGGGGCCGTTGCCCATGGCGTGGACGTACTCGCAGAGGAGGAACGGCTTCGTGCGCTGTCGGGCCGACTCGGCCACGGAAGCCTTCTCGAGCGCGCCCGTCGAGTCGCTGCCGATGCTCGCGACCTCGGCGATCGAGGCGTACATGCGCGAGTAGACGTCGGTGTACTCGCCGGCGCGGTCGCCCTCGTAGTGGACGGGACGCTCCGGGTCGCGCGCGTGGACCCACGTGGCCATGGCGGCGAGGTTGGCCCCGGTGCCCGACTCGTTGCCGAGCGACCACATGACGACGCTCGGGTGGTTCTTGTCCCGCTCGACGGTCCTCTCGATGCGGTCAAGGAAGGCGTCCCGCCACCGTGGGTCCTCGCTCGGGTTGCCCATCCACTCGTCGATGCCCGGCGCCAGGCCGCTGCCCCCGTGGTGGAAGGAGTGCGTCTCGACGTCGCACTCGAGCATGACCCAGAAGCCGAGCTCGTCGGCGAGGTCGAGCACCCGCGGGTGGGGCGGGTAGTGCGCGGTGCGGATCGCGTTGACGTTGTGGCGCTTCATCAGCTCGAGGTCGCGGCGCACGAAGTCCTCGTCGAAGACGCGGCCCAGGTCGGGATGGGTGTCGTGCCGGTTCATCCCGTGCAGCACGACCCGGCGCCCGTTGACGAGGAAGCGGTCGCCGGCGATCTCCACGGTCCGGAACCCCAGCCTGATCGAGACCGTCTCCGCACCGCCCGCGGAGACGACCGTCGCGTCGTACAACCGGGGCCGCTCCGCGGTCCAGGGCCGCACGACGCCGACGTCCACGGGCGCGGTGTCCTCCGGGGTCGCCCACTCGACGTCCACCCCGAGCTCGGGGACCCGCAGTCGTACCGGGTAGGCGGTGTCCGCGGCCGTCAGCTCGGCGGTGACGAGTCCGTGCCCGCTGGTGTAGTCGTAGCCCGCCCGGAGCCAGACGTCCTCGATGCCACCGCCGGGCCGGGCCTGGAGGGTGACGTCACGGAAGATGCCGGGGAGCCACCACTGGTCCTGGTCCTCGACGTACGTCGAGGCCGACCACTGGTGCACCCGCACCGCCACGGTGTTGACGCCGGCCGTCACGACGTCGGTGACATCGAACTCCTGGGCGAGCCGCGAGCCGGTGCCGACCCCCACCTCGGTCCCGTTGACCCACACCCGGTAGCGCGACTCGACACCGTCGAAGCGCAGGACGACGGCCTCGTAGACGTCACGGTCCTTCCACGCGGCCGGGACGACGACGGTACGTCGGTGGTCGCCGGTGGGGTTCTCGTCCGGAGCGAACGGCGGGTCCTGTGGGATGGGCAGCTGCACGTTGGTGTACTGCGGCGAGCCGTAGCGCCCCTCCCCGTGCAGCACCCAGTGGCTCGGGACCGGCAGGCTGTCCCAGCCGGAGTCGTCGTAGCCGGGTTCGGCGAACGCGTCCGGCGCCTCACCCTCCGGCAGTACTCCGGGTGCGCCGAGTGTGCCCGGTACGCCGGCCAGGAGGCGGAACCGCCAGTCTCCGTGGAGGGACATGTGGGGCGCGTCCGTGTGCAGCCAGGACCGTGCCTGCCGTCGTCGGCCACCCCCGGGGCCCACGTCGTACAGGTAAGGAGCTGTTTCCTGGGTCAAAGCCGGTCCTCTCATGCCGCGGCGCGAGGCGCGCGAAAGCGCAGGGTCAGCAGCTCGAACGGTCGCAGGCTCACCTCGACCCGGCAGGGCTCGACCCGCTGGACCGCACCGGCACCGGTGGGACACTCGAGCAGGTCGGTGGCCTCGACGGCGTCCCAGTTCACCGAAGTGGTCACGGTAGCCTCGCAACGGTCGCCGTGGGCCTCGTACAGCCGCAGGACGAGGTCGCCGCTTCCGTCCTCGGCCAGTTTGACCGCCTCGACGACGGCGGCGGGGTTCGAGACGACGACGAGCGGAGCCACGGGCGCGCCGTGCAGGGCTCGCGGGGGAAGCTGCTGCCGGTAGCCGTCCGCGACGGCCTCGGGAATGCCACCGGGACGCAGGCTGACGGTGAAGCTGTGCCTTCCCTGGTCGGCCGAGGGGTCGGGGTAACGGGGCGCCCGCAAGAGCGAGAGCCGCGCCATCACCATCGGGCGCCCCGACGGTGCCGCGACGGTCCGCAGGTCGTGGCCGTACACCACGTCGTTCGCGATCGCCACGCCCCAGCTCGGTTCGCCGACGTGGATCCAGCGATGGGCAACGGTCTCGAAGCGCGCGGCGTCCCACGACGTGTTGCGGTGGATCGGCCGGTGCAGGTGTCCGAACTGAATCTCCGACGCGGCACGGTCCGCGCGCACGTCGAGGGGGAAGGCCAGCTTGAGCAGCTTCTGCGACTCCTGCCAGTCGATGTCGAAGGCCAGGTCGAGGTGGCCGTCGACAACGCTGATGCGCACGTCGACCGTGGACTTGCCGATGTTGTGCCGGACGACGACCGCGTCGTTGTCACCGTGCACCCGGGTCGGCTCGAGGAGTTCCTGACCGGACCGCTGGTCCTCCTCGTTGATGTCCCAGGCGTCCCACTCGCGGGGGGTGTCGCGCAGTAGCTGCAGCACTCCGCCCGCGGTCCCCTCCGGGAGGAGCTCACGGTCCGCCACGCGGTCGCGGACCGAGACCAGGACGCCCCTGTCGTCGACGACCACTCGCAGCCGGTCGTCCTCGACGACCCAGACCCCGTCCTCGACTCGTGGCGTTGCCGGTACGGGCGCGGACGCCGGACCGATCCCCATGGCCGGAACGCCGTGCTGCGCCAGGGGGCCGGCGTTCGCGGCCAGCGGCACGTCGCCGTCACCGGTCAGGGCGGCCAGCGCGGTCTCAATGAGTCCCTCGAGCAACGACTCGACCCGCGCGTACCCGGCTTCGGCGTCCTGGTGTACCCAGGCGATCGCGGTGCCGGGCAGGATGTCGTGGAACTGCTGGAGCAGGACGGTGCGCCAGGCGTCCTCCAGCTGTGCCGTGGGATAGGTGGCGCCCTTCAGGATGGCCGCCGTGGCGGCCCACAGCTCGGCCTGGCGGAGCAGTGCCTCGCTGTGGCGGTTGCCGCGCTTGGTCTTTTGCTGCGAGACGAGCGCGCCTCGATGTAGCTCGAGGTACATCTCGCCGACCCAGACGGGCGGATCCGGCAGCTCCGCCTCGGCGGCCCGGAAGAAGGACGTGGGGTCGGTCAGGCGGATGCGGGGTGAGCCGTCGAGGTCGGCCTTGCGTGCCGCCATCGCCAGCATCTCCCGCGTCGGGCCACCTCCGCCGTCGCCCCAGCCGAACAGGCCGAGCACCTCGTGGGCCACGCCCTTCTCGCTGAAGTTCCGCTCGGCGCGGGCCAGGTCGGGGCCGTCGAGGTCGGAGTTGTAGGTCTCGGCCGGAGGCAGGTGGGTGAAGATGCGCGACCCGTCGATGCCCTCCCAGAGGAAGGTGGAGTACGGAATGGCGTTCGTCTCGTTCCACGACGGCTTCTGGGTGACGAAGTACCGTGCGCCGGCCGCGGTGGCGATCTGGGGCAGCGACGCGCTGTAGCCGAAGGAGTCCGGCAGCCACACCTCGTCCGACACGACCCCGAACTCCTCGAGGAAGAACCGCTTGCCGAGTACGAACTGGCGGGCCAGCGCCTCGCCCCCCGGCATGTTGGTGTCGGACTCGACCCACATTCCCCCCACCGGGCGGATGCGGCCCGCGGCGACGGCGTCTCGAACCCTCGCGTAGAGCCCGGGCTGGCCGTCCTTCAGCCAGGCGTACTGCTGAGCCGAGGAGGCGGCAAAGACGAACTCGGGGTCGCGCTCGATGAGATCGAGCACGTTGGCGAACGTACGCGCCACCTTGCGCTCGGTCTCGCGGGTGGGCCACAGCCAGGCACAGTCGATGTGGGCGTGTCCCACGGCGGAGACGCGAAGGGCGCTCGCCGGTGCCTTCGTCGAGAGGACCGGCGCGAGGACCTCGCGCCCCAGCGCCGCCGTCCCCGGCACGTCGTCGGGGTCCATGACGTCGACCATCCGCTCGAGGGCGCTGACGATGGCCGCCCGGCGGATGCCCTCGGGCGGCAGCACGCCCACGAGCCCGTCGAGTGCGTACACGTCCTGCAGGAGCTCCCACACGACGAGGTCGCGTCGCGCGACCTCGAGGCGGCGCAGGGTGTAGCGCGGCTCGTCGCCGGAGGTTCGCGGGTCACCGAGCAGGGTCGGCTCGTACTCGTAGGGGACCTGGACCACCGGGTTGGCCGCCGCCTCGATCAGGAGGCGGAAGGGGCCGCTCTGCGGCAGCGGTACCCAGGCATTGAGCGGCTCGATCGCCTTCACGATCGAGCCGTCCGGTCGGTAGGCCGTGGCCTCGGCCTGGAACCCGGGTTGATCGGCCGTGAAGCCCAGATCGACGACGAGCTCGGTCTCCTCCGGCGCCCAGGCGCTGGGCGCAACGCCCCGCACGTCGAACCACACGGTGTCCCACGGCCGGCCCCACGGCATCCCCATCCGCACGGGCTCGAAGCGCTGGCCGCTGGCCTCGTCGAAGGGGACGGGCTCACCGCCGACGACCCAGGCGCTCACCTCGACCGGCCGGGCCTCGGAATAGACCGCCGGTGCGAGGCGGAACCGGGTGAAACGGCGAACCCGCTGCATGGCCAGAGCGGCGCTGTCCAGACGTACGCGTCCGTGGGGGTTCTGGTCGACGGTCACGAACTGGTCATCCCTTCAACGCTCCGCCGAGGCTGGAGCGCAACAAGTGCTTACGGACGAAGAGGTAGAGGATCGCGGGCGGCGCTACGTAGACGATCGAGCTGGCGGCGAGCAGGCCCCAGTCGACCTGGTTGTGCTCGCTGAAGGCGCGGAAGAGCCCGATGGACAGGGGGTAGAGGTCCTGCCTCTGGAGCATCACCAACGGGGTGAGGAAGTCGCCCCAGACACCCATGAACGTCAGCATGGCCGCGGCGCCCAGGCCGGGTCCGACGAGCGGGAGGACGACACGGCGAATCGCCTGGATGCGGGTGCTGCCGTCGAGCCAGGCCGCTTCCTCGAGCTCGATCGGTACGGCCGAGACCGTCCCCTTGAGCAGCCAGAGGGTGACGGGCAGCTGCAGTGCCGCCTCGACGAGGATCAGGCCGGACAGGGTGTCGGTGAGCTGGAGCTTCACCATGATGAGGTACAGCGGCACGATGGTGGCGGGCGACGGTACGACCCGCACCAACAAGATGCCGAACATGAACAGCCGTCGTCCACGGAAGTCGAACCGGGCCAGGGCGTAGCCCCCGGCCAGCCCGAGGACGAGGTTGACCGCCGTCGCGCCGACGCCGATGACGAGGCTGTTGACGAGCAACCGAGGAGTGCCCGACTTGGTGAAGAAGTGGACGAAGTTGTCGAGGGAGAGGGAAGGGGCCTGGACGTTGGGGCCGGCGTGTGCGTCGATGGCGCTGAGCACGAGCCAGGCGAAGGGTGCGACGCAGAAGACGACGAGCAGGACGATCAGCATCGTGCCCAGCGCACGCTTGGCGATATCGATGCCCGCGAGAGGCCGTTTCGACCTCGGCGCGGCGAGGTCCGCCGTGCGTGACGGCTCCTGACGGCTCGTGACGGCGGTCATCTCACACCTCGACCTTCGCGAGGCGGACGTAGGTCAGGCCGAGGACGAGCACCAGCGCGAGCAGGATCATGGAGGCGGCGCTGCCGATGCCGATCTGCGTGAACTGCAGGGCGCGCTGGTAGATGTAGATCGCGGTGATCGTCGTACGACCACCCGGACCGCCCTGGGTGAGGAAGTAGACCAGCCCGAAGGCGCCGATGGTGCTGATCGTGGTGAGGAGTAGGTAGAGGAAGACCGGTCCGCGGATGAGCGGCAGCGTGATGAACCGGAAGACCTGCACGGCCGTGGCGCCGTCCATGCGCGCCGCCTCGATGAGCTCGCCGGGGACGTCCTCCAGCGCGGCCTGGAACATGATCATGGCGAAGGCGATGCCGCGCCAGATGTTGACGACGACGACGGACGCCAGGGGCACGACCTGCAGCCAGTCGGTGGGGTCGGCACCGAACAGCCCGGTCAGCCGGTTGAGGGTGCCGGCGGAGTTGTTCGACAGCACGCTCGCCCAGGCCAGGGACGCGACCACCTCGGGAACTACCATCGGCAGCAGAATCGCAGCGCCGATGAGTCCCTTCCCCCGCACCCAGGGCCGGGTCAGCAGGACGGCGGCCGTCATCCCGAGCACGGTCTGGCCGATGATCGCCGAATAGAGGACGAACTCGCCCGTCCGGCCGAGCGATGCCAGGAAGTCGGCGTTCGACAGCAGGTAGGTGAAGTTGTCGAGACCGACGAAGTGCGGGTCGCGCGCGGCGAACCCCGTCAGCTGGGTGTTGGTGAGGCTGAGGTACACGCCGTACACGGCCGGCGCCAGGATGAAGACGACGATGAGCAGGGCCGCCGGTCCGAGCAGCAGAAGCACCAAGGGCCAGGTTCGACGGGAGCGCCGCTTCGCCGGCGCCTGCCCGGTGGGGCCGGCCGCCGGCGAAGCGGTTACGGCAGTAGTAGTCATGGGCGGGCGCTCACTCCTTGACGAGGTCAGGCCCGAGGATGTCCTTCGCATTCTTGACGAATGCTTCGTAGGCCTGCGCTCCGTCGGCCTTGCCGTTGATGATGAGCTCGGTCGCTGCGGCAACGGCCTGGGCCACCTGGTCGGCGCCGTCACCGGTCGGCACGTACACGCTGCTCGAGAGGTCTTTGCCCGCCTGCAGGAGCTTCGGCTCGTCGGCGTACGGCTTGACGCTGTTGAGGTCGTCGCGCGGCGACGCGGCACCGGAGGTCACCAGCTGGTCCGCGAGGGGTTCGCCGGTGGACAGATACTCGGCGAGGAGCATTGCGGCGGCCTTGTGCGGGGACGCGGCCGGCATGCCGTAGCCGAACCCGAGGCCGCTCCACCCGAAGGGCGAGTCACCGCTGCGCAGGCCGGGGTACTGCCAGGTGTCGACCTTCTCGTTGAGGTCCTTGATGGGCGCCTTGCCCTCCGGGCCCCAGTCGAACTTCCACCCCGAGGTGCCCTGTGCCGAGACCTGGATCGTGCCTGCGGGGAACTTGACGTACTTCGTCGGCTCCCAGGGGTTGGGGTTCTCGAGATCCTGCACGGGGAGCAGGCCCTTGGAGTACAAGTCGTAGTACAGGTTGAACACCGCGGCGAAGCCGGGGCTCCGAAGGTCCCACTTGCCGGTCTGGAGGCTGTAGTAGTTCTTGTCGGTGCCGCCGAGGATGGGCTGGAAGCCCTCGGTCCAGGTGCTACCGCCCCACGCCGTCCCGGCCGGGATGACGATGGGCGTACCGCCGGTCTTCTGCTTGATCTGCTCGAGGCGCGAGATGAGATCGTCCCAGGTGGTCGGCTGGGTGGTGTTGATGCCGAACTGGGTGAGCTGGTCCTTGCGGTAGAAGAGGTTCTGCACGCCGGTGTCGTGCACCAGGGCGTAGATCTTGCCGTCCTGGCGGACCATGGCCTTCTTGATCTGCGGGTAGTAGTGCTTCCATCCGTCCCAGTTCTTGAGGTAGTCGTCGATCGGGGCGAGATAGCCGGCGCCGGCCCACCCGGGGACGAGGCTGTCACCGATGTCGATGAGGTCGGGGGCCTGCTTGGCGATGAGCTGCTGGGTGACCTTCGTCTTGAACTGGTCGTCGGTGAGGACGTCGGCGACGAGCTTGACCTTGATGTCCTTGCCCTGCGCCTTCATCGCGGCCTCGAAGCCGGGGATGAGCTTTTTCACCCCGTCGATGCGCGTCTGCTGGAACTCCATGATGGAGACCGTCACCGGTCCGTCACTGCCATCCTGGCCGCCGTCCGTGCTCCCGCCGGAGCAGGCTGCCAGCACGCTCGCCATGGCGGTCCCGGCGGCGACGATGGCTAACACACGTGTCCGCTTCATTGCGATCTTCTCCTGCTCACGGTTCGTGGGCCGTATTTTTCCAACCGATGGGAAAAATCAGTTGGGACAGTAATCCGTTGTTAACAGGACGGTCAAGAACTTCCTGGTCACCGCTTGCGGATTGCTCGCTCCGGGGCCGGTCGCCTTTTGGCCCAAACGATGGAACTATGAGTCAACACGGATGTACGCCCTGGAATCGACGGACGCACGAGGGAGGGCCGAGGTGCTGCGAGGGAGTAACCTGCTCCGCCTGGCGGACTACAACCAAGCAGTCGTCCTGGACCTCATTCGCCGCGACCCGGGACGAAGCCGAACCGACGTGCAACGCACCTCCGGGCTGTCCTCGCAGACCATCTCGAACATCACTCGCCGCCTCATCGAGGACGGGATGGTGCAGGAGAGCCCGCCTCTCGACGCGGCGCGGGGGCGACCGAGCATTCCCTTGAGAGTCAAGGCCGACGGAGCGTTCGCCGTGGGCGTGCACCTTGACCCGGCGCGCCTCACGCTGCTGCTGCTCGACCTCGCCGGCGAGGTCCGCGAGCGGTTGCAGCTGCGCGTGCCCCACGATGTCAACCCTCGCGAGGTGATCTCGCTCATCGCCCTGAGCACGGGTCGGCTCATCAGCGCCGCCGGGGCGGACCGGCACCGCGTGCTGGGTTTAGGCATCGCGGTGCCGGGGCCCCTCGACATCGTCAGCGGTGTCATGCTCGACCCGCCGCAGCTCCCCCGGTGGCACGACGTGAAACTGCGGGCGGACCTCCACGACTTCACGGGCATGCCGGTCCTACTGGACAAGGACGTCACGGCGTCGGCCACGGCCGAGCTGCGCACCTCGGCCGGCTCGGACTTCCTGTTTCTCTACCTCGGGTCCGGTGTCGGAGCCTCCGTGGTCACGGCCGGCCAGGTGCTGCGCGGCGTGAGCAACAACATCGGCGAGGTCGGCGACATCCTCGTCGACCCCTCCGCGGAAGACCTCGGTTGGGGCGGGCGACGGGGCGGACTGGCCGCTGCCTGCGTCCCCGAGGCGCTGGTCATCCAGGCCGCGCAGGCCGGACTCATGCGGCTGCCGGACCTGACCGACTACTCGGCCATCGACGATGCCTGCACCCGGCTCTCGGAGCTGGCGGCCTCCGGTGACCCCAATGCCTCCGACCTCCTGCGGCGGGCAGCCCACCGCGTCGCCGTCGGGATCGGGGTGCTCGTCAACTTCCTCGACGTCTCGCGCGTCGTCATCGGCGGCCCGATCTGGGACCGCCTCAGCACGGCTTTCCTCCCCGTTCTCGAGCCTGCGGTCCGGAACGAGCTCATCATGCCGCGGGAGCCGTTCTCGGTTGTGGGTTCCATGGTGAGCGAGCAGGTCGCGGCACTCGGCGCGGCGGAACTCGTGATGGACCACTTCCTGGCACCCCGGGCCAGCGTCCTCGTCATGGACTGAGGACCGCCCCGTTGCCGTGCAGCAGGACCGGTTCGGTGTCCATGTTCCATCGGTGAGACGTCGAGCTCGCACTGCTCGACCAGGTAGCGGAAGAACTGCCGGAGTCCCTTTGTGCTTCTTCAGAGCGGTCGCTACAGAGCAGGTCTCGATCATCCGCAGAAGGCCGGCCCAATCACCGTCCGGCACGTCCGGACACAGCTTGTCGAGATCCAGCAGAGTCTTGCCGCAACCAACCGTAGCCGCCGGTGAAGCCCTTCGCGGTGACCTCGCGGTGGAGCCGGGTGGCATGCAGACAGCCCTGACCGGTGCGCTCGCGCAGATAGGGGATGACCGCCTCGTCCAGCCCGTTGGCCGCATGGGTCGCTGACCGGAAGGGCACCACTGACCCGCTCGAGACCGTCGACGCCCCCACTCTGCGGTTCGCGTTCTACGCCCGGATGTCCACCACCGAATTCCAGGACGCGCATCCTCCCGAGGCTGGCAACGAGAAGCCGCCAACGAGCTGATCGGCGGACACGGCCGCACCGTCGCGGAGTACATCGACGGAGGACACACCCGTCGCCGCCCATGGTGCCGCCGCCCGCGAGCCGCCGCACTGCTCGACGCGGCAACCGCGCCAGACCGGCCGTTCGACGCGATCGTCGGCGGCGAATACGAACGTGCCTTCGCCGGCCGCCGACTCGACGCCCTCATACCCGTGCTCGACGTTCACGCGGTCGCCTTATGGCTGCCCGCGCTGGACGGCCCGATCCACCCTGCCGACCCTGCGAGCAGCCCACCTGACGACTCGATGCGGCGTGGGGCGGGCCGTCTTAGAGGTTTCGCGACGCACCCGTGCCAGTCTCGAAGACGATCGGCTGAAGGGAGGAGCCGCAAGTGACCTCGCCCAGAAAGGCGAGTACCCCCACCCGCGGAAGAACTGCCGTGGGGGTTGACGTGTCCGAACCGAGCCGAACCATCAGCACACTGCGGCTCACGATTTACCGGCGCAATCACGTTGAGTTGACTGGGACCTGTGGGCCCGGCGCCTGAACGCGACGCCGGGCCCTACTCATCCAGCCTGGTAGTAGCGCACGTAGTCGATCGACGCGGTAAACGGGAACTGGCTCTGCACGGGGTTCTGCCCGGGATACGTGCCGCCCAGCGCCAGGTTGAAAATGATGTGGAACGGCTTACGGAACTCCTCCAAGGTTGCCGGCGTCGTGTCGATCACGTGCGTTTGCGCACCGTCGACGTACCAGCGGATCTGCGCGGCCGTCCACTCGATCGCATAGACGTGGAAGGCCGTAGCATTGTTGACGGCGGGGTTGGCGACGTAGTTGGCGTTCTGACCCGCCGTCCACGGGAACACTCCGGTGCGCAGATCCCAGAAGATGTTGTTCGTCACGGTCGTGTTCGCGTTCGCGTGTTCCATGATGTCGACCTCGCCGCAGCTGGCCCAGTTGCTGGGAATGCGGTCGTAGTAGGTCTGCGCCGGGTTGTACGCGCCCGTGGACGTCTCGTCGCACGCGTCACCGAGCATCCAGAAGGCCGGCCACGAGCCCGCGGCGGCCGGGAGCGCCATCCGCGCCTCGATGCGGCCGTACTGGAAGGACCTCTTCGTGTCCGTCGTCATGCGGCACGACGTCTGGTAGAAGTTGCGGCCGTTGACCGTGATCGGCGTCGTGAGCCAGTTGGCGCGCATCACGAGGTTGCCACCGGACTGCGTGCAATTCTCGGGCCGGTACCAGTCCCACTCGCCATTGCCCCAGCCGTCGAAGGCATTGAGGCCGGGGTTGAGTCCATTGCCGACGTTGTAGTTCCAGTTGGCGCTGCTGGGCGAGCCGGACGCGTTGAACTCGTCGGCCCACACGAGGTTCCACGCTGCGGCGTGTGCGGGCTGCTGCTGGACGACCGCGCTGCCGACGAGGGCAGTGAGGGCCGCGGTGAAAAGGATCATGACGCGCCAGCGGCCGCGTGACAGTGCGCGATCCACGAAACCTGCATTGATTGCCACGGAGAACGTCCTCTCGTGCAGAACGGTTCGAACCACTGCGAAAGTCCACATGCGAGGCAAATCGATAACGAGTATTACGTAAATATTGCCAATTGTCGATGCGATCGCGACAGCACTCGCAGACCGGACAAGAAATTACCTTCGGTGACCGCCGGGACCCCACTGACCGAAGGGCGGGGCCACCCGCCGTGTTCGACACCGGCTCGGCTACCGCGTCCCGTCGGATACGAGACGACCCGTGCCGCGGGGAACGTCGCGCCGCTGACCCCCGCCCGGCGCTGCCGCCAGCCGTTCCCGACCGCGGAGTATCGCGCTGCTCGGGTGCCGCTGGGTCGTCACCTACTGGCGGACGAGTCCGACGACGCGGCAGCTCGGGCCGTCGTTCGGGATCGCATTCGGCCGTGCTCCGGGTGCTGGACACCCTCGGGCCGTTGCCCGCGCTCGGCCCGATGCATCACCGTCGCCTATGTCCGGTCATAGTGGACAGTGGGCTAAGTTCGCGCGGTGGCGAGAGTGCAGCGCGGTGAGAACCTTCCCGGTGGTCAGGTCGAGGGCGGCATAGAGGCTGGAGGTTCCGGCGCGCGGACGTAGTCGTGGCTGGCCCGCGCCGGGGTCCCGGGCATCATCGGCAGGACCGGCGCGGTCCGGTCGAGGGCCTGGATCTGGGTCTTCTCGTCCACACACAACACGACCGCCCGTTCGGGTGGGTCCAGATACGGGCCGACGACGTTACGGACCTTGTCGATGAACTGCGGATCCTTCGACAGTTTCCAGGTGTCCTGGCGGTGTGGTTGCAGGCCGAAGGCCCGCCAGATCCGCGACACCGCGGTCTGGTTGAGACCGACCTCGCCGGCCAGCGACCGGGTCGACCAGTGCGTGTCAGCCGTCGGCGCGTTCTCCAGCGTCCGGGTGATCACGTCCTCGACCTGCGCGTCAGTGATCGTGCGGGGCCGGCCCGGGCGAGGCTCGTCCAGCAGCCCTTCCAGCCGGTCGGCCACGAACCGGTTCCGCCACTTGGTGACCGTTCCGCGGTCCACCGACAACCGCCCGGCCAGCACCGTGTTCGACGCGTCGGGATCATCCGCGCACGCCAGCACGATCCGCGCCCGCAGCGCCAGCGCCTGCGCACTCGAGGGACGACGCACCCACGCCGTCAGCCGCTCGCGCTCGTCCTCGGTCTACACCACCGGTAACGCCGAAGGCCCAGGCATCCACCAACCCTAACAACCGCTGGTGAACTAACGACTCAGGACACTAGGGCCGGAGCCGCGGTTCGATCAGGCCCTGCCGGAGTGCTGATCGTCGCGCCGCCGCAGGTAGCCGGACCGCCACGCGGCCACACCGGCCACCGCCGCGACGACCGGCCACAGCACCGCGCCACCCACGACGGCCCCCGCGGCGGAGAGCGCCACCCGCCCGCGGCCGCCGGGCCGGGCCTCGTCACTGCGTTCGAGGAGCATTGCCCTCACCTCATCGTGTCGCTGGTCTTCCCGGCCTCCAGCACACTCCGTGAACCGCCGGCCGGGCAAAGGCGAAGGTCCCCGCGTCCGCGTCCGGCGTCAGTCCGCGCGGTCCAGGATCGGGAGGACGACGCACTGCTCGGTCCGGACGACGTGCCGCAGCGCGAACCGGAACGGCCGGGGCAGGCCCGCTGTCCCTTCCGCGGCCGGCACCACCCGGGGGCGCCGAGCACCAGGTGTTCTCCCCCCAGCCGCAGCCGGCCGCCTCCGGCCGCGGTGAGATTGCGGAACCAGTCCGACCGCGGACCGAAGTTCAGACCGATGACCACGTCGCCGCCGACCCGGAAGGCGCGGACCGGGGTGTGGTGCAGCGTTCCCGACCGGCGTCCCCGATGTTCCAGGTCGGCGAAGGCAGCATGGCCGGCCAGGTGCAGCATCAGCCGGTTCACCGGCCCGCGCAGACCCCGGGTCAGCGTTCGTGGGAACGACATCGCTGCTCCTTCGTCGTCCGGCCGGCCACCGCCGCACGAAGCCGCCCCGGCGGACGCGGAGGGGACTTCCGGTCCACCGGGGCAGCGGCTCCGGGGTCAGCTGAGACGGCGGCCGGTGACCCGCTCGGCGCTGATCCGCAGGACGTGATCGCGCCGGTCGTCCGTCCAGGACTCCAGCGGTAGCGCCACGATCCGCGCCCGAGCCGCGACCCGGCGGCGACCCGGATCACCACGCTCTCCCCGTCGACCCGGAAATTCACCGGCAGGACGTCCGGCAGCGCCCGGTAGGTGAACACCACCTGCCCCACCGGGACGCTGCTCAGCAGGGCGAGACACTCGTCCCGGCCCAACGGTGCGAGCACCCGCCGAGGGATCTCGGTGCAGAGATCAGCCATTGCTCCACCTTCCGTGATCTCCGCGCGGCGTCACAGGGCCGAAGGTCCCGCGCTCGATCCGTTTCAGAACCGGGTGAACACCAGGCGGGCCGGCACGTCGCCCGCCAGCACCTCGTCGAACGCGGTGTTGACCTCGTCCAGCGCCCGGCTCTGGGTGATCACCCGGGTGCGTCCCAGCGCGTGCAGCGCGAAAACCTCGGTCAGGTCCTGGCGGGTGCCGACGATCGAGCCGAGGACGTGCTTGCCGTGCAGCACGGTGTCGAAGATCGGCAGGTCGATCGTCCCGTCCTTGGGCAGGCCGACTAGGACGAGCCGCCCGCCGGGCCGCAGCGAGGCCAGAGCGGCCTTCGCGGCCGCGGAACTGGCCGCCAGCACGATCGCCACGTCGGCGCCGCCCAGCTGCTGCACCGCCTCCACCGGGTCGGTGGTGGCCGCGTTGACCGTGTAGGTGGCCCCGAGGTCCTTGGCCAGCTGCAGCTTGTCGTCCCGCACGTCGACCGCGACGACCGTGCCGCCGACGATGGACGCGTACTGCACGGCCAGGTGACCGAGCCCACCGACGCCGACGACGCTGACCAGCTCGGTCGGCCGGATGCCGGCGACCTTGACCGCCTTGTACGTGGTGACGCCGGCGCAGGTCAGCGGAGCGGCGTCGATCGGGTCCACGCCCTCGGGCACCGGCACCGCGAAGTCCGCGTCGGCGACCGCGTACTCGGCGTAGCCGCCGTCGATCGAGTAGCCGGTGTTCTGCTGCTCGGCGCAGAGCGTCTCGCGCCCATCGACGCAGTAGCGGCAGTGCCCGCAGGCGTGACCGAGCCAGGGCAGCGCGACCCGGGCGCCGACCGCCGGTGAGCTCACGCCCGGGCCGACCGCGTCGACCAGGCCGACGCCCTCGTGACCGGGGACGAACGGCGCGGTCGGGGTGACCGGCCAGTCTCCACGGGCGGCATGGATGTCGGTGTGGCAGAGTCCGGACGCTTCGATCCGGACCCGGATCTGGCCGGGTCCCGGTTCGGGTAAGGGCAGGTCCCGGATCTCCAGCGGGGCTCCGAGAGCGGGAACGACGGCAGCGCGCATGGCGGCTTCCTCCTTGGGTGGGGTGGTGCTGGGAGTTCAGCCCAGCGCTCGGGCGAAGTCGTCCGCGACGGCGTCGTGCCGGGGCGGGCGGCCCGCGGGATCGGGCCGGTGGCAGCGAACCGCGATGTCGACCGCGGCCAGCCCCTGTTCGTCCACCAGCAACGGGTTGAGGTCGAGCTCGGCGATCGCGGGCGCGATCGTGGCCAGGCGGGCCAGCCGGTCGAGGACGCCGGCGACCGCGGCGCGGTCCAGCGGCGGGCTGCCCCGGTGTCCGCGGAGCAGCGGCGCGCAGCGCAGCTCGTCGAGCATGGCGGCGGCGCTCCCGGCGTCGAGCGGGCAGGTGCGTAACGCCTTGTCGGCGAGCACCGCCTCGTGAACACCGCCCGCTCCGACGAGCACGACCGGGACACCACCGGACGGGGCGACCAGACCGGCGGTCAACTCCAGCCGGCCGGTGGCCATCTCCTGGACGAGGAACGCGTCCGAACCGGTGGCGCGGTGGATCGTGGCCGCGGCTTCGGCGACCGCCGACGGCGTGCGGAGCCCGGTGGCGACCGCGTGCCGCTCGGTCTTGTGCACGAGCCCGGGGGCGGCCGACTTCAGCGCGACCGGACCGCCGAACGCGGCCGCCGTCCTGACCGCCCGGTCCGCGCCGTCGACCAGCGCGCTGCGCACGGTCGGGATGCCGACCAGGTCGAGCAGCGCGAGTGCGGCGTCCGGCGCGAGCCAGCCGTCGGCCGACCGCTCGGCGGTCGCCAGCAACACCGCGACCGCAGCCTCGTCGAAGCCGGGCACCTCGGCCGGCAGATGCGGCTGGGACCGCCAGCGCCCCAGGTCGCCGGCCCGGGCCAGCGCTCGCGCCGCCGACTCGCCGAACGGGTACCAGGGCACGGGGGCGGCGGCCGGCGGGGCCGCTCCGAGCATGACACCGGCCACCGGGGTGCCCGGCCGCTCGGTCGCCGCCCGGCGCACCGCGTCGACCACGGCGTCCACCGGCTGGGCCCGGGTCACCGCGTGCAGCACGACGACGGCGTCGACCTCGCCGGAGCCCAGCAGCACCGCGAGCGCCGACCGGTAGGCGGCCGGCGAGGCCTCCGCGCCGAGATCGATCGGGTTCGTGACGGCCGCCGCGCCCGGAACGGCCGCGGCGAGCTCCGCGACCGTCGCCGCGCTCAGCTCGGGAACCTCGGCACCGGCCGCGGCGGCGGCGTCCGCGGTGAGCGCGCCGGGACCACCAGCGTTCCCGATCACCCCGATCCGGCGCCCGGCCGGGACCGGCTGGACGGCCAGCAGCGCGGTGACGTCGAGCAGTTCCTCGGTCGTGTCGACCGCGATCACGCCGGCGTCGCGGAACAGCGCGGTCGTGGTCGCGTCCGGGGTGGCGGCCGCCGCGGTGTGCGACGCCCCGGCCCGGGCCCCCGCGGCCGAGCGGCCGCTACGCAGCGCGACGATCGGCTTCTGGGCGGCCACCTTCGCGGCGATCCGGCGGAAGCGGCGCGGGTTGCCGATCGACTCCAGGTAGAGCGCGATGACGGGGGTGCGGTCCGCGCCGGCCCAGTAGAGCAGCAGGTCGTTGCCGCTGACGTCGGCCTTGTTGCCGAGCGAGACGAATTCGGAGACGCCGATACCGCGGCGGGCCGCGGCGTCGAGCACCGCGATACCCAGCGCGCCGGACTGCGACGCGAGGCCGATCCCGTCCGGGACGTCGGCGGCCGGGGCGGGCAGGACCGCGAACGTGGCGTTGAGCCGCACCGCCGGATCGGCGTTGACCACACCGAGGCAGTTGGGCCCGACCAGGCGCATCCCGTACCGGTGGGCGATCGCGACGAGTTCCTGCTCGGTGTCCCGCCCACCGGCCTCAGCGAACCCGGACGAGAGCACGACGACGGCTCGCACCCCGGCGCGGCCGCAGTCCGCGATGGACGCGGCGACCGCGGCGGCCGGTACCGCGATCACCGCGAGGTCGATCGGACCGGGCACGTCGGTGACCGCGGCAAAGGCCGGTGCGCCGGCGATCGACGAGCCCGGCGACGCGTGCCGGTTCACCGCGGCCACGGCCCCGGTGAAACCGCTCGCGAGCAGGTTGGACAGCACCGAGTGGCCGACCCCGCCGGAGTGCCGCCCGGCCCCGACGACAACCACCGAACGAGGCGCGAGGACCGGCGCGATCGAGGCCGCGTCGGCGCGCCGCTCGCGTTCCGCGACCGCGTAGGCCAGCACCGCGGTCCCGGTCAGGTCGACGCTGACGGTCACCGTCGACGCCTCCGGCCGCGCCGCCGACATCGTGAAACCCGCATTGACGAACACGGTCATCATGGCCCGGTTCTCGGCCAGGACGTCCGCGGTGAAGCGGGTGAGCCCGGCGTGCCGGGCGGCCGCGGCGAGGTGTTCGAGCAGCAGCGTGCCGACGCCGGTGTGGTGGTGGCGATCGGCGACCATCAGCGCGACCTCGGCTTCGGGCGGCGCGTCGGCCGGACGTCCGTGCGGGATCGGGGGTTCCGCCGACGCGACGCCGAGGATTTCCTCGCCGCGCACCGCGACGAGCGCGAGGTGCCCGTCGTCCGGGTGGGCCAGGTGGTCGGCGTAGGCGCGGGCCGTGACGTCGCCGGTGCTGAAGAACCGCATCCGGCGGCTGGTGCCGGAGGCGTCCACGTGCAGGTGACGCAGCCCGTCGGCGTCGGCCGGACGAACCGGGCGGACGAGCACGACGGTGCCGTCGGCCAGCAGTGCCTCGGTCACGGCGGGGTCCTCTCTGCGCGGTGGTTCTGCTTCCAGCTCACCGTGTCGGGGACGCCGGGGCACGGGCCGGACGGACCCGGCGCCGGGGCCTTTGGTCCCGCCATCGGTCGGCCAGCAGGTCCGCCTGCGCGACGACGGCCGGGACGACCGCGCCGAGCACGACGACGCCGAGCCAGTCGGCCGTGAGTGGCTCGGTGCCCAGCAGCGTGCCGAGACCGGGCAGGTACACCCCCGCGAGCATCAGCAGGGCGCTGCTCGCGACTGCGGCGAACAGGAAAGGGTTGGCCCGGGGCGAGAGACGCCAGACCGGGCGGGCGTCCGACCGGGTGGCGAGTGCGAGACCGAGCTGGCCGCCCGCGAGCGTCAGGAACAGCATCGTCTGCCAGGGCGCGCCGGACGCGTGTCCCCAGCCGGCCACGGCCAGGCACGCTGCCGCGAGGGCGGTTCCGTACAGTGCCGTCTGCGCGGCCGTCCGCCGGGTGAGGACGCCTTCGGCCGGGTCGTGCGGTGGCCGGCGGAGGACGTCGGGCTCCGCTCCCTCGGCCCCGATCGCAACGCCCGGCAGTCCGTGGGTCACCAGGTTGATCCACAGGATCTGGGCCGGCAGCAGTGGCAGCGGCAGCCCGAGGAACGGCCCGAGCAGCATCACCAGGATCTCGGCCAGCCCGCCGGACAGGCCGTAGCGGACGAAGCGCCGGACGTTGTCGAACACCCGTCGTCCCTCGGCGACCGCGGCGACGACGGTCGCCAGGCTGTCGTCGGTGAGGACGAGGTCGGCCGCACCACGGGCCACGTCGGTGCCGCGCCGGCCCATCGCGACGCCGACGTCGGCCGCGCGCAGCGCCGGGGCGTCGTTGACGCCGTCCCCGGTCATCGCGACGACGTGCCCCTGTTTCCGCCAGGCCGCGATCAGGTCCAGTTTGGTGCCCGGGTCGGCGCGAGCGTGGACGAGCGGGCCGACGCCGGGGTCGTGGCCGAGCCGGTCGGGAGCGTCCAGGATCCCGGTCCGGCGGGCGATCGCCTCGGCCGTGCCCGGGTGGTCGCCGGTGATCATCACGGTCGCGATCCCGGCCCGGTGGGCGGCGCGGATGGCGTCCGGCGCCTCCGGGCGGACCGGGTCGGCCAGCGCGATCAACCCCAGCACGCGGCGCGGCCGGCCCGGCCGGGTCTCGGCCACGGCCAGCATCCGCCGGCCCTCGCCCGCCCACCGGTCGGCGGCCTCGCGGGCCGCCTCGTCGGCCGGCCCCAGGACGGCTTCGGGTGCGCCCTTCGTGAACGTGACGGGTCCGGGGTGGGTGGTGCTCATGTCGCGGCGGCCGGCGTCGAACGGGACGACGCCGGTACGGGGCGCGGCGGCCCGCACCGCGGCCACGTCGAGTCCGGCGCGGACGGCCGCGTCGACCACCGCGGTCTCGGTCATGTCGCCACCGGGTTCGCCCGGCACGGCGTCCGAGCAGAGCACGGCCGCCGCCATGAGGGCCGGCGCTTCGGTGCCGGGCAGCGGCTCGGTGCCGAGCGGTAGTTCGCCGTCGCCGGGCGTCCAGACCGCGACCGCGGCCATGTCGCCGGAGGTGAGCGTCCCGGTCTTGTCGGACGCGAGCACGGTGATCGAGCCGAGCGTCTCGACGGCGGGCAGCGTCCGGACGATCGCGCCCTGACGGGCCATCCGGCGCGCGGCGGCGGCGAGCGAGAGCGCGACGACGGCCGGCAGCGACTCCGGGATGGCCGCCACCGCGAGGCTGATGCCGGTGACCGCGACGAGCTCCCAATTCTCGCCGCGCAGCAGGCCGAGGCCCGCGACGACGGCGCAGGCGCCGACCGCCACCGCGGACAGGCCCCGGCCGAGCCGGGCCAGCCGTCGCTGCAGCGGGGTCACCGGGATCTCGGTCCCGGCCAGCAGGTCCGCGATCCCCCCGATGGCGCTGCGCGCGCCGGTCGCGGTGACGACGGCGGTGCCGCTGCCGTGCACGACCAGCGTCCCGCCGTGCACCATCGAGGCCCGGTCGGCCACCGGCGCGGCCGCGGTCCCGACCGGTTCGACCGACCGGTGGGACGGCAGGGACTCGCCGGTCAGCAGAGCTTCGTCGACCGTCAGGTCGTGCGCATCACACAGACGTGCGTCCGCGCCGACGACGTCGCCCTCGGACAGCACCAGGACGTCACCGGGCACCAGGCCGGTGGCCTCCAGCGGCCGGACCGTCCCGCTCCGGCGGACGCGGGCCGTCGGAGCGGCCAACGCACGCAACGCCGCCACCGCGCCGAGGGCCCGCCGTTCCTGCACGACGCCGACCGTGGTGTTGACGGCGACGACCAGCAGGATCACCGCCATGTCGGCGAGGTCGCCGGTCAGCGCGGTGAGCACGGCCGCGCCCAGCAGCACGAGGATCATCGTCTCGCGCAGCTGGGCCAGCGCCGAGGCCCAGATCGACCGCTCGCGCTCGGTCGCGATGACGTTCGGGCCGATTTCCGCGAGCCGCCGGGCCACCGCGTCGTCGGTGAGCCCGATCGCCGGGTCGACGCCGAGGCCGGCGGCCACGTCCCCGGCCGGGCGGGCCCAGGGCCTGGCCGGCCGGATGACCGTCGTGCCGTCGTTCATCTGCGCTCCTAGAAGTCGACGACGTCCGAGAGGGCGCGCCGCGCGCTGACCGGGGCGTCGTCCGGGGTCGCCGGGACGCCGACGCGGAGCGCCATCTGCGCCTCGCCGAGGTGGTCGAGCAGGCGGTACAGCAGCGCCCGCGAGGCCGGTACCTCGACCACGTCGGTCATCGGGGAAACCGCGAGGCCCGACGCGGTGGCCTCCAGCATCGCCGCGCTGGTCGCCTCGCCGGCGGCCAGCCAGTCGGCCGGATCGTCGCCGGTCGTCCAGAACACCAGATACCGCGCGCCGCCGTCGTGACCGGGACCGGGCAGCAGCCGCTCACCGCCGTCCGGGTAGAACGACCGCAGCGGCACGGTCCGCGGCGTGGCCGGAACCGCGGTGGAGGGCGCGATGCCGTCACCGGCGTCGGCCGGGCGGTGCGTCCACTCGGCCAGCTCGGCCTGGAACGCCGGGTCGCTCTCGTCGAGCTCACCGGCCCGGGCGGCGGTCACCTGGAAGCGCACCATCGACCGCGGACCCAGCTCGGCCACGTACACCCCGCGCTCCTCGGCGCTGCCCCGGAGCCGGTCGACGACCGCGTCCGGGACCGCCACGTCGGAGAACGGCCGGCGGTCGGTGTGCCGCTTGTCGATCGCGTCCCGGAGCCGGACGTCGGCCGGCGTGATCTCGCCGCCGAGCGCGATCCGCGCCAGCAGGTCGGGGTCGCCGGGGTCGGGCATCCGGTCGACGACCGGCCGGTGCCCGTCCGCGGTCAGCGTGACCAGCGCGTGGTGCAGCGCGATCCCGCAGCTGATCGTCAGCATCCGTCCGTCCGGGTCGGTGACGGCCAGCTGCCGGCTCCGGTCGGCGCGCAGTTCCAGCGCACCGCCGCGGACAGTCCAGCGCCACGGCTGGGTGTTGAAGATCGACGGGGCACGCATCGCGGCCTCGGCCGCTCCCCGGAGAAGTTTCTCGTGGTCAGAGTCGTTGTTCAGCATCGCGCGCCGGTCCCCTCGGCTCGTTGTTCTCCTGCCCTTCCAGCCTGCGTGAGCGACACCCGGCCGAGCAGGGCCGGAAGTCCGGGATCCACCCGGCCGAGGACCCGTCAGTCCTCCACCACCTCGGAGATCGGGCGGCGGCTGGTCGGTGCGTGCGCCACGCCGTAGCCGAACCGCAGCACCATCTGCGCGACGCCGCCCCCGCACAGCGCGTCGAGCCGGGCACGGGTGTCCGGGACCTCGATCACCTGCGAGAACATCGACGAGGTCAGCCGGACGCGGTGGCCCGGAGCAGGACGTGCTGCAGCGCCTGACCGGCGCGCAGGTCGTCGTAGCGCCCCGCGGTGTTGCTGACGAGCACCGCGACGCACGGGTCGCTCTCGTAGCGGCGCGGTACCGCGTTCGGCGCCTCGCCGAAGTCACGCCGGAGCAGCGGCTCGTCCGGGTGCGGTCGACCGGCCAGCAGGTCCCAGGCGATGCCGTCGGCCCCACTGCGCAGACCTCGTACCCAGGCCCGTCGCTCCGCCGCGTAGCCGGGACGCTGCTCGAGTTCCCGGTCGGCGGCCCGCAGCAGGTCGGCGACCTCGGCGCGTGCGCGCGGTCGGAGCACGGCCAGCCGGCAGGCGTCGGCGGCGGCCGCGTCGGCCAGGATCTCCACCGCGTCGCCGCGGCGCCGGAACCGCCACGGCTGGCTGTTGTGCACCGACGGTGCCCGGACGCCGAGCTCCACCAGGCCGGCGAAGCGTTCGGCGTCGAGCACGCCGGACCGGGGGGCGGCAGCGCTGGTCATGACCGGTCACCGTCCAGCGTGACGACGTCGTCGTGGGCCCGCCGGTGCGCGGCCGGCACGCCGAGGTCCGCGGCGGCGGCACCGACCCGGACCACCGCGTACGGGTGTCCCTGCCAGGACAGCAACCGGCGCAGCGCGACCCGGGTGCCGGGCACCTCGACCAGGTCGGTCATCGGCGAGGTGGCCAGCCCGAGTTCCGCCGCGGTCAGGAGCAGGCTCGAGAGCGCCTGCCCGGCCCGCAGCCAGGCCCGCCGGCCGTCCTGGTTGCCCCACAGGATCAGGTACCGGGTGCCACTGTCGTCGCCCGGTCCGGCGTCGAGCTTCCCGGCGAGGTCCTCGGCGAACGGGCGCAGCGGGACCGGACGGGGGCGCCCCGGGACGGTGACGTTCGTGGGCAGGCCGTCGGCCGCGCCGGTCGCCCGCCGGGTCCACTGCCGGAGGTCGGCCCGGTCCGCGGAGTCGGCGAGTTCCGCGGCGGCGGCGTACCCGGCCGCGGCGGCCAGCGCGGGAACCTGGTGGTCCTGGACGACGTGCACGTGGACACCGTGGACGAACGCGGCTTCGGTCAGCGCGGCGAGCATGTCCTCGGCCACCGGCTCCGGGCCGAACGGCCGCCGGTCGGTGCGGCGTCGCAGCGTCGTCTGGTAGCGCCGGTAGTGCTCCGGACCGGCGGGCGTGCGCTCGAGCGGGTAGACGGACGCGAGCAGCTCCGGATCATTCGGGTCCGGCAGCAGCTCGACCCGGGCCGGATAGCCCTCGGTACGCAGCGCGATCAGCGCGTAGTCGAGCGCAGCCCCGCAGCTGATCGTCAGCATCCGGCCCTCGGGGTCGAGGCCGGTCAGTTGCCGGTGCGGGTCGGCCCGCAGATCCAGCGACCGCTCGTGTGCGGTCCAGTGCCACGGCTGGGTGTTGAGCACCGACGGCGCCCGCAGCGCCGCCGCGGCGGCGACGTCGAGAATCGCCTGCATCGGCCGGTGGATGGGTGCGGTCATGACTGCCTCCTCGAGGTGGGTGCCCGGTCCGGCTCGGCCGCGGCCCGGACGATCGCGACCGGGCACGGCGCTCGCCAGCACGCGCGGCGGCCGACCGAGTGGTGCAGGATGCCGGCCAGGCCGCCCCAGCCGTCTGCGCCGAGCACCAGCAGGTCGGTGCCGGCCGCATGGGTGAGCAGAGCGGTGGCGGGCGTGGCCGGCTCGGTGACGCATTCGACGCCGACCGAGCCGACGATCAGCCCGGTCACCGGATCGAGCCGGCGGCTGCCGACGACCAGCAGGCCGGCCTCGGCGGCCGCCGCGAGCAGCGCGGACACCGGACCGTCGACGACCAGCGCGGACTGCACCCCGACCGCCGGCGCGGCGGCACGGGCCCGGGCCGCGGCCCACTCCACCGCGCGGCCGGCCTGCGGCGATCCGTCGGTTCCGACCAGGACGAACGATCCCCCGATGCGCACCGTCGGCTCCTCTCCCGTGTTCCTGCCCTCAGCGTGCGGTCACGGCCGCACCGGTAGCAGGGCCGCTGGACGGCACCGGCCGGGACGAACGTCCCGCCCATCGGTACAGCTCGTCCGCGCCCCAGACGATCGGCGGGAACGTGCACAGCAGCGCGACCGTCCAGCCGTCCAGCGCGGCGGTGCCGAACACGGCCTGCAGCGGCGGGAGGTAGACCAGCGCGGCAGTGAACAGCACCTCGAACGCGATCCCGGCCAGCAGCAGCCGGTTCGTCGCCAGGCCGACGGTGAACAGCGACACCCGCTCGGTCCGGGACGCGAACGCGGTGCCGACCTGGCACGCGACGATGGCTGCGAACGTCGCGGTCGTGGCCTGCAGGTACGCGTGGTGCAGCGGTGCTCCGGCGCCGGTGTCCGCGCCGGGCGTCCAGCCCGCGCGCCGGAGCACCACGAAGAACGCCAGCAGGGCCAGCGCGGCCGAGACCGGACCGAGGACGGCCCAGGCGCGGAACAGCATGCGCCCGGTGACCACGCCCTCCTTGCGGCGTCGCGGCGGCCGGTCCATCAGACCGGGTTCGGCCGGTTCCCGGCCGAGCGCGAGGGCCGGCAGCGTCTCGGTGCCCAGGTCGATGGCCAGGATCTGCAGCACGGTCAGCGGCAGCGGAATCGCCCCGCCGGACAGCGCGAACAGCAGGAACGGGATCACCTCGGGCACCGCGTGCGCGAAGATGTAGAGGATGAACTTGCGGACGTTGTCGTAGACCCGCCGGCCGGCTTCCACCGCCCGCACGATCGTCGCGAAGTCGTCATCCGTGAGCACCATCGTCGCGGCCTCCCGGGCGACGTCGGTACCGGACCTGCCCATCGCGATGCCGATGTCGGCTCGGCGCAGCGCGGGCGCGTCGTTGACGCCGTCGCCGGTCATCGCGACGACCTCGCCGCGCCGGGACAACGCGTCGGCGATCCGCAGTTTCTCCTCCGGGGTGGTGCGGGCGAACACCACCTCGCCGTCGATCTGCAGTACGTCAGCCAGCTCCTCGTCGCTCATCGCCGCCAGCTCGTCGCCGGTGACCACGGCCGAGTCGTCGTCGCCGATACCGACCGATCGGGCCACCGCAGCGCCGGTGAGCGGGTTGTCACCGGTCACGACATGGACGCGGATCCCGGCGCGGTGGCAGGTGGCGACCGCTGGTGCGACCGCGGGCCGCGCCGGGTCGAGCAGGCCGACCAGCCCGCACAGGATCAGGTCGCGCTCGACCGCGTCCCGGTCGGCCGGCACGGTCGCGCCCAGCGGCCGGTGAGCCGCCGCCAGGACTCGGAGCCCCCGGCCGGCAAGCTGCGCGACGACCGACTCCGCGGTGGCCCGCTCAGCGTCGGTCAGCCGGCAGAGCGGGAGCACCGACTCGGGCGCGCCCTTGCAGGAGACCTCGCGCCCCTCGTCGCCACGGCCGACGGTCGACATCCGGCGCAGGCGCGGATCGAACCGGTGGACCGCGATCCGCAGCGCACCGCGTTCGGGTACGTGGGCACGCGCGAAGCGGAGCAGCGCCACCTCGGTCGGGTCGCCGGAGTCGACGGTCGCTTCGGTACACCGCCCGAGGACCTCGGCGAGCACCGCCAGGTGACCGTCCCCGGCCGGGATGGCCTCCGCGTCCCGGATGCCGGCGTGCGGCGTCCAGACCTGGTGGACCTGCATCCGGTTCGCGGTCAGCGTCCCGGTCTTGTCGGTGCAGATGACCGTGGTCGACCCGAGCGTCTCCACCGCCGACAGCCGCTTGACGACGGCGCCGGCCCGGGCCAGCGACCGGACTCCGACCGCGAGGGCCAGCGTGATCGTCGGCAGTAGGCCTTCGGGGACGTTCGCCACCAGCAGCCCGACCGCGAACACCAGCGCCGCCGAGAGCGACAGGCCGGCGACCAACCCGAGCGGCAGGAACGCGACGCCGACGCCGACCGCCACCGCGGCGATCAGCCAGGCGACCCGGCGCACCTGCCGCTCCAGCGGGCTGTCCTGACGCTCCACGCTCCCCGACAGCGTGGCGATCCGGCCGATCTCGGTGGCCGCACCGGTCGCGAACACCACCGCCCGGCCCGCTCCGCCGGTGCACAGCGTGCCCCGGAACACCGCGTCCGGTGCGTGCAGCAACTGCGCGCTGGGGTCGGATTCGGCGGCGGTGCGGATCACCGGCACCGACTCTCCGGTCAGCGCGCTCATGTCGACCTCGACCGCACCGTCGAGCAAGCGGGCGTCGGCCGGGACCGTGCCGCCCTCGTCGACCAGGACGACGTCGCCCGGGACGAGCTCGACCGCCTCGAGGTCGACCGGGCGGCCGTCGCGCAGGACGCGGGCGTGCGGCGGCAGGAACGCGGCCAGCGCGTCGACCGACCGCTCGGCCTGCTGCTCCTGCCAGAACGCCAGGCCCGCGTTGAGCACGACCACCGCGACGATCGCGATCGCGAGCGTCGGCGTACCGGAGAACCAGGCGAGTACCGACGCACCCCAGAGCAGCAGCGCCAGCGGGTGGATCAGCTGCCGGGTCAGCGCGCCGATCCACCCGGCCCCGGCCTTCTCCGGGAGCGCGTTCGGGCCGAACTGGGCCTGCCGCCGGGTGGCTTCCTCCGTGCTCAGACCGCCCGGGCGGGCGCGGAGGTCGCGCAGGAGCGCCTGCATGCCCTCGCGGGGGTCACGGACCGGAGCGGTCGCGCCACGCGGGGTGTCCTCGGTGAGCTTCACGGCGGTTCTCCTCCCTGCTCCCGTCCACCGTCGGCCCACCGGGTGTCCGGCTGCGAGGGACGAAGGTCCCGTTCTGCCCGGTTCAGCGGGCCCGCGTCACCGTGCCGCGGGTGCCGTCGACGGTGACGGACTCGCCGTCGGCGAGCGTCGTCGTGGCGGTGCGGGTTCCGACGACGCCGGGGATCCGCAGCTCGCGACTCTCGGCCGCGGCATGGCAGGTCATCCCCCCTCCGTCGGTCACCAGGGCGGCCGCTTCGCGCAGGATCGGCATCCAGTCCGGCGACGTCATCGCGGCGACCAGTACGTCACCACGGTGGACCCGACCGGCGTGTGGGGGCGACGACCCGGTCGGTGAGGGCCCGGCGCAGACCGGCGGCCTCCATCGTCTGCAGATAGGCGCCGGCGCTGACGACGAAGCCCGGCGGCACCGGCAGGCCGGCCCGGGTCAGCTCGCCGAGGTTGGCTCCTTTGCCGCCCGCGCTCGCGGTGTCGGCGACCGACAGCTCGGTGAACCACAGCACGGTGGCGCTCTTCTCGGTCACGACGCCACCCCCCTTTCCTCCACTCTCACGGTCGGTCCTTCCGGGCCGGCCGGAGCAGTGCCGGTGGGCGGGCGGCCCCGGGACGAAGGTCCCGACGTGCGCCGATCCGGGACCTAGGACCCTGCTTCACCGGCCGCTTCACAGCGGAATCTGAGCGGGCAGAGAGCACGGCTCCTACTCCTCACCGAGGTGACTCCCCATGGCCACCACCCACGGCCCGGCGCGAACCTCGCGCTTCCACCTCCCCCACCCCCACCACGAGGCCACCGCCGCGGCACTGCCCGGCACCCCCGGCGTCGCCACCCGGGCCGTCCTGGCCGCGGCCCGGATCGTCGTCGGATGGACATTCCTGTGGGCGTTCGTCGACAAGGTCTTCGGCCTCGGCTACGCGACCCCGTCCGGCAAGGGCTGGATCGACGGCGGCTCCCCGACCGCCGGCTTCCTCGGCCACGGCGCCGACGGCCCGTTCAAGGGCCTGTACAACAACCTCGCCGGCACCGCCTTCGCCGACTCGGCGTTCATGCTCGGCCTGCTGGGCATCGGCATCGCAATGACCCTCGGCATCGGCATGCGCATCGCCGGCGCCAGCGGTGCGCTGCTCTACGTCCTCATGTGGAGCGTCGTCCTGCCCCCCGAGAACAACCCCATCACCGACGAACACATCCTCGGCGCCCTGATCGTCGCCGCCCTCGCCCTGCTCGGCGCCGGCCGCTACTTCGGCCTCGGCACCTGGTGGACCAGCACCACCCTGGTCAAGAAGTACCCCTGGCTCACGTGAACCGCCGGCCGGCTCCCGTCCCTCCGATCACCGTCCCATCGATCCGTTGGCGGTCCGGCCGACCTCATCCGGCCGGGCCGTTCGCGCGAGGAGGTCACCATGCGCGCGCTGCGCATCCCCGCCTGGCAGTCCGACCCGGTGCTCGCCGAAGTCGCCGAACCGGTCGCCGTCTACGGCCCCTGGGGCTGCGGCGCCTGCCGTGCGTGCGCGGCCGGTACCGAGAACTACTGCACCGGCAGCCCCACCAACCATCCGGTCGCGGGCCTGGGGACGGACGGCGGCATAGCCGACTACCTGCTGGTGCCCTCGCCGCGCTTCCTGGTTCCGCTGCCCGCCACCTCGCCGTCCAGATCCTGCGGGCGACGACCGACGCCGCGGTCATCGCCATCGACACGTCACCGGAAGCCCTGGAACTCGCGAAGGCCTGCGGCGCCGACCACGCCGTGCACGCCAGCGCGTGCGCCGAGGACGCGGTCCGCAACTACACCCGGGGCGCCGGCGCGGCCGCCGTGATCGACTTGGTCGGCTCGGACACGACCCTGGAGATCGCCGCGAAGTCGATCGCCCCCGGACGGGCGGATCTCGCTTGTCGGCCTGGGCGGCGGCACCCTGCCGGTGTCGCCGCTGGGGCTGCCGTTCGGCGTGTCGGTGACGCCGACCTGCTGGGGCACCCGCCCGGAACTGCACGACGTGCTGCGGCTCGCGGCCCGCGGCGACCTGCGCCCGCACGTCCGCACCTGGCCGCTGAGCCGCGCGACCGAGGCCTACGCCGCGGTGGCGGCCGGCACCGTGCGCGGGCGCGCCGTCGTCCCCGATTGACCGAAGGAGCTCGTCATGGCCACGCTCGTCTACGACTTCACCCAGGGCAACAAGGACCAGAAGGCGCTGCTGGGCGGGAAGGGCGCCAACCTCGCCGAGATGACCCGCCTCGGGCTCCCGGTCCCGCCGGGATTCACGATCACGACCGACGCTTGCCGCGAGTACCTGCGCACCGGCACCGAGCCGGCCGGGCTGGCCGACGAGGTCACCGCCCATCTCCGGCGGCTGGAACGGCAGATGGGCCGCCGGCTCGGCGACCCGGACGACCCGCTGCTGGTGTCGGTGCGCTCGGGCGCGGCGTTCTCGATGCCCGGCATGATGGAGACGATCCTCGACATCGGTCTCAACGACCGGAGCGTGTACGGCCTGGCCGCCCAGCGCGGCGAGAGCGAACATTCGGCCTGGGACTCCTACCGGCGACTGATCGAGATGTTCGGCCGCACCGTGTTCGGAGTGGACTTCGACCGCGCCCGGCCGTCGGTCGACGATCCCCGGGAGCTGGTGGCGTCCTACCAGAAGGTCTTCCGCGAGCACACCGGACGGGAGTTCCCGCAGGACCCCCGGGAGCAGCTCGACCTGGCCGTCCGGGCGGTGTTCGAGTCCTGGAACTCCGAACGGGCGACGCTCTACCGGCGCCAAGAGCGGATACCGGCCCACCTCGGCACCGCGGTGAACGTGATGGCGATGGTCTTCGGCAACCTGGGGGAGGACTCCGGCACCGGCGTCGCATTCACCCGGGACCCGGCCACCGGTGAGCGCGGCGTCTACGGCGACTACCTGCAGAACGCCCAGGGCGAGGACGTCGTCGCCGGGATCCGCAACACGGTGCCGCTGCAGGACCTGGCGCGCCTGGACCCAGCCTCCTACGCCGAGCTGCTGCACCACATGACGGTGTTGGAGAACCACTACCGCGACCTGTGCGACATCGAGTTCACGATCGAGCACGGCAAGCTCTGGATGCTGCAGACCCGGGTCGGCAAGCGCACCGCGGCCGCTGCGTTCGTGATCGCGTCCCAGCTGGTCGACGAGGGGCTGATCGACCTCGACGAGGCGCTGGCCCGGATCACCGGCGCCCAGCTGGCCCAGCTGATGTTCCCGGCGTTCGAGATCCGGCCGGGCGTGCGGGCGATCGCGTCGGGTATCGGGGCCTCGCCCGGCGCCGCGGTGGGGCGGGTGGCGTTCGACTCCGGCCGCGCGACCGCGCTGGCGGCCGGCGGCGACCGGGTGATCCTCGTCCGCCGGGAGACCAACCCGGACGACCTGCCGGGCATGATCGCGGCCCAGGGCGTGCTGACCAGCCGGGGCGGCAAGACGTCGCACGCCGCAGTCGTCGCCCGCGGCATGGGTAAGACCTGCGTCTGCGGCGCCGAGGAGCTCGAGGTGGACGCGGCGCGGCGCGAGCTGACCGTCGGCGGCCGGGTCGTCCGGGAGGCTGACGTCCTCTCGATCGACGGCACGTCGGGGAAGGTCTACCTCGGTGAGCTGCCGGTCGCGCCGTCGCCGGTGGTCCGGTATTTCGAGGGCGAGCGCGCCCCGGCCACGGATCGGCTGGTGGCGGCCGTGCACCGGATGCTCACCCACGCCGACACCCGGCGCCGGCTCGGCGTCCGGGCCAACGCCGACACCGGGACCGACGCCGCCCGCGCCCGCCGGTTCGGCGCCGAGGGCGTCGGGCTCTGCCGGACCGAGCACATGTTCCTCGGCGACCGGCGGCCGCTGGTCGAACGGTTGATCCTCGCGTCCGACGACCGCGAACGCGAACTCGCGCTGGCCGGACTGCTGCCGCTGCAGCAGGCCGACTTCGAGGAGATCTTCCGGGCGATGGACGGCGTCCCGGTAACGATCCGGCTGCTCGACCCGCCGCTGCACGAGTTCCTGCCGTCGCTGGAGGAGCTGGCGGTCAAGGTCGGGGTGGCCGAGGCGCTGGGGAAGGACCCGGGCTCGGATCTCGCGCTGCTGGCCGCGGTCCGGCGGATGCACGAGGCCAACCCGATGCTCGGCCTGCGCGGGGTCCGCCTCGGGCTGGTCGTCCCCGGGTTGTTCGCGATGCAGGTCCGGGCGATCGTCCGGGCGGCGGTCGCGCACCGCGACGCGGGTGGCGACCCGAAAGCGGAGATCATGGTGCCGCTGGTCGGTGCCGTCCAGGAACTGGAGACGGTGCGGGCCGAGGCGGAGAAGCTGGTCGCCGAGCTCGGCGACGGGCTGCCGGTGCGGATCGGCACGATGATCGAGGTGCCGCGGGCCGCCCTGACCGCCGGAGAGATCGCGCACGCGGCGGACTTCTTCTCGTTCGGGACCAACGACCTGACCCAGATGGGCTGGGGCTTCTCCCGGGACGACGTGGAGGGCGCGTTCTTCTCCCGGTACCTGGAGCTGGGGATCTTCGGAATGTCGCCGTTCGAGTCGATCGACCGGGCGGGGATCGGCCGGATGATCCGGATCGCGGTCGACGAGGGCCGCGCCGCCCGGCCCGACCTCCACATCGGGGTCTGCGGTGAGCACGGCGGCGACCCGGACTCCGTGCGGTTCTTCCACGAGGCCGGGCTGGACTACGTGTCCTGCTCGCCGTACCGGGTGCCGATCGCCCGGCTGGAGGCCGGCCGCGCGGCGGTGGCCGGATCGGCCTCCGACACCCGCTGATCACCTCGGCGTTCGGTCACCCCGAGGTCCGGTCGCTTCGGCACCCGGCCGGACCCCGTGTTATCACGGTCGCGGCGCTGACGGTGCTGCGCCACGTCGCGGACGCCGCCCGGGAGTTGCTCGGCGCCCGGTACGCCGCGCTCGGTGTGCTGGCCCCGTCCGGCGGGCTGGAGGAGTTCGTCCACGTCGGCATGGACGACGAGACGGTCAGCCGGATCGACCACCTCCCGGAAGGGAAGGGTCTGCTCGGCGCGCTCATCAACGATCCACACCCGATCCGGCTGAACCAGATCGCCGCCGACAAGCGCTCGTCCGGATTCCCGGACCGGCACCCGCCGATGGAGAGCTTCCTCGGGGTGCCGATCCGGATCCGCGACGAGGTGTTCGGCAACCTCTACCTGACCGACAGCGTCCACGGAAGGTTCAGCGCCGAGGACGAGGAACTGGCCCGCGCGCTCGCCGCCACCGCCGCCGTCGCGATAGACAACGCGAGGCACTTCGAGTCCACCCGCCGGCAGAGCGAGTGGCTGGCGGCGACCGCCACCGTGACGCGGCAGATGCTCGGTCCGCGGTCCGGCGACCTGCTCGGGCCGATCGCCGCGCACGCCCGCCGGATCACCGACGCGGACCTGGTCGCGGTCCTGCTGCCCGGAGACGGGAGCCGCGACGTGTTGCGGGTCGAGGTAGCGCACGGGGAGCCCGGCACGGTGGGCCGGCTGACCGGACGGCTGACGCCGGTGGACACCTCGCTCTGCGCGCACGTGTTCGTGTCCGCCGAGCCGATCCGGCTGGGTTCGCCGGGCGAGCGGCCCGACCTTCCGCCGTCGCTCATCGCGACGGCGATCGAGGCCGGTCCGCTGCTCGTCGTCCCGCTGACGGGTTCCACGCGGACGAACGGTGTGCTGGCGGTCGTCCGGCGCGCGGGCCGGCCCCGGTTCGTCGCCGACGACCTGGAGATGATCGCCGGGTTCGCCAACCAGGCGTCGGTCGCGCTGGAGCTGGCCGGGGCACGCGCCGAGCAGGAGCGGGCCGGCATGCTCGAGGAGCGGCAGCGGATCGCCGAGGATCTGCACGACCACGTCATCCAGCGGCTGTTCGCGGCCGGCCTGACGCTGCACGGGCTGGCCGCCCGGGTGGGCCCGGACCCGGTCGGGAACCAGCTGCTCGACGTCGTCACGTCGCTGGACGACACGATCAGCCAGATCCGGACGAGCATCTTCGCTCTGCAGCGGGCGCCCGAGACCGGACCGGCGAGCCTCCGGGCCCAGGCACTCGACCTGGTCGCCGACGCGGCGAAGAGCCTTGGCTTCAGCCCCGACCTGCGGTTCTCCGGTCCGATCGACACTCGCGCGCTGGACGCCTCGGTCGCCGAGGATCTGCGGGCGGTGTTGCGGGAAGCGCTGAGCAACATCGCCCGGCACGCCCGGGCGTCCCGGGTGCAGGTGGAGCTGAGCCTCGGCGACGGCGAGCTGGTGCTCCAGGTGCGGGACGACGGGGTCGGGCTAGGCCCGACGACCCGGCGCAGCGGCCTGGGGAACCTGCGCTCGCGGGCCGAGCGGCACGGCGGGACGATGCAGCTCGCGCCGGCCAACCCGATCGGGACCTGTCTGCGTTGGGCCGTGCCCGTACCCTAGGACGGGCGGAGCGCGCCGGAGGGGGACACTGCTGGTGCCAGGCCAGCGTGATCGGCTCGTCCGCGCCACCCGCGCGCAGGGACGGAGCACCCAGCGGACCGGCGCCTCGGCCGGTCCGCCCGGCGGCTCCGGGCAGGGGTCCTCGTCGGGCCAGAACGCCTGGTTGACCTCGTCCGCGGTGACGTTCCGGCGCAGCTGCACGGTCAGGTCGGTGAGCGATCCGTCCTCGATCGGCACCCGTACCGCGACCCCGCCGAGCTTGCCGGCGAGTCCGGGCACCACCAGGCCGACGGCCTTCGCCGCGCCGGTACTCGTCGGGATCATGCTGCTGGCCGCGGACCGGGCCCGCCGCAGATCCTTGTGCGGAGCGTCCAGTAGGGATTGGTCGTTGGTGTAGGCGTGGATCGTGGTCATCAGACCGCGGTCGACGCCGAAGGCGTCGTTGAGCACCTTCGCCATCGGGGCGACGCAGTTCGTGGTGCAGGACGCGTTGGAGATGACGTCGTGCCGGTCCGGGTCGTAGACCTCCTCGTTGACGCCGAGCACGACCGTCGCGTCGGCGTTCTTGCCGGGAGCGCTGATCAGGACCTTGCGGACGCCGGACTTGAGGTGGAGCGCCGCATCGTCGCGGGCGCGGAAGCGGCCGGTGGATTCGATGACCAGATCGACTCCGTAGGTGCTCCAGTCCAGCGCGGCCGGGTCGCGTTCGGCGGTGACCGCGAAGTGCTCGTCGCCCACGGTGATGCCGTCGCCGGTCGCCACCGCCTCGGTGTCCAGCCGACCGAACGTGGAGTCGTAGCTGAGCAGGTGGGCCAAGGTGCCCGGCGCGGTCAGATCGTTGACCGCGACGACCTCCAGGCCGCGGGCCCGGGCGATCCGGTAGAAGCACCGACCGACCCGGCCGAAGCCGTTGATTCCGATGCGGACGGACATCGTTCCTCCTCGAAGCGTCCCGGGGTCACCGCGTGCGCGGTGTCCCCCCTTCTTCGTAGATCCGCTGCCCGTCGACCGGCAGGGCCGCCGTCCCCGGGCTCGGCGGGACCTTCGGCCCGCCGAGGCCGTCGAGTTTCTGCTCCAGCACCGCGTTGTCGCGCCGGAGCGCCGCGACGTCCTCGGCCAGCCGTTCCAGCCGCTCCGCGGCCGAGCAGTCGGTCTGGTAGTCGTGCAGCGCGAGCTCACTGGCGATCTGGTCGCTGCGCTTGGCAGCGATCAACAGGATCGCGCCCTGCAGCGCGGCCAGGCAGCTGAGCACCAGGTTCAGCAGGATGAACGGGTACGGATCGAACCCGGACCCCCGGTTGCTGAGCATCCACACCGCCAGGAAGGCCAGCGCGACGAACACGAACGTCCACGAGCCCATGCCGTTGCGCAGCCGGTCGGCCGCGCGCTCGCCGCGCGTCAGCTGATCACCCGAGCGCACGGCCGGGTGCCGATGCCACAGATCCATGCCTCCCTTCCTAGGTCGGCCGCGCTCCGGTCGGCAGGGCCGCCGTCCCCGCCCGGACCGGGACTTTCGGCCCCGCTGCCGTAATCCGGACCAGCGACCCGGCCGTCCGCACACCTTGGGCACTACCGGCGGCGGTCACGCCGCGTCACCGTGCGAAGGGACCCGTCCCGAGGAGGAACCATGCGCAGAACCCGCACCACCGCGGCCCTGGCCGCGACCTGCCTCACCGCGGCCGCGTTGACGGCCGGCCCACCGGCGGCCGCCGCCACGCCCGAGGGAGCCAGCGGCCCGGTGATCGTCCAGAACGGCCGCTGGTACCTCCGGACGACGCCGACCAGCGGACCGGCGAACCTCACGTTCAACTACGGCCGGGCCGGCAGCGACCGGGACGTCCCGGTCGCCGGCGACTGGGACGGCGACGGGCACGAGACGCCTGGGATCGCCCGGATCAGCCCGCGCGGCGATTTTCCGGGCACGTTCGGCTGGCACCTGCGGAACTCGAACACCAGCGGCCCGGCCGACATCTCGTTCGAGTTCGGCGTCCCGGCGATGACCGACTTCCTGCGCGGAACGCCGATCGCCGGCAACTTCGACCCGACCGACGACGCGGACGAGGTCGGCTACGTGATCCGCGAGGGCGACAGCCTGGCCTGGACCATCCGCACGGACCTGACGCCCACGTCGGGCACGGTGACGTTCGTCTACGGCCGCGGCACCGACTCGCCGGTGGTCGGCGACTGGGACGGCGACGGCGTCGACACCGCCGGGGTGATCCGCGGCAACCAGTGGCTGCTCACCGACGCGCACGAGCAGGGCGGCCCGGCCGGCCTCTCGTTCCGGTACGGCTCGGCCGATCGATCGCTCCCGGAGGCGAAGATCGTCGGGGACTGGAACGGTGACGGCGTGGACACCCCCGGCGTGCTGCGCAACAACCCGGTGACCCAGCGGGGCGGCGGCTACGAGGTCTGGCTGGTGACGAACCGCAACGCGTCCGGGCCGGCGCAGGCGTCGTTCACGTTCGGCAACGACAGCTTCGCGTTCGACACGAACCCGCAGGCCACTCCGTTGTTCCTGCCCCGGCTGACGATCGAGGTCACGTGACGGTCAGGCCCCGGTCGGCGAACACCTGCCGGGCAGCGGCCAACTGCTGCCCGGTGGGTTCCGGCACGCCGTCGAGCCGGTACGGCAGGCCCAGCGCGGCGTACTTCGGAACGCCCAACCGATGGTAGGCCAGCACGTCGACCCGCTGCACGTTCGGGAGCGTCGCGAGGAAGTCCGCCAGCCCCTCGACGTTCGCCGACGCGTCGGTCAGGCCCGGCACCAGCACGAACCGCACCCAGGCCGGACGCTCCAGCCGCGCCAGCCGGCGGGCGAATTCGAACGTGGGAGCCAGGTCCTCGCCGGTGACCCGGCGGTAGGTCGCCCGCTCCCAGGACTTGATGTCGAGCAGCACCAGCCCGGTGTTCGCGAGCATCTCGTCGGTGGCCCGGGCGCCCAGTACTGGCAGCGCAGCGGGCACCCGGCGGTGAAGATCACCAGCCGGGTGCCCGGCCCGTCCACCCCGGTGGAGAGGTCCCACGAGTGAACCGAGCCGATCGTCACGTCACACCGCCCCGTGGAACGTCCGGTTGATGACGTCCTGCTGCTGCTCCCGGGTGAGGCGGACGAAGTTCACCGCGTAGCCGGAGACGCGGATCGTCAGGTTCGGATACTTCGCCGGGTGGTCCATCGCGTCGACCAGCGTCTCCCGGTCCAGCACGTTGACGTTCAGGTGGAAGCCCCCGGCGTCGGTGTACGCGTCCAGCACGCCGACCAGGTTGTCCACCCGCTCCCGCCGGGTCCGGCCCAGCGCGGCCGGCACGGTCGAGGTGGTCAGCGAGATCCCGTCCTGGGAGTCGTCGTACGGCAGCTTCGCCACGCTCAGCGCGGCGGCCGTCAGACCGTGCCCGTCGCGGCCGTTCATCGGGTTCGCGCCGGGCGCGAACGGCTCGCCGGCCCGCCGGCCGTCCGGCGTGTTCCCGGTGTGCTTGCCGTAGACCACATTCGACGTGATCGTCAGCACCGACTGGGAGTGCAGCGCGTCCCGGTACGTCGGCTGCCGGCGCAGCTTCTGCATGAACCGGTGGACGAGATCCACCGCGATCGCGTCCGCGCGGTCGTCGTCGTTGCCGTAGGCCGGGAACTCACCGGTGACCCGGTAGTCGACGATCAGACCGGTCTCGTCGCGCACCGGCCGCACGGTCGCGTACCGGATCGCGGCCAGCGAGTCCGCCACCACCGACAGCCCGGCGATGCCGCAGGCCATCGTGCGCTTGACCGGATAGTCGTGCAGCGCCATCTCCAGCCGCTCGTACGCGTACTTGTCGTGCATGTAGTGAATGACGTTGAGCGCGTCCACGTACGTCTCGGCCAGCCAGTCCAGCATCCGGTCGAACCGGCTCAGGACCTCGTCGTAGTCGAGGACGTCGGCGTGCTCCGGTGCGGTCACCGGGCCGATCTGCTCACCGGTCATCTCGTCCCGGCCGCCGTTGAGCGCGTAGAGCAGCGCCTTGGCCAAGTTCACCCGGGCGCCGAAGAACTGCATGCTCACGCCGACCCGGGTCGCCGACACGCAGCACGCGATCGCGGTGTCGTCGCCGAACCGGGTGCGCAGCAGATCGTCGCTCTCGTACTGGATCGCGCTGGTGTCGATCGAGACCTGTGCGCAGTACCGCTTGAACCCCTCCGGGAGCATCGGCGACCACAGCACGGTGAGGTTCGGCTCCGGCGCCGGGCCGAGGTCGTAAAGCGTCCGCAGGAACCGGAACGACGTCTTCGTGACGAGAGGCCGTCCGTCCCGGGCGATCCCGCCGATCGACTCCGTCACCCAGGTCGGGTCGCCGGAGAACAGCGCGTCGTACTCCGGGGTCCGCAGGAAGCGGATCATCCGCAGTTTGATGACGAAGTCGTCGACGAGTTCCTGGGCGCCTTCCTCCGTGAGGACCCCCTCCCGGAGGTCGCGGTCCAGGTAGACGTCGAGGAACGTGGACGTCCGGCCGAGCGACATCGCGGCGCCGTTCTGTTCCTTGGTCGCGGCCAGGTAGGCGAAATAGAGCCATTGGATCGCCTCGCGTCCGGTCGTCGCCGGCCGGGTCACGTCGTACCCGTAGCTCGCGGCCATCTCGACCAGTTCGCGCAGCGCCCGGATCTGCTCGGACAGCTCCTCGCGGTCCCGGACGACGTCGGCCGACGAGGGCTCGTCGTCCAGCGAAGCCCGCTCCCGCTGCTTGGCCGCGACCAGCGCGTCCACTCCGTAGAGCGATACCCGGCGGTAGTCGCCGATGATCCGGCCCCGGCCGTAGGCGTCCGGCAGACCGGTGACGATGCCGGCCTTGCGGGCCGCGCGGATCCGCGGGGTGTAAGCGTCGAAGACGCCGTCGTTGTGGGTCTTCCGGTACCGGGTGAAGATCTCCCGGACGCGGTCGTCGAGCTCGTAGCCGTATGCGGCGAGTCCGTTCTCGACCATCCGCAGGCCGCCGTTCGGCACGATCGCCCGGCGCAGCGGGGCGTCGGTCTGCAGGCCGACGATGAGCTCCTTCTCCCGGTCGAGGTAACCGGGACGATGGCTGGTGATCGTCGACGGCGTCGAGGTGTCGGCGTCGAGGATGCCGAACCGCCGTTCCTCGGCCATCAGCTCCGAGACGCGCTCCCAGACGTCGAGGGTCCGCCCGGTCGCGCCGACCAGGAACTTCTCGTCGCCCTCGTAGGGCACGACGTTGTCCAGGACGAACTGGTGGACGTCGATTCCGTGACGCCACCGATGGCCGGAGAAGCCGCGCCACGCGTCGAGCCGCTGCAGCGTCGTGGTCATGGGGTCCTCCCGGGATTGCTGACGTGGGCTTGCTCTTTCTTCCTAGGGCGTGCCGCGAGCGCGGGGGAGAGTCCGCGTCCCTGCCGGGCACAGGACCTTCGACCCGGTTGTGGATCGATTCACAAGGGCCGAGGGAAGGACTTCGGGCTCTGCTATCGGGACGGGCCACGCGCGACGCTCGAAGCGACAACAGCCGCGTCCGATGAACGGGAGAAGACCGTGACACACCGAACTGTCCGGGACGTCATGACGACACCGGTCGTCACCGTCGATCTCGACACCCCGGCGAAAACGATCGCCCAGGTCCTGCAGCAGCGACGCATCAACGCGGTGCCGGTCGTCGACCGACGGCACGCGGTCGCCGGGGTCGTCTCGGAGGGCGACCTGCTGGCCAAGCTGGCCCATGCCGACGGCGAACCGGTGTCCCGGCGCCGTGGCGCGAAGGCACGGGCCTCGGTCGCCCGGGAACTCATGAGCAAACCCGCCGTCACCGTGCTGCCCGACGCGACGATCGTCGAGGCCGCCAAACTGATGGAGCGCCGCCACGTCAAGACGCTGCCGGTCGTCGACGGTGTCGGCGAGCTGGTCGGCATCGTCACCCCCGGCGACGTGGTCGCCGCGCTGCGCCGTCCGGACCAGGAGATCCACCGCGAGATTGTCCACAAGGTGTTCGGCAAGTCCGCCCCGCCCGATCTGTCTGTCGAGGTGGACGACGGTGTGGTGACCCTCCGCGGGCAGTTCGACCGGCTCAGCTCGACCGTCGTCCTGGCCGGCCTGGTCAAGCGCGTCGACGGCGTCGTCCGCATGGTGAACGAACTGACCTACCTCGTCGACGACACGATCTACACCGGAGCATGAGGAGCACGGGAGAGGCCGTGACCTCCTGGATGCCGTCGGTGTAGGTCGCCGCGATCGTCTCCTCCTTCGTGCCCTCGGGGAGCACCACCCGGCGCGCGAGCGCGCCGTACCGGAACTCCGTCCGCGTTCCTTCGGTCTTCTCCTCCTGGCGTTCGGACTTGATCGTCAGATGCCCGTCGTCGACGGTGATCTCGACGTCGTCGAGCGGATCCTGCTCTCCCCCGAGGGCGTGACCGTCGACGTCCGGGACGGGATCGTTACGCTCGCCGGCTCGTTGAGCTGGGCTTGAACGCCGGGCGACCCCGGCCGCGGCCGACGACTATGCCCATGGAGGCGGGCGTCGACCGGGCTGATCTTCGGGCGGAACGTCTGGCAGCGCCCGTGGGACGAGTCGCTCCGGTTCGCCGAGAACCTCCGCGGAATTCTCGCCAAGTACCCGAGGTAGCGGCCCGGACGAACGGGCCCGATCGAGTCGATCGGGCCCGTTCGTCAGTGTTCCCGGACAGGTGGTCCGGGTCAGCCGACCGAAACCGCGAGCACCGGGCACTGCGCGTGCCGGAGCACCGCGTCGGCGGTCGACCCGATCCGCAGGCCGGGGAAGCCGCCGGTGCCGCGGTCCCCGAGGACCAGCAGGCTCGCGCCGGCGGACGCCTCGACCAGCGCGGCGGCCGGGGCGGCCGCGCTCACCTGCCGCTCGGTCACCGAGCCCAGCCGCATGCCGGCGAAGCCGCCGCGGCCGCGGCGGCCGGGGTCAGAACCACGGCGGCCACCGCGGCCAGGACCGACACCGCGCGCCACCGCCTCATCGGTGTTTCACCCCCAGCGCGAAATACCCGGCGGGCACGGCGCCGGCCGAGTTGATCAGTGCCGACGCGGCCCACGCCCACTTCGGACCACGCACCCGGTCGGCCGGGCGGCGGCGGAGGTCGGCCAGCATCGCGACCTTGCCGAGCAGGTCGACGGCGGTGCCGACGACGACGAACCGGCGCTCGCGGGTGCTGAGGTCCCGCCAGGTGCGTCGCGAACTCCGGGGTAGCCCGAGACGCGGCTCGGCGACGACTCCCGTCATGGCCACCGGTCACCACCCAGTACCGAGAGCTCGAACACCGGATGCCGGTCGGCCTCGGCGGCGAAGTCCGCGACCGGCGCGTCCGGCGCCGCCGCGAAGTACGCCCGGGGCGGCCGGGCCAGCTGCACGTAGTGCTTGAGCACCGGACCGGCTTCGTCGGGCCGCAGCTCCCGCACCGCGCAGTCCACCTGCCGCCCGCGGCGGGACAGCGAGACGCGCCCGGCCGCCCGGGTGTTCACCACCCAGGACACCGCACCGTACGGTGCGACCAACCAGCGCCGGTCCCGCGTCTCGACCAGCGTCACCGGGGTCGTCCGCAGCTTGCCGGTCTTCCGCCCGCGGGTGGTCAGCAGGTAGGAGTGCGGCACCAGCCCGAACCGGATCAGCACCGCCATCAGCGAGTCGCCGATCCGGCGGGCCCGCGTCATCCGGAACGTCACCTGCTGCGCAGGGGTCGCCATCGTTCTCACCTCTCCTCGGTCGACGTGGACGGTTCGAACACGACGACCGCGGTCTCGGTGGGCCGCAGCGCCGCGTACGCGTCGAGGTTCCGATCGATCTCCCGCCAGCGGGCCCAGAGCCGCTCGCGCTCGGGGCCGGTGGCCGCGTGCGCGCGCACGGGGCGCTCGCCGTCGGTCAGCCGGACCACCGCGTCCGGGTGGGCCCGCACATTCAGCCACCACGCCGGCTCCCCTGCGCCCCAGCCGTTCATCGCCAGCGTCACCAGATCGGCCCCGTCCTCGTAGTACGCGAGGACGACGCTGCGCTCCTGGCCGGTGCGCCGGCCGACCGTGGTCAGCCGCAGCATCCCGTAGCGGTTCCGGCCAGGTCGGCGCAGTCCGAGCCTCCCCCCGCTCACCCGATAGAGCGCCCGGTGGGCCTTCCAGGCAAACCGGATGAACATGCGCGGGGGAAGCCACGGCGTGCGAGTGGTCTGCGGAGTGGACATGGGCCACCTCCTCGTCTCGACGGTAGGCCCGCACGTCAGCAGGCGGCAGAGTCGAACGTCCCCCGACTTTCGTCACCGCCCTTTGTCGCGGATTCGTCGCCATTGTCGCGATTCCTGGGCGGACGCTCCCGGTCCGCGGCCGACCGGACGACGATGGAGACGACGACCTCAGGAGGTGCGTCATGTCCGTACTCCTTCGCCTCGCCGCCGTGAGCGCCGCCGTGACGTTGCTGGCCGCGTGCGGCGGTTCCCAGCTGCGACCGGTGCCGGTCGTGCTGCTCGCCGACTCGACCGCCCGGCAGGTGCCGGGCGGCGAGACCTTGGTCGTCACCTGGCCGCCGGTCCCGGCCCGGTGGACGCTTCCCGACGGGACGCGACGCACCGCTGCGATCGAGGTCAAGCACGAGGCACGAGCGGGGCAGACCGTCCGGGTCTGGATGGACCGGACCTGGATGCCCCAGCGTCCGCCGCGCGGGCTCGCGGACCTGCGCCGGGACGCGGTCGACCTCGCCCTGCTGGTCGTCGTGGGCGGCGGAGCACTGCTCCATCTGCTGTACGCCGGGATCAGACGTCGGCTCGACGACCGGCGGCTGGCGAGCTGGGAACGGGAGTGGACGCTGGTCGAGCCCCGCTGGCGTAACCGGCGCCGAGCGCGCTGAGCCGCCGCCCCCAGTCGCGGGCGCGGGCGAAGTCACCCGGTGCGACCGGACCCGGCATCCGCAGCACCAGGAAGCTTCTCGGGGGTCAACGTGGCCGGCCACCGGCTGCCGACCGGCGGCATGGAGGAGGTCCTGGCCGGCCACCCGGACGTCGCCGAGTGCGCGGTGATCGGCGTGGCCCTGAGCGCACCAGCCCGCCCGGAATGCCGTCGCGGCCGGGGTCGACCAGCAGGTACGACGGTCCGGCGTCGGTCATCGACCAGCCGGAGAGCTTGCCGTAGAAGTCCGAGAGAGCGGTGGCGTCAGGAGCGCCGATCTCCCAATGCACGATCGGATGTGACATCTCGGCTCCCTCGGTCTCAGCGGTCGTCGGACAGCTCGATGACGTCGGGGGCCGCCCGGCGGGCGGTCGGCGGCCCGGCCGAGCCGCCCGGGACGCCGATCCGCAGCGCGATCATCGGGTGACCGGCTCCCCCGATGAGCTGCCGCATCGAGGCCCGGACCGCCGGTACCTCGACCACCTCGCTGAGCGGCGACGCGGCCAGACCGCGCTCGGTCAGCGTCAGCCACACGTCGGAAAGCGCCTCGCCGGCGGCGAGCCAGTCCGCGGGCCGGTCGCCGTCCGTGTGGAGGACGACGTAGACGGTGCCGGCGTGAGCGCTCTCGCCGAGCGCCATCCACGGCGTCCGGGAGAAGCCGACGTCGTCCGACCGGAGACCACGGGGGTCGTGCCGGCGCGCGGCCACGCCGTCGCCGCTGCCGCCGGGCCGATCGGTCCAGTCCGCCAGCTCGGCCGCCGTCACCGCACCGATCCGCTCCCGCAGACGGGCCTCGGACAACGACCGCGCGAACGCCGGGACCTGGCGCGGCGTCAGCACGTACAGGTGCGCGCCGTGGCGCTCCGCGGCCTCCCGCAGCGGGTCCAGGTCGGCCGTCGTCGGAGGCGTGCCGCTGAACGGCCGCCGGTCGGTCCGCCGGCTCGCCAGCGCGTCGAACGCCCGGTCGTCGATCTCACACGGTGGCCCGGTACGGAGCACCGCGACCAGGTCGGCCGGCGCGTCCGTGCCCGGCCGGTGGACGATCCCGCCGCGCCCGGACGCCCGTAGCGCGGTGAGCGCGTGGTGCAGGGCGACTCCGCAGCTCATCGTGGCCAACCGGCCGTCGGGATCCATCCCGGTGAGTTGCCGGTCCCGGTCGAGCCACAGCTCGGCCGCGTCCGCCGTGCGGCGCCACCGCCACGGCTGGGTGTTGAGGAACGACGGGGCCCGCCGGGCCACCAGCGTCGCCACCGTGAGCGGGTCCGCATCCGAGTTCGCGGTCACGGGTTGCGCCGGTGCGCTTCGCGCGTCGTCGGTCATCGCGCGCCTCCTTCGGCGGCTCGAGCTGCGGTCGTCCCCTCAGAGTCGCGCACCCCTCCGGCCGACGTCAGGGGCGAAGGTCCTGAGCGCAGGCCGCCCCCGGGCGAACACGCCGCCACCGTAGGAACGAGAACCTGACCACAACCTGACGGGACCTAAGTCCACCTCGGGCACGCCTTTCCGCCCTGCTCCGCGACTGCGCGAACGGCGAGAGTAATCCGTGTCAGCGAGAACATGACAGGTCCACCAAATGGACCGGGGACACCAGGAGGCAGGGCCATGCGCCGCCGGACTTTCGACGCCATCACCACCAGTATCGGTATCGGTCTCACGCTCGTCCTACTCGTCGCCGGCGGACTGGCACTGTGGGGCTACAACTTCGCCAACGACAACGTCCGGGACCAGCTGAGCGCGCAGCAGATCTACTTCCCGGCCAAGGGCAGCGACGCGCTGAAGCCCGCCGACATCGGCCCGTACCTGAACAAGTACGCAGGCCAGAAGCTGACCCGGGGCGACCAAGCGCAGGCCTACGCCGACCACTTCATCGCCGTCCACCTCCGGGAGGTCGCCGACGGCAAGACCTATGCCCAGGTCAGCTCGGCCGCGCAGGCCGACCCGAACAACGCGCAGCTGCAGCAGCAGGCCAATACCCTGTTCAAGGGCGAGGCGCTGCGGAGCATGCTGCTCGAGGCCTACGCGTTCTGGAAGATCGGTCAGATCGCGCTCTGGGCGGCGATCGCCGGCTTCGTCGGCGCCGCGGTGATGGCCGTGCTCAGCGCACTGGGCGCCATCCACCTCCGGCGCACCGACCCGGCCGCCGAGCTGGACACCAAGACCGCTCCCCCGGCCGCTGCGACCGAGCCGGTCATCGCCTGACGCTCCTCGCCGCTGAGAAGCCCCGCCGGTCACCGACCGGCGGGGTTTCCCGTGTCGGTCACAGCCAGAGCACTCGGTACCGCACTCCGCCGGACGACCGGCTGATGGCGGCGTTGCGCACCGTCGTGGGCCGCCTGCAGGCGGCCGGGCACGTCCTCACCACGATCAGTACCGGGCCAGTGGTCTGACCCGCGGCCGGACACGTGCTGCCGGCGGGACTTGCGCCTCTACCGGCGTCGGCCCGGCCGGAGCAACGTCGAGGACGACCTGAGGTGGCCTGGCCCGCGACCTCGGGGCCGAGCTGTACGTCGTGCACGGCGTCACCGCCGAGGACTACGGGGATCGACCCGGACACCGAGCAGTTCGAGGACGAGCGGGATCGGCACCTCGCTGCCGAGCGCGCCGAGATCGCCGCGCTGCTGGACCGCACCGTTCACCACGGGGAACCAGTCAGATGAAGAGCAACTGCGCCCCCTCGGTCAGCTCGATGAAGTCGCTCGCGCTGAGAATCCCCTCGACGTCGTCGCGGAGGTCCGCCTCGGCCAGGTGCATCACGTCCGCGGACATGCGGCACGTCCACAGGTGACCGCCGGACGCGACGATCTGGTCGACGAGTTCCGGCACCTCGGGAACCCCGATCTCGGCGATCTGCATGCGCATCTCATCTGGGTTGGGTGCGGAATCCGCTGTGCCGTCCGCTCGACCGGGTCGAGGATGCGCTTCGCGTCGGCGTCACGCTCGGGCTCGCGGCGGTGGTGTGCGTCGTGCTCGCCACCGGCTCGGCCCGATTCCACCGGGACGTCGCGCACGTCCGGCAGCAGCGCGCCGCGCTGCTCCAGGTCCCGGTCACCCTGCAGGCGGACGGGGCGCCGGGCAGCGCCGTACCGGGCACCTGGACCCTCCCCGACGGCACCGTCCGGATCGGCATGGTCCACCCCGCCGAGTGCGCCCGCGGCGGACGTCGGGTCAGGATCTGGATGGACGACGCGTACTACCCGCGGCTGGTTGCTCGCCTCCTCCGACTGACGCGATCACCGCCTGTGACGGCGGCTGCTCGACCCGCCGCCGGAGGTTGTGGAACTGACGCGTCTGCATGATCCAGTGGGCCGGCTCCAGCACCAGGAGGCTGAGGAACGGCCGCAACCACGCGGGCCGGAACTCCCAGTAGCCGCTCACCACCAGGCGGGTGCGCTCGCCGGGTAGCTCGGTCAATCGGAACCCCCAGGTGGAGTCCGTGAACGCGGCCGGCCGCTCGCCGGTCGGGTCGAACGGCCGGCCGGCGAGGTCGAGCGACATCCGCAGACCGAGGAACCTCTCGGGATCCACCACCGCGACGGTCCACCACTGACTGCCGTCCGGTTTCGCCCACAGGCGGTCGCCGACCTGGATCTCCTGCCACTCCGGGTGGATCTGATCGGTGCTGCGCCGCCCGAAGTTGTCCAGGCGATCCCAGCTGTACCAGCCGCCCCGATCGGCTCCCATCTGGACCAGCCAGGGCCAGATCTGCGCGGGAAGCGCCTCCAGCGTAACGGCCATGGTCGCCGACCGGGTGGCGCCGAGGATGACCTCGGCGCCGGGGAACAGCCCCGACACCTCGTCGGCGGTCGCGCCCCAGCGCACCATCCGCCGCCGCCCTGCCACGTACCCGGCGGCCACGGCCGCCGACAGGGCCAACCGCTTCCCTCGCATCCGACTCACCCCTCTTCCGTTGCCGGAGAGCGTTCCGATCGGGATCAGATCGCGCACGGGTGCGGCGAGGCTGATCAGGTCTTCCGACGTCAGTCGCAGGACAGTCGCGCACCGCCCTCATCCCGAGGGGAGGTCCCGGCCGCTGATCTCGTCCGCGCGGATCGCCACCCATCGGCCGTCCACCGCCACGGACGGCAGCAGGGGGTGAACTCCGCGGGCACGAGCCCGTCGCCGGCCGGGACGGCGACCCCCTTGCCGATCATTTGTCGACCTCCTTACGACTTCAGCCTCGCCCGCCCCGTGCGACCCCGGCAGGGTCGAAGGTCCCGGCCACCAGGGCCTGCTCGACCGTCTCCAACGCGGTGTCCCTCGCAGCAGTCCCGGACGTGTCGAGAGCGATCGCCTCCGGCCAGGGCTCGAACTCGGTGGCCAGCCGCGCCGCGATCTCCGGAGTGGCGTCGGACGGGTCTCCGGTCCGGCGCGCCAGCCGCGCGGCGACGGCGCCGGGCGGCGCACTGCAGCGCAATTCCACGACGAGCGAGCCCGCCGCCGCGGCGACCGACCGGGCCCGCTCCCGGGTCGCCGCGGCCGCCCAGCTCGCGTCGAGGACGACCACCTCGCCCTGCCGGAGCAGTTCGTCGGCGCGTTCGGCCAGCGCGTCGTAGACCGTGGTCGTCGTCTCCGGCCGGTACAGCCCGGTTCGCCAGGGCGCCCGGTGGTCCGCCTCCGGCGAAACACCGGCCAGCTCCTTGCGCAACCGGTCGGAGCGGAGCAGGACGGCTCCCAACGCGTCGGCCAGCGCCCCGGCGACCGTCGACTTCCCGACGCCGGGAGGGCCGCCGACCAGGACCAGCACCGGTTCGGCGGCCCGCAGGTGGCGCAGCCCGATCGCGAGCAGCTGCCGGGCCTCCTCGGCGCTCTCCGCGACGCCCTGCTGCCAGCGCAGGCACGCCACTTTCGCGCGCATGACGGCCCGGTAGGCGACGTAGTGGTGCTCCAGCGAGGGCACCCGGCGGCCACCGGCGAACTCGGCGAACCACGCCAGGAACCGTGCGCCCAGCTCGGGAGCGCCCAGCCGTTCGAAGTCCATCGCCAGGCACGCGGCGTCGTCGACGCCGTCGACGGCGCGCAGCGCGTCGTCGAACTCGAGGCAGTCCAGAGCGCGGGGGCCGTCGGCCAGGCAGAAGACGTCGTCGGCGAGCAGGTCGCCGTGACCGTCACGGATCAGTCCGGCCGCCACCCGGCCGGCCAACAGGGCACCGCGGCCGTCCAGGTACCGGAACACCCGCGCGGCTATCTCGTCGAGGACGGCCGGATCGACGACCGTGACCCGGAACGGGTCCAGTCCGGTCAGGTTGCCGGTCCAACGTCTGCGCAGCGCAGCCGCGGAACCCGCCCGGTCGATCGCGGCCGACCGGCGTGCGGTCGCGTGATGCGCCGCGAGCATCCGGGCCAGTGCGGACACCGGCCCGGTCACGTCCTGACCGGCCCGGATCAGCGTGGAGAGCCGTCGATCGGCCGGCATCCGGCGCATCGTCACGGCCCAGTCGCACGGGTATCCGTCCGGGTCGCGTATCTCCGCGACACCGAGATAGACGTCCGGGGCGAATTGTCGGTTGAGCTCGATTTCACGGCGACACGCGTGGCGCCGCGATTCGAGCGAGCGGAAGTCGACGAAGCCCAGATCCAGTGCCTTCTTGATCTTGTAAGCGCGGTCACCGACGAAGAAGACCGTGGCGCAGTGGGTCTCGGCCACGGCCGGCGGCTCCGGCACGGGAGTTGCTCGCATGAGCCCAGTAGATAGCTGTGGCACCGGCCGGCGGCACGGCCACAAGACCCCCGGGTCGGGACCTCCGCCCCGGGTCGCGGCGCCCGGCCGCCGCCGATCAGCGCGCGATGGTGTCGCGGCGCCCCGCGGCGACGATCCCGGCCGCCGCGCTGACCGCGCCCAGCGCGGCGAGGACGACCAGCGCCCACGGTCCGCGTCCGGACCCGGCGACGTCCGGTACGTGCCGGAACACGCTGAGTTCCTGAATGCTCTGGGGGACGCCGAGCAACGCACCGAGCAGGCTCAGCACCCCGCTGCCGAGTAGCGGAACCCAGGCCAGCCCGCGCAGCCGCGGCCATACCCCGACGAGCAGCGCGGTGAGCCCGGCGATCGCGACCGCCGCCGGCCACTGGCCGACGTCGTAGGCGAACGCCCGGACGGCCACGCCGGACCCGTCGATGACCAGCGGAGTGATCAGCGCCGCCAGCGCGCCGGACGCGAGCAGGATCACCGCGGCTCCCCCGGCCACCACGCCGACCTGGGCCGCCAGCGGCGCCCAGCGTTGCCTCCCCACCGTCCGCACGAGGTCGGTCAGCCCGGCCTCCTCGTCCCGCGCCGCCCGCAACACCCCCAGCACCGCGTACGCACAGACCACCAGCCCCGCCACCGTGCCCGAGTACGAGAAGTACCCGGCCACCGGATCACCGGTGCCCAGCTGCGATCCGAGAAATCCTCCGACGTCCTGGGTCTTGCTGGTCTCCAGGACACCGGACCCCATCGCCGAGAACGTCGTACCGATCGAGGCGACCCCGATCGTCCAGGCCAGCATGGATTCCCGGTGCAGGCGGGCGAGCAGCGCGGTGGTCGACCGAACGGCCAGCCTGCGGTCGCGCGGCTCCCGGCGCGGGAGCAGACCCGCCCCGAATTCCCGCCGACCGGAGAGCTCACCCCCCGCCAGGGCCAGCAGCGCCGCCAGCGGGACACACGCGGCCAGCACCCACCACCGGTCGCCGCCGAACGGCCGCACGAGCGCGCGCAACCCGAGCGGCGTGACCCGATTCAACCAGTGCAGGTCCTGCGTGTCGGCCACGGCTCGCACCAGAAAGGACGCCCCGAGCGCCGCGAACCCGTACAGTCGCGCGGCCCCGGCACCCGGCGCGACCTGGGCGAGCACCACGGTCCCGAGGGCCACCAGCAGGAACGTCGCCCCGACCAGGCACCCGAACGCGAGCGCGCCCGGCCAGGTCACGGCCTCGACGTCGCCGAGGATACCGGCGAGACCGACGACGACCGCACAGCCGGCCGCCAGCGCAGCCGACACGGCGACCAGCACGGTGACCGCACCTCGGAACGGTACGCGCGCGTCGATACCCGAAGCCCGCAGCAGCTCCATCGTCCCGTCGTCCTCCGCTGCCCGGGTGAGGGCCACCCCGGCCAGCACCGCGCCCACGCCGGCCAGGATCGTGACGATCGCGCCGACCTCCCAGGCGAACATCTGGGCCGAAGTCCCCGGATCGTGCAGGCGTCCGTACATCACGGTCGTCGCCGCGTCGTGCTGGGCGAGGTCGGTCGCCACGCGCCGCTGCCCGGGCGTCGCGTACGTCGTCTGGTAGGCGGTGACGGTCGCACCGCTCACGACGACCAGCAGCAGGGTCCAGGCAGTGAGCATCGTCCGGTGCAGACGGAACAGCAGTCCGGCGGTAGTCATCGCGCCGCGACCTCGTAGTGCCGCAGGAACAGGTCCTCCAGGCGGGCCGGCGTGCAGGTGATGTCCCGGGCATCGGCGCGGGACAGCACGCCCAGCACCGCGGGCACCCGGTTCCGCGGGACGCTCAGGCGGAGGACCTGGTCCGGAACCGGGGGCAGCTCCACCCCGGCCGCCGCCAGCTCGGCGCAGACCGCGCCGAGTTCCGCTTCCGTCAGCCGGGCGGTGATCGAGGCCGCGGCCAGGTGCCGCATGTCGGCCAGCCGACCGGACTCCACCAATCGGCCGTCCTTGATGATCGTCACGGCTTCACACAGCTGCTCGACCTCGGCCAGGATGTGGCTGGAGAGCAGCACGGTGCGGCCGTCGGCCACCGCGTCCCGGACGCACCGCTGGAAGACCTCCTCCATCAGCGGGTCGAGACCCGAGGTCGGCTCGTCCAGCACCAGCAGTTCGGTCTCGGCCGCGAACGCGGCGACCAGCAGCACCTTCTGCCGATTGCCCTTCGAATAGGTCCGGACGCGTTTGCGGGTGTCCAGCGCGAAATCGGCGGCGAGACGCCGCTCCGCGGCCGGGTCACGGGCACCGCGCAACCCGGCCAGCGCGTCCAGCACCTCCTGCCCGGTCAGTCCCGGCCACAGCGTGACCTCGCCCGGAACGTACGAGATGCGCCTGGTGACGTCGGCCGCGTGTACCGACGGGTCGAGGCCGAGCACGCTGACCCGGCCCGCCGTCGCGCGATACAGACCGAGCAGGACACGGATGGTCGTCGACTTGCCGGCCCCGTTCGGCCCGAGGAAGCCGTGCACCTCGCCGACGCGTACCCCGAGGTCCAAGCCGTCGACCGCGGCGAAGTTCCCGAACCGCTTGACCAGCCCTTCGACGGTGATCGCCGGGCCGCTCACGACCGTGCTCCGACGAGCTCGGGCGCTCCGCAGGCCACCAGCACCGGGCAGGCCGCTTCGTGCACCAGGTGGCGGACGATCCCGCCGGGACCGGCGGGTCCGACGACCACCAGCCCGGCAACCTTCGCGTCGGCCAGAATCGCCGGCACCGCGCGATCGTGGGCGTCGGTGCACCGGACGGACACCCGGGGATACTTCTCCCCCCATGATCGCAGCCGCTCGACGGTCGCCTCCGGTGTCACCCCCCGGTGCACCGGCTCGCACCGCGCGTGCACGGCGACCAGGGGCGCCACCGTGTGGGCGGCGACGTCGAACGCCAGGCTGAGCGGCGCGTCGTCCGCGTCCGAGCCGTCCAGACCGACCACCACCGGCGAAGCCGGGTTCGGCCAGCGCGCCGACCGTACGACGACGACCGGACAGCTGGCCGCTGCGAGGATGCGCTCGACCGGAACGTTCTCCCGGCCGCCCACGACGAGAATCTCCGGTCCGTGCGCGGCCTCGATCAGCGCGGCGGGCATCTCACCCTCGGCGACACAGCCGCTGACCGGCAGGCCGAGTGCGGTCGAACGGCAGAGCAGGACCGTGAGGTCGAGCAGCTCCCGTCGCCGTTCGGCGGCACCGCCGGACCGGCCGGCCGCGACGACGCGCAGGGGCAGGTGGTGGCCCCGCGCGTACTCCACTGCCCAGCCGACCGCTGCGCTCACCGGCGCCGAGTCGTCGAGGCCCACGACCACACCGGTGCGGCTCGCGAACGTGTTCATGGCTGTCTCCCTCCGTTCCCTCCCGATCGTCGGGCCCGCCCCGGCACGATCGAAGAGGCGATGGTCCCGCCGGGGCCCCCGACGGACCCGGGCCTTTGGTCTCCTTCCGCGGGCGCATCGGCCCTACCGGGGTCCTCACCCCCGCAGCACCCTGAGGAGGGAACCGTTCACCGGCGAAGGGGACCGACCATGTCCGACCGCACGCAGCACACCGGCGACGACGCCCGCGCCGAACTCGACCGACTCGCGGAGGCCACCCTCGCCGCGGTCCGGGCACCTTCCGTCCTCAACACCCAGCCCTGGCGGTGGCGATACGTCGGTCAGAGCGCCGAACTGTGGCTCGATCCGGACCGTCGCCTCGGCGCGATCGATCCGGAGGGCCGGCTCGCGCTCCTCAGCTGCGGCGCGGCGCTCGACCACGCGGTGGCCGCCCTGCACGCGGAGGGCTTCGGAGGTACCGTCCAGCGGCTGCCGGACCCGGCCCGGCCGAACCTGATCGCCCGGCTCCACCAGGGGCCGCCCCGGACCGTGGACAACTCGAACTACCACGCGATCTATCGGCGCCGCACGGATCGGCGGCCGTTCGCCGACCGGCCGCCGACCGCCGCCGACCTCGACGCGATGCGCGCCGCCGCCGAACGCCACGGCGTCCAGCTGCGCGTTCTCGAACCCGACGAGGTGCCGCCGCTCGCGGAGATCGCCGAAGCCGCCGAGATCGTCGAACACGCGGATCCCTCCTCGGCGGCCGAGTTGCGCACCTGGACGAATCGGCCGGCGGCCGAACGGGACGGGCTCCCGGCCTGGGCGACGACGTGGACGACGCCGCGGCCGGTACCGGTCCGGACGTTCGGCCATCCGTGGCAGCACCGCATGCAGCCGGGCACCGGCCGCGACCGGGGTACGGTCTACGCCGCCCTCGTGACGATGGACGACGAGCCGGCTCGCTGGCTCGCGGCGGGCGAGGCGCTCTCGGACGTCTGGCTGACGCTGACCGCACGGGGCCTCGCGGCCTCCCCGATCAGCGACGTAGTCGAGATTCCGGCGGCGCGGACGGCGCTGCGGGCTCTCCTCGAGTCGGACGGCTACCCGGCGATCGCGATGCGGATCGGTGTCGCGACCGAACCGGAAGACGCTCCGCCCAATCCGGCTCGCCGGCCCAGCAACGATGTGCTGGGTCTGCCCGGCAACCCGTGACCCACAGGGAGGGCCGAATCGGCCCTCCCTCTCGTCGCGTGCGCGCTCAGGCGTAGGTGTAACTCGTGTCGTCGTCGAGGTAGCCGAGTCGGTCGGCAGCCGCGGCCAGTCGTCGGTCTCGTCCTGATAGGTGATCTTGTGCAGCGGGTCGGTAAGGACTTCGGCCTCTGCTGCCGGACCCCCGGGGGCGCCCAGTCTGGAAGCACGAGAAAGGAGGCAAACATGTCCGAGAAGCGGAACATCACCATAGGGGTGGACGGCTCACCGGATTCGATCCGCGCACTGGACTGGGCCGCGCGGTACGCCCGAACGCACGGCGCGCCACTGGAGGTTCTCACCGCGGTGGGATGGCCCGGCGACACCGCCGTCCACGGCGGCTACCGCATCGCCGAGCTCCGGGACGCGGCGCGCGTCGACGGGCAGCACACGCTCGACCGGATGCTCGAGCGGGTCACCGCCGCGATGCCCGGCCTGCCGGTGTCGGGCCGGCTCAGCAACGAGCCCCCGGCCAAAGCGCTGCTCCACGCATCGTCGTTCAGCGGCCTCGTCATCGTCGGATGCCGCGGGCTGAACCCGGCCGCGTCGCTGGTCCTCGGATCGGTGTCCACGGTCGTCACCGCGCACGCCGAATGCCCGGTCGTCGTGGTCCGGTCCGACCGGCAACCCGGTCCGGACGCACCGGTCGTGGCCGGCCTCACCGGTACCGAGCGGGACGCGGCCACGCTCGACGCCGCCTTCGCCGAGGCCGATCTCGCCGGGGCGCCGCTGACCGTCGCCCACGCCTGGACCGACGCGACCTTGGTGGGGGTCTTCGGCGCGTCGGTGGTGCCGAGCTGGATCGAAGCCCGCGCGGAGGCCGACGCGCTCGTGCGGCGTCAACTGGCCGGCTGGCGGGAGAAGTACCCGGCTGCGACGGTGCGGACGCTGGTGCAGCGGGACGGTCCGGCCGCGATGCTGCAGGCGCTCGCCCCCGAGGCCGGCCTGGTCGTCGTCGGCTCGCGCGGGCGCGGCGGCTTCGCCGGGATGCTGCTCGGGTCGGTCGCCCGCCGGATGGTCCAGCACGCGTCCGCGCCGGTTCTGGTGGTGCGTGGCTGAGCACGACGAGGAACGGGCCCGCAGCCGTCCGGCGGCGGGCTCGTTCAGACGCTGTGCCGTCAGCGACGCTCGACGGTCAGCCAGCCGGCGTCGCGCCGTCGGTCCAGCCGGCCCGGGCCAGAGGGTAGCCGTCGCCGGTGCGAACGGTGCCGTCCACCGGGCGGCACAGCGGGTTGCGTCCGAAGACCAGGCCGCGGACCACCCGCCGGAGTCCGTCCGGGGGGCGCGGCCGGTCAGTAGAAGATTCCGCGGGGCACGTCCGTGCCGCGATTCGCGGCGTCGTCGACCCGGTACCCGAGCCGATCGTCGACACCGACGACGCCGTCGACGCGCCGCGTCAGGTCGACCGCGATCCGCACGTCGGTACGGCGTGCCAGCTCGCCGCGCAGCGTCACCACGCCGTTGGCGACCCAGGCCGTGGCGGTGCCCGGTTCCAGCAGGAGCACCCGGTCGAACACCTCGGCCTCGACCTCGCTCCGGATCTCCGCGTCCGAGCGGGCGAACACCCGCACGAGGTCCCGGCGGCTGACGATGCCGATCAGCTCGCCGGTGTCGTCGACGACCGGAAGCCGCTTCACGTGGTGCCGCTCCATCCGCCGGGCCGCCTCGACCACGGACGCACCCGGGCGGATCGTCACCGCGGGCGCCGACATCAGGGATCCCGCGGACGCGCCCTCGGCCTTCGCGCGGTCGGCCCGGTGCCGACGCAGGAACCGAGCCCACTCGTCGTGGTCGTCGTCCTGGTAGGTGATCTTGTGCAGCAGATCGGCCTCGGAGACCACGCCGACCACGCGCAACTCGTCGTCGACCACGGGCAGGGCGCTGACCCTGCCCTCGTCCAGCTGCTCGGCCACCACCTTGGCCGGTGATCCGGTGTAGACGGTGCGGACGTCGGTGGTCATGACGTCCCTGACCGTGCGGTGCGTCATCGCTGGCTCCCTGCTTCCGGCTCGAGTCCTCCACTCCGATCGTCGGCCGAAGCGGGGCGGCGCGGCAGGGCAGGAAGTCCCGGGAGCGATGGCCCGAGGTCCGCTCAGCGGTCGAGCGGCGCCGACCAGGTGAGCCGTGCATCCCGGTCACCCGGCTGCCCCCTCCGTACGATTTCCGGTCGAATCGGAGACCGGCACCGACCGCGGCCGGCGCGCGAGTTCGGCGACTGTCGTCGCCCCGGACGCCGGGACGGTGTAGGACAGACGCATGATCAGGGTGTTCCTCCTCGACGACCACGAGGTCGTCCGACGCGGCCTGACCGCCCTCCTCG
>NZ_JBITDV010000019.1:0-128788 GCF_044454545.1 Cryptosporangium sp. NPDC051539 | reverse complement strand
CCGCCCGGGGGGGCGCGGACTGTGGCGGGCGCCGCGGCGGGGGCCCCAGGGATCCCGCCATAAGGAGGCGCGCTCGCCTGTCAGCGTCGTCCTGGGCGGGCCGCCCACACGACCTGAGAGGATGCGGGGGTGACCGATGACCACGAACGCAGCCCGTCCGGCCGCGGAGCCCGGGTCCGGATGACCGGCAAGGAGCGCCGCGAACAGCTGCTCACGATCGCTCGCAAACTCTTCGCCGACCGGGGTTTCGAAGCCACGTCGATCGAGGAGATCGCCACCCGGGCCCACGTGAGCAAACCGGTGGTCTACGAGCATTTCGGCGGCAAGGAAGGCCTGTACGCCGTCGTCGTCGACCGCGAGATGCGCCACCTGCTCGACAGCATCACGAACGCGCTCACCGGCGCCCACCCGCGCATCCTGCTGGAACAGGCCGCGCTGGCGCTCCTCACCTACATCGAGGACGAGACCGACGGCTTCCGGATCCTGATCCGGGACTCCCCCGTCGCCACCTCCGCCGGCACGTTCTCGAGCCTGATCAGCGACATCGCCAGCCAGGCCGAGTACATCCTGGCCGGGGAGTTCAAGAGCCGCGGTTACGAAAGCAAGCTCGCCGGTCTCTACTCACAGGCCCTCGTCGGCATGGTCGCGCTCACCGGCCAGTGGTGGCTGGAGGCCCGCAAGCCCAACAAGGAGGAGGTCGCCGCGCACCTGGTGAACCTCGCCTGGAACGGTTTGTCCAATTTGGAGGCCAAGCCGCGCATCCGCGGGAAGGAATAGCGCGAAGGGCCCGGAGTTCGATCCGGGCCCCTCATGCGGTGCGTGCCCCTCGTGCGGTGCGCGCCCTCGTGCGGTGCGGGCTCAGTGGGCGGCGGCCACCGGCTCCTTGGCCGAGTCGGACGTCGGGCGGCGCACCGGCGTCGCCGTGGACACCGACGCGTAGAGGCCCGCGGTGAACCAGAGCGTGCCCAGCAGGTACATCGCGCAGACGCTGGTCACCGAGAACGCCAGGAAGTTGTCGCCGTTGCGGATCAGGACGAGGCCGATCGTGCCGACGACCCACAGGATCGGGCCGATCACCACGTTCAGCCTGGCGTCGACGTTGCGCCCGGCCAGCGCCGTCAGCAGCACGAGCGCTCCGGCCACGATCCAGAACACGCCCTGGGCCGGGTTCGCGGTCATGAGACCCCAGACCTTCTCGCCGACGTTGTCGGTGAAGCCGTTACCCGACGTCGTGGCCAGCGCGGTGCCACCGAACGCGATGCTCGCCGCACCGGTGACGATCGTCAGACCCCGGTACAGGCCACGAAGCGGATGGTCGACCGGCATGTGAGACATTCGGGGCCTCCCTGTAGTACGGCCGGACGTCGGTCGTCGGCCAGATTCTGCCCGATCAGATCGGCGAACTGCCGACCAGGTGTCGACAATCCGGTGAATCCGTGCGGTGGATCACACCTGCTCCGAGAGCTCCAGCCACGATTCCTCGGCCGCTTCCCGTTCAGCCTGGACGCTTCGTAGCTCGGAGTCCAGCTCGGCGACCTTCTCGAAGTCGGTGGCGTGGACGGTCATCTGATCGTGCAACGTCTTCTCGCGACCCTCGAGCTTCGAGATCTGCCGCTCCAGCCGGGTGAGCTCCTTCTTGGCCGCCCGGGTGTCGGCGGCCGACGACTCGGGCGCCGGAGTCGCGGCCACCGCCGGGCGTCCGGCCACGGCCGGCGCACCGGCGGCCGCCGCCACCGCACGGCGTTCGAGGTACTCGTCGATACCGCCGGTCAGCATCCGCAACGCGCCGTCGCCGAACAGCGCGTACACCTGATCGGTGACCCGCTCGACCAGGTACCGGTCGTGGCTGACCACCACCAGTGTCCCGGGCCAGCTGTCGAGCAGGTCTTCCAGCGACTGGAGCGTGTCGATGTCGAGGTCGTTCGTCGGCTCGTCCAGGAGCAGCACGTTCGGCCCGGCCATCAGCAACCGCAGCAACTGCAGCCGCCGCCGCTCCCCGCCGGAGAGGTCGCCGACCGGCGTCCATTGCCGGGCCGAGGAGAACCCGAACATCTCGGCCAGCTGCGACGCCGACAGGTCGCGGTCACCGACCGTCAGCCGCTGCGCGATCTCCTGCACCGCCTCCAGCACCCGTTTGGCCGGGGGCAGCTCGGTGACCTCCTGCGAGAGGTAGGCGGCCTTCACCGTCTTCCCGACCTTCACCTCTCCTTCGTCGGGGTGGCCGACGCCTGCCAGCAGCCGGAGCAGCGTGGTTTTGCCCGCTCCGTTGACGCCGACGAGCGCGAACCGATCGCCGGGCCCGATCCGCCAGGTCACCCGGTCGAGGATCTTGCGGTCGCCGAAGCTGAGCGACACGTTCTCGGCGTCGTAGACCTGCTTGCCGATCCGGGTGCCGGCCAGCCGCTTGAGCTGGACGGTGTCGCGCGGCTCGGGGACGTCCGCGATCAGCGCGTTCGCCGCCTCGATGCGGAAGCGGGGCTTGCTGGTGCGGGCCGGTGCGCCGCGCCGGAGCCAGGCCAGCTCCTTGCGCATCAGGTTCTGCCTGCGCTCCTCGGAGGCGGCCGCCTGCCGGGACCGCTCGGCCCGGGCCAGGACCCAGGCCGCGTACCCGCCGTCGTACTGCTCGACCGCCCCGTCGGTGACTTCCCAGGTCCGGGTGCAGACCGCGTCGAGGAACCACCGGTCGTGGGTGACGACCAGCAGCCCGCCGCGCCGACCCACGAGGTGCTGGGCCAGCCACGCGACGCCCTCGACGTCCAGATGGTTGGTCGGCTCGTCGAGCACGAGCAGGTCGGTGTCGCGGATCAGCAGCGCCGCCAGCGCGACCCGACGGCGCTCGCCACCCGACAACGGCGCCACCGGGGCGTCCAGACCGATCGTGTGGAGACCGATGCCGTCGAGGACGGTCCGGATCCGCGCGTCGCCCGCCCATTCGTGCTCGGCGCCGAAGGTGCCGCCCAGCACGATGTCGCGGACGAGCGCGTCGTCGGGGAAGCTGACCGTCTGGGTCAGATGACCGAGCCGGAGGCCACCACGGTGGGTGACCCGGCCGGAGTCCGGTTGCTCCTCCTTGGTGAGGAGGCGGAGCAACGTGGACTTGCCCGCGCCGTTGAGCCCGACGACGCCGATCCGCATCCCTTCGCCGAGTCCGAGGGAGACCTGGTCGAGCAGCGTGCGGGTGCCGAACGTGACGCTGACGTTCTCCAGGTTGACGAGGTTCACGGCCACAGGGTCGCGCCTTCCACCGAACCGTGGGCGACCCGCACGGCGCTGACGCCGGGCAGCCCGGCGATCCGGAGCCGGTTGGCGATGTGTTCCGCGCGCTCCGGGTCGGGGGCGAGGAACGCACAGGTCGGACCGGAGCCGGAGACGATGCCGTGGAGCGCACCGGCGGTCTTCCCGGCCTCGAGGACGTCGTGCAGCTCGGGTCGGAGCGAGAGCGCCGCGTCTTGCAGGTCGTTGCAGAGTGCGCCGGCGAGTGCGTCCGGGTTCGGGTCGCCCAGCGCCTTGATGACCGGATCGGGGTCGGAGGCTCTCGTACCGCCGAGGCGATCGGTCTCGGCGTAGACGGCCGGCGTCGACAGGCCCTCGCCCGCCACCGCCAGCACCCAGTGGCGGCGGTACGGGTGGGTCAGCGGGGTGAGCTGCTCGCCCCGGCCGGTGCCCAGTGCGTCACCGCCGTAGAGCGCGAACGGGACGTCGGAGCCGAGCTCGGCGGCGAGCCGGTGGATCGTCTCGGGCGGGAGCGCGAGGTTCCAGAGCGCATCACCGGCGATCAGCGCGGCGGCCGCGTCGGCGGATCCACCGGCCATGCCGCCGGCCACCGGGATGCCTTTGCGCAGGCGGATCGTGACCGCCGGCTCGAGGTTCACGTGGTCGGCCAGTTTCCGGACGGCGCGCACGGCCAAATTGGTGCTGTCGGCGGGAACGCGGTCGTCGGGCTGCTCGAGGACGAGGGTGATGCCGGGCGGGCCGGCTTCGAGGGTCAGCTCGTCGACGAGTGACACCGCATGGAAAACGGTCGCCACATCGTGGAAGTTGTCCTCACGGAGCGGCCCGACGCCCAGGTGCAGGTTGATCTTGGCCGGGACCCGCACGCGGACCGCGGAACGGGACGAAACGGTCAGCGGAATACTCCTCGATCGAACGGGCGTGCGCGTCCAGGCTACCGGCCGACCTGCGGACGCCCCGCCCCAGAGGTCCGCACGCGTTCTGCCGGGCGCCGCCGGCCGGATTCCGGCGAAACGCGAACGGGGCCCACCCCCTGGTAGAGGGTGGGCCCCGCGGGACTAGCTCAGCGTCGTTTCATCAACGAGGCAGCGGCCAGTCGCCGGCCTTGCCGAACTGCACGGTCTCCATCGACTCGTCGGCGAAGTACCACTTGTTCTCCGACGGACGGAACAGCGCCAAGTCGTTGGTGCCGTCACCGTCGAAGTCGCCGGCCAGCGGGATGTCGGAGCCGCGGCCCCAACGGACGCCCTTGCCACCGTAGAAGTACCAGGTGGCGTTCGACGGACGGAAGACGACCATGTCGTCGCTGCCGTCGCCGTTCCAGTCACCCCGCAGCGGGATATCGCCCTTGGCGCCCCACTTGATGGCCTTCATGCCCTTGATGTACCAAGTGGCGTTCGACGGACGGAAGACCGCGAAGTCGTCCGAACCATCACCGTCGTAGTCGGCCACCACCGGGATGTCACCCTTGGCGCCGTACTGCACCGGCTTCCAGCCCTGGCCGTACCAGGTGCCGTTCGACGGACGGAAGACGGCGATGTCGGTCTTGCCGTCACCGTCGAAGTCGCCCGAGACCGGCCAGTCGGTGGCCAGGCCGAACGCCACCGGGTCCTCGTGGTCGATCATCCACGTGTTGCCCCGGACGACCGCCATGTCAGAGGCCTTGTCGCTGTCGAAGTTACCGACGATGGCCTTGTCACCGGCCTTGCCGAACTTCTCCTGGGTCTTCATCCAGTTGAACGAACCGTCGCTCGGCCGGAACGTGGCGATGTCGGACTTGCCGTCACCGTCGTAGTCCGCCCAGGCCACGTTGGTCGGCGGAGTCGGCTTGTCGCCGGTGACCTCGAGCGTCGCCGGCAGCGACATCGTGCGGCCCAGCGCGTTGACCAGCGTCACCCGGTACCAGGTCCCGTCGAGGGACTTGGGCGGGTGGTTGACGGTCAGGCTCGTCGTGCCAGTACCGCTGGACACGCTGTACCAGCTGCCGGACAGCGACTTCCAGTCGCCGTCGCCGGACTTCATCTCCCACGACGCGGTGATCGGCGTGTTGCCGATGTAGCCGGTCGTGAACGTCACCGACGGGCCGTCGGCGGAGGTGCTCCGGTTGGCCGGCTGGCTGACGACCTCGGGGGTACCGATGATCGACAGCGTCGCCGGGCTGGAGAAGATCGGCGCGCCGCCGTTGGACACCCTCGCGCGGTAGCGCGTGCCGTTCTGACCAGCGACCACGCCCGACACCGTCAGGGTGGCGGTGGCGGAGTTGCTGATGCCGAACCCGTCGGTCAGGTCGGAGAAGTTGTCCGATCCGGGCGCCGCGCTCTGCCACTGCACGGTCGGGGTCGGGCTACCGGCGACGACCACGGTGAACGTCGGGTTGGCGTTGACCGCGACCGACTGGCTATTCGGCTGAGTGGTGATCGATGCCGGCGTCGAGGCGACGATCCGCCAGCCGGCGATGTCGTACTGCGGCTGGCTCACCACCGTGCTGATCGTTCCGGCACCCACGACGACGTCGCCGTTCGCGGCGAACGTCGCCGGCTCGGCGGTCACGCTGCCGTTGAAGCCGAAGTCGCTCGGCGACAGCCGGACGAGGCCGCCGGTGCCGAACGCGGCGTCGGCCGCCCCGGAGGTCCGGTAGCGGAACACCTCGCCGTTGCTCCCGCAGTCGTTCGTCAGCCAGTACCGGGCGCTGGGTGCGCCGATCGTGCTGTACGCGAGCTCCGGGTCGTTGCCCGTGCAGCCGCTGGTGACGGTGTCCGAAATGCCGGTGTCGTTGAACGTGGTGTCCACCGTGCCGGTGGCGCTGACCCGCGCCAGGAACAGGTTGTTCCCCGCCCCGCCGGAGATCACCAGCAGTCCCGGGGTGGTGCCTTCCACCAGGTCACCGAGACCCTCGTTGTACCAGGACATCGAGTCGAACTTGGTGTCCAGATCGACGGACTGCCCCTGCACGGCCCCGCCACCGACGAACGCGGTGTCGACGGCGCCGGTGCTGAGCAGCTGGTAGACGACCGACGTGCTGTCGGACGCCGTGCCGGCGACCTGTGCGGTGCCGGCGATCTTGTTGCTGGCGAGGACGGTGATGCCGCCGAGCGACATGGCGGTCGCCACCGCTCCCGGCAGCGTCGCCTGGCCGCTGCCGCTGAACCCGGCGCCGGCCGCCGCGGCACCGAGCGCGGTCAGCTGGTAGATGCGGTTGTCGTGCACCGCACCCGCGGACGCGGAGACCGCCACCGTCACCGCGCCGGGGCTGGCGACGTCGACGACGTAGAAGTTCCCGGCGTAGGTGGTGCTCGCAAGGCCGGTCGCGATGAACGCGATGCCGTCGACGTCGAAGCTCGTGTCCAGCGCTCCGGTCGCCGCCAGCACCTTCACCACGACGATGTTCATGACGCCGCTGACGACCGCTGTGCCGGTGATGAACAGGTCGGTCCCGTTGGTGGTCAGCTTGGTCGCGGTGAAAGTCGCCGGAATGTTCGCCGCGACGCCCGTACCCGGGATGTAGGTGTAGTCACCGTCGCTGTCGAAGGTGGTGTCCAGCACACCGGCGGCGGTGAACCGGTTGATGTGGAACGGCCGTGGATCGCCGCCGCCCATCCGCTGACCGAGCACGTACCGGGTCGACTGCCCGGAGATCGTGACCGCGTCGATGCCCAAGGTGTCGGTGTATCCGCCGAGGGCGGCGCGGTCCCAGTTCGAATCCGAAGTGCTGGTCTTGCCGTAAGTCGGGTCTGCGATGTACGTGTCGGCTGAGGCTGGTAGCGGTGCTGCGAGCATTGCCGCGACCGTACCGATGCCCGCCGCAGCCGCCACCAGTGGCGTCGTGCGGCGGGCGGCACGGCGTGCATGTACCCCCATGCTGGTTCCCCCCATGATGTGTAACCCCCTCCCGACGGTGATCGGGAGTCTCGACGCACGCTAGCACTTTCCTGACATATCGGACTTATTGAGTTATTAACGTCGCCTGCGCCTGACAAATTTTTTAGGCGGTCCCGCCCAAACGGACACATCAGTAGGTTTTGTAAACGCCGTTCACCACCGCGGGATCCCCGATTCCGGGGATCCCGCGGTGGTGATTCCGGCTACAGAACCGTGAGCAGCGCCGGCTGCGACGTCGCGGTCTCCGAGCCGTTCGTCGCTACCGCCCGGTAGCGATATCCGCTCCGCGCGCTGGTCAACGCCGACAGGTTCAGCGTCGCGGACGTCACGCCGCTGACCCCGCTGCCATTGGTCATCGGGGTCCACGTCGCACCCAGCGTCGGCGCCAGTTGCTGCCACTGGACGGTCGGCGCCGGGTCACCCCCGAGCGACACCGACAACGACACCGCGCCGTTCGTCGCACCGGTGACGGTGGACGCCGGGTTGGTGACCGACAGCGGTGAACTCGCCACGGTCAGCATCGCCGAGTCCGACACCGCGGGCGTGTCCACACCGTTGGTCGCCACGACCCGGTACCGGTTGCCGTTCTGGTCCTTCGTCAGGCCGGTCAGCGTCAGCGTGGCCAGATTGCCGACCTGCGCGGCGAGCGCCCCGCTGCCCAGCTGAACGTTCGTCCACCGTGCATTGGTCGAGGTGCCGAGCACCTGCCAGCGCGTGGTCGGCGTCGGATCACCCGACACGGTCGCGGAGAACGTGGCCGCACCGAGCGCCGCCGTCTGCGCGGCCGGGTTGGACACGTCCGCCGCGGTACCCACGGTCAACGTCGCGGCGTCGGACACGACCTGGCCGACCGTGTTCTTCACGACCGCCCGGTAGCGGGCACCGTTGGACGACGACGACAGCCCGGAGAGCGGCAACGTCGCCACCCCGGCGGAAACGGTCCCGGACACCGACAGGTCCTCCCACGTCGACCCGCCCGGCGCACGCCGCTGCCAGGTCACGGTCGGAGCCGGATCACCGGTCACGTTCACCGAGAGCGACGCCGCGCCGGCCGAGGCGATCTTGTCGGCCGGGTTCGTCACGGTCGGCGACGCGCCCACGGTCACGGTCGCCGCGTCGGAGACCACCGTGTCGATCGTGTTCTTCGCGACCGCCCGGTACCGGGAACCGCTCAGCACCGAGGTCAGGCCCGACAGCGGCAACGACGCCGTGATGCCGGAAGAACCGGCAGGCACGGAGGTTCCGAGCCCCGCCAGGTCCTCCCACTGCGACCCGCTCGCGGGCGAGCGCCGCTGCCAGGTCACGGTCGGCGCCGGGTCGCCGGTCGCGGTGACCGACAGCGTGACGCCACCCCCGATCGCGAGCTTGTCGACCGGGTTCGAGACCGTCGGCTTCGAGCCGGCGACCGTCAGCGTGGCCGGGTCCGACTGCGCGCTCTCGCCGTAGACGTTCGACGCGACGACCCGGTACTGGGCGCCGCTGTCGGCGGTCGTCAGCTTGGACAGCTTCAGCGTGGCGACGCCGTCCGCGAAGCTGGTCGCCGCGTTCTCCGACGCCACGTCCAGCCAGAGACTGTTGGCCGAGACCCGTCGCTGCCACTTCACCGCCGGCACCGGGTTGCCGCTGACGGTCGAGGTCAGCGTCGCGTTGCCGTCGACCGCGGTCTGGTCGGTCGGGTTGGTGACGGTCGGCTTGATCCCGACGTCGATCTTGACCGGGTCGGAGATGTCGACACCGACCGGGTTCGTGACCACCAGGCGGTACGAGTTCTTCGCGAGTTCGGACGTCAGGTTCGAGAGCAGGAGCGTCCCGGTGCGCGCGCCGGAGACCGTCGAGCTGTTGGTCAGCGACGTCCAGCGCGGGGCGGTGAGAAGCGCGGTCTGCGGACGCAGCACCTGCCAGCTGTAGCCCAGCGGCGTCATGCCGACCGGAACGGTGGAGGTCAGATGGACGCTCCCACCGGTCACGACCCTCGACTCGGTCTGGGAGACGCTGCTGATCAGCGGCGGGTCCCCGACGATCGGGCTGACCGAGTCCGACGTCGTCGACCCGCCGTTCGAACTGCCGACGACGACGCGCAGACCGATGTTGTTCAGCGCGGACGTCGCGTTCTTGATGCTCAGCGTGCTGGTGTCGGCGCCGGTGTAGCCGATACCGAGAACGTCCACCGACCCCAGCGCGGGCAGCCAGAGGCCGGAGCCCTTGAGCAGCTCGTACTGCCACTGGTAGGTGAGCGATCCGTCGTCGGTGGGTGCGGCCGTGACGCCGAGTTGGACGTCCGAGCCGGTGGGCGTGGCCTCGGCGACAGGTGCGACGGTGATCGTCGGCGGCGACGCCAGTGCCGGTGCCGGTACGCCGACGAGCGCGACAGCGAGGGTGGCCCCGGCGACCAACGCCAACCCTCGTCGCGCCCGATCGGATGCCAGTCTTCGCATGCTTGTTCCCCCCGAAAGTGGTCATTCAGACTCACACTTCGGGGGGAGATTAGCACTGTATGCTCTATTTACTACTTTTAGGAAAGTAAGTCCGATTAGACTCGGGCGGCGGCGATCCGCGCGAACGTCGCGACGTCCACCGTCTCCCCCCGGGCCGTCGGCGACACCCCGGCGGCGACCAGCGCCTGCTCGGCCCGATCGGCTCCACCGGCCCACCCGGCGAGTGCCGCGCGCAGCGTCTTGCGTCGTTGTGCGAACGCCGCGTCCACGACGGCGAACGTCTCCTTGCGTGACGCGCCCACCGGGGGCTCCCTCCGCACCAGCCGGACGAGACCCGAGTCCACGTTGGGCACCGGCCAGAACACCGCCCGTGGCACCGAACCGGCCTTCGTCACCGCGGAGTACCAGGCGGCCTTGGCGCTCGGGACGCCGTACGTGCGCGACCCGGGGGGCGCCGCGAGCCGGTCGGCCACCTCGGCCTGCACCATCACCAGCCCGGTCCGCAGCGACGGCACGGTCTCGAGCAGGTGCAGCACGACCGGGACGGCGATGTTGTACGGCAGGTTCGCGACCAGGGCGGTCGGTTCCCCTTTGACGTCCGCGCGCAGAGCGTCCGCATGGACGACGGTGAGCCGATCGGCGCGGTCCGGCAGGCGGTCGCCGACCGTGGCGGCCAACGCCCCGGCGAGCACCGGGTCTATCTCGACCGCCACCACCGCCGACGCGGCGCCGAGCAGCCCGAGGGTCAGCGAGCCGAGGCCGGGACCGACCTCCAGCACGACATCGTCCGGACCGATTTCCGCGGTCCGGACGATGCGTCGAATCGTGTTCGGGTCGTGCAGGAAATTCTGCCCGAGGGTCTTGGTGGGACGGACCCCGAGCCGCTCCGCCAGCGCTCTGATCTCCGCCGGGCCGAGCAGGCCTTCGTCACTGGACACGCCAGCGACCCTAACTGAACAGGCGGGACCCGCAGACCGGCCACTGTCCGGCACCGGACGCGGAGTAGAGCATCTGCGCCCGCATCGTCTGTTCGGAGGCCGACGCCTGGCTGGGCAGGCCGCTGCCGCCCATCCGCGTCCAGGTACCCACGCTGAACTGGTACAGCCCGTGGTAGGTGCCGCCGGGCGAGACCGCGGACGGGTTCCCGCCGGACTCGCACTTGGCCAGCGCGGCCCAGTTCAACCCGTTACCGCTGGTCGGGTACGACTTCGTGACCTTCTTCTTCGTGCCCTTCATGACCACGGTCGTCGTCGGCGCGGTCACCACGGTCTTGGAGATGACCTCTTTGCTGGTCACCTTTCCGTCCGTGTAGACGTACCGCACGACTTGACGGGCGCTGCCGGAGCGGCCGCGGGTCACGACGCGCTTCGTGCCCGACGTCATGCTCGAGTCGCTGCGCGACGTGACCGGCGAAGGCACGGTGACGGTCTGCGTCACGCTCTTCGTCGCGATCCGCTGCACGACGATCTTCTGCCCGGACGCCAGGACCGACGCGACCGCCGGTGTCGACTTGTCGTCGCCGTCCAGCGCGAGTCCGCGCTCGTCGAGCAGTTCGTCCACGGTGGACGCGTAGGTGGTGGCGGTGGTCGTCCGGCCGTCTGCCGTCAGAGTCACCTGCTTCGGCGTGCGGACGCTGAGCACGGCACCGTCGAGGGGAAGGCGGGAATGGCGTGACGCGGACAGTTTGATGTCGCGCCGTCCCATGGAGAGCTCGTCGAGAGCCTCGTCCACGGTGGGCGCGGTGACCCAGACTTCGCGGGTCGCACCGTCCACCGTGACCTTGAGCTTGCGGGCCCGGTCGATCTCGATCGTGTCGCCGCGACGGACCTCGGAGTCGAGGGCCGGGACGACCTCGTCACGGTCGCCGACCTTCACGTCGGCGGCGGCGAGCACACCACGGACGTCGTCCGCGTGGGTGTGCACCGTCTGCTGTTCCCCGTCTACACGGAGGGTGACTGCGCGATCGGTGGCGACCCAGGCACCTCCCCCGACGAGTAACGCCGCGACCGAGGCGATCTTGATACCGGTAGCTACTTTTTTCGCGCGTGGCGAGCGGTCTTGCACCCTGCTCCAGACCTCTGAGGACCCGGGCAGGACGGTAATGCGACTGCGGTCCATCCCGGCGATTCGAGCCGCTAGGTATCCCCCAGTGACCCGACGCGCCACCATACGTGGGGTTTTTGCAACCGGCCACCCTCTCATGCACGGACTATCGGGACATACAATCCGTGTGAGGTCCGGTTTGTAACGGGGTTCCTGGCCGTTTTCGTGGCGGTGATCACCCGACGATCGAAGGGTTCCTGCGCGCGAATGCCGCTTGCCGTTCGTACGGGAAGTACGGATACGGAGCGTGACGAAAACTCGCCACGTCGAGCCGTCGCACCTGGTCAGCGGTGAGGTTCCAGCCGACCGCACCGAGGTTGTCGCGCAGTTGCTCCTCGTTACGGGCACCGATGAGGACCGAGGACACGGTCGGGCGTCGCAGGAGCCAGTTGAGGGCCACCTGGGGCACGGTCTTGTCGACTTCCGCGGCGATCTCGTCCAGGGCGTCGACGATGCGGTAGACGTCTTCGTCGGCGACCGGAGGGCCGAAGTCCGCGGTGTCGTGCAGCCGGCTCGTCTCCGGAAGCGGGGCGCCACGGCGGATGCGGCCGGTGAGGCGGCCCCAGCCGAGTGGGCTCCAGACCGTGGCGCCGAGGCCCTGGTCGGCGGCGAGCGGCATCAGTTCCCACTCGTAGTCGCGGCCGACGAGCGAGTAGTACACCTGGTGGACGACGTAACGGGGCCAGCCGTGGCGGTCGGCGATCGCCAAGGATTTCATCAGCTGCCAGCCGGCGAAGTTGGACACCCCGACGTAGCGGATCTTGCCCGCCCGGACCAGCTCGTCGAGCGTGGAGAGCACCTCTTCGATCGGTGTGCAGGCGTCGAACGCGTGCAGGTGGAACACGTCGATGACGTCGGTCTGCAGACGACGCAGAGCCGCTTCGGCGGCGTGCACCAGGCGACGGCGGGAGGTGCCGGCTTCGTTCGGGCCGTCGCCGATCGGCAGCCCGGCCTTGGTGGAGAGCAGGACGGCGTCCCGACGGCCCTTGATCGCCGCGCCGAGGACCTCCTCGGAGGCGCCGTCCGAGTAGACGTCGGCGGTGTCGAACATCGTGACTCCCGCGTCGAGGCAAAGGCCGACCAGGCGGCGGGCCTCCTGGACGTCGGTGCTGCCCCAGGCGCCGAACAGCGGGCCCCGGCCGCCGAACGTGCCTGCGCCGAAGCTCAGGGCCGAGACGTCGAGGCCTCCGATTCGCCGATACTCCATGAGCCACTCCTTAAGGGGACTACAGTTCCATTAGAAGTTACCACGCTAATGGAACTGGAGTTCCTTTAATGACCGAGAGGCCGGGAGGCCGCACGGCCCGCGTGCGCGCCGCGGTGCTGCGGGCGGCCGAGGACGCGCTGATCGGCGTGGGTTTCGCCGGTCTCGATCTGGCCGACGTCGCGCGCCGGGCCGTCGTGGGGAAAACGACGGTGTACCGGCGGTGGGGAACCGTGCCGGCGCTGGTCGCGGACCTGCTGACCGAGATGGCGTCGTCGTCGGTGGGGCGCGCCGACACCGGGTCGCTGGCGGGTGATCTGCGGGCGAACGCGGCGCTGGTGCAGGGCACGCTGGCCGACGACCGGCAGGGCCGCTTGTTCCGGGCGATCCTGGCCGCGGCCCTGACCGACGAGGGGACGGCGGCGGCCTTGCGGCAGTTCTACGAGGTGCGGGTGGCGGAGTGGGCGCCGTGCGTGGAGGCCGCCGTGCGGCGGGGCGAGTTGCCCGCGGACACCGATCCCGGAGAGGTGATCCGGGCGGTGTCCGCGCCGTTGTACTACCGCCTGGTGACCGGGGGCGCGGTCGAGCCCGAGCACGCGGAGGCGGCGGCCGAGGCGGCCGCAGCCGCCGCCCGCGCCGGCGCTTACGCCGCCGGGACCGGGGCGTCCGGCTGCTCGGGCTAGGCGATCGGGCCGAAGATCCGGGTGCCGGTGGCCATCATCGCGGCGGCCAGTTCGTCGACGTCCTCGCCCCGCACGTCGGCGATCGCCCGGAGCGTGATCGGGATCAGGTACGGGGCGTTCGGCCGCCCCCGGTACGGCATCGGCGTGAGGAAGGGCGCATCCGTCTCGACCAGCAGAAGTTCCCTCGGCGCCACCGCCGCGGCGTCCCGCAAGCCTTGCGCGTTCTTGAACGTGACGTTGCCGGCGAAGCTCATCACCCAGCCGCGCTCGGCGCACCGCCGCGCCATGTCGGCGTCACCCGAATAGCAGTGGAAAACCACCCGCTCCGGCGCGCCCTCCGACTCGAGTACCCGGAAGATGTCCTCGTGCGCGTCCCGGTCGTGGATGACCAGCGCCTTGTCGTACTGCTTGGCCAGTTGCACGTGCGCGCGGAACGAGTGTTCCTGCGCCTTCACGCCGTCCGGACCGGTCCGGTAGTAGTCGAGCCCGGTCTCCCCGATCGCGCGCACCTCGGCCCGCGTCGCCAGCGCCTCGATCGCGCGCAGGGCGGCGTCCAGATCGGATTGTCCGGGAGCATCGTTGGGGTGCAGGGCAACGGCGGCCGACACCGTCGGGTGGGCGGCTGCCAGGTCGGCGGCCCAGATCGACGACGGGACGTCGCACCCGACCTGGATCACCCGGGTGACGCCCACCGCCGCGGCCCGGGCGAGGGCCGCGGCGGGGTCGCCGTCCTGCAAGTCGAGGTGCGTGTGGCTGTCGAGGACCGGAGTGCTCAGCGGCTCCGGATCCGGCGGCAGGGTGCCTTCGCGAGGACTCACTCGCCCTCCAGGCGGCCGATCTCTTCCTCCACGATCGACTCGTCGAGCTTCTTGAACACCGGCTTCGGCGGCGCGAGCGGACGGCCGACCTCGATCGGCCGGGACGCCCACCGGGCCTGCGCGGCCGCGTAGTCCCCCTGGATCACCGGGTAGTCCGGCCCGCCTATTTCGGTGACCTCGCGGACCTCCGGCTCGCCCGACCAGGTGCCGGTCTCGCCGAGCAGCTCGTGGATCTTCTGCGCCGAGTGCGGCAGGAACGGCGTCAGCAACGCCTTGCAGTCGTCGACCACCTGCAGCGCGGTGTAGAGGACGGTGTCGCGCCGTTCGACCTGCGCCGAGTCCTTCATGGCCCACGGGGCCTGATCGGAGAGGTACTTGTTCGCTTCGCCGACCACGCGCATCGTTTCGCCGAGCGCCGCCTTGAACCGCGACCGTTCGAGGAGGGCGCCGACCGTTCCGAACGCGGCTTTGGACGTGTCGAGCAGCGTCGCGTCGGCCTCGGTGAGCGTGCCCGGAGTCGGGATGGCCCCGACGTTCTTCGCGGCCATCGAGATCGAGCGGTTGACCAGGTTGCCCCAGCCGGCGACGAGCTCGTCGTTGTTGCGGCGGCGGAACTCGCTCCAGGTGAAGTCGGTGTCCTGGGTCTCCGGCCCGGCGGCGGCGATGAAGTACCGCAGCGCGTCGGCGTCGTACCGGGACAGGAAGTCGTTCACGTAGATGACGACCCGGCGGGACGAGGAGAACTTCTTGCCCTCCATCGTGAGGAACTCGCTGGAGACGACTTCGGTCGGCAGCTCGAGCGTGCCGTACTCCCCCGGCGTGCCGCCCTTCGCGCCCAGGCCGTTGTAACCGAGGAGCTCGGCCGGCCAGATCTGCGAGTGGAACGTGATGTTGTCCTTGCCCATGAAGTAGAACGAGGACGCCTCGGGGTTGCACCACCAGGACTTCCAGGCGTCGGGCTCACCGGAGCGACGCGCCCACTCGATCGACGCCGAGAGGTACCCGATGACCGCGTCGAACCAGACGTAGAGCCGCTTGTTGGGATTGTTTTCCCAGCCTTCGAGCGGTACGGGGACACCCCAGTCGATGTCGCGGGTCATCGCCCGCGGCTTGAGGTCGTCGAGCAGGTTCAGCGAGAACTTCAGGACGTTCGGCCGCCAGTCGGTGCGCGTCTGCAGCCAGGATCCGAGCGCCTCGGCCAGCGCGGGCAGGTCGAGGAAGAAGTGCTCGGTCTCGACGAACTTCGGCACCTCGCCGTTGATCCGCGAGCGCGGGTCGATGAGGTCGGTGGGGTCGAGCTGGTTGCCGCAGTTGTCGCACTGGTCGCCGCGCGCGCTCGGGTAGCCGCAGATCGGGCAGGTGCCCTCGATGTAGCGGTCGGGCAGCGTGCGGCCGGTGGACGGGCTGATCGCGCCCTTCGTGGTCTTCTCGATCATGTACCCGTTGCGGTGCAGGGTCTTGAACAGCTCCTGGGCCACCGCGTAGTGGTTACGGGTGGTGGTGCGGGTGAACAGGTCGTAGCTCAGCCCGAGGCCCTGGAGGTCGTCGACGATCACCCGGTTGTAGCGGTCGGCGAGCTCGCGGGCGGTCACGCCCTCCTGCTCGGCCTGGACCAGGATCGGCGTCCCGTGCTCGTCGGTACCGGAGACCATCAGGACCTTGTTGCCCGCCATGCGCTGGTACCGGCTGAAGACGTCGGAAGGAACGCCGAATCCGGAGACGTGGCCGATGTGCCGCGGGCCATTGGCATAAGGCCACGCGACCGCAGTGAGGATGTGACGGGTCATGCGATAAGCCTAGGCCCAGTGCCACAGAGCATTAACGCCACGCCGACAGGGGACCGATCCGGCAAATCGGACGTTGAACGCGGTCCAATGAGTCGGTGGGTACCAGCAAAGACGCGGCGCCGGCTCTGGCTACCGAGGTGCCGACGTTGGCCGAGCCGGTTCTCTTCGAGATCGACGCCCCCCGGGCGCCGTCGATCGCCCTCGGGGAGCCTTCGGCCCACGGTGACGGCGGAGGGGCCGGCTTCCTGGACGCAGCGGGCGTTCTGGACGGGACCGGAGGCACCGCCGGGAGCGGGCGCGACCGCGTAGGCGACCGCCGGGGCGAGCGCGGCGGCGCGGGCGAGCGCGGCGAGCGCGTGGGCGCGGGCATAGGTGAGCGCGTGGGCGTGGGCGAGCGCGGCGAGCGCGTGGGCCGGGGCGATCTGTCGCCGTACGAGATGCCGGGCACGCAGCCGCTGCCGTTCGACCTGCCGGATGCACCGTTCGCGGCCGGACCGCCGTTCGTGAACAGAGCACCGCTCGAGGACAGGGTGGCGTTCGAGGACGGGGCGCCGTTCGAGGACGGGGCGCCGTTCGTGACCGGGGCGGTGGCGCAGCGGGAGCCGGAGATCGAGGGGCTCGCCTCGTTGCGCAACCATCTGCGCGCCGCACTGGTCAGTGACCGGATCGCCGGCGCCACGGCGCAGCGCAGCGCCACCCACGTCGGCGACCGCCGGATCGTCCAGCGGCCGGCTCCGGCCGGGCCGGGACCCGCTGCGCGAACCGCCAGCGCCAACCGGAGCCGCGCCACCAGCCCGACCGCCCCCAGCCCGGCCGCTGGCGGGCAGGCCTCGGGCGAGCCGGGCTCGGGCGGGCTGGGCTCGGGCGGGCTGGGCTCGGGCGGGCTGGGTCTTGGTCGGCGACCGGGGTTCGGCGGACCGGCCGGGAGCGCGGGAGCACGCGGGGCAAAGGCAGCGGACGGGCCCGCGCTCGGCGGACCGGATCTGCGCCACCCCGGGGCCGGACTGGCGCTCGCGATCGTCCTGGGGCTGCTGGCGACGTTCTTCGCGTCGGTCAGCGCCACGCATTTCTGGCTGGCGACCGGCGTCGGGACCACCGGCACCGCGACCGTGCTCCGCTGCACCGGCACCGGCACCGGCACCGGCACCTGCACCGCCCGCTTCGTGCCGTCCGGCCAGACTTTCACCCGCGACGTCCGGCTCGCGAACCTGTCGGCGGCCCAGCGGACGCCGGGCACCCCGATACCCGCCCGGCTCCTGCACCGCGACAGCGGCGTCGCCTACGCCGGCTCGGTCGGCGACCTGCACCTCCGCTGGGTACTCGGGTTCACGCTGGTCCTCACCTGCGGCCTCGGCATCGGCGCCGGGACCGGCGTCCACCGCCTGCGCCGCGAGGGCCCGCACCGGGTGGCCGCCCTCTGGCTGCTCAGCCTGGGCGGCCCGGTCGGCCTGCTGCTCATCGCGCTGACGCTGGCCGCGTTCTAGCGGCTACCCCGTCTCTCCCGACAAGCGGATGTTCTCGACCTGGACGATCTCGGCCGCTCCGAGCGGCAGCGCCTCGTGTGCCGTGTTGCCACCTCGCCCTGGCGGCGCCTTCTGGGCCCATTCCTCGAGCGTCGCGGTCGCTTGACGGTCCGCGTCCGCCACGAAGACGCGGAACACCCGCTGGTCGTGTTCGTCATTGCCGAGATAAATGTCCGCGCAGCGGACCTCTGTGCGATTTCCCGTAATCGCACAGGGCGCCGCCTGGATGATGAGTCGGTCACCCCTCAACTGCTGATATCCGGCCCACAAGGTATGGCCCGGGGCCAGCTCGCCGCTGAGTAACAGACTCGCTTGCCGCGGCCGCGGCACCCGCTGTCCAGTGTTCAGCCCGTCGAACGTCAGCGCCGACGGGCTCGGCGAGGCCGGCGTCGTCGTCGGCACCGAGTTCCACAGATCAGCGCACCCGCCCCAGCCGCACCGTCCGAACAGGACGTTTTAGTTTTGCATGATCGCCAGGAATAACGTCGATAACTTGTTCAATGGCCCCGTTTGGCGGCCTGGACCGCGTCGTAGACGACGTTTCGGGGGACGCCGACGGCGGTGGCGACCGCACGCATCGCCTCCTTGCGGGGCACTCCCCCGGCCTCGGCCAGCGCCACGCGGCGCGCGAGTTCGGCCGGCTCCGGGACGTCGTCCGGGCCGGGCGGTGGGGCTCCCCCGATCACGACCGTGACCTCGCCCAGCAGCCCATCTTTGGCCCAGATCGCGAGCTCGCCGAGCGTCCCCCGCCGTATTTCTTCGTGGGTCTTGGTGAGCTCGCGGCAGACGGCCGCGGGTCGGGCGGCACCGAACGCGGTGGCCGCATCCTGCAGCGACGATCCGATGCGCCGCGGCGATTCGAAGAACACCATCGTGCGCGGTTCGGCGGCGAGCGCCGCGTACGCGGCCTTGCGCTTGCCGGGGGCGTGCGGCAGGAATCCCTCGAAGCAGAACCGGTCGGACGGGAGGCCGGAGAGCGTGAGCGCGGTCGTGACCGCGGACGGTCCCGGAAGGACCTTCACCGGCACGTCGGCGGCGATGGCGGCGACGACCAGGCGGTAGCCCGGGTCGGAGACGCTCGGCATACCTCCGTCGGTGACCAGCAGGACCGTGGCGCCGTCCTGCGCGCGGCCGACGACGCTCGCGGTCTGACGCTGCTCGGTGACGTCGTCGAAGCGGATGACTTGGCCACCGATGGTCACTCCGAGATCCGCGGCCAGCCTTTTCGCGCGCCGCGTGTCTTCGGCGGCGATGACGTCGGCGGTGGCCAGGGCCTGCTTGAGACGGTCGGTCGCGTCGCCCGGGTTACCGAGGGGAACGCCGGCGAGGATGATCACTTTTCCAGTATCACGGGCTCGTCCCAGTCGACGTGGTACCGGTACATCCAGTCGTTGTTCATCGAGCGGGACGCGAGCTTGAGGAACAGCGGCATCATCGCGTCGCGGATGACCCGGCCGACCGGGCCCGCGGCCTTCAGGTTGCTGGTCCGGGCACCGGCCGCGACGACCTTCTCGACGCGCGGCCGGCGGATGCTGGTGTAGGTCTCGAGGGCTCGTTCGATCGGGAGGTCGCGCAGGCACTTGGCCAGCACCACCCCGTCCTCGATCGCCATCGACGCACCCTGTCCCGACGAGGGGGACGTCGCGTGGGCTGCGTCCCCGGCCAGGACGACCCGGCCGCGGTACCAGTTCGGGACGACCGGCAGGTCGTACGTCGCCCAGCCGGTCATCGGGTTCGTGCTCGACTCGATCAGCGCGGTCGCGGGCGAGTCGTCGTCCCGGAAGAGGTCGAGGAGCCGCCGTCGCCAGGCGTCGCCCTGATTGATCTCGGCGAGTTCCGACGCCGTCGGCGGAGTCGGGTACGGCGGGTTGGCGAACCACCAGACCTCGCCGTTCGGAGCGGGGACGTAGCCGAAGAACGCGCGCTTGCCGAAGACCATCGTGAACGTGCCGGGCTCGGCGCCGGTGTCGACGCCGGTGGCGTAGCCGCCCGTGTTCAGCACCGGCGTGTACCGGGGTTTCGGCGCGTCCGGGTCGATGATCGTCCGGGTCGGCGAGTGCAGACCGTCGCAGCCGACGACGAGGTCTCCGGTCGCGTGGGTGCCGTCGGCGAAGTAGGCGGTGTCGTCGGTGATGGTCTCCAGACGCTTGCCGTACTCGATCGAGATGCCCCGGGCGAGCACCTCGTCGCGCAGGGCCTGGTACATGTCGGATCGGCGGATCGTGCGGCTGACCGCGTCGACGGAGCCGTGGGACATCTGTCCGAGCACGCGCCCGGTGCCGCTGCGCATTTCCATCCGCGGGGTCTCGAACGCTGCCTTTTCGACCGCCTCGTTCGCGCCGAGGACGCGTAACGCGTCCATGCCGTTGCCGGCGAACGTCAGGAACAGCCCGACGTCGTCGGCGGTGTGGGCGTGTCGCTCATAGATCGTCGCCTCGATGCCGGCGCGGTGCAGCGCGATCGCGGTCGCGGAACCCGCGATGCCGCCGCCGATGACCAGTGCTCGCATGGTGTCCCCCATTTATTTCGTTCGGACGAACTAAGTATTAGCTAGGATGTCAAGGGTGGGAAGCGACCGGAGCGAGCCAGCGGCGCACAGCGACGAGTCCGCCGCGCAGGGAGACGGCCGCCTACCGCAGGCGGCGCCGGGAGGCGGCGGCGGGGAGCGGGACGGGCTCATCGCGCAGCTCGACATGGCCGGCCGGGCGCAGAGCACCGTCGCGGTGATGTTCCATACGGCGCTCGCGGAGCTGTCCGGCCTGAGCGCGACCGAGCAAAAGGCGCTCGACCTGATCGAGCGCTTCGGGCCGCTGACCGCCGGCGACTTGGCCGAGCGGTCCGGCCTGGCGCCGGCGTCGGTGACCGGGCTGCTGAGCCGGCTGGAGCGCAAGGGCTTCGCGCGCCGGATCCCGAATCCGGACGACCGGCGCAGCGTGCTGGTGGAGACGGTGCGGGGACAGCTGGATTCGATCGGGCCGCATTTCGTGGAGTTGCTGAGGCCGCTGCATCAGCTCTACGACACGTTCAGTGACGAGGAACTCCACGCCATCCTGCGATACCTGACTCAGGTATCGGCGATCCAGCAGGAGGCCACCAACCGTCTCCCGAAGCCGGATTGAGCTCACCAGCGGTCGACAGCCACCTCGTCGTCGAATCGGCGCCGCAATCTCCCCGTCGACATCGGTTTCAGTGCCTTCCGCCTGCGCCCGCGTATCCTTATCGTCAGCGCCAAGCCGATGCCGAGGACTGCGAGGTAGGCCGCCCAGCCGTAGCTGGCAAAACTCCAGACGTCCAGCGAGGCCAGCGTGATCAGCGCGCTCGCGGCCAAGCACGCGTACTGGAACGAGCTCTCGCTCTCCGGGTTCGTGAACGACTTCGCGAACGTCGGAATGGCCGCGAGCGCGTCGGCCAGGATCGCGAACACGATGGCATAGCGAGCATCGGAGAACACGCACCACATCGCCACACCGAGCCCGGCGGAGACTCCACACACGACGTCGAAGACCGACGTCTTCCAGTGCGCGGATTTGCTGCGCACGGCGACGATCAGCGTGCACGTCGGGTTGAGTCCAGCGACCAGGGTGATGAAGGCCGGCAGGTGGACTCCCTCGCTGATCTGGGCGAAGAACGCGATATAGGGAACGATGGCCCACAGCGTCCAGGTGACCAAATGTGGCTTGACCCGGCCCTGTAGTGCTTTGCGGACGTAAACGCTGGTACCCAAGACGTTGAACGCAAACGCAAGGAAAACGAAGTTCGAATCGATCACGGCCCTCACCCGGTTATCATCGGTAGCGCCGATACCCGAGCGACGCCAGTGCCCCTATCGATAAGAATCCGCCTCCTCTCAGGAAAAAGTCGCGGGGGGAAGCGGCTCACCCAGATCCCACAGGTATTCGAAGTCCGCCGTACGCTTGCGTATCTGACCGATATCCAGCACGAGTTTCGTATTCAAGATCGAAGGATTGGCGATAGCGCGGCTGGCCGACACGACGGTCTCGTAGCTCACGCTGTTGTCGAAGATAATGAAGTCACGTAAATCCAGATGGGATTGCGTGATCCGGCTGTAGTCGAGTACACGGACGTCGATGCCGGCCGCCGCCTGCGCCGAACAGATCTCGTTGAACTCGCGATCGGTCGGCAGGTCGGGCTTGTCGAAGATGAAGATGCGCCTGACGATCACGCCGCGGTCCGACACCGCGTCGTGCTGCGCTTGGAGGTAGCGCCGGCCGAGCGGGCTCTGCCAGAAGCCATCGCCGAAGCTCTCGCCGCCGGCATCCACCGTCGCGAAGCTCGTCGCGTCGATATGTGAGCGGCTGATGTCGGTCAATCCGATCAGCCAGTCATGATCTTCGCCCTCGTACGTGGCTTCGCCCGCCGCGAGCGCCTTCAGGAACGACGAGGTGCGGGTGATCTCGTTCTGAGCGAACTCGTACACCAGGCCGGAGTCACTCGGCTTGATGAGGATCGCGTGTTTCACCATCTGCGTGACCGGATCCGACCGCGCCGCGGTCTGCTCCAGCAGGCCGAACAGTGAAGCGGCGTCGCTGATCTGGACGAAGGCCCCGTGCACCAGGTCGTGAATGCTTCGCTCGTGCTCGATCTGACGCTGCTCGATCGCCTGGAGCCGGGTATCCAACTCCATCAGGTACTGAACCAGCAGGACGATGCCGCCCAGGAACACCGAAAGCGTCAGTGACATCAACGCGGCCTGGTCCTCCGGGCCGATTTCGCCGCTCGTGAGGTTCGTCAGGCCGTACGTGAGGCCGCCGATGCCCAGCGACACGAAGATGCGACGGATGAGTCGGGCGTTGTTGGTCGCCAGCGCGGCCCGGACGCGCCCCTGCTCGGTCATCCGGCGTCCGAGGTCTGCTGAGCGCGGTCCGACGCCTCCTCGAGAAGACCGACCGTGTGCAGCGCGAGCTGGTCACGGATCCGGGCGACCTGAGTTCGCCATTGCTCGGTCAGACCCGCCGCCTCGTCGAGACTCACCCAGTACGGACGCAGTGCCGCATCGATCCTCGCCGCCGGCATCCAGAGGTGCAGGAACCGATCGATGGCGGGACGCAGACGGCCGAGCACCCTCGAGTTGATGCCCGAGTCCAGATGGCTCCGGTCGATCGCAGTCAGCACTATCGTCAGCAGCCAGTCGTGCATCGCGACGGCTCCGCAGAGATCGCTGACGGCGCGAGCGGGGAGCCCGGCGCCCGACATTCGAATGGTCCGATCTTCGCCCGACTCGACCGAGAGTTCGATCTCGGATCCGGACTCCGAGTACTCCAGCATCCATCGGAGCCGGGTGACCGGCGTCCGGATGGTCACCGTCTGATCGAGCAGAGAAGATTCCTGGACCTCGGCGAGATGCCGGACGGCAATCGCCGCGAGATTGGGAACGGAGCGTTCGGACGCCGCCCAACCGGCCGCCACGTGATCCCAGTTCGCCGGGCCGAGTGTCTCGATCACCCCGGGGCGCGCGAGGTAGTGGCCCCAGGGCCGACGCCGGCCCGCGGTTCCCGCGGTCAGTGTGGCCACCGACGTGGCCTGAACGATTTGACCGCCGGTTATCGACGCATACGAGGCGACGGTGCCGATGCCACGCGGCTGACCGCCATTGCTGGTGGGCAGACGGCAATCGACGCCGTCGAAGAGATCGGGCGACACCGTGTACGGGACTGGACGTTTAGACGACCGGACCTCTGCTCCGAGACGGAGCGCAAGGATTCGCTCCGCTACCGCCTGTGATACGGCGGTGGAATGTCGAAGCAGCCCAGTGTGCACCTCGCCCAGAATCAACACTACGGCCCCCGGTCGGAGTTCGAGCCGGGTCACGGATCGCCGGCAACGTTCCCATCCAGAACGTAGTTGATTCGCCGAACAATTTCGGGGGGAAGCCGGAATCCCTCGGCGGCACTTCGCTGAGTAATCGCCTCCTCCACCGCATCATCCACAACTATCTGGCTAAGAATCACCTGTACCGCGAGTTCTACCGGAAGAAAGCGGTTGGAAAGAACCGAACACGTTTGGTAAGCACAGAACGGATCCGCGTCCGGATTGAGCTGGACAATCGACGGCAGGTCCTCCCAGCTCTCCGCCGTATCCAGCCGCGCCGCCTCCTCCGGAACCATGACCGGTGACCCGTTGTGACGCACCATTCCAAGTCGTACGAGTTGCCACACCGCGGCCAGGAACGGGCAGGACCAGACACGCTTCCCGCCCTTGTCCTGCCAGAGCTCCACATCGACGAAGATCGAGTGACGTCGCGCCGACGTCTGGTCGGCCGGGGTCCATTCCCGACGGCCTCCCATCGCCTGCGCGATGCCCTCCTGCGCACGACGGCCATTGCTCAACCAGCCCGATTCGAGTACCGGCGGCCGCGATCCGTCGGTGTCTACCGGGGGTTCGGGCACCAGCTGGGCCAGCACCAGCTGAGCCAGGTCGATTTCGTTCGCCCGCGCACACGAGGCTTCGCGGGCGAGGTAGTCGATCGTCAGCCCGGCTTCGGCGGCCGCCTCGACGATCGCCGGGACGACGACCTTCGGAGCGCTGAACGGTGCGAAATAGTCGTCGATCAAAAAGCACGTACTGATGCGGGGGCGACGCTTCCCCGTCGGTGCGTATCGTTGCTTCGCGCCCGCGACCCACTGCGCGACCAGCGCGAAATGCTCACGGAGCTTGCTGCCCTCGGGGTCGAAGTCCTCGCGGTAGAGGTGGCCCAACTCGATCGACAGATGGGAGAACGGAAGCGACTGCGTCCGCCTGCGGGCGGTGGCTTCGCTGTACTCGGCGCCGACGGAGGTCACAGCGTCTCCCAACGCTTCTTGTCGAACAGCCGGTCGGCGAGGCTCTCGAACGCCTCGAGAGTGTCGCGGTTCGCCACCTGACGCGTGTAGACGTCGTCGTCGAGCACCAACTGCTCGCGCCATTGCAGCATCGGCTCCAGCGGGATCTCGCCGAGCATCATCGTGTGGCCCAGACCGTGCTTTCCGGCGAGTTCCTGCAACTCTCGGTTACACCGCCGCAACCAGGCGACCTGCGCCGGACGAAGGCCGGACAACTGGCTCGAGTCCGGGTCCACGACCGCCGTCCGGACGAAGCGAACGAGCGCGCCCGAGTCGGGGATGCTCTTCGTACCCTTGCCGAGAATTCCGTTCTCGCCGAACACCAATCCGGAGGCGGCGATGATGTGCTGCTTCGTCCACCGGTGGAAGACGAGCCACCGGAATTCGACGCCCTTGAGCAGCGGAGACCGGATCGCCTCCAGCACCAGGTCGGTCGCGTACGACCGCCCGGCGCTCAGGTCGACGATGCAGAGCGCGAATTCCTGATCCAGCGTCCGGAACAGCCCCGCGACCCGCTTGACGTCCCCCTCCACCCGGGGAAACTCGCCACCACCATGGTTGCCGGGCAGCAGCACCAGCCGGCCGCCGCTGGTCGGGTTGCCGCGCATCTCCAGGCGCTCGGTAGTGCGCCAGACGTCCAGCCGCGCCGGATCGCTGATCTCGCCCTGCACATAGGAGTGCAGCCCCCGGCCCTCGGTGGCGTTACGCAGCTTCGGGATGCCGCGCGCCGCATCGTTGATGTGGAAGATCGCGCCGGAGGTCGGCGAACCGAAATCGAAGTCCAGGTAGCAGACGTCGTCACCCTGCAACGCACGGCGATAGGCGAGGTTGCTCACCGTGACGGAACGGCCGGTGCCGCCCTTGTCCGAGGTCGCGAAAACGATCACGGTGCCTCACTCCGCCGCGTTCTCTTGCGCGGCTTCCAGCTCGTCCAGCCCTCGCAGGACCTCGCTCGCCAGGGAGTCCGCAGTGGCCGGCATCTCGGCGAGGGCACTCTGGGCCCGCTGGAGCTTGCTACGCAGTTCCTGCAGGCGTCCGCGCACGGCCGGGCCGGCCTCCATCGCGCCGGCGAAGAGCTGACGATCGACCAACTGCTCGGCCTCGGTGATGCGGTCGCGTGCTTGCTGGGCCAGCAGGTCGCTCCTCGTCGGCTTCTTCAGGATCAGGTCGGACAGCATGACGAGGCACTCCATCACCCTTTCGGTGTGGTACCAGGAAGGCCGATCTGCCTTCGTGCCCTCGGTAGCGCCCTCCGGCATGTCCCACGTCGCCGGAGCCTGGTCCCAGAGCGAGCCCGGCCGACCGTCGTCCATTCGCCGTTCCGCCAAGTGGTCCCACACCTGGTCGATCAGCGCGGTGAGCTGACTCCGCAGCTCGGGGCTGCGCGCCAGGCCCGCGAGCGTCGCCACGCGCTTGAGCAGCATGACGGCGAAGTCGGAGACGACCCAGTTCAGCTGAGGCCCGGCCGGGGTCTTGCTGCCACCGAGGCGGAGCGGGACCCCCGGCGTGTGCAATTCGATCGCCACGTCGTTGGTCAACGGCCGCCGGGTGACGCGTCCGCGGCTGCTCAGCTCCTGCAGGACCGAGAAGACGCGGCGGAGGTCGCTGTCGGGCGCACCGCGCCGGCTGAGGTCGTGAGTGACGAGCGACGTGACGAGCAGACTGAAGTAGTCGGACTCCTCGCCGTCACTCGTGCGCCACGGGATGTCTTCGAGGGGCCACCGGTCTTCCGCGAGGCGGACACCCGTCGTCGTCTCCGAACTCGCGACCGTCGCCCAGTACGAGCGGGTGAGGTCGTACCGAAGTTGCAGCGCCTGCGCCAGGCGCTGCTGCTCTTCGTTCAGGAGACGGAGTACCCGGGTCCGCTCGGACGTGAGGTCGACGATTCCGGCCAGTGCGTTGGTGGTGAAGTACAACAGCGGACGATCCTCCGCTTGCCCCTCCCCCTGCCTGCCGACCTCCTCGGTCGTCTTGATCTCCGGCGCACCCGCCAGCGTCCCCCAGGTCCAGCCGCATTCGAACAACAGCGACGGGTCGCTGAGGTCGTCGACCACCTGACCCGAGCCGATACTCAGGTCGCGGAGGCCGGACCGGACTTCCTGCAACCGGTCTTGCAGGTCGGCCACCAGGCGTTCGCTGGACTGACCGCGACGGCCGACCGTACGCATGAGCGTCTTCCAGGGCAGCGAGTCGTCTCCGTAGACGTTCACCGTGAAGCTGCGCAGCAGACCGACCATGGCGGCGCTGAGCCGACGGCTGGCCAGCGCCTCCAGTTCCTCGACCTTGGCCTTGAGGTCGGCCCGGGTGATCTGGTCGCGGAAGATCCGCAGGAAGCCGAGCGTCGCGAGCGTCAGCGTCACGGAGATCGAGTAGGAGTCGACGACGTGCAACCGGAGCTGCTCGTCGGTCGGCTTCACACCGGACTCAGCCGACCGGAAATAGGATCCGCCGGAAAAGTCAGGCGCTCCGGACTCCTTGTCGGTATAGGTCTGCATGTACTCGGTCAGCAGATCCAGGAGCCTGCGCGGTAGATCCGACCGGTCACCCATTCTTCCGAGGGCGTTCAGCATCGCCTTCTCGGTATTGGCCGGTCGGTCGAGCTGGAAGCTCTTCACCAGCGAGGCCGGATACATAATGCAAAGGAGCTGCTCAGCGTCGGAAATAGAGTTTCGGCCGAAACGGCCTTCCCATACCCATTCGCCCTCAGCCCCGTTGTGGCGCGCGACCGCTCGCCAAATTTCGAGCATCTCCCGCCGTGGCTGCAATCTCATCGGACCCCCGCTCGCCCTCCCGCCGAGACCATCTGGCGTGCGCCGAGGATGAACCGGCGACGACTCGGCCTCGCCAGATGCGATCAATAAGAAGTTACTACAGCCCGCAATTCGCCGCTGTCGCTAGTGGAGATTGAGGGTGCGGGCGTCGAACACGATGGTCCGTGGCCGTCAGGGACCGACCGGTGTTTACTAAACGTGCAAACGGATATATGTTTCTTAGATGCATTTAAGGGGCGTATCATCCGTCACACGGGCCCCGGCCCGCGCAGGGAACACCAGCATCGGCTGAACTGCCTGCCGTTAACGGTCGTCCTCAGGCTGTACGACCGATCTCCGGCACGCCGCCACCGGCCGGCTGTGAACAGGAGGTGCTCCGCGTGTTTGTTGCGAGCAGGAAACGCAGATATCGGTCTCGTTGCCGTCCCCCAACAGGTGGACTCAGTCTTGTCAGCGGCGGCCCGGTGGGAGCAGAATCACGCCCAGACGACTACCGGTCGTGTGTCGTGATTTTTGCAGTTCACAGCCCCAACAGACCCGCTAGACGACACCCGGACCGGGAGTCCCTGAGGCGATTCCCCGGTCTGGTAATGTCACGTTACTTCTACAGCGAGGGAACGACGTGAAGACGCGCACCCACCCCGGGGGCCAGCTTACCGGCGGGGGAGCACAGAGCGATCCTCCGTCACTCGCCAGCCTATCGGTCCGCCCGTTTCGCACCAAGGATCTGCCGGCGGTCTTCCGGGTCGAGTCGCAGGTTCACGGCAATGCGGTGCTTCCGCGGTTCGTCTTCGCGCAGTTCTTCGACATGGTCGGGCCCGGATTTCAGGTCGCCGTACTGAATGGCAAAGTAGTCGGGTATGTCGTGGTAGTCCGAAAGGACGATCACACGAGGCCGACCGTTCTGCTCGACGCGGTCCTCCCGATCACCGGATCCGAGCACGTGTTGAAGCAGCTGACGGAAACAGCGACGGCTGCCGCCGCGAAGGCCTTCCCCGTGTGCCTGAGCGACACCCCGCAGGGTCCGGCCACGACGCGTCCGCCGAAGTATCGCGTCCGGCGCTTCCGCGTGGAAGACGTCGACCGCCTGTTCGAGGTCGAGCTCAGCGCGTTCGGCGACGAGCCCTACCCGCCACGGCTCTTCCGCGCCCTCGAGATCTTGGGTGACGGCTTCTTCGTGGCCGAGCACCGCCGCGAAGACGGCACCCTTGAGGTCGTCGGGTACCTCGCCGCGTTTCGTGACGCGAACGACAGGAAGGTCGGCTGGGTCATGTCCCTGGCCGTCCACAAGGACCATCAGGACCACGGGGTCGGCTCCCGGCTGATGGCCGCGGCGGAGACATATTTCGCCGAGAACCGCTGTCGCGAGGTCATGCTCACGGTCGACCCGGAGAACGGCGCCGCGCTGCACCTCTACCAGAAGCGGCACTACACCATGGTGGAGAAACACACCGATCATCGCGGGCTGAAGCTGCCGCGACTGCTCATGAGTTGGCACTCCTACGTGGAGCCGACCGAGAAGAATCTGACGGCCCTGTCGGACGCTCAGGTCGCCGAGGCCGCACAGGCCTACGCGCGCCACGCGCTATCTCGCCCGGCCGGTAGCGACGATCATCCCGTCGTAGCCCTCCCGTAGCGCTCCATCGACGTTGTACGGAATCTGCTCCACGTAAACGTCGCTCGCGACCTCGCCCAGGGTGCGCCGGATCTGCTCGGCCTTCACGGCATAGGCCGGGAACCAGACGCCGTCCACCTCGTAGCCGCTCGAGTTCTCCATGTGCGCCGTCGCGAACGGCGCCCCGGGCCGGAGCGACCCGATGAACGCGTGCATCGCGGCGACGAACTCGTCCTCCTCGGTCGAGAGGGACTCCGCCACGAAGAACATCGTGCCGAGGTCGAAGCCGCCCTCGTCGAGCTGGAACACATTCTTTCGCTCGATATGAACCTTCCGAGCGAACTCGCGCCGAGGACTGCGCACCCGACGGTACGGTCCTTTCGCCGCCAGTTCGTGCCAGAACGGAAGCCAGCTCTCGTCGAACTGGCGCCGCTGTTTCGTCAGCCAGCCCACGTTGGCCGTGCTGAGATCATAAAGAAATATTCGGTCGGCGAACGGCGTCATGGCGAACGCCGGATAGAGGTTCGATCCGGTACCGACGTCGACCGCCGCGGCTCGGCGCAATCCGAACCGGCGGAGATCTGCCGTCGCCATGAAATGATCGCGGATGATGTGCAGTATTCGCCGATCGTCGTGGCGCATATGACGATAGTTGAGATCCCAGTAGGCGATCGGCGCGAACTCGTCCCACCGCGCTTCCGAGTTCCGCAACGTCAAAGGCGCGGCGCCTCGATTACCCACAGGTCGCTCAATTTCCTCAGATGTCACAGGGGCCCCATCCAGAACTCGGCGACATGACGAGCGAAACGCAGCAATCAACTCTTAGCATGATTCGGGGCACGGAACGTGCGGTCGCACAGGCTCGAGGAAACGAGGAACCGAGTGGGACACGACGAGCAATCGGTTCGATTCCTTCCGCCGATGCCACCCGAGTACACGATCCGCCCCTGCACTACGGACGACGTACCGGCGGTCGGGGCGGTCGAAGCCGACGCCTTCGCCGGCCACGATCTGTATCCGAACTTCGTCTTCCGGCAGGCCGTGGACATCCAGGGCGACGGGTTCCTCGTCGCTGAGCACGTCGCCAGCGGCGCGGTCGTCGGCTACGTGATCACGACGGCCAGCCAGCGCGACGAGGATCAGTGGTGGATCGTGTCGCTCGGAGTCATGGCCCGACACCGGCGCCGGGGCGTCGGGAGCCATCTCACCGCGCGCGCCGAGGCATTCGGCGCGTCCAAGCGAGCAGGGGGATTCTTACTCACGGTCGACCCCGGGAACATCGTTGCGCTCCGCCTGTATCACCACCTCGGATACTCCGAGATCGCGAGACTCTCGGGCCATTTCGGGGAGGACGAAGACCGTCTGCTCCTCGCCTACGCTGCCGGCTAACGGCGAATCTGCCACCGCCGCACTCCCGTCCGGCCGCCCGCGCCTTCTGGTTTTCGGGACGCCAGGAATATGGTCGCGGCGGCGATCAGCGTGCCCGAGAACGCCACCGTCCACGGCCAGCTGATCGGTGAGTTCCGGACGACGACCGAACCGGCAGCGGGCGCGATGACGATCAGCCCGGTCAAAAAATGGCTCCAGAAGGACGATTCGAACCGGCGGGCCAGGCAGAAGTCCGAACGAAAATAGAGCAGGAGCGCCAGCGACGTCAGGACTCCGGTGATCAATGCGGCCAGCCACGACTGGGTAATCCTCGCGTAGGTCACTTCGAGCGCCACTACGAACGGCAGCACACCGCCGTACTCGGACAGAACGTTGCCCCACCTCATGTTTCGCACGAAGGCATTCGAACGAATCCGCGCCAGTTCACCCGAGGTGTTCGCGTAGATGATCAATGCCAGGGTGGCGGTCAGCGCGGCGCCGAGCAGGAGCACTTTGATGTCGTCCGGGAATTTGTTGGAGGTGAACGAGAAGCCCAGGACGAACGTGATCGCCGCTAAGATCCCGGCCGCGAAAGTGATCCCGGCCATCGATTCGTCGGACTGCAGCGCCGCGGCGTCCTCGCTCTCGAAACGAGATACCTCCAACACCCGGCGCCCACCGGTCACGTAGGCCCCGGTGACCGCGTAGTGCTCCTGGCTGATCAGGCTGTGGATCGCCTGCCACGACGTCAGCGCCAGCAAATAGCGCTCATCCGGATGGAGGTACTCGTACCGGCTCTTGTACACGCAGTAGAGGCCGTGCCGGCCCCGGCCGAACAGATCCTCCAACGCCCGCCGGCCGACGAACCCCTGATCGAACAGCGCCTGGAGCAAATCCGAGGCGTCGAACGCGACCTGCATCGAGATGGCGGACCGCTCAGCCACGTCGGTCCCGTCCGCGGCCCGCAGGACGTCTCCGACCAGGGCGGCCTCGTGGCCGTGCCCGTCGTGTTCGGGGTCGACCACGATCGTCGTCAGCACGATGTGCGTCCCCGGCGAGTGCTCCGCGACCAGGAACGCCACCGCCCGACCGTCCACGGCGGCCACCGTCACTCCGTCCACGGACTCGACCGACGGGATACCGGCGTCCGTGGGAGGTAACGCCCGCGCCAGCGTGTGCAGCTCACGGAGACGATCCAGATCGTCCTCCACAGCTGGTCTGATCGTCGCGGCCTCGGGCGCAGCGGTCATGAGCCCCCCAATCCCCCGGACCATTATCAGCTAATCCACAGCAGAATCCAGGCCTGCCGCTACTCGCACGGCCAGGTCGGCCAGGGTCTCGACCTCCTGTTCGGACAGCATCGAGAACCACTCCGCCACGGCGTCGAAGTCTTCTGCGTCCCGGCCGGCCCAGTACGCCGCGCTCTTCTCCGTCGCCGACAGCAACCTCCGGCGACGGTCGGCCGGATCCGGCGCCGATACCAGCCACCCCTTCCTCTCCAGGGCGGCCACCAGCTGCGCCACGTTCTGGTGCGTGCTCCCGAGCGCCTTCGCGGCCTCCCCCAGCGTCGGCGACCCCAGCGCCCCCACCACGGTCAGCAGCGCGGCCTGCTGCGTCGTGACGCCGTCCGCCCGCAGGCGGGCGTCCATCAGATACCGCAGACGTTGTGCGACGAGCAGCAGCGCGCGGAACGCGCGGACCGGCGGCGGGAGTCCGGATCCGACCAGAGACTGTTCCTCAGCAGGCATAGGCAATATATTACCTAACTGAGCCTAGGAGGAACAGCTCATGATCTGCCTACTGCCCCACTGCGGCTACCTCTCCGAGACGACCCGCATGCTCGAGCTCCACCGCGCGCTCCGCGACCGCGGCGCCCCCGTCCGGCTGGCCACCCACGGCGGCACCTACGAGAGCCTGCTCGGCGACGACTTCGACCGCATCGACCCGCCGATGACCGCCGAGCGCTGCGCCACGTTCGTCCGCGACGGCATCGGGCTCGGCTCCCCCGACCAGAGCATGTACTCCGACGACGAACTCCGTGCCTCCGTCGCGGCCGAAGCCCGGTACTTCACGCGGAACGACGTGCGGGTCACCGTCACCGGCTTCACGCTCAGCACTCTGCTGTCGACCCGGCTCGCGCAGGTGGAGCTGGTGACCGAGCACGCCGGCAGCTTCGTCCCGCCGATCTTCGAGCACGGTCTCGCGCCGCTGCCGAGGGAGCGCCAGGATCTCCTGCCCGGCCTTCCCTACTACTGCGCCGGCTTCAACCGCGTCGCCGCCGAGAACGGCCTGCCGCCGATGCCCGGCCTGGCCTCCCTGCTGCTCGGCGACCTCACGCTGGTCCCGGAGATCCCCGAGGTCCTCGGCCTGCCCGACTCCGCGATCGACGATTGGGTCCCGGCGCCCGGCAGCCCCTACCGTCCGGAAACCCGGCTGCGCTGCACCGGTCCGCTCTTCGCGCACCTCGACCATCCGATCCCGGCCGAGGTGCGGCGCTTCCTCGCCCAGCCCCGCCCGCTGATCTACGTCGCCATCACGTCCAGCCCACCGGACCTCGTCCGGGCGGTGCTCGAAGCGCTCGCTCCGCTCGCGGTGAGGGTGCTGGTGGCAGCGACCGTGCACCCTCAGAACATTTTCGCGGACGTGACGGGCGCGGCGAATTTCCTGGTCGCCGGAGTCCTGCCGAGCCACCGGATCATGCCCGACGCCGATCTGGTGATCACCGCGGGCGGCCAGGGCAGCGTGCAGACCGCGATGGCCTGCGGCGCGCCGCTACTCGCCCTCCCGCTCCAGCCGGAGCAGGAACTCAACGTGGCACTCGTCCAGCGACTGAACGCCGCCCGGAGCATCGCCGCCACCGGAAACATCCGCGGCACCGCACGAACGATGCTCGAGGACCCGCGCTACCGCGCCGCCGCCCAGCGGATCCAGCGCCTCTACGACCAGGTCGACGGGCCGGGCGCCGCCGCCGACGCGATCCTGGAGCTCCACGATGCGTAAACGGTATGCCGCCGCGGGCAGCGCGCTGTTCTTCGCCCTCGCTCCGGGCACGGTCGCCGGCCTGGTCCCCTACGCCCTCACCACGTGGCACCCGGGCCCGACGGCCACGGCCCTCCGGGCGGTCGGGGCGGTTCTCACCGCAGCCGCGGCTGCGGTCCTGCTGCACGCGTTCACCCGCTTCGTCCGCGAAGGCTTCGGCACCCCTGCCCCCGCGGCTCCGACCGCCCACCTCGTCGTCGGCGGGCTCTACCGCTACGTGCGCAACCCGATGTACCTCGCGGTCGACGCCGCGATCGTCGGCCAGGCGCTACTCCTCGGACGCCCGGTGCTGTACGTCTACGCGGCCGTGATCGCCGCGACGACGGCCGCGTTCGTGCACGGCTACGAGGAGCCGACGCTGCGCGAACAGTTCGGAGCCGAGTACGACGCCTACCGGCGTTCCGTCCCGGCCTGGCTGCCTAGACCTCGATGTGGGAACCCATGATCACGGTCCGGTCCCTCGGCAGGCTGAAGTGCTCGGCCGCGTCCGCGGTGATGTACGACGTCGCGATGAACAGCCGCTTGCGCCAGCGGGCCATCGTCGGAGCGTCCCCGACCCGTAGTTCGATCTTGGAGAGGAAGTACGACGCCGAGTCCAGGTCGAACGGTCGCTCCACCGCGTCCGGAGGGATCTGGCGGAGAGCATCCAACACGTCGGGAATGTCCATGTAACCGAAGCGGGCCCGCACGAAGCTGATCCCGTCGTCGGCGTAGCCGAGGTCGTCGACGACGATCCGTTCGTCCGGCGGGACGCGGGGAATCGGCTGCGTCTCGATCGAGACGATCAAGACGTGCTCGTGGCGGACGTGGTTGTGCTCGACGTTGGCGCGCAGCGCCAGCGGCGCGGTCTGCTTGCCCCGGTTGAGGAAGACCGCGGTGCCGGGTACCCGCGTGGTCGGCGGGTCGTTGTCACGCATGTGCTCGATGAACTCGCCGAGCGGGCCTTCTTCCTCGGTGCGACCGGCCGTGACGATGGAGCGTCCCCGTTGCCAGGTCGTCATGATCGTGAACGTGGTCAGGCCGATGAGCAGCGGCAGCCAGGCGCCGTGCACCAGCTTGGTCAGGTTGGCCGCGACGAACAGCAGGTCGACGCTCAGCAGGAGGGCCGCCCCGCCGGCCAGCACCCACGTGGGCGTTTTCCACCGCTGGTGGGCGACGTAGAAGAACATCAGCGTGGTGATCGTGATCGTTCCGGTCACCGCCATGCCGAACGCGAACGCCAGTGCGGCCGAACTGCGGAACGCGAAAACCAGCGTGAGCACCGAGATCAGCAGCAGCCAGTTGATCCACGGGACGTAGATCTGGCCCATCGTCGAGGCCGACGTGTGGGCGATCCGCAGCCGCGGCAGGTAACCGAGTTCCGCGGCCTGCGCGGCGACCGAGTACGCGCCGGTGATCACGGCCTGGGCGGCGATCACGGTCGCCGCGGTGGCCAGCACGATCAGCGGCAGCCGGGCCCACGACGGCGCGAGCAGGAAGAACGGACCGCTGAGGTTCGCGGTGTCCTGGAGCACCAGCGCGCCCTGCCCGAAGTAGCTCAACGCGCACGCGGGGAACACCAGGAACAGCCACCCGCGGCTGATCGCCTGACGACCGAAGTGGCCCATGTCGGCGTAGAGCGCCTCGGCGCCGGTCACCGAGAGCACGATCGCGGCCAGCGCGAAGAACGCGACCTCGAAGTGGCCGGCCAGGAACCCGATCGCGTAGGTCGGTGAGATCGCCTTGAGGATGGCCGGGTGGTGGACGATGCCGCCGATGCCCAGGCCACCGATCGTGACGAACCACAGGATCATCACCGGGCCGAACAGCCGGCCGACCGTCGCGGTGCCCCGTCGTTGCACCAGGAACAGCCCGACGATGATGACCGCGGTGATCGGCACGACGAACTCGTCCATCGACGGCGAGACGAGTTTCAGGCCCTCGACCGCGGACAGCACCGAGATCGCCGGCGTGATCATGCTGTCGCCGAAGAACAGCGCGGCGCCGAAGATGCCCAGCCCGGACAGGAACACGACGGTCCGGGTGCCCGACCGCCCGCCGAACTGGCGCAGCAGCGTGATCAGCGCCATGATCCCGCCCTCGCCGTCGTTGTCGATGCGCGTGGCGAGCAGCACGTACGTCACCGTGACGATGATCATCACGGACCAGAACACCACCGAGACGACGCCGAACACGTTGTCGACGCTGACCGGGACCGGATGCGGATCGCTCGGGCTGAAGACGGTCTGGATCGTGTAGATCGGGCTGGTGCCGATGTCGCCGAACACGATGCCGAGGGCGGCGATGACCGCGCCGAGCCGCAACGCGCCCCGGCCGCCCGAGCCGTGGGACTCGTGCGACTCCGCGGTCGCGACCGAGTCGGGCGGAGACGGCTGTACCTGATCGGTCATGCCGATCCTTTCCAGGGCCGAGGAAGCACGCGGTCCGGCTCAATCAGGCCAGACGTTACGACGCGTCCACCACCGCCCGGACGGCGGCTCGCCCTGGGATCCGACCGCGATCGGTACAGCTAGCGCTGAATACAGCGTTGGCTGTACCGTCGGCGTCGTGGAGACGGTGACCTACGGCGAGGTGCTGGCCCGGTTCGGGCACGCGCTGTCGGATCCGGTGCGGGCTCGGGTACTGCTGGCCTTGCGCGACGGGCCGAGCTATCCGGCGGATCTGGCGGAGCTGGCCGGGACGTCCCGGCAGAACCTGTCCAACCATCTGGCCTGCTTGCGGGGCTGCGGCTTGGTGGTCGCGGCTCCGGAAGGGCGGCGGACCCGCTACGAACTGACCGATCGGAGGCTCGCCCACGCACTCGGGGACCTGCTCGGCCTGGTACTGGCGGTGGACCCGGCGGCGTGCCCCGACTCGGACGAGAACGGGTGCTGCTGATGGGCTCCCCGCTGCCGCTGATCGGTCTGGGCCCGTCGTCACCCCGCCGCGCCGTGCTCGGCCGCCGGGTGCGACTGCTCGTGGCCGCGACGATCACCTACAACGTGATCGAGGCGATCGTCGCGATCGCCGCGGGAAGCGTCGCCTCCTCGACCGCCTTGATCGGCTTCGGTCTGGACTCGGTCATCGAGGTGTCGTCCGCCGCCGCGGTGGCCTGGCAGTTCTCGGCCCGCGACCCCGAAGCCCGGGAGAAGGTGGCGCTGCGGATCATCGCGGTCTCGTTCTTCGCGCTGGCCGCCTACGTCGCCGTCGAGTCCGTCCGCGCGCTGGTCGGCGGAGACCGGGCGGAGCATTCGACGGTCGGGCTGGTACTCGCCGCGTTGTCGCTGGCGATCATGCCGGTGCTCTCGGCCGCGCAGCGCCGGGCCGGGCGCGAGTTGGGCTCGGCGTCAGCGGTCGCGGACTCCCGGCAGACGCTGCTCTGCACCTACCTTTCCGCGGTCTTGCTGGTGGGGCTGGCGGTGAACTCGTTGTTCGGCTGGTGGTGGGCGGACCCGGCCGCGGCGCTGGTGATCGCCGTCGTTGCGGTCAAGGAAGGACGGGAGGCGTGGCGCGGTGACGTCTGCTGCGCCCCGGCCGGTACGCAGAGCGTGACGCCCTCGTCCGGAGCCTGTGGTTGTCACGAACGGTGCGAATCACGCGCCCTCTGAGGTGCTGGGCGTCAGGGCGGTGGTCGGCGGCAGGGCGCGGGCCTGGGACGCGAGCGCCCCGCGGATCGGGTCGGGATGGCCGGGCCGGCCGTACAGCCAGCCTTGAGCCTCGTCGCACTCGTGGTGAGCGAGGAGCGCGGCTTGGTGATGTTCCTCGACCCCTTCGGCGACGGTGCGGAGGCCGATCGCGTGCGCGAGCGCGGCAATAGCCGCGATCAGCGGCGCGCTGGTGTCCGAGGCGCGGAGCGGCGCGACGAACGACTGGTCGATTTTCAGGATGTCGGCCGGGAGGTGCTGCAGTCGGCTCAGCGAGGAGTACCCGGTCCCGAAGTCGTCGATGGCGACCCGTATGCCGTGTCCGCGCAGGCGTTCGAGCGTCTCGAGCGCGGTGTGGGAGTCGGCGTGCAGAGTGCTCTCGGTGACTTCCAGAACCAGCCGGCCGGCCGACAAACCGGTGTCGGCGAGGACCTGCAGGACGTCGTCGCCGTATTCGGGACGTTGCAGTTCGGGGCCGGAGACGTTGACGGTGATTTTTGTCGGGACGGCGAGCGTCCAGGTGGCCGCTTCCACGCACGCTTGCGTCAGCGTCCACCGTCCCAGTGTGGTGATGAAGTTCGTCTCTTCGGCGACCGTGATGAAGTGTTCCGGAGGAACGGGCCCGACTCCGGGACGGGTCCATCGGAGCAGCGCTTCCGCACCGGCCAGCCGGCCGGTGCCGAGATCGACGATCGGCTGGTAGACCACACGGAACTCCCCGGCGGCGAGCCCGGTTTTCATCGCCCGGAGATCGGCGCCGGTGTCCGGCGCGACGACGGTCCGGTTCGATCCGGCCCGTTGGGCGTCGCACAGCGCGGTGTCCGCGCGGTTGAACAGCCGCCGAGGAGTGTCCTCCGGTCCGGAGGTCACGATGCCGGCGCAGAACCGTGGTCTCCCCGCACGCGGATCGGCGCGGATCGCGTCCACCAGCTGGCCGGCCGCCTCGACCGTGAGGGCGGTCCCGACCGCGTCGGTGGGCATGAGGGCGGCCCCGGCGGGAGCCTCGGTGAGTACGGCCACGAACTCGTCGCCGCGGGTCCGCGCGAGCGGCGCCGAACCGACCTGCTCGCGCCAGGCCCGGCCGAACGCACGCAGAAGGCGATCGGCTTCGACCCGGCCGTAGCGACGGTTGATCTCGGTGAAGTCGTCCAGATCAGCCACGATCATCGTGACCGACTTCTCCTGTTCCTGCGCCTGGCTGAGCGCGTTCTGCAGCGCCCGGCTGAGCCCTCGATGGTTGAGAAGACCGGTCAGGCTGTCCAGATCCGCGTCGGCCGCGGCCCGCACGAGCCATCCGACGACCGCGGCCAGTAGAAGATTCAAACCGAGGAGGACCACCATCGACGTCCACGGATAGGCGTCCCACCACACTTTCGCGACGATCAACATTCCGGCCACGAGTGCCTCGCCCAGCACGGCCGCCACCGGATCGAAGAACGCGAACAGGTAGACCGTCACCACCAGTACCAGCGCTGCCACCGCGGTCGTCTGGGACCCACCCTGCTGCAGCCACACCCGATAACCGATCTCGACCGTGGACAGCAGGGCGAGAACGTAGAAGACGCCCCGCGGGCAACGCGTCCCGCACGTGGCGAAGAGCACCGCGGCCGTCAGCGCCAGCACCGCGCCCAGGAGCGGTCGAGGCCCGACGTCGTGCGGCGAGAGCACTGCGCCGAGGATGCCGATCACACCCCCGGCAGCGCACGACGCGGCGGCCACCGCGGACATCATCCGCCGGGTGGCGATCACCGACCAGCCTGCCGACTCGGTCACCCACCGCCGCCACCAGGCTTTTCGCGATAGCCGCGAACACTCGATTTCCGGCATCACGCTCCTGCCTCGGCTGCCGGCGATCACCGCGGTGACGGCGCCCCTGGCGTCGAGGACTCCAGACGGGGAGGGCTCCGAACGTCCTGCTCCTCAGCTCCCGTCGGTCAGCTGAATCGTCAAATGAGGAGTAAACGCGTTGACAATGGTTTTCGCGGTGGGTCTTCGCGGTTTTTCGCTCTCGTTCGTACGCGGCGACGGATCCGGGCGGTGCCTACCGCCCGGGCGTGGGACGCCGGTGGCTCCAGGAGCGCCCGGCGCCCGGGCGCCGCACCTCGAGGGCGTCCCGGCAGCGTTCCGGGAGCGTCCGGATCCGTCTTCGGCTTCTGGCGCAGGGCCGACCGGCCCGGCGGGGAGGCCGAGGACGGTCCAACGGTCGGTGCCGGTCGCGGTGCAGACGGACTCGGCACTCGACCTCGCCGAGCCTGCCGCGGCGCGGGAGCGCCCGGCCCCCGCTCCGGACGACGGGCGGGCTCGCCTGCGGCCGGATCGGCCGGGCTCTCCTGCGGCCGGATCCGCCGGCTCTCCTGCGGCCGGATCGGCCGGGCAGGACCACTTGGTGGACGCCGAGACGGCCCCGAACCGGCCGCGGCCACCCGTACCGCACCCGCGGCGCTGCCCCACCGGCCGAGGCGCACCGGCTGAGAGGGCACCACCGGCTGAGGACGCACCGGCTGAGGACGCACCGGCCGAGGGCGCCCACCAGCCGGTGGGCGCACCACCGGCTGAGAGGGCACGCCGAGACGGCACCACCTGCCGAGGGCACCGCTGGCCGAGGGCACCGCTGGCCGAGGGGCGCGAGCGGCGCGGTGGCGGCGTGGAGCGGGTCGCCGGCGCGGAGCCGGCTCGGGGGCGCTCGCCGTCAACGGAGCGGCGGCCGCCTTCGGTCAGCAGTAGGGAAAGCCGATCGGGTAATGGTGCGGATCGGCAACGGGAGCAGCGCCCGTGAAGTCGTTCTTCAGCTCCCACACCTGCTGATACGACACGTGCCCCTCGGAAACCAACTGTCCCCGGTCCGAGACGCTGTGATCGATGCAATTCAGTGGGGTCACCGCGAACGGGTGCCCGTCGTTGTCGACGAGCAACGACCTGGTCTGATCACCCAGCCGATAGGTGATCCGAAGGTCGAACGACGTCGCCCATCGCGCGGCGATCGATTGGACGACGAGAGCGTCTTCCTCGGCGTCGTCGATCGTCAGCGTCTTGTCCGCGAAGTAGGGCGACCCCGGCCGGACACCGTCCCGCTCAGTGGTCCGCGGCGGGTCGCCGCTCGGCACCGGAATCGCGGCCCGGACCACCGGCCGGACCTCGTCGAGGTTGAGCATCATCTTGATCGTGTTGCCGGGGCCTTGGGGAGGGATGGACAGGAAGATCCCCGAGTAAGGGTTGCGCCGCTGCACGTTGACCGCCTCGATCGCGTCGATCTTGACGGGCTGGTTGCGCCGTCCCTCGAGCGTGACCCGGACCGTGAGCACATTCGGGTCCGCAGCCCCGGCGGCGCGCAACTGGGCCGTCAGCGCCTCCAGCCCGGACAGCTGATCTCCACTACCCCAGTGCCCCAAAACGGCCTTCTGCCCGGCGGTCAACGTCGCGTCCGGCGGAAGAACCAGGTCGTAGCCGCCGTCCAGGTACGTCACGGTGTAGCGCAGATCCGAGTCGCCGCGGGTGGCCTCACGCAGCCGATCCTTGGCCGCTGCACCGTCGAAGAGCTGCGGCCCCACCCATGTCGCTGCGGCCAGGGTCACTGCGCTGACCACCGTTGCCGCAACGCCGGCCACCCAGACCATCGGTTCCCGTAACCACCGGCGACTGGGCGCGGTCTTCTTCTGCGCACTCGCCGGCTTCTTCGGAGCGCCCCGGGGCCGCCCATCGGACGACCGCCGTGCGGTCTTCCTTGCCCGGCTCCGTCGCGACAAACCCCACCCCCGGGAGTCACCCACCAAGAGGTGCTCATCCTACGGACCGTGATACTCCTGATTGGAGGAACGCACGCCTGAGGTCAATACACGGGCCTCGAGGTATCAGCGCGAACTGGCCGGACGCGGTTGTTCGCCTCGACCGGTGCGCCGCCGCCTTGAGGCCACATGCGGAGGCCCAGGCGTCCGCGGCCCTGCAGCGGCTCATTCCGGTCCGGGGCCGGCCACGACCGCAGACCGAGCGTCTCGTACCACCCGCGCCTCGCGCGCCGTCCAACCGATCACCAGCGTCGGCAGGCGACACGCGCCGTCTCGCAGGCTTCGTTCTCGGAACGCGCCGCACGGCGGCGAGAGCGAGTGTTGTGAACCGAACGTTCGCGGCGTCATCACCCCGAACGAGGCAGCGCGCGTTCAGCGAGAACCTAGTTCCAGGACGGGGACACACCCCGCCGAACAACTTCAGGAGGCTGGACGACATGAGCGGCTGCTACGACTACGACTACTCGTACGACTGCAACGACAACTCGTACGACTACGACTGCCGCCCCCGTCGCCGCCACCACCGCAAGCACTACAACGACTGCTGGGACTACAACTACTGCAACTGAACCACCCAGCACCCCGGCCCGGAACGCGAAACCGCGCTCCGGGCCGCTCCACGTCCGGACCAGGAACTGCCCAACAATCCATCTGCGGCAGTTGAGTAAGTCGGTATGGAGTTGTGGTGCCGGCCCGGAGCAGTTGGACTCAGATCAGCTCTCCTACGGTACAGCTCGTTGAACGCCGCGTGGGTCAGACGCGGAACCGGCCGACGAGAGTCTGGAGCTCGCTGGACATGCGGGCCAGATCGGCCAGCTGGGCATAAATCATGAGACGCTGCGTAACGGGGTGACCAGGTAGAGGTCGACGAAGGTCACCGGCCGGGCACCACCAGCACGGACGCAGGGCGCTCGGTCTGACGACAAGCCTGGAGACGGCGGCATCGATACTGCAGATCGGGCGGTCGCACGCGTTTGCTCTAGCGGCGAGGGGTGAGTTTCCGGTGCCGATTGAGCGGCTGGGACGCAGGACCCTGGTGGCGGCCGCAAGATCGAGCGCACCTACCGCATCGCACATGTCCCTGGGGCAGCGTTCGTCGTGCACATCGCGGCCATCCAGGACGACCTCGGGCATCACTCCGACGCGACCCTCGGCTACCGGACGCTCCACGTGTCGATCAGCTCCAGCGACCTCGGTGGCCGAGTCGCCGAACACGACATCGAACTAGCCCGACGCATCGAAGCAGCATCCACAGCACACGGCGCGGTCTGAACCCTCACGCCATGTCTGGAGACTCGATATCTGTGAGGAGATCGAGTCATGCCGAGTCCGTCGCGTTACCCGCAGGAGTTACGTGAGCGTGCAGTCCGGATGGTCGCGGAGGTCCGCCCGGACTACGAGACCGCGTTCACCGCGATGCGGGCGGTCGCGCAGAAACTGGGGATCACCGCGACCGAGGCGGTCTGTAAATCCGTCGGCTCAGCCTACGAGGTTCGAATCCTTCACCCGCCACACGCAGCCGGAAGCCTGCGAAGTTGCAGGTCAGACCCTGCCCCAGAGATCCGGGGCAGAGTCTTTCCGTATGCAGTGATAGGCAGTAACGGGCGGCCGTCTGCGGGTGTGCGCGGGACATGCGCGGGACGGTTTCGCGCTAGCCCGCGGCGGCCTCATTCTCGGGCGGGTCCGCTTCATCCCGCCGCGGAGGGCTTCGTCGATCCGGCGCCGGGAGATCTCGTCTTGGCCGACGATGCACTTCGCGTAGATCCGGAGCAGCACGTGGACGCTGTGCCCGGCCCACTCGGCTACCTGCGTCGCCGGTACGCCGGCGTTGAGCCAGGTGGACACCGCAGTGTGACGGAGGTCGTACGGTCGGCCCGCCAGCGGAGAGACGACCTCCACGGGCTTAAGCGCCGCCTTCCGGGCCTTTGCCAGATCCGGCCGTACACCGAGTCCGAGACCAGCCCATTTCCGCGGACGGCGCGGAACAGCCGTCCATCGGGCGTCGTCCCGAACTCGGCGAGGTGCCAGTGCAGGATCTCGCTCAGCCCCGGCGGGCAGGGCACGGGGCGAACGTCGCCGGCGCCCCGGTGCTTGAGCTGCCGGGCGTCGCGCCGTCCCGTGTCCGTCCATGCGCTGTTCGTGACCGGCGTCGAGCGCGAGAGTAGGAGCTAGCTCGACGAGTCGATCTCAGAAGGCTCGCGCAACGATCAGTCGATCAGACGGGCCGGGGCGGCCGGCGTCCCCTAGGGTCGAACCATGCAAGGGCGGCTGGAGGAACGTCAGCTGCTGGAGACGTTCCAGGCAGTGGTGCAAGACGGCCGGAGCGGCGCGCTCGTGCTGGTCGGCGAGGCCGGGATCGGGAAGACGCGGCTGCTCGACGAGTTCGCGGCCGGCGCGCGAGGAGTGCGGCTCACGCGTACCGCTGGCTCGGAGTCCGAGACCCACCTGGGCTTCGCCGGGCTGCAGCGGCTGCTCAGGCCGTTCATGGATCGCCTCGAACGCCTCCCCGGGCCCCAGCGGACCGCCCTGGCGACGGCGTTCGGCCTGATCAGCGGCACGGCCCCGGACCTCTTCCTGGTCGGCCTGGCCGCGCTGACCCTGCTGGCCGACGTCGCCACCGACCTGCCGCTGATCTGCCTGGTCGACGACGCCCAGTGGCTCGACCAGGAATCGCTGGCCGCTCTGGCCTTCCTCGGACGACGTCTGGAGGCGGACAGCATCGGGCTGCTGGTCGGCGTCCGTGAGGAAGCCAGGACCCTCACCGTCCTGCAGGGACTGCGGACGCACACCATCGCCGGCCTGAACGCGGAGGAAGCGCACGCCCTGGTGGCCTCGCGGGCGCCGGGGCGGCTGGAGCCGCGGGTGCTGGAACGGCTGGTCCGGGAGACCCAGGGCAATCCGCTGGCGCTGATCGAGGCCACGGCCGCGCTCTCGGCCGAGCAGCGGGCCGGGGGCGCCGTCCTCCCCCGGCACCTGCCGATCGGGCGGCGCCTGGAGGCCCACTTCGCCGGCCAGGCGGCGCAGTTGCCGGCCGGCACGCGACTGCTGTTGCTGCTGGTCGCGGCGGCCCCGGCCGAGGACCAAGCGCTGCTGTGGCGGGCCGCGGACCGACTCGAGTTGGCCCCGACCGCCCTGGACCCGGCCGTCGAGGCCGGAATCCTCCAAGGCCACGCGTTCCGCCACCCGCTGATCCGCGCGGCCGTGTACTCGTCGGCGGCCCCGGCCGAGCGCCGGGTCGTCCACGGGGCCCTGGCCGAGGCCACCCACCCCGATCACGACCCCGACAACCGGGCCTGGCACCGGGCCGAATCGGTGGTCGGTCTGGACGACGCGGTGGCCGACGCGCTGGAGCAGGCGTCCGAGCGGGCCCGCAACCGCGGCGGGTACGCCACGCAGGCCGCCTTCCTCTCCCGGGCCGCGGACCTGACTTCCGACCCGCAGCGGCGGGCCGTGCGGTGCCTCGCCGCCACCGCGCCCTACCTGCAGGTCGGCGACACCGCGGCGGCCGCCCGCCGGCTCGACCAGGCCGGGCCCGGGCTCACCGTGCCGGCCCTGCGCGCGGCCGAGCAGCGGATCCGGGCCGGGATCGAGTGGTACACCGCCGGGGTCGCCGCCCGCGCACCCAAGATCCTGCTCGACGCACTGGCCACCTTCGGGCCGCTGGACGACCGCACCACCCGGGCGATGCTGTGGGAGGCGCTCACCGCCGGGCTCCTCGCCGGCCGACACACCGTCGGGGTGGCGGTGCAGGACATCGCCCGGGCCGGAATGGACGCGCCCCGGGGCGAAGGAACCCTCACCGACGTCCTCCTCGACGCGCTCGCAGTCCGGATCGCCGGCGAGTTCGGCCGTGCGGTGCCGTTGTTGCGGAACGCGGTCGCCGCCCTGCGCACCGAGGATCTCTCGGCGGTCGGCCCCATCACGTCAGTAGGTTCGTGGGCCGCCTTCGACCTGTGGGACGACGAGGGCGTCGCCGCCGTCCTGACCCGAATGGACGCGTTCCACCGCGGCCAAGGTGCGCTCCAGGAGCTGGGACCCACCCTCTACACCGAGATGGCGTGGGAGGCCGCGGCCGGCCGGTTCGCCGAGGCCGAGACCCACCGCAGCGAGGCGGACGAGATCAGCGCCGCGTTCGGGAGCCCGCCTATTCACGACGAGCGCCGCGTGGTGCTGCTGGCCTGGCAGGGCCGCGAGGACGAGACCCGGGCGGCGGTGGACTCGGCCATGAAGCTCTGGGGGGAACAGCTCGGTTACGGCGCCGTGGAGAAACAACGCGACGTATGCGCTGCTCCTGCTGGAACTGGGGCTGGCCCGGTATCCCCAGGCGCTCGAATGCGGGCGGCGGCTGTTCGCGGGCGACCCGCCGGGTGAAGGCAACCGGATGCTCGCCGATCTGGTCGAGGCGGCGGTCCGGGCCGATGACCGCCCGCAGGCCATGGCTGCTTTTGAACGGCTGGCCGAGCGAGCCCCCGCCAGTGGTACCCCCTGGGCGCTCGGGCTGCTGGCCCGGGCCGCGGCCCTCCTGGCCGGGGAGGACGACGCCGAGCAGTACTACGAGGAGTCGATCGACCTGTTCGGGCGGACGTCGGTGCGGACCGAGCTGGCCCGCAGCCGGCTGGTCTACGGCGAGTGGTTACGCCGTCGGGGCCGCCGCGCCGACGCCCGCGACCACCTCCGGACCGCTCACGACCTGTTCGCCGACATGGGCGCGAACGGGTTCGCCGAGCGGGCCCGAGCCGAGCTCCTGGCCACCGGCGAGTCGGCCCGGAAACGCACCGCCCCGGCCGAGGGCGGCCTGACCCCTCAGGAGCTCCAGGTCGCCCGGCTGGCCATCGGCGGGGCCACCAACGCCGAGATCGCGACCCGGCTCTTCGTCACGGCGTCAACGGTCGAGTACCACCTGAACAAGATCTTCCGGAAGCTCGGCATCACCTCCCGGCGCCAGCTGGCCCAGGTCCTGCGACCCCAGTCCGAAGTGGGCGGCTGAGGACTGGGGTCTTTCCCCGGCGCGAACCGGGCCCCCGCGGTGATGAGCTGGGCCCGTGACCACCTCGACCCCCGTTCTTCTCATCCACGGCCTGTGGCTGCACGCCAGCTCCTGGGCCGACTGGGCCGACCTGTTCGGCGCAGCCGGCTACGACGTCTCGGCCCCGGGCTGGCCCGGCGACCCCGACACCGTGGCCGAGGCCCGCGCCAACCCGGAGAGCATCGCCGACCACGGCATCGACGACGTCGTCGCGCACTACGCCGGAATCATCGCCGGCCTTCCTGCCAGCCCCATCCTGATCGGACATTCTTTCGGCGGGATGATCGCCCAGAGGCTGCTCGGACAGGACCTCGCCCGGGCCGCCGTCGCCATCGACGCGGCCCAGATCAAGGGGGTGCTCCCGCTGCCGCTCTCGGCGCTGCGGTCCACTCTGCCGGTCTTCCGGAACCCGGCCAACCGGCACAAGGCCGTCTCGCTCACGGCCGAGCAGTTCCGGTTCGCTTTCGGCAACGCGATTCCGCCGGAGGAGTCGCTGGAGCTGTTCGAGAAGTGGGCGATCCCAGCGCCGGGCAAGCCGCTCTTCGAGGCCGCGACCGCGAACTTCGACCCGCACTCGCCGGCCGCCGTGAACACCGGGAACGAGCTGCGCGGTCCGCTCCTGCTGATCACGGGGGGCAAGGACCACACCGTGCCCGAGGCGGTCACCCGCGCGACGCTCAAGCAGTACCGACACTCCGACGCGGTCACCGACATCCTCGAATTCCCCGACCGCGCGCACTCGCTGACGATCGACCACGGCTGGCGTGACGTCGCCCAGGCGTCGCTCGATTGGCTGAAGAAGCAGTCGCTGTGAGCACCCGCCCTAGGAGGAAGCCATGACCACCTTCACCCCGACCGCGACCCCGACGCCGGCCGCGGAGCCGTTCTGGTTCCTCGGCGGCCAGGCCCGCATCCTCATCCCCGGCACCGCCACCAACGGCGCCATCACCGTCATGGAGTTCACCGACCCGGAGAACCACGCCCCGCCGCTGCACGTCCACGACGGCGAGGACGAGGTCTGGACCGTGCTCGACGGCGAGATCAGCTTCTTCGTCGGCGACCATCGCTACGACCTGACCCCGGGCGAGGTGGCCTTCGGGCCCCGTAGCGTCCCGCACGCATACCTCGTCCGCTCGGCGTCGGCCCGGTTCGCCGTGACCTTCGCCCCGGCCGGGATCGAGAACTGGTTCGCCGAGAACAGCGCGCCGGTGCTGGCCGGGGAGAACGTCCCGGCTCCGTTCGACATCGGCTCGATCGTCGCCGCGGCCGAGGCTTACCAGCTCCGGGTGGCCGGCCCGCCGCCGACCCCCTGAGCTACTCGGTGGAGATCCGCACGACCAGGACGGCGAGGTAGAGCTCGACCATCGAGCGCATGTCGGTCAGCCGGCGGCCGGTCAACGCCTCGATCCGGTGGGCTCGCTTGAGGACGGTGTTGCGGTGGCAGTAGAGGCGGCGGGCGACGGCCGAGAACGAGCCGCCCGCGTCCACCAGGGCCTCCAGCGTGGCCAGGTAGATCTCGCCGCTCGGCCGGGCGTAGCCCCAGCAGCCCACCCAGCGTGTGCCGGATCAGCACGTCGGAGACGTCGGGCACGCCGGCCACCAGCGCGTGCGGCAATCGGTCGGTGACCGGATCAGGCCGTCGGCGGCCGCGGCTCAAGCGGGGCCGAGAGCACGATCTCGCGGCGGCGCTGGGTCGTGCGCTGGAGCCGGGTCTGCTCGTCCCGGTAGGCCCGGGCGACGATGGTCGAGACCCGGTCCAACGCGTCCCAGACGCCGACCGCCTCGGCCAGCAACCGGCGGACGTCGTCACCGCCGGACCGGGTCGCCTCGGCCACCAGGCCCTGCCAGATGGCCCGGCCGCAGAGCCGGAAGCTGTGCAGGAGCCACTCCAGCGGCAGGCCCTGCCGCGTCGGTCATGGGTGTGAACGTCCAGCGCTACAAGGCTGCGATCTTCCTGGTCAGCTCCATGTACGCGGGGCTTTCAGGGGTGATGTACGGGCTTTCGATCGGACGTATCGCGCCGGAGTCCTTCGGCCGGTTCGTCTCGATCCAGTACCTGGCGATGATCGGGCCGGGCGGGCTGGGCTCACTCGGGGGGTGCCGTCACCGGGGCGCTGTTCGTAGTCGCTGTACTGGACCAACCACAAGGTCTGCGACAAGTACGGCGTCAAGGTGAACGTGTAGGACACAGGCTATGTGCCGCAGCAGGGCTAACAAATTGCTAACAAGACGACCCGCTGACCCTGCTGGCCAGCGCACCACAACGCGCTGACCAGCCAAAACTCGGTCGGAGTGGCGGGATTTGAACCCACGGCCCCTCGCTCCCAACATGGTCAGCGCCTGAGTGAACTCCTTGAGGGCCGCGATCCACACCCGCCCCGCCGTACGGCAACCGCGATGCGCGCCCCATCCCGCCACGACGCGGACGCCCAGGGGTGGGCGGATGCGATTCAGCGGGACCATCGGCGATATGCCTCGATCCAGTCCGCCCCGGCCGGTGGGGGGTCAGGGAGCGGCAGGTCGAGCACATCGATCGTCTGTCGATCCCCGCCACGAGAGCAGATCGCCATGATTCCTCCTCTGTCAGGTAGGTCGATGCGCTCGACCGTCACGTCGACCCCGAGCACAACCGTTTGGAACGGCACAGCCACATGCTCGTCCAGGAGCGTGTAGAAACCGACGAGTTGCTCATCCTCGCCATACGCATCGACGGTTGCCTCGGCGATCATCTCGTCCAGAAGCGCCACGTACTTGTCGGGAAGGCAGGCGTCTCACTCGGTCACTCGTGTCAGGTGCGCTGATCCGTCGGCGACCACGGGTGGGTTGAGGGCGACTGCTCGGCTGCGCTCTGCGAGGTGGACGGGTAGGTCGCCCTGCTCGATGAGCCACGACACCCACGCGGGAAGGAGCGCGGTCAGCTCCGCAGCGAAGTCGTCCTGGTAAAAGCCTCGGACGTGTGCGGCGACTTGGGTGATCCGATGCGGAGAGCACGCTTGATACGGAGCGTCACGGTCGAGAATCAGCCAGGAGTCGGCCAATTCGCCGACCAGCTCATCGAAGGCGGTCGGCTGGGGAGGGAGATCCGCCTGCGCTAGATACCAGTCGGCGAAGCGACCGGCGGCCTCTTTCGACAACGCGCTATCCCGTCGGTCGGTCGGGCGCACGGGAGTCTCGGCGAGCACGACCTCGGCGAGGCGCTTGGACCGATGATATTCGGCAAATTGCTCGGTGGTCTCGCCGCCTATCCGCATGAAGCCCTCTTCGCGCGGCATCAGCCGATCCAACAATTCGCGATCGTCGATCGGGCCGAACGTAACTCCGTCGGCAGCCGGCTCGCCGACGCCGCTCAGCCAGTCGGCAAGCGCCGCGTCGAGGGTCTCGTGGTAGCGGCCGTGAACGGTGTGGGCTGTGCCAGAACAGGTGTCGATATCCCAGAGATACCACCGCTCAGGCCCGTCACCGATCCGGAAAGGTGCTGCGACCCCGAACCGGCTCCCGTAGAGATCCCGGGTCCACACCGGCCGCCCGGCCAGCACAGGACCACTCGGCAAGAGCGGAAGAACGGCAGCGTTGATCCGCGCGCGCAGATCACCGAGAGCGTCGGCCATCATCGCTGCGAACGGCTCGGGAACGGTTCCGGCCACGACGGCCGCTACCCGCCACGGCGCCTGCCACGCCGGTCCGGCGTCATCGATCGCACCCAACGCTGTGTCGACGAAGACTTCAAGAAAGATGTTCGGGCCGACGTGTGTCTCCAGACCGTCGGCGGCGGCCAGGTCGGTGAGCGTCCGACCCATCCGTACGCAGAGCTCGTCCTCCAACTCGCTCTCGGTCGCCGTAGCGGCGAGCTCGGTCAGTTCGGCCAGCAGAGGACCAGCGGCCGACTTCGCACGAGTGCCTCGACGCAGGTCTAACTGTTCCCGATGTCGCGTCAGATCGGCCAGGAAGTCCGTCGAATCGACGCCGAGCGCGGCGGCCGATCGAGGGAGTCCCTGACTCTGCCTGCGCTGCTGCGTCTTCTTCTGCTTCGCCTGCTTGCGTTTCCGGGAAACGGGCACCGGCGCAGCCTAGAGCTTCGCCACCCGCACCGCGATCCGCACCTCCTGACTGGCACCAACCGCCGAGTAGCACATGTGCTACCTTCGAAGTATGCACGAAGTCGGATTGCGCGAAATGCGCCAGAACGCCAGCGAACTGGTCCGTCGAGCTGAAGCCGGCGAACGCGTGACGATCACCGTCGCCGGCCGGCCGGCCGCTGTCCTCGGCCCGGTCAGCCCTCGCGCCTGGCGCGAGTGGGACGACCTCTCTGGTGTGTTCGATCAGCCCACAGACCCGAACTGGGCAGGCGACCGGGATCTCATGGACGACTCCATCACCGACCCGTGGATCGAACGATGAGCCGCGGCATTCTCGATACCAGCGTCCTCATCGCGACGGACGTCACCCCGATTCCCGGCGAACTGGCCATCAGCGTCGCCAGCGTCGCGGAACTCCAATTCGGGGTCCTGATCGCGAAGTCAGCCGAGACGAGGGCGCTGCGCTTGGCGAGGCTGAGCGCCATTCAACGCCGATTTGATCCGCTTCCCGTCGACGAAGCCACAGCTGACAGCTACGCCCGACTGGCTGCGCGAGTCGTAGAGGTCGGCCGCCAGCCGCGCGCTCGGGTGATGGACCTGCTCATCGCCGCGACCGCACACGCACAGGGGGCAGCCGTGTACACCCGCAATGCTGACGACCTCACCGGTCTCGAAGACCTCATCGCGATCCATACGGTCTGATGATCGACCGAGACCTTGCTCACGATCGGTGCCGCCGACTGCCGACCCAAGCGTCCTGGTCCACGGTCAAATAACGGTCGAGCATCAAAAAGCCGGCCTCCTTCGAGAAGGAAACCGGCCTCTGACCTGCTAAGACTTGGTGGAGATGAGGGGATTCGAACCCCTGACCCCCTCGATGCGAACGAGGTGCGCTACCGGGCTGCGCTACATCCCCAAGCCCGTGAATACCTTACCAGCACTCCGAGAATGCCTCCGCACGCGGACCCAGGCCCGAGGATCCAGACCCGGCCCCGCGGACCCGGATCCGGACCCGTGCCCAACGACCCGTACCCAAGATCCCGGGTCAAGGCCGAGGACCCGGACCGGGCCCGAGGATCCAGACCCAAGCGCTAGGACCCCCGGCCCAAGCCCGAGAGCCCAAGCCCGAGGACCCGGGCCCGAGGACCCGGGCCCGAGGACCCGGGCCCGAGGACCCGGGCCCGAGGACCCGGGCCCGAGGACCCGGGCCCGACCCGACCGACCCGACCGACCCGACCCGACCCGACCGACCTGGCCCGACTCGGCCCAACTCGGCCAGGCCCGGCCGAACCCAAGCCCAGGACCCAAGCCCGAAAACGCGGACCCCAGCCAAGAACGCAACCCCGACCCCAAGAACATCAGCCAGCCAAGAACGCAGGCCCAAGCCCGGGCCGCGTCAGCCGTTGACGACCTTCGGCAGGCGGACGTCCGCGCCCGCCGTCCGGGCCTGACGGCGCGCGACCACGTCACGACGGACGCTGTCGCGGGTCGCGACCACGACCGGGCGGACCGCCCAGGTGCCGTCGGCGGCCAGGTACACCTCGCGCCCGGCGGCGGCCAGCACTCGGACGACGTCGCGGGCCGGGCGTTCGCGCTCGCCCCGGGGCAGCGACAGCCAACCGGCCGCCGCGCCCACCGCTGCGGAGCCGAGCCAGGCCTCGCGGTCGGCACCCGCGGGCACCTGACGCAGCGCCCGCCGGACGAACGCTTCGGCCCGGTGGGCACGCGCACGCGCTACCAGCGCCTGCGCGTGCCGTTCCTGAGCCTCACGCTTCTGCCGCTCGGCGGCGAGGGCCCGCAGCCGGCCGAGCAGACCGGCGGCGGCGAGCGCCGACGCCAGCGCGCCGAGCCAGAACGCCACACCGAGGAAGACGCCCGCCACGGCCTGGCCGAGGACGAGCGACGCCAGGATCAGCACCAGCCGGCGACGCCGGGCCCGCTGCATCTCGGCGGCCCGCCGGACCGCCGCCGCCGGAATCACCGCCGACGACGTCCGCGGCACCGGCACCACGCTGACCGGCCGATTCGCGACCACCGGCGCAGACGCCGGCCGGTTCGCAACCACCGGCCGGCTGCCTGCCGGTCCCGACGCCGGACGGTTGCCCACCGCCGGTGCCGACACCGGCGCCGCGCTCACCGGAATCGCGCTGGTGGGCCGGTTCCCGTTCGCCGGGCGCCGAACTCGCACCCGCGCCCCGGGACCCGCCGAACCCGCCAGCGCTTCCCGCACGAGCGACGCCCGTACGGCGGCCAGATCGCGGCCACCGGCCGACACTCCTTGGGCAGTCCGCACCGCCGCCGGAACGATCAGCGACGTCGGCGGGCGCAGCGGGCCGCCGGACGGAACCGTGCGACGACGCCGCTCCCGAGGGAGAACCCGCATCGACGAAGCACGAAGCTCCGCCTGACCCCGCAGTGCGGTGTCGTAGCGGTGGGCCAGAGCCGGCATCAGGATCAATACCCCAGCAGCAACGACCAACGCGAGCAGGACAGACGACGGCATAAGCCCTCCCTCCCCAGATCCGGGTGAATTACACGTGCGTAGTTCTGAGGCTACGAGCAAAGTCCAGGACATTCGGGAACTCAACGGGCGTGTCTGGTTCTTGACCAGAACAGCAACCAGAGCAACAGGAGTCACCGAACCCCCTGCCGGGGGGAGGGCACCATCGGAGTTTCAGTTGGCCGACCGGGACAGATGTCCCGGCAAATCAGGACACGCGCGCGCTCCGCCAACGCGCCAGCAACCCCGCCGGCGCCACGTCTTCCACCGTCAGCGCGTAGCCGACGTGGTCTCGCCAGCCACCGTCGATGTGCAGGTACCGAGGGTGGAAACCCTCCTGCCGGAACCCGAGTTTCTCCACCACCCGACGGCTCGACGTGTTCTCCGGCCGGATGTTGACCTCGATCCGGTGCAGCGCCGCGTGCGCGAACGCGAAGTCCACCGCCATCGCCAGCGCGGTCGGGATGACACCCCGGCCGGCGACCCGGCTGTCGACCCAGTAACCGGCATACGCGGAGCAGAACGCGCCCCGGACGATGTTCCCCAGCGTCAGCTGCCCGACGAACGCGTCCTCGTACGTCACCACGAACGGCATGATCTGGCCGAGCCGGACACCGCGGCGCAGAGATCTGTACAGCTCGTAGTAGTCGCTGACCCGGTGGCGGTCGGCCCACGGCCGCATCGAGGTCGGCTCCCAGCGGGCCAGCCATTCCTCGTTGGCCAGGCGCACGTCCGACCACGCACGCGCGTCACGGATCCGGTGGGGGCGGAGGCCTACCGGGCCCTCCGCCAGGGTGGCCGGCCAGCCGGGCAATGCGGTCATCGGCGTCCTCGCGGCGGTAACTGGTTCCGCGAGCTTAGACACCTCCGACACCCGCGCGCACGGGCGGTCGAGGATCCGCGCGACTTTCGGTTCAGCCGGAGTTCACCAACAGCAGCGCGGGTACCTCCGTCCCCACCGGGACATCCGCCGCTGCCTCCGGGATCGCCAGCAACGCGTTCGCCGTCGCGTACCCGGTGAGAAATGCGTCACCCCCGCCGAGCGGTTCCGCCGCGAGGTCGTCGTCGACCCGGGCGGGCCGGAACTCCCGCACACCCGGCGGCGACGTCAGCGGCGACGTCAGCCGGACCAGCACGGCGTCCCGGAACAGCGTCTCCGCGCCGGCGAGCCGCCGCAGCATCGGCCGCAGCAGGAGTTCGAACCCCAGCAACGCCCCGGCCGGGTCCCCCGGCAGGCACAGCACCGGCAACCGCGTCGGACCCACCCGTCCGTACCCGACGACCAGCGGCGGTTGCATCGGCAACGTCTCGAAGTGGACCACGTCGTCGTGACCGAAGAGCCGCCGCAGCACGTCGGTGTGACCACCGCCGGTACCGCCGGTGGTCACCAGCAGGTCGGTGCGGTGCGCGTGGTTCTCGACCAGCGCCCGGAGCGCCTCGTCCTCGTCCGGGACGATGCCGACGCGGTGCGCGTGCGCACCGGCCTCCCGGGCCGCCGCGGCCAGCCCCAGCGAGTCCACGTCGACGACCCGCCCCGGCACCGACGGCTGCGCACCCGGCCGCGACGGATCGACCACCTCGTCCCCGGTGGCTGCCACCAGCACCCGCGGCGGTGGCGAGACCAGCACCGAATCGATTCCGACCGACGCCAGCAACGCGATCGTGGCCGCGGTCACCCGGGTGCCGGCCGGCGCCAGCACGGCACCCGCCGCGACCGTGCTGCCCCGTCGCCGGATCCCCTCGCCCGGGCTCGGCACCCTTCCTATGCGGACGCTGGCCAGCCCGCCGTCCGTGGCCTCGCCGGGCACGATCGCGTCCGCACCGGAGGGAACCGGGGTGCCGACGGTCACCGTGTAGCTGGCACCGGCCGACACCGTGGCGGGCTCCCAGGACCCCGCCGTGAGGTCGCCGATCACGTGCAGCCGGACGTCACCCGGATGCGTGAACGGGTCGTCGGACCACTGCGCGTCGCCCAGAGTGTCGTGCGACCGGACGGCGTAGCCGTCGACGGCGGCGACGTCGAACGCGGGCACCGACGAGGGCGCGACGACATCCTCCGCGAGGAGGACGCCGAGCGATTCCAGCAACGCCATCGGCAGCGGACGCAGTGGCTCCAGATCGGCCAGCGCCGCATCGACGAACCGCTGGGGCCCCGCCCCCAGCAACTCCGCGGTCATCCCCCCCGAGATGGTCACGCCAGGTCGTTCCGCACGTAGTCCACGAGCCACTCCTTGAACTCCGAGCCCAGGTCCTCGTGGTCGACGCCGAGCAGGACGGTGGCCTTGAGGTAGTCGATCTTCGCGCCGGTGTCGTAGCGGCGGCCCTGGAACACGACGCCGTGCACCGGGGTGCCGTCGGCGAGCAGGGAGGCCATCGCGTCGGTCAGCTGGATCTCGCCACCCGCGCCGGGCTTCGTCTCGCGGATCGCGTCGAAGATCTCCGGCGGGAGCACGTAGCGGCCGATGATCGCCAGGTTGCTCGGCGCGTCGTCCGGCTCGGGCTTCTCGACCATGCTGGCCACGCGCACGATGTCGCCGAGGTGGGCGCCGTCGCCGGTCCGGCCGGTCGACTCGACCGCGACGATCCCGTAGCGGTTGATGTGCTCACGCGGCACCTCGAGCAGTGCGAGCACGATGCCGCCGTGCTCGGCCTGGATGTCGAGCATCGTCGGCAGGATCGGGTCACGCGCGTCGATCAGGTCGTCGCCGAGCATGACCGCGAACGGCTCGTTGCCGACGTGGGTCGCCCCGCAGAGCACCGCGTGCCCGAGGCCCTTCGGCTCACCCTGGCGGCAGGTGCTGATCGACGCGATCTCGGACGACCGGCGGACCGCGTTGAGCTCCTTCGTCTTGCCCTTTTCCTCGAGCGACTGCTCCAGGTCGGGACGGCGGTCGAAGTGGTCGACCATCGCGCTCTTGCCCCGCCCGGTGACGAGCAGGACGTCGTCGAGCCCGGCCGCGGCGGACTCCTCGACGATGTACTCCAGGGCGGGCTTGTCGACGACCGGCAGCAGCTCTTTCGGCACCGCCTTGGTCGCCGGGAGGAACCGTGTTCCCTGCCCGGCGGCCGGAATCACGGCCTTGCGTGTGGATCGGGGCTTGTTGGCGGCAGAAGTCTCGACCATGACGGGAGACTAGCCAACAAACCCGGGCACGTCTCCGTCGGCTGACGGGTGTCGGCCGAGGTTAACGATGGAACGACGGGCGGGTGGCCGGCAGGGAGATTCGCCAGGGATTGTGGCTGACCGTCACCGGGGCCACCCGGTGCAGCAGTGCGTTCTCGAGCGCGACCGCCGCCTGCCCGGCGAACGAACGCACGGTGAGCAGGTCCCCGTCGTCGAAATCGTCGCCCCCGAGCCGGTCGTAGAGCGCCAGCACGCCGAGCAGCCGACCGCCGGGCAGCGCCGGTGGGTGCGGCGGCCCCACGATCGGTACCGCGATGAACGTGCGGCAGTCCGGTTCCCCGGTGCTCAGGTGCACGTCCGCGCTCACCCGGCCCAGACGACCTTCGGTCGTGGCGGCCACTCCGCCGAGCAGCCCGTCCCCTATTTTCAGGCGGACGCCGTCCGGCCGGACGCCGCGGGCGGCCAGCCCGAGTGCCCGGCGCCCGACCAGCTGCGTGTCCGCGGTGAGCAGGACGATCCCGCCCTCGGCCGCGGTCGTCGCGACCACGCTCTCCAGCACGACGTCGAGGATCCGGTCGACGTCGTTCGTGCTGGACATCGTGTCGCCGAGCAGCGCCAGGGTTCTGCGGAGCTGGTCCCGGCCCGCGGTGAGCGCGGCGACGTAGGCCTGCATGCTGCGGGTCATCCGGTTGAACGTGCCGGCCAGGTGTCCGATCTCGTCGCACGCCCGCACCGGCACGCGGGCGTCCAGATCCCCGTCGGCGACCGACTCGGCGGCGGTCGCGACCTCCTGCAGTGGCTTGGTGAGCGCACGGGCCAGCACGTTGGCCGCGACCAGGGACGCACCCGCCGCGGTGAGGACGACGAGCATGAGTGCGCCGTAGAGCGCGGTGGTGTCGGGGGCCGGTGTGGACAGGACGGTCTCGATCGGACGGCCGGGTGCCGGGGCGAGCACGCGGAGGCGCAGCGCGTGCGCACCGAGGTCGATCCGGGTGCGGCCCGCTGCCGCGGCTCGGGTGGCCGGCGTATCGGCGGCGCGGGTGGTGACGTCGACGTCCGGGATCGGGACCAGCCCGGAGAGGTCCTCGGCCGACACCGTGAGCGCGGCGCTGACCTGACCGGCGGAGGCGCCGTCGGACCGGTGCAGCGGGACGCTCGCGGCGATGACCGTGGACCCTCCCGCGGGCGCGGTTCCCCGGGTGCAGTCGCCCCAGCCGGAGCCGCGCGGACCGGCCTCGGCGACGACCGTGCCGTTCGTGTTCCGCACCCGGGCCGCGTCGGCCAGCCCCCGCGTGACGACGAAGTTCGCTGCCGACAGCGGCCGGTCGCCCCGCGAGATCGTCGCCGCCAGTGCCTCGGACGCCGCCCGGGCCCGCTGGCACACGCTCTGCACCGCGGTACCGACGACGGCTGCGGCCGCGTCCAGCCGCTCGGTGGCCCGCTCCTCGGCGAGCCGGCTCGCTCCGACGCCCACCGCCACCGCGCCCAGCAGCAACGGCCCGAGCACGACCGCGAGCAGCGACGCCGCCAAGCGTCTGCGTAGGGTCACATCGACCTCCCAGGTCTCTGGGCCGCGAGTCTCTGGGCCGCGAGAGGAGCAGCGATGAGCCCGACGGCGGCGAAGGCGGCGCTTCGCGTCACCCGGCGGAACGCCCGCACGGAGCGTCTCGCGCGGCTCTCCGCGGCCGAGATGGCCACCGAGAGCCGCCGCCTGGTGGCGCATCTTCTCGCCGGGCTCAACGACCGCGGGGTGTGGTCGGTCGCGGCATACGTTCCGGTCGGTTCCGAGCCGGGCGTCATCCCCGGCCCGCCCGACCTGTTCGGCGCACCTCGGGTCGGTCTGCCCGACGCGCTGCGGGAGGCCGGGCTCGGCGTCCTGCTGCCGATCAGCCGTCCGGATCGCACGCTCGACTGGGGCGGGTACGAGCACCGCCAGGAACTCGTCCGCGGGCCGCACGGTCTCTGGGAGCCGCCGTCCGAGGCGGTTCTCGGCCCGGAGGCCCTGACGACGGTCGACGCGATCGTCGTGCCCGCCCTCGCGGTCGGCCGGGACGGGTCGCGGCTCGGGCGGGGAGCCGGGTACTACGACCGCGCACTCGAGTGTGTGACGCGGAACACAGCCCTGATCGCGCTCGTCTACGACGACGAATTGCTCGACTCGGTACCGACCGAGCCCCACGACCGGCCGGTCAGCGACGTGGTGACGCCCCGGGGTGGCTGGCTCGCGCTCCTGTGAGCAGAGCGACAATGGTGGTCAACTAGCGCCCGGCGCCGGAATATCGCACACTTAGCACTCGTTCGGCCTGAGTGCCAGGCCTGAGCGTCAAGCCTTAGTGCCAAATGAAGTTCCAGCGGAGGAGGCGGCCGTGCCGACCTACCAGTACAAGTGCACGGCCTGCGGCCACCGGCTCGACGCGGTCCAGTCGTTCTCCGACGCTCCGCTGACCGTGTGCCCGAACTGTGAGGGTGAGCTCCGCAAGCTGTTCTCGTCCGTGGGAGTCGTGTTCAAGGGGTCGGGCTTCTACCGCACCGACTCGCGGTCGGGCTCGTCCGGCTCGGAGCCGGCCAAGACCCCGGCCGGGTCGGAGTCGGGCTCCTCGTCCGGCAAGTCCGACAGCTCGTCGTCCGGCGGCTCGAAGTCGTCCGACTCGTCGTCTTCCTCGAGCTCGTCCTCCGGGTCTTCGTCCTCGTCTTCGTCGTCCTCGTCTTCGTCGTCCTCGTCTTCGGGGTCCTCGTCCTCAGGGTCGTCGTCCGGGTCGTCGTCGACCAAGGCCGCGGTCTAGCAGTACGCCCGTCCTCCGGCCGCCGGCGTTCGACCGGGCGACGTCCCGCCCGGCGCGGGTCCGGGGGTCTTCGGGTCTCGGCATATCGGGTAGCAGGGTCTCGGCTACAGTGCGGTCGCCCAGCTGACCACCCCGAGAACCCCGAGGACAGCCCACATGTTCAGTGGATTCCGCGACTTCATCCGGCGCGGCAACGTCATCGACCTCGCGATCGGCGTCGTGATCGGCGCCGCCTTCACCACGCTGGTCACCCAGTTCGGCAACTCGTTCCTGAAGCCGCTGATCCAGCTGGTGAGCGGCGGCAAGAAGGTGAGCGGCACGTTCTCGATCCGCGAGGCGACGTTCGACTACGGAGCGTTCCTCACCGCGCTGATCGTGTTCCTGGTGACCGCCGCCGCGCTGTACTACGTCGTGGTGGCGCCGATGAACCGGATGGCCGAGCTCCGCCGCCGCGGCCAGGAGCCCGACCCGGCCCCGCCGTCCGAGGAGGTCGTGCTCCTCACCGAGATCCGCGACGAACTCCGCCGGCGAGGCTGAGTAAACGAGGCTGAGTAAACCCAGTTCCGAGGTGCAACAAACCCAGTTCTGACGTGGAGCCCGCTCAGAACGGCGCTGCCGCTCGAGCGCACCGACGCCGTGACATTCAGGGGCCCGTCACAAGGAGGCGCGCTCGCGCAGCAGCGCCGTTCTGGGCGGGCCGTGCAATCACGCGTCCCAGTGGGGCGGGCGGTCTTCCAGCAACTCCAGGTCACGCAGCTTGCGGGCGGCGGCGTCGCGCCAGTCGGCGTCGACGTCGTCGGCCGTCTGATCAGGCAGAACGATGAGGTCCGTGTCGTCGATCATCGGGACCTCGCGGTCATCGTCCGACACCATGCTCGCCGTCCTCCCGTGCCCGCCGCGAACCCGCGGCGCGGATGTTCCTGACCCCAACCCTAACCGGCCCGCGACACTCCCGGATCCCGCTCAGGGCGTCAGATTCTGGACATAGCGAGCCTCGGACCGGATCGTTTCCGGGCGCCACCTCATCGGCGTTGTCCCACCGTTCTGCCAAAGTTCAACCTGATCCGCGTAGTGGTCGGAGAACGGGTGCCCGGACTCCCCGGTCAGGTTCACCCAGCGTGACCGGTCGAGGTCGGCGAGGTCCACCACCATCCGCATCGACGGCACCCAGTCGACCTCGTACCCGTCCGGCGCGTACGACCCGGTCGCGTCGACCAGGCTGCTCCCTCCGGCCAGCGGGTACGGCCCGCGGTTGAAGATCGCCTCGATGAGCCCGATACCGGATTCCCCGAACGACTGGTTCCGGATCGTGAGCGTGTGCAGGTCACCCCAGCGCCACTTCGACGGGTCGTCGCCGAGCCGGTCGGTCAGCTCCTCCGACGCGTCGGTGAGCGCCAGCCGCAGGACGTCGTCCCGCTTCTCGGTGACCGAGGTCCCCTTCTCGTCCCACCACGGCGAGTCCGGCGTCGTCAGCAGCGAGCTCACCACCGCGAACCAGCGGCTGCCACCGTCGGCGGGCAGATCGTCCGGCAGTTCGTCGAACGTCCGCTTCAGGACGGCACGCCAGACCGCGTTGAAGTACGCCGCCGGGGCCGATCCCGCCGGCTGCGTGTAGTCCCAGTTCGCCAGCAGCCGCGCGGCCGGTGGCGCACCGCTGATCGACGTCAGCAGCGGCACCAGCACCTTGGCGATGCCACTCTGGGTGTCCAGCTGGATCTGGCTCAGGTCCGCGGCGTCGACTTTGCCGGTCGCGAACTTCGCCTGCAGCCGGGCCTCGATCCGGGAGCTGCGGTAGCCGTAGTCCCAGTCGTAGCCGAGCATCGGCCCGGCGCCCTCGACGACCGGCGCCTGGTTCGCGGTGACGACGTATCCGCCGGGCGGGTTGTAGACGTACGGCATCTGCTCGAACGGCACCGTGCCGGCCCAGTCGTAACTGGGGTTCCAGCCCGGCACCGGGAACAGCCCGTCACCGCTCCCGCGCACCGGGATCGTGCCCGGCGCCTGGTAGCCGATGTTGCCGTCGACGTCCGCGTAGATCATGTTCTGCGCCGGCACCGCGAAGTTCCGCGCGGCCGCCCGGAACTGGTCGAAGTTCTGCGCGGTGTTCAGCCCGAACAGCGCGTCGGCGGTCCGGCCCGGCGTCAGCGCGGTCCAGCTCAGCGCGACCGCGTAGGCGGGATTCGCCGGTGTCGCCTTCTGCGTCGGCACCCCGGCCGCGTCCACGCCGGGTTTCGCGCCGACCTCGCGCAGGTCGGAGTCCTGGTCGGACAGCAGCGGGCCGTGCACCGTGCTGCGGATCGTCAACTGGACGTCGTCCCCGCCGGCGACCTTGATCGTCTCCTTGCGGACGGCCAGCGGGACCTGGTCGCCGTCGCGCTCGTAGGTCGAACCCTGCACCCGTTCGAGGTAGAGGTCGGCGACGTCCGGCCCGAGGTTCGTGAAACCCCAGGCGACCCGCGCGTTGTGCCCGATCACGATGCCCGGCACTCCGGAGAACCCGAACCCGGCGACGTCGATCGGGCAGGCCGCGCTCGTCGTGGTGCAGTGCAGGCCGACCTGGTACCAGATCGACGGCATGACCGGCCCCAGGTGCGGGTCGTTGGCCAGCAGCGGCTTGCCGGTCGTGGTGTGGCTGCCGGAGACGACCCACGAGTTCGAGCCCAGGCCGTCGCCGATGCCGAGCAGCTGCGGGATGCGGTTCAGGCCCTCGCCCAGCGAACCGAGCGAGCCGCCCAGGACGGTCACCGCGGCCCGCACGGCGGCCTGGTCGGCCGTCTCGGGTGAGCCGCCACCGCCCGCGGTCCCGGGGCGGGACGCGCCGGACGTGCGGCTCGGTGACGTCGGCGCCGGTGCGGTCGGCGTGAACTTCCCGTCGACGATCGCGCCCGCCTTCAGGATCGGCGCATGCGTCTGGTACGGGTAGGCCGGGAAGAGCTGGTTGATCTGTTCCCAGCTGAAACCGGCGGCGAGCAGCCGGGCCCGTTCGAGCTCCTCGGACATGTTGCTGCGCAGGTCCCACGCCATCGCCTTGAGCCAGGCCAGGCTGTCGACCGGCGACCACTTCTCGATCCGGTACCCGGAGTTCTGCAGCTTCAGCACCGCGTACTCGACGCCCGCCGACGATCCCCGGTGTTCGTCGATCCAGGCGTTGACCCCGGCCGCGTACGACTCGAGCCAGCTGCGCGTCTGCGGGGACAGCAGCGGGAGCTCCTGCGCCGCGACCCGTCGCCAGCCCATCGTCCGGATGTACTTGTCGGTGTCGACCTGCGACTTCCCGAACAGCTCGGAGAGCCGGCCCGCGGTGACGTGACGCCGGAAGTCCATCTCCCAGAACCGGTCGGTGGCGTGCAGGTAACCCTCGGCCCGGAACAGGTCGTCGGCGTTGTCCGCGTAGACCTGCGGAACGCCGTACGTGTCGCGGTAGACGCGCACCGACGAGTCGAGCCCCGGGACCCGGATCGTGCCGGTGTAGTCGGGCAGCGACTTGTGGAACGTGAAGTAGACGGTCCCGGACACGAGGCAGGCCACCACGACGAGCGTGATGACGACGTACAGGCCGAACAGCCGCAGAACCCTAACCGCGTTCACAACCGGAGAATTTATGCCCTGAGCCACTCGCGGGGCGCGGTTAGCCTGGGAATCAGCTTTTCGCGCAGAGGGGTGGCTCATGTTGGACGCTGAGCGGCTTGCCCGTGCTCGTCGAACCCGTTTGAACGCCGATCGTCGCCGTCGCGGCGAGCGGACCTGGCCCGAATCCTTCGCCGACCGTCTGACCAGCCCACTTCCCGGGCCACGCGAACAGTTCCAGCTGTTGCGCAACGGCCGTCCGAAAGTCGACCGGGCCGACGCCGCCCACATCCCGGTCGACCGCTCCGGTTTCGTCCGGGCCACCGCCCAGGAGCAGTTGATCGTCACCTGGGTCGGGCACGCCGGTTACGTCATCCAGATCGGTGGGCTCACCGTGCTGACCGACCCGATCTGGTCCGACGCGATGCCCGGCGTCAGCAAGCGAGTCACCCCGCCCGGCATCGCCTGGTCCGACCTGCCCCCGATCGACGCGGTCGTGATCAGCCACAACCACTACGACCACCTGGACGCGCAGACGATCCGGCGGCTTCCCCGCGACACCCCGATCCTGGTACCCGCGGCGCTCGGCGAGTGGTTCACCCGCCGCGGCTTCACCGAGGTCAGCGAGTTCGACTGGTGGGAGTCGGTGACGCTGGCCGGGGTGACGTTCGACTTCGTCCCGGCCCACCACTGGAGCCGCCGGTCGCTGACCGACACCTGCAAGACGCTCTGGGGCGGCTGGGTCCTCACCGACGACGCCGGCCAGCGCGTGTACTTCGCGGGTGACACCGGCTACGGGCACTGGTTCAACGAGATCGGTGGCCGCTTCTCCGGCATCGACCTCGCGCTGCTGCCGATCGGCGCCTACCACCCGCGGTGGTTCATGCAGCCGGTCCACCTGGATCCGGAGGAGGCCGTCCGCGCGTGCGGCGACCTGCGCGCGGCCCGGATGGCGACGATGCACTGGGGCACGTTCGTGCTCACCGGCGAGCCGCTCACCGAGCCGCGCGAGCGGGCGCTGCTGGCCTGGGCCGAAGCCGGGCGTCCGCGGGAGGACCTGTGGGACCTCGCCGTCGGCGAGTCCCGGGAACTGCCTCGCTGACGACCGGCCGCCGCGGGGAGCGCCCGTGCTCCCCGCGGCCCGTGCTCCCCGCGGCTACGGCGCGGAGGCCTCGGGCACCTGCACGTACCCCTCGAGGTGGATCCGCAGCATCCGCCGGCCCTGGCTGAGCACTTCCTCGTCACCCTGCGGGTCCCGGCCGAACGCGAACTTGATCAGCGCGTCCGCGACCTTCGTCGTGGTCAACAGCGCGAGCCGCAGCGCCGGCGTGTCGACGACGCCGAACCGGGTGTGCAGCAGCCCGGCGACCTGGCCGGCCAGTACCGAGTCGTTGTCCTGGGTCGGGTCGAGCAGGTACGTGTCGACGATGTCGCCGAAGCGCACGGCGCGGAAGCCGGGGTGGTGACGGCACAGCTCCACGTACACGTCGAACGCGCTGTCGACGGTCGCCCACCAGTTCTCGTAACCGCCCTCGAGCAGGATCGCGTCGAGCCGCGCGGCGAAGACCGCCATGTTCCGGGCCGAGAGCGCCTTCACGGCCGCCCGCTTGTCGGCGAAGAACTGGTAGAAGGACCCCGGTGAGACCCGGGCGCGGCGGGCGATGAGGCTCGTTGTCGTCGCTTCGTAGCCGCGTTCGGCCACCAGTTCACCGGCCGCGTCGAGGATGCGTTCGACGCGCTGGCGACTTCGCTGCTGGCTGGGCATCCTGCGCAACGGCTCAGCGGACGAGTGCTCGGGAAGCCACCCGTCGGGCTCACGTCCCGGGCCGTTACCCGGCGCCCGTCTCGTGCCCGGACGGGATCCAGCACGACCGCTGAGCGGCCGTGACGGCTTTCCGGGGATCTGCGCCGTCTGTCGGACTGTGGTCACGGTCCGAGTATTCCTTGTGAAGTCGCATCAGAGGTGCATGGCCGGACTTACGCTCAGGACCGGCCCGATCCGGACCTGGGGAAACGACGACTGGAGGCGCCGGATGGCACGGCCCGGCAATTCACCTGGCCACGCGGGTTTCCCTGGCTCCGAAGGCGCGCCGGACGACTCGCCGACGATGCCCCTGCAGCCGGCCTCGTCCGCCGCCGAAACAGAGCCTCTGCCCTCCCGTCCGGCACCCGGTCGGGCCCTCGCCCACGGTGGTTCGCCGGGCGGCGTAGAAAAAAGGACGGAAGACGGTGACGGCGAGAACCGGCACCCCCTCGCGAACCACCTCGCGCCGGAGGCGGTTTTCGCCCGGCTCGAAGCGGCGACCGCGCACCTCGAGCCACCGTTCGCGGTCCTCGACCGGAGCGCGTTCCGCGCGAACGCGGTCGCGCTCACCCGGCGCGCCGCCGGGACGCCGCTCCGGATCGCCAGCAAGTCGCTGCGCTGCCGCACCGCGCTGATCGAGGCGCTGTCGCTGGACGGGTTCGCCGGCGTGCTCGGGTACGCGCTGCCGGAGGCGCTCTGGCTGGCCGGCGGCGACGGAGCGAGCGCGTTCAGCGACGTGGTCGTCGGCTACCCGAGTGCGAACCGGGCCGCGCTGAAACAGCTCGCCGCGGACGAGAACCTCGCGAGCCGGGTCACGCTGATGATCGACTCGGTCGACCAGCTCGACCTGATCGACGAGGTCGCCCCGCCCGGCCGCCGGGCCACGATCCAGGTCTGCCTCGACCTCGACTCCTCGCTGAAACTGGGGTCCCGTGTGCACATCGGTGTACGGCGGTCTCCGGTGCATACACCGGCCGACGCCGCGGTGCTGGCGCGGCGGGTCGCGCTCCGGCCGGGCTTCCGGATCACCGGCGTGATGTCGTACGAGGCCCAGATCGCCGGGGTCGGCGACGCGCCGCCGGGGCGGTTCTTCCGCGGGCTGGCGGTCCGCTGGATGCAGCGCCGGTCGTGGCGCGAGTTGCTGGAGCGCCGGGCCGCGGTGGTCGACGCGGTGCAGAACGCGCTGCAGCAGGTCGGCGCGGCACCGCTGCGATTCGTGAACGGCGGCGGCACCGGCAGCGTCGAGAAGACTTCCACCGACCCGGCCGTCACCGAGGTCGCGGCCGGGTCCGGGCTCTACGGCCCGACGCTGTTCGACGCCTATCGCTCGTTCACCCCCCGCCCGGCCGCGATGTTCGCGGTGCCGGTCGTGCGCCGCCCGGCCAGGGGCTGGGTCACCGCGGCGGGCGGCGGCTGGATAGCGTCCGGCCCACCCGGTCCCGACCGGCTGCCGACGCCGGTTTTTCCCCCGGATCTCGAGATGGCCCCCACGGAGATGGCCGGCGAGGTGCAGACTCCGCTGCACGGCGACGCGGCGGATTCGCTCAAGCTCGGCGACCGCGTGTGGTTCCGGCACGCCAAAGCGGGCGAGCTGTGTGAACACGTGGACGTGCTGCACGTCGTCGACGGAGACCGGGTGGTGGACGTCGTTCCGACCTACCGGGGCGAAGGCAAAGCGTTCTGAGGAGTAGCCGATGACGGTCGTGTCCCCACCCGCTACCAGCTGGGTCAACTGGGGTCGCAACCAGCGCTGGACGCCGGCCGCGGTGGCGACACCGGCCAGCGTGGACGACCTGGCCGCCACGGTGCTGGACGCCGCCGACCGCGGCCTCCGGGTCAAGCCGATCGGCGCCGGGCACTCGTTCACGTCGATCGCCGCCACCGACGGCGTGCAGATCAGCCTGGACGCGCTCTCCGGCGTGGTCTCGGCCGACGCGGCGTCGGGGCTGGTCACGCTGCGCGGCGGCACCCGGCTGCGAGACATTCCGAGGCTGCTCGCGCCCTACCGGCTGGCGATGACGAACCTCGGCGACATCGACTCGCAGTCGATCTCCGGCGCGATCTCGACCGGAACGCACGGCACCGGAGCCTCGTTCGGTGGCCTCGCGACCCAGGTGCACGGCCTCACGCTCGTGCTGGCCGACGGCTCGGTCGTCGACTGCTCCCCGTCCGAGGAGCCGGAGCTGTTCGAGGCGGCCCGGCTCGGGCTGGGCGCGATCGGCGTGATCGCGGCCGTGACGCTGCAGTGCGAGCCCGCCTTCCTGCTGCACGCGGTCGAACGGCCGATGCCGCTCGGCGCGATGCTGGAGGAGTTCGACGACCACTGCGGCGCCCACGACCACGTCGAGTTCTACTGGTTCCCGCACACCACCGGCACGCTCTACAAGCAGAACAACCGCCTGCCCGGCCATTCCGAGCGCCAGCCGTTGTCGCGGGGCCGGGCCTGGTGGGACGACGAGTTCCTGTCGAACACGGTCTTCGCCTGGGCGTGCGAGCTCGGGCGCGCGGCCCCCCGGGCGATCCCTCCGCTGGCCGCCGTCTCGGCCCGGGCACTGGGTGCGCGGGAGTACACCGACCACTCCCCCGCCGTCTTCACGACCCAGCGCCGGGTGCGCTTCCGGGAGTCCGAATGGTCGATCCCGCGGGCGGCGCTGCGGGAGGCGATCCGGTCGATCGAGAACGTCATCGATCAGCGCGGGTGGCGGATCTCGTTTCCGATCGAGGTCCGGGTCGCGGCCGCCGACGACCTGTGGATGTCGACCGCGCACGGGCGCGACTCCGCGTACATCGCGGTGCACCAGTACCACCGGACCCCGTACGAAGACTACTTCCGCGCCGTTCAAGACATCATGGTCGGCCTCGACGGCCGCCCCCACTGGGGCAAAATGCATTATCTGGACGCTTCGGCGCTGGCCGGTCGCTACCCGCGGTATACCGATTTCCTCGCCGTCCGGGAGCGTGTCGACCCGGCCCGCCGCTTCGGCAACGCCTATCTCGAACAGGTGTTGGGGTCGTAGGTTTTGTCAGGGGGTAGTGCTTACATCGATGTAAGTAAGCACTGAGCCCCGGAGGTGGACATGCGAGCCCTGCGTCACTCGGATGAGCGTTGCCCCGACTGCCGTGGCGGCCTGGTCGGTGCGGAACCGTGGGAAGCCTGGTTCGCCCGCTGCGACGAGGTCCCGTCCGACCTGCGCGACGAGCGGCCCGACTGCGACGAAGAGGTCGACTGCCCGTCCTGCGGCGGTACCGGGCTCCGGCGTCCGCTCGCCCGCAAGCACGCCGCCTGATCCACCTAACGGCCGTTTTCTCCAGCGTTTTTCTGGCGGCACACGGTCTCGGGCTAAGCTGTCGCTCGCTCGGACTACCCTGACGCTCGTCCGGAGCCGCGACGCCCGGCAGCCGCATCGAACCCCCGCGAGAGGCCATGAACGCCGACCCGACGACCACTCTCACCGAGGCCGCTACCCCGCACGCCCGTCACGCCAGCGTCAGCGGTGGTGACCCGGCACAGCCGCAGGGCGCGCTCAACGAGCTCGACCACGGGCCGAACACGCTCGACGCGACGATCGTGCTGCCCTGCTACAACGAGGGCCCACACGTCCTGCTCGAGCTCGAGCGCATCACCCAGGCGATGGACGCGAGCGGCTTCCGCTACGAGTTGCTCGTGATCGACGACAAGTCGACCGACAACACGCTCGAGGTCCTGCAGGAGGCGCTGCCCCGGTTCCCGCGCATGCGGCTGATGCCGTTCCAGCGCAACGGCGGCTCGGGCACCGCGCGGCGGATCGGCAGCGCCGAGGCCTACGGGCGCATCGTGGTGTGGACCGACTCCGACATGACGTACCCGAACGAGCGCATCCCCGAGTTCATCCAGTACCTGATCGACCACCCCGAGACCGACCAGGTCGTCGGCGCCCGCACCACCGAGCAGGGGACGCACAAGTTCCTGCGGGTGCCGGCCAAGTGGGTCATCCGGAAGGTCGCCGAGACGCTGGCCGGCACGAAGATCCCCGACCTCAACTCGGGCCTCCGCGCGTTCCGCCGCGACGTCTCGCTGCCCTACCTGCGCCTGCTGCCCCCCGGCTTCAGCTGCGTGACGACGATCACGCTCTCGTTCCTGAGCAACCAGCACACGGTCGACTACCTGCCGATCGACTACGCGAAGCGCGCGGGCACGTCGAAGTTCCACTTCGTCCGCGACGCCTATCGGTACATCCTGCAGGTGCTGCGGATGGTGATGTACTTCAACCCGATCAAGGTCCTGATGCCGCTGGCGCTGATCTTGCTCGGGGTCGGGTTCGTGAAGGCGATCGTCGACGTCGTCATCTACTTCTTCCGCATCACGACGAACTCGCTGCTGCTGATCGTCACCGGCCTGCTGATCGCGTCGGTGGCGTTGCTCGCAGACCTGATCGTCCGGTCCCGGGCCGACTGAGTTGCCCAATCCGGGTGGTTCCACTGCTTTGCCGAACGACGCGCCGATCACCACAGGTAAGCCGGTGAACGACGCGTCGTCGGCTTTCCGGTCTTCTGCGGACGACGACCCGCGCGCGGCCGTGGGCGAGGCTGCGGCCGGGAGCGCCGATCCTGGTCCTGGTGCCGCCAGTGGTGCCGCAGACGCCGCGGGCGCCGGTGAACTCGCTGCGGTGGAGTCGGCGGAGGTCGCGTCGGGCGGGCATCCGCCGGACCACGCCCCCGGCACCCCGGCGAAACCGGCCCGCCGGGCCCGCGCGATCCTTCTCACGGCCGCGAAGGTGCTGCTGCTCGTCCTGATGGTGGCGTTCGCCGGGTACGCGCTGGCCAAGAACTGGGGCCGGTTCACCGAGGCGCTGCGCGAGCTGAACCCGTGGGTCGCGGTCGTGTCGCTGCCGCCGGTCGCGCTGGCGATGTTCTGCGCGGCCCAGGTCTGGCGGACGCTGCTCTCCGACCTCGGGGCACCGATCCCGGCCTGGGCGGCCGCCCGGATCTTCTTCATCAGCCAGCTCGGCAAGTACCTGCCCGGCTCGGTGTGGTCGATCGCCACCCAGATGGAGCTCGGACGGCAGTACAAGGTCCCCCGCCGGGTCGGATTCGCGGTCGGCGTGCTGGCGCTGCTGCTCACCGCGGCGGTGGGGCTGCCGGTCGCGGTCGTGACGCTGCCGCTCGCGGCACCGGACGTGCTCGGCAAGTACTGGTGGGGGATGCTGGCCATCCCGTTCCTGCTGGCGTTCCTGCACCCGCGGGTGCTCGGTCCGCTGGCCAACTTCGGGTTCAAGCTGATCCGCCAGCCGAAGCTGCCGAAGCTGCCGTCGCTGCCGGGGATCAGCAAGGCCGCCGGGTGGCAGGTGCTGGTGTCGGTCTGCTTCGGCGTCCACGCGGCGATCCTGCTGGTGGGCCTCGGCGCGCCGATCGGATCGTCGCTGCTGGCCGCGATCGGTGGGTACGCGCTGGCTTACGCGCTCGGCTTGCTGGCGATTCCGCTGCCGGCCGGCCTCGGCGTCCGTGACGGGGTGTTGCTGGCCACGTTCGCGACCGTGGTGAGCGGGCCACAGGCGGCGGTCGTGGTGGTGCTCTCGCGGGTCGCGTTGACCGTGATCGACATCACGCTGGCGTCCGGCTTCCTCGCGTTGTCGCGGCGGGTCAAGGCGAAGTCGTGACGACACGAATTCGGGGCTACCGGCACCGCCGGTAGCCCCGAATTCGTTGCTCAGCCCTTCGGGCCGGTCGCCACCGCGAGGAGGCCGATGCCCTTCGACGGGGCCAGCTCCTGGATCAGCGTGAACGGAGCCATGCCGAGCTTCAGCACCTGGCCGGCGGCCTTCTTCGGCTGCAGGAATCGTCCGGAGGTCGCACCGCGCTCCTCGATCACTTCCGACACCGGCGCAGCAGGCTCCGCGAGCTTCTTCGCCGAGACCCGGTTGCTGACCGCCTCCAGCGCGTACCCGACCGGCCAGCCGTACCGGCGGATCGCCACGTCGGTGCAGCCCACCGACGTCAGCAGCGCCTCGAGGTCGTCCGCGCTGTAGCGCCGGTAGTGCCCGACCAGCTCGTCGGACGGACCGAATCGGTGCTGGTCGGCCGGCACCGACACCATGAGCTTGCCGCCGGGCTGGATGAACTGGACCCACTCGGCGAGCGTGCCGCGGTCGTCCGCGATGTGCTCCAGCACCTCGAACGCGCACACCAGGCCGTACTCGGCGCCCTCGGGCACCTTGTGGTGGTCGCCGTGCAGCACGGTGCCCGAGATCCGCGAAGAGGCGGTCTGCCACGACGACTCGTCGGGCTCGACGCCGGTGTAGGTCGCGTACTGCGCCAGGCGGGCCCCGACCGCGCCCTGGCCGCAGCCGAGCTCGAGGATGCTCGTCGGCGCCAGACGCTCCAGCGTCGGCCGGACCACCGCCCAGCGCAGGTTGGCCCGTGCGGTCAGCGGAGGGGTGATCGGTGAAGACATGTCGGTCAACCTCGCGTCGAAACTGGGGTGTTTACTCGGTCGCGCAGCGCCGCCACGACTCGGGCCGGGTAGAAGTGCTCTTCGGCGTGCTGCCGAGCGGTGACCTTGGCCTGCTTCAGCTCGCCCCGATCAGCGGCCAGGTTCCGCAGCGTCTCGGCCAGGGCCCCCGCGTCGCCGGCCGGGACGTAGAGCGCGGCGTCGCCGACCATCTCGCGCTGCGGCGGGGTGTCGGACGTGACGACCGCGCAGCCCGCGGCGGCACCCTGGTAGACCTTCGTCGGGACGACGTTCTGCGCCTTCGCGGTGGTACCGAAAATGCCGAGGCTGACGTCGTGGGACGCGACCAGCTCCGGCAGTTCCGGCCCGGCGACCCACTCGATCCACTCGACGTGGCTGTTCGCCGCGGCCCGTTCCCGGCAGTCGGCGTGGTCCTGGCCCTTGCCCACCATCGTCACCGCGATACCGGGCTCGTCGGCCAGCATCGCCAGCGCGTCACCGAGGTAGGCGGTGCCGTGCAGTGGCGTGAACAGCCCGACGAACACGACCCGCAGCGGGTCGGTGGCCGGCCGGTCGGGCGTCTGCGCGACGAACCAGGCCCTGGTCGCGCCGACCGGGGTGACGACCGCCCTGGTCACCACGTCGGCGGGCAGCGCTTCCCGGTGCTCGGGCGTGTCGACGACCACGACGTCGGCGCTGTCGAGCGCCTTGCGGTCGATCCAGCGCAGCAGCTTCTGCTTCGCCCCGCCCGACCCGGCGAGGCCCCGGTCGGTCGCGGTGCCCGCGGCCGAGACGAGATGGTCGAGCACGATCGGCGTCTTGCGGAACAGGAACCGCGCCAGCCGGACGTCGAAATGCCCGAGATAGCCGACCAGGACGGCGTCCACCTGGCCGTTCTTACGGGCTCGCCGGGCACCGGCGATCAGCCGGGACCAGCACCGGCCCAGCTGCCAGGCGAGCACCGGCAGCCGCCACGGCTGCCTGAGCATCTGCACCCGACCGGCGGTGTCCAACGGCAGCGGGTCGTTGACCTCCACGACCTCGTCACCGGACTCGCGCAGCCCGTCGATCAGCACCGCCACCCGGGGGTGCCGATGCACGTCATAAGTGCCGAAAGCCAGCCAGCGCACCGCGCCAGGCTACCGGGCCGCCCCCAGCGGTCAGAAATCGTCCGCGCGGCGCAGGCGGCGCGGACGGCCGTCGGGGTCGAGGAGGTACTGGTAGAGCGGGTCCGCCCACACTCCGGCGAACTTCGCCAGCTTCGCCGGAGCGTACGGCCGCAGCCGCCCGCTCGGCCGGGTTCCCTGCTTTCCGTTCCGGTGCCACTCGTCCAGTGCCCTGGCCGAGTTCGCGAACGTCTCGTAGGCCGTTTCCGGGTCGGCCAGAGCGTCCAGATCGTGGCCGGTGAGCTCCAGGTGCTCGGAGGCCAGCGACAACCGCAGGTTGCGGGCGTAGGCCCGCGCGCCGTCACCCAGACCGGCCGGATCGACGGGTGCGCGCGGGTCACGCTCGTCGTCGATCACCGCGCAGGAGAGCTCGGAGTCGTAGGTCCAGGACCGGCGGTTGAGGTTGTCGGAGCCGACCACGGCCCAGATGTCGTCGATCACGCAGACTTTCGCGTGCACGTAGACCGGGGTGCCCTCGCGGTTCTCCGGCCCGTAGACCGCGATCCGGTCGGGCGCGACCGCGCGCAGCTTGTCCAGCGCCCGGTTCCGGCCGAGGTTCTCCCCCGTCGTCGACAGCCCGGTCTGGTCGGGATAGGACGGGACGACCGCGATCAGGTGCAGGTCGGGATTTTCTTTCAGGGCCTCGGCGAAGCACGCGGCCACGTCTTGCGACCAGAGGTACTGATCCTCCAGGTAGATCAGCCGGCGCGCCCGTTTGAGCGCCTTCAGGTAGGCGCGCGCGATGCTGCGCTCGCCGTCCGGCGCGAACGGGTAACTGTTGCGCCGCCGGTGCGGGTACGTACGCAGGATCTGGACGTTGTGGGAGCCGGCGGTTCCGGGGTCCGGTGGCTGTTCGGGCAGCGGGTCCGGCGTGATGTCGCGGTGGGACAGCCGGTCGCGGGCGACCCGGGCGGGGTTGTTCGAGAGCGGGCTCGGATCCTCCCAGCGCTCCCGGAAGACCGTGTCGACGTCGCCCACCGCCGGTCCCTGGATCCTCACCTGGACGTCGTGCCACGGCGGCCGCTCGCCGTAGACGTCGGGCATCGGCTGGGCCTGCGGGTCGCCGGCGTGGTCGGCGTCGTCACGGCGGCTGTGCCCGAGGTCGATGCCGCCCACGTAGGCGATGTCGCTGCGTGGCTCGGCGGGGTGGCGGATCACGACGAACTTCTGGTGGTGCGAGCCGCCGGTGCGCACGCGCATGTCGAGGAGCACCTCGCCGCCCGCTTCCTCGATCTCGACCCCGAGGTGCCGGTTCTCCTCCGCGCTGAACTGCAGCTTGTCCAGGTGGGAGCGCCAGACCAGACCCTTGACGACGACGCCGCGCCGGGCCGCGTCGGAGAGTACGTCGCGGACGGTCCGGTCGGGCTCGGCGGCGAGAAGCTGATCGGGGTCGCCGCGCCAGTCGGTGAAGAAGAGGATGTCGCCCTTCTGGGCGGCGTCCACCGCTTCGAGCAGGTCGGCGAAGTACGCCGCACCGTGGATGAGCGGCCGGACGTCGTTCCCGGTCGTCCAGGCCGACCCGTCGGGGTGCCGGGAGTCGAGCCGGGTAGCCGGGTTGCCGCGCTCGTCCGCCGACAGGAACCACTCGTCGAGGAGCATGCTCTGCCTGTACCCCGCACCGGGGTACAGGCACACTCACACCGCGACCGGCGCTCCGGGTTGGGGGACGACGGCGATCTGCGGGCCGGGACGGTAGGAGGCGGCGACGGAGTCGGCGAACCGGCGCAGGGAGCCCGCGAACGTCACGACGTCGTCGTCCGACCAGTCCTCGAGCCCCCGGGAAATCAGTTCGACCATCCGCTCGCGGTGCGCGCGCAGCGTCCGCAGGCCCGTGTCGGTGATCGCGAGCCGATGGACGCGACGGTCGGCCGGGTCGGTGGCCCGCGCCACCATGCCCGCCTCGATCAGCGCCGCGACCTGGCGGCTGATCACCGAAAGGTCGACCCGGAGCCGCTCGGCCAGATCGCTGGCCCGCTGCTCACCGTCCGTGGCGAGGATCCCCAGCATGGGGATGGCGCCGGCCGCACCCACGTTGTTGCTCCCGACCGGCGGGGCGACCCGGTGGAACTGGCGCTTGATCTCCCCGATCGCGGGCAATTGGTCGAGCAGCTGGGCACATGCCTCCTGCGACGCCATTGCCGCCTCCTTGATAGTTGCTCGACTCAACCATACAGCGGGGTGCGAGTATCGCCCACGTCAGCGTGGCCACTGTGTCGGGAATCATCACATAAAGGAGGGTCAGCCGACCGGAGGCTGGTCCTCCGCGCCGCTCTTGCCGCTGCCGCTGCCGGCTCGGGCGAAGAACGAGATCCGGCCGTTCGTCTCCATGACCGCAAGTTTGATGTCGGCGAACTTCTCGAACCCCTCCTGGCGGGCGGCCGCGATCAGGTCGTCGATCGCGAGACGTTCCATCCGCATCGTCTCCAGCACCGGTTCACCGTTCTCGACCACGACGTACGGGACGCCGTGCACGATCGGCCGGGCCCGGCGGTACCGACGCTGGATCCATCCCAGACCGATCGTGAGCAGCGCGAACACGCTGACCGCGAGGATCCCGGACGTCACCGAGTAGTCCTGCTGGGTGACCGCCTGCTGGATCAGGTCGCCCATCGTGACGTAGAGCAGCAGCTCGAACGTGCTCAGCTCGCCGAGCGTCGCGCGGCCGACCGTGCGGGTGATCAGCCAGAGGAAGCCGAACATCACCAGCGCACGGAAGACGATCTCCATCGTGGGCCTCTCAGTGCGGGAGCTGGATGTCTCAGGGCAGGAGCTGGACGTCTCGGGGCAGGTACGGGGCGTCTCAGGGCAGGAGCCGGAAGTCTCGGGGCAGGAGCGGGGCGTCTCGGGGCAGGAGCCAGGGCTGTCAGGGCAGGAGCCGGATGTCTCAGGGCAGGAACCGGGCCTCTCAGGGCAGGAGCCAGGTGTGGAACCGGACTGTGGCGCGCGGGACGCCCTTCTCCAGGAGGCGTAGCTCGCCTACCTCGCCGACCTGGGACGACGGTTGGATGTAGGCGTCGTAGCTGAGGTGGAACTCGCGGGCCGGCGGCCGGTCGAACGTCAGGTACCGGTAGGTGCCGTCGGCGGTCTCCGCCGACGGCTCCGGATCGAAACCCTGGGTCTCGAAGATCTCGAAGTACTTCGCCGTGACCGCGAGCTCGAGGTCGTCGCTGAACCCGGCGGGGTTGGAGACGGTGACCCGCCAGGGCACGTCCAGACCCGCGCGCGCGATGCGCGGGTACTCGAGCGTCAGCGTGTATCCGTTGCTGGTGGTGCGCACGAAGCCCGAGCGGACGCCGAACGCGCCGACAGCGCCGAGCAGCACGATGCCGACGAGAACGGCGACGGCCGTGCGGCGGAGCGCGAGCTTTCGGGAGACGTGACGCCCGTCGGGGCGGACGACGTCGTCGAGGAGTTCCCCGCGCATCAATACCCTCCTGCACCAACGCTCGCAAAGCGGGCACTGGTCGCTGGTTTACCCCGGTTCCACCCGGCTAAGCGGCACGGGGCGTTCCCGCTGCACTGCGGGCGTGCGCTCGGGTTCGTCATGCGCAACGCGACGTCGCGGACGAGTGGGGACGTGCCGCCGACGGACGGCACCGCCGTCCCGATGACGTTCGGGGACGGGCACGGACGGGGCGCGGGCACGGACGGGGCGCGGGCACGGACGGGGCGGGCACGGGGCGGAGGGGGATGGACGCGGCGCTGGGTGGCTGCTGGGGGATAGTCGAGACGCGGGGCGGGGGGTTACCGATACTCTGGGGGCGCGCCGGCACCGTCGTCGGTCGCGCCCTCGTAGCTCAGGGGATAGAGCACCGCTCTCCTAAAGCGGGTGTCGGCAGTTCGATTCTGCCCGAGGGCACACACGTTGTTGCAGGTCACGGCGTTTCCTCCTCCCCTTCGGTGGTCTCGTCGTCGTCGCCAGTCCGCATCTGGTCCGCACCGCCGTGGCCGGCGATCTCGTCGAGCCGGTCGGCGAGGGTGTCGAAGTCGTCGCCGAACAGGCCCGCGTAGACGTCGAGCGTCATTGCCGCGGAGGCGTGGCCGAGCATCTGCTGCACGGCCTTCACGTTGGCGCCGGCCGACACGGCGATGCTTGCCGCGGTGTGCCGTAGCTCGTGGGGAGTGAGGCCCTGGAGCCCGATCGAGGTTGCCGCCCGGTCGAAGAAGCGTCGCCGGAAGTTGTTCGCGCGGAGGACCTCCCCACGCGGACTCGGGAACACGAGCGCGTCCGGCGCGTCGCTGAGTTGGGCCTTGAGCAGGTCGACGAGGAACCGGGGCACCGCCACCTGTCGACGATGGTGGGACTTCGGCGAGCCGAACCCCATGTGGCCGTTGATGTCGGTCACCGAGCGCTCGACGTGGATGCGCCGGCGGACGAGGTCGACGTCCTGGACGCGAAGCGCGGCCAACTCGCCGAACCGGAGGCCGCAGTACGCGAGCACGTAGACGAGGGTCTTGTCGGGGCCGGCCGCGTCGGCGAGCTCGCGGACCTAAATCACGGTCGCCTGAGGTGTGATCGTGTGCCTGCGCGCGGACCTCCTCGATCTTCCGGAGTGCGCGCGCCGACTGAGCCCGCTGCGATGGCTCGGCGCTCTCCCGCGCGGCAATTGGCAGCCCCTCACTGCGGTGGTCATGGTGCTGATCGCCGCCGTCGTGGCGGTCACCGGTGCGGCGCTTTTCCAGCGGCGGGACCACCTGGCCGGTTGAACCCTCAGATCGGTGAACCTTCGCGCGGAGAGGTGGCAACTCGGCGAAGGACCAACCGCGGCCGGCCGTGGGCGGTCCGGCCCCGCCGCTGGGCGCCCCGTCTCCCGCAACGCGACCGTGCCCGGCCGGCTACTCGGTGGCCAGGGCGCGTAGGACATTCACCCGGGCGGCGCGGCGGGCGGGCGGGCTCGCCGCGAGCACACTCATCACTACCGCCGCCGCCGCGAAGCTCACGAGTAGACCGACCGGAACCTCGCTCGCGGGCAGGCCGAACGACCGGGTGGCGGCCCACCCCACGAGCGCTCCCAGGGCGAGCCCGACCGCGGCGCCGGTCGCCGCCACAATGGCCGCCTCCCAGTGCAGCATCGCCCTCACTTGCCGGCGCTGCATCCCGAGTACCCGCAGGAGCCCCAGTTCACGGGTCCGTTCGAGCACCGACAGCGCGAGCGTGTTGACGATGCCGAACAGCGCGATCAGGATCATGAGTCCGAACAGGCTGTAGTACACCCGCAACGCCGGGTCCAGTTCGGCGGCCGCGCGCCGGCGTAGCGCGTCGCGGCCGGTGATCTCGACGGTCGGATGGTCGGCGAGCACCCGTGCGATGGCGGCCTGGGCTGCTGCCGAAGGCACGCCGTCGCGCGCGGACGCGTAGACCTCTGCGATGCCGGGATCGCCGACCAGCCGCTCGTAGTCGACCGGTGTGATCAGGCCGTCGTAGATCGGGAGGTGCGCGATGGCGTAGCCGCCTAGGTCAGCGGTGTCGTAGATCGCCCGGACAGTGAAGGTCTGCTCTGCGCCGCCGACTGACGTCCGCAGTCGCACGGTCGAGCCGACCGTAGCCCGCCGTTCCGCGGCGACGGCGCGCCGCAGTGCGATGCCGCCGTCGGCGAGGTCGCCCAGCGTGCCGTCGGTGACGGGCAGCGTCAGGACGGCCGCGAGTGCGGTGGGGTCGACCCCGGCCAGCTCGACTGCGGAGCCCCGCCCGCTTCCCCCATCGGAGCGCGGCCCGGTGCGCAGTTCGGCCTCCGTCGCCCGGAACGAGGCCACCACTGCCACCTCGGGCAACGCGGCCAGCCGCCGCGGCACGTCCGGGCTCATCGTGACGGCGGGGTTGAACGACTGCAGCCGGACGTCGGCCCGCAGCGCCTGATCGAATCCGCCAACGGTCGACGCCTGGCTGCCGGCTGCCAGCGTGGCGACGAAGCCGACCAGCGCGAGCCCGATCACCACCGGCAGAGTGGTCGCCGCGGCCCGCCGCGGGCTGCGTATCGCGTTGTCGGCCGCGAGCCGCCCGGCGACACCGCGCCCGTGCCCGACGGCGACACCGGCCAGCCGCGCGATCGGCGGGGTGAGCACCGGGCCGAGCACGAGCACGCCGAGGGCGGACAGCCCTGCTCCGGCTCCGACCGCGGCGTCGATGGCCGGATCAGCGAGTCCGCCGGCCAGCACGAGGCCGGTGCCGCCGAGCAGCAACAGCCCGCCCAGCACCGTGCGCAGCCGGCCTACCCGGCGGTCCACGGCGAACACGTCGGCGGCGTGGACCGGTGACCGCTGAGCCGGCGCCTTGGTGGCCGGTGTCGGCCAGGGCCTGGACAACGGAGGTGCAGAAGGCGTCGAGGATCCCGTGCTCGCAAGCAGCGGCGAGGTCGTGTCCGGCGCCGGGCCGCGGCTGCGGCTGCGGCTGCGGCTGCGGCTGCGGCTGCGGCTGCGGCTGCGGCTGCGGCTGCGGCTGCGGCTGCGGCTGCGGCTGCGGCTGCGGCTGCGGGATCCTGATCACCTACGACCCCGCCGGAGTCCGGACGCTGGGCGACACCGGCCACCAGGGTGCGGGCCCGCCGGTCACCGTCCCCCGGCGGCGACGCCGCAAAGAGGTCAACACCGCCTGCGCCCAGTTACGCGACCCCGCGGAAGCCGCCTGGCGCCAGACCCCCAAGGCGCAGCCTTGACACCGACCGGGGTGGCGCCGCTGCCCGAGGCCGGACAAGGCCGGACGGGGACCGAACCGCGAGGCTCACTCCTCGTCCAAGGGCCACTGCTCCGCGGGGTAGGCGCCTCGGCCGTGGAGGACGACGACCACACCCTCGTAGGCCAGCTCCTGGTACGCCCGGCGCACGGTGTTGCGCGACATCCCGAACTCCTCGATCAGGTCGGCCTCGCTCGGCAACCGGTCGGACGGGCCGAACTCGCCGGCCGCCAGGCGCGCGCGGATACCGTCCATCACCACGCGATAGGCCTTCTTCGGCGCGTTGCCCTCGCGCCGCTCGGCCGGCACTACCCGGCGCCCCTGACCGGGAAGCACCTCGATGACGCCTTCGCGCGCCAGCAGCGCGAGCGCCTGGCGCACCGGACCGCGGCGCACACCGAACCGTTCGGCGATCTTCGGTTCGGACGGGAGCATGAACCCGGGCGCGAACTCTCCCCTTTCGATGAGCGCGCGCAGGTCGCCGGCGAGCCGGCGGTAGACGGGGGTCTCTGTCACGTGTCCCTCTCAATAGTCACGGTGGCCGCCGAGCTTACCGCATTTACGTCCCTATCATTGGTACGAGTAGACGGGTCGTTTCGGCCGGGCTAGATTCCTGCCGTGGCCTCGCAAAAAGTCAAACTCGACGACCTGGGCGCCTGGGTGCTCAAGGGCAACGCCGACCGGGTCGATCTCACGGCCCGCTTCGCCGTCCGGCCGCGGGTCGAGCAGTGGTGCGTCCAGCCCAGCTACCGCACCCGCCTGATGCGGAAAGACCAGCCGGTCGTCTTCTGGGCCAGCGGCCGCAGGGCCGGCGTCTGGGGCATCGGCCTGCTCGCCGGCGAACCCGAGCTCCACGCCGACGACGGGCGCTGGCACGTGCCGCTCGATCTGACGATCGCGCCCGAGGAGTTCCGCCTCACCCGCGGCGAGCTCCGCGCCGACCCACGCCTGGCCGAGCTCGAGATCTTCCGCCAGCCCCAGGGGTCGAACCCGTCTTACCTGACGATCGAGCAGGCCAGAGCCCTCAGCGAGCTCTGGGGCATCGATGAGTGACTACCTGGCCCTGGTGGCCTGCGGATCGCCGCTGGCCGCGCGGTCCCACGAGTTCGCGGCGGCCGCGATCGAGCGCGGCTGGCGCGCCCGAGTGGTCGCCACCAGGGAAGCGATGAACTGGGTCGACGCGGGAGCCGTCGAGCGCGTCACCGGCCACCCTCCCCTGGTCGAGCAGCGCAGACCCGGCGAGCCCAAACGCTTCCCCACCCCGGGCCGGGTCGTCGTCTGCCCGGCGACATTCAACTCGGTGAACAAACTGGCCGCCGGCATCATGGACAACTACGCCGCCGGCCTGGTCTGCGAAGCCCTGGCCAGCGGCACCCCGCTGACGATCGTTCCGCTCGTGAGCAGCGCGCTCTGGGGCCACCCGGCCTGGGCGGGCAACCTGGCGCTCCTCCAGAACGCCGGCGTGACGTTCGTCGACGTCCTCTCCGGGCAACAGGACCGACCCGCGCCCTGCGACGACTTCAGCCGCGAATTCGACCCGGACTGGCTGTTTCAGTAACGCAGCGCGTCCGATCGGCGATCGCCGAGACCGGCCGGCCGAGAAACGGCTGGAAGCCCCCGGCCGGAACGCGACCCCGAGGACGCGGCCCGCGCCGGTCAAGGTCCGATGGTGGAACCGGCGCGTGGGCCCGCGGCCCGTGCCCGCCCAGCCGCCGCCCAAGCCCCGGGGATCCACGAATCCGACCGTAACTCGTCGCGTTTCTTCAAGACAGGTTCGACCTGCGCTTCCTACCGTGCAGGCATGCACACCCTGGTAGCCGCGACCGCACGGCCGACCGCTGACGTCATCGGGCACGTCTCCGGCGCTCAGCTCGACGCCCCGACGCCGTGCAGCGAGTTCGACGTGCGCGCGCTGCTGGAGCACCTGTCGTACTGGGGCCCGTCGCTGGTCGGCGCCGCGAGCAAGCAGCTCGTCGCGGAGCAGGGGCGGGAGATGGGCGTGTACGGCGCGCCGGTGCTGGTCGCGCCGGACGCGCCGTTGCTCGACCGGGTTCTCGGCCTCACCGGTCGCGACCCGCGGTGGACGGCCTGACCTCAGCCGTGGTTGCTCGCGGCGACGGCCGTCATCAGCATCACCCGCCGGCGCTGCCGGGCGAGCACCGCGAAGCACGCGGTCAGCACGACCAGGTCGAGGTCGGCCCAGGCCCCGGTGACCTCGACCGTCGCGGTCTTCCGGAACCATCCGGATTCGCGGACGACGATCCGCGCGCCGCCGCGGCTGAGCTCGGCGGAGTGCCGGTGGACGGTCCACCGGGCGGGGCCGTCGGGCAGCACCGCACCCTTGGGGTGGAGCCGGAGGAAGTCCCCGGCCTCGGCGGCGAGACCGCGGAAGCTGAGGATCCGGACCGGCCACGTGCCGGCCGCCGTGGTGACGTCGCCGTGCTTCGGGGCGCGGCCCAGGTGCAGAGTCGACCGACCGTCGTCGAGCGTGAACGTGCGACGGTGCCTCTGCAGCGTGAACGTTTCGGTCGTGGTGTTCATGGATTCCACGATCGACCCGGCGAGGGCGGACGCGCATCGCTCGCAGGTGGGGGCCCGGTGCGACCTAAGTAGGAATCTGGCACTGGGGGCAGAGGCCCCAGAACACGACCTCGGCCTCCTCGACCGCGAACCCGTTGGAGTCGGACGGCGTCAGGCAGGCGGCCTCGCCGACCACGCACTCGACGTCGACGATCACGCCGCAGGAGCGGCAGACCAGGTGGTGGTGGTTGTCGCCGACGCGGGTCTCGTACACGGCGGGCGAGCCCGCGGGCTCGATCCGGCGGATCAGCCCGGCCGAAGTGAGCGCGTCGAGCACGTCGTAGACGCCCTGGGTCGAGATCGCGACGCCCTCGGAGCGCACCCGCCGCGCGACGACGTCGGCCGTCACGTGCGGGTCGACGCGGAGGGCCTCGAGCACGGAGACCCGCTGCGCGGTGACGCGCAGACCCGATTCGCGCAGGAGAGCTCGTGTGCTGTCTTCGACCACGTTTCCAGAATCAAGATGCATCTGGAACGAGTCAAGTCTGAGATGTCTGGTAAGTAAGCATCATGAGCGCGAAGATCGTCGTTACGCAGCCGGTGCACGCCGAGATCGTGGAGCGGCTCCGCGCCGCGGGCCACGAGGTGGTCGACGTCGGGTCGCCGCAGGGGTTGAGCGCCTCGGAGCTGCGCACGTTGACGGCGGGGGCCGACGCGTTGCTCTCGCAACTGACCGACCGGTTGACGGCCGAGGTGTTCGAGGAGACGTCGCTGAAGATCGTCGCGACGATCGCGACCGGCTACGACAACATCGACGTGAAGGCGGCGTCCGCCGCCGGAGTGGTGGTGACCCGCACGCCGGGCGTGCTCACCGACGCGACGGCCGACCTGGCGATGACGCTGATGCTCGCGGTGGCGCGGCACCTTCCGTCGTCGGACGCTTCGGTGCGGGCGTCCGGCAGTACCGGGCCGTTCAAGCTGTTGTACGAACCGATGGGCATCGACATCTCGGGCGCGACGATCGGCATCGTCGGTCTGGGCCGCATCGGTGAGGCGGTCGCGAGGCGGTCGCATTTCGGCTTCGGGATGAGGGTTCTGTACACGGCCCGGTCGACGCATTCGGTCGGATTCCCGGCCGAGCGGCGTTCGTTGGAGGAGTTGCTGGCCGAGGCCGACGTGGTGAGTCTGCACGCACCGTTGAACGACGAGACCCGGCACATGATCAACGTTGACACGCTCTCGCTGATGAAACCGGAAGCCATCTTGATCAACACTGGCCGCGGTGGGTTGATCAAGGAAGTCGACCTGGCGGCTGCACTGCAGGCGGGCGTGATCGCGGGAGCCGGACTCGACGTGTTCGAGAACGAGCCGGACGTGCATCCGGATCTGCTCGCGAGTGGTGATCGGGTCGTACTGACACCGCACGTGGGGAGCGCGACGGCCAAGACCCGGCTGGCGATGGCGTCGTTGGCGGCGGACAACATCCTCGCGGTGCTGGCCGGTGACCCACCGCTCAGCCCGGTTTCCGTGTGATCGCGTCGGGTGCGATCGGTTCGTTTTGAGGGCACGTAGGGTCAGCGGAGGCGGAGAACGAGGAGTGCAGATGCCCAAGCGCAGCCCGGACGTCGACGAAGAAGCTCAGCCGGCCCGGATCGGGAAGAAGGCCTACGAGGCGGAGCTGCTCCGGTTGCAGACCGAACTCGTGACGATGCAGGCCTGGTTGCGCGAGAGCGGCAACCGGCTCCTGGTCATCTTCGAGGGACGGGACGCAGCCGGTAAGGGCGGCACGATCAGCCGGGTCAGCCAGTACCTCAACCCTCGGTACGCGCGCACGGTCGCGCTGCCGGCGCCGACCGAGCGCGAGCGGGGCCAGTGGTACTTCCAGCGTTACGTCGGGCACCTGCCGACGGCCGGGGAGGCCGTGCTGTTCGACCGCTCCTGGTACAACCGGGCGGGCGTCGAGCGGGTGATGGGCTTCTGCACCGAGGACGAGTACCGCCGCTTCCTGCACCAGTGCCCCCTGTTCGAGCGGATGCTGGTCGAGGACGGCGTGTTGCTGCGCAAGTACTGGTTCTCGGTGAGCGACTCCGAGCAGCAGCGCCGGTTCGAGGCACGGCTGGACGATCCGCTGCGCCGGTGGAAGCTGTCGCCGATGGACGTCGAATCGATCGCGCGGTGGGAGGACTACTCCCGGGCCAAGGACGAGATGTTCGTGCACACGGACATCCCGGAGGCGCCGTGGTGGGTGGTGGAGAGCAACGACAAGCGGGCGGCCCGGCTGAACATGATCGCGCACCTGTTGTCGACCGTGCCGTACCAGCACGTCAGCGAGCCGAAGATCGCGCTGCCCAAGCGTCCGAAGTCGTCGGGGTACAAGCGACCGCCGCGAGACACCCAGCGGTTCGTGCCCGACCACACGGCGGCGCTCGCGGGTGAGAACTAGGCGCCAGGCGGACGTCCGCGTAGGGTCGCCGAAACCGCCGGACGTCGACGCGTGGGCGCGGCGTTCCCCGTGACCGCGCCGATTCGAACGTCTACCTGTCGGCCGGGGCGTCCGGCGGGAAGTCGGCGGGGTAGGGCTCGGCGAAGTCGGCCGAGCGGCCGACCGTCGCCCAGGCGGCTGATTCGGCTAGCTGGCGTTCGGAGTAGGCGCGGGCCATCTCGACGGCGTTGACGCCGACCGGCAGGTGCGACGGCGGATTCTTGCGCTCGGCGGCCTCGACGATGATGTGCGCGGCCCGGTCGGGGTCGCCGGCCGCTCCGGCGTCGTTGGCGCGGACGAGGCGCTGCATGACGCCGATCGTCGAGTCGTAGTCGGCGGGGATGTCGTGGATCGTCATCGACGCACCGGCCCAGTCGGTCGCGAAACCGCTGGGCTCCACGACCATGACCCGGATTCCGAACGGCGCGGTCTCGGCGGCGAGCACCCGGCTGAAGCCGTCGACGGCGAACTTCGCGGCCTGGTAGGACGCGATGCCGGGCGAACCTCCGACTCGGCCGCCGATCGACGAGAACTGGACGATCGTCCCGCCGCCCTGCGTGCGGAGCTGGGCGATCGCCGCCCGGGACACGTGGTAGACGCCCCAGAAGTTGGTCTCGAACTGGGTGCGGAAGTCGGCTTCGTCGCCGGTCTCGATCGGTGCGACGTTCGCGTAGCCGGCGTTGTTGACGACGACGTCGATGCGTCCGAAGCGTTCGACGCCGGCGTGGAGGGCGTCTCGCACCGCTTCCGGGTCGGTGACGTCGAGCGGGACGGCCAGGACCCGGTCGCCGAACTCGTCGGCGAGCGTTTCCGGTTTGCGGGCGGTGGCGACGACGTGGTGGCCCGCGTCGAGTGCTGCCCGGACGAGGGAACGGCCGAAGCCGCGGGACGAACCGGTGACGAACCAAACAGACATGCCGTTAGTAAAACTCGGTTTCGTTAATACCGCAACCCGGTTGCGGTAAGATGGGTGTATGCAGCGGGCACGGTCAGCGGAGGCCAAACAGCAACGCGAGCAGGCGATCCTGGACGCGGCCCGGGAACTCGGGGCCGTTCGCGGGATCCGGCAGGTGACGCTGACCGACATCGCCGAGGCGGTCGGGATGCACAAGTCGGCGTTGCTGCGGTACTTCGAGACCCGCGAGCAGATCTTTCTGCTGCTCACGGCCGACGGGTGGCGGGATTGGTCACCCTCGTTGAGGGCATCGCTGGCTGCCCTGACGCGGGGTGAGGAAGCCACCGTGGAGGCAATCGCGGGCGTGATCGCGGAGTCGCTCGCTTCGCGGCCGATGTTCTGCGACCTCCTCGCCCAGGCGCCGCTCAACCTCGAGCGCAACGTGTCGATCGAGGCGGTGCGCGAGTTCAAGCTCGTGACGCTCGAAGAAGTCACCCTGCTGGTGGCGTCGTTCCAACGGCTTCGGCCCGGGTTGACCGAAGAGCAGGCCGTCGACCTGATCGCGACCGCGACGTCGCTGGCCGGTGCGCTCTGGCAGATGGCGACGCCGGGGCCGCAGGTGGAGGCGCTCTATCGCAGCGACCCACGGCTCAGCCACGCGATCGTCGCGGTGGGCCCCCGGTTGACGCGGGTGCTGACCGCGACGATCCGCGGGTTCACAGCGTGAGTTCGAGGTCCTTCACCGAGGTGGCCGAGCGGGTTTCGCCGGCGTGCACGTCGACGATCCGCAGCAGGTACCTGCCTCGGGCGGGGTTCTTCACCAGGAAGCCCGGCCTCACGTTCCGGTGCACTTCGGGGCCGTAGAGCGCCTCGTTGACCTGCGGCGTCGAACCGGCCTCGAGGCCCGCCGGATCCACCAGGACGACGTTGTCCCGGCCGAAGTAGTGGCCGGCGGCGCCGCCGCCGGTGTACTGCGCGTCCACCACGCAGGTCAGGGCCTGATAGCCGGAGTCGGCCTGGCCGTTGAAGTCGAAGAAGCCGCCGCGGACGTCGCAGGAGTGCACGGTGACGGTGAGGTCCCGGTGTTTCAGAACGACGTCCTTCGTGAGGACGCGGCGGGGCTCGTACGAGACGAGCCTGCCTTTCGGACCGGCCGGGACCACGGCCTGGGCCTCGTCTCCGTCGCCGATCGTGAAGACACCGTCGGCGATGGTTCCGGGGACATCCAGTTTTCGGACGGTGTAGGTGACGCGGGTCCGCTGCTTGCCGGTGACGTTGCCGTACGAGGAGGACGAGACGGTGTTCTGGACGCCGTCGAGGGTGAACGTCATCGTGAGGCGGGGGCTGAAGCTTTCGGGGCCTTCGTTCTCGACGACGGTTTCGACGGTGAGCTGGTCTTCCTTGGTTTTGTCGTAGACGAGTTTTCCGAACGTGATCTTGAGGGGGCCGTACCACGCCGACTTGCCGATCGTCAGTTCCTGGTACGGGCCGCCGGGCCGGGCGGACGCTCGGGAGGTGCCGCCGTCGTTCGGGTCGGTGTCGTCGCCGCGGGAGGACCAGTAGGCGACGCCGCCGACGACCAGCGCGATCACGAGCCCGGCAGCTCCGAGCACCAGGCCGTAGGGCCGCTTCCGCGCCGGGGTGCCCGGACTTCCGGCGGCGGGCACGGACTCCGCCGGCCGCGGGTACCCCGCCGGATCCAGCGCCACCGGGCTGCCCAGCGCCACGAGGCTGCCCAGCGCTACCACCAACTCCGGCTGCTCGATCACCGTCGGCGCCACCCCGATCCGGTGGTGCAGTGCCGTCCCCACCATCGGAATCCGGCTGGACCCGCCCACCAGGAACACTCCGGCCAACTGATCCGGCCGGACCCCGGCCCGCTGCAGCGCCCCCGCCGCGACCTCGACCGTGCGCTCGACACTCGGCCGGGCGAGCCGCTCGAACTCGTCCCGGGTCAGGTGCACGTCCACATCCAGAACCGGCACCAGCAGCCCCGCCGACGAGCTCCGGGACAGCTGCTCCTTGGCCGCCCGGACGTCCTCCCACAGCATCCGGTTACGCCGCCGCCCCGGATCGTCCGCCGGCTCGAGGAGGCGCACCCACTGCTCGTGGTGCTCGGGACGGAGCGTCGCCCGCACGTGGTCGACGATCGCCGCGTCGAGGTCGAGGCCGCCGACGTCCGGCAACCCGTCCGTGGCCAGCACCCGCCAGCCGCCCGCCTCGCTGCGCAGCACCGTGGTGTCGAACGTCCCGCCGCCGAAGTCGTACACGAGCAGCGCCGCGCCGTCCGGCACGGCGTGCCCCAGGACGCGGCTGAAATACAGTGCGGCGGCCACCGGCTCGGGAATCAGCGTCACCCCGGACAATCCCGCGTTCGTCGCCGCGTCCCGCACCACCCGGATCCGGGGCGCGCCCCAGTTCGCCGGATGGCTGAGGACGACCCGGTCGGGCAGACGGCCGGCGACCCTGGCGGCCTCGTCGGCGACCCGTCGGAGCACACCGCCCACCAGGTGGGCGACCGGATACTGACGTCCCCCCAACAGCACGTGCCCGTCGTCGACCCGGCGTTTCGGGTTGGGCTCCAGGCGGGACGGTTCCCGCCGTGCGCCGCGCTCGGCGTCCCGGCCGACCAGCATCCGGCCGTCGGCGGACGCCAGGACGGCGGACGGCAGCAGGAAGCTGCCGTCGAACATCAGCGGCTGTCTTCGGCCGTCCGGCCCGAGCAGCGCCGCCACGGTATGGGTCGAGCCGAAATCGATAGCCAGGCCGAGCCCGGGTTCGCCTCCCATGGCGCGGACCTTAGGCACCGATGTCAACCGATTCCCCCGCGAACGCCGGCACCCGGAGACCCGAACCCGTCAGGCCAGCGGGAGCCGGGCGGCGATGTCGGTCGGCTTCTTCGCGCCGCCCTCGTTCTCGAGGCTCACCGCGAGCGCGTCGGCGGGTCGCAGGTCGTCGACGACCACCGAGCCGTCGCGGGTCGACGGCGGCAGTACCCGCAGCGAGCTGGGCACCCCGCCGACCACACGCCAGAGCTGGTACGTCTTCCCGCTCGGCGCCGACGACAGCCCGGCGAACGTGAACACCGCCGAACCGAGGGACGGCGAGTACGCCGCGGTCACCCGTCCGGACCGGGCGTCACGCGACACCTTCACCGTGACGTCCGGGGCGGCCAGGATCCGCGTGGTCTGCTCCTGTGCCGCCACCACCCGGTCGACCCGGTTCTGCTGCACGGCCCAAGTGGTGCCGACCGCCCCCATCAGCACCGCCACCGCGGCAGCCGCGACCGCGACCCACCGCAACCGCGGCCGGCCCGGGGCCGGGGCCGGCACGCGCGCCGGAACCTGACGGGTCGTGCGTGCCGCGCCGAGCACGCGATCACGGAGCGCGGCCGGTGGCGCCGCGGGCTCGCCCAGGCGGGCCGCGGCCTCGCGGAACCCGGCCACCTCGATCGCGCACGTCTCGCAGTCGCGCAGGTGCCGCTCGACCGCGGCGCGCTCCACGTCGTCGAGGGCGTCGAGGGCGTAGGCGCCGTTCAGCAGGTCCAGGTGTTCGGTCATCGGCCCACTCCGAGGCAGTCGCGCAGCCGGATGAGCCCGTCGCGCATTCTGGTCTTCACGGTCGGTAGCGCGAGGTCGAGCGTCGCGGCCACCTCCCGGTACGTCTGCCCGCCGTAGTACGCGAGCGTGATCGCCTCCCGCTGCACGTCGGTCAGCCCGCGTAAGCACCGTCGCACCTGCTGGTGCTCCAGGCGTCCGGCGACCTCGTCCACGACCGCGTCGTAGGCGGTCGCCTCCGGGACCGACGCCCGCTGGTCGCGGACGGTCGCGGCCTGTGCGGACCGCACGCGGTCGACGGCCCGCCGATGCGCAAGCGTCAAGACCCATGCGGACGCCGAACCGCGCGCCGGATCGAACCGGGCGGCGGTGCGCCAGACGTCGACGAGCACCTCCTGGGTGACCTCCTCGGCCTGGGAGGGGTCGCGGACCACCCGCAGGACCAGCCCGTGGACGCGGGGCGACATCTCGTCGTAGAGCTGGGCGAACGCGTCGTCGTTGCCGCGGCCGACCTCGATCAGCAGTGAACCGAGCTGGTCGGCGCGCGCGGTGTCCGAGCCGTCGTCCGCGCCCCGTGCACGCCCCCAGCGATTCATGCCTGTGAGCCTCCTAGGATTCGCCGCCCCCGGGAGGCTATTCGGAGCGAATCGCGGCGCGGATTGGCGCGATCCCGAGCAGGGACAAAAGATCCCTGGATGATTGCGTCCTTACTGTCGGCGCAGGCCGGAGGCATGCTGGTCTCATCGGACGACGGGAGGAGGAACCGATGGCAGACCGAGCGCAGTTGGCGGAGTTCCTGCGGGCGCGGCGAGAGGCGCTCCAGCCCGAGGACGTCGGTCTCCCCCGCGGGTCGCGTCGGCGCACCGGCGGGCTCCGCCGGGAGGAGGTCGCCGCGCTCTGCGGGATGTCGACCGACTACTACACGCGGATCGAGCAGCAGCGCGGTCCGAATCCGTCCGAACAGATGCTGGCGGCGATCGCCCGGGGTCTCCACCTGAGCCTCGCCGAGCGAGACCACCTGTTCCGCGTCGGCGGGCACTCCGCACCGGCGCGGGCTCTGCGCAGCAACCACATCAACCCGGGCATCATGCGGATCCTCGACCGGCTCGACGACACGCCGGCGCTGGTGCTGACCCGCCTCGGCGAGACCTTGCGCCAGACCCGGCTGGCCACCGCACTGCTCGGCGACCAGATGAAGTTCACCGGAATGGCCCGCAGCACGGTCTATCGCTGGTACACCGACCCGCGGTCGCGGCTGGTCTACCCCGAGGACGACCACCCGATGCACGGGCGCGCGTTCACGGCGAAGCTGCGGGACGTGTACCTGCTCGAGGGCCGGAACTCCCGGTCGGCCGCGGTCGTCGACGCGCTGCTGGCGGCCAGCCCCGAGTTCGCCGCGGTCTGGGCCGAGCACGACGTCACCGCCGGCTACCCCGAGTTCAAGCGGATCAGCCACCCCGAGCTCGGCATCATCGAGGTGCAGTGCCAGCTGCTGCTCGACCCGGATCAGTCCCAGACGCTGCTGGTCTTCACCGCGGCTCCGGGCACGGAGAGCCACGAAAAACTTCAGCTCCTCTCGGTCGTCGGCGACCGAGTGGACGTCTGAGTCAACCCCTGAATGCACCACGAGACGGGAACACCCATGTCCAAAATCGCCCTGATCACCGGCGCCAACCGCGGCCTCGGCAGGAATTCCGCGCTGGCCCTCGCCGAGGACGGCGTCGACCTGATCCTGACCTACCGGTCGAACGAGGCCGAGGCCGCGGAGGTCCTCGAGGCGGTCCGGAAGCTCGGCCGCACCGCGGTCGCGTTCCGCCTCGACGTCGGTGCGCTGGACACGCACCAGGCGTTCGCCGACGACGTCCGCCGAGCTCTGCGGGACCAGTGGGGCCGGGACACGTTCGACTTCCTGGTCAACAACGCCGGCGTCGGCATCTACGCGTCGATCGCCGACACCACCGTCGCGCAATTCGACGAGCTGCTCGACGTCCACCTGCGCGGTGCGTTCTTCCTGACCCAGACGCTGCTGCCGCTGCTCGCCGACGGCGGCCGGATCCTCAACCTGTCGACCGGGCTGGCCCGGTTCACGAAGCCGGGGTACGCGGCCTACGCGCTGATGAAGGGCGCGGTCGAGGTGTTCACCCGGTACCTCGCGGCCGAGCTCGGCCCGCGCCGGATCACCGTGAACACGCTGGCACCCGGGGTCGTCGCGACCGACTTCGCCGGGGGCGCGGTCCGGGACACTCCGGCGATCCAGGAGGCGCTGGCGACCGAGATCGCGCTCGGCCGGGTCGGTCAGCCGGACGACATCGGCGGCGTGGTGGCCGCACTCCTCGAGGGCCGCACCGGCTTCATCACCGGCCAGCGCGTCGAAGCCAGCGGCGGCACCCTGCTCTGACCGATGAGGATGCGCGCCTGACATACATTCCGGTCCGTGTCGAACCCGCGCCTACCGGTGGCCCTCGCCCTGATCGCGGCGGTGGCCGCCGGTGTCGTATGGGGGCCGGACCTGGTCGTCCGCCTGGCCATCGTCCACAGCCACCCGTACGCGTTGGACCGCTTCTACCGCCAAGACGTCGACTGGCACGCCTGCCGGGAGACGGCGCCAGGGATCCGCGTGCGCTGTGCGGAGGTCACGGTGCCACTGGACTACTCCGACCCGGAGGGCCGGACGACCACCGTGGCGGTGGCGCGCCGCCCGGCGACCGACACCGACCACCGGATCGGGACGCTCCTGATCGACACCGGTGACCGGGGCGGCTCGTTCGACGGGGTGCGCAAGGTCGTGGAGGGCGCACCGAGAGTCGCAGCCCGGCACGACCTGGTGGGCGTCGAGCCGCGGGCCCCGGTCCGCACCGGTGCCCAGGATCTGGACGTCGTCCGTAGCGCCGTGTTCGAGGAACGCATCTCCTACCTGGGCTGGTCGGGCGGCGGAAATCTCGGCGCCGGGTACGCCCAGCTGTTCCCCCGGCACGTGCGCCGAGTGGTGCTCGACAGCGCCACCAGCGCCCCCGGCGACCGCTCGGTGCCGATCTCCTCGGACACACCCGTCCTGCTGATCGCCGGGCAACCGGCGCTGCATCGCCAACTCACCCGGTCACGGCTGGTCACCGTCTCGGGCGCGGCTCAAGCCCGGGCCCGGGTCTACCTGCACGGGGGTAGTCGCTGCGTCAGCAAGCTCGTCGAGCGGTACCTGATCGACGGGCAGCTCCCGGCGACCGACGCGACCTGCTGAGCCGGAAGGGGTTACGTGGGCTCGCTCACCCACGTAACCCCTCGCCCCGGATCAGGTGCCCTGGAGCCAGGCATCCACCTTCGACTTGTTGGCGTCCACCCACTTCTTCGCGGCGGCCTCGTCGTCCAGCTTGTCGACCGCGATCGACTTCGCGACCGCGTTCTGGTCTTCGCTCGACCACTTGAAGTTCTTGATCAACGTGTACGCCGGGCTACCCGAGTCCGCGAACTTCTTCGCGACGATCTTGTTCAGGTCGTAGTCCGGGTAGTCACACGCGACCTTCTTCAGGTCGGCGTCACAGCCCGGCTTGTACGGGGGCAGCTTCACGTTGACGGCCGGCACCTCGTTGAGGAACCACTGTGGCGTGTAGAAGTACGCGAGCAGCCACTTCTTCTGCTGCTCGGCCTGGCGCAGCGCGGTGATCAGCGCGGTCTCCGAGCCGGAGTACACGACCTTGAAGTTCAGCTTCAGGTTCGTCACCAGCGCGGCGTCGTTCGTCACGTAGGACGGGTCGCCGTCGAGGAACTGGCCCTTGTTGCCGGACTCCGACGTCTTGAACTGGGCCGCGTACTTGTTCAGGTTCTTCCAGTCGAGGACGTCCGGGTGCTCCTTGGCGAGCCACGGCGGTACGAACCAGCCGATCTTGCCCGGCACCCCGGTCGAGCCGGCGTCCACCGCGACCTTCGTGTCGGTGATGTACTTCTTCGCCAGGTCGGCGTGGCCCCAGTTCTCGACGATCGCGTCGACCTCGCCCGTGGAGAAGCCCTGCCAGGAGACCTGCTCGAGCAGGTTCTTCTTGACGACCTTGCAGCCGAGCCGGTTCTGGGCGACGTACGCGATCACGGCGGCGTTGGCCTCGTACCCCACCCACGGGTTGACCGCGAGGTTGACCGTGCCGCACTTGCCCTTGCTGCCGGCGTCGCTGTTGCCGGTGTCGCCGACTTTGGCACCCCCGCACGCCGCGGAGACGAGTACCAATGCGACGAGTGGAGCAACAAATTTGAGCCTTCGAAACGATCTGACCACTACTGCTCCCTAGCTGGGGGATGGATGCGAGGGGAGTCGGAAATCAGGTCGCGGCGCGGTCCTGGGCCGCGGCGCGCGAGATGCGGTCGAGCAGGATGCCGAGCAGCACGATCGCGAGGCCGGCCGCCAGGCCCTTGCCGAACAGGCCGGCCTGCGAGAAGCCCGCGACGACGTCGTAGCCGAGGGCACCGGCCCCGACCAGCCCACCGACGACGACCATCGCCAGCACGTAGATCAGCCCCTGGTTGACCGCGAGCGTGATGCCTCCGCGGGCCATCGGCACCTGGACCTTCGTGATGATCTGCCAGCTGCTCGACCCGACCGCGGTGGCCGCTTCGACCGTGGTCGGAGAGACGCCGCGAATGGCGTCCGCGATGATCTTGACGCAGACGGGTGCGCCGTAGACGATCGCGGCCACGATCGCGGTGAAGCGGCTGGGCGCGAAGAGCGCCAGGAACGGCACCAGGTACACGAACGCGGGCATCGTCTGGGCGGCGTCGAGAATCGGCCGGATGATCGCGTCGGCGCGGTTGCTACGGCCCATCCAGACGCCGACCGCCAGGCCGATTGCCGCGACCACGACGGTTGCGACCAGCGTCGCGGCGAGCGTCACCATCGCGTCCGACCAGAGGCCGGTGCCGACGAGCAGCGCGAGCAGGATCACCGACATCAGCGCGGTCCGCCAGGTACCGAGCACGTAGGCGAGCGCGGTGATCGCGGCGAACACCAGCCACCACGGCGACTGGCTGAGCAGCGACTCCAGCGGATCGATCACGCCGGCGGTGAAGCCGTCCTTGAAGCCGCCGGTGAAACCGGCGAGGTGCAACTGGCACCAGTCGCTCACCGACGTCGCGGCTTTGACGATCGACGATCCGAAGTTCGGGCTCTCCGGGAACTCGGCCGCCCACAGGTAGGTGTAGGACAGGTACACGCCGATCAGCGCCACCAGGCCACCACCGCCGAGCGCGTAGCGCCGGACCGGCGAGGGTGGCCCGCCCGCGGCGCGCTCCAGTTCGACGCGGACGCTCGCCGCCGTCGTGACCCGGTCCAGAATCACCGCCAGGACGACGATCGACAGACCGGCGTTGAACGCGGTGCCGACGTCGAGGGTCTGCAGTGCGCGGATCACGACCTGGCCGAGGCCGGGCGCGTCGATCAGCGCGGCGATCGTGACCATCGAGAGCGCGGCCATGATCGTCTGGTTGATGCCGATGACCACGCTCGGCTTCGCCATCGGCAGCAACACTTTGCGGAGCAGCTGCATGCGCGTCGACCCGAGCGACTCCCCCGCCTCGACGCTGTCGGTGGGCACCTCGCGGATGCCGTGCGCGGTCAGCCGGATCACCGGCGGCACCGCGTAGATCAGCGTCGCGATCGTGGCGGCCGCCGGTCCGATCAGGAACAGCAGCGTGAGCGGCGCCAGGTAGACGAACGTCGGCATCGTCTGCATCAGGTCGAGCAGCGGCGTGATCACCGCGTTGACCCGGTCGGACAGACCGGCCCAGATGCCGAGCGGGATGCCGATCAGCAGCGACAGCAGCACCGCGGTGATCGTCAGCGCCAGCGTGTCCATGCTTTGCTGCCAGAGGCCCTGCGTCCCGATGAACAGCAGGCCGGCGACGGTCAGCAGCGCGACCCGCCAGTTCCCGAACGCCCAGGCCGCGTACGTCGCGAGCGCGACGACGCCGAGCCAGCCGACGTAGGGCAGCGGCCGGTCGCCCACCGGCTGCGAAATCAGGTGCTGCAGGAAGACGACGATCTGGTCGATGCCGACCTTGATCTCGTTGAAGAAGTACAGGAACAGCGGGTTGGAGTTCCGGTTCGCGCCGACCGAGTCGTTGAGGTCGTTGAGCGACGAATGGAACCCGGTGATGTCGGCCGGGGCCAACGCCAGGGTTTGTTTGCCGTGGAACGCCGCGTAGCCGATCAGCCAGACGACGAAGATGCCGACGACGGTCCAGCCCCGGCTCGCGCGCACGGCCACCCGGGTTCGGGGCAGCGCGATGCTCATGCTGTTGCCCCGTTCACGACGCCGCCACCACGCCCAGGATCTCGGGGTCTCCGACGACGCCGAGCAGCTTGCCGTTCTCGACGACCTGCACCGGTGCCGACGCTTCCAGCACCGCGCGGACCGCGTCCTTGACCAGGACGTCCGGGCCGAGTTCGTGGCCCTCGAGGGCCTCGTCCGGCGACGGCCGGCGCATGATCCAGCGCAGCGTCAGCACGTTCGCCTTCGGCACTTCCTGGACGAAGTCGCGGACGTAGTCGTCGGCCGGTGCGCCGACGAGCTCGGCCCCGGTGCCCATCTGGACCATCCGGCCGTCGCGCATGATCAGGATCTGGTCGCCGAGCTTCAGCGCCTCGGACAGGTCGTGGGTGATGAAGACCATCGTCTTGCCCACGTCGCGATGCAGGCGGATGACCTCGTCCTGCATGTCCCGGCGGATCAAGGGGTCGAGTGCCGAGAACGGCTCGTCGAAGAGCAGGACGCTCGGGTCGCCGGCCAGCGCACGGGCCAGCCCGACGCGCTGCTGCATGCCGCCGGAGAGCTGCTTGGGCAGCGACTTCTCGAAGCCCTTCAGGCCGACGAGCTCGATGACGTCCTGGGCGCGCCGGAGGCGGTCGGCCTTCTTCTCGCCGCGGATCTCCAGGCCGTAGGCCACGTTGTCGATGACCCGCCGGTGCGGGAGCAGCCCGAAGTGCTGGAACACCATCGAGACGCGGTGCCTGCGCAGCTCGCGCAGCGCCTTGTCGTCGGCCTCGCGGATGTTCTGGCCCCGGATGACGACGTCGCCCGCGGTCGGCTCGATCAGCCGGGTGAGGCAGCGGACGAGCGTCGACTTGCCCGACCCGGACAGCCCCATGACGACGAACACCTGGCCGGGCTCGACGTCGAAGCTCAGGTCGCAGACGGCGGCCAGGCAGCCGGTCTTGTCCTTGAGTTCGGCCCGCGGCAGCGCGGCCAGCTCGGGGTCGGCCGGTACCCGCTCGGGTTTGGGGCCGAAGACCTTCCAGAGGTTGCGAACACTGATGTCGGCGTCGGATTCGAGTGTCGTGGACTGCGGTGCCGGATGTTCGGCCGTCGATGCGGTCACGTCAGGGGCTCCTCACGCTGATCCGGTCAGTGCCACCGGCAGGGGAAATGACGCCGACTTCGTTGCGCATCATGCAATCAGGCGCACTGAGTGCAACACAGACTGTTGGGCGCGGCAGGGAGTGTCAAGCCTCTCCCGATCAGAAACAGCGAATTAACGGCCGTGCCGTTACTCGCCCAGATATTTGCGCGCCACCATCACCAGGAACTGGTGGACGCCGTCCTCCGCCGGCGCCAGCGGCCCGGGCCGGTAGCGCTCGGACGACATGCCCCGCTGCACCGACTCGCAGGCCGCCCAGTCCTGCCGGTTCGTGAGGTCCCAGAAGTCCACCGCGTACCCGGGGTCGAAGCCGGGCGTGGCGACGGTTTCGGCCGGGAAGAGCCACGCGCATTCGACCCGGGTGCTGCCGGGCGTGAGCGGCGTCAGGCGGTGCGTCATGACGTAGTCGGGGTGCAGGCTGATCAGCAGGTTCGGGAACACCGCCGTGTACATCACGGTGCGCAGGCGGTGCTCGTCCAGGCCGGCGATCGGGGTGCCGCCGCTCCGCCCGTCCAGTGACATCGTGGCCGCGTGCTCGCGCAGGTCCATCCAGCCGCCGACCCAGTCACCCGGCCGGTCCAGGTTCTCGCCGCTCTCCGGCGGGCTGACCTGGCACAACTCCGGATGGATCATCGAGCAGTGGTAGCACTCCTGGTAGTTCTCGACGATCGTCTTCCAGTTGGCTTCCACCACGTAGTCGTGCTGGGCGGCCGTTTCGAGGTTCTCGGCCCGGTAGGGGGCGACGGTGTCTTCGAGCGCACCGATGTGCTCGGCGAACGGACCCGGGTCGCCGGCCCGCGCGACGAAGACCCAGCCGTGCCACTCGGCCACGGGCAGCTCGATCAGGCCGAACTGCTGCTTGTCGAAGTCGCCACCGAACCCGGGAGCCGCCTTCAGCGCACCGTCGAGATCGTAGGTCCAGGCGTGGTAGGGGCAGGTGACGACGCGGGGGGACGCCGCAGCGCCGCACGGCAGCAGCTCGTGCCCGCGGTGCCGGCAGGCGTTGACGAACGCGCGCAGCCGGCCGTCTTTCGCGCGGGTGAGCAGCACGCCGTCGACGGCCCGGGCGGTGGCCGGGCCTTCCGACCGGCCGACGCAGGTCCAGCCGCTGAAGAAGTGCTTCTGCTCCCAGGCCAGCACGGCCTCGTCCAGATAGGCCGCGCGGGGCAGCATCCGCGCCTGCCCCAGGCCCGCCAAGGTCGGCGCGAGCTCCTCTTGACTGAACATGCAGTCAACGGTAGGCGCTCACAGCTCTCCCGTGAAGGCTCCGATCGTGGGTGACGACGATTTCTCGCCGCGGGTCAGCCGGCGGAAGACCAGGACACCGATCACGACCGCCACCAGAGAGGCGGCCAGCATCAGCGTCGCCAGTGCGTTCAGCGCGGGCGTCGGGGCGGCGCGGGCGGTGTTGTAGATCTTCACCGCGGTCGGCTCGGTCAACGCACTGCCCGACAGGTACCGGACGATGACGAAATCGTCGATGACGTCCGCGAACACGAGCACCGCGCTGGCGAAGATCGCCGGGGCCAGCAACGGCAGCAACACCCGCCGCACCGCCCCGAACGGCGACGCCCCGAGGTCGACCGCGGCCTCCTCGTACTGCGTGCCGATCGTCGCCAGCCGGGCCCGGACGATGATCACGGGATAGGAGATCTGGAACGTGACCAACCCGGCCACCTGCGCCGACGTGCCGAGCGTCAGTGGCGTCGTCAGTTGCGTCACCAGGAAGAGCAGCGCGACCGCGAGCAACGTCTCCGGCAGCACGAACGAGAGCAGCATGACGAAGCTCGCGCCGGACGGCAGACGCCCCCGCCACCGGTCGACGCCCAGCGCGAACGCGACGCCGAGCGGCACCGCGATGATCGTCGTCAGGAGGCCCAGCCAGAGCGTGTGGAACAGCGCGGCGTGCAGCGACGCGTCGTGCCAGACCGACCGGGACGGGTCGCCGTAGTACCAGCGCAGCGAAAAGCCCTGCCAGTTCGTCCGCGACCGGCCGGCGTTGAACGAGAACAGCACCGCGATCAGCACCGGCAACAGCGACCAGACCAGGTACAGGCCGGTCACCGCGGCCAGGATCCGCGGCTTCCGCCAGGGGTTGTTCCACCAGCGCCTCACGAGCGCACCCCCTCGGTGTCGCGGGTGGACCGGACGTACAACAGCATCGGGACGATCGACACGATGAGCACCAGCAGCACGAACGCCGCCGCCTGGCCGGTCTGCCCCGGTGCGAGCACCGCGTTGTTGATGAGGTTGCCGACCATCGAGGTCTGCGGCGAGGCCGACAGCAGGTCGTTCGTGAAGTAGTCGCCGAGCATCGGCAGGCAGGTCAGCAGGCCGCTGGCGACCAGCGCCGGTCGGCTCAGCGGCAGCGTGACCCGCCAGAACGTCTGCGCCCGGCTCGCCCCGAGATCGCGGGCGGCCTCGACGGCATGCGCGGGAATCCGGTCGAGCCCGGCGTAGAGCGGCAGGATCGCGTACGGGACGTAGCCGTAGACCAGTCCCAGCACGACGACGTACCCGTTGCCCGACAGCCAGGTCACGTGCGTGCCGAGCACCCGGTTGACCAGCCCGTCGTTCTGCAGCAGGTTGACCCAGGCCAGCATCCGCATCATGTAGCTGATCCAGAACGGCGCGATCAGCAGCGCGAGCAGGACGCCACGCCGCCGCCCGGCCAGACGGGCGGTGTAGTACGCCACCGGGTAGGCGATCAGCAGGCACAGCGCGCTCGCGATCAGCACGTACCCGAACGTCCGCAGAATGGCCGGGCCGAAGAGCGAGAGGTTGCGGAAGACGTAGCCGAACTGGGCGCCGTTCCAGTAGGCCGGGTTCCACTCCGGCAGCGGCGTCCGGAAGACCGGATCGACGCGGCCGAACGCGATCGCGAGCACGACGTAGAGCGGAACCAGGAACAGCGCGATCAGCCAGGCGATCCCCGGTGCGGCCAGGGACGGCCACAACCACCTACGCACCGGCTTTGAACTCCTGCCAGAGCGTGTGCCATCTGGCGTCGACGTCGGTGGGCAGTTCGAGCAGGCGGTAGCCCTTGTCGAAGTACTCCGGCAGCACGGTCGCCGACGACAGGTTCGAGGGCAGGTGCCCGTCGGCGACCAGCATCTTCGGTTCGATCGACCGTTGCGGCGGCTGGTAGCCGATGAACGAGAAGTTCGCGAGCGCGGTCGCGTTGTCGAGCATGTGGTTGACGAACAGGTGCGCGAGCACCGGGTTCTTGCCGCCGCGCAGGATCACCATCAGGTCGTTGTCGACCGAGCCCCGGCCGTCTTCCGGGAACCAGTACCGCAGCACGCCCGGGCTCGTGCCGCTGGGCAGGTAGTTCACCGCGTTCACGACGTCGCCCGACCACATCTGGCAGACGCCGAGCTGCCCGGCGGGCAGGTCGTTGTACATCGTGATCGTGACCTTGGGTTTCGTCGCCTGCTGCAAGTCGGTGAGCTGCTTCTTGATCGTGTCGAGCACCTTTTGGTCGCCCGAGTTGATGTCGGTGCCGCCGGAGCGCAGCACGGCCATCGCCATCGCGGTGTGCCAGTCGTCGATGACCGCGGTCTTGCCGCGGTACTTCGGGTTCCAGAGGACGTCGTACGAGGTCACTTCTTCCGGGACCTGGTCGGTGCGCCAGCCGACGCCGGTCGTGTAGACCGTGTAGGGCACCGTGTACTGCCAGTCCTGGTCGTACCAGGGGTTGCTGAACGACGGCCAGACGTTCTCGATGTTCGGGATGTACGAGTGGGTGAGCGGCCGGACCAGCTTCGCGGTGACCATCTTGGAGATCTGGTCGTAGCTCGGGAAGAACACGTCGTAGGGCGTGCCGCCGGCCCGGATCTTCGTCAGCGCCTCGTCGGTGTCGTTGAACGTCGAGACCGCGACCTTCACGCCGTACTTCTTCTCGAACGACTTGATCGCCGCCGGATCCAGGTAGTCGGCGTAGTTGTAGAGCTGCAGCGTCCCTTTTTCGGGTGGCTGACCGGCCGCGATCGGCTGGTTGTCGTCGGCGATCGGCCACTTCACCGGGTTGTCGGGGGTGGCGATCGTGAGTTTGGTCGACTTCGTGGCCTCGTCGCGGGTGCAGGCGACCAGGAACTGAGGCACGGTCACGCCGAGGCCACCGACCAGTGCGGCCCGGCGTAAGAACGACCGGCGGTCGATGGGGGTCCGTCTTCCGGGCGTTTCAGGCATGCGACCTCCGACCGCTCTCACCTGCGGAAATGGGGGTTTCACAGGTACGTGGCGACCTTGCCGGTGCTGAGCACCGTGGCATAGACTGAACGCTCAGTCAATGCTGCCGGTGATTGGACCTGGCATGAGCGTTGCGGTTTCCTCCACTGTCTCCTCTCTGATATCCGCCCAGTCGCGCACGTTTCTCGCCCGGCAGCCCCGCAGCCGGGCTCTGCACGACCGCGCGCTGCGGTCGCTGGCCGGTGGGGCCACGTCGAGCTGGCAGATCGCGGCGCCTCAGCCGGTCTGGCTCAGCCACGGCGCCGGGTCCCAGGTCTACGACGTCGACGGCACCGGGTACGTCGACCTGCACGGCGGATACGGCGTCTCGATCGTGGGGCATGCGCATCCGGCGGTGGTCGCGGCGATCCGGGAACGCGCCGGGCGGGGCACCCACTTCGCGCAGCCCACCGAGGACGCGATCGTGGTGGCCGAAGAACTCTCGCGCCGGTTCTCCCAGCCGCTGTGGCGGTTCGCGAACTCCGGCACCGAAGCCACGATGGACACCGTCCACCTGATGAGGGCGGTCACCGGGCGCGACCTGATTCTCAAGGTCGAGGGCTGCTACCACGGCCACCACGATTCGGTGCAGGTCTCGGTCCTGCCCGACGCCGACGAGGTGGGTCCGGCCGAGCGTCCGGCGGCCAGTGCCGCCAACACCGGCATTCCGCAGGCGATCCGCGACCTGGTGATCGTCGTCGGTTTCAACGATCTGGACGCCGTCCGGCGCGCGCTGGTCGAGCACCCGGGGCAGATCGCGGGCATGATCCTGGAACCGGTGATGATGAACGCGGGCATCATCACGCCGCTGCCGGGTTATCTCGACGGCCTGCGCGAGCTACTGCACGCGCACGGGGCACTGCTGGCGTTCGACGAGGTCAAGACCGGCCTGACGGCCGGCCCCGGTGGCGCGACGGCGCTCTACGGGGTGACGCCCGACCTGGTGTGCCTGGCCAAGGCGCTCGGCGGCGGGGTGCCGGTGGCGGCGATCGGCGGCTCGTCGGACGTGATGGGCGCGATCGCCGACGGGCGGTACGAGCAGGTCGGGACGTTCAACGGCAACCCGCTCGCGATGGCCACGGCCCGGGCCGTGCTCACCGAGGTGCTGACCGCGGACGCCTACGCGCGGCTCGGCGCGCTGACGGCCCGGATCGCCGACGGCGTGCGGGCCGCGGTCGACGGGTGCGGCTGGCAGGTGGTCACGGTCGGAGCAAAAGGCTGCCTGACCTTCGCACCGGAGCCGCCGCGGAACTATCGTGACTTCCTTCGCGTCGACGGGGACCTGTCGCACGCGCACTGGCTGGTGCAGCACAACAACGGCGTGTTCCTACCTCCCTGGGGAAAGTCCGAGCAATGGCTGATCTCGGTGCAGCATTCCGAAGCGGACGTCGATCGCTTCGTCGCGAACGTGGGGTTGTTCGTCCGCGCGCTCGGAGCCGCCGGTGAGTAACGGGAGCCCCGGGTTACGCCTGACCGGGCTGCACAAGGCCTTCGGCGGTCTGCCCGCGGTGCGCGGCATCGATCTGGACATCGCCACCGGGGAGTTCTTCTCGCTGCTCGGGCCCTCGGGGTGCGGGAAGACCACGACGCTGCGGATGATCGCGGGGTTCGAGCGTCCGGATCAGGGGTCGATCACGCTCGACGGGTCGGACCTGGTGTCGGTGCCGCCGCACCGGCGTCCGGTCAACACGGTGTTCCAGAGCTACGCGCTGTTCCCGTTCCTGGACGTGCGTCGGAACGTGGCGTTCGGCCTCCGCTACGCCAAGGTGGGGCGCACGGAGGGGGCCCGGCGGGTCGACGATGCGCTGGCGCTGGTGCGGATGTCGGCGTTCGCCGACCGGCGCCCGGGGCAGTTGTCGGGTGGGCAGCAGCAGCGGATCGCGCTGGCCCGCGCGCTGGTGCTGGATCCGACGGTGCTGTTGCTGGACGAGCCACTCGGGGCGCTGGACGCGAAGCTGCGGAAGGAACTGCAGGTCGAGCTCCGGACGGTGCAGCGCAGGCTCGGGATCACGTTCGTCTACGTGACCCACGACCAGGAGGAGGCTCTGACGATGTCGGACCGCATCGCGGTCCTCGCCGACGGCCTCGTCGAGCAGGTCGGTACTCCGGAGCAGGTCTACTCCGAGCCGGCGAGCGCGTACGTGGCCGGCTTCCTCGGCTCCGCGAACGTCGTCGACGTCGAGGTTCTCTCCGGCGCGACGGCGTCCGCGGACGGCGTCGCGGTGTGCCGCGTGGGGGCGCACGTGTTGCGGGCGGTGACGACGGAGAACGCCCTCGGACCGGGGAAGGTCGTCATCCGGCCCGAGCGGGTCATGCTGGCCCGGCCCACAGACGCGGCGCCGGCGCAGTGCGCGGCCCTGAACGGGCTGGTGGATCACGTCGTCTACACCGGACCGACCACCCAGGTCACGGTGCGGCTCTCCGACGGGCAGACGTTGCTGGCCACGCTGCCGAACCAGGCCGGTCCGGCATCCGGCTACTCGGCCGGCGACGCGGTCGTGGCGTTCGTCGCCGTCGACGCGTGCCGGCTACTTCCCGCCGGTACGCGCCCGGCCCTGCCCGCCGACCAGGAGGCCGCGCTCACCGACGAGGAGGCCGCGCTCGCCGACTGACCGGGCCACCGCGGGGGCTTACCGGCGTTTGGCCCTGGTGCGTTTCGCCGGGGGCGTCCAGGCGAAGGACAAGGCGTCGGTGGCGAACCGCATCGCGATCGTGATCGCGCGATCGGAGTCCACGTCGGGATCGGACAGCGCCACCTGGATCGACAACCCGTCGAGCAACGCCGAGAACGTCACCGCGAAGTCGGCCACGTCGACCTCGGCGAATTCCCCGGTCTCCTGCCCGTCACGCACGACCCGCGCGATCGTGTCGCGCCACCGCCGATCGGACTCGACCCGGTCGCGCGCCACCTCGGGGTGCCGGAACGCCTGCGCCCACAGGTCGAACCACAGGCCCCAGGCCCCGGGGTCTTCCCCGTCGCCTTCGCGGACGCAGGTGAGCCGCACCAGCGTCTCGAGCCGCTGCGCCGCGGACTCCAGCCGCTCCAGCACCTCGTCGGTCTGCGCGTAGAACCGGTCTTCGGAGTACCGGAACGCCGCGGTCAGCAGCCCGTCCTTCGTCCCGAAGTAGTAGATGACCAGCGCCGGACTCGCGCCGGTGCGCTTCGCGACGTCCGCGATCCGGGTGTCGGAGAACCCGCGCTCGCAGATCACCTCGACCGCGGCCCGCAGCATCTGCTCGCGGCGCTGATCGGGCACGGGTAGATCGGCAGTCTTGGGGCTGGCCATCGGTTCGGGCGACCTCATCGAGTGTGCGGACTCTTGTCCACACCTTACCAGCCGCCTAAACTGAACGTTCAGTCAACACGTTCCCGCAGGTCGGAGCCGTGCCATGACAAATCAGTATGACGCCATCGTCGTCGGCGGCGGACACAACGGTCTCGTCGCGGCCGCTTATCTCGCCCGAGCCGGCGCCCGGACCGTGGTCCTGGAATCGCGGAGCAAGACCGGCGGCGCGGCGACCACCGAGACACCCTGGCCCGAGGCGCCCGATTACCGGGTCACCCGCCTCTCGTACGTGATGAGCCTGATGCCGCCGACGATCGTCCGGGATCTCGGGCTCGAGCGGCACGGGTATCACGTCACCCCGATGGGGCCCTACTACCAGGCGTTTCCCGAGGGCGGGTCGCTGATCATCCACGAGGACGACCCGAAGCGGACGTACGACGAGATCGCGAAGTGGTCAAAACACGACGCCGAGGCGATCGGACGCTGGAACGCCTGGCTCGGCGGGCTGGCCGACGTCCTGGGGCCGCTGCTCACGACCGTGCCGCCTCGTCTGGGCGCGAAGCGGCCGCGTGATCTCGCCGACCTGCTCCGGCTCGCCTGGGGCCAGCGCGGAATCGACGTCCGGACGGTCGCCGACGTGACCCGGCTGATGGCGATGAGCATCGGCGACCTGCTCGACGACTGGTTCGAGTCGCCGCAGATCAAGGGTGCGCTCGCGGTGAACGGGGTGATCGGCACGTGGGCCGGCCCGTACGAGCCGGGCACCGCGTACGTGATGGCGCACCACTCGATCGGGGACGTCGGCGACGGCAACCTCGGGAGCTGGGGTTATCCGCGCGGCGGGATGGGAGCGGTCGCGGACGCGATCCGCCGCTCGGCGGAGTCGTTCGGGGCCGAGGTGCGGACGAACGCCGGGGTCGAGAAACTACTGGTCACGAACGGCCGGGTCCGGGGAGCGGTACTCGCCGACGGAACCGAGCTGTACTCGCCGCTGGTGGTGACGAGCCTGCACCCGAAAACCGCGTTCCTCGACCAGATCCCGCGCGCCGAGCTCCCGGCGGAGTTCGTCACCGACATCGAGCGGTGGAAGAGCCGCAGCGGGGTCGTGAAGATCAACCTGGCGCTGGGCGAGCTGCCGGACTTCACCGCCGATCCGGGCACGTCGCTGGGCGAGCACCACACGGGTTCGGTGGAGATGGCGCCGACGATGGAGTTCATCGAGGCCGCGTTCCAGGACGCGAGGGCGGGCCGGCCCGCGGTGGCTCCGTTCAGCGACGGGGTCATTCCGAGCACGCTCGACCCGACGCTCGCGCCGGACGGCGTCCACATCATGTCGTTGTTCACGCAGTGGGTTCCGTCGGAATGGAGCAGTGCACCGCACGCGGAGGAGCTAGAGGCGTACGCCGACCGCGTGGTGGACCTCTACAACGAGGTGGCGCCGAACTTCAAGGGGTCGATCCTGCACCGGGACGTGGTCGGGCCGTACGAGATGGAGCACGAATACGGGCTGATCGGCGGGAACATCTTCCACGGTGAACTGTCGCTGGAGCAGCTGTTCCACCTGCGGCCCGCGCCGGGGTTCGCGGACTACCGGACGCCGATCCGCGGCCTCTACAACGCGAGCTCGGCCACGCACGGCGGCGGAGGCGTGTGCGGAATCCCCGGCTGGCAGGCCGCGAGAGCGGCGATGGCCGACCGCCGCCGCGCGATCAGCCGCGGCCCCCGCGGTTGGCTCGCCCGCCGTGGAGCCTGACCGGACGCCGACCCCGCGCCACCGGCGGGCCGGCAGTGCGGTGTGGGCGATGCTCCACGCCCGGTCCGTGGCGATCGTCGGCGCGAGCCCGTCCTCCGACAGCTTCGGCGGGCGGATGGTGGCCGAGCTCGGACGGAGCGGCGCGCGGCCGGCGGTGCACCTGGTGAACCCTCGGCATCGGGAGATCGGGGGGCGGCCGTGCGTGCCGTCGCTGGAGGACGTGCCCGAGGCCGTCGACCTGGTGCTGCTGGGTGTGCCCGATGCGGCGCTGCCGGCGGCGGTCGACGCGGCGGTCCGGCGGGGAGACCGGGGCGTCGTGGTCTTCGGGGGTGCGCACGCGTCCGGGGTGCGAGAGCGGATCACCGCCTCGGCGCGGGCCGGGGAGCTCGCGATGTGCGGCGCGGGGTGCATGGGGTTCGTCAACGTTCCGCACGGGTTGCGCGCGCTGGGCTATCTGGAGCCCGACCCGGTACCCAGCGGCCCGATCGCGCTGATCAGCCACTCCGGTTCGGCGTTCTCCGCGCTGCTGCGGACCAGGCGCGGGCTGGGGTTCTCGCTCGCGGTGTCGTCCGGGCAGGAACTGGTGACGACCACCGCCGACTATCTGCGGGCCGCGCTCGCGATGCCCGAGACCCGGGTCGTCGCGCTGCTGCTCGAGACGCTGCGGGATCCGGTGGAGTTCCGGGCGGCGCTGGCGGCGGCCCGGGAGCGGGACGTGCCGGTGGTGGCGCTGACCGTCGGCGGGTCGGCGGGCGGACGGGCCATGGTCGCGGCTCACTCCGGGGCGTTGGCGGGCGACGACGCCACCTGGGAGGCCCTGTTCGACGCGTACGGCGTGCTGCGGGTGGGCGACCTCGACGAGCTGGCGGACACGGTCGAGCTGTTCGCCGCCGGGCGACGAGCCGCGGCCGGCCAGATCGCGACCGTGCACGATTCGGGGGCCGAGCGGGCGCTGGCCGTCGACGTGGCGGCGCGCGTCGGCGTGCCGTTCGCACCGCTCGATCCGGTGACCCGGGGGCGGCTGGAGCCACTGCTCGACCCGGGGTTGCGGGCCGAGAACCCGCTGGACGTGTGGGGCACCGGCGCGGACACCCGCGGGCTGTTCCGCGCGTGTCTGAGCGCTCTGCACGACGATCCGGGCGTGGCGGCGGTGGCGCTCGCGGTCGACCTGGTGCCCGAGTTCGACGGGGACGACTCCTACCCAGAGGCGGCGCTCGACGTCCAGGGCGCTTCGACGAAGCCGTTCGCGGTACTGACGTCGCTGGCGTCGGCGATCGACGCCAGGGCGGCGGCCGGATTACGGGCGGCGGGGATCCCGGTGCTGGAGGGCGTCCGGACCGGGCTGCTGGCGCTGCGTCACCTGCTGGAGTACCGCGACTACCGCGCCCGCCCCGAGCTCGAACCGACCCCGATCGACGAAACCCGCCGCGCCCACTGGCTCGCCCGGGCCCGCGCGGCCCGTCCCACGGCGCTGAGCGCCGGCGACGGTTTCGCGCTCCTCGCCGACTACGGGATCGCGGTGCCCGCGGTCCGGGCGGCCGGCTCGCTGGAGGAGACCCTCCTCGCCGCCGGCCGGCTCGGCGCACCGATCGTGCTCAAGACGACCGGGGTCGCCCACAAGACCGACGTGGACGGCGTCCGCCTCGGCTTGCGCACCCCCGCCGACGTCACCGCTGCCTACCTCGACCTCGCCGCCCGCCTCGGCCCCGGCGTGCTGGTCAGCGAGACCGCCCGGCCCGGCGTCGAGATCGCGCTCGGCCTCGTCCGCGACCCCCTGGCCGGGCCCCTGGTCGTGGTCGGCGCCGGCGGCGTGCTGGTCGAGGTCCTCCGCGACCGGGCCGTCGCCCTGCCCCCGCTGGACGCCGCCCGGGCCCGGGCCCTGCTCGAGAGGCTGACGATCCGGAAGCTCCTGGACGGCGCCAGGGGCCGGCCGCCCGCCGACCTCGACGCGCTGGTCGCGGCGATCGTCTCGCTCGGCGTGCTCGCCGTGGAACTCGGCGACGAGATCGCCGCGCTCGACGTCAACCCGGTGATCGCCGGACCGGACGGCGCCGTCGCGGTCGACGTCCACATCGAACTCGAGGAGCACTGAATGTACGGCCTCTCCCCCGCTGACCTGGAGCTACAGGCCCGCGCCCGCGCGTTCGCCGACGAACTCATTCCGTTCGAGGTCGAGGCCGAACTCGCCGGCGGCCACCTGGAGCCCGAACTCGCGGAGAAGCACCACCGGAGGGCGATCCAGCAAGGCCTCTACGCCACGAACATGCCCGAGAGCCTCGGCGGCCACGGCTGCACGCTGCTGCAGCAGGTCCTCGTCCAGGAACAGGTCGGCCGGGTCACGAACGGGCTGGCCTGGGTGGCGCACACCCCCGCGGCCTGGTGGGCCGAGGTCGCCACCCCCTACCAGCGGGACCGCTGGCTCCTCCCGACCGTCCGCGGCGAGATGCAGGAGTGCTACGCGATCACCGAGGAGGGCGCCGGCTCCGACGTCGACGCGATCACCGCGACCGCCCGGCGCGACGGCGACGACTACCTGCTCGACGGCGTCAAGTGGCACGTCACCTCGTACGACCACGCCGCCTACGCGTTCGTCCAGGCGAAGCTGGCCGGCGGGGACCACGCGCTGTTCGTCGTCGACCTGCCGTCGCCGGGCGTCCGCGTGGTCCGGACGCCCGCGTACACGCACTCGCTCACCCACCACCACCCGATCGTGGCGTTCGAGGGGGTCCGGGTTCCGAAGGAGCACCTGATCGGTGCGGAAGGCGACGGGATGTCGTTCTCCTACGCCTGGTTCCGGTTCGAGCGGCTGATGGTCGCGGCCCGGTGCCTCGGAGCGGCGGAGCGGCTCATCGCCGAGGCGGACGCATTCGCCGCTACCCGGATCGTGAACGGCGAGCCGCTGCGCGACCGGCAGCTGATCGCGGCGATGCTGGCCGACAGCGTCACCGAGCTGTTCGCGGCGCGGTCGATGGTCTACGAGACGGCACGGGCCCACGACGACGACGCGAAGCTCGCACACGCGCGCTGCTCGATGGTGAAGCTGTTCGCGTCCGAGATGGCGAACCGGGTCGCCGACCGCGCGGTGCAGATCTTCGGCGGCCGCGGCTACATGCGCGAGAACGTGGCCGAGCGGATGTTCCGCGAACTGCGGGTCGAGCGCATCTGGGAGGGCGCGTCCGAAGTCCAGCGCCTCATCATCGCCGGCCAACTAGCCAAGCGCGGTGTCTCCGGTATCTGCTAGCACCGCTTGCGCGGCGTTGCGGCCGTTGAGGGCGATCACGCTGCCGGCCGGGTGGGTCGCGGCCCCGCACAGGTAGACGCCGGGGACCTCGGTACGGGGCGTCAGGCGGTTCTCCCACATCTGGCTCGGGCGCACCTCGCCCTGGAAGATGTGGCCCCCGGTCAGGCCGACCTTCGCCTCGATGTCGGGCGCCCCGAGCACCTCGTAGGCCTCGAGGCAGTCTTCGAAGTCCGGCGCGAACCGTCCGATCAGGTCGATGAACTGCCGGGCCACTTCTTCCCGGCGGCCCTCCCAGCCGCCGTCGACCAGCGTGTACGGCGCGTACTGCCCGAACACGCTCATCAGGTGCTTGCCGGGCGGCGCCGGTGACGGGTCGTGCAGCGTCTGGACGTAGATCTCGCCGAAGCCGACCGCGGGGTGACCGGCGTCGCAGGCCGCGAAGGCCTCTTGAGCGGCGTCCATACCGGTGGTGACGTCGACCGTGCCGAGCGCCGGGAACGTCTCACCGGGCGCGGCCGTCCAGGACGGCAGGCGCGAGAGCGCCGCGTTGAACTTCACGACCGGGCTGCGGATGTCCCAGTCCTCGAGCCGCTGCCGGTACCCGATCGGCACGGTCTCCACCGGCAGCAACCCGAGCAGCCGCTTCGGATCGGCGTTGCTCACGACCGAGGTGGCCCGGATCAGCGTTCCGTCTTCGAGGAGCACGCCCGAACCGGGCACCACCGCCCCTACCGGCACCCCCGCCGCCAGTACGGCACCGGCGTCCCGGGCCGCGTCGGCGATAGCGAAGCTGATCATGCCCATGCCGCCCTTGACGTAGCCCCAGATGGGGCCGTGTCCGAGCAGGTCACCCTGGAAGTGCATGAGCTTGACCGAGGCCGTGCCCGGGTCGAACGGCCCGGCGTACGTGCCGATCACGCCCTGGCCGAACAGCGCGTCCTTCAGCCGCCGGTCGGACACGAACTCGTCGAGCACCTCGGCGATCGAGGCCTCGAACAGCGCGTCGATCATCATCCGGTTGCCGCCGAGCAGCTCCTCCAGCTCGGCCCGGGACGGGCTGGCGCCGATCCAGGTGTCGCGTGCGCCGGTGCGCAGCTTGCGTCGCATGTCGTCGAAGAAGTGCTCGTAGGCCCAGTAGCCCTCGATGTCCTTCGGCGAGAACTTCAGCGCCTCGAGGCCGGCCTGCGTCCGCGTGTCGTCCATCCACTGGCCGAACGCCGAGCCGTCGTCGTACGGGACCCACAGCTGCGGGTCGGCGACGAAGACCTCCAGGCCGCGGCGGGTCAGTTCGAGCTCACGGATGACCACGTCGTCGAGCAGCCCGACGACGTAGGCGCAGGGGCTGATCACGTACCGGTCGTCGGCGAACGGCTGCTCCAGCGTGGCGGCGCCGCCGAGCCGTTCGCGGGCCTCCAGGACCAGCACCGACTTGCCCGCGCGGGCCAGGTAGGCGGCGCAGGTGAGCCCGTTGTGGCCGCCGCCGACCACGACGACGTCCCAGTCGCGAGCGGCCAGCTCGGAGATCGGCGCGGGCAAACCGACGCGACCCAGGACGTCCGCCACCGTGCTCATGTTGACTGATTATTCAGTCAACATGAGCACGGTGTCCAGGAAACCCACTTAGATCGGCCCCAACGTGGCCTTAAGCGCGGATGAATGATGTTCACGGTGCGCCTGTGATCGGTGAGGCTGCGGACGTGAGTCATCGCCGTCGTGCCCACTCCCGTGTCCGGCTCTGGGTGGGTGGCGTGGTGGTCCTGGCGGCGACCGTCACCGCCGGGGTCGCGGTGACGAACCTGGTCCGGGCCGACGAGCCGTCCGGTGGCGACAAGGCCGCGATCCGGACCGCCGAGACCCTCGACCCCGGGCCGGCCGACGACCCCTCGCCGTCGGACCCGGCGTCCGGATCACCGTCGGCGAGCGCCTCGCCGTCCACGGCCCGCCCCCGGTTACCCGGCGGATCGCCGACCGCGGCGACCGGCCGCGCGCCCAGCAGCCCGAAGGCGTCGAGCAGCCCGAGCCCCAGGACCAGCAGGAAGACCACGTCGGTGCCGACGACCGGCTCGGCCGAGCAGCGCGTGCTGGCCGTGATCAACGCCGCCAGGGCCGAGAACGGCGCCGGCCCGCTGACGATGAGCAGCGGGCTGGTCTCCAGCGCGCACCAGCACAACCTGGTGATGGCCGACGGGTGCGGGCTCTCGCATCAGTGCGACGGCGAGGGCGGCCTGGGCGACCGGATCTCCGCGGCGGGGGTGGACTGGCGGTCGGTCGCCGAGAACATCGGGACCGGCGGGCCGGTGGCCGGCACCGAGAGTACGCAGGGCGACATGGCGGTGCGGCTCACCAACGACATGCTCGCCGAGGTCCCGCCGGACGACGGTCACCGGAAGAACATCCTCAATCCCGACCTGTCCCGCATCGGTATCGATGTGATCATCGACAACGGAACGGTCTGGCTCACACACGATTTCGCCAACTAGTGTCTGCTCCCGGGAAGGGAGCAGACCATGGAGCATGCACGGCGTTGGTCCTGGGTGGCGGTTCTCGTGGTCGGGCTGGGGCTGTTCGCTCTCGTCCGCAGGGCGACCCTGCACACCGACAACCCGAATCTGATCCCGTCGCTGATCCTGCTGGGCGCGATGGTGATCCCGGTGACGTTCGTGGCGTTCCTCGCCGGGCGGCGGATCGCCTACGGCGTGTCCGGCGGGACGCTGGCGCTGACCGCGCTGGTCGGCGGCATCATCGGCGTGGTCACGGCCGGCGTGCTGGAGTTCGACACCCTGCACGACCTGGGCATGCTGCCGATGGTCGCGGTCGGGCTGATCGAGGAGTCGGCGAAGCTCATCCTCCCGCTGGCCCTGGTGTTCTTCCTCAAGCCCCGCCGTCCGGCCGACGGGCTGCTGATCGGCGTCGCGTCGGGGGCGGGGTTCGCGACGCTGGAGACGATGGGGTACGCGTTCGTCGAGCTGATCCGCTCGAACGGCAGCATCTCCGCGGTCGACGACGTGCTGTTCCTGCGCGGTGTGCTGAGCCCGGCCGCGCACATGGCCTGGACCGGTCTGACCGCCGCGGCACTCTGGTACGCCGCCGAGCACCGCTGGCAGGCGTCGGCCGTGCTGCGTTTCGTCGGGGTGTTCGTCGTGGCGGTCGGATTGCACGCGACCTGGGACTCGTTGGCGAGCACCCCGGCGTACGCGATCCTGGCCATCATCAGCCTCGGCCTGCTCGGGGTGACCACCCACCGCGCGTCGGTCGAGTCGCGGTCCACGCTCCACCAGGGATCCCTCACCGCCAAAAGCGCGTAGACCTGATCCCTTCGGGCACGTAGTAGTAGCCCCGGAGGAGGAAGCTCAATGGTGGAGAACCGGCCTCTTGCGGTCGTGACCGGAGCGTCGAGCGGTATCGGCTACGAGTTGGCCCGCCAGTTCGCCAAGCACCACTACGACCTGGTGGTCGCCGCCGAGGACGAAGACATCACCGCCGCGGCGGGCGAACTGCGACGCGACGGCGGGCACACGGTCGAGGCCGTGCGGGCCGATCTGGCGACCGAGGCCGGCGTCGAGCAGGTCTACCGGGTGATCCCCGGACCGGTCGACGCGCTGGCGATGAACGCGGGCCGGGGCGCGTGCGGCGACTTCTCGCGCGACGCCGACCTGCGCGACCAGCTGGAGATCGTCGACGTCAACGTGCGCGCGACCGTGCACCTGGCGAAGCGCGTGCTCCCGGACATGGTGCACCGGGGCGCCGGGCGCGCGCTGTTCACGTCGTCGCTCGCGGCGCCGCTGCCAGGGACGTACCAGGCGGTCTACCAGGCCTCAGCGGCGTTCGTGGAGTCGTTCGCGGCGGCGCTGCAGGCCGAGCTGAGAGACACCGGGGTCACGGTGACCGCCCTGCTGCCGGGCCCGACCGACATGCACGACCCGGCCGACGTCGCCCGGCTCGGCTACGAGGCACTCCTGGCCGGCCGGCCCCGGGTGATCGCGGTGTCGTTCCCGACGAACGCCTGAATCCGGACGGCCCGATCCCGATGCCCCGATCCGGACGCCGGGCCGGGGCACCGGCCGCACCGGAACGTCAGGGCTTGAGGACGACCTTGATGCAGCCGTCCTTCTTTTCCTTGAACATCTCGTATCCCTGCGGCGCCTGCTCGAGCGGGAGCGCGTGGGTCCTCAGGTCCCCGGTGCCCAGCGGGTCGCCGTCGCCGGTGAGCGCGGGCATGATCTCGTCGACCCAGCGCTTCACGTGCGCCTGTCCCATCCGGAGCGTCACGCCCTTGTCGAACAGGTCCATCATCGGGAACGGATCGGCCTGACCGCCGTACACGCCGATGATCGACACGGTCCCGGCCCGCCGCACGCTCGCGAACGCCGTCCGCAGCGCGGCCATCCGGTCCACGCCGACCCGGTCGATCGCGACCTTGGCCATCGCGTCCGGCAGCAGGCCGGCCGCGCGCTGGGCGAACTCCTGGAACGGCGTCCCGTGCGCCTCCATCCCGACCGCTTCGATGACGCCGTCCGCGCCGCGTCCGTCGGTGAGGTCCGCGATCGCTGCCGGGACGTCGTCGCAGCTCCGGCTGTCGATCACCTCGATGCCGTTGCGCCGGGCCATCTCGAGGCGCTCCGGGACGCTGTCCACCGCGATCACCCGGCCGGCGTCGAGGTACCGGGCGATCCGGGCCGACATCTGGCCGATCGGACCGAGCCCGATCACCGCGATCGTCTGCCCCGGCTGCAGGTCGGCGTAGCGGACGGCCTGCCAGGACGTCGTCAGCACGTCGGAGAGGTACAGGAACCGCTCGTCCGGATGACCCTCGGGCACCTTGATCGGGCCGAAGTGCGCCTGCGGCACCCGCAGCAACTCCGCCTGCGCGCCCGGCACCTGCCCGTACAGCTTCGTGTAACCGAACAGCGAGGCGCCTTTGCCCTGCTCGACGTTCTGGGTCGTCTCGCACTGGGCGTAAAAACCGCGGCCGCACATCCAGCACGAGCCGCAGGAGATGTTGAACGGGATCACGACCCGGTCTCCCGGCCGGATGTGGGTGACGTCCGGACCGACCTCTTCGACGATCCCCATCGGTTCGTGCCCGAGGATGTCACCGGGGTCGATGAACATCCCGAGGACGTCGTAGAGATGCAGGTCGGAGCCGCAGATCGCGGTGGACGTGAGGCGGACGATCGCGTCCGTCGGTTCGCGGATCACCGGATCCGGAACTGTCTCCACCGAGACCTTCTCCGTGCCTTGCCAGGTGAGAGCGCGCATCGTGGCAGCCTCCAGTCGTGGTCGGACCGGGACGTGGTGCCCAGAATCAGGTCATCTACGCGGCGCGATCGGCGGCGCGCATCGCAAGCCCCTTCCGGATCACACGGCAACCGGTGACACGTGGCTCGAGCGGAGTACCGTTCCAGCGGCCACCTGATTCCACCGGCGTCCATCACCGCCGGCTGAGCAGAACGGGCGGAGGAGGGCGTGGTGCGGCGTTCTGGGTTACTCGGAGCCGCCTCCACGGACGCCGTTTTGCTGGCACTCGTACTGGGTTGGGTGCTCGTCTCGGCCTGGCTGATCGTCGTCGACGCCGCCGAGCCCGGGCGGACCACGGTGTTCTGGGCGGTCCAGTTCCCCGGCGACGCGGTGTTCTTCCTCAGCGCGTCACGACTCACCCGGCATTTCCGGGACGATCCGCGGGCGCACCGGTTCTGGCGGCTGGTCTCGCTGGCCGCGCTCGCGTTCATGGTCGCCGACCTGCTGCGGGCGATCGAGGGCGTCGCCGGGCTGGAGACCACCGGGCCCGGCCCGGTCCAGCTGACGTTCTTCACGGTGGGCCAGACCGCGTTCGTCGTCGCGCTCGTCGGCTACCCGATGCTGGTCGGCTCGGGCGCCGGACGGCAGCGGTTCCTGCTGGACGCCGCGATCGTGTTCTTCGGAGTCGGCGCGATCGTCTGGTTCCTGCTCACCGATCCTCGGGCCCGGGCCGCGAACAGCGTCGACGTGTTCAGCGCACTGCTGGTCGGGGCCGAGGTCACGCTGGTGGGCTTCCTCGCGGTGAAGCTCGTGCTGAGCGGGCACGGCCCGGTGTCGCTCCCGCCCGCGGTGCTGATGATCTCGTCCGCGGTCGTGCAGATGCTGCAGACCGCGGTGCTGCCGATCTACGCGGCGCCGCTGAGCGACGGGGCGTCGCTGGCCATCCAGCTGCTGCCGACCGTGCTCATCGCCGCCGGGACGCGCCTGGAGGTGCTGCGGGTCGGGATCGAACCGAATCCCCGGCCGCCCGAGCGCGGCCGCCCGTACAGCCTGCTGCCGTACGCGGTGGTGGCGATCGTCCAGTTGTTGCTGCTCGTGACGTTGCTCGTCGATCCGGTCGTGAACCTGCGGCTGTGGGGCATGGTCGGGGCGACCGCGCTGGTCGGCACGCTCACCGTCGCCAGGCAGTTGCTGTCGATGCGAGACAACCTGCGGCTGATCGGCCAGCTCGGGCGGCAGAAGGAGTGGTTCGGCTCGCTGGTCGCGCACTCGTCCGACATGACGCTGGTGGTGGACGAGCGGGACGTGGTCACGTACGTCTCGCCGGCCGCCGAGCGGGTGCTGGGGATCCGCCCCGAGCAACTGGTCGGCGTGAAGCTCAGCCAGGCGCTGCACGTCGAGGACTTCGACCGGTTGAGGGTGGGCTGGGCCGCGCTGCGGGCGGCACCGGGCGCGGCCTGGACCGTGCAGGTCCGCCTGCGCACCGGCGGCCGGGGCTGGCGCTGGCTGGAGACCGTCAACACGAACCTGCTCGAGGTACCGGCGATCCGCGGGATCGTCTGCAACTGCCGAGACGTCACCGACGCCAGAGAACTGCAGGAACAGCTGCGCTTCCAGGCCGAGCACGACGTCCTGACCCAGCTGGCGAACCGCCGGCTGTTCACCGACCGGCTCGCCGCGTCCGGCCGCGAGTACTCGTCGGTCGCGCTGCTCGCGATCGACCTCGACGGCTTCAAGCCGATCAACGACAACCACGGCCACCACGTGGGGGACGCGGTGCTGGTCGCCGTCGGCGAACGGATCCGGCGCTGTGTCCGCCCGACCGACACGCCGGCTCGGCTCGGCGGCGACGAGTTCGCGGTGCTCATGCCCGGCGCGAGCCTGGAGAACGCGAAGCGGGTCGCGGCACGGGTCCGGTCGGTGCTGGCGGAGCCGATCGCGATCGGATCGCTGCGGCTCGAGGTCGGGGCGAGCATCGGCGTGACCGTCGGCGCCGGTGACGACCCGGACAGCCTGATGCGTCAGGCCGACGCGGCCATGTACCGGATGAAACGACAGGCCCGGGCGGACGCGACGTGGTCGGCGGAGCCGGCGACGGACGGGGTGTGACGATCTCGGTGCGGCACCGGTCGGAGAATCCGGCTGGCCCACGGTGGCCTGGCCCTAGATTGGGGCCATGGAGCTCGAAGGGGCAGTAGTGCTGGTCACCGGGGCGTCGGCCGGGATCGGGGCGGCGACGGCACGGCTGGCGGCGAAGGCGGGCGCCCGGCTGGTGCTCGCCGCCCGCCGCGCCGACCGGATCGAGGCGCTGGCCGGTGAACTGCCGGACGCGATCGCGATCCCGACCGATCTCACCGACTCCGGGCAGATCCCGACCGCTGTCCAGGTCGCGCTCGACGCGTACGGCCGGATCGACGTGCTGGTCAACAACGCCGGCCAGGGCCTGCACCTGCCGCTGGAGCAGGTCGACCCGGACGATTTCCGCGCGGTACTGGAGCTGAACGTGGTGGCACCGCTGCTCGCGATGCAGGCGGTCCTCCCGACGATGCGCCGCCAGGGTGGTGGCGCGATCGTGAACGTCAGCTCCGGGACGTCCCGGAGGGTGATCCCGGGACTGGGTGCGTACGCGGCGACGAAGTCCGCGCTCAACATGCTCTCGGCGGTGGCCAGGGCCGAGCTGGCCGCCGACGGGATCGCCGTCTCGACCGTCTACCCGGTGATCACCGCGACCGAGTTCCACGACGTCCTGCGGGCCGGGTCGCTGACCGCGCGGCCGGGGATGCCGCCCGCGCAGACGGCGGAGCAGGTGGCCGAGGTGATCCTCGACCTGATCCGGACCGGGGACGAGGAGGCGTTCCTGCACCCCTGAACGCTTCTGTTCGGACCGTAACGGTACGACCGTCCGTCGCCGCACGGGGTGATCACGCCCGCGCCCCGACCATGGCGTTACCGATCAGAGGTCCGAGAGGAGCGAGGTAACACCATGAGCTACGACCAATACCACGACCAGAGCCCAGGTAGCTCCTACGAACAACAGTGGGTGGGACCGCCGTCCTACGCGGTGAGCCCGGCCGGGCCGTTACCCGAGGCGGTGTACGCGCCGCCGCCGCTCCCGCCTCCCGTCCCGCCACCGGCCAACCGCCCGAACACCGCTCTCGTCGTCCTGGTGACCGTGATCGTGACGCTGCTCGCGACCGCGCTCGTGGTGTGCGGCCTGGGGACGTTCGGGGTGGTGCTGATCGGCGCCTCGGCCGACTCGTCCTCGTCGCCGACCCCGACGCCGAAGCCCAGCAAAACCGCGTCGGCCGCACCGTCGAGCACCGCGGAGCTCATCCAACCGGCCGGAGCCCCGTACAGCTACCGGCTGCCGACCGGCTTCCACACGCAGCCCGCGACCGAGGGCACGTCGGGGAGCCCGAGCGCGACCCCGGATCCCGATCTGCTGGACGAGTACTACGACACGTACTCGGCGCCGCAGGGCGGGTCGGTGTACGACTTCCTCTTCGTCGCGTCGTTCCCGCTCAAGGGCGACACGGGCGACGCCGCGCTGACGGCGACGCTCGACAAGTACGTCGCCAAGATCGGTCAGGACGCCAGCACCCGCGCAGCCGTCAAGGTCGGCAAGTACTCGGCGTACAAGTACTCGTTCGCCGACGCCGCGAAGGGCGCCTGGGACTACTTCGTGTACGACGGCCGCACGGTCGTCGACGTCACCTGCTCGTGGTCGTCCGACCAGGCCGGCATACAGCGCGGCTGCCTGGAACTCCTCGACACGCTGACGGTCACGGGGTAACTCGCGGCGGAGATACGGCCGGGACACGACGGCAAAGATCTGGTTCATCACCGGTACGTCCCGCTTCGGCCGCCTCGACATCGTGGTCAACAACGCCGGCTACGGGCAGTTCGGCATGATCGAGGAGATCTCCGAGTAGGAGGCCAGGGCCCAGTTCGAGACGAACGTGTTCGGGGCGCTCTGGGTGACGCAGGCCGCCCTGCCGTACCTGCGTGAGCAGGCAGCGGGCACTTCGTCCAGGTCTCCTCGATCGGCGGCGTCTCGGCGTTCATGAACATCGGGATCTACAACGGCTCGAAGTGGGCCCTCGACGGGTTCAGCCAGGCGCTCGCCCTCGAGGTGGCACCGCCCGGCCTGCGGGTGTTCTTCGGCGACGGGCGCGCTGGCGATCGCCACCGCGGACTACGAGTCCAGGCTCGCCGAGTGGCGAGCCTGGGAACCCGTGTCGATCGAGGCGCACGGCTAGTCGGCGTCCCGCGAGATCGAGCGGACGCCCACCCAGAGACCGGCGACGCCCACCAGCGCGGCGGCCAGTGCGCCTTCGGCAACCGTGCGCGAGAGGACTTCGCCGTTGAACAGGACCCGCTCGGCGTCCACCACGTAGGTGAGCGGGTTGACGTGGGAAAGCACCTTCAGCCAGCCGGGGCCGTTGTCGATCGGGAGCAGGATGCCCGCGATCAGCAGCAGCGGGAACAGCAACGTCTGCTGCACGCTCCAGAAGATCCACTCCTGGCCCCGGCTGGCCAGCGCCAGCGCGTACGACAAGGCCCCCAGCCCGACGCAGAGCACGGTCAGGATCACCAGCCCGATCGCCACGCCGGCCACGTGCAGCTCGAACCCGAACGGCACCGTCACCAGGATCAGCACGACGGTCTGCGCCAGCATCGGGACGATCTCCTTGAGCGCACGCCCGATCAGCAGCGACGGGCGGCTCAGCGGCGAGACCAGCATCCGTTCGTGTGATCCGGTCTGCATCTCCAACTGCAGGTTCGAGCCGGTGACCGACGTCCCGAACAGGCACGACATCACGACGAGGCCGGGCACGAACCACTGCAGCGACCCGACGTCGTCGGGCAGCAGCGGTGCGAACAACGCCAGGAAGAACACCGGCTGGACCATCGTGAAGATCAGCGAGAACGGGCTGCGCAGCACCGGCCGCAGCTCCCGGCTGAAGACGACGGTGGTGTCCCGGACGAGAGTGCTCACGCTGCTGCTCCTTCACGAAGGCTGCGGCCGGTGAGGGCCAGGAAAACGTCGTCGAGCGTCGGACGCCGTACTTCGACGGCGGTCACCGGGACCCCGGCCTCGTCGAGGCTGCGCAGCAGCTTGGGCACCAGGTGGGTGCCTTCGGGAACGCTGATCGTGACCGTCGGCCCCTCCACCGAGATCCGGCCGTCGAGGGCCGCGGCCCGGTCGGCCGCCCGCGCGGCCTCCCCGGCGGTTCCGAACGACAGCGCGATCCGGTCACCGACGTGCTCGGACTTCAGCCGCGCCGGCGTGTCGTCGGCGATCAGCACGCCGTGGTCGATGACCACGATCCGCTCGGCCAGCGCGTCCGCCTCGTCCAGGTAGTGGGTGGTCAGCACGATCGTCGTGCCGTACTCCTCGCGCAGCCGCCGGATGTGTTCCTGCAGGTTGACCCGGTTCTGCGGGTCGAGCCCGGTCGACGGCTCGTCGAGGAACAGCAACGGCGGGGTGTGGATCAGGCCCATCGCGATGTCGAGCCGACGCCGCTGGCCACCGGAGAGCGACGAGACGAGCCGGTCGGCGACCGCCTCCAGCCCGAGCGACCCGATCAGCTCGTCGGCCCGGCTCCGGGCGGCCACGCGGTCCAGCCCGTAGGAGCGGCCCTGGCTGATCAGCTCGTCGCGGCCGCGCTGGCTGTGGCCGGCGCCGTTGCCCTGGCCGATGTAGCCGATGCGCTTGCGCACCTCGCGCGGCTCGCGCACCACGTCGAACCCGGCGACCTCGGCGGTGCCCGAGGTCGGCGCCAGCAGCGTGGTCAGCATCCTCAGCGTCGTCGACTTGCCGGCGCCGTTCGGGCCGAGCAGCGCGACGAGCTCACCCGGGCGCACCTCGAGGTCGAGCCCCTTCACCGCCTCCACCGTCTTCTTCTTCACGACGAAATGCCTGGTCAGTGCCGTCGTCTTGATCATGGGTCCGACGCTAGAAGTCATTCCGGCCACTTTCTGACCGCAATCCGCGGCAATCTGGATTCATGGCGAACACCAGCGAGCGGACCCTCCGGTTGCTCTCCCTGCTGCAGACCCATCGGTACTGGCCCGGCAGCGACCTTGCCGACCGCCTCGGCGTCAGCGAGCGGACGCTGCGCCGCGACATCGACCGGCTGCGGGAGCTGGGTTATCCGGTGGACGCCAGCCGGGGCGTTGCCGGCGGCTACCAGCTGCGATCGGGTGCCGCGATGCCGCCGCTGCTCCTCGACGACGAGGAAGCGGTCGCGATCGCGGTCGGTCTGCGCACGGCCGCCGGTGGTGCGGTCGAAGGCATCGAGGAGACCTCGGTCCGGGCACTCACCAAGGTGATCCAGGTGATGCCGCCCCGGCTGCGCCGTCGCGTCGAAGCACTGCGTACGTACACCGTCCCGGGAGGGTTCTCCGGCGGTCCTTCGGTGGACGCCGAAACGCTGACCGTGATCGCGAGCGCGTGCCGGGACGACGAACGGCTGCGCTTCGACTACACCGCCCGGGGGTCGGAACGCACGACCCGGCTGGTCGAACCGCACCGGCTGGTGTCGCTCGGTCGCCGCTGGTACCTGGTGGCGTGGGACACCGAGCGCGGGGACTGGCGCACGTTCCGGATCGACCGGCTCACCGGTCCGCAGCCCACCGGCGCGCGGTTCCGGCCGCGGGAGCTGCCGGCCGAGGACGCGGCCGCGTTCGTGCGCATGCGGCTGTCCGATCGGCCGCACCGGTACACGATCGAGGTGCGGGTGCACGCGGCCGCGGACGCGATCCACGGCGCGTTCGGCCGCGAGGCCGAGGTCACCGAAGAGACGGCCGGCCGCTGTCTGCTCACGCTGCGCAGCGACCAGCTGGATTGGCCGGTCTCGGCGCTGGCCTGGCTGGGCGCCGACTTCGAGGTCGTCGGGCCTCCGGAGTTCGTGGCCGCGGTCCGCAGCGTCGGCGAGCGCTACCTGCGCGGATCAGGCCAGGCCGGCGTCGTGGGCCAGTAGGGCGACCTGGGTGCGGTTGTCGAGCTCCAGCTTGATCAGCACCCGGGTCAGGTGCGACTTGACCGTGGCCACGCTCAGGAACAGCTCGGACGCGATCTGCGCGTTGGTCTTGCCGGTGGCCACCGCCAGCACGATGTCGTGCTCGCGCGGGCTCAGCGACGCCAGCGCCGTGCGCGCCTTCTCGTAGGCACCGGCCTCGACCGCGACCCGGTCGATCAGTTTGCGGGTGACCTGCGGCGAGAGGATCGGGTCGCCGGAGGAGACCCGGAGGACGGCGTCCACGAGCTGGTCGGGCGGGGTGTCCTTGAGCAGGAACCCGCTGGCGCCCGCGCGCAGTGCCCGCAGCACGTTCTCGTCGGTGTCGAACGTGGTCAGCACGATGACGTCGGGCGCCTCGGGCCGGGCCCGCAGCCGGCGGGTGGCGGTCACCCCGTCGAGCTTCGGCATCCGGATGTCCATCAGCACGATGTCCGGCGAGTGCGCGCTCACCGCCTCCGGCACGTCGACGCCGTCCGCGACCGCACCGACGACCGCGATCGCCCGTCCGTTCTTGCTCACGCCGTCGAGCATCATCGTCAGCCCGGCCCGGACCATCGCGTCGTCGTCGACGATCAGGACGCGGACCGGAGGCGTCACCTCGGCCACGGCAGCCGCACGTCGAGCCGGAACTCCCCGCTCGGGGCGGTGCCGTGCTCGATCTCGCCGTTGGCCAGCTGGACCCGCTCGGCCAGTCCGAGCAGCCCCATCCCGGCGCCGGGCACGCCCGGGCCGACGCTCACCGGCACCCGGTTGCGCAGCTCGATCCGCAGCCCGTCGCCGGGCGCGCCGTCGAGGAGGAGGCGCACCGGAACACCGGGGGCGTGCTTGCGCGCGTTCGTGAGCCCCTCCTGCACGATCCGGTACGCTGTGCGCCCGGTCGCCGCGGGTAGATCGCCGTCGCTGCGCCGGTCGTCCACCTCGACGGGTGTGCCGATGTCCCTCGTCTCCTCGATCAGCCAGGTGATGTCGGACAGACCTGGCTGCGGCCGGGTCTCGGGAAATTTCACCGGGTCATCGTCGCGGAGAACCGTGATCACCGCACGCAGTTCCTCCAGGGCCTCGCGCACACCGGCACGGATCACGCCGGCCGCGGCCGAGAGCTTCTCCGGAGCCGCGTCCGGGCGGTACTCGAGCGCACCCGCGTAGGTGGCGAGCAACGAGAGCCGGTGGGCCAGCACGTCGTGCATCTCGCGGGCGATCAGCGTCCGCTCGGCCATCCGGGCCTCGGCGATCCGGTGCTCCTGGTCGGCCTCGGCCCGGCGGGCCCGTTCCCGCAGCGACGCCAGCAGTTCCCGGCGCACCCGCACGACGGTGCCCCAGCCGATCAACGCGGCCCAGGCGACCGTGATCAGCGCCAGCCACCAGCCGTATCCCAGGCTCGCAGCCGGACGCCAGGCCGCCTGCACCGCCTGGCAGGCCACGCTGCCGACGCCGATCAGCGCCGCGTACCGGAACGGCCGGGACTGGGCGACGAGCATCGACGCGGCCGAGGCGCTCGGCGTCGCGGCCGGCGAGATCAGCGTCAGGACCGCGAGCGCGACCGCGGCCGGCACCGGCCAGCGGATCAGCACCGGCGTGAGCGCGACGCTGATCACGCCGACCACCAGGTCGAGGGTCAGCAGCTTCTCGTGCGCCTCGGCGGGCAGACCGAAGATCGTGACGCTCACGATCGCGGTCAGCCCCACCATGAGCGAGATCGTGACCCGGAGCCCGGGCCAGCGCCGGCCGCCCACCGGGCCGCAGTCGTTCGGAGTCATGGCGTCAGGCTAGGTCGGGGGTCGGCGCGGCGATACCGACCAAGGTCGAAGCCGGTTGCGACTCGGGTGGGACCCGGTCTCGCCGGGTCGTCGATGCGGGGAACACCGTCCCGGCGCGAATCTGATCGGGCCGTCACGACGCCTCAGGAGGCCACGATGTCCCGCCAGATTCTTCCGCGTTCCGCCGCCGTCGCCGCCGCCGCACTCGCCGCGCTCGTCCTGTTCTCCGTCTCCGGGGCCGACCCGGTGGTGCACGGCGCCGGTGGCGCCGACCAGCAGGTCGGTGCCGGTGCGGTGCTGGTGACCAGCGTGCTGGCCGGTCTGGGTGGCTGGGCGGTACTGGCGATCCTGGAGCGGACGACGAAGCGGCCGGTCCGGAACTGGACCGTCGTGTCGATCACCGTGTTCGTGCTGTCGCTGCTCGGCCCGGTGGGATCCGCGGACGGCGTCCACAGCGCCGGGGTGCTGATCGCGCTGCACTTCGTCGTGTTCGGGGTGCTGTACTCCGGGCTGGTGCGGTCGGCCCGCGCCCGGGCGTGCGCTCAGGTGAGCGTGCCCCAGCGGGCGAAGCCACTCGTCTGACGGGTGTGTCCGGTCGCGGTGACCGCGAGCGCCTCGAGGTCGGCCTGGGCCTCCACCCAGGCCATTCCTCGTTCCGGCCCCATCGCGAACGCCGCCGTCGCGGCCACGTCCACCCAGGCCAGGCGCGGTCCGACGACCGTGACGGCGGCGAGCCCCTCGGGCGGGGCGCCGCGGTGCGGGTCGACGATGTGCTGCCCGCGTTCGGCCGTGCCGGAGGTGGCCACCGCGGCGTCTTCGGCGCTGATCACCGCGATCAGCCGGCGGGGACGCAACGGGTGCGCGATCCCGACCCGCCAGGGGCGTCGCGGGCCGTCGGCGCTGACCGAGCCCACGAGCTGGACGTCGCCACCACCGTTCACCGAGTGGGCGGTGGAGCCGGCGGCGGCCAGCAGGTCGCTGGCCCGCTCGATCGCCCAGCCCTTGACGAGGCCGGTGGGGTCGAGGAAGCCGTGCGGCGCGTCGGTGAAGTATCCGTCGGTCGCGGCGGAGGCCTCCCGGACCAGCGCGAGCACCTCGCGGACCTCGGCCGGGCATTCGTCGGGCGTGAGCTCACCCCGGCTGAGCCGGCTGACGACGCTGCCGGGCTGGTAGGTCGAGAACGTGCCGTCCACCCAGTGCAGCCACCGGACCACGTCGTCCAGCGCGGCCACGCTCACGCCGGCCCGCACGTCGATCGAGAAGACCGTGCCCATGCACTCCTCGACCCGGCGAACCGGAGCGCTGGGAAGAGCGGCGAACAGCGCGGCGCTGGCGGGCGCGTCGGCGGTGAGCGTCATAACCCGGCCTGGTCGAGCGCGCTCTGTAGCGACTCCTTGTAACTCTTGGTCGTGAACGTTGCTCCGGACACCGTGTCGATGTCGGCGCTGCTCGCGGCCAGCGTGGCCTGCTGGAGCTTCGGCAGCGCGCCCCCGCCGATCTGCTTCGACTGCGCGTCCTTGGGCTCGAACTTCGCGATCTCGACCTTGGTGATCTTCTTGCCCGAGACCGTGACCTTGACCTGCACGGATTCGTACGGGTTGGTCGACTCCTTGCCGGTCGCCGTCTTCGCTGCCTTCGCCGCGTCACCACCGGCCTGGGAGGTGGACGGTTCCGCGGCCGCCGCCGGTGGCGGAGCGGCTGCTCCGGTGGCCGTGTCGGCCGGCGCCAGGTTGGCCTTGAGCCCCAGCAGACCGCCGAGACCGGCGACGGTCCCGAGCAGGGCGTAGATGAAGCGACGCACGTACGGCTCCCTCAGAACTCGAACGACTCGTGGTGGATCCGGCGCCGCGAGACCCCGGCCTCGCGCAGCGAGTCCCGCGTCGCGGCGGTCAGCGACTCCGGGCCGCACAGGTAGACGTCGTGGTGCTTCAGATTCGGCACCAGGTACTCGAGCTGTTCCGCGGCGAGCGGGTCGCCGCCGAGCTGCTCCCGCGTTCCGACCAGGTAGTGGACGCGGGCCCCGCGGTCGAACGCGATCTCCTCGATCTCGGCCCGGAGCACCAGGTCGGACATGTGCCGGGCCCGGTAGATCAGCGTGATGTCACCCGGGCGGCCGGGAAGCGTCTCCAGGAGCGTCCGGAGCGGGGTGATGCCGACGCCCGCCCCGATGAGCAGGACCTTGCGGCGGCGGCGGACACCGCCGGTGAAGGCCCCGTAGGGGCCGCTGGCCATCACCTTCGTGCCGGGCCGCAGCCGGGAGAGCGACGCGCTGTGGCCACCGGCCTGCTTGACCGTGATCCGCAGACGGCCACCGGCCACCGGAGCCGAGAGCGAGTACGGGTTGGAGGCCCACCAGCTCTCCGGGGTGAGGAACCGCCAGCGGAAGAACTGGCCGGGCTCGGCCTTCAGCTCGTCGAGGTAGCGGCCGGAGAGGTAGACCGAGACGACGTCCGGGCCCTCCTCGCGGACGCCCTCCACCCGCAGCCGGTGGCGCATCGCGACCCGCAGCGGCGTCACCACGCGGTACCAGACGAGCAACAGCGTGACCACGCCGTACAGCGATGACCAGGCGATCTGCGCGGGCTTGTTGGCGGCGAAGTCGGCGCCGGTGGAGAACTGGTGCAGGAACGCCAGCGCGATCGCCAGGTACGTGCCGAGGTGGATGAGGTGCCAGACCTCGTAGCTCATCCGTTTGCGGGCGGCCCGCGCCGAGACTCCCCCGATGACGACGAACAGGACGGCGCCGATCGTCGCGTAGAGGACGTCGGGGTAGTCCTTGACGAGCGAGACGCCCTGGCCGACCACCGACGTGCGCGCGGTGACCGCGTAGCCCCAGGTGATCAGGAGAGCGTGGGCGGTGAGCATGGTGACCGTGTAGCGGCCGCCCATCGCGTGCCAGCGGGTCAGGCGGTCGGTGCCGATACCGCGTTCCAGCGCGGGGACCCGCGCCATCAGGCCGAGCAGGATGATCACGCCGTACCCGGCGAGGAGGCCGGTGATCCGGCCGGCGTTCGTGAGGTAGTCGCCCAGTCCGGAGAGCGTGGTGGTGTTCGTCCACCAGAGTCCGAGGACGGCGGCCGCGCCGACGCCGATGCCGACGAGCACCGGGGTCGGCCCGATGCGTAGGGAAGGCGCGCGTCCGGCCGGTGCTCTGACCCCGTGCGCCGGCACGTACTGCTGATTCAGCGTCGCGGTCATGGCTTGGCCTCCTGTGCCGTCCTTGTAAGAAAGGCACGGGGGTTCAGTGAGCCGAGTTCACGCCGGACCCGAGGAAATCGTTAAGAAAACCTTCCGCCGCTGCAGGAGTCCCGCTCGACCAGGCGCACGGGCAGCACGGTGAGCCGGCGCAGACGCCGGTTCGGGTCGTCGATCCGGTCGAACAGACGGTTGGCCGCGAACCGGCCGAGTTCCTCCGGATCCTGGTCGACGACGGTGAGCGCGGGACGCAGCGAACTCGCCAGCGGGAAGTCGCCGAAGCTGACCAGTGCGACGTCGGTGCGGTCGAGGTTCTGCAACGCGGGCACGATCGCGATCGAGCACTTCGGGTTCGACGAGAAGATCGCGGTCGGCGGGTCGGGCGTGTCGAGGAGGGCGGCGGCCTGCTCGCCGGCCTCGATGCCACCGGCGCCCGCGAAGCGGATGAGGTTCTCGTCGGCGTCGAGGCCCGCGTCTCGCAGGGCGGTCCGGTAACCCTCGAGCCGGCGGCGGGTGGTCGCGATGCCGAGTTCGTCGCCGATGTAGGCGATCCGGCGGTGGCCGTGCCCGATCAGGTGCGCGATGGCCTGGCGCGCACCGCCGACGTCGTCCTCGACCACGGTGTCGGCGGTCAGCTTGCGCGGCGGACGGTCGATGAAGACCAGGCTGGTCCGCGACTTCCAGGGTTCGAGGTAGGACTGGTCGCCGCTGACCGGCGTCGAGATGAGACCGGCGACCTGACGCCCGAGCAGCGCCTCGACCCCGGCCCGCTCGAGCGAGCCGTCGGTGCCGAGGCTGGTGACGAACGTGGCGACGCCCCGGCCGCGGGCCACCTGCTCGACGGTGTGCGTGACCGCGGCGAAGAACGGGTCGGAGATGTCGGGCACGGCCAGGCCGATCGCCGGGTCGCGCCCGAATCGGAACGTGCGGGCCAGCAGGTTCGGCGTGTACTGCAGGTCCTTGATCGCCTGCTCGACGCGGGCCCGGACGTCGTCGGAGACGTACCGGTCCTTGTTGACCACGCGGGAGACCGTCTTCGCGCTCACCCCGGCACGTTCGGCGACTTGCCGCATCGTGGCCAACCGCGCCTCCTCTGTCGGTGAGCGGATGTTAGCGAATTTTCGGGGCCTTCTGACACCGGTGACATCCGTTACTGCTTCGTTACCTGACACCGGTGACAGTGACTTCGGACACGCCTAGTGTGCGTTACCACCGGATGAACGGGGTGATCCGTTTTGACCACACCGCTCCTCGAGGCACGGGGCTTGAACCGCAGCTTCGGACATGTGCGAGCGCTCCGGGACGTCGACTTCGAGGTGTATCCCGGCGAAGTCACGGCCCTGATCGGCGACAACGGCGCCGGCAAATCCACATTGGTCAAGGCTCTGTCGGGCAACCTCGAACTCGACTCCGGACAGTTGTTCTTCGACGGCGACCCGGTCACGATCACCACACCGCAGCAGGCGACCGGCCTGGGTATGGAGGTCGTCTACCAGGACCTCGCACTGGCGCCGCACCTGAACCCGGTGCAGAACATGTTCCTGGGGCGGGAGATCCCGCGGCGCGGGCCACTCGGCTGGTTCGGGTTCCTGGACGAGAAGGCGATGCGGGCCAGGGCGGTCGCCGGGTTCGCCGACCTCGGCGGCACCGTGCGGGCACTGAACGCGCCGGTCGGGACGATGTCCGGCGGGCAGCGGCAGCAGATCGCGATCGTGCGGGCGATCACCTGGGCGGCCCGTCTGGTGTTCCTCGACGAACCGACCGCGGCGCTGGGCGTCGTCCAGACCCGCAACGTGCTCGACACGATCAAGCGCGTGCGCGACAAAGGGGTCGCGGTGGTGCTGATCTCGCACTCGATGCCGGAGGTGATCGAGGTGGCCGACCGCGTCCAGGTGCTGCGCCTGGGGACGCGCGTCGCGACCTACGACGCCACCGAGACGTCCGTCGACCAGCTCGTCGGAGCGATGACCGGTTCCCTGGAGGCGACGCGATGAGCACGCCGGGCGAGACGGAGGCCGGCCCCACGAACCCGGCGGCCGGCGCCGGAGAAGCGCCGGCGACCGCCGACGCGGCTCCCGCCAACAAAGCTCCCGCCAACAGAGCTCCCGCCAACGGGGGTTCGGACGACTGGAACGAGGCCGAGCAGCCGCTGTTGCGGCGGCTGGGCCAGACCCAGTCGGTCTGGATCCTCGGCGTCCTCGTCGTGATCGTGCTGTTCTTCTCGGTCGTCGCCGGTGACCGGTTCCTGTCGACGAGCAACTTCTCGCTGATCTCCCAGAACATCGCGGTCTGGGCGGTCATCGCGGTCGGCATGACGTTCGTGATCGTCACGTCCGGCATCGACCTCTCGGTCGGATCGGTGCTGGTGTTCTCGTCGGTGATCGCGGCCAAGACGATGGAGGCGGCCGGCGGTGAGGGCTACGGCGTCGCGGCACTCGGCCTGCTCGCCGCGCTGGTGTCCGGGCTGGCCTGGGGCCTGATCAACGGGTTCATGGTCGCCAAGGCCAAGGTGCCGCCGCTGATCGTCACGCTCGGGTCGTTGTCGGTGGCGCTGGGGCTGGCCCAGGTGATCACGGACGGGATCGACATCCGGTCGGTTCCGGAGGTGATGACCGACTACAACACCTACATCAAGATCGTCGGCATCCCGGCGCTCCCGTTCACCGCGTTCGTCGTCGTGGTCATCGGCGGCGTGGTGCTGCACCGGACGCGATTCGGCCGGTACACGTACGCGGTCGGCTCGAACGAACTCGCGGCCCGGCGGGTCGGCGTCCGGGTGGATCGGCACCTGATCGCGGTGTACGGGGTGGCCGGGATGCTCTCCGGGTTCGCCGCGATCCTGGCGCTGTCCCAGTTCGGGACGACGACGATCGCCGGCCAGTCGCTGACCAACCTCAACGTGATCGCCGCCGTCGTCATCGGCGGTACCTCGATCTTCGGCGGCGAGGGGTCGATCTTCGGCACCGTCGTCGGGCTGTTCATCCCGGCCGTCCTCCAGGCCGGGTTCGTGATCATCGGCGTCGAGCCGTTCTGGCAGGGCGTCGCGGTCGGCACGGTTCTGGTCGGCGCCGTCTACTTCGACCAGAGCCGCCGCCGCGCCGCCACCCGCGGTGCCGGCGCCAAACGCTCTTCTCTGCGGTCAGTGCTGCTCCGCAACCGGTAGTCCGACCCACTTCGCCCCCCAACCAGCCGCCCTTAACCGGAATCAAGGACGCTTCCTATGAAGAAAACCCCCCTCGTGGTCGCCTGCGTCGTCGCGCTCGCCGTGGCCGGCTGCTCGTCGACCAAGCCCGACGAGGACAAGACCACCACGTCCGACAACGCGTCGGCCGCGTCCTCCCAGGCCGCGGTGGACAAGGCCAGCAAGAACTACGACCTCCAGTTCGTGCAGGGCGTCCAAGGCGACGAGTTCTACATCACGATGCAGTGCGGCATCGAGGAGGAGGCGAAGAAGCTCGGCGTCACCGTCCACACGCAGGGCCCGACGAAGTTCGACCCGACGCTGCAGAAGCCGATCGTCGACTCGGTCGTCGCGGGCAAGCCGGACGCGCTGCTGGTCGCGCCGACCGACGTCACCGCGATGCAGGGCCCGCTCAACCAGGCCAAGGCGGCCGGGGTCAAGGTCGTGCTGGTCGACACGACGGTCGACGACCCGTCCGTGGCGGTGTCGGCGATCGCGTCGGACAACCTCGGCGGCGGCAAGGCCGCGTTCGAGGCGATCCAGAAGCTGGCGCCGCAGGGCGGCAAGGTGCTGGCGATGGGCGTCGACCCCGGTATCTCGACGACCGACGCCCGGGCCAAGGGCTTCGAGGACGCGGTGAAGAGCGACTCGAAGTTCAAGTACCTGGGCGTGCAGTACTCGCACAACGACCCGGCCACCGCGTCGAGCCTGATCAGCGCCGCGCTGCAGAAGGACCCGGACATCGTCGGGGTGTTCGCGCTGAACCTGTTCTCCGCGGAGGGCACCGCGACCGGCATCAAGCAGTCCGGGAAAACCGGCAAGGTGCAGGTCGTCGGGTTCGACGCCGGGCCGAACCAGGTCGCGGCGCTGCGGGCCGGGACCGTGCAGGCGCTGATCGCCCAGCAGCCGGCCGCGATCGGCAAGTTCGGTGTGGACGCGGCCGTGGCCTCGCTCGACGGCGGAACGGTCACGCCGAAGGTGCAGACCGGGTTCACGATCCTGACGAAGGACAACATCGACGGCGACGGCGCGAACGCCGTCTACAAGTCCAAGTGCTGAGGTAGACCGTCCCCGGGGGCGGGGGGCCGGGGGGGGGGGGGGGGGGCGGCGGCGGGGGAGAACAAGCTACCGCGCTCCCGGCGGGGGCCGACCCCGGCGCCGGCCGCGGGGAGGATGGCATCACCACGCC
>NZ_JBITDV010000018.1:0-142084 GCF_044454545.1 Cryptosporangium sp. NPDC051539 | reverse complement strand
CCGATCACCAGCGTCAGGCCACCAAGGAGGCCGGGCAGGTCGCCGGTCTGAACGTGCTGCGCATCGTCAACGAGCCGACCGCGGCCGCCCTGGCCCACGGAGTGGAAGGAACGGTCCTGGTCTTCCATCTCGGCGGCGGATCGCTGGCGGCCACCGTGGTGGAGATCGGCGACGGCGTGGCCACGGTGAGGGCCGGCTCGGGGGTGCGCGACTTCGGTGGTGACGATTGGCACGACCGGCTCGTACAGCACCTGGCCCGGCACTTCGTGCGAACCGACGGCATCAACCTGACCCGCGACCGGATCGCGATGCAGCGCCTCGGCGAGGCGGCCGAGGCCGCCAAGATCGAGCTGTCAGCCGAGCGATCCACGACGGTCGACCTCCCCTACATGGGCGTGGGCGGGGACGGAAGGCCCCGGCACCTGGAGTCGCCGATCAGCCGGACGGAGTTCGAACAGCTGACGTTCAACCTGCCCGGCCGCTGCGCGGGCCCGTTCCACCAGGCGATCACGGAGGCCCGGGTCGACGTCTCCGACCTCGACCACGTCGTCCTCAGTGGCGGTGCGACCCGCATGCCGGCCATCACCGGGCTGGTCCGGAGACTGACCGGCGGCCGGGAACCGAACCCGGGCCTCCCTCCCGACGAGGTCGTCGCCCTCGGAGCCGGCCTGCAGGCCGCGTCCCTCCGGGGCGAGACCGGCGAACGGACGTCAGCCCGCCGTGCGGCGCCCCCGGGATCGCGGCGGCGACCGGCCTCCGTGCCGGTCTTCCTGAGCTACGCCCGCGCGGATGCCGACTACGCCCGCGGCCTCGCCGAGCACCTCGAGGCCTCCGGCATCCCGGTGTGGTGGGACCAGGAACTCACGACCGGTCCCTCGTGGGTCCAGGAGATCGAGCGACGTATCGACGCCTGCACCGCGTTCCTCGTCGTGCTGACGCCGGAGGCGCTGCAGTCGCGCTGGGTCCGCGCCGAGATCCACCGGGCCAGTGAGGCCGGCAAGGAAATGATCCCGCTGATGCTGCGAACCACCCCGATGCCGCTCCAGCTCCAGGACGCCCAGTACGAAGACGTGCGCCACGGCCGCCTCCCCGGGGCCCGGCTCGTCGCCGCGGTCAGCCGCCTGATCACGGACCGCTGACCGCGAGGTCGTCGCCGTCGACGACCTCCGCCACGTGCCCGCGGACGATCGCGGTCGAGTACGGCTGGGCGTGATCGGTGAGCGAGATCGCGACGACCAGCTGGGCGGCGTCGTCCGGAATCATCAGTTGGTCCCGTACTCGTCGTGCGGCCGAAGCCACTGCATGGTCGGGGTCCGGGGCCAGCCGTCCGGCGAGTCCTCCCAGGTTTCCTGACGTCCGTACGGCGTCAGATCGAGCAGGTTGAAGTCGAGGCGGAGCCGGTCGACGCCACGGCCGCTGGTGAAGTACGTGCGGAAGACGTCGTCGCCGTCGCGGAGCAGGACGCTGAGGCCGAACATACCGCCGAGCCCGAGGTCGTCGCTGAAGGCGCTGCCGTAGCTGGAGTACCACGGCACGGTCCAGCCCATCCGGCTGCGCAGCGGCTCGATCTCGTCCTGCGGAGCCCGCGAGACGAGGATCAGCCGGGTGTCGCGGGCGCCCAGGTGTGCGCGGGTGAACTCGGCGAGGTTGTCGGTGAACGTGCTGCAGCCGCCGCAGACGTGCGGATCGCCGGGCTCGCGCATGAAGTGGTAGATCACCAGCTGACGCTTGCCGTCGAAGAGTCCGGGCAGGTCGACGGTGCTGCCGTCGGGCGCGGTGAACTCGTAGGGGCCTTCCAGCGGGGTCATCGGCAGGCGGCGGCGCTCGGCGGCGAGCCGGTCGAGCGCGTGGGTCAGCTCCTTCTCCTTCACCAGCAGGGCGTCGCGCGCCTCCTGCCATTCCTCGGCTGATACGACGGGCGGGCGGTTCATCGGCTGCCTCCTCGCAGTTGGTTCCTTCAGGAAACTCAAGCTAACAGACTCAGTTCCCTGAAGGAACCCGGTTCGCTATGCTGGCACACATGCAACGCACGCAGTTCGCCGATCTGGCTGCCTGCTCGATCGCCCGGACGCTGGACGTCATCGGGGAGCCGTGGTCGCCGCTGATCCTGCGCGACGTCTACGTCGGCATCACTCGCTTCGACCAGATCCAGAGCGACCTCGGGATCTCGCGCAAGGTTCTGACGCAGCGGCTCGGGTGGCTGGTCGAGCAGGGCGTCCTCGAGCGGCGGCCGTACTCCGACCGGCCGGTCCGGTATGAGTACACGCTGACCACGAAGGGGCAGGAGCTCTGCGACCTGCTGCTGGTGATCGTGAAATGGGGCGACCGCTGGACGGCCGGCGAGGCCGGGCCACCCGTGGTCTACCGGCACCACGCCTGCGGCGAGATCGCCCACGTCGAACCGGTGTGCTCGCACTGCGGCGAGCCGATGCACGCCACGGACGTCGACGTTCTCCCCGGCCCGGGCCGGAGGGAGTAGGCCTCGGCGCGAGCACGTGTAGCACTCGTATAGCGCGGTCTGGGATTCGTGGACCCATGCGACGATTCCCGGCGCTTTTCGCAATTCCGGTCCTCCTGCTCGCCGGCTGTTCCTCGTCCGACGACCCCGGGCCGTCTCCCTCTCACGCGGTGGTCTCCCCCAGCTCCCGTCCGCCGGTGCCGACCGAAGTGCCGACGACGAAGCCGGCGTTCACCGCGGCCGACGGACGCGATCTGGGGGCCTGTGTGGACAACACCTGCGAGGTGATCGTGCAGAACGGTGACGTGCTGCGGGTCCGCGGCGACATCGGTCCGTTGCACGTGCAGGTGTCCGGTGGCCTGGTGACCCTCTCGCAGACGGCGGCCAGCGGTTTCTCCAGCACTCTGACCGGCAGCGTCGGCTCTCGGCAGCAGATCAACGACCAGGTCATCTTCATCGAGGCGATCGAGGGTGACCGGGCCGTGCTTCGCCTGCAGCCGACTTAGATCGCGGTGTGCCGGCGCCGGTACTCGGCCGCCCGGATCCGGTAGTCCTCGTGCTCGCGGGCGTGGTCCGGCGGAAGGTGCGGCGCGTCCGGGGACGTCGGGGCGAAGAACTGGACGAGCGCGGTGTTCGCGCTCGCGGCGAGTTCCCCGGAGCGAGCGAACATCGTGGCCTCGTAGCCGGCGACGGCGCCGGTTCCGGACGCGATCGCCTCGGCGGTCAGGTCGTCTCCGGAGCGAGCGTCGGCCATCGGTCGACCGCCCACCCGAGCCAGCTCGACCACCCGGGCGGCGGGCCGGGAAGCGCTTCGCCCGCGAGTTCGTCGCCGTCGGGTACCTGGAACCGGGTTCGCCACGTGACGACGTCGGCCTCGGGCATCGGGAACGTCTCGTGGGGCGCGCTGGACTGACGGTGGGAGATGCGGGCGAGTTGGACGCCCGGTTCGACGGCCAGGTACACCACCCGGCACGGCACGCCGGCGTCGCGCGCCAGCCAGCGAAGTGCCGACCGCTCGTTTTTGCTCCAGAGCCCGAAGTCGAGGACCACGCTGGTCCCGAGTCGCACGACGCGCAGCGCCACGGTGATCAGCCTGCCCTCCAGGACGTCGCGTTTGCCGTCGGCCGTCAGCGACGTGCCGAACAGCGGGAGGTGCCACTCGTCCGGTGTCAGCCGCAGCGCGCGGTGCGACGTGGCGAGCTCTCGCGCCCTCGTCGTCTTGCCAGCGCCGGGCAACCCGACCATCAGGAACAGCGTGGTGGCCTCGGGTTCGTGCATGTGGGGTTCCTGATCGTCGGCAGGTCGGCGCGGATCGGCCGGCCAGTGGGAAGTTGTCGTTAGGCTCTCGCGGCGTGAAGCTGATCGAGGAAAGAACTGTCGTGCCCGCCCCGGGCGGCGAGATCAACGCGGCCGTCCTCCGGCCCGCCGGTGAGGGCCCGTGGCCCGGAGTACTGCTCTACACCGACATCTTCCAGCTGACCGAGTCGACGCTGCGCACCGCGCGTCGGCTGGCCGCTGAGGGGTTCCTGGTGTGCGTTCCGGAGATCTACCCGCACGGGCCGCTCGCCGGCGTGGCGCTGGAGTTCGACGATGCCGGCAAGCAGGCCGGCCTGGCCGGCGCCGCGGCCGTGACGACCGCGGAGTTCGACGCGGACCGCGCGGCCGTCCTGGACCACCTCGCGGCCCGCGCGGACGTTTCCACGCTCGCCGTGACCGGTTTCTGCCTGGGTGGGCACCTCGCGTTCCGGGCGGCCTTCGATCACCGGGTCGGGGCAGCCGTCTGCTTCTACCCGACCGGCCTGCACAACGGCGCTCTCGGCGCCGACACCGCGGACAGCCTCGCCCGGGCCGCCGACGTGCGGGGCCGCCTGATGATCGTCTTCGGCTCCCGGGATCCGCACGTACCGGCAGACGCCCGCCTGGCCACGATCACGCAGCTGTACTCGGCCGGCCTGACCGACCTGGAGCTGCACGTCTACCGGGGCGGTGAACACGCGTTCATGCGGGACGTCGGCCCGCGCCACGACGCCGCGCTGACCGATCTGGCGCTCGCGTCCGCGGTCTCGTTCCTCCGGGGGCGCTGAACAGGGTCACGAGCCCGTCAGCGCCTTCAACGTCTCCGCGTTGCGGACCGCGTGTCCGTACCCGTCGTTGTTGAAGTACGCGAAAACCTCGTGTCCGGACGCCTGCCACTCCCGCATCCGCTCGGCCCACCACCTCAGGTCGTCGTCCGAGTACGAGCCCGCGTACAGGTGCGAATCGTCCGGGCCGTGCAGCCGCACGTACACGAACGGCGCCGTCGCCCGCAGGACGCAGGGCAGCCCGGCGCCGCTCATCACGCAGTACGCCGCGCCGTGACGCTCCAGAATCCCGAACACCGCCGGCTCGTGCCAGCTCGGATGCCGGAACTCCATCGCGACCCGCAACCACGACGGCACGCACCCGAGGAAATACTCCAGCCGCGCGTCGTCGCGGACCTGCGCCGGGTGCGTCTGCACCAGCAGGACCCCGCGGCGATCGCCGAGCTCGTGCACGCCGGCCACGATCCGCTCGATCCAGGCCTCCGGCTCGCGCAGCCGTTTGGCGTGCGTCAGGCCGCGTGGTGCCTTCACCGTCAGCAGGAACCCGTCCGGCAGCCGCTGCCGCCATCCCGCGAACGTCGTGGCCTTCGGCCACCGGTAGAAGCTCGCGTTCAGCTCGACCGTCGAGAATCGGCGGACGTAGTGCGTCAGCCGATCGCGGGCCGGCGTCCCCTGGGGATAGAGGACGCCGTCCCAGTGGTCGTAACTCCACCCGGACGTTCCGATGTGCATGGGGGTGGAGTGCCCACTCGCCCGGCGGTCAGCCGTGCTTGTCGGCGGAACGACGGTGCCACGCCCACGGGGCCCGGCCTTACGGGAGCACGACGACCTTGCCGGAGAGCGTGGCCGCCCGGGCGTGCAGCTCCGGGAGTTCGGCCAGCGGCACCCGCTCGGAAACCGCGACCCGCAGGGTGCCGGCGTCGACCCGGGCGGCCAGGTCGGCGAGTTGCGCGGCGTCGCTGCGCACGAAGAGGTCGACGCCACGGACGCCGCGCTCGTCGTCGGACGGGGCGGGCATCCACACCGTGGTGTTCACCAGGACGCCGCCCGGGCGGATCAGGCCCAGCAGCCCGGTGAGCCCGGCCGGGTCGACCGGCGCGAGGTTGAGTACCACGTCGACCGGTTCGGTGACCGTGACCGGCTCCGACGTGTGGTCGATGACCTCGTCCGCACCGGCCGTGCGGACGCGGCCGGCACTGCGCGGGCTGGCGGTGGCCACGACGAACGCGTCCGCGGCCTTGGCCAGCTGGACGGCGTAGTCGCCGACCGCGCCGCCGGCGCCGTTGACCAGGACGCGCTGTCCGGCCGTGACCTTGGCGTGCTCGAAGAGCGCCTGCCAGGCCGTCAGGCCGACGATCGGCAGCGCGGCGGCGTCGGCCAGCGGAATGCTCGACGGTGCCGCGGTCAGGGCCTCGGCCGGTGCGATCGCGTACTCCGCGGAGGCGCCGGGTGCGACCATCGGCAGGAAGCCGATCACCGCGTCGCCGACCTCGACGCCGGACACGCCCTCGCCGAGCGCGTCGATCGTGCCGGCGACGTCGATACCCGGGGTGTGCGGAAGGGTCACCGGGATGGGTCCCTGCATGAAGCCGCCGCGGATGTTGCCGTCGACCGGGTTGAACGAGGTCGCGGCGACACGGAGGCGCACCTGACCGGCGGCGGGGACCGGCACGTCGACGTCCTCGTAGCGCAGAACGGTGGGGTCGCCGTACTCGTGGAACCGGATGGCCTTCATGGGTTGCTCCTCGATGTTTCGAATTTGAAGTACATCAGCCTCAACCGGCCGCGACACCGCGGCGATTCCGGCTGCCGGTGTGGCGCTCACCACATTGCTTCGAATTCGAAGTAGTTGACCCGGTGCCCACCACCATTTCAGCCCGGCGGCCGGTCAGCCTGGGCCGGGTTGGCCCACCCGCACCGCGGTCCGGGACCCGTGCGCGACGCGCTCGGCCAGGCGGGCCGCGTCGGGCGAGCCGGGCGCGGCGGTCAGCACCACGGCCATCAGATCGTCGCCCGGCACCGCGAGGAGGTTGCCGTCGAGCGCGAGGTCACCACCGAACACGGCGCGGTTCTCCGGCGTCACCGGGGCGCCGGGCGTCCGCCAGAGCGTGTCGAACGTCCGGCTCGTGGTGCGCAGGTCGTCGACGAGCGCGGCCAGCGACGCGTCGGCGCGGTAACGCAGGGACGCGCTGCGCAGCCGGGACGCGAGCAGCGCCCGGAACCCGGCCACGTGCTCCGGGGAGCGGCTGATCCCGCCGAGCGGGCTGGTGAACGTGCGCCAGGCGACGTTCCAGTCCCGGGCGTCGCCGGTCGGTGCCCCGGGGGCCAGCGCCAGCCACGCACCGTTGACCGCGACGGCGTTCCAGGCCGCGTCGCAGAGGAACGCCGGGGTGTCACCGAAGCGCTCGAGCAGTCGCATCGCGGCCGGGCCCGGCTCGTGCGGCACCTGCCCGTCGGACGGCGCGTAGCCCGCGAGAGCGCAGAGCCGCTCGTAGTCCGCCCGTCCGGCGCGTAACGCCCGGGCGATCGCGTTCACGACGCCCGCCGAGGGGTGGCTCCGGCCCTGCTCCAGGCGGCGGACGTAGTCGGCCGAGACACCGGCCCGCTCGGCGAGTTCCTCTCTCCGGAGGCCGCGGACCCGGCGACCGGTCTCCGGCACTCCGGGTTCCGCGCGCTCCCGTAGTTCTCGCATCGCTGCGCCGAAATCATCCATGCCCCGAGTGTGCCTGATTCACCGGTTTGTGCGGTCGGAGCACCGCCAGGTCCGGCGCCCCGGCCCGCCTATCGGGCCTGGTGGTCCTTGGCCGACAGGGCGTCGGCGGGTGCGGGGTGCTGACCAATCACCCGTTCGTGAACGCCGCGCGTCCCTGCGTGGCGGAGGCACCGAGATCGGGCGCGGGCAGTTCGGTGTCGTTCTCCACCGCCGACGCCCAGGCGTCCGTGGTCGTCACCGCCGCGAAGTTGGAGTTGAGCAGCGTCAGCAGGGTCTCGTGCAGCAGCTTCGCCGGGACGCTGCCCGCGCTGTTGGACAGGTGGATGGCGCCGGTGGCGTCGGACAGGATCTCGGTGCTGAGGCCCAGTTCCTCCGCCGACACCGCGGTGGCGAGGTCGCAGTTGTTGATCATGTAGCCGACGACCGTGATCGTGTCGACCTGCTGATCCGCCAGCCAGGCGGCGACGTCGGTACCGGCGAAGACGCTCGAGTTGCTCTTCGTCACGCGCTTCCAGGACGCGGTGGCGCGCTTCTCGACGTCGGGGTGCAGCGCCCAGCCGGGCGAGTCGACCGCGAACACCGGGGCGCCCGCGGGGTACTCGTGCTGGACGACGACCTCGCGGCGCCGTTGCTGGTGTTCGGAGAGGTGGAGTGGGAGATCGCGGTCTGGACCGACGACGGCCGGGGGATCCGTACGGCGGAGGGCATCACGATCGGGGACGTGTCCGGACCCGCGGTGGTGCCCCGCGCCGGCTTGCTCGTCTTGCCGTCCTGGCACGAAGACCTGCGACCGGCTCCTGACCCGCTGGTCACGCTGGTCCGCGGCGTCGTCGCTCGGCCGCCGCCGGCCTGACCTCTCGGTGAACCCGTCCGCGCTCTACCTCGACCACGGCGACGTCCTGACGTCCGCCGGAACCGCGTCGTCGATCGACGCCTGCCTGCACGTCCTGCGGACGGTCCTGGGCTCGGCGGCCGCCTCCACAGTGGCCAGGCACCTGGTCGTGGCGCCCCATCGCGACGGCGGCCAGGCCCAGTACGTCGACCGCCCGATCCCCGAGCCGGGTGGCGTCGGCCAGCTGGGGGCGACGCTCGACTGGGCCCTGGCCCGCCGTCTGGACGAGGCCCGCCGGCTGCTCGAAGCCACGCCGTGGTCGGTGGATCGCATCGCACGCGCGTGCGGGTTCGGTAGTGCGGTGACTTTCCGCCAGAACTTCGCCGCCACCTACGCCACCACGCCCACGTCCTACCGCCGCCGTTTCACGCTCCCGAGCGACGAGCCCGGTCGCGTCGCGTCCGCCCGCGCACGCGTTTGACCGCGCGCGGGCGGGCTACTCCGCGCCTCAGGCCGGAACCTGCTCCATCGCCTCGGCCGTCAGCGCCACCGACCGCAGGCGCCCCTCCGTACCGGGAGCCTGGTGCGCCACGATCAGCTCGTCGGCGTCGGCTTCCTTCCGGAACGCCTCCAGGAACGTCCGCACGTCCGACGGGGTGCCCACCGCGGAGTACTTCATCATCCCGTCGAGCTGCTGCCCCGCCCCGGACGCGATCAACGCGTCGGTCTCGGCGTCGGTGAGGTTCCGGCCCCGGCCGAACAGCAGCCGGGCTCGCATCCGCCGGGTGACCTCGAGCTGCGCGGCCGCGTCCGCAGCGGTGTCGGCGGCCAGCACGTTCACCCCGGCGATCACGTACGGCTCCGGGTTCTCTTCGGACGGCCGGTACTCCCGCCGATACACCGCGACCGCCTGGGTGAGTGCCTGCGGCGCGAAATGCGACGCGAACGCGTAGGGCAACCCGAGCGCCGCCGCCAGCTGCGCGCCGAACAGCGACGAGCCCAGGATGTAGAGCGGAACGTTCGAGTCCTTGCCCGGGTACGCGTTCACCCCCGGCACCCGCGTGTTGCCGCTCAGGTAGCCCTGCAGCTCCTGGACGTCCTGCGGGAACGCGTCCGCCGACCGGTTGTCGCGTCGCAGCGCGTACATCGTGTTCTGGTCCGAGCCCGGCGCGCGGCCGAGACCCAGGTCGATCCGCCCCGGGTACATCGCCGCGAGCGTGCCGAACTGCTCGGCGATCGTCAGCGGAGAGTGGTTCGGCAGCATGATGCCACCGGCACCGAGCCGGATCCGGCTCGTGTGAGCGCCGATGTGCGCGATCAGCACGCTGGTCGCCGACGACATGATCGCGTGCATGTTGTGGTGCTCGGCGTACCAGACCCGCTGGTAGCCGTGCTCCTCCGCCGCCTGGGCCAGCGCGACGCTCGAGGCGATCGCGTTCGTCGCCGACTCGCCGGCGCCGACGGGCGCGAGGTCAAGGATCGATAGCGGGAAGCCCATGGTGCCCTCGGATCGTCAGAACGGAGACTGTCTCCGTTTCAACGTAACACCTGCCCCCGATCCGGCAACCGGGCCGCCTCCCTCCGCGACTCCCCGCCCCCGGCGGGTCCGTCGTACGCTGCGCGCATGCGGGAGTCCTCGTTCCCCGGCCGCGACGGTGCGACGCTCGCCTACCGGGAGGTCGGCACCGGCCGGCCCCTGATCCTGCTGCACGGCCTGCTCGGCGACGGCACGCTCTGGACGCGCCACGGCCAGGCCGCCGCGCTGGCCGACGCGGGGTTCCGCGTGATCCTGCCCGACTTCCGCGGCCACGGCGCCAGCGCGAAGCCACACGACCCGGCCGCCTATCCCCCGGACGTGCTGGCCGACGACGGCCTCGCTCTGATCGAGCACCTGGGAATCTCCGCCTACGACCTCGGTGGCTACTCGCTCGGTGCCCGGATCGCGTTCCGGATGCTGGTCCTCGGCGCGACCCCGGCCCGGCTGATCGTCGCCGGACAGGGCCTCCGGGAGCTACTCGGCACCGGTGGCGGGGCGGGGGCGCGGCTGCGGCGGGCGGTCGAGGGCACGTTCGAACCCGGCTCCGCGGAGGAGCGCCTGGCTCAGTGGCTCGAGTCCAGCGGCGAGGACCAGGTCGCTGTCGTGCGAGCCCTCGACTCCGTGGTCACCACGCCCGAAGACGTCGTAGCCCGCATACCGACGCCGACGCTCGTCGCCATCGGCGCCGACGACGAGCGCGCCCCCTCCGCCGACGAACTCGTCGCGATCCTGCCGCGAGCCACCAAGGCCACCGTCCCCGGCGACCACGTCACCGCGATCACCGCGCCCGAACTGGTCGCGGCGATGGTGGAAGCTCTCCGAGCCCGCTGAACGGAGCCGGGAACAGCGCCGGCCGCCCTTCGCTCACCGGCCCCGCCGACGTCGACGCCTCCCGCCCCTCCGAACCCGCACCGAGTCGTCGGCCGGCTGCGGTGCTCGCGTCAGTCCGCGCTGGGCGACGCCGACGGAGACTTCGCGCCGTACTCGTACGCGCCCAGGTCGGGTGCGCTGCCGACCGGCCGCGCCGCGCCGGTGAAGTCGAACTTCGGGGCCTTCGCGGCGTTCGCGGCGTCGATCGCCGGTGAGCTCTCCTTCAGCCGGACGTCACCCGCGTTCAGGTCGACGAACTCCGGGTCGGACGTCAGGTTGCTGGACATCGCGATGCCGGTGACGTCGTTGAGCGGGTTGCCCCAGATGATGTTGTTGACCGCGACCGAGTTGCTGACGTTGCCGCTCTGCAGCCGGATCGCCGCGCGGCCGTTCTGGTAGATCGTGTTGTTGTAGATCTGCACGTCGGTGTACGTACCGATCCAGAAGTCGACGCCCCCGCCGGGATTGCCGTGCAGCAGGTTGTTGAAGATCTGGACGCCCCGCGCGCTGCCGCCCGACTCCACCGCGAGACCGATGCCGGACTTCGTCGGCCCCTTCGCGTCGTACACGTCGTTGTTGAAGACCTGGATGTCGTTGGCGCCGTCGACGTAGATGTTCGGCCCGTTGTTGGCGTAGACCGAGTTGTACTCGATCGTCCCGTCGGCGGTGGAGTTCTTGACGTCGATGCCTTCTTCGTAGTTCTCGTGGACGACGTTTCCCGAGATCCGGAAATTCTTGGCCCGGTAGAGCGTCAGGCCCTCGTTGGCGGCGGCTTCGATGTCGCCATCGTCGGCGGCCGCGTTGTTGTGGTGGACGCGGTTGCCGGTGACCGTGTAGTCGGAGCCGTCGCCGAGCAGCACGCCGCCGTCCTGGGCGTAGGAGATCTCGGAGTCGTTGATCACGATGTGGCTCGAGTGACCGGCGTAGATGCCGTGCCGCTTGGACCGGGTCACGGTGAGGCCGGAAATCTTCACGTACTGCTGCTTGTCGAACGTGAGCAGCCCGCGCTGTTCGTCACCGGAGGTGTCGGGCAGCGTGCCTTCGCCGTCGAGAACGACCTTCTCGCCCTCTTTGGCGGTGACCGTCAGGTACTCGCCCGGGCGTCCGCCCTTCGAGATATTGACGGACTCGTGGTACGTCCCGCCCTCGATCCGCACGGTGTCACCGGCCTGGGCGGCGTCCACCGCTTTCTGGATCGTCGGGTACTGGCCGTGCGGACCTACCGTCAGCGTGTTCTCGTTGCCACGGTCGGTAACCGCGTCGCCGGTGCGGGGGCCGCTGTCGTCCGACTGGTTGGCGATCACCAGCCCGGCAACGACGACGCAGATCACGACCACCGCGCCGATCACCCACGGGAGACGCTTCACCGACCGACTGTCTGCCATTGCCTCCCCTACGCGCCGGACCTCCGGACAGGCCTCGACGACGCCCGCCCAAATCCTTGCACGTGGGCCCCAGCAGCCGGACGGCCACCGGTCACCGGGTCCGAACGGCCATGAGGGATCAGGCCACCCGTTCGGCGAACACCTCCCGCATCGCGCTGGTGAAGAGCGCGTTCACCGCGTCCCGGTCGAGACCGGCGGTGCGCGCCTCGGTCAGCCACCCGACCAGCGACCGGCGCAGGTCCGGATGCGCGTCCAGTGCCGGGGAGGCCAGCGAGCGGATGACGAACGTCCCCTGGCCCGGCCGGGACTCGACCAGGCCGTCGCGTTCGAGCTCCCGGTACGCCTTGTGCACCGTGTTGGGGTTGATCGCGAGCGCGGCGACCACCGCGCGGGCGGTCGGCAACTGGTCGCCGGCCTCCAGGACGCCCAGCCGCAGCGCGTCCTTCACCTGCCGGACGAGCTGCAGGTACGTGGTGACGCCGGACGTCCGGTCGAGCCGGAACTCGATCACCGCATCCCCCGCCGGGCCACGACGACGAACGTGGCGACGAGGAGGAGCACGGCCACCCCGGCGTAGCACCCCAGCTCGACCGGCCCGAGGCTTTCCCATCGTTGTTCCGGCACGACCCGCTCGCGCACCACGCCCCCGCCGAACCGCACGGCCGCGTAGCCCAGCAGCGTCACCGCCATCGCCGGCTCGACCCGGCCGAGTACCGCACCGGTGAACACCCCGAGTGCCACCGCGAACACGGCATACCCCAGCGCCGCCACCGACACCACGTCGTGCCGGTACCCCGGGGAAAACCCCTCCAGCACGCCCGGCAGGATCCACCGCACGCCCTGGGCGGTGGCGAGCGTCACCGCGGCCACGACCGCGACGGCGCCCGACAGCCACCGCAGGCGCTGCGCCCAGATCAGCTCGGCCGTCCCGTCCTGCAGGGGCCGGGCCAGCAGCGGCGCGCCCCAGAACACGCCGAGCGCGGCCGGCAGGTACGACACGATCGCCCGGGTCGTGCTGCCGCCGTCGTTGACGTTCCGGTGCACCTCGACCAGCGCCGACAGCGCCACGCCCGCGACCACCGCCGCCCCGGCCAGGACCAGCCGGCGCTGCTGCCGCCATGTCACCCAGATCATGCTTCCGGCACCCTTCGAATCATCCAGACCACCGCGCCCGCGTAGCAGAGCGACGCGAGTACGAGGTGACCCGCGGCCAGGTACAGGTCGAGCTTCTGAGCCCGGGCTTCGTCCCAGATCGGCCCGCCTCGGGCCATCGCGGTCAGGTACACGGAGTTGGAACCGACCACCACGACGAAGAACCCGGCGACGGTCGCGGCCATCGCCCGGACGGTCCGCCCCAGCACGGCCCCGGCACCGAACCCGATCGCCACCGCGAGGAGCACGGCCGCGATCAGGCCGGGAGCCTGCACGAACTGCAGCGGAGCCGGCGCGTACACCGACACCGTCCACAGCCACCGCACGGCCGCGACCACGCCGAGCGTCGTTGCGGCCGCGACCAGGAAGACCGACGCGGTCCGGGTCAGCACCCAGCGCAGACGGGAGACCGACTGGCTGTACGCGAAGTCGATCGTGCCGAGCTGCTGCTCCCGGGCCAGCAGCGGAGCGGCCCAGCAAGCGCCGAAGCCGAGCGCGAGGACGTACACCGGTTCACCGAAGTCGTTCGCCTCGCCCAGCAGCCGGGCGACCCAGGGCGGGTGCCCGTTGGCCGCCGTCGCGTACACCGCGATCACGACCGCCGCGGCCACGAGCGGTATCCGCTGCTGCCGCCACGCCAGCCAGGTCACGCGGCCACCCCGGCCACCCCGGCCGCGACGGGGTTGCGCAGGTACCCCAGGACCACGTCGGTGAGCGACACCTCGTGCACGGCCCAGCGCGGATCGAACGCCGTGCCCCGCACCCGGACCAGCACCGTCGCCTGCCGGAGCGTCGTCTGCGCCGAGACCACCGCGTGCGCCCCCACGCGCGCGGACCCGGAGTAGGCCTCGGCCGGCCCGACCAGCACCCGGTGGCCGGTCACCAGGTCGTCGATCGCTCCGACGACCTGCAGCGCACCGTCGTTCATCAGCAACAGCGAATCGCAGACGTCCGAGAGCTCGGTCAGTGCGTGCGAGGACACCAGCACCGTGCAGCCGCGCTCTTCCACGGTCGCCATCAGCTCGCCGAGCAGCGCGACCCGGGCCAGCGGATCGAGATCGGCCATCGGTTCGTCCAGCAGCACGACGTCGGCCCGCTTGCCCAGCGCCAGCGCGAGCGCGACCTGGGTGCGCTGCCCGCCGGACAGCCGGCTCACCCGGACGTCCAGAGGAATGCCCAGAGCGCGCAGGCGCGCGGACGTGCCGGCAGCGTCGAACGCCGGATTGGTCGCGACGCCGAACCGGACGGTCTCCGCGACGGTGAGGCCGGAGTACAGCGGTTTGGCCTGACCGACGTAGGCGACGCGGCTCACCGCCCGCGCAGCGGGGACGCCGCCGACGCGGATCTCGCCCTCGGTCGGGCGGACGAGCCCGGCGGCCAGGCGCAGCAGGGTCGTCTTCCCGGCGCCGTTCGCGCCGACCAGGGCGGCCACGCGCCCGGCAGGCACCGTGAACGAGCAATCGCGGAGGCCCCAGCGGCGGCGGCCGTACCGCTTCCCGAGTCCGATCGCGTCGAGCATGCGCACTCCTTCTGTCGTTGTACTAGCAGCATAGTAGAACTCGCTTCACAGAGAACTAACAGTCCGGTCCCATCGGGTCGACAGGTCGCCACCCGAATCTGAACCACATGACCACCGCGACCCTGGACGGGGAGAACAACGACTCCCCGGCCGAACTGCTCGATCCCGTCCGAGCCGCAGCCGAGGCCGGCAACGCCGTGCTCGACGTCGTGATCCCCGTCTACAACGAGGAGAAGGGCATCGAGTCCTCGGTACGGCGGCTGCACGCCCACCTGACCTCGACGTTCCCCTACCCGTTCCGGATCACGGTCGCCGACAACGCCAGCACCGACAACACCTACGCGATCGCGCACTGGCTGGCCGGCCAGCTGCCCGGCCTCACCGCCGTCCACCTGGCCGAGAAAGGCCGCGGCCGGGCGCTGAAGACCGTCTGGACCGGCTCCGACGCGCCGATCCTGGCCTACATGGACGTCGACCTGTCGACGGACCTGGCCGCGCTGCTCCCGCTGGTCGCGCCGCTGATCTCGGGCCACTCCGACCTGGCGATCGGCACCCGGCTCTCGAAGGGGTCGCGGGTCGTCCGCGGTGCCAAGCGCGAGGTGATCTCGCGCTGCTACAACCTGATCCTGCGCGGCACGCTGCAGGCCGGGTTCTCCGATGCGCAGTGCGGCTTCAAGGCGATCCGGCGCGACGTGGCCTCGCGGTTGCTCCCGCTGGTCGAAGACACGGGTTGGTTCTTCGACACCGAGATGCTGGTGCTGGCCGAGCGGGCCGGGCTGCGTATCCACGAGGTGCCGGTCGACTGGGTCGACGACCCCGACAGCCGCGTCGACATCGTCGCCACCGCGGTCGCGGACCTCCGCGGGGTGTGGCGGCTGGGCCGGGGCCTGGCGACCGGGGCGTTGCCGTTGCACACCGTGCGAGCGTCGCTGGGGCGCAACTCCCCGGAGGTGGCGCCCGGCGTCCCGTCCGGGCTGGTGCGGCAGCTGCTCCGGTTCGGCGGGATCGGCGTCGCCAGCACGCTCGCCTATCTGGTGTTGTACGTGCTGCTGCGGGGCGTGCTCGGCGCGTTCACCGCGAACCTGCTCGCGCTGCTGCTCACCGCGATCGCGAACACCGCGGCCAACCGCCGGCTGACGTTCGGCGTCCGTGGGGGCGCGAAGCGCGGGCGGCAGCACTTCGAGGGGCTGATGGTCTTCGGCCTCGGGCTCGTGCTCACCACCGGCGCGCTGTCGGTGCTGCACGCGGTGGTGCCCGCGCCCGGCCGGGGTGTCGAGCTGGTCGTGCTGATCTGCGCGAACCTCGCCGCGACCGTGCTCCGCTTCCTTCTCTTCCGGGCCTGGGTCTTCCACCCGCGCCGGCTGAAGAAGGTCCAGTGACCGTCTCTCCCACCCAGGAACCGTCGATGACCGCTCTCGAAACGCCCCCGCCGCGCACGTACGAGGCCCCGGCCCCGGCCGGTCGGTTCGCCCGGGTCTGGCGCGGACGCTCCGACGACCCCCGCTGGATCCGGCCGGCGCTGCTCGGGCTGCTGCTCGGCACCGCCGTGCTCTACCTGTGGGACCTCGGCTCCTCCGGGTGGGCGAACAGCTTCTACTCGGCCGCGGTCCAGGCCGGCACCCAGAGCTGGAAGGCGTTCTTCTTCGGCTCGTCCGACGCGGCGAACTTCATCACGGTCGACAAGACCCCGGCCGCGCTCTGGGTCATGGACATCTCCGCGCGGATCTTCGGCGTCAACGCCTGGAGCATCCTGGTCCCCCAGGCCGCTGAGGGCATTGCCGGTGTCGGCCTCCTGTACCTGGCGGTCCGCCGTTGGTACGGACCGGTCGCCGGTCTGATCGCCGGCGCCGTTCTGGCGCTCACGCCGGTCGCCACGCTGATGTTCCGGTTCAACAATCCGGACGCTCTGCTGGTGCTGCTCCTCATCGGAGCGGTGTACGCGACGATGCGGGCGATCGAGGCCACCAGCACCTGGTGGCTGGCGCTCGCGGGCGTGCTGATCGGTTTCGGTTTCCTCACCAAGATGCTGCAGGCGCTCGTGATCGTGCCGGTGCTGGGGCTGGTGTACCTGGTCGTGGCCGACACGCCGGTGCGGCGCCGGATCGTCGGATTGCTGATCGCGCTGGCGTCGATGATCGTCGCCGGGGGCTGGTGGGTCGTGGTCGCCGAGCTCTGGCCGTCGAGCAGCCGTCCGTACATCGGTGGGTCGCAGAACAACAGCGTGCTCGACCTGGTACTCGGCTACAACGGCCTGGGCCGGCTGTCGGGCGACGAAGCCGGGAGCGTGACACCGGGCGGCGGCGGCGCCGGGTCGTGGGGTGAGACCGGCTGGAACCGGTTGTTCAACTCCGAGTTCGGTACCCAGGCGTCGTGGCTGATCCCGGCGGCGTTGATCCTGCTGGTGGCCGTGCTGAGCGTCACGGCCCGGGCTCCGCGCACCGATCTCCGGCGGGCCGGGATGCTGCTCTGGGGCGGGTGGCTCGTCGTCACCGGGCTGGTCTTCAGCTACATGCAGGGCATCATCCACCCGTACTACACGGTGGCGCTCGCACCGGCGATCGGCGCGGTCGTCGGCATCGGCGCGGTCTCGGTCTGGCGGCTGCGCGGCGAGGACGCCGGTCGGGCCGTGCTCGCGGCGGCGATGGCCGCGACCGCGGTCTGGGGATTCGTCCTGCTCGGACGGTCGGACTGGCAGCCGTGGCTCCGCTGGGTCGTCCTCGTCGGCGGGCTCGCCGTCGCGGCCGGGCTCGCGTTCACCCCGCGTCTGGCGCGCCGGCTCGCGATCGCTCTGGCGGCGGCCGCCGTCGTGCTGGGGCTCGCGGCGCCGGCCGCGTACGCGGTCCAGACCGCCTCGGTGTCGCACGAGGGCGCGATCCCCAGTGCCGGTCCGGCCGGCGCCTCCGGCGGTTTCGGCGGACGCACGGCAGGCGCCCGATTCGGCGGACGCCAAGGAGCCGGCAATCCGGGCGGCTTCACGATGCCGGGCCGGCAGGGCCCGGGTCAGCTGGGCAACGGACAGCAGGGCAACGGGCAGCAGCAGTTTCCCGGTGGAACCGGGAGCCAGGGGACCCCGCAGATGCCGGGGGGAACCGGCGGCCCGCGGACGGGCGGCGGTAACCGCGGGGGCGGCAGCCTCCTCAACGGCAGCACGCCGAGCGCCGCACTCACCGCGCTCCTGAAGCAGGACGCCGGGAAATACACCTGGGTAGCGGCCACGATCGGCTCGAACAGCGCCTCCGGCTACCAGCTCGCCACCGGCGACCCGGTCATGGCCATCGGCGGCTTCAACGGCACCGACCCGACCCCGACCCTCGCCGCGTTCCAGCAGTACGTGCGGGCCGGCCGGATCCACTACTTCGTCGCCGGCGGCGGCAGGGGCTTCGGCGGCTCCGCCAGCTCGGGGACGTCGTCCGAGATCACCCAGTGGGTCGAGGAGAACTACACCTCGAGCACCGTCGGCGGCGTCACCGTCTACGACCTGACCTCGCCCTCCCGGGGCACCACCAACTCCTGACCGATCACCGCGATCGCATACCTCTCACCGCGCGGTGGAGGCGGTGCGCCCAGGTACCACCACTGGGCCCCGCACTCCGCGCACGCGTGGTGCTCGCCGTCGCCCACGTCGACCGCCCCGCGCTCGTGCGCGCACCACGGGCGCCCGCGCAGGATCCAGTCCCACTCGATCGCGGCGCTCCCCGTAGTGACCCCCACAACTACACGTTAAGCCCGCTCCGCCACGAATGATCCGCCATCGCACAGGTTGCAGCGATTCTGCAGCGCACCGTCCTCAGCGGAACACCTTGCCGGGGTTGAGGATGCCTTCCGGATCCAGGGCGTCTTTCACCGCCCGGTGCATCGCCTGCACCGCGGGCGACAGCTCCCGCGAGAGTCCACCGCGCTTCAGCAGCCCCACGCCGTGCTCCCCGGTGACCGTTCCGCCCAGCTCCAGCGCGTCGGACAGGATCTGCTCGAACGCCACCTCCGCCCGCTGCCTTGCGGCCGGGTCACCGGGCGGCGTGATGATCAGCGGGTGCAGGTTGCCGTCCCCGGCGTGCGCGAGGTTGGCGATCAGGACGTCGTTGCGCGCGGCCACCGCCTCGATGCGCCCCAGCATCTCGGACACCGCCGCCTTCGGGACGCACACGTCCTCGGTCAGCACCGGCCCGAGCCGCTCCAGCGCCGGATACGCCAGCCGCCGGGCCGAGAACAGCGCCTCGGCCTCGTCGGCATCGGTCGATCGAGCGGCCCACGTCGCTCCGGCCCGCTCGAAGCAGGCGAGCATCGTGGCAGCCTCCGCCTCGCCGGCCGGGCCGGGCGCGTCCGACCGGCCGAGCAGCACGACGTTCGCGTCGACCGACAGGCCCATGTTCTTCCAGGCGTCGACCGCGGCCAGGCAGTGCCGGTCCACCAATTCCAGCGCCGACGGCACGACCCCCGCCTCGCCCACCGCCCGCACGGCCTCACCGGCGTCGACGATCGAGTCGAAGTACCCGGCGACCGTCCGCTCCGGCGGGCGCGCCGGACGCAGCCGGACGGTCACCTCGGTGACGACGCCGAGCGTCCCCTCCGAGCCGACGACGAGCCCGGCGAGGTCGTACCCGGCGACACCCTTCGCGGTGCGCCGCCCGAGCCGGACCAGCTCCCCGGTGCCGGTGACGACCTCCAGCGCCAGCACGTAGTCCCTGGTCACGCCGTACTTCACGCAGCACAGGCCACCGGCGTTCGTCGCCACGTTGCCGCCGATCGTCGACCACGGCGCGCTGGCCGGGTCGGGCGGATACCAGAGGCCTTCGGCAGCGCACGCCGTCCGCAACACCTCGTTGACCACGCCCGGCTGCACCACGGCCAGCCGCTCGACCGGGTTGATCTCGACGATCCGCGTCATCTGCTCGGTGGAGAGCACCACGCAGCCGTCGATCGCGTTCGCACCGCCCGACAGGCCGGTGCCCGCGCCGCGCGGCACCAGCGGCACCCGGTGGCGCAGGCAGGCCCGCACGACCTCCTGCACCTCCGCGCTCGTCCGCGGGCGGACGACCAGCAGCGGCTTCCCGAACGGCGCCCATTCGGCCTCGTCGGACGCGTACGAAACCTGGACGTCGGGGTCTTCGACCAGCCGATCCGGGCCGAGCGCCGACCGCACTTCGTCCACAAGGGTCATCGCTCCAATCTACGTCCAGCCCTACCGGAAACCTCCGGCTACCTGGAGTGACCCGGTCCGTCCGCGCTGGTGTGCTCGACGCATGAAGGGTGTCCTCCGGTACGCAGCGCTCGCGTTCGGCCTCGCCTGGGGAGCCATCCTGGTGGCGATCGCGACCGGCCTCGCGGTGACGCTGACCGGCACCCACCCGGCCGGCTACGCCACGGTGGCCCTGCTCGCGCTCGCCGCGTTCGTCGTCCCGCCGATCTTCTGGGGCGAGGCCTGCACACGATGCTGATGGCGATCCTGCTCGGCTGGCTGTTCGTCCGCTCGGGCAGCGTCTGGGTCACCAGCCTCGCGCACGGCTGCTCGAACCTGGTCTGCGGCGTCGGCGGCGAGATCCTGCTGATCGAGAACGGTGGCCTCGGCCCGGTGGCTCTCGACGTGCTGCTGATGATCCCGATGGCCCTCGCCGCGGCCGCGATCCTGGCGACCGGCCAGTTCTCGGGCGGGGCCCGGCTCGCGCACAGGGCGTACCGTCGGGAGGTCGCTGGAAAAGACGGCTGACCGACCATTTCGGGGGTGGGTGCCGAGTGCCTCCGGACGCCGCACCGTTACTGGAGCGGGAGTCGCCGCTGCGTGCTCTCGGGGAGTTCGCGACCGAGGCCGGCCGCGGCCAGGGCCGTCTCGTGCTGATCGGCGGCGAGGCCGGCGTGGGCAAGTCCGCGCTGGTCGAACGGCTGAGCCGCGACCTGCCCGCCGCACGCTGGTCGTGGGGCGCCTGCGACGGCCTGTTCACGCCCCGCCCGCTGGGCCCAATGTTCGACCTGGCCGACGCCCTCGGCGGGAACTTCGCCGACCTCTGCCGGGCCGGCGCCGACCGCGAGGACCTGTTCCGCGGCCTGCTGCGCCGGATCCGGGCACGCGACGTGCTGGACGTCGTCGTCATCGAAGACCTGCACTGGGCCGACGACGCCACGCTCGACCTGATGCGCTATCTGGGGCGCCGGATCGCCGACGCCACCGCGTTGATCCTGGCCACGTACCGGGACGACGGGCTGGCCGCCGGCTCGCCGCTGCGGGTCGTCCTCGGTGACCTGGCCTCGCAGCGCTCCACCCGGCGCCTCGGGCTGGCGCCACTGTCCGTGCACGCGGTCGCCGAACTGGCCGGGCCGGGCCAGGCCGACGAGTTGCACCGGCTCACCGGCGGCAACCCGTTCTACGTCACCGAAGTACTGCGGTCGCCGACGCCGGACGTGCCGGGGTCGGCCCGCGACGCCGTGCTGGCCCGCGCCGCCCGCCTGAGCCCCGGCGCCCGTGACGTGCTCGACGTCGCCGCGCTGACCGGCACCCGGGTCGGGCTGCGCCTCCTGGAGGCGGTGACCGGCTGCTCACCGTCCGCCGTCGACGAACTCCTGAGCAGCGGGCTGCTGATCGCCGACACCGACGGCCTCCGCTTCCGCCACGAGATCGCCCGCCGGGCGGTCTCCGAGGCGGTTCCGCCGCATCGCGGCGGCCCGATCCACCGGCGCGCGCTGGCCGCGCTCGAGGCGTTCGGCAGCACCGACGACGCCCGGCTCGCGTTCCACGCCGAGGGTGCCCACGACGCGGCGGCCGTGGTCCGTCACGCCGGTGCCGCCGCGCGCCGGTCGGTGGCGCTGGCCTCCCACCGGGAGGCGGCCGCGCACTACGAACGCGCGCTGCGCTTCGCCGCCGGAATCGACGCGCCCGACCGCGCCGACCTGCACGAACGTCTGGCGGACGAACTCATGCTGCTCGATCGCTGGCACGAGGCCGAGGCCGCCGCCGAACACGCGCTGACGCTCTGGCGCACCGCGGGCGACCAGGCCCGGGTAGGCGGCGCACTCAGCCGCGTCTCGCGGATCCGGTGGAACGTCGGCCGCGGCGCCGACGCGTTCGCCGCAGCCGACGCCGCCGTGGCGACGCTGGAACCGCTCGGGCCCGGCGTGGACCTCGCGCGGGCCTACGCCACCTACGCCAACCTGCGCATGCTGCACTCCGACTACGGCGCCGCGGTCGGCCTGGCCCGGCGTGCCCAGACGCTCGCGACCCGCTTCGACGCCGCCGACGTGCTCAGCGACGCGCTGAACACCCAGGCCGCCGCACAGGCGTGCCAAGGTCTGGAGTGGACGGACATGATGCGCACGGCGCTGCGGATCGCCCGCGACGGCGGCCACCACGACCAGGCCGGACGCGCATACACCAACCTCTGCGGCCTCCACGTCGACCGGCGGCAGTTCGCCGAGGCCGAGACGTATCTTCCCGACGGCATCGCCTACTGCGACGAGCACGACGTCACGACCTACGCCACCTGCCTGCGGGGCGAACGGGCCAACATCCTCGACCGCACCGGCCGCTGGGAGGAGGCCGTCGAGCTCAGCGAGCAACTGCTCACCACGGTGGGCAGCACTCCGGGCGGACGGATGTGCTCGGTGATTCGGGTCGGCGGCATCCTGGCCCGCCGCGGGCACCCGGACGCCTGGACCTACCTCGACGAGGCGGTCGCGTCCGCCGACGCCGGAGGCGAGCCGCAGCACCAGATCCCGGCCCGGCTGGCCCGCGCCGAGGCGTTCTGGCTGGCCGGGGACCTGGCCGCGGCCCGCAGGGAGGCCGAGCTCGCCGACGACGTCTGCGCGACGAGCGACGTCTGGAGGCGGGGTGCGGTCGCGGTGTGGCTGAGGCGGGCCGGCTCCCCGCGTCCGCCGCGGGGCGAGATCACCTCTCCCGACCGGCTGCTGCTCGACGGCAAACCGGTCGAGTCGGCCCGGGAGTGGCTGACGATCGGATGCCCGTACGAGGCCGCGCTGGCCCTGCTCGACGCCCCCGACGAGCCGGACCTGCGCGACGCCCTGGCGCTGCTCACCGACCTGGACGCGTCCGCCGTGCTGCCCCTGGCGCGGCGGCGCCTGCGGGCACTGGGCGCGCGGACGATCCCGGCCGGTCCGCGGACCGCCACCCGCGCCCACCCCCAGGGGCTGACCCAGCGGGAACGCGAGGTCCTCGACCTGGTCCGTGACGGCCTGAGCAACGCCGACATCGCCGCGACCCTGTTCATCACGCCCAAGACCGTCAGCCATCACGTCTCGGCCATCCTGATGAAGCTCGACGTCCCCAACCGCACCGCCGCGGCCCGGTGGGCAGCGGAAACCACCGGCCGTTCGGCTACCCGCCCGTAGGCGGATCGGTTAGCGTTCTGGCCCGCTACGGTGAGGCCACTCGGCCGAACCGGGCGGCAGCAACGAGCAAGGTCGGTGACCGATGGCGGCGCACGACGCGTTCCTCACCTACGCGTGGTCCGACGGCAACAGCGTCGCGTCGACGCTCCAGCAGGCGATCCGCACGATCGGGAAGCCCTGGTGGCGGCGCAGCGCGCTGTCGGTGTACCGCGACACCACCGACACCGAGCCCAGCGGCTCGCTCCGGTCGGACCTGTTCGCCGAGCTCGACCGCTCCCGCTACCTGATCCTGCTGGCCTCGCGGAAGGCCGCACGCTCCCGCTGGGTAGAGCGCGAGGTCGGCTTCTGGCTGAGCAAGTTCGGCACCGACCGGCTGCTCCTCGTCCTCGTCGACGGCGAGATCCACTGGGGCCGCGACGACTTCGACTGGTCCCGTACCGACTGCCTCCCGCGCGCCCTCGCCGGCCGCTACCGCACGCCGCCGCCGTACGCCGACCTGCGCTGGGCGGTCGGCCGCGAGGACCTGTCGGTCCACGATCCGGACTTCCGCTCCGAGGCGGCCACGCTCACCGCCACGATCCTGGGGACGTCGAAACGCGAACTGCTTTCCGCGGACGTCGATCAGCACCGGCGGGCGCGGCGAACCGCGGTGTCGTCGATCCTGGCGCTGTCGGTGCTGCTGGTGCTGGCCCTGGTGCTCACGACCGTCGCGTTCGGGTCCGGCCGCGGCGCGGCCGCCGACCACCGCCGCGCCGACGCCGACCTGCACACGGCCGTCGCGCAGGCGATGCTCCGGGACGCCGTCCGGCTGCGTGCCACCGACCCGCGGCGCGCGCTGCAACTCGGCGTCGCGGCGCAGTACCTCGATCCCGGCGCCGGTACCCAGCAGGCGCTGACCGACACCGTGCGCACCACGACGTTCCGGGGCGCCACCCAGACCCAGCCGCTGGTCGGTGCCGTGCTGGATCCGGACGGGCCATCGGTGCTGATCCGCACGTCCGACCGGGCGGTGTCGGAGTGGAGCCTCGACGGCGAGCCCCAGCGGCGCTTCCGGCAGGCGTCCACCGCGTCGAAGATGAGCCGGACGGCGGACGGGAAGACGGCCGCGCTCGGCGGGCCCGACGGCGTGCAGCTCTGGGTGTCCTCGGCGACGGCCGGGACGTTGTCCTTCTCCGGCGTGACCGCGCTCGGGTTCGCACCCGACGGCCGGACGCTCGCGACCGGCGGGTCGCAAGGGCAGGTCCAGCTGTGGGACGTGTCGAAGCCGGCGTCGCCGACCGCGATCGGTGACGTGTTCGGCGGCGGCGCGGAGCCGGTGACCGCGCTGGCGTTCAGCCCGCGGCGCGACCTGCTCGCCTACGCCCGGAGCGGGACCGTCCGCCTCTGGAACGTCGCCGACCCGGCCCAGGCGCAGCAAGTCGCGACGATCGACGGGCTCGACGGCGTCGCCGACCTGGCCTTCAGCCCGGACGGGCGGCAGCTGGCGGTGGTGGCCGGTGGCGCCGTCCGGCTGGTCGACGTGTCGACGTCGGCGCCGGGCGCTCCGGTCGTGGTCCGGGGCCCCGACGGGGTGCGGTTCGAGGTCGTCGCCTGGTCGCCGGACGGCCGGCACCTGGCCGGCGGCGGCTCCGGCGGTGCCGTGACGACGTGGAACCCGTCGAGCCGGGCGCTCGTGACGTCGGCAGCCGTGCAGAAGGGGACCGTCCGCGACGTCGCGTTCGACCAGAAGTCGGCGACCCTGCTCAGCGCCGCGTCCGACGGCACCGTCGTCCGCTGGGACGCGGCCCCGGCCACGCCCCCGGTGACGGCGGTCGCTCTCCTCACCGACGCCTGCCGCCGCGCGGGCGGTGGGTTACCGGCGGACGTGTGGGCGTCGTACGCTCCCGGCATCGCCTACCGGAACACCTGCGCGCCCTGATCCGCTCGGGGGGAACGCCCTGGCCGCAGCGGCCGGGTGCCAACGGCCGCTGCGGGGTGGTTCAGCCGATCGTGTCGTGGATCCAGTCCGCGGCCACGTCCACCCGGGCGGTCGTCTCCTCGACGAAGTGCGGGCAGTCGGGGCCGGTGCTCTCGGTCGAGACGACCTCCGGGCCCTTGCGCGACTCGCGGAAGTAGGGCGCACCCGAGTCGAACAGGCACGCGCTCGTGCTCGGCGACGGAGCCTTGCCGATGACGCCGATCGTGGTGGCGGCGACGCTGCCGACCGAGAACAGGCCGGTCTGCAGGTGCTCGGCGGGCGTCCCGCTGGTGCCGTCGAGCGCGCCCCAGCCGGTCAGGCGCAGCTTCTCGCCGACCTGCGGAACGGATTCGGCGATGCCGATCGGCTTGATGCGCCTGACCGGGTGTGCGAGCTTGGCCAGCGCGATGTCGTTGACCGGCGACTGCTGGACCTCGGTGGCCTTCACGTCGACCCCGCCCGGACCGTCGGCCTCGACGCGACCCAGCGTGACCGTGGTGTCGTAGGGCACCGGGCCGCTGACCCTGGTGCCGTTGACGTCGTGGAAGCAGTGACCGGCGGTGAGGATCCACTGGCTCGAGACGAGGGCGCCGGAGCAGCCGCTGTTGCGAGTGGTGCCGTCGGGCTTCGGGATGCCGGTCATCGTCAGCTTCGCCGAGAACCGGTATTTGCCCTCCGGAACCGGCCAGCCGTTGGCGATCGCCTGCGCGGGAGCGGCTCCCACGAACACGATGGCGCCCACAGTGACGGCGGACAGAGCTAATGCGGACAGCGGGCGCATGCGGACCCTTCATCGGCAATTCTGGTCAAAATCGGTGGTTCTGGGTAAGGAAAGTCGGCGACGTTCGGTAACCGAGATCCTTCCTAGCGCGGACCAACCCACCCCCGCTCGTGATTGGACAGATTCCCGTCAATCACTCATGTCACACCACGCCCTTCCCTCGCACGCTCAGCCCGCGTCGTGGATGAACCGTTTTCCGTGCCTGGGCATGAGCAAATCTCCATCCATGCCGCCCGCGTGATCCACGCGCACGCCGCGGAACCCTCGCGCACGCGCCGCGCACGTCTGCTCGATCTGGGCCAGGACCCGGCCGGGTTCGGCCCGGACTTCACGTGGTGTGAAGTGCAGTGTCAGTACGCCGTGAGCGGCGAGCACGTTGTGACGCATCAACGTGCGCTGCCGTCACGCAGCTCCGAAAGCACCCGCCGAAGCACCGCGCTGCCGCGCACCGGCCCCGAGGTCAGCTCGGTCTCGAGCCGTTCGATGCTCGTCAACCCCCGCTGGACGAGATCGGCCAAAAGCGCTCGGGTGTCTCCGACCGCATGCCCGGCCCGCGCCGCGTCCGCCGCCGCCCGCGCGACGCTGCACACCGTCAAGCCGTTTCGCACCAGAGCGTGCGGATCAAGGCGGGTGGTACGGATGATCCGCACGAAGCCGCAGGACGCACGCCGACGCTCCGCCGGGATCAAGACCGAGGTCAGGGCGTCGGCCGGCACGTAGCGCGCCCCGTGCCACCGCAACGCCGCCGTGCCGGTCACCTGGGAGTCGCGCCCGCCGTAAAGGCAGGCGCCGGTCAGCCACTGCTCCGGGGTCGGTTCACCCGTGAACGTGGCCACCAGCCCCGGCAGAGCCCGGCGCCATGTCCCCCGGGAGATGCGCCAATCGATCGCCGCGTCGGTCAGCCCCGTCGCCAGGGCCTGACTCCGGAGCACCAGTCCACGCTGGTACGCGATCACCTCGGGCAGAGACTCCATGCTGGTCAGGCTGGTTCATCCACCGCGCCGTCGCCCGGCGACCGGTGCCGCCTGTGGACAACCCGCCGGCCTGTGGACCTCACGCTCCGCGGGATAGCGGCGTTCTACGCCCGGCAGGGGGTCGTCCCAGTAGGCGGACTGGCTGGAGAAGAGTTCCTTCACACTCGGAAGCGCCTCGGGCTCGGGCCAACTGCCGGGCCTCCACAGGCCACCCCGCACCGGCGCCTGCCCGCAGTGCAGGAACAGTTCCTCCACCTCCACCACGGTGCCGAGCATCGGCGACTTCCCGCGATCGTCGGCGAGCACCGCCCCGGTCTCCGGCAGCTCCGCGAGCCACGGCGCCTCCCGGACGATCGTCGCCCGCCCGTTGACCCGCACGGTCTCGCGCGCGCCCGGCACCAGGAACAGCATCCCGACGTTCGGCCGCTCGACGATGTTCCGGAAGCTGTCGATCCGCCGGTTGCCGGGCCGATCACCGAACGCGAGGTGCCGCTCGTCCAGCACCCGCACGCCGCCGGCTCGCTCGCCGCGGGGCGATACGTCCACCCGGCCGTCGGACCCCACGGTGGCCAGCAGGAAGTACGTCGACGCCGACAGGAAGCGCCCGGTCTCCTCGTCGATCACCGGAATGATCTTGTACTTCATGTGCGGATGCGGTTCCTCGACGAAACCGCGGAGCTCCTCCACGGTGGTCACCGGCCGGCCGAACGGGCTCACGCCGCGTCCTCCGACACCCCGGCCCGCCAGTACCCGCCGAAGTAGTGCTGCTTCGCCGTCCAGCCCCGCTCGCCGACCAGGTGGCGCCGCACGTCGCGCACGTCCGCCGCCTCCCCGGCGACCCAGGCGTAGGGAACGCCGTCCGGCAGGTCCAACGCCGCCACGGCCGGGGCGAGCGACGCCGGCCCGGTCAGCCAGGTCACCGACACGTCCCGGCCCGGAGTCGGCAGCACCCGGACGTCGGCCGGTGTCGGGACCCGCACGATCACCCGCGCCACCGCCGACGCCGGCAGCGTCTCCAGGATCGCCGCGATCGCCGGCAGCGCGGTGTCGTCCCCCACCAGCAACTGCCAGTCGGCGCCGCCCGGCTCGTAGGCGGTCGCGGCCCTGGCCGCGTCGGGCACGGCCGCCGCGATCACGCCGACCGTGCTGCCCACCTGCGCCCTCGAAGCCCAGGCGGACGCCGGCCCGGCCACGCCGTGCAGCGCGAACTCGACGTCCAGGCGCCCGGTGCCCGGATCCTGGGAGCGGATCGTGAACGTCCGCATCACCGGCCGCACGTCGTCGGGCAGAGCCCGGTACGAGCCCCACCAGTCCTCGCGCGACGGCAGCACCAGGTCGCCATCGCGTGCGAACAGAAGCTTCATGCGCTGATCGAACCCGTTGCAGCACACGCCCCCGAGACCACCTAACGTGATCCGCACGACGCTCGGGCTCACCGTCTGCACCGCGACCACCGACGCCGCCACGACGACCGTCACGACCGTCCCCTCCCCGATCGATCTACTTAGGCACGCCTAACCTAACAGCCGAGGGAGACCTGGATGCGCGCGGAACGGCTGGTGGCCCTCCTCTTCGTTCTGCAGCGCCGGACGGCAGCCACCGTCCCCGAGCTGGCCGGCGAACTCGGCGTCTCCGAACGCACGCTGCACCGCGACCTGGCCGCCCTCCGCGAGGCCGGGGTGCCGCTCTGGACCGAGACCGGCCGCCACGGCGGCGTCCGTCTCGTCGAGGGTTGGCGCTCCCAGCTCGACGGCCTCACGTCCCGGGAGGCCGTCGCCCTGTTCGCGATGGGCGTCCCGCGCGCGCTGGCCGAACTCGGCCTCGGCACCGCGGTCTCGGCCGCGCACGCCAAGGTCGCCGCCACCCTTCCGGCCGAGCTCCGCGACCAGGCCCAGGTCGTGGCGCACCGTTTCCACCTGGACGCCCCCGACTGGTTCCGGGTCGCCGACGACACCGATCACCTCGCGACCGTCGCCCGCGCGGTCTGGAACCAGCACCGCCTCCGGGTGAAGTACCAGCGCAACGAGTCGATCGTCGAGCGCACCGCCGACCCGCTCGGCCTCGTCCTCAAAGCCGGTGTCTGGTACCTGGTCGCGAACGTCGGGACAGCACTGCGGACCTACCGCGTCGGCCGCATCGCCGCCGCCGAGGAGCTCGACGAGATCTTCGAACGACCCCCGGGGTTCGACCTCGCCGCCTGGTGGCAGCAGTCGTCCGCGCGCTTCGAGCGCTCGCTCCGGCGCATCGACGTGCGGGTGCGGCTCGGCCCCCGTGCCTTCCGTGGCCTCCCCAAGATGCTCGATCTGGACGTCACTCGGGACGCGCTGCGCACCGCGGCACCTCCGGACGCCGAAGGCTGGCGCGAAGTCACGCTCGCGCTGGAATCACCGGAGATCGCCGCCGGGCAGCTCCTGGGATTCGGCCCCGAGGTCGAGGTCGTCTCGCCACCCGCCGTGCGCGCCCTCTTCGCCGAGGCCGCACGACAGATGGTGGAGCGTCACCGGTAGCCGGTCGCGTCGGCGGGTTTACCGGCCTGCTCGACCTCGACCAGGTACCGCCACGCGTCCGGCCGGCTGCCGTCCACGTCGACGACGCCGTACTGCTGCGCGAGCGAGCCGCTGTCGAGCGTCTGGCCCGAGAACCGCGCCCGGTCGGGGTCGGCGGCCAGCGCCGCGACCGTGCGCCCGACGTACGTCGGCGACTCGGAGATGACGAAGTGCGGCACCTTCGCCAGCGCGTCCCGCCAGTTCTCCTCGCGGACGCCGAACGCGTCGAGCATCGCCTCCGACCGCAGCCAGCCGGGAGTGAACGCCACCGCGGTGACGCCGTGTTCGGCCAGCTCGAACGCCTCGGCCTTGGCCATCCCGTGCGACGCGTACTTGGCCAGGTAGAACGCCAGCGCGGTGCCTTTCCGGAACTGCTGGTTGTACTCCTCGGTGCCGTCGGTCATCTCGACGACGAGCCCGCCCGGCCGACGCGTCACCAGCGGCAGCAGGAAGTGGCTGGTGATCACGTGCGCGTCGATGCCCAGGTGGAGCATCCGCAGGCTCGCGCCGAGATCGTGCTCCCACACCGGCTTGCCCCACTGCAGATGCGGGTCGCCGCCCCAGAGCCCGTCGACCAGCACGTCGAGACGGCCGTGCCCGGCGTCCACCCGTTCGGCGAGCGTGCGCACCTCGTCCGCCTCGAGGTGGTCGACGCGGACCGCGACGCCGGAGCCACCGGCGGCCTCGATCAACCCGACGGTCTCTTCGATCGTCTCGGGCCGATCCACCTCCGAACGGCGGCCCGCCGACGACCGGCCGGTCACGTAGACGAAGGCCCCGGCCCTCCCCAGTTCCACCGCGATCGCGCGGCTCGCGCCGCGTGTGCCACCCGCTACCAGGGCCACCGTGCCAGTGAGATCAACTGTCATGGGAGCACCCTGACCCAGAACCCTGCCAACCCCCGTCAACGTTTCCAGAAATCATCGGCCACCGGACTCAGCGGACCGGCAGCGACACCAGCGCATCCATCCCGGTCCGCGTCAGCACCGTGCGGACGAACTCCGGCAACCCGCTGACCACGATCGGGGCCGACACCCGCGCGGCCAGCCCGGACACGAAGTTCAGCCCGGTCGCCCCGAAGAACGTCACTCCGGTCAGGTCCAGCACCACTCGATCACACCGCGCCGACGTCGCGACGACCTGATTCAGCAGGCCGGTCACCGCCGGATCAACCGCGCCGCGCAGCCAGACCAGGAGCAAGCGGTCCGAGCGCACCCACTGCACGGGATTTTCGTCCACCCTAGGTTCTCCTCAGTCGGTACGTCCGGTGCGAACGGCCGACTGCTTGACCCGTCTCCGATTGTCACCCAGCTCCGCCGGTCGGGCCACCGACGGGAAGCCGCACGACCACCGTCATACCGGAGTGATCACCGTACGTGACATCGATTTCACCGCCGTGCGCGCGGACGACCGCGCGGGTGAGGCTCAGCCCCACCGCGTCATCGGGAATGTGCCGTTCGGGCGCGTCGGCACCGGCAGCGCTCCGCCGGACCCGCCGCCGCTCGTCCGGCGGCACTCCGATCCCGGAATCGACGACTGTGAGCTCCGCGACACCCGGATCGTCCCGCAGGCCCACGTACACGTTCCCGCCGGTCGGCGTGAACTGCACCGCGTTGCCCAGCACCGTGTCGACGACGTGCCGGAGCCTCCGGGCGTCCCCCTGAACGAGCAGGTGGGTCGGCAGGCCGGTGTGCAGCATCACGCCGGAAGTCCGGGCGAGGTCCTCGACCACGGCCGACACCAGGGCCGCGAGGTCCACGGTCCGCACCGCCAGGCCACCGCTTCCGCCCTCGAGGGCGGTCAGGTCGAGCAGGTCGTCGAGGACCGCGCCGACCGCGGCCGCGTCGCGGCCGATCTCCCGCAGGCCGGGGTCGCGGGTGGCGCGCGCTTCCACCATCCGGACGATCGACGCGAGCGGAGTACGCAGCTCCTGCCCGACCAGCGTGTAGAAGTCCTCCTTCGTCCGGGCCAGCTCGCGGGCGAGCTCGTCGGCGCGCAGCCGGGACAGGAAGTGGCCGACCTGATTGGCGATCGAGCTCAGCTGCAGCACGACCCGCTCGCCGTCGTCCTCGCGGTGATCGGCGATGGCCGTCAGCACGCCGAGCACCGCGCGGCCGTCCCGCACCGGCACGCACACCACTGCCCGGACGCCGTCGGCGGCGAGCCGGCGCGCGCGGTCCGGGAAGTCGCTGGTCGGCACTCGGTCGGTGCGCAGGATATCCGGGATCCACATCGGCTCTCCGGTGTCCCAGACGATGCCGCCGACGCCCCAGCCGCGGGCGACGGTCGGCGGGGTGATCGAGTCGAGCGAGCGGCCGGCAGCATCCCAGTGCGCGGCCAGGCGCATCACGTCGGCGACCTCGTCGACCAGCCACAGCTGGGTGTGCGGCCAGCCCATCGCGCTCGCGACCGCCCGGACCAGCGCCGAGGCGACGTCGGCGACCGAGGTCGCCCCGGCCAGCGCACGGGCCACCCGGAGCTCGCACTCGCGGAACCGCTCGGCGCGCAGCCGGACCGTGATGTCCCGGAACGCGGTCACCGCGCCGAGCGTCCGGCCGTCCGGCGTGCGGATCGGGTGGGCGGTCGCCTCGGCGTGGCGCGGGAGACCCTCGGGCACCGCGATCCGGACCTCGACGCGCTCCACCGACTCGCCGCGGAGCGCGCGGTCCATCGGACGGTCCACCGCGGGCATCCCGGTGCCGTCCGGGTAGGTGAGGCTCTCCCGGATCAGGCGGTCGAGCAGGTCGAGATCGGCGTCCTCGGCCGGCCACTGGTAGAGCGCCCGCAGGGAGGGGTTGGCCAGCACCAGGCGCCCGGCGTCGTCGTAGGCCGCGACCCCGGCTTCCAGGCTGTCGACCAGCGCGGACGTGAACGCGTCCGAACCGGCGCGCCAGGCTTCCTCGCAGCCACCGCGGGCGGGGGAGGTCGACATGCGGGCCCTTCGACTCCTCGCGGCCACCGCGCCCTGCCGTCGGAAACCCGCAAATCGGTCAGATAACTCGCGAGAATACGCGGTGACGGGCGCGGGGACCGCCCGCCGAACACAGATCGGACTTATCGGGAATACAGGTCGGGGATCCATTCGTTCGGCGCGTCGGCGTCGTCAGAACGTGTCTGGGCTTGTTATTTTAGGACGGTGCCGGACTCGACGATCGCCACATTGGACGCTCTCGTGGCCGCGGCCGCGATCGGGCGGAGCCCGGCCCGGCTGCGGCAGCTGCGGTGGCTCGCGGGCGAGTTGACGCTGTTCGTCGGCCAGGACCCCGGCCGTCGTCCACCCCGGACGCTCGCGGGCTGGTTCGACCCCGCGCTCGTCGGCCCGTTCCTCGCCGCGGCGGACGCCGGACAACTCCGCCGCCGGGGCGAGGCTGGCCGCCCGTCCGGAAACGCGACCCGCAGCGTCCGGCGCAGTTGCCTGCGCATCCTCGCGCGGCACCTGAGCCTCCCCGACCCGGTTCCCGACGAGATCCCCCGCCCCGCGCCGCTCACCAGGGTGGACGCCGTCCCGGCGAGCATGGCGCTGGGCCACCTCGCGACCCGCGCCGACCGGACTCGCTCGGCCGGTGCGGTGCGGGCCGCCGCGATGGCCGCGGTGACCCGCGAACTCGGCCTCCGCACCGGCGAGATGGCGGCACTGACGCTGGCCGACGTCGACCTCGCGGCCGGAACGCTGACCTGGCGTCCGGCGGCACCGCGGTCGGGGCCGTCACCGGAGCCGCGCACCGCCCGCCTCACCCACGCGACCCAGGCCGCGCTGCGCGACTGGCTCGAGGTCCGACCGGCCCTCGTGACGATGGCCCCGCGGTCGAAGGCGCTGTGGGTGTCGATCCGCGGCAACCACGACGGGTCGGGCCTGCGGCGTCCGCCGGGGATGCCGTTGCGTCCCAACGGGATCCGCCGGTCGCACGACCGCGCGGTACAGGACTGCAACGTGAACCTGGCCGGCGAGCCGGGCTACCAGCCGCTCCCCCGCGTCCCGGGCCGGCTGAGGCCGGACGAGCCACCGGCCGAAACGTAGGAGGACCTCGCCGCCGGCGCCCCGTGGCGGCGAGATCCTCCCGGGTCGGCGCGCCCCGGTTGCCGCCGCCGCACCGGCGACAACCGGGATTGCGCTGCCGAGGACCACGGTGCCGAAACGGCATTTCGTCCGGACATCCGGTCAGTTTCCGGTCTGGAACATTCGTCCTCAGGCGCGCCGCGCAGTGCGCCGATCGTGCCCGATGCGTTACTTTTGTCCCGTTCGGCGACCGAGAGGGACGAATCATGACCCGAGCCCGGCCGAGAGTGCGCCTGCTCGTCCTGGCCTGCACGGCGCTCCTCGCGGTGGATCCGGTCGGGACGAGTCCGGTCAGGGCGGATCCGGCGGCCGCCCCGGCCGCTCCCACCGCCCCGGCCGCTCCCACCGCGGCGACCGTGCCCGACGCGCTCGACACCACCCTCGGCGCCATCGGGCTCGCACTCCCCGGCCAGCAGCTGACGCTCCTCGGCGCCGGTTACGGCCCGAACACCACCGCCGACGCACTGCTCGACCCCCGCGTCACCGCCACCCGGCTCGGCACCGGCACCGCCGACGACCGCGGCAACGTCACGCTGACCGTCACGCTCCCGGCCACCCTGACGACGGGCCGGCACACGGTCGCGCTCACCGGTACCGCACCGGACGGCGGCTCGCTCCGCCGCCGCCTGCACGTCACGACCCCGGACACCGCGCTGAGGACCGACGCGCCCGGCGAGCAGTCGGTCGTGCTGCCGATCCCGCGCGGCGGCTGGGTGACGCTCCTCGACAAGACCGACGAGCCGGTCACGTTCGTGAGCAGCCGCAACCAGGGCACGTACTCGATCGACCCGTCCACCGGCCGGATCCTGTTCGCCCCGCGGGGCATCTTCTGGGGCGCGGTCCGCCCGGTGCACTTCCAGATCACCGACGCCGCCGACCAGCGCATCCGCGGCACCTGGTCGCCGACCGTCTCCGCGCGTCCGATCCCGACGGTCCGGGCCGCGAAGCGGACGATCGCCGACGACGGCACCGCCCGGATCGGCTGCACCGCCGGCCCGATCCCGGTCCGCAAGTGCACGGTCACGCTCGATGCCGTCGTCGGCGACGAGAACGTCGCGCTCGGCACCGGCACCGCGGAATCCGCCAACCCGGTACCCGGCACCCGGGTCGTGGACGTCACCCTCACCCCGCGCGGACGCACGCTCGCCGGGCGTCCCGGGGGGATCGACGCCGGGATCACGACCCGGATGTGGGTGCCCGGCAAGAGCGAACCCGTCGGGGCGGACGCCACCACGATCCTCGTCGCGAGCACGGTGAACGCCCCGCACCCGGTCCTCTACACCGCCGGGCAGCAGGGCGTCCCCGACGCCGCACTGCCCTACCTCAACGCGCTGCGGGGGCGGATGCTCGGCGTCACGACCGTGACCTGCACCGGCGGCACCGACGACGCCGGGGACGCGGACGCCAACCGGCGCGTCGCCGAGGAGCGGGCGCGAGCCGTCTGCGTCTACCTGACGACGGGCCGGACCGCGCGGAGCGTCGTCCGGAGCGTGGGAGAGACCCACCCGGTGGCGGAGAACACGACCGCCGGCGGACGCGCCCGCAACCGGCGGGTGGAGATCACGTTCGGCTACGTCGAAGCGAAGACGGTGTAGTCACCGCCTCCGGGCGCGCCCGTGCCTAGATGATCTGATCGGCCGAGTCGATGCCACGGACCTTCCAGCCGGTGGAGGTCCACTGCACGCGCACGTCGCAGTCGGCGAAGCTCTTGCCGTCCAGCCGCCCCCGCGGGACGCCCAGCGGGCTGGAGCCCTGACGCGGGCTGCGGTCGTAGGAGACGGCCACCGACATCACGTCCTGGGCGAAGTCCTCGTAGGTGTTCGCGTCCCGGATCGTGTACAGGCCGCCCTGGAGCGAGCCGCCGTCGTTGTAGTTGTCCTGGATCACGCCGATCGCCTGCCGGCAGGCCGAGCAGGCGTCCGAGCTGGCTTTCTGCAACTGGTCGACGTTGCCGGTCTGGATCGCGTAGCTCAACGTCGCGAACCAGTACTCGGTGAACGCCGCGGCGCCGTCCCGGTCTCGCTGCTTCGCCTCCGGTACTTCGCCGGGAGGAGTCACTTTGGCGGTCGAGGGCGTCGCCGACGGTTCGACCTTCGAACCGGACGAATCCCCGGAATTGCCGCACCCCACCACGGTGGCCAGCCCGAGGCCCGCAGCGAGAATGGCTCGGGCTACCCGAGCAGCACTCATCGCACCACCCCGTTCCGCGATCACGCCGGAAGATTAACCGGCGATAACCCGGAGTCGCAGAAGTTCGCGGTATCTGCGCCCGCTATTGAGCCATTACCCCCGCTGGTCCCGAAAACTGTGATCTCCGCGTGACCGGACCCCTGCGCAAACGCCCGCTTTTTCGACAATGCGTTACGGAAGAATTGCGGAACGAAGTCTTCTCAGTGTTATCCCCATGCCCACTGCCAGTAAAGCTACCGATGCGTAGACTCCGCCGGGGAGCCCGGGACGCCCACTCCGCGGCCCGGCGCGAGGCGACCCGGAGGAACGCTCAATGGCTACCGGTCGGCAACGTCGCCGCCAGGCGACGCGCCGGGAAGAGTTCGCGGCCGACGCCGCCGCACAGGCGCCACGCCGCCGATCACGACGCCTGCCGCCCTGGATCGCCGCCACCGTCGTCGCGGTACTGGTCTTCACCGGTGTGACCGCCGGTTACGTCTTCGCTGCCGGAGCCGGCTGCGACGGATCGCCGACCACGCTCTCGGTCGTGACCTCCCCCGACCAGGTGAACGTCGTCCGATCGCTGGCCGCGTCCTGGCAGGACGGGAAGCCCGAGGTCGACGGTCGCTGCACGAAGATCGTCGTCACCGCCGAGGAGTCGCGCGACGTCGCCGGCGCGCTGAGCCCGGACTGGGAGAGGTCCGGCGGCGACGTGACCCGCCCCGACGTCTGGATGCCCGACTCGACCACCTGGCTCCTCTCCGCGGCCCGCCGCGAGAACGTCGCGCCGATGCTCTCCGGAGACCACACCAGCGTGGCGAGCTCGCCGGCCGTGATGGCGATGCCGCGCCCGATGGCCGAGGCGCTCGGCTGGCCCGCCAAGCAGATCTCCTGGGGCGACTTCATCGGCATGCACTTCCTCGACAAGACCTGGAAGAACTACGGCCACGCCGACTGGGGCGCGGTGAAGCTAGGCATGGCCGAACCGACCACGTCGACCGCCGGGCTGCTCAGCCTGATCCCGATCTCCGACCGCAACGCCGACGACAAGATCTCGCTGGACGAGGCGAAGGCGCTACTCGTGTTCGCGCGGACGGTCTCCGACCGCAAGCCCGACAGCGACGGCTGGTTCTCCGAGCTCGCGAAGGCACCCAGCCAGGGCGCCGCACTCAAGACGGTCAGCGCGTTCCCCGCGCTCGAGCACGACATCGTCGCGTTCAACCAGGCGAAGCCACCGGTGAAGCTCGTCCCGATCTACCCGGGTGAGGGCACGGTGTTCGCCGACTACCCGTACACCGTGCTCAAGGCCAGCTGGGTCGACTCGTTCCGCCGGAAGGCCGCCGGTGCGTTCCTCGCCCACCTGCAGACCAGCAAAGCCAGGGAGGCCTACGGCCGGGCCGGGTTCCGCACCGCCGACCGCTCCACCCGATACGCCGGTGGCACCCTCGGTGAGCTGGGCTTCTCCGACCAGGTCGGCGCGGTCGCCCGTACCGTCGGCTCGGCCTCGACGGTCGACCGCACGGTCGTCTACTGGTCCGCACTCGAGCGCACGACGACGTTCCTCGCGGTCGTCGACACGTCCGGCTCGATGGTCGAGAAGCTCGGCGACAAGTCCCGGATGCAAGTCGTCCAGGAAGCCGCGATCAAGGCGATCTCCCTGTTCGCCGACGACTCGCACGTCGGCCTCTGGCAGTTCTCCACCAACCTGGTCGGCAGCCAGGACTGGCGGCAGGTGCTGCCGCTGACCCGGGCCGGATCGACCGACCCGAAGACCGGCAAACCCTGGCGCGAGGTCGGCATCCAGAAGGTGCTGGGCCTGACTCCGGGCGGCAACACCGGGCTGTACGACACCGTGCTCGCCGCCTACAAGTACATGCAGCAGCACTGGCAGCCCCGCCAGCTCAACCTCGTCGTCGTGCTCACCGACGGACGCAACCAGGACGACAACGGCATCAGCCGGGCGTCCCTGCTGAGCCAGTTACGCGGCTTGGCCAAGCCCGACCGGCCGGTCCAGGTGATCACGCTCGGCCTCGGCGACGGCGTCGACGAGAAGGAGCTCTCCCAGATCTCCACCGCGACCGGCGGAAGGTCCTACAAGGCCAAGGACGCCGACGACCTCGAACGCCTGTGGCTCGCCACGATCCTCGGTGAGTCCCCTCCGAAATAACTGCATTTATTTACGCTGAGCAACGACCACCGTGGGCGGGTTACCCGTGGTGGAGGCAGCCGTGCCCCGCAGCGCCGCATCCAGCGGCGCCGCCTTGGCCACGGCTTCGGCCACCTCGTCGTCGGCGACGCTCGACCAGGTGATGCCGCCGCCGGCCCAGAGGTGCAGCGTGCCGGTCCGGTCGTCACCGACGGCGGCCACCGTGCGGATCGTCAGGCCCAGCTCGATGCCGCGCGCGGAGACGTAGCCCAGCGCGCCCATGGCCGGCCCGCGTCCGACCGGCTCCAGGGCGGTCAGGACGTCGAGCGCGGCCCGTTTCGGTGCTCCGGTGACCGACGCGCCGGGGCAGACCGCCCGGAGCAGCTCCGCGACGCCCACGTCCGGGCGCAGCGTCGCGCTGACCGTGGATTCGGCCTGCCAGAGCTCGCACCACGGCCGCACCGCGAACAGCTCGTCGACCCGCACCGAGCCGGTCGTCGCGATCCGTCCCAGGTCGTTGCGGGCCAGATCGACGATCATGACGTGCTCGGCCCGCTCCTTCGGCGACGCCAGGAGCGCCGCGTGCCCGGCTCGCGTCCGGGGCGCCGTGCCCTTGATCGGACGCGTGACCACCCGGCCGTCCGTGACGCTCACCAGGCATTCGGGCGAGCCGGTGGCCAGCGCCCAGCCCTCGCCGCGGATCCGGCCGCCCCAGGTCGCGCCGGGCAGGGCCGCCACCGCGGCCAGCGCGGCGTCCGGATCGCCGAGATACGGTGAGGACGCGTGCCCGACGATGTTCACCTGGTACACGTCACCCCGGGCGATCGCCTCGCGGGCCGCCTCGACGGCCGCGCGGTGCTCACCCGGACGCCAGGACGACACCCACGGCCCCAGGCTCCAGCCGGCCGGAGCCCGCGGTCCGGCCGGCGCGGGTGCGGCTTCGTGGAACACGACGACGACGTCGGGGATCTCGGGGGCCGGACTGGGCGGGCCGACCGGTGCGCCGATCATCGCGGCGCCCGCCGCGGCCGAGATGAACAGCGATGCCCCCACCGTTCGGGCGGTACCCGGCTCCTCGGAACGGGGCGCAAGACCTACCTTCTGGAATGGGGTGTTCCTCCCCCGCGTTACCTCATCCGGCATGGCATCGTTAGAGGCATCGGAATGATGCGGATCACAGAGCGATCGCGAGGGCAGGCCGGCGGCCTCCAGCGCGGCTTCGATCAACTCTGCGGGATCTCCACCGTCGGATATCCGCCATTCCAGTCTGTTTCGCTCGCGACAATCCCAACCACCGGGCAGCAACCCAACCGTTTTCATTTCGTTGCCCACAACTCAGCCCAACCGGGTGATGGTTGGGGTTGCGATGAGGGACCATGATGTGAGCGAGAACACAGGTTCGCCGTCGAGCCACCCCGTAACACCCGCAACACCGAAAAACCTGGATAGATCGATATGGCAACGCAACAGTTCACTTTGACCGGAGACCCTTCGATGTGCCCGCATCAGCCGCAGTGCCCTTCCTTCGAAGCCCCTGACCGGGATGCCGCGACGATCCTCGCAGCCCACCCCGTCCAGGGCTGGAGCCTGCTCTGCAACGGCGTCATCGTCTTCGAAGACACCGGCGAACTCCTGCCCGACGGCCGCTGCGTCGACCCCTGCCGTCCCGAGCCGGCCCACGCCGCCGCGTAACGCCGGCCCCGCCCGACCCCGGGTGCCCGCCTGACGGGTTCCCGCCCGGGGCCTCGGCCGACGAGGTTCTTGCCCACGGCCCCACGCACCGGGTACCTGCCCGCGGCTCTGCCCGTGACCCGGGTCGCCCCAGGCCGCACCCAGGACCCCCGCTAAGCGCTGGGCCGGCCCGACTCGCCAGGCCACCCTCACACACGCCGGGCCGCCCCGCGCGGTCGCGCCCCGCTGCGCGTTGGCGCCGTGCTGTGCCGCGGCTTCGCCGCCCATGGCTCGCCGCCATCGCGTGCGTTCGCCGAGTAGCAACTGATCCGACCGTATCCCCCAACACGCCAGGCCCGGGCGTGCCTGGGGCGCCCACCTCGCACGCCTCGAGAGGCGATGGCGCCACGTGCCCCGCGCCGCACGCCCCAAAAGGCGAGGGCCGCCCCCTGCGCGCCGCGCGCCGCGCCCCGCGCCCCGCGCCCCGCGCCCCGCGCCCCGCGCCCCGCGCCCCGCGCCCCGCGCCCCGCGCCCCGCGCCCCGCGCCCCGCGCCCCGCGCCCCGACGATTGGACCACGACCCGACCGAGGGTTGTCGGCTACGCAGGCGGCTGAGGGCCGGCTCTCCGGTGCTCTCGCACCGAAGGGCCGGCCACCACCGCGCGACCGGACCGGTCACACCTCGGCGAAGGCCTCCGGGGCCGGGCAGCTGCACACCAGGTTGCGGTCGCCGTACGCGCCGTCGATGCGGCGGACCGGCGGCCAGTACTTGTCTTCCGTCCGGCCGGCCGGGTACGCCCCCAGCGCCCGGTCGTACGGGTGATCCCACTCCCCCGTGACCATCGCCGCGGTGTGCGGGGCGTTCGCGAGCGGGTTGTCTTCGCGCGGCCAGGTTCCGTCGGCCACCGCCGCGATCTCGGCCCGGATCGCGATCATCGCGTCGCAGAAGCGGTCGAGCTCGGCCAGATCCTCCGACTCGGTCGGCTCCACCATCAGCGTCCCGGCCACCGGGAACGACATCGTCGGGGCGTGGAAGCCGTAGTCGATCAGCCGCTTGGCCACGTCGTCGACGGTCACCCCGGTCGACTTGGTGACGGGACGCAGATCCAGGATGCATTCGTGCGCGACCAGCCCGCCGGCGCCCGAGTACAGCACCGGGAAGTGCTCCCGGAGCCGGACCGCCACGTAGTTCGCCGCGAGCACGGCCGCTCCGGTGGCGGCGGCCAGGCCTTCGGCGCCCATGAGTCGCAGATACACCCACGGCACGGGCAGGATGCCGGCCGAACCCCACGGCGCCGCCGAGACCGGTCCCGGCCCGGTGGCGGGCCCGGCGTCCGGACGCAACGGGTGGTTCGGCAGGTACGGCGCGAGGTGCGAGCGCACCGCGACCGGGCCGATGCCCGGGCCACCGCCGCCGTGCGGGATGCAGAACGTCTTGTGCAGGTTCAGGTGGCTGACGTCCGCCCCGAACTTGCCCGGTTTCGCGAACCCGAGCAGCGCGTTGAGGTTCGCGCCGTCCACGTACACCTGGCCACCGGCGTCGTGCACCAGGCCGCAGACCTCGGTGATCGTCTCCTCGTACACCCCGTGGGTCGACGGGTAGGTCACCATCAACGCGGCGAGGTCGGACGCGTGAGCGGCGACCTGCGCGCGCAGGTCGTCGAGGTCCACGTTCCCGTCGGCGTCGCACGCCACGACCGCTACCCGCAGCCCGGCCATCACCGCGCTGGCCGCGTTCGTGCCGTGCGCCGACGACGGGATCAGGCACACGTCCCGGTGGGCCTCTCCGCGGTCGCGGTGGTACGACCGGATCGCCAGCAGCCCCGCGAACTCACCCTGCGACCCGGCGTTCGGCTGCAGCGAGACCGCGTCGTACCCGGTCACCTCGGCCAGCCACCGCTCGAGGTCTCCGATGAGCGACGCGTACCCGGCCGTCTGCGAGGCCGGCGCGAACGGGTGGATGTTCGCGAACTCCGGCCAGCTGACCGGCTCCATCTCGGTGGTCGCGTTGAGTTTCATCGTGCACGAGCCGAGCGGGATCATGCCCCGGTCCAACGCGTAGTCGCGATCGGACAGCCGTCGCAGGTAGCGCAGCATCGCGGTCTCGGACCGGTGCTCGGAAAAGACCGGGTGCGACAGGAATTCGTCGGTCCGCACCAGCGAGGCCGGAATCGCGTCTCCGGTGGCGACGTCCAGCGCCGGCACGTCCAGCGTGGCCGCGTCCAGGCCGACCGCCGTCCAGACCGCTCGCAGGTGTTCGACGGTCGTGGTCTCGTCACACGCGACGCCCACCGTGTCGTCGTCCACCCGGAGCAGGTTCACTCCCGCGGAGGCGGCCGTGGCCAGCACGTCGTCCGCGCGGCCGGGAACCGAGATCCGCACCGTGTCGAAGAACGTCTCGGTGGAGACGGCCTTTCCCAGCCCCGCGGCCAGCACCGCCGCCATCCGGTGGGTGCGCAGCGCGATCTGGCGCAGTCCTTCCGGGCCGTGCCAGACCGCGTAGGCGCCCGCCATCACCGCGAGCAGCACCTGGGCGGTGCAGATGTTGCTGGTCGCCTTCTCCCGGCGGATGTGCTGCTCCCGGGTCTGCAAGGCGAGCCGGTAGGCGGGCGCTCCGGCCGCGTCCCGCGACACGCCGACCAGGCGCCCCGGCAGCGACCGCGCCAGACCGGTGGAGACCGCCAGGTAACCGGCGTGCGGCCCACCGAACCCGAGCGGCACCCCGAACCGCTGCGCCGAGCCCACCGCGATGTCCGCCCCCAGCGACCCCGGCGACTTGAGCAGACACAACCCCAGCAGGTCAGCCGCGACCGCGACCAACGCACCCCGCGCATGCGCGGACGAGATCAGCGCCGACGGATCCCGCAACTCACCGGAGCTGCCCGGGTACTGCACCAGCAGTCCGAAGAACGGTTCGTCCGGGAGCTCGGACGACACGATCAGCCGGATGCCGAGCGGCTCCGCGCGCGTCCGCAGCACGGCCAGCGTCTGCGGGTGCACGTCCGGGTCGACGACGAACGTGTCCGCGCGCACCTTCTTGGCCGACCGGCGCGCCAGCGTCATCGCCTCGGCGGCCGCGGTCGCCTCGTCCAGCAAGGAGGCGCCGGAGACCGGCAGGCCGGTCAGGTCGCTGACGACGGTCTGGAAATTGAGCAGCGCCTCGAGCCGGCCCTGGGAGATCTCCGGCTGGTAGGGCGTGTAGGCCGTGTACCAGGCCGGGCTCTCCAGGATGTTGCGACGGATCACCGGCGGGGTGATCGTGTCGGAGTAGCCGAGGCCGATCATCTGGGTCATCGGCCGGTTGCGGGCGGCCAGCGTGCGCAGCGCGGCGGTCGCCTCCGGTTCCGAGACGGCGGCCGGCAGGTCGAGGCCTTCGTCCAGCCGGATCGAGGCCGGGATCGCCGCGGCGAGGAGCGCCGAGACGGACGGCTGCCCGATCGCGTCGAGCATCGTGCGCTCGTCCGACGAGGACGGGCCGATGTGACGGCGGGTGAACGGACTCGCCGCGCTCAGGGCAGCGAGCGAGGGGCGGTCGGTCATCAGGAGCTCCGGGGGTGTGGGAACACGGCGAAAACCGGTCTCCCCCTCTGTCATCGATACCTGAGAGCTTCACCCGTGCCGGGGCACGGGCTTGCACCGTCGGTGAGGCGCGGCATCGCGCCTGCTTTCCAGAGTCGTCCGGGCGTACCGACACGCCCACCGCACGGTCCTTGAGCCTGAGAGGTTCCGGGGAGGTTGCTCCTTCGGCGCCCTGGGGCTGGCTGCCCAGGAACTCTCCCGCACGGGTACTGACGTACCCCAAAACTTACCAGCCCGAAGACCCCGAAACATTTCCCGCCAATTGCAAGCCCGCACCCGAGCCCGCAAGTCTCAACCTGAAGCCCTCAAGTCTGAACCTGGAGCGCGCTCAGGGCGGCGCTGCCGATCCGGCGCGGCGACGCCGCGTACGCACCGATACTCAAGTCGTCGCGCCCGCTCGGCAGCGCCGCCCTGAGCGGGCCGCCCACCTACCCGGTGCGGCGGGCTCGGCGTTTGGAGAGTTCGTCGTCGTCCGTGGAGCGGGTCGCCGGGGCCGGGGAGCCGTTGGCGCGCTCTCCGGGCAGTTTCGCGAGCGAGCCCTCGATCTCCCGGAACGCCCCGCCGACCGCGATGCCGAACACGCCCTGGCCGCCCTGCAGCAGATCCACAACTTCTTCCGGCGACGTGCACTCGTACACGGTCGTCCCGTCCGAGAGCAGGGTGATCCGGGCCAGGTCTTCCACGCCCCGCGCACGGAGCTGGTCGACCGCCAGCCGGATGTTCTGCAGCGAGACCCCGGCGTCGAGCAGACGCTTGACGATCTTGAGGACGAGGATGTCGCGGAACGAGTACAGGCGCTGGCTGCCCGAGCCCTGCGCGCCGCGGATGGTCGGCTCGACCAGCCCGGTGCGGGCCCAGTAATCGAGCTGCCGGTAGGTGATGCCGGCCACGTGACAGGCGGTCGGACCGCGATACCCGACGTTCTCGTCCGGACCGCTACTGCTGGGTTCCGGCTCGAACAACACACCCTGCCCCTCGTACGAGGGCGCGGGCTCGAACGGGTAGGGCGCGACCGGCGCCGTCACCGGGAGCCCGGCCTGGCCGGCCGTACCGTCGCGCTTGACCACCGCTGACCTCCGCGCGTGTGCCGATCCACTGTGCCCCCGAGACCTGACGGTAGGAGGGCGGTGAACACCGGTCAACGTCCGACGACGGCGTGTCGCGACCTTCCGGCCCCGCTCAGCGGATTACAGTACCTCGAAACAGGGCATAATGCGCGGAATACTCCACCAGCCTTGTGCACGAACCCATATTTCTCTTACACGGGCTCAGGAGCCCTCCGGGCCGCCCTCGGCGGCCCGGCACGGCGGCTCAGGAGCCGGCGAAGTCTTCCGGCGAGATCGTGTCGAGGAACTCGCGGAACTTCGCGACCTCGTCTTCCTGCTCGTCCGGAATGATGATGCCGGCTTCTTCGAGCACCGCCTCCGCGCACGTGATCGTGACGCCGACCCGCAGCGCCAGCGCGATCGCGTCCGACGGCCGCGAACTCACCCGCACCCCGTCTCCGATCACCAGCTCCGCGTAGAAGACGTTGTCGCGCAGCTCGACGATCTCGACCTTGCGCAGTGGCGCCTCCAGCGCACCCAGGACGTCCCTCAGGAGATCGTGGGTCAGCGGCCGGGTAGGCCGAACCCCTTGCTGCTCGAACGCGATGGCGGTCGCCTCGACCGGCCCGATCCAGATCGGCAGGTAACGATCACCCGCGACCTCCTTGAGCAGGACGATCGGCTGGTTGTTCGGTAGCTCGACCCGCACACCGACGACGTTGAGCTCCTTCACCCGTTCCTCACCCAGCCCTCTGGCCGTTCCCACCACCGCATCCGGCACGCGATTCCGGACCCGGCTTGTCCCTGTCGAACGTACACGTCCCGTCTGTGCCCGGCCCGTCGACCGGTGCCGATCGGTCAGCCTCCGAGCGGCCCCCGGAGGCGGGCCTGGACCAGCGCCGTGTGCAAACGCAGCGACAGCGCGGCGAGCTCACGGACGGTCTCTTCCGCCCTGGCTTTCGCCTCCGGGCCGCGCTGCCGCGCCACCGGTGCGACGACCTGCTCGAACAGGCCCACCTCGCGGTCGGCTGAGGTCTTGTAGCCGCGGAGGTGACGTGGTTCCAGCCCGAATTCGGCCATCCGCGCCACCGTCTCGGCGATCGCCAGCCCGTCGGCGTCGTACCAGCCGGCTCCGCGGGCCGTGATCAACCCGTAGTTCTCGATCTGCTTGAGCTGGGCGTCGGTGATGCCGGTCCGGTCCAGCAGTTCGGACCGGGATAGCCGGACATCAAGCTCAAGTCGGGAGAAATCGCCCGCCGTCGGTAGCGACTCGGCAGCCACCAGCGCACGGTTGTTCTCGTTCTCGCTGGGAGCGCCCCCGCCCATCGACTGGAGGTGCTCCCGGATCACGCGCAGCGGAAGGTACTGATCCCGCTGCGCGGCCAGGACGTACCGCAACCGGGCGACGTCCTCGGACGAGTACTTGCGGTACCCGGCCGGCGTGCGCTCCGGCTCCACGAGTCCTTCGGACTCGAGGAACCGGAGCTTGGAGATCGTGGTGTCCGGGAACTCCGGCCGGAGCTGGGCGAGAACCTCGCCGATGCTCAAAAAGGCCCGGGCGCTCCCGGACGCCGTCACTACGCCACCCCCTCCGAGGCCCGGCGGGGCCCGGAGAGGAAGACCAGCCGGAACTTGCCGACCTGGACCTCGTCGCCGTTGGCGAGCGTGGCCGACTCGACCCGCTCACGGTTGACGTACGTGCCGTTCAGACTGCCGACGTCACGCACGACGAAGACACCGCCCTCGCGGCGGAACTCCGCGTGCCGCCGGGACACCGTCACGTCGTCCAGGAAGATGTCGCTCTCCGGGTGACGACCGGCCGTGGTCACGTCGCTGTCCAGCAGGAACCGGCTACCCGCGTTCGGGCCACGCCGGACGACGAGCAGCGCCGAACCGGGCGGGAGACTCTCCGCGATGCGGGTGCCCTCGGGGTCGCTGCCACCGCCGGCGTCCGACGCCTCGACGACGTCGTCGATCGCGCCCAGGATCATCGTCGAGGTGACGTCCACCTGCTGCTGATCGTCCTCGGAATGACGGCTCACCGCACACCTCCGGCGTCTAGGGCCCGCGGGCACAGCGGAGCGGATGCTGGAGGGGCACCCTTCAAGTTCGATCGCCTCCCAGGCTGAAGTCTTTGTCGCAGAACTGCGGCCCAGTCTGGCAGACCAGGTCACAGCGAGGGGACGACCACCCGCCTCGCGACCGGTGTTCGACCAACGAAGCCTAGTGCAAGCAGCTGAGCAGCCGCCTGGCAGGTCATTCCTTCTCGGTCAGCTCGCGATACTCGTCCGGGCTGAGCAGGCTGTCGAGGACGGCCGGGTCGCCGAGCTCGACCTCGAGCATCCAGCCGCCGCCGTACGGCTCGCCGTTGACGAGCTCGGGCTGGTCGTCCAGCGCCTCGTTCTTCGCGGTCACGGTGCCGGTCACCGGCGCGTACACGTCGGACACGCTCTTCGTCGACTCGACCTCGCCGACGGTCTCGCCGGACGTGATCGTGGCGCCGACGTCGGGGAGTTGCACGAAGACGATGTCGCCGAGCGAATCCTGGGCGTAGTCGGTGATGCCGATCCGGACGGTGCTCCCGCTGGTCGCGCGGATCCATTCGTGCTCGGCCGTGTACCGCAGATCGTCGGGGATCACGACGGTCCTTTCAGTGTCTTGACGTCAATCCACCGGCTCGGCGTACCGCGGCGGCGCCGGCGAGAGCGTCGCACTCACGGAGACCGGATCCGGTGTGGTGATCTGCACCGTACCGGTGGCGTCCTCGACCGAGTCGACGACACCACCGGGTATCACGAGCGCGGCCCGCATCGTCTGCGGCTCGCCGATCGCGAGCAGCGTGTACGGCCCGGACAGACGCTTGTCGCCGACCAGCAGGTCGTCGTCGAGATCGAGGAACGCGGTGGACGCGATGATCCGCACCGTGCCGCCGCTGCTGCCGGAGATCTGCATCGCCTCGGCCCCGGCGCCGCGCAGCTCCTCGACCGCGTCGAGGAGCACGTCGGCGCGCAACGGTCGGCTGCCGCCGCGGAAGACCAGCCGCAGGCCGTCGCCCTCGGCCGGTGCGGTGCCGGCCAGAATGCCGAGCTCGGTCGCCCTCTCCTCCAGGTCTCGCTGCGCGGTCTGGGAGCCCTCGGCCTCGGTGGTGAGGGCTTCCCGCCGTTTCTCCAGGTCGTTGATCTCGATCTGCAGCCGCTGCTCGCGGCTGTCGAGCTCGTCGAGAATGCGGACGAGGTCCTCCTGGCGCGCGCCCGACAGCTCGCCGTTCTGCTGGTTGCGGCGCAGCTGGGCGGCCAGGCTCAGCCCGAGCAGCGCGCACAGTGCGACCGCTGCGGCCTTCATCCACCACTGCCGCCGCGAGGTCTCGGCCGGGTCCCGGTGCGCCGGCGTCGACCCCCCGGCCGGCGGATCCGGCACCGGCGCGGGCACGACGTCGGTACCGGTCGTCGTCCGCCCGGTCTGCGGCTCGGCCGCCGGTTCTGCACCGCTGGGGGACGCGACCGGGAGCGTGATCGCTTCGGTCACGGCCTCGTCCGGTTCGGCCAGGCCGTCCGGGTCCTGCTCGCGCTGGCGAGGCAGGTCGCTCGGCCCGGTCATGCCCTGAAGATGTGACGCCGGATCGCCGCCACGTTCCCGAAGATGCGGACCCCCAGCACCACGACGACGCCGGTCGAGAGCTGACCGCCCACGCCGAGCTTGTCACCGAGGTACACGATCAGCGCCGCGACGAGCACGTTGGAGACGAACGAGACGACGAACACCTTGTCGTCGAAGATCCCGTCCAGCCGGGCGCGGATGCCGCCGAACACCGCGTCCAGCGCGGCCACCACGGCGATCGGCAGGTACGGCTCGAGCCCGGTGGGCACCGCCGGTTTGAACACGAGCCCGACCACGATGCCCACGATCAGTGCCAGTGCGGGGATCAATCGGCACCTCCGGAGGAAGACGAGGACGAGGGAGCCGGCCCAGGAGTGACGGACGGCGAAGGCGATTCTCCCGGCGGCGATTCTCCCGGCGGCGGGGTGGACGCCGCTGCCCCGGTGGACGTCGACGGGCTCGCACCGGGCGCGCCGGACGCCGAGGGCTTCGGTGGCCCGGCCACCCGCAGCTCCGGCTCCGGACCGGCCGGAAGCCGCAGCGAGTCGTCGCGCCGCAGCTCGAAGCCCATCTTGTAGTCCTTGACGTACGTCTGGAACCGCCGCACCGCGGGAGCACGCAGCAGCTGCCGGTACAGGTCGTCGGAGTTGCCGATCGCGGTGATCGTGTAGGGGTTGTCGACCGGCCGGAAGTCGACCAGCACGGCGGATCCGGCCGACCGGATGGCCGAGAGCGCGGTCAGCCGCTGACCGTCGACCGCGACCGCCTCCGCACCGGCCGCCCAGATCGCGTTCGTGAGCCGCTGCAGGTCGCCGTCCTGCACCAGGTACGCCTCGGCGTCCCCGACGGTGGCGCCGGTCACCGGGTCGCGCGGCGGGTCGCCGTCGGACACCTGCAGGACGATGCCGGGCCCCTTCACCGGCCCGAGCCCGGTCAGCGCTTCGGCGTCCCGGACCCGGCGGGTCAGCGCCCGGCCCGACGAGCTGTCGGAGACCGCGGAGTCCTGCGCGGCCGCGACCTGTTCGCGACGCTTGTCGGCGGTCCGCTGCAGGTCGTCGGTGTGGTTCTGGGCGCGGCGGATCTCGGCGCTCAGCGCGTCCCTGGTCACCGCGGCCGCGGGCGCGGTGGCGACGGTCTCCCGGTAGGCGATGGCCAGGATGATGCCGATCGCGGCCGCGCAGGCCACGGTGAGCACCCCGCGGGTACGGGTGGCCAGCCCCGAGGGCGGTTCCCCGATCTCCCGGCGCCGCGCGGCCGCCGCGTACCCGGGGTCGAGGTGGTTGTTCATCAGGTCGGCCAGCATCGTCAGCCCTGGCGACGGCGGCGCTCCCTTGCCGAACAGGCGGAAGCCGCTTTCGGGCTCCCTGGGTGGCGTCGTCACCCGGCGGCCTCCGCCGGGTCGCGCCGCGCGAGCCGGACGAGCTGACCGGTCTGGAAGACGTAGAGCACCGCGGCCCACCAGTAGAGCCCGACACCCCAGATCGCGAACGCCCAGCCGATCGGCATCGACACCGTGCCGACGATCCCGTCCTGACCGCCGAGCAGCAGCAGCGGGAACGCGTAGAGCAGGTTGAACGTCGCGGCCTTGCCCACGTAGTGCACCGGCAGCGCCTCGTAGCCGTAGCGGCGCAGCACGAGCAGCGCGATCCAGAGCACGCCGTCACGGACGATCAGGGCCAGCGCCAGCCACCACGGGATGATGTCGCGGATCGCGAACGTGAGGACCGTGGTGAACACGTAGAGCCGGTCGGCGAGCGGGTCGAGCAGCTGCCCGATGCGACTGACCTGGCCCCAGGCCCGGGCCAGCGCGCCGTCGAGCCAGTCCGAGAAACCGCTGACCACCAGTACCAGCAGGGCCAGCAGGTCGGCGTGCAGCACGAGCACGAGGTAGATGAACACCGGCACGCCCAGCAGGCGCAGCGCGCTCAGCGCGTTGGGCACGGTGAGGACCCGCGCGGTCACCGCGGGTTCGGAGACCGCGGGTTCCGCCGCCACGTCTGACGTCTCGGGCACGACCCCAGCCTCCCCTCCGCTGCCTGACCACCCGGTGCTTCCGTACCCGCCCATGCTGCCATCCCGGCGCGCCCCCGGGGCGACCGCTACGGCGGGGGTGGCCGGTGCCACTGCGTCGGGTGCGGGCCGGTAGCACTCCGGTTCCGGCTCCGGCGCAGCCCGCGCGCACGGCTCAGACCGCTCCGACCTGCGTCGACTGACGAACGAAGCCCACTCGGACGTGGGTCAGCAGTCGTCATCGAGGAGCCGATCCGTGCCCGGACCGAACCGCCGCATACGCCTGAACTCTCCCCGCAGCGCGCGGTTCACCGCCGGGGTCGCCGGACTGACCCTGGTCGCCGGCACGGTCGCCGGGGCCACCCTCCTGGCCGCGGGTCCCTCCCTCGCGGTCGCCTCCGGCACCGGCACCGGCTCCACCGTGACGACGATCACCCCGGCCACCGCGGTCTCCCCCACCCTCCAGGGGGCCGCGGGCACGGCCGGTACCACCGCCGCGGGCACCACCGCCGCGACCGGCACCGGCACCGGCACCGGCACCGGCACCGGCACCGGCACCGGCAGCACGGTCACCGGCGCGAGCGGATCGGTCCATCGTTGGGCCACGAAGACCGCGAGCGTCACGGCCGACCCGGCCCGCATCGTCGCGGGCATCCGCGCGCACCAGCCCGTCCGCATCGTCAGCGTCCGTACGGTCGACGGGCGGCCGAGCGTCAGCACGGTGGCGGTGACCGGCCGCGCACCGGCGACGGAGGCAGTGGCGGCGGCCCAGCGCGACGCGGCGACCGTCTCGGTCGGGGTCGACGCCGTGGTGCACCTGACCGACACCACGGTCTCGGCCGCGGCCACCAACGACGCGCTGCGGTCCCGGCAGTGGGCGCTGACCACGCTCGAGGCGGAAACGGCCTGGACGACGTCGACCGGCAACGCCGTCACGGTCGCGGTGGTCGACACCGGTGTGCAGGCGTCGCACCCCGACCTGGCCGGACAGGTCCTCAAGGGGAGCGATCTGGTCGGCGACAAGCCGTCGAGCACCGACGGCAGCAACGACGAGAACGGCCACGGTACACACGTCGCCGGCATCATCGCGGCGGTCGCGAACAACAAGATCGGCATCGCGGGCCTCGCGCCGAAGGCGAAGATCCTCCCGATCCGGGTCCTCGACGGCGACGGGCTCGGCTACGACTCGGACATGGCCAAGGGCATCATCCAGGCCGTCGACAAGGGCGCGAAGATCATCAACCTCTCGGTCGGCGGCACCGAGGCCGGTGCGACCTCCTCGGCCGTGAAGTACGCGCTGAGCAAGAACGTCACGGTGGTCGCCGCGGCCGGCAACGAGCGCCAGGACGGCAACGCGACCAGCTACCCGGCCGCCGACGCCGGCGTGATCGGGGTGGCCGCGACCGACTCCACGAACGAGGACGCGACCTTCTCCAACACCGGCAGCTACGTCGACGTGGCCGCGCCCGGCGTCGCCATCGTCTCGACGTACACCGGGAGCCAGTACGCGTCGATGTCCGGCACCTCGATGGCGACGCCGTACGTGGCCGCGGCGGCCGCGCTGCTCAAGTCCGTGACGCCGAGCCTGACCCCGGCGCAGATCTCCGGCGTACTGGAGGCCACCGCGACCGACCTGGGCACCGCCGGGCGCGACGACGCCACCGGCTACGGCCTGATCAGCCCGTACGCGGCGCTGTGCACCCAGGTGAACTGCGGCCCGGCGACGCCGGCTCCCCCGACCACCGACCCCGCCCCGGCGCAGGCGACGACCGCGTTCCGGCTCACCAGCGGTGCCGGCGGCCCGATCGTCGCGGGGGCCACGGTGACGGTTCGCGCGGCGCTCACCGACGCGTCCACCGGCACCGCGCTCGGCGGCACCCCGGCCCAGGTCTGCGTCCGCACGCTGCCGGCGTCCACGGCCCGCTGCGTGTCGGCCACGACCGGAACGGACGGCACGGTCTCCTGGACCGGAACCCCGGCCGGCACCACCTGGGTGTACTTCGCCCACCGCGCGGACGCGACGACGTCGGCGTCCCGCACCGCGACCGCGGCCTACGTGGCCACCGCCCGGACCACGCTGCGCCCCGGCCGGGGGACGCTGGCCGCGACCGTGACGCCGGCCACCCGCCAGGCGGTGACGCTCGACCGCTGGACCGGCAAGTCCTGGACGAAGGTCACGGCCAAGACGTCCGCGGCGAACGGCACCGCGACGTTCACGAAGCTCAAGGCCGGAACCTACCGCCTCCGAGTAGCCGCCGGCCCGTCCACCGCCGCGTCGACCAGCGCCCCCGCCCGAGTCAGCTGACCAGCCTGCAGCACCACCACTTGCACTGACCTGGAGCCCGCCCAGGGCGAGCCGCCCCCTTAGTTCCCGTGTTCGGCGCGGATGACGTGCATTACCGCGTTGATGAGCGCCAGGTGCGTGAAGGCTTGGGGGAAGTTGCCCAGGTGCTTGCCCGAGTACGGGTCGAGCTCCTCGGCGTACAACCCCAGCGGGCTCGCGAACGACAGCAGCTTCCCGCACAGCTGCCGGGCCCGGTCCAGCTCCCCGATCTCGGCCAGCGCCGACACCAGCCAGAACGAGCAGATCGCGAACGTGCCCTCTTCGCCCCGCAGCCCGTCGTCCGTCTCCTCGGTCTTGTACCGCAGCACCAGCCCCTCGACCGTCAGCTCGTCCGCGATCGCGAGCACCGTCGACTTGATCCGCGGGTCGTCCGGCGACAGGAACCGCACCAGCGGCAGCAGCAACGCCGACGCGTCCAGCGCCTCGGTGTCGTAGTGCTGCGTGAACGCCCCGCGCGAGTCGACGCCCCGCTCGCACACGTCCGCGTGGATCTCGTCGGCGATCTTCTGCCAGTCGTCGGCGAGCCGGTAGTCCTGCCGCAGCCGCGCGAGCCGCGCGCCCCGGTCGAGAGCCACCCAGCACATCACCTTCGAGGACGTGAAGTGCTTCGGCTCCCCGCGGACCTCCCAGATGCCCCGGTCGGGCTCGCGCCAGTGCTCGATCGCCTTCTCGACCTGCCGCCGCATGATCTTCCAGGTGCGGTCGTCGAGCCGGTCGCGAGAGCGGGTGTGCAGGTACATCGAGTCGAGCACGGCGCCCCAGACGTCGTGCTGCTCCTGGTCGAACGCGCCGTTGCCGATGCGCACCGGGCGGGCACCGTCGTACCCGGACAGGTGGTCGAGCACCTTCTCGGTGAGCACCCCCTCTCCGTCGACCCCGTACATGACCTGCAGGTCACCCTGCGACGCCACGTCGGCGACGAAGTTGAAGAAGTCGTCGGCCTCCCAGTCGAACCCGAGCGTGTAGAGCCCCCAGAGCGCGAACGTCGAGTCGCGGATCCAGCTGTACCGGTAGTCCCAGTTCCGCTCGCCCTGCGGCGTCTCCGGCAGCGACGTCGTGGCCGCGGCCACCAGCGCGCCGCTGGAGGCGTAGGTCAGGCCCTTGAGCGTCAGCGCACTGCGCTGCAGATGCCCGCGCCACGGGTGGTCGGGGAACGAGCCCCGGGCCAGCCAGTGCTGCCAGTGGTGCGCGGTCCAGGTCTGCCGGGCGTTCGCGTCCGCGTAGTCGAACGGCGGCTCCACCGACGCCCACGACAGCGCGACGAACCGCTCGTCACCCTCCTTGAGCAACGTCCGGGAGGTGGCCCGGCCACCCTCGAAGCCGATCCGCATGTCGGTGGTCAGCCGCAGCTTCGGCCCACTGTCTTCACCGTTGGCGCTGGTCGCCAGGCCCTGGTGGTACCCACGGTCGGTGTAGGACCAGCGGGCCTGGTACTGGCCGTAGTCGAACATCGGCTCGCAGTCCATCACGACCTGGACCTCACCCTTCACGCACCGCACGGTCCGCAGCAGCGTGTGCTGGGCGTCGTAGTCGGTGGGGGCGCGCCGCTGGGTGGGCGAGAACGCCTGGTTGTGGTGCCACGGCCCGATCAGGAGCGTGTCGCGCACGATCAGCCAGCCGCCCGAGGACTCCCAGGACGTCTCCAGCACCATCGTGCCGGGCAGGTACCGGCGGTCGACCGGCACCATGTTGTCGGCCGGCCCGAGCCGGAAGCCACCGGCGTCCCGGTCGAGGATGGCGCCGAACACGCTCGGTGAGTCGAGCCGGGGCAGGCAGAGCCATTCGACGTTGCCGCTCGGCGCCACCAGCGCCATCACTTCGCAGTCGGAGAGGAAGCCGTAGTCCGCGATCGGCGGGAACGGCGAGCGGGACGCCAGCGCGTCCGCCGACACCGGGACGCGGATCCGGTCGAACCCGCCCCCGCTGATCATCGAACAACCCACTTGCTAGGGGGCCTTTGCGGCCCGCGGTGCACACGATTCGTCATCGGCGCCGCACCTCCTCGTCCTCGAGGCCGTCACGCGGCCATACGCTGTTCCGGCGGGGGCAGATTCCCCCCACGTTGCTCACCGTCCATGACGGTCGCATCTCGCCGCGGTGACCAGTGTGTAGCACCTCCGGAGGCCGCCGGACCAATCCCGGGTTGAGGGCCGTTCGCCGCGAGGACACACCGCGTTCACCTTCGGATCGACATCCTCCTCGCGCATCGACACGGTCCGTACGTACGGCTTCTGAATCCATCCGGAAAACCCCGGAAAGTGCACACCGTACCTCCGGTGGACGGACACCCACCGTCACCGGTTCGAGAAAAGCACGAAGCCCCGTACGCCTGTGCGTACGGGGCCGGGCTACGACCGGGGAGGGAGTCAGGCAGCCAGCGTCTGGATCGCCCACTGCATCCGGGCGACCGCCACCTCGGGATGCTCGCCGAACTCGGCGGCCAGCCGGAGCGCGCAGCCGTCGGCTCCTCCGCAGGTGAGCAACGCGGCCGCGATCGCGGCCTGGACCTGCTCGATCGTCGGCAGTTCGGAGGGCTGCAGGGCGCTCACGAAGAGTGCCTCGGCGTCGATGATGGTGGTCATTGGCCTGATCCCTTCTGACGTTCCCCGGTCGTAGCTCTCTGGTGTTCTTAGGTTGCGCCCAGGGAGCAATTCCCACGATCGGCCGTTGGACAGTTCATCTGTCAACTCCCGAACAGTAGGGAATACGCCGTTCGGAGGAGGCCCGGGTGCAATTCGCGCCGACGCATTTGGCAGCTGCCATCGGCGGGGTAGGGTGCGGCCGAATCAGCTGGTCACGGCCTTCTTCACCGACGGGTCGGGCGGGGAACTGACCACCGGCGGCCGGTTGCGGGCGGCGTCGACGACCGCCTTGAAGTCCGCCGGAATTTCCCGGAACCGGTTGCGCCAGAGCGTCGTCTCCCGGCAGTCCTCGCACCGGCCCGCGACCCCGTCCGCGTCGATGCCGACGTGCCGGCACAGCGCGACCGCCCGCGGTAGGTGGAACTCCTGGCTCACCAGCAGGGCGCGGCGCACGCCGTACACCCGGTAGGCCCGCGCGCAGGTGTCGTAGGTGTCGAGCCCGGAGGGGTCGGTGACCAGCTTCGCCGCCGGGAGGCCCCGGGCGGTCAGGTAACGCGCCATCGCCGCGGTCTCGTTGCCGGACGTTCCGCTGCCGTCGCCGGACACCAGCACGGCCTTCACGGTCCCGGCCCGGTACAGCTCGGCCGCGGTGTCCAGGCGACCGGCCAGGAACGGCTTCGGCGTGCCGTCCGGCCGCAGTTGCGCGCCGAAGACGATCGCGACCGGTGCTTCGGGCGCCTCGGCCACGCTCGCGTACCGGTGCCCCGCCGAGGCGGTCCAGGTCCAGGCGGCGGACCCGGCGAACACCAGCACGCCCAGCGTCACCAGCCCGGCCACCGTCCAGATCACCCGGCGACGCACCTGCCGGGCGCGCCCGGCAGCCGCGAGATCCTCAGCCGACGACACGTCGGTCACGTTCCCCATGGCTTCAGCGAATCAGGCATACGCAAGTGGGTAGGTTCTTCGCTCGTGACCATTGATCCGGAGCTCGCCGCACTCGCCGCGGCGCATGGGGTTGCCACCGAGTACGTCGGCTCGACCGGACGTCCGCAGACCGTGACCCGTGAGACCGTGGCCGCCGTCCTCGGCGCGCTCGGCGTCGCGGCCGGCACCCCCTCCGAGGTCTCCGCCTCGCTCGCCGAGGCCGAGCTGACCCCGTGGCGGCGGCTGCTGCCCCCCACCGTCGTGGTGACCGCCGGTGCACCGGCGAGCGTCCTGGTCCACGGTCCGTCCGGTGTGGTCCCCACCGTGGTCGTCCACCCCGAGTCGGGCCCGGCCCTTCCGACGACCGCTGCCGACGCCGGGCAGGTGCGCACCGTGGGCGGGGTGCTGCGCGAGGCCCGCACCGTGAGCTTGCCTCCCCTCGAACCCGGCTGGCACCGGCTGGAGGCCACCGCGGGCAGCGAGCACGCCGACGCGGTGCTGATCGCCGCGCCCGCGCAGGTGCCCTACCCGCCCGGAGAGGCCCGCGTCTGGGGCTGGATGCTGCAGCTCTACGCGCTGCGCGGGGACGACTCGTGGGGCATCGGCGACTACGGCGACCTGCGCGACCTGGTCCGGTGGAGCGGCGAGCTCGGCGCGGGCGCGGTGGTCTGCAACCCGCTGCACGCGCCCACGCCGGTGCTGCCGCTGGAGAACTCGCCGTACTACCCGTCGAGCCGCCGGTTCCGCAGCCCGCTCTACCTGCGGGTGACCGACCTGCCGGAGTACCGGGCCGCGACGCCGGAACTGCGTCTCGCGGTCGACGACCTGCGTCCGGAGGCTCCGGCCGACCGGATCGTCCGCGACCCGGTGTGGCAGGCCAAGCTGGCCGCGCTGGAGATGCTGTTCCCGCTGGCCGCGACCGGCACGCGGGCGTCCGCGCTGGCCGCGTACCGCCAGGAGCAGGGTGACGGGCTGACCGACTTCGCGACGTTCTGCGCGCTCGCCGAGGAGCACGGCGTGCCGTGGCAGGCCTGGCCCGACGAGCTGCGGCACCCCGGCTCGGACGCGGTCACCGCGAGGAGGGCCCGGCTGGCGCACCGGATCGACTTCCACGCCTGGCTGCAGTTCCTCTGCGACGAGCAGCTCGCGGCGGTGGGTGCGGCCGCCGCCGAGGCCGGGATGCCGGTCGGGGTCGTGCACGACCTCGCGGTCGGCGTGGACCCGGGCGGCGCGGACGCCTGGGGCCTGCAGGACGTGCTGGCGACCGCGGCGACGGTCGGGGCACCGCCGGACTCGTTCAACCAGCAGGGGCAGAACTGGGGCTTGCCGCCGTGGAACCCCGGGCGGCTCGCGGATTCGGGGTACGCGCCGTACCGGGACATGCTCCGGGCGGCGCTGCGCTCGGCGGGCGGCGTGCGGATCGACCACGTGCTCGGGCTGTTCCGGCTCTGGTGGGTCCCGGTGGGCTCCTCGGCCGCCGACGGCACCTACGTCCGGTACGACGCCGACGCGTTCCTCGGGGTGCTGGCTCTGGAGGCCTACCGGGCCGGCGCGCTGGTGGTCGGCGAGGACCTCGGGACGGTCGAGCCGCACGTGGCGATCACGCTGGCGGCCCGCAACGTGCTCGGCAGCAACGTGCTCTGGTTCGAACGCGACGACCCCGACCCGGCGGTGGACGCCCCGGGCGAGCTGCCCGAGCGTCCCCGGCCGCCGGCGTCCTGGCGGGAGGGTGCGGCCGCGAGCGTCACGACGCACGACCTGCCGACCGCGGCCGGGTTCCTCACCGGCGAGCACGTCCGGGTGCGGGCCGAACTCGGCGTACTGGGGCGGCCGGTGGCCGAGGAAGCGACCGCGGCCGCCGCGGAACGGGCCGCCCTGCTGACGCTCGCGCACGCCGAGGGCCTGGTGTCCTCCCCCGACGCCACCGGCGAGGAGGCGATCCTGGGCCTGCACGCGCTGCTGACCCGCACACCCGCCCGGATCGTCCTTGCCTCCCCGAGCGACGCCGTGGGCGACGTCCGCCAGCCGAACCTGCCGGGGACGATGGACGAGTACCCCAACTGGCGCCTACCGCTCGCGGTGCCCGACGGGGACGGTCACCGCCCGGTGTCGCTGGAGGAGTTCACGGCGTCGGAGCGGGTCCGCCGGTTCGTCGACGTGGTGAACCGCACCGGGATCGACGAGTAGCCGCGGAGCACCCGGGTCTCCCGATGTCTCGGGGTGCCGTCGAGGGTGAGACCGGGGAACCGCTCGAAGAGCCGTCGCAGACCGATCTCGCCCTCGAGCCGGGCCAGCGACGCACCGATGCAGTAGTGGGCGCCGCTGGAGAACGCGAGGTGCTCTTTGGCGTTGGCCCGCCGGACGTCGAACCGGTTCGGGTCGTCGAACACGGCGGGATCGCGGTTCGCCCCGGCGATCATCGCGGTCACGAACGCGCCTGCGGGAACGCGGACCCCGCAGATCTCGGTGGGCTTCACGGAGCGCCGGCTCGTGGCCTGGACCGGCGACTCGTACCGCAGCACCTCCTCGACCGCGTTGCCCCAGAGCGACGGGTCGGCGTCGAGCTCCGCGCGCTGCTCGGGATGGCGCAACAGCAGCACCGCGCCGGTGCCGAGCAGGTTCACGGTCGTCTCGAAGCCGGCCGCGAGCAGCAGCCCGGAGATCGCCAGCAGCTCCCGGTTGGTGAGCTTGCCGCTCTCGTCGTCGAGGTGGACGAGCCGGCTGACGATGTCGTCGCCCGGCTCGCGGCGCAACCGGTCGAAGTGCGCGTACATCCAGTCCGACATCTTCTCGAGCGCTTCCTCGGACCGGAGGAACTGCCGGTAGCTCAGGCCGACGTCGAGGACCGGGGCCGCCATCGTGCCCCAGGTGAGGAACTGGCGCCGCATCTCCAGCGGCACGCCGAGGATCTCCGCGATGACCGTGACCGGCAGCAGGCTCGCGTACTCCGCGACCAGGTCGAGCGGCTCCCCGGCGGGCTCGGCCGCCATCGCGTCGAGGAGTTCGTCGGCGCGCTGCTCGACCCGGGCCCGCAGGGCCTCGACCGCCTTCGCGGTGAAGACCCGGCTGACCAGCCGGCGGTACCGGGTGTGGTCGGGCGGGTTCGTGACCAGCAACGACGGCGGGTCGATCGGGCCGACGATCCGCTCGTCGGCAGCGACCCGGGTGAGCACGTGCCGGGCCAGGAACGGCATCGTCTCGGGGTCGAATCCGACCGCGAACGCGTCGCTGCGCAGCACCTGGGTGACCGCGTCGTGGCTCACCGCCTGGGTCATCAGCCGGCCCCGGACGAGCGGGCCCTTCGCGCGGATCGCGTCGTAGGTCGGGTAGGGGTTCCGGCGGGCTTCCGGGTCGGTCAGGATGTGGGCCTGCAGGTCGCCGTTCTTCGCCGCGCGTCTGATCACGACTCTCGCGACGCCGTGCTGGCCCATCCACCGGATCCAGGCTTTGACCGGCACACCGCCCACCCCCGTCGATCGTCCCGACTAGTTTGCCCGGATCCTGACGGACGGTGTCAGGTAAACGGGTAACAGTGGCACATGCGCACAATGAGGCTCAGGAGGTCTTCTTCATGACGATGCCCGGCGATGTCGGTGCCTACAACAGACAACTGATCGCGCAGTTCCGCGAGACCGGCGGCGAGGCGGTGAAAGATCGTCCGCTCCTGCTGCTGACGACGACCGGCGCGCGGTCGGGGAAGCCGCACACCGCGCCGGTGATGTACGTCCGCGACGATTCGCGGCTCATGGTGGTGGCCTCCAACGCCGGCGCCGCGGTGCATCCGGCGTGGTTCCACAACCTGGTCGCGCATCCGGAGGTGACCGTCGAACTGCCGGGAGACACGTTCACGGCGACCGCGGTGGTGCCGGCCGGCGCGGAGCGGGACGTGCTGTTCGACTCGGTCTCGGCCCGGTACCCGTTCTTCGTCGACCACCAGGCCAAGACCGACCGCAAGATCCCGGTCGTCATCCTCGAACGGACGTGACCGCTCCCCTCCGGGCCCGCGCGGCACGCCGGTTCAGGCCGTCGCGGCCTCGCGGGCTCCGGTCGGGCCCTCCGCGGTGAGTGCGACGGCTGCCGCGTCCGCCGCGTCGGCGGAGGAGATCTCCCGCACGGCCTGCTTCACCTCCGGCACCCGGGCCGGGGCGACGCTCAGTTCGCGGACGCCCAGGCCGACGAGGACGGTCGGCGCGCCGGCGTCGCCGGCGAACTCGCCGCACACGCTCACGGTGGCGCGACCGGCGGCGCCCCGGCAGACCGCGTCGATCAGGCGGAGCACGCCCGGGTCCCAGGGATCGCCGAGCGCCGCGACCCCGCCGTCGCCGCGAGCGGCGGCCATCGTGTACTGCGTGAGGTCGTTCGTGCCGATGCTGAAGACGTCGACCAGCGGCGCCAGGACGGCCGACTTGAGCGCGGCCGCGGGCACCTCGATCATCGCTCCGACCCGCAGGCCGGTCGGTGCACCGCGCCCGGTGGCCCGGATCGCCGCGTCCAGCGCGGTGCGAGCGGCCCGCAGTTCGCCGACGGTGCTGACCATCGGGAACAGCACGGTCACCGGGGTCTCGTGGGCGAGGAGCACCATCGCGATCAGCTGCTCCCGGAACATCCCCGGCCGGAGCAGCGAGAACCGCAGGCCCCGGACGCTCAGGAACGGGTTCGCGGTCGGCGGCACGGGCGCGTATCGCAGCGGCTTGTCGCCGCCGACGTCGAGCGTCCGCAGCGTGAGGCGACGCCCACCGAACGCCTCGGCGAGCGCCCGGTAGGACCCGAGCTGCTCGTCGACGGTCGGGGCGGTGTCGCGGTCGAGGAACAGGAACTCGGTCCGGACCAGTCCGGACAGGTCGGCGCCGTGCTCCGCGGCGGCCCGGGCGTCGGCGACCGAGCCGAGGTTCGCGCCGACCTCGACGTGCACACCGTCCCGGGTCCGGGCGGGCTGCCGGGCCACCGCCGACGCCGCGGCCGCCCGCGCCCGGGCGGCGTCACCGGCCGCGGCGAACCGGGCCCGGACCTCCGGTGCGGGATCGAGGACCAGTTCGCCGGTAGACCCGTCGAACGCGACCGCCGTTCCGTCCGGGACGTCCCGGACGAGGTCTCCCGCCGCCACCACGGCCGGGATCCCGCGGGCCCGGAGCAGGATCACCGCGTGCGCGGTCGGGCTGCCCGCCGCGAGCACGACCCCGGCGATCCGCGCCGGATCGAGCGCCACCGCCTGGGCCGGTGAGAGGTCGTCCGCCACCAGCACCGCCCCGCCGAGGGCCGGATCGGCAGACGGCTCCGGCCCGGCCGGAGCCACATCGGGCGGGGCCGCATCGGTCCGGGCCGCATCAGTCCGGGCCGCATCAGTCCGGGCCGCATCAGTCCGGGCCGCATCAGTCCGGGCCGCATCAGTCCGGGCCGCATCAGTCCGGGCCGCATCGGTCCGGGCCGCATCGGTCCGGGCCGCATCGGACAGGGCAACGTCGGGCAGGGCAACGTCGGACAGGGCGGTGAGGACCTGGTCCCGCAGGGCGGCCAGGTCGGCGGCCCGGGCCCGGAGGTACGGGTCCGGCAGGGCGCTCCAGGCGGCTTCCGCGTCGCCGGCGGCGGCGGCCCAGGCGCCGCCCGCGTCGGCACCGGCCGCGATCGCGGCCAGCGCCGGATCCCGGAGCCCGGGGTCGTCGAGCAGCATCAGGTGCGCGTCGAAGATCTCGGCCTCGGACTCGCCGAGTTCACGGACGACGCGCTCCCGGGTCGCCCGGACGTCGGTCGCCACGCTCGTCAGGGCGGCGTCCAGCCGGCGCCGCTCGGTGTCCGGGTCCGCCGCCTGGGCCCGGCCGGCCCGCACCGCGGCCGCCTCCTGCCGCACGACCCCCACCACGATGCCCGCCGCTCCCCCGAGTGCCCCGGCCGCGGGAGGAAGAGCCGTCTCCCGCACCGGCGCCGGCCCCGCACGATCCGCGGCAGCAGCCTCCGACGGCGGCGCGACGGAGCCGAAGAGCTCACCGGCCGCACGGAGGACGCGCGCCAGGGCCGCCTCCTGGCCGGCCGGGACCGTGACCTCGACCCGGTGCCCGGCCAGGGCCCCGAGCGTCGCGACCCGGCTGAGGCTCTCGGCCGGCACCGGCCCGCTGCCGGTGGTCGCGTTCCGGAACGTCACCGGGGCCCCGGCGCCGCGGACCGCACCGACCAGCGCGGCGGCCGGACGCGCGTGCAGCCCCATCGGGTCCGTGACGACGAACTCCCCGCGCAGCGCCCCGCCGTCCGCGGACGGCGCCGGCTCGACGGGCGGCGGGCCCGCGTCCTGGTCGGCGAGGTGCCCGGTCTTCGCGGCCGCACCGGCCACGGCTTCGGCCGCCACCTCGGCCCGACCGGCACCACCGGCCGCCGCCACCACGGCCGCGACCAGCCCTTCGACCAGCGGCGCCGGGCTGAGCACCACCCGGTCGGCCACCTCCGGATCGACGAACTCGAGCGCGAGCTCGGCCGAGAGCACCGCCGACCCGAGATCCATCAGCACGACCACGCCCGCCGGCCCGTCCGCCGCTCCGATCGCCTCCGCGATCGCTGCGGCGTCCGTCCCGAGCCCGGGCTCGGCCGACCCGGCCTCGTCGATACCGGCCGCGATCTCGACCCGCACCGGCGCGCCCTGCGCCATCTCCGACGCCAGCCCCACCGCTGCCCGGGCCAGCGCCCGGCTGTGCGAGACCACGACCAGCCCGACGAGATCAGGCATCCGGGTCCAGGGTGTCCGCGGCCGCCCGCACGAGCAGCGCGGCCGACGTGGCCCCCGGGTCGAGGTGGCCGACGCTGCGTTCTCCCAGATACGACGCCCGGCCCTTGCGCGCGATCATCGGCACGGTCGAATCGCGTCCGGCCTCGGCCGCGGCCACGACCGCGGCCCAGTCCTTTCCCGCCTCCAGTGCCTCGGCCGCCGGTACGAGCGTGTCGAGCATCGTCTTCTCGCCCACGGCCGACTTCCCCCGCGCGGCGATGCCGTCGACGCCGGCCCGGAACGCGCCCGGGAACCCGTCGGCGAGCGAGCCGGCCGCGCGCAGGAAGAACGTGCCGTACAGCGCACCGCTCGCCCCGCCGACGGTCGAGACCAGCACCATCCCGACTTTCTTCAGCAGTGCCCCGTCGTCGTCGAACGACCCGGCGTCGAGCGCGGCGACGACCGCGGCCAGACCCCGCGACAGGTTCGAGCCGTGATCCGCGTCCCCGATCGCCGAGTCCAGTTCGGTCAGCCGCGGCGCCTCCGCCGCGACCAGCCGTGCGAACTCCCGGACCCACCCGGCGACGTCGCTCATGCCCCCCACCGCATCCCCGGCGTCACCACCGGCGCGTCCCACAGCCGCAGCATCTCGTCGTCGGTCGCCAGCAGCGTCACCGAGACCCCGGCCATGTCCAGGCTGGTGATGTACGGCCCGACCAGCGAACGCACCACCCGCACCCCGTGCCGGTCGAGCAGCGCCGCGACCTCCCCGTACACCAGGTACTGCTCGATCAGCGGCGTGGCACCGAGCCCGTTCACGAACGCCAGCACACCCTGCTCGGGACGGATCTCGGCCAGCACCGGCTCGACCAGCATCGCCGCGGCCTCCCGGGCCGACGCCAGCGGTACCCGCTGCCGCCCGGGCTCACCGTGGATGCCGACCCCGAGCTCCATCTGGTCTTCCGGCAGGTCGAACGTCGGCTTCCCGGCCGCCGGGACGGTGCCCGACGTCAGGGCCAGCCCCATGCTGCGGCCCCGGTCGTTGACCCGCTGCGCGATCGCGGCGACCTCGGCCAGCGACCGGCCCTCTTCCGCGGCCGCACCGGCGATCTTCTCCAGCAGCACGGTGACGCCCACCCCGCGGCGCCCGGCGGTGTACAGACTGTCTTCCACGGCGACGTCGTCGTTCGTCACGACCGTGGCGATCGAGACGCCGTCGGCGAGCTCGGCCGCCATCTCGAAGTTCATCACGTCGCCGGTGTAGTTCTTGACGATGTGCAGCACGCCGGCGCCACCGTCGGCGTACTTCGTCGCGGCCAGGATCTGATCGGGTACCGGCGACGTGAACACCTCACCGGCGCAGGCGGCGTCGAGCATGCCGCGCCCGACGAACCCGCCGTGCAGCGGCTCGTGCCCGGACCCGCCGCCGGACACCAGCCCGACCTTGCCCGGCACCGGCCCGCCGGCCCGGTGGACGACCTTCTGTTCGAGGTCGACCGCCAGGTCCGGATGCGCCGCCGCCAGCCCGGCGAGCGATTCGACGACCACATCTGCGGGAGCGTTGATGAGTTTCTTCATGTCGTTGCTCCTTTGCGCGCGACTGACTGAACCCTACGGAAGATCCTCGGGTAATCCACCGGATGCGGTCGCCGCGGCCAGATCGGCGCCGAGCGCGGGGGCGAACTTGAACAGGTTCTCGCCCCAGACCGCCAGCACCGGCCCGGACCGGGCCACCCGCACGCCGTCGCCGAGGCCGGGCGTCGGGGCGCAGTGGACCTCGTCCACCGGATCCGGATCGACCACGTCGGCCAGGAACTCCCGCACGTAGTCGGTCACGGCCCGCAACGCCCGGTCGCGCGACTGCTCGGGCCCGAGGTCCCACGCGGTGTCGGCCGCGGGCAGGTGGCCGCCGACCGCCCACCGCCCGGGTCCGGCCAGGTGCCCGTAGGTCGTGAATCCGGGACGCCACGCCTCGCTCTGTTCGATCCAGCACGCGAACGCGGTCTCGGAGGCCGCCGGGAACGTGAACCGGACGTGGTGTTCGAGCGGTTCCGGCACCGGCAGACCGACCGGCCGGGCCAGCGGAGCGGTGTGGGTACCGGCCGCGATCAGCACCGCGTCACAGCGCCAGCTGTCCCGCTCCGAATCGACGGTCGCACCGCCCTTACCCACGGTGATCCGCCGGGCGGCGTAGGGAAAAAGACAGCGGCGGACCGCGGACCGGAGGAAATCGCCTGCCGCGGCGGCCTGGATCACGCCTCCGGCCGGGTCGACGAGGAACGGACCCGGCGTGCCGGGGCGGGCCGGCAGGGCCGGGACGGCACGGACGTCGGTATACAGGCCACATCGGACGCCGACCGCCCGCATCGCCGCGTACCGTTCCGGGGCGCCCGGGCCACTGACGACGGTGCCTTCGCGGCCGACCAGGGTCCGGCCGCTGGTCCGCTCCCAGCGGCTCCACCCGACCCGGGCGCGGGCCGCGTAGCGGACCAGCGCGGGCGTCTCGTGCGCGAGCCGGAAGATGCGGGTGCCGCCGCGCGACCGGCCGCTCATCGGTTCACCGGCCTCGTAGAGGCGGACCGAGACCGGATAGCGGCGCAGGGCGTAGGTGGCCGACAGCCCGACGATGCCGGCCCCGATCACCGCGATCCGCATCCCCCAGCCCTACACCACCGGAGGGCACTACACCACCGGAGGAAGCGTCGACCAGGGGAAGTTGATCCAGCGGTCGGTGCGGCGCCAGACGTATTCGCACCGCACGGCCGAGTGGGGCTTCTCGTAGAGCACGGCGGTCCGCGCTTCGGCCACGTGCGCCGCGCAGAAGTCGTAGACGACCTCCAGCGTGCGTCCGGTGTCGGCCACGTCGTCCACGATGAGGACGCGGGCCCCGGCGATGTCGACGACCTCGGGCACCGGCGGCAGCATCACCGGCACGGCGAGCCGCTCGTCGACGCCGGTGTAGAACTCGACGTTGATCGTCGCGACGTTCTTGACGTCGAGCGCGTAGGCGAGCGCACCGGCGGGCAGCAGGCCGCCGCGGGCGATCGCGAGCACGAGGTCGGGCCGGTAGCCGTCGTCGGCCACCAGGGTGGCGAGTTCGCGGGACGCCGTCCCGAACCGGTCCCAGGTGAGGACCTCCCGGGGGATCTCGCTGCCGGCCGCGTCGGTGCTCAGTGCTTCCACGGCCGGATCGTAAGTGTTCTGGCGGAAGCGGCGATCGCGCGCAACAGTTGTAGCGATGTAATCATCGCCAGTGTCCCGGAGGCGGTCATGACCGAACTCGACGCCTATTCACAGATCGTCACCCGGGTGGCCCGCACCGTCGGCCCGCACGTCGCCGCACTCGCGGTGCGGAGCCGCCGCGGCGAGGGCGCGGGCTCCGCGGTGGTCGTCGGCGACGACGGCCTGATGCTCACGAACGCACACGTCGTCGCCGGCGTGACGCGCGGGAGAGCCGCGTTCGCCGACGGGTCCGAATCGGACTTCGCGGTGGTCGGCGCGGACCCGCTCTCCGACCTGGCCGTGGTCCGCGCCGACACCACCACGGTCGCCGGCGTCACCCTCGGCGACGCCGACGCCCTGCAGGTCGGGCAGCTCGTCGTCGCGGTCGGCAACCCGCTCGGGCTGTCGGGCACGGTGACGGCGGGGGTGGTGAGCGCGCTGGGCCGGTCGCTGCCGGCCCGGAGCGGTACCGCCAGCCGCCTGATCGAGGACGTCATCCAGACCGACGCGGCGCTCAACCCCGGCAATTCCGGCGGCGCGCTGGCCGACTCGGCCGGGCGGGTGGTCGGCATCAACACCGCGGTCGCCGGGGTGGGCGTCGGGCTCGCGGTACCGATCAACGCGACGACGCGGCGGATCATCGCGGCGCTGCGTCAGGACGGCCGCGTCCGGCGGGCCTACCTGGGGCTGGTCACGGCGCCGTTCCCGCTGCCGGAGGCGCTGGCCGCCCGGGCCAAGGCGGCCCGGGGGCTGCGGGTGGTGGAGGTGGTGGCGGGCAGTCCGGCCCAGCAGGCCGGCGTCCGGACCGGAGACGTGCTGCTCGACGCCGGGCGCGCGCCGGTACGCGACGCGCAGGGCCTGCAGAAGCTGCTGTTCACCGAGGCGATCGGGCAGCCCCTCCCACTGACGGTGTTCCGCAACGGGGCGATGGTGGACGTCGTCGCCCTGCCCACCGAATTGGTATAGGTCTGGGCCGTGCCGCCTCCCGCGCCGCGGCCCAGACCCTAGAAGTGTGTCACCGGACGGTCTTGTTGCACACCATCAATGGCAACATCCACTTTCTCATCGTAGAACGCGAGGAGTCCGATTACCTTCTGTGATTCCGGCAGTGGCGTTCTGTACGTCCACACCACATTCGAGTGCACCGCGCCGGTTTCCAGCACGACGTCCCAATAGGTCGCTGCGCCCTTGTACGGGCAGTGCGTCACCAGCGTCGTCGGGCGCAGCAGGTCGAGCCGAACGTCGGTCATCGGCAGGTAGTAGCGCGGCGGCAGCGTCGTCTCGAACAGGATCCGCGGCTGGTGCGAGTCGGCCACCACGACGCCGTCGAGGCTGACCTGCACGTGCCGGCTGCTGTGGAGGATGTCGACCCGCTTGTACGGGTCTCGCGGGTGGACGTAGACCGGTTCGTCCTCTTCGAGCCACTCGTCCACGGATCCCCAGTCGAGGCGCACCAGGGTCCGCAGCTCGGTGAGCGGCGAGTCGGGGTGGGTGACCGCCGCACTCGGCAGCGTCCGGCCGGGCAGCACGACGTCGTGCACCAGCCCGTTGCCCCGGCTCGGCGACCGGCTCACCTCGCCGGTCGGCACGAGCTCGGCCAGGACGTCGTCCCGCGGGATGTAGTAGGTCGGGTAGTACGGCTTCTCCCAGACCAGCGCCGGACGCCGGGTGTCGGCGACGACCCGCCCGCCGGACAGCGCCCGGACGCGTTTGTGCCCGGTTTCGACCCGTACCGATCCGCGTGAGCTCATGCCCTCGATTCTCTACCGGATCCGGCCCAGGTCGAGCACATACATCGCCTTGCCGTCCTCGGCCGGCCAGGCGACCGCGGCGTCCTGCAGCCGCACCCTGAGCAGGTCGTCGTCGTCATCGAGGTAGCCGAGCGGTACCGACCGGGCGCCGACCAGGTCGAGCAGCTGCAACTGCCGGGTGTGGTTGCCGATCGAGTGCCCGAACACCGGCAGATAGCGGTTGCGCAGCGGGGTCAGGCCGCTCCAGCTGGACTCGAACTGGTCCCACTTCTTCCGGTTCGTGCCGTCGACCCGCTGGGTCGTGACCGTGTTGCCGCCGTCACCGACCTCGACGCACCAGACCGGGCCGCAGGCGTCCCGCCGGCTGGTCGGGTGGAAGTTCGAGATCCACTGCTGCCCGGTGTCGACGTTCCAGAGCGTTGGCGGCGCGGTGACCAGCGACCCCGGCGCGACCGAGTTGAGCACCAGCCAGGGCCAGTACACGTCGTAGGTGTGGGCGGTGTGGGCGAGCAGGCGCGGTTCGCCGCCATCGGCCGGGATCGTGCGGATGCCGTCCTCGGCCGGCCCGTAGACCACCAGGTCACCGGCGAGCGTCACGCTGAACGTCTCGCGCGGGTCGTCGACCTCGTCGAGCAACCGGAGCTTCCCGTCGTCCCAGCGGACGCTGAAGATCTGCTCGGGATACCCGCTGCGGTGCAGCCGCCAGGCCACCCGCTCGCGGTCGGCCCGGACGCTGGAGATGATCGCCGGGTTCTTCGGGGACTGCTCGAACGAGGCGATCAGCGTCGTGGTGACCTGCCGGCCGCGGACACGCACGAGCCGGAGCTCGGAGTCGCCGGGGGTGCCGAACGTGTGGATGACGACGTCCCGGTCCGGCAGCACGGCGTCCACCCAGTACGTCCGCCCGCCGATGGTCGACGGCAACTTCTGCAGCGCGGCCGGCCAGAGCTCGCCGGCCGAGGCCACCTGCGGCGGCACCGGCGCCTGCTCCCCGATCCGGGCGACCTTCAGCAGCCCGACCGTGCCGAGCACGAGCAGCACCGCGACCGCGGTGGCGATCATCGCGCGCCCGCCGCGCCGTCGCGCCGCATGGCGCGTCACGACCTGGTACAGGTCGTCCGGCGGTGGTGGCGCGTCGTCGGCCACCCGGTTGAACGTCCCGATCAGGACGTCACCCAGCGCGCGGTCCTCGGGCCGGGGCCAGGACTCGGGCTCGGGCTCGGGCTCGGGCTCGCGGAAGTCAGGCATGGCGCCTCCGCTCGGTCGTGAGGATGTCGGGCCCGGCGGGATCGGGGGCGAGCGGGCCGCGCGGGCCCTCGAGATGTTCGCGGAGCGTCCGCAGGCCACGCAGGGCCTGACTGCGGACGGTGCCCTCGCTGATGCGCAGCCGCTCGGCGATCACGTTGTCACCGAGCCCCTCGTAGTAGCGCAGGACGAGTACCGCCCGCTGGCGGGGCGGCACCGAGCCGAGGGCGTCCCAGACGCCGATGTCCTCCTCGGCCCGGGTGATGCCCGGGTCGATCGCCCACAACTCGGGCACGGTGTCGACGAGCCGTTCCCGGCGGCGTTTGCGCCACCAGCTGATGTGCAGGCGCGCCATCGTGGTGCGGACGTACGCCTCCGGGTCGTCCCGTCGTCGCACCCGTCCCCACGCGCCGCGTAACCGGATCAGGGCCTCCTGGACCAGATCGGCGGCGTCGTGCGGATTCCCGGCCAGGACGTACCCGTACCGGGTGAGCGCGGCGGAGCGTTCGGACACGAACTGCTCGAACCCGTCGGGCTCCGGCATGCCTACCTCCCCGTTCGTGCTCCTGGACGCGTGGCGGCTCACATCTGTTGCACGGGCACCCGGAGCAGGATCGCGTTGCCTCCGCGCTGGACGACGAGGTCGGTGTCGGCGGTGGTGAGGCCCCGGAGCGCGGTGCCGACGTCGTCGAGGGTGGCGATCGGAGTGGTGCCGACGCGGGTGACGACGTCACCCGGCCGGATCCCGGCCTTCGTGGCCGGTGAGGCGCGGCCGGCCGCGACGACGATCGCGCCCTTCTCGGCGTCGACACCGAGCGCGTTGCGGATCGCGGAGGTCAGTTCGGCGAGGGAGACGCCGAGGTCGGGGTGCCGGGGCGGCCGGCCGGCGAGGAGCCGGTCGGCGGTGTACGCGATCACGGCGCTCGGGACCGCGGCGTTGTCGCGGGTACCGAGACCGATCAGGCGGCCCTGGGTGTCGAAGAGGCCGCTGCCTTCCGCCGGGATGTCGGTCCGGATCTCCTCGGGACTCCCGACCGCGGAGACGAGGCCCCGGGCGACGCCGGTTCCGGTGATCGCGAGCGTGGACTCGCCGGCGCGGGCCAGCTCGGTGCGGATCGGGACGGCGGGGAGGTTCGTCCGGGCGGCCTTGATCACCGCCAGGTCGGCCACCGCGTCGGTGCCGACGACCGAGCCGGCGACCGTGGCCCCGTCGGCGAGCGTGAGCGTGACGGTCTTCGCGGTTCCCACCACGTGCTCGTTCGTGACCACGACGTCGTCGCGGTAGACGACCCCACTGCCGTGGGAGGTCGGGCTGCCGTGAGCCGTGACGGTGACCAGGCTCGGAGCGACGTTCTCGACCACGTCGGCCAGGTCGGACGGGTCGGGCGCCCCGGCACCCGTCGAGGCCGCGGTGGAGACCGACCCGCCGCTCCCACTGCACCCGGCGAGCACGGCCAGCGTCAACAGCACCGTCGCGTACCGACACCGCACCATCACGCGCACCCCCGTTCGCGTGAGCGCGCAATTACTGTGCGCTCACGGACACGCTACCGGGGTACCGCGACGGCCGGGTCACCACCGAGACCCGCGAAACCTACGACCGCGGCAACGGCGCGACGATCCTGCTGTACGACGCCACCCGCCGGACCGTGCTGCTGACCAGGCAGTTCCGGTTCCCGGCGTACGTCAACGGCCACCCCGACGGGATGCTGCTGGAAACCGCCGCCGGCCTGCTCGACGGGGACGACCCGGAGACCGCGATCCGGCGCGAGGCCGAGGAGGAGACCGGCCACCGGGTCGGTGCGGTCGAGCACGTGTTCGAGGCGTACATGAGCCCGGGCTCGGTCACCGAGCGGCTGAGCTTCTACGCGGCGCCGTACAGCGCCGAGAGCCGCACGTCCGAGGGCGGCGGGATCGCCCACGAGGGCGAGGACATCGAGGTGGTGGAACTCGGCATCGACCGGGCCCTGGAGCTGATCGAATCCGGCGGGATCGACGACGCCAAGACGATCATGCTCGTCCAGTGGGCCGTCCTCCGCGGCCCCTTCCGCGAGCCTCGCCCCCAACGCCGCTGAAGGCGAGCCGCCCAGCGGCGCGCACGAAACACTGACCCGGAGCCCGCCGAGAACAGCACCGACGGCGACGCCCCGGTGGCCGCGGACGCGGTTGCAGCGGGAACAGGCGGCGATCTCGTTTTCGAGCCAGGACGGACCGCCCCTGACCCGGGGTACGACGTGGTCGGTGGTCGCCCTCACCAGCGGCCCGAACTCCCGCCCGCACCACACGCAGACCCCGCCGTCACGGGCGATCCGCCGAGCCAGCCGGTCCGCCCGGCCTGAAGTACTCATCAGGTCGATTCACCACACACGGACCGCATCCGCATCCCGGCCTCTTGACACAGGCCCCCGGCAGATCTGACTCTGTTGCGGAGGACGCACCCCGTTCTGCATAGCGCACTCGATCTGCTCGTTGAGGCATGGCTCACCCGAGGTGACGCGATGATCCCTGTCTGCCCCCTGGACGACCTCCCTCCCGGCGAGTCCCACCGCCTGGACGTCACCCCGCCGATCACGGTGTTCCGCACCGACGACGGCGAACTCTTCGCTCTCGACGACACTTGCACCCATCAGGACGCCTCGCTCGCCGACGGCTGGATCGAGGGAGGTGCGGTCGAGTGCCCGCTGCACGCCTCCCGCTTCGACCTGCGCACCGGCCGGCCGGACTGCCTACCGGCCAAGATCCCGGTCCGCACCCACGAGGTCCTGGTCGTCGACGGCCTGATCCACGTCGTCCCGTCGACCGGCGCACCGAACCTTCCCCCGGGCGCGCAGCTGCCCGGCGTCCACTAGAAGAGCGGCGGGAGGCTCCCCATGCCGAAAGTGATCGTCGTCGGAGCGGGAATCGTCGGCAGCGCGATCGCCGACGAGCTCACCCAGCGGGGCTGGACCGACGTTCTCGTCCTCGACGCCGGCCCGCTGTACGCGACCGGAGGGTCGAGTTCGCACGCCCCCGGCCTGGTCTTCCAGACCAACCCGAGCAAGACGATGACGAACTTCGCGCAGTACACGGTGGAGAAGCTGCGCGGTCTCGGCGAAACCGCATTCCGCCCGGTCGGCGGCCTCGAGGTCGCCACCACGCCCGAGCGCCTCGCCGAGCTGCACCGCCGCGCCGGGTTCGCCGCGTCCTGGGGGCTGCCGGGCCGGGTTCTCGACCCCGAGCAGGCGGCCCGCCTGCACCCGCTGCTGACGCCGGACAAGATCCTCGGCGGCCTGCACACGCCCACCGACGGGCTGGTCCACGCCGTCAACGCGGTGACCGCGCAGGCCGAGCGCGCGATCGCGAACGGCGCGACGTTCCTCGGTGGGCACACGGTGACCGGTGTCCGGACCGGGCCCGACGGCCGGGTCGCCGGCGTCGACACCGATCGGGGCGGCTTCGACGCCGACGTGGTGATCGGTGCGGCCGGGTTCTGGGGCCGCCGGTTCGGCGCGCTCGTGGGCCTGACCGTGCCGCTGCTCCCACTGGCCCACCAGTACGCCAAAACCGGCCCGATCGCCCCGCTCGCCGGGGCGACGGCCGACGCGACCGCCCCGATCCTGCGGCACCAGGACGCCGACCTCTACTTCCGCGAGCACGGCGACCGCATCGGCATCGGTTCCTACGCCCACCGGCCGATGCCGGTCGAGCACATCCGCCGCCACGACGAGTCGTCGGTGATGCCGAGCATCGAGGAGTTCACCCCGGCCGACTTCGACTCCTCGTGGGAGGACGCGGTCGCGCTGCTGCCCGCCCTGGCCGAGACCAAGGTCGAAGAGGGCATCAACGGCATCTTCTCGTTCACCGCCGACGGTTTCCCGCTGATCGGCGAGCACCGCGACCTGCCGGGGCTGTGGATCGCCGAGGCCGTCTGGGTGACGCACTCGGCCGGGGTGGCCAGGACCGTCGCCCAGTGGGTCACCAGCGGCGACCCCGGGATCGACGTCCACGAATGCGACCTGTACCGGTTCGACCCGGTGCAGCTGACCGACTCCTACGTGCACCAGCGCGCGACGCGGAATTTCATCGAGGTCTACGACATCCTGCACCCGCTGGACCCACCGGCGAACCCCCGGCCGCTGCGGGTGAGCCCGTTCCATCCCCGGCAGCAGGAGCTCGGCGCGGTCTTCACCGAGGGCGCGGCCTGGGAGCGTCCGCTGTGGTTCACCGCGAACGACGGACTGCCGGAGACGGAGGGCATCCCCGATCGCGACGAGTGGTCGGCGCGGCACTGGTCGAAGACCGCCGGGGCCGAGGCGCTGGTGACCCGGGAGCGGGTGGCGATGTACGACATGACGCCGCTGACCCGGCTCGAGGTCGCCGGCGCCGGCGCGCTCGGCTTCCTGCAGCGGATGACGACGAACAACCTCGACAAGGCCCCCGGCGCGGTGACGTACACGCTGCTGCTCGACGGGCAGGGCGGCGTCCGGAGCGACCTCACGGTGGCGCGGCTCGCGCCGAACCGGTTCCAGGTGGGCGTCAACGGTCCGCTGGACCTCGACTGGTTCCTGCGGCACGCGCCGGACGACGTGTTCGTCCGGGACATCACGGGCGCGACCTGCTGCATCGGGCTCTGGGGCCCGCTGGCCCGTGACGTGCTGGCTCCGCTGACCACGGCCGACGTCTCGCACGCCGGGTTCGGGTACTTCAAGGCCAAGCACCTCGAGGTCGGTGACGTCCCGGTCGACGCGCTGCGGCTCTCGTACGTCGGGGAGCTCGGGTGGGAGCTCTACACGTCCGCCGAGCTGGGACTCCGGCTGTGGGACACGCTCTGGGAGGCCGGATCCGGCCACGGGGTGATCGCGGCCGGCCGGAGCGCGTTCAACAGCCTCCGGCTGGAGAAGGGCTACCGGCTCTCCGGTACGGACATGACCACCGAGCACGACCCGTACGCGGCCGGGCTCGGCTTCGCGGTCCGGAAAGACAAAGACTTCTTCGGACGCGACGCGCTGCTCTCGCGCGGCGAATCGTCGTCGCGCCTGACCGTGCTGACGCTGGACGATCCGGCCGCGGTCGTGCTCGGGAAGGAGCCGGTGTACCGGGATGCCGGCCCGATCGGGTACGTGACCAGCGCGTCCTACGGGTACACGCTCGGGCGGTGCGTCGCGTACGCGTGGCTGCCGGCGTCGCTGGCGGCGGGGGACGGCGTGACGATCGACTACCTGGGTACCCGGCTGGCCGCGACCGTGGGCACCGAGCCGCTCTTCGACCCCGGCATGTCGAGGATCCGTCGCTGATGGCGCCCGCTGACGTCATCGTTCTGGGCTTGGGCGGGATGGGGAGCGCGGCGGCCCACCACCTCGCGGCGCGCGGCGTGCGCGTCCTCGGGCTGGAGCGGTTCGGACCGGCGCACGCCCGGGGCAGCAGCCACGGCGGGTCGCGGATCATCCGGCAGTCCTACTCCGAGGACCCGGCCTACGTCCCCCTCGTGACGCGCGCGTACGAGCTCTGGGGCGACCTGGAGGCCGAGACCGGCGCCGACCTGCTGACGCTGACCGGCGGGATCTATCTCGGGCGGCCGGACTCGCCGACGGTCGCGGGCGCGCTGGCCGCGGCGACGGAGTGGGACCTCCCGCACGAGTACCTGGACGCCGGCGCGATCCGGTCGCGGTTCCCGACGCTGAATCCCGGGCCCGACACGGTCGGGGTCTACGAGCAACGGGCGGGATTCGTCCGCCCGGAGGCGTCGGTCGCCGCTCAGCTCTCGGTCGCCGCCCGCCTCGGCGCCGACCTGCACTTCGAGGAGCCCGTCCTGTCGTGGTCGGCGAACGCGGGCGGTGTGGAGGTGACCACCGCCCGGGGTGCGTACCGGGCCGACCACCTCGTCGTCGCCCCGGGCGCCTGGGCCACCCGGGTGCTGGGCCTCCCCTTCCTGGTCGAACGCCAGGTCCAGTACTGGTTCGCCCCGGCCGGCGGCACCGCACCGTACGTGGACCACCCCGTCTACCTCTGGGAGGACCCCAGCGGCTCGTCGATCTACGGCTTCCCGTCGATGGACGGGCCGGACGGCGGCGTCAAGGTGGCGTTCTTCCGTCGCGGCGGAGCCGGAACCGACCCCGACGCGCTGGACCGTGAGGTCCGTCCCGAGGAGATCGCCGCGATGGCCGCACGGGCCGGTCGCGACCTGCCGACTCTGCCCGGGACGTTCCTGCGCGGCGCGGCCTGCATGTACACCACGACGCCCGACGGGAACTTCGTGGTCGGCACCCGCGACCGGGTGACGATCGCCTGCGGGTTCTCCGGGCACGGGTTCAAGTTCGTGCCGGTCGTCGGCGAGATCCTCGCCGACCTCGCGATCGACGGCACGACCCGGCACCCGATCGCTCTGTTCGACCCGGGGCGCCTGCCGGGCTCCAACCAATTCCCGATGGGGAGCCCCTCATGACGACGACCGAAGGCCTTCTCACCACGCTGCCGGGCTCGTACTACACGGATCCGGGGGTGTTCGCGGCCGAGCAGGAGAAGATCTTCGAACCGATGTGGTTCTGCGCGATCCGGGCCGACGACCTGCCGGCCGCGGGTGCGTTCCGGACCGTCCGGATCGGCCGCGAGAGCGTGATCCTGGCCCGCGGGCGCGACCGGGTGATCCGCGGGTTCCTCAACGTCTGCCGGCACCGGGGCGCGCAGCTCTGCACGGACGAGGAGGGTTCGGTCGGACGCGCGTTCCGCTGCACGTACCACGCCTGGACCTACGATCTGACCGGCAAGCTGATCGCCGCACCGAACCTGGCGAGCATGCCTGACCTCGACCGGAGCGCCCACGGCCTGGTCTCGGTGACGGTCCGCGAGTGGCTCGGGTACGTGTGGGTGTGCCTGGCCGATTCACCACCGTCGTTCGCCGACGACGTCGAGGGCGCGGTCGTCGAACGGCTCGGCGACCTCGAGAGCATCGATGCCTACGACCTGCCGTCGCTCAAGGTCGGGCGCCGGATCCGGTACGACGTGAAGGCCAACTGGAAGCTGATCGTCGAGAACTTCATGGAGTGCTACCACTGCGCGACGATCCACCCGGAGCTCGTCGAGGTGCTCCCGGAGTTCGCGAACGGGTACGCGGCGCAGTACTACGTGGGGCACGGCGCCGAGTTCGGAGCCGGGATCGAGGGGTTCACGGTCGACGGGTCGCCCGGCCTCGACCGGATCCCCGGGGTGTCGCAGGCCCAGGACCGGCGGTACTACGCGATCACGGTCCGGCCCCAGGTCTTCATCAACCTGGTGCCCGACCACGTGATCTTCCACCGGATGGTGCCGCTCGCCGCCGACCGGACCGTGGTCGAGTGCGACTGGCTGTACCTGCCCGGCGTGGTGGAGTCCGGTAAGGACGTGTCGGCGTCGGTCGAGCTGTTCCACCGGGTGAACCAGCAGGACTTCGAGGCCTGCGAGCGGACGCAGCCGGCCATGAGTTCGCGGGTGTACGCCCGGGGCGGAGTGCTCGTGCCGAGCGAGCACCACCTGGCCGGTTTCCACGACTGGGTCCGCACTCGAATCGACTGACCGCCACTCACCCATTTAGCCCGCCGCCGTCCCCATTGGGTACGGCGGCGTTGCTTTTCGGCCATTCCCGTCCGTCGCGCGGTGGAAGCGACCCTCGAAATGTCGACCGTTTGCCGGTGTCCCGTACACTCCGAAATTGGATCAGCGGGGTCGGTCCATCGCCGGGGGTATTGCGGTGGAAACCAGGGGGTAATTGGTGGGGCATTTCCTTATCTGGCTATCCGGGGCGAATCGCGCGGTGCTCGCACGAACTCCCGGAGAGACCGGCAAGTACGAGGGCCTCGGCGGTGTGGTGCTGACGACCGCGGTGATGGCCGCGCTCTCGGCCGGCCTGGCGATCAACCTCGCCTTACAGGCGCCGGTCGCGGTGTGCGTCGCGATCGGACTGTTCTGGGGTCTGGCGATCGCGAACCTCGACCGGTGGCTGATCGGTGCGTTCCCCCGGCGCGACCAGGTCTGGAAGAACTTCCTCCAGGCCCTCCCCCGCCTCCTGATGGCCCTGCTCATCGGTGTGGTCGTCTCGACGCCGCTCGTGCTGCGCGTGTTCAACAACGAGATCGAGAAAGAGATCGCCGCCCAGCACGACGCCACCCGCGACCAGGAGCGCCGCGAGATCATCTCGCGCTACCAGGTCGCGGCGTACGAGAAGAAGGTGGCGACCGACCAGGCCTACCTCGACGCGAAGGACGCGAACGACCAGGTCGTGAAAGACCAGCCGAACGTCAGGGCTGCCTCGCGGGCCGCCTACCAGGCCGATCAGGCCTACCGGGAGGCACTGCGCACGGGTGTCCGGGTCACCGCGGCGTTCAACGAGCGCGAGGCACGCCGCAACCAGTTCACCAGGGCCGTGGCCTCGGCCGTGAAGAACCTGCACACGCTCGGCGCCCAGAACCTCACCAAGGACCGCACCGACCTGCAGACGCGGCGCGACGGCGAGCGCGCGGCGCTGCGGGAGTCCGCCGACACGATCAGCCGCAACCGGGGTCTGCTGATGCGGATCGACGCGCTGTCGTCGCTGCGGTCGCGAGACAGCGGCGTGCAAGCGGCCTATCTCGTGCTGTGGGCGTTCATCACGCTGATCGAGGTCCTCCCGGTGCTGCTCAAGTTCCTGATGACGCTCGGGGCGCCGAGCCCGTACGAGGTGGCGCTGGTTTCCTACAATCGAGACCAGATCAAAAGCGCCGAACAGTACATCGAACACGGTAGCCAGGCACGTGCGGCCGAATTGGCGGCGCGGGCCAAGCTGCGGGAGAAACAGACCGAGATGGCCACCGAGATCGGTGAGCAGGAAATGCGCCGCCGGCTCGACCGAGCGAACCAGCGCAGTAGCGGATCCGCCCTTTTCGGCCCCTAGTCTTTGGTGACCCCCGTACGGCCGTCGAATTCGCCGGCGGGTTGATGATAGCGACCCCGAAATAGGGGTCGCCGATGCAGGTTCTTATTGCGAGCGCCATTTCCCGGGGCGCGGATGGCCCGTGCCCGGGGACGACTGCGTAGAGAGAGAACGGTGAGTGGCTTCTTCTCCGTGAGCGCGATCAGCAATCTGCTCGTGCTCGCCGGAATGGTCGTGGCAGTCGTCCTCGCGGCCGATCTGCTCCGGCGGCGCGATCGGGCCTGGGCCGCGGTACGCGTCGCCGACGGGCGTCGCCGAGGGCGGCTGGTCCTGCCGCTGGCACTCACCTGGGCCGGCGTCTGGCTGAGCGGCGGCGTCAACATCGTCTGGGTCTACGCGGTCGGGGCCGGGGTGCTGGCGGCGCTGCTGCTGGGCGTCCGGACGCTGCGGGCCGCGCACGCCGCCCGCAACGACACCGACGTCTCCGCGCCGGGCCTGGCGATCCTGCTGCTCGTTCTCTCGCTGTTCCATCTCGGTTGCCAGCTGTCGATCCGGCTGAGCCTGGTGCCCGACCCCGACGCGAGTGCGACGGACGGCCTGAAGGGGAGCGTCGTCGACGAGGCGCTCAAGTCGTTCGGGCTGCCGATCGCCGGGCTGCTCGTGCTGCTCGCGACCGGGCTGCTGGCGGCCCGCCGCGCCGGCCGGACGGGCGAGGCCGGTGAGCGGCGACGCCGGGGAACGCTCTCCCGGGACGTCCGGGCGGGTTACGACCGCCGGCGCCGGGCCTGGACGCAGCGGACCCGGCGCAACCCGGTCTGGGCCTGGCTCTGGGTCGGCGCAACGGTCGTCGTCCCGTTCCTGGCGCCGCTGGTCACCGGCAGCAAACTGGACTTCCTCGGGGTGAACACCCCGGAGTTCGGCAAGGCACTGTTCCTCGTCGTGCTCGCGGTCGTGGTCAGCCGGTACAGCGTCGAGGCGGTCGTGTTCCGGCAGATCGGGCTGCGCACCGCGATCACGCAGCTGCGGACCGGGCTGGCGACGCGGCCGTGGCGCGCCCTCCGGACGTTCGAGCGGCAGACCCGGTTCCTGCTCTATCCGATGGCGCTGGTCGGCGCGGTCGCGTTCTGCAGCGCGGTCCGCAGCGACTTCGGCACGCTGATCCCGGTGCTGGCCGCCACGCTCGGGGTGCTCTGGGCCGCGCTCAGCATCGAGGCGCGGGCCACCCCGTTCGACGCGCCGGCCGGTGAGTCGCCCGGCCTGCGGGCGCGCGTCCGGGCCTGGACCGGTGCCGGCGCCCTGCGCTACCTGCGTCCGTACGGCCTGATCGCGGCGGCGCTGTTCGTGCTGGCCGCGCTGGTGGCCCCGTTCACCGACTACGTCAGCGAGCGGTTCCTGATCTGGCGGGACCCGTGGGCCTACCGGTGGAACGCGCCCTGCTACCCGCTGCCCGCCGGGACGACGGCACCGGCCGGTGTGCCGTCGGGCACCGAAGCCTGCCAGCACCTGGGCGTCGTCGACCTGGAGAGCGAGCGGTCACAGCTCGCACACGCGCTCGCCGCCGTGAACGACGGCGGGCTGTGGGGACGCGGCCTGGCCGACGTGCTGCAGCCGCGCCTGTCGGCCGCCTCGACCGACTTCGTGCTGACCGCGGCCTGGAACAAGCTCGGTGGCCTGACCGTGCTGGCCTGCGCGGCGGCGATCGTGCTGCTCGGGCTGGCGCTGATCCAATTCCCGGTGAGCCTCGCGCCGCGCACGGAGCCGCGGCCGGGGTCTCCGGAGGCCGGGCGGTTCCGCGGCACCCGGCAGCAGCTCACGGTCGCGGCACTGCTCGGCACCGGGGTGGCCGCGCTGATCACCGGTCAGTTCGTGTTCGTCTTCGCCGCGACGCTCGGCGCGGTACCGCACTCCGGGATCACCGCGCCGTTCCTCTCCCGCGGTCCGCAAGCGACGCTGGCGCTGTTCCTGGCGATCGGCGTGGCCGTCGCCGCCGGTTACGCCGGGACGTTCGCCGCTGCGCGGGCCGCCGTCGCCCCCACCCGCCGGGCCGGACAGCGGCCGGTCGCCCCGGCCGGGCTCCTCGCCCGCCTGCCCACCCCGCCGGCCCAGGTGCTGATCGGGCTCAGCTTCCCGCTGTGCCTGGTCATCGGCGTGCTGGTCACGCTGACGCCGTACCGGGCCCCGTGGCCGGGCCTGACGTCGATCTGGGTCGGCTACGACGAGAACCGCCGGGCCTGCGTCTCCGAGCCCAGCCCCTCCTACACCGCGTCGGGGCCCTCGGTGACGCCGATCGACCCGGCCCGGTGCTCGACCGACCTGGTCGCGGCGGGCCGGGCGAAGGTGACGCTCGGCATCGGTGACACCGTGTTCACGTCCACCCGGGCGTCCGGGGTGTGGGGCTTCAGCTGCGGCTCGAGCCTCTCCCCCGACGATCTGGGCGGCCTCGTCCGGGTCGGGAACGGGCGGTCCGGGTTGCTCGATCTGGCCTACTCCGACGTCGTGGGAAGCGGCGCGACGGCCGGGTCGAGCCTGCGCCGCCGCCTGCTCCCCGACGGGGCCGAGCCGCAGGGCGGTCTCACGCTCGGCCTCGACCCGGCGCTGCAGAAGACCGTCAACTCGGCGATGCGGACGTCCGGCGGGGACGCCGGGACGCCGCTGACCGGCGGCCTGGTCGTGATGGACGCCGCCACCGGGCGGATCCTCGCCGAGAGCAGCGTCCCGTCGGCACCGGCGTCCGGGACGTGCACGGCGAAGTCGGGTGCCTCACCCACCGGGGCGCCCGCCGGATCGGCGCCCCCGCTCGACCAGCGGGCCGACGTCCGGAGCTGGGAGACCGCGGAACCCCGCGCCGGCCGCGTCGACGGCAACGGCGGGATCGCCCCCCGGAAGGGCACCCGCTGCGGTATCGGTCAGCGCGACGCCGACGAACGGGAGAAGTGCGGGTACTACTCGCTGCAGGAGCCGACGAAGAGCGAGGCCGCCCGGGAGGCCGCCGAGAATAAGGCCGAACTGGCCTACGTGGGCGGCCGGCGCGGGGTCGAGGACGTGCCGGACGTCAGCGTCAACCGGATCGTCGGCGACCGGTTCGGGCTCGGATCGACGTTCAAGGTCGTCGTGGCCGCCGCGTATCTGCACCAGCCCGGCCGCCTCGCCTCCGACCGGATCGCGGCGCCGCGGAGCACCAGTCTGGACGGCCGGGAGATCTTCAACTTCGGCAACACCGCCACGTGCGGCAACCCCGACTCCGCGGGGAAGATCACGCTCACCGACGCGCTGGCGTACTCGTGCAACACCGCATTCGTGGAGCTCGCCCGGACGCAGGTCAGCTGGGCCGAGATCAGTGCGATGGCGACCGCGCTCGGGCTCGGCGTCGAACCGCTGGTGCCCACGGAGGACGGGGTCACGTACGGCCGGAACGCCCCGCAGGCCTTCGCCGATCGCGCGTACGGCGCCGACACCCGAATCCCGGCGAACCCGGAGGCACGGTCCGGGCGCGGGCTGAACGTGATCGGCGAGGGCGAGGTCGAGGGCACACCGGTCGCGATGGCCGCGGTGATGGCCGCGATCGCGAACGACGGTGTCCCGGTCCGGCCGATGCTGGTCACCGCGACGACCGATCCGGCGACCGGCCGCACCACCCCGGTCGCGCCGGTGCGCCGGAAAGCCGCGCTGACCCGGCCGCAGGCCGAGCAATTGCAGATCGCGCTGAGCAAGACGACCGAGTACGGCACCGCGAGGCAGCTCTCGGCCTCCGGCGTGCTCTGGGTGAAGACCGGGACGCACGAGATCCGGACCGACGAGGAGTGCGCGACGGCCGACGTCTACGCGTGCCGGACGTCCTGGATCGTCGGCGTCGTGCCGGGCGCGCACGGTCCGGTGTCGTTCGCGGTGGCGCTCGACGCGCCGGACGACACGGTGGGGAGCAAGCGGGCGAGATGGCTGGTCCAGCAGGTCATCGAGGCCGTCGAATGAGGGGGAACCGGATGGTCGACCGGGAGCGCCGCGGGAACGCGGCCGAGGTCTACGAGGCGTTACTGGCCGAGGTGAGCCGGTATTGCTACGAGCACGCGACGGAGTTGGTGGAGGTGGGCGAGCCCGTCCGGCTGGTCGTGGAGACCGACGAGCGGCTGGCCGCCGACCGGGGGTTCCGGGCGAACGTGCAGGACGCGGTGGCGCAGATCGTCCGGGTCAGCCTCGGTACCGCGCTCGTGGCCGCGGACGTCGTCGGGGGCGAGGGGTTGGCCGGAACGGAGTACCGGCTGCTCACCCCGGACTCCGGCCGGGCCCCGGAGGTCCCCGTGACGCCGGCACCGCCACCGCCACCGCCACCGCCGCCGGCCGGGCCGCCGCCGCCCGAGGCGCGGGAAACCCCGGAACGGTTCACCGTGCCCCGCTCCCCGGCGCCACCGGTGCCCCGGGCGCGGTTCAGTCAGCCGACCACCACCGTGCTGGGTTCCAGTGGCCCCCTCACGGTTCCCGGGGACGATCTCCCGCCTCCCGCCGGGCCGGCCACCGCCCCGAGCGACCCGCCGGGGGCGGCCGGGGCGGCCGACGCCGTCGCGCTGCTGCCGCCGATACCGCAGCTCGGCCCCGACCTGTCGCCGCGCGCCCTGTCCGGCCAGCGGACGATCCGCTTCAGCTACGGCGTGGGCCCCGGCCCGAGCTGGCTGTTCACGCTGCGGCCCGCACCGGTCTGGGTCCCGCTCGGACGGCGGGTCGGCAGCCCGGCCGACAGCGTCCCGGTGATGGACCTGAGCCTGCTCCGGTCGATCCCGAGTGGACGCCTGCTGTTCCTCTGTTACTGGCAGGGCCGCGCCCACCTGCTGCGCACGGGCGCCCGCCCCGACTACCTGATCGCACTCGACACGCTCGTCCTGGCGACCGACGGCATCGTCCGGCTCCCGCACGACGGGATCCTGCGCTGGCGGCACCGCACGAAACCCGGCGAATCAGTCCTGCAGTACACGATCTCGGCCGAGGAGGCCCGATGAGTGCGGCGTCCGAATTCGACAGCGCGCCCTGGTACCGGGTCTACCTGCCGGTCGGCGGCTGGGCACTTCCGGTCGACGTCGCTCCGCCCGACGACCGGGACAGCGTCGTCCGCAAGTACCCGGTCCCGGCCGACGGGGAGCACGAGGGGCAGCTGATCAGCGCGCACGTCCTCTACACCCGCGGTCTGACCGCGGAGGCACTGCCACCGCAGGTCAGCCGGGCCGGGCTCCGCGGTGAACGCGCGCAGATGCCGTTCAAGAACTGGTTCGTGAAGGCCTACTGGTGCGCGACGCCGGTCGAGGCGCGCTGGCTGATGCGCCACTTCAAGCAGCAGAGCAGTGACGTGCTGGACGCCAACACCAGCCTGAACGGCACCGCGCTGAGACCGCCCTGGGCGGTCGCGCCGGTCTGGGTGGTCCCGGCCACCACGCAGCAGAGCGTCCAGCAGGTCGCCACGACGCATCTGGGCGCGGACGCCGAAGGCATCTTCGAGACCGCGGACGCCCGGCTCTGGAGCTGGTTCGGCCGCGACGACAACCCGCAGCCGGAGAACTGCTTCCTGGTGCTCACCCGGTACCTGCCCGAGCCGATGCCGTTCATCGAGGCCGGCGCCGTCCCCCGCACCGACCGGCTGCAGGAGCTGGAGGCCGTCGCCCGCGGGATCGACGCCTGCCACCGGGCCGGGATCGCGCACTGCGACCTCAAGCCGGACAACGTGCGGTCGTACTCGGTGGGGGCGGTCGACAGCTTCGTGCTGATCGACGCCGACGCCGTCCTCCGGCTGGACTCCCGGCCGCAGGACATCCGTCTCACGCTCCCCTACACGCATCCGCATCTGGCGGCGGCGGTCCGGGCCCGGCGTCCGATCACACCGGACCTGCTGAAGGCACACGACCGGTACGGGTTCGCGCTGGTCGCGCTGGGCGCGGTGGCCGGCACGGCCACCGCGGACGCGGTGCTCGGCCGGGTGGCCAGGGACGGCAGCCCGATCACCGGCGACGAGGTCCGGGTGATGCTCCGCAGCGCCTGGGGCACCACGTGGGACGGGCTGATCGATCCGCTGGTGGAGCCGTTCGACGAGCCGTTCGACGAGTACGGCGACTGGTCGGCGCAGCAGTGGATCGACGACGTGCTCAACGGCCAGTCCAGCGCGGGCCGGCCGTTCTCCGGCGGACCGGCCGCGGGCACCCCGCCGCCCGTCGTGGACACCGCGCTGGTCGCCGCCCACCGCGACGACGTCGACGCCGTGCGCCGCGCGCTGCCGGCCGCGCTGATCCCGGCCGACGCCCCGGACGCGGTGGTGGACTCCACCGTCCTGGTCGGGAACCGGCTCGCGCTGCGCCAGTTCCGCGCGGCGCGCCTGCCCTGGCTCGTCGGGCTGCCGATCTTCGCCCTGATCGCCGTCGTCACGATCCTCCGGGAGCTGGTGAGCTGATGTCCTCGTTCCTCCGCGTCCGCACCGGACGCCACACCGTGGACGCCGCCGTCCGGCGCGCGTGCGAGCCGCAACGCCGGCAACTCGCCGCGCTGACCTTCCGGCTGGGTGAATGGAGCGGCCCGACCGCGAAACGGACGTCGTCGCAGGGCGTCGTCGACAGCGCGATCGCGGCCTATCTCGCCCGCGCCGCCAAGGCCGGCCGCTCGGCCGGCACCCTCTCCGGGTTACGCACCGGCCTCGTACTCGCACTCGCGGTACTGGTCGCCGGTACGCTCGCCTGCTTCGTGATCGGCCTGCTGACATGACCGAACCGTTCGAGGTGTTCGATCCGGGCTGGCTCCCGGAGCCGGAGGCACCGCGGGTGCCCGGCCCGGACGTGCTCGACGAGGTCCGGTCGCGCTACGGCTACCGGTGCCCCGCCTGCGCGTCGGTGCTCGGTGACGTTCCCGAGGCCGGCGCCGACGGGCTCTACGTCCGGCGCCCGGCCCTCGTGCTCGAGGTCGGTAGCCCGGTCGACCGCCGGCACACCTGGCGGTTGTCGGTCGTGGGCAATCGCGCCGCGACCCGCAAGTCGTACCAGCCGCCGTTCCATCCGAACGCCGTCGAGTACACGTACGTGCTCTGCGGCAGCGGCCACATCTTCCCGTACTCGGCGGCACTGGGCGAGAACGAGAAGCACTTCGGCGTCCACTACTGGAACACGGTCGCGGCCATGGGACCAGTCGCGTCCGGCAAGACCTACCTGTTGACCCGGATGCTCGACCAGAGCCTGACGCACGTCGGAGACTTCCCCGGCGGGCGGGGCGACGAGCGGGTCACGGTCCGCACCTACGCGGGTGCCCCGCTGGAGGACTACACGCTCACCACGCGCCGGGCCCAGTTCGACGCGACGCTCACCAGCGGACGGCCGATCGGCGCCACGATCGGCGAGAGCCTCGCGCCGTACCAGATCCTCAACAGCCTGGTGTCGCCGGTGATGTTCGACGCGGTGATCGAGCTGATGCGCGAGACCGTGACCGAGTCGATGATCGACGAGGGCAGCTGGGGCACGATGCCGCCGCAGCCGATCATGATGCGCACCCGGGTGGGCGACGGCACGGCCGGGCGCCACGGCTGGACCTGCGTCGTCGACCTGGCCGGTGAGTTCTTCGCCGACCGCGACGAGCAGACCGCGATCGGCACGGTCCGCGAACGCGCCGCCCTGCGCGGGTACAACGCGCTGATCTGGACGATCGACCCGGTACTGGAGACGTCGGTCTTCGACCGGTTCGCGCGCCGGGCGCTCGACGGCCGGGCCCCGGACGCGTACGACCGGTTGCTGCGCGGCAGCCTCCGGCCCGGCAGCAGCAGCGACGACCCGGACGCGGAGGACTTCACGAAGTCCGTCCGGGTGCGGCGCCGTCGCGTCCAGCGGACGATCGCGCAGCGGATCACGAAGCTGGAGGGCGAGTTCCTCACCGACGACCTGGGCCGGGTCCGTCTGCTGGTCGCGGTGAGCAAGGTCGACATCATCCGGCTGGCGCTCGAGAAGACGATGGAGCCCGCGGCGCGGCTCGACGACATCGGCAAGAGCGGCTCGTTCAAGGCCGGCGTCATGCATTACCTCGACCACGTCGCCCGGAACGTCGGCGAGATCTACCACCCCGATCCGGACTGCGCCGAGCTGCTGAAACGCCTCGACGTCCGGCTGGTCGCCGACGAGTACGTGCTGCAGGACCGGCTGTCGGGCCTGGCCGACTCGCTGCTCGACCACTACTCCGACGCCGACCGCTTCTGGCAGCTGGTCGAGGAGGGCGGAGCCGCCGACGTCCGGCTCGGCGCGGATCCGGACGACCCGTACTACGACGGGCCGGTGCTGCACGTCCCGTCGATCGGCGAGCACCTGCGCCGCGCGCTGCAGCCCGGCCCGCCCGACCCGGCCGGACGCACCGGTGTGGACGATCCGCTGCTCACCCGCGACCTGGTGATGTCGGCGATGGGCTGCGGGCTGGTCTTCGCGCTGGGGTACGGCGAGGCGATGGTCGGGCTGATGAGCATGCCCTGGGCCGACCTCCGCATCTTCCTCTGCTCGCCGCTGGCGGCCACGCCCCAGGAGAGCGCCGGCCGGGACCGGGTCACGATGGACCCGCTGGACGACGCCGCCGACTTCGCCGACACCGCGGACCGTTCCGCGTCCCTGACCCAGCTGCTGCTGCGCGTCCTCCGAGGAGTGCTGTGATGGCCCGGACCGTGAGTTTCACGACCGTCGGGTGGACCGACACCGGCCAGGGCTGGCAGCAGGAGCGGGACTCCACCGAGAACGTTCCCGACCGGCTCTGGGCGGTCGCGAGAGACCACCTGCAGTTCGTCCCGCAGCCGCCGGAGAGCCTGCAGGACCTGACCGGAATTCCGATCTGGAGCCTGGCCTCGGTCCGGGTCGGGACGGCGGACCAGTGGTGTTTCACGGTCCAGGGCCGGGGCGCCGGGCACCGGGCCGGGACCGTCCAGTTCGCGTTCGCGGACGGCCGCCACCCGGCGTCGACGGTGTGGCGCGCGGCGGCGACGCTGGTCGCGACGCCGGGCCACGGCAGCAGCCCCGACCGGTTGCCGTGGAGCCGCTCCTCGGTGGACGTGCCCGCCGTCGCCGGTGCGGTGCCGGTCGACGCGGCCGCGTTCGAGAAGGCCGCCGCCGAGCTGCTCACCGCGCTGCTGGGCCCGTCCGGCATGACGATCGTGCAGGCCGGTCCGGAGCTGATGGCCGGCGTGCTGCCCGCGGTCCTCGCGATCGTGCCCGCCGGTCTGGCCAGGGCGTTGCGCTGGCACACGTGCCTGCTGCAGCCGGCCAAATCCGTCCGCGCGACCCAGAACGCGGTCGTGGGCGAGTGGTCGCCGCACATGCGCCGGCTCGCCGGCCCGGCGGCGTCCGAGGCCGACGCCTGGCTGGAGAACATGCGCCGCCAGCAACGCCGCTTCGACCCCGGCCCGGACACGAACGACCTGGTGACGCAGGTCGCCCGGGGCCTGGCCCAGGGACACGCCGTCGATCCGGAGGAGACCGCCGACGCCGGCTCGGTCCGGGGTGCGCTCGACCGCGCGTGGACCGCCTGGCAGCGTCCCGCGCTCGACGTCCCCGCGCTGGTGAACGAGCGGCAGTGGGCCCGGCTGCTGGCCGCGCCGGACGGCGTCCACCAGTACGCGGCCGCGACGCCGCGGGCGGCCGCGGATCTCCTCCGGGGCGGGAGCGCGGCACTCGACCGTGGCGTCGCGGTGCTCCTGTTCCGAGGCCTGGCCGGTCAGCTGCCGTCGGACTCCACGATCGCGGACGCGCTCGGGCTGCCGGCCGAAGACGGATCCGGCCCGTCCGACGCCTACCTGACCTGGCTGGGCGCGGTCGTGCGGCAGAGCCTCGACGAGACCGAGAACTGGGCGCTGATCCGGGCGTTCACCGCGCCCGGCGGACGCTGGCACGGCCAGGCGGCGCGCCTCGCCGGTGCCCCGCTGTTCACCGCCATGGGCTATACCCGGGCGAGCTGCCCCGACCTGTACCCGTTCGACGCGGCCGGTCTCGCGGCCCGGATCGTGCAGCGCGACGAGGTGTCCGACGACGTCCGGCAGGTGATCGAGACGTCCGGTGACCCGCTCGGCGTGGTGCGGTCGGTGACCGGGCACCTGAGCGTGCCGTCGCCCCGGCTGTTCGGCGGTCTGCTCGCCTGCGCGCTCGCCGTCCGCGACCGGCCGGCGGATTGGGACGAGCAGCTGTACGCCCTGGGCAAGGACTGGGTCGACGACCAGGCGTCCACCTGGTCCTCGCACCAGCGGAGCGACTGGCCGACGCCCCCGCAGTGGTGGGCGCGGATGGTGTCGTTCGCCGACCGGTCGGGCGCGGACCGCGGCCGTGCGGCGGCGGACCGGACCCTTCTCGTGGACGCCGGTCTGGCCGGCCTGTTCGGGAACGGCTACAGCGAGCGCGAGGTGCTGGTCGCGGTCTCCGACGCCCCCTCGACGACGCTCGAGACCCACCTGAGCGAGCTCGACGGCCGGTCGCCGCTGACGCCGTCGACAGCCGCGTTCATCGGCCAGCTGGTGCCGCTCTGGCGCGACGAGCAACGGGAGCTGGTCGTCGCGCAGCAGGAGCTGGCCGCGACCCGGTCGAAGCTCGGCGCCGCCCGGCGCGAGGCGCAGGCGGCGGCCGGGCGCGCGCGGGCGGAGTTCGGTGAGACGGGATCCCGCTACTCCGAGGGCGGCGGCGAGGACTCCGACGCCGACGAGCGGCCCCGTACGAGCCGGTTCTCGTCGTTCCTCGAGCCGCTCCGGCCGAAGGGGGACGGCGACGACCTCACGTCGCCCCGGAACGTCGCCGGGACGGCAACGATGATCGGCGTGCTCGCGTTCGTCGTGGTCGTCGTCGTGGCCGTGACCTGGTGGGCCGTCGGCGGCAGGAAGGAGACCCCGGCCGCTCCCACGGCGCAGCGGACGGCGCCCGCACCCGCTCCGACGGTTCCCACCGCCGGTGAGGCGGCATACGACGGCAGCACGGTGACGCTCACGGTCAGCGGGGTGACGTCGGGTTCGAGCCGGCTGATCGTGCTACTGGCCCAGTACGACCCGAACGCGCCCGACAAGGCCCTCAGCGTGATCACCGCGACGGTGGTCCGGCGCAGCGGCGAGACGGCCCGCTACACCGCCTTCGGGACGTTCCCGCCCCACCAGCTCTCGGCCGCGATCGGGCCGCTGCCGGTGCACGTGTGGGTTCTCGACCCCGCGCTCCGGAAGGACCGGGCCGACGACGTGCTGGCGGCGCGGAAAGCGGTGCGGGACGATCCCGGCCACGACCCGTCGCCGCTGATCGAGGCCGCGAACCGGGCCGGCACCCCGACGACGACGGTGAAGGTCTAGCAGCGGGGCGATCCAGAGACGGGCTCCCCCGTGGCGCCCGTCTCTGACCCGATCTAGCGCGGGATGCTCCTATCCATCCGCATGAGCGCCGGTACCGACAGCGTCATGTCGGGTTCCGGACGTTCTGTCGACCACCGTCCGGGGGCCGGCGCCCTTGGGCCTGACCGCGCGGTCGCCGAGCAGCGCGAGCGCGGCCGGCAGCAGCACCCCGCGCACCACGGTGGCGTCCAGGAGGATCGCCACGGCCGCGCCCACGCCGAGCATCCGGTACTCGATCGCGCTGAGCGTCAGGAAGATCGAGAACGCGGCCACCATGATCACCGCCGCCGACGAGATCACCCCCGCGCTCGACGCGACCCCGCCGACGATCGCGTCCCGCGCCGGGCGGTCCGGCGTCCACCGCTCCTGGATCCGGCTGAGCAGGAACAGGTGGTAGTCCATGCTCAGTCCGAACAGGAGCACGAACAGGAACAACGGCAGCCAGCTGACTATCCCGCCGTAGCCGCTCCCGTTCTGGAAGACGAACGTCAGGACGCCGTAGGCGGCGCCGACCGAGAGCAGGTTCAGCGCGATCGACACCGCGGCGACGAGCGCGGAGCGGAACACGACGAGCAGCAGCACGAACGCGAGCCCGAGGACGAAGACCAGCACGGACGGCGTGCGGCGGGCCAGCTGGTCGGCGAAGTCGGCCGCGAACGCCGTCCGACCGGCGACGGCGGCGTGGAACCCGGGTGGGAGCGCCGTACGCCGGAGGTCGTCCAGGGCCCGGACCGATTCGGGATCGGTGCCGGACCCCGGCAGCGGGACCCTGGCCATCACCGCATCGCCGTAGGCGCTGGCCGTGACCCGCGGGAAATCGCCGTAGGCGTCCCGGACGAGCCCGGCGTCGAACCGGACGCCGGGGTCGGCCCGGACCACGACCCGGGCCGGGGAGGCCGCGCCCGGGAACGCCTCGTTCATCCGGTTGGCCGCGTCGATCGCCGGCACGCTGCGCGGCAGGCTCGCGGTGACCGGCGCGTCCTGCAGGTGCATCGAGGCCGCCGGAGCGGCCACGAGCAGCAGGAGCAGCACCGCCGTCCCGCCCCACCAGGCCGGCCGCCGCGTCACCGCGGTCGCCAGCCGTCCCCAGAACACCGAGGACTGCGCGGCCGGGGAGGTCCGGCGCAGACGGATCCGGCCCCGGTCCACCCGGTGACCGAGGGCGGCGAGGATCGCCGGGAGCACCACGAGTGCGCCGGTGACCGCGACCGTGACCACGATCGCGATGCCCAGGGTGGCGCCGCGGAACACGTCGATGCCGGTCCAGAGCAGGCCGCTCAGGCAGAGCACGACGATCACGCCCGACACCAGGATCACCCGTCCGGACGTCCGGCCCGCGATCCGCACGGCCGCGGCGGAGTCCCGTCCGGCCGCGCGCTCCTCGCGGAGGCGCCGCAACGAGAACAACGCGTAGTCGACGCCGACCGCGACGCCGATCAGCAGCACCATCGTGTAGGCCGCGCTGTTCACCGCGAGCCAGTGGTCGACGATCGAGATCAGCGCGAACGTCGCGACCAGCGTCGTCGCGGTGAGCAGGATCGGGATGCTCGCGGCCACCAGCGCGCCGAACACCACGAGCAGGATCACGATCGTGAGCGGTAGCGAGATCCGTTCCGAGCGCCGCACGTCGGCCCCGATCGCGCGGTCCACCGCCACCGCGAGACTGCGGTCCCCCGCCTGCGCGAAGTCCGTCCCCGGGTGCCGCGCCGCCACTCGGACGACCAGGTCGCCGACGTCGTCGGCCCGCGCCGACGACCCGTTCAGCGGCCCCGCGATCTGAGAGGTGACCAGCGCCAGCCGGCCCCCGTCCGCCAGCCGGGCCCCCTCCGCCGGCCGGGCCGGATCGTCGCCCGGGGTCGCTCCGAACGGTGACCAGACGTCCGCCACCGCCTCGCGGTCGGCCCGCAGGGCCCGGGTCAGGTCGGTCACCGCGGACCGCACCGCGGCCGGATCCGCCGGGCCGATCAGGACGCTCTCCTGCGTCGCCTGGACGTCGTGCTGAGCGTTGATGACCCGCTGCGCCCGCCCGGTCTCCCCCGGATCACTGCTCCGGGCCCCCGGGCCGGAGATCAGGCCGCTCGCCACCACGGCGAGCACGACCACGACCAGCCACCCTCCGATCGCCGCCGTCCGGTGCCGCGCCGACCACGCGGCGATCCGTTCGACGAACGGAGGGGATGTTCCGGGCACGCCGGAGGAAGATTTGCGCAGGCTATCCATGACCTGGTGTCCTCATTCTCGGAGGGAGCGTTCACGAGAGCTCGCCGTACGGCGAGGAACTGCTTCAACCACTGGGCCGCCGAGTTGCCGCTCGGCGGCCCAGACTTCTATTCGACCTCGGTGAGCACCTGCTCGAGTTTCGTCATCCGCCCCCGCAGGTCCGACAACTGGCCCGACAGGTCGGCCAGGTGCTTGTTGGAGGCCTTCTGCCCGGCGACCGCCTGTGCGGCCAGTTCCCGGTACTCGTCCTCGCGGGTGAGCGCGGCCTTCGCGCGCCAGGTCGCGAACAGCTGCCAGATCGTCACCGTCACCACGATCGTGATGAACGTGAAGATTCCGATCGCCCCCACGACCTCGGCGAGGTCGTGTCCGTCCATGGTCAGTCTCCGTTCGGGGGGTCCGGGTTCGTCGGTGGATGGGGAGTGAGGGTCGGCACGGCGGCCGTGATCGTGTCCGGGGTCAGCCGGAACGCGAATTCGGTGACCTCGTAGTAGCGCCGGGCCTTGCCGTCCTCGGACACTTCCGTCCGGGACGTGACCAGCCCGGCCGCCTGCAGCTTGCGCAGGTGAACCTGGAGCAGCGGCCGGCTGATGCCCAGTTCCCTGGCCAGCCGGCTGACGTACGTGGGCTCGGTCCGCAGCGCCGCGACCACCCGCATCCGGTGCGGGTTGGCCAGCGTCGCGAGGACCGCGATCAGTTCGTCGCCGGTCGGCGGCGAGCGGGTCACGGAAAGCTTCCTAGCGACATGCCAAGGAAAGTTAGCAGGTGCCAACCCTGATGCGCATCAGGCATTCCCCCTACGGCCGCGACACGGTCCTATCTCGACCCGGATGTCCCCGCGGCGCGGTGCGGGCGGAGCAGAATGGGACCGCTTGAGCTCACCGGCGAGAGGGGCGTCATGCTGTCACGAATCGGACGAGCCCGTCCGCAGGTCCGGACGGCACGGCCCGCTGCGACGCCGGTCGCGCTGTCGGCCCTGGCTGCGGTGATGACGGCCGCCGCGGTGACGGCTGCCGCGCTGACAGCGGCTCCGGCGATCGCCGCTCCCCACGGCGGTTCACCGTCGCCGTGGCCCAGCGCGTCGCCGTCGCCGGGCGCGTCGCCGTCGCACCCCGGGTCGCCGTCGCCGAGCGCGAGCGGGTCGCCGTCGCCGAGCACCAGCGGGTCGCCGTCGACGGGTGCGCCCGGGGAGGGGTTTCTCGACCTCACTCCGCGCGGTGGCGAGAGCCGGGCCGTGCGGCTGGCCCCGGGCGGGGCGCTGGTCGGCAACTGGGCGCCGGTGCCCGACGGCACGTTCACCGGGTTCGTCCGGCTCCCGTCCGGCGTGCTGCGGGCGCTCGGCCCGCTGGGCCCGCACGCGCAGGCCCTCAACGACCAGGGGGACGCCGTCGGCTGCACCGCCGGCGGCACCGGGCTGTACTGGCACGACGGGACGCTGACGTACCTGGTTCGGCCCGGCCTCTCGAGCTGCCTCTACGCGATCAACGACGCGGGGCAGATCGCGGGCGCGTCCGCGGCCCCGGGCGGCGGCGAGAAGGCGTTCGTCTGGAAGGACGGTGTCTACACCGACCTCGAGACCGCGCCCGGCCAGGCGTCGACGCCGATCGCGATCAACGAGCGCGGCCAGGTCCTCGCTCGGGTGTTCGGCGACCGGACGTCGATCCCGGTGCGCGCCGTGGTGTGGACGGACGGCTCCCCGACCGATCTCGGCACGCTCGGCGGCGCCCAGACGATCCCGGCCGCGCTCGGCACCGACGGCGCCGTGGTCGGCATCTCGGAAGTGCCCGGCGGCGGGTCGCACCCGTTCCGGTGGGCGCACGGACGGATGACCGACCTGCTGGCCGGCACCGGCGTCGACGACCGGAACGCGCAGGCCGCCGGGCTCGACACCGCGGGCGACGTCGTCGGAACCGTGTCGTCGCGCCCGGCGCTCTGGCGCAACGGCGAACTGACCTACCTGGCCGACGCCGGCGAGGCCACCGCGATCAACGAGGCCGGCCAGGTGACGGGGGTCGTACGCGAGGGCCCGGACGGCCGCCCGACGGTGTTCCGGTGGACGGACGGCGACCTGGCCCGCCTCCCCAACCCGGCCGATGCCAGCTACTGCTACGCGGTCGGCATCGACCGAACCGGCACCGTGGTCGGCAACGTCGCGGTCGGTCCGGTAGGCCACGCCGTCGTCTGGCCGTCGGCCTGACCGGGCCAAGTACTGCAACGGCATTCGGCACGGGACCGGCCGGTCCGGCGTCCGGGTCGTGTGACGGGGGTCCCATGATCTGGACTCCGTCTCGTCGACTGGGACGACCCGTCTGATTCCCGCACCAAGCCCGGGCTGTGCGGCTGGTCATGGGTGAATCATTCGGGGGAACGCCGAGATCGATGGAACATCGCCCCCGCGAGAGCACCCGCAACTTTCCATCGATAACCATTTCCGCTGGACCGGGGCATCGGGCCGCGGCCCACTGTCGTGGCCGTACTAGTGTCCTGAGTCTTTGATGCGCGTGCAGTAGCGTGCGATGGAGTCGAGGATCTGGTCGGCGGTCTTGGTCCAGATGTAGGGCCGGGGGTTGTCGTTCCAGGTTTGGGTCCAGGCACGAATGTCGTCGTTGAGGGCACGGACCGAGCGGTGGGTTCCGCGTTGGATTTTCTTGGTGGTCGACTCACCGAACGAGCGTTCGACCAGGTTCATCCCGGAGGAGCTGGTCGGGGTGAAGTGCAGGACGAACCGCGGGTGGGCGAGCAGCCACTTTTGATGGCGGGCGTTTTGTGGGTGGAGGCGTTGTCGAGGATGACGTGGACGTCCAGGTCGGCCGGGACGTTGCGGTCGATGGTCTGCAGGAACTTTGTGAACTCGATGGCGCGGTGGCGTGAGTGCAGCGCGGTGAGGACTTTCCCGGTCGAGAGGTCCAGGGCCGCGTAGAGGCTGGAGGTTCCCGCGCGGATGTAGTCGTGGCTGGCCCTCGCCGGATCCCGGGCATCATCGGCAGGACCGGAGCGGTCCGGTCCAGGGCTTGAATTTGGGATTTCTCGTCCACACACAACACGACCGCGCGTTCGGGTGGGTCCAGATAGGGACCGACGACGTCACGGACCTTGTCGATGAACTGCGGACCCTTCGACAGCTTCCAGGTGTCCTGGCGGTGCGGTTGCAGACCGAACGCCCGCCAGATCCGCGACACCGCGGTCTGGTTGAGACCGACCTCGGTGGCCATCGACCGGGTCGACCAGTGTGTGTCGGCACTCCACTCCGGAGTTCCTGAAACGAGTGTCCCCACCCAGTTTTCCAGGACCCCGAATGACGGAGACGCGGCCGTGACGGCGCCGTGACGGAGGCGCGGCTGCTCAGCCGAAATAGCCGAGGCGGCGGCTGATCTCGTCGGCGGCGGCGATCACCGACGGAGCGATCTCGTGCAGCCGCTCCTCCGGGCAGCGGTACGCCGGCCCGGAGGCGCTGACGGCGGCCACCACCGCTCCGTTCGCGTCCCGCACCGGGGCGGCCACCGCGTTCAGGCCGATCTCGTACTCCTCGACGGTCACCGCGTAGCCGTGCTCCCGGGCGTCCGCCAATTGTTCTTCGAGGACGGTGACCGAGACGACGGTCGCGGGGGTGTACGCGGCGAGTTCGGCGGACGCGTACGCGGTCCGGCGATCGGGCGCGGAGAGCGCCGAGAGCAGCACCTTGCCGCTGGACGTGGCGTGCAGCGGGGTGAGCTGGCCGACCCAGTTGTGGGTCGTGACCGTCGCCCGGCCGCGGACCTGGTCGACGTTGACGGCGTAGTGCTCGCGGAGCACCGCGAGGTTGACGGTCTCGCCGACCGCGGCGGCGAGCTGTTCGCAGGCCGGACGCCCCTGCTGGACGACGTCGAGCCGGGCCGACACCGCACCGGCCAGCCGGACGACGCCGAACCCGAGGCGGTACTTGCCGCGGTCGGCGGTCTGCTCGACCATCCCGCGGTCTTCGAGCGTCTCGAGCAGGCGGAACGCGGTCGACTTGTGAACGCCGAGCTCCCCCGCGACCTCGCTGACGCCGGCCTCGCCGCGCCGGGCCAGGATCTCGAGCACGTTGATCGCCCGGTCGACCGATTGGACTCCGCCGGAGGCAGGCGGGGCAGCGTCTTCATTGAGCTGCTCGGTGTTCCGCATGACGCAACTGTAAGCGGTCCACAGGCCGGGTGCGGGTTCTTGACCCGCCTATATGAGCCGGTCATGCTGTTGCTCACGCAGAAACACGCTTCGCATGGCGCAACGATCCCCCCTTGTCGGAAAGGCGGTGGCGGGTGCCCGGCCTGTTCATCGACGGAATCTGGACGCCCGGTTCCGGCGGTAAAGACGACGTTCTCAACCCCTTCGACGGCAGCGTGGTCGAGCAGGTCGACCTCGCGGACGCCGCCGACGTCGGCAACGCGGTCCGCGCCGCCCGGCGCGCGTTCGACGCCGGAGACTGGGCGAACACGCCGGCCCGCGAGCGCGGGGCACTGCTGGGCCAGGTCGCCGACCTGCTCGTCCGAGACAAGGACGCGATCGCGCACCTCGAGACGCTCGACACCGGCAAGACCCTGACCGAGAGCGGGCTCGACGTCGACGACGTCGTCTCGGTGTTCCGGTACTACGCCGGTCTCGCCGACAGCGATCCCGGGCGGCTGGTCGACACCGGGCAGGCTTCGGTGGTCAGCCGCATCGTCTACGAGCCGGTCGGCGTGTGTGCGCTGATCACCCCGTGGAACTACCCGCTGCTGCAGATCTCCTGGAAGGTCGCACCGGCGCTGGCGGCGGGCAACACCGTGGTGATCAAGCCGAGCGAGGTCACGCCGCTGACCACGGTCCGGCTGGTCGAGCTGCTGGTCGAGGCCGGGGTGCCGGACGGCGTCGTCAACCTGGTTCTCGGGGGCGGGCCGGTCGGTGGCGCGCTGGTCGAGCACCCGGACGTCGACCTGGTGTCGTTCACCGGCGGGGTGGCGACCGGGAAGCGGATCCTGCGCGCGGCCGCCGACACCGTGAAGCGGGTCACCGTGGAACTCGGCGGGAAGAACCCGAACATCGTATTCGCCGACAGCGACTTCGAGACCGTGGTCGACTACGCGCTGACCGCGGTGTTCCTCCACTCCGGACAGGTGTGTTCGGCCGGGGCCCGGCTGCTGGTCGAGGCGCCGATGCACGACGCGCTGGTGGCCGAGGTCGCGGCGCGGGCGGAGCGGATCCGGATCGGCAACGGCCTCGACCCGTCGTCCGAGACCGGGCCGTTGGTGAGCGCCGCGCACCGGGCGAAGGTCGAGGCGTACGTCGAGGCCGGTCTGGCCGAGGGCGCGAGGCTGGTGGCCGGCGGCTGCCGCCCCGACGATCCGTCGCTGGCCGACGGGTACTTCTACCGCCCGACGGTGTTCGACGGGTGCCGCGCCGACATGCGGATCGTCCGCGAGGAGACGTTCGGGCCGCTGCTGACCGTCGAGACGTTCGACACCGAGGCCGAGGCACTGGCGCTGGCCAACGACACCGAGTACGGGCTGGCGGGTGCGGTGTGGACGACCGACGCCGCCCGGGCCGAGCGGGTCGCCCGGGGTCTGCGGGCGGGCACGGTCTGGATCAACGACTACCACCCGTACGTGCCGCAGGCCGAGTGGGGCGGCGTCAAGCAGTCCGGCAACGGGCGCGAGCTCGGGCCGTCCGGGCTGGCGGAGTACCGCGAGGCGAAGCACATCTGGCAGAACACGGCTCCGGCGCCGCTGCGGTGGTTCAAGGGATGAGCGCGTTCGACTACGTCGTCGTGGGTGGCGGCAGTGCTGGGTGCGTGGTGGCCGCGCGGCTGTCGGAAGACCCGTCGGCGTCGGTGTGCCTGCTGGAGGCCGGGCCGTCGGACGTCGGCGACGAGAAGATCCTGCGGCTGACCGACTGGATGTTCCTGCTGGAGTCCGGCTACGACTGGGACTACCTGGTCGAGCCGCAGGAGCGTGGCAACAGCTTCCTGCGGCACTCGCGGGCCCGGGTGCTCGGCGGGTGCTCGTCGCACAACTCGTGCATCGCGTTCCATCCGCCGGCCGAGGACCTGCTCGCGTGGGACGTACCGGGATGGAGCCCGGCGGAGTTCCTCCCGCTGGCGCAACGGCTCGAGATCTCGGTGCGCACCGTGCCGCCCAAGGACCCGTGCGGTGCCGCGGTGCTGGAGGCGGCGGCGCAGGCCGGGCTGCCGACGGTCGACTTCAACACGGGTACGACAGTGCTCAACGGTGCCGGCTGGTTCCAGATCAACGCCGAGCCGGACGGGACGCGCAGTTCGTCGTCGCACGCGTACCTGCACGGGGTGCTGGCGTCCCGGCCGAACCTGACCGTGATCACCGACGCCTGGGCCTCCACGATCGTGCTCGAGGGCGGCCGGGCCACCGGCGTGGAGTACCTGGCCGCCGACCGTCTGCACCGGCCGACCGTCGGCGCCCGGCGGGAGGTGATCGTCTCGTGCGGGGCGATCGACACGCCGAAGCTGCTGATGCTCTCGGGCATCGGCCCGGCCGGGCACCTGCGCGAAGTCGGCGTGGACGTCGTGGTCGACTCCCCCGGCGTCGGCGCGAACCTCGACGACCACGTCGAGGGCCTGGTGATGTGGGACGCCTCCCAGCCGATGGTCACCGAGTCGACGCAGTGGTGGGAGATCGGGCTGTTCGCCACGACGGTCTCCGGGCTGGACCGGCCGGACCTGATGATGCACTACGGGTCGGTGCCGTTCGATCTGAACACCGTACGGTGGGGCTATCCGACCACCGAGAACGGGTTCTGCCTGACGCCGAACGTCACCCGGGGCCGGTCGCGGGGCACCGTGCGGCTGCGCTCGCGCGACTTCCGCGACAAGGCGCGGGTCGATCCGCGGTACTTCACCGACCCGGACGGCGAGGACGAACGGGTGATGCTGGCCGGGCTGCGGCTGGCCCGGGAGATCGCGGCGCGGCCGGCGCTGGCGGGCTGGGTCGCCCGCGAGCTGGCGCCCGGGCCCGCGGCCGTGACCGACGACGAACTGCTGGACTACGTCCACAAGACGCACAACACCGTGTACCACCCGGCGGGCACCGCCCGGATGGGCCGCGACGCCGCCTCGGTCGTCGATCCGCAGTTGCGGGTGCGCGGAGTGGACGGCCTGCGCGTCGCCGACGCCTCGGTGATGCCGTCCCTGACCACGGTGAACCCGAACCTGACCGTGATGATGATCGGCGAGAAGTGCGCCGAAGAGGTCAGAAGCGCGCGGCGGTGAGGCGGGGAGCTTCGTAGACCGAGGGCACCGCGGCCAGCGGCGGCGGGGGCGGCGCGTCGGCCAGCCGGGCCAGCTCGGAGGCCGGTCCGGGCCGGCCGTAGAGCCAGCCCTGCCCCGCACCGCACCCGTGCGCGATCAACGCGGCCGCCTGGTAGGGCTCCTCGATCCCCTCGGCGACCGTGCTCATCCCCAGCGCCTGCGCCAGCGCGACGATCGCGGTGATCACCGGGGCCACGGCGGTGTCCGGCCGCAGCGTGTTCACGAACGCCCGGTCGATCTTCAGGATGTCGACCGGCAACCGGTCGAGTCGGCTCAGCGACGAGTACCCGGTTCCGAAGTCGTCGACCGCGATCCGCACCCCGTCGGCCCGCAGCGCCTCGAGCGCGGCCAGCGCCACCGGGGCGTCGGCCTCGAGCATGCTCTCGGTCACCTCCAGCACCAGCCGGTGCGGCGGCAGCCCGGTGTCGGCCAGCACCCGCCGGACGTCCGGCACGAACTCCAGATCGTGCAACTGCCGCCCGGAGACGTTCACCGAGATCCGCGGGTTCTCGGCCCAGTCCCAGGACGCCGCCTCCCCGCACGCCGCACGCAGCACCCACCGTCCCAGGTCGAGGATGAACCCCGACTCCTCGGCCAGCGGAATGAACTCGATCGGCGGGATCGCGCCCCGCTCGGGGTGCGTCCAGCGCAGCAGTGCCTCGGCCCCCACCACGACGCCGCTCGTCAGGTCCACGATCGGCTGGTACACGACCAGGAACTCACCGGCCGGCAGCGCGTCGACCATCTCTTTGCTCTGGGCGCCGCTGTACACGTCGACGAACGTCCGCGCCCGGCCGCTGAGCTTGGCCTGCTGCAATGCCGCGTCGGCCCGCCCGAGCAGCACCGACGCCGAATCCGCGACCCGCCACTCGGCGACGCCGGCGGAGCAGGTCCGGCCCTCCGGCAACATCGCGCGGAGCCCGTCCACGATCGCGGCACCCTCGGCCGCGGCCACTCCCGGCATGACGACCCCGAACTCGTCTCCGCCCGAGCGGGCCAGCAGCGCGTCGGGCGGTAGCGCCTGACGCCACGCCTGCCCGGTCAGCCGGAGCAGCCGGTCGGCCTGCGCCTGTCCCAGTAGCTCGTTGACCCGGCGGAAACTGTCCAGGTCGAGGAACGCGACGGTGGCCGGCGTGGCGTCCCGCCGGGCGGCGTCCAGAGCCCGATCGACCGCGCGTTGCAGGCCGCGACGGTTGGGCAGGCCGGTCAGGGAGTCGGCCTCGGCCTCGGTCGCCTCGCGGACGAGCCACCCGACGATGACCGCGATCACCGCGTTGGTCACGGTCAGCGGAACCACGACGACGCGGGGCAGCGCGTCCCAGACGCTCTCGCCCACGATCAGCGACGCGGCGATCAGCACCTGGTAGAGCAGTCCGACCGGCCAGCTGAAGAAGAACATCGTGAACAGCGAGGCGAGCGGATACGCGGTCGCGTAGGCGAGCGCGTGGCCCTCGTCGCGGGCGAGCCAGACCACCGCGGTGACGAACGCGACCGCCGCGCCGATCACGACATGGAACGCCCACCGGGGCCAGCGCCGGCCGACCCGGATCACCAGCACCCCGGCCATCGCCACCAGCACGCCCACCGCGAACCCGGCGATCACGCCGGTCCGAGCCTCGCCGAGCGCGACGATCGCGACCACCGCCCCCGCGGCGACGTAGCTGCACCCGGAGACGATCGACATCAGGCGAGGGGTCGCGACGACCGGTGCCTGCCACCAGCCGGCCTGCCCGCGCAAGGCGAGCAGCCATCGCAGCGGCGCGGTCATCGGTCTCCTCTCGGCGTGCGGGTGGCCTCTGGCGTGAGGGTGCCCTCTCCGCGTGTGGGTGACAGACGCCCGATCAGCTCTATCGGCACTGGTCAGGGCGTTCTGAGTAGTACTACTCAGGGGGACTGGGTCCATCGGACGGCGTGCCCGGTGCTTCGGCTGCGCGATCGTGACGCGCATGAGTGGCACCGAGGGTTACGACCAGGAGCTGGCGCGTGCGGACGCCGCGCTCGCCGCCGCGGCCCGGACACTGGCCCAGGCCGACGCCGGCGCACGGGCGGCGCGGGCCGCGCTGGCGGGGGCGGAACGGTGGGCCGTGGAGGCGTACCGGGTCTGGTCGCAGGCGTCGGGGTACCGGTCGGAGCTGTTGTCGCGACGGGCGGCCGCGGCGGGGGTCGTTGGGCCGAGCGGGGTTGGGCCCGGCGGGGTTGGGCCCGGCGGGGTTGGGCCCGGCGGGGTTGGGCCCGGCGGGGTTGGGCCCGGCGGGGTTGGGCCCGGCGGGGTGGATCCGCGAGGGGTGGCTCCGGGCGGGGTGGCCGGCGGCGGGCTGGGAAGGGTGGCTGCGGGGGGTGGGCCGGTGTGGGTGCCGGTGGCGGGTGAGCCCGGGCGCCGGACGGAGACGTCGGCGCGCTCGGTGCAGGCGGTGCTGCTGGGGCTGGGCGGGGTGTTGCTGGCGGTGGCGGCCGTGGTGTTCACCGTGGTCGCCTGGGGCGCGTTCGGGATCGGCGGGCGGTCACTAATCCTTGGGGCCTTCACCCTCGGGGTCTTCGCGGTGCCTGCGGTGCTGCTGCGTTTCCGGCTGGCCTCGACCGCGGAGACGCTCGCGCTGCTCGGTCTGGTGCTGCTCCTGCTGGACGGATACGCGGTGCGGCACGTCGGGCTGGTCCCGGGGTCGTCGAGCTACGCCGGGATCGTCTTCGCGGTGACCGCGCTCGTCGCGCTCGCCTATCCGTTCGTGGTTCCGATGCGCACGCTGCGGCCGGCCGGGGTCGTGCTGGCGCACCTCTCCGCCGTTCTCCTGACGGTCCCTCATGCGGACGCCGCCGGGCCGTGGGCCGTGGCCGGGGTCGTTCTCGTCGCGGCGGACGTCGCGGTGCTGGCGCGCGTGCGGGGCAACGCGGTGCGGGTGGTCGCGGGGGTGTGCGGAGGCTTCTCCGCGGCGGGGGCGCTGCTGTGCGGACTGGTCGCAGCGGCGACCGGCACCGGGTCCGGGTTCGCGGCGGGGGTGCTGGCGCTGGTCGCGCTGGCCTGCGCCGGCTTGCTCGCCGCCGAGCTAGGGGCTCGGGGGATTCGAGACGTGTCCCGGGGGGTCGCGGCCGGAGCCGCGGTGCTGCTGGTGGCGGCCGGGCCGGTGTTCGGATGGCTGCGGTTCGGGCCGTCCGGGTGGGGGCTCGCGGGGCTGGGAGCCGTGGCGCTGGCGTGCGCGCTCGCGACCCGGATGCTCCGGCCGACGGGGCGGCTCGGTGCCGGAGCGTCTTGGCGGGACCGTGCGTCTTGGCGGGACGGGGCCGGAGCGACGCGGCAGACCGGGACCGGAGCAGCGTGGCGGGACGGGGCCGGAGCGACGCGGCAGACCGGGACCGGAGCAGCGTGGCAGACCGGGGCCGGAGCGGCGTGGCAGACCGGGGCCGGAGCGGCCTCGGCGGCGGTGGCTAGCGCGACGGCGATCTCGCCGCTCCTCGCGGTCGCGTTCACGCTGGTCTCGCCGCTGAGCGACCGGGACCTGCTCTGGGGCGCCGACGCGGGTCGCGCGCTCTGGGCCTCTCCGGGCCGCCCGACGTGGGCGGCCGTTCTCGCCCTCGCGGCGGTGCTGACCGCGTTCGCCGTGATCGTCGGAGTCTTCGACGCCCGCCGGGCCCGTCCGGTGTCCCTGGCACTGGCCGCGGCCGGCGTCGCGGCCCTGGCCGTGCTGGTCCCGGCCGCGGCGGCGGCCCCGCTGTGGGCCGCGGTACTGGTCGCGGGCGCCGCGGCAGCGGCGGCGACCGTGGCCGGGCTGGTCGCCTCCGGCCGCGCCGCCGCGGCCCCCGCCCCGCCCGCGCCCGGACCCAACGCGGCCGGACCCGACGCGGCCGGACCGGACACGGCCGGACCGGACACGGTGCCTGCGACCGCCAAGGCCCCTGCCGCCGGAGGCCCTACGGCCGGGGGGCCTGCCGGAGGCCCTGCCGGAAGACCTGCCGGAGGCCCTGCCGGAAGACCTGCCGGAGGCATGACTGCCGGAAGCCCTGACGACGGAGGCCCGGCTGCCGCAAGCCCGCCTGCTGGAGGCGCCTCCGCCGCAGACGCTGCCGCCGGAGGCGCTCCCGGAAGCCCGGCCGAGCGCCTGACTGCCGGGGGCATGACTTATGGAAGCCCGGCCACCGGAGGCCGGGTGATCGGAGGCCCCGCCGGAGGCCGAGTTGCCGGAGGCCGAATTGCCGGAGGCCGAATTGCCGGAGGCGCTGCTGCCGGGGGTGCGGTCAGGGGCCTGGCTGCTGGGGGCCCTGCCTCCGGGGGCTCTGCCGCCGGGGGCGCTGCTGCTGTGCGGGCGGGTGCCGTGGGGCTGCTCGTGGCGGGCGGAGGGCTCGCGGCCTACGCGCTCGGGGTGGCGCTCGCTTCCCGCGGGCTGACGCTGACGGTGCTGGGCGGGATCGCACTTGGGTACGCGGTGTTGTCGTGGCGCGCGGCCTCGGAAGGGCGCCAGGCCGTGTTCGCCGGGGTGGCGCTCGGTGCGGCGATCGGCGAGGCCGCAGCACTGGCGACCGCGCTCACCAGCGGCGCAGCGGGCTGGGCGGGCGGACCCGGACCGGCCGGCGCCGCGATCGGTGCCACCGCCGTGGTGGCGCTCGGAGTCGCCGCCCTCACCCGGCGCCCGCGCCCGCGGACCGCAGCGACCGCGTCGACGATGGCCGCCGGTGCGGGGTACGTCGGTGCCGCGCTCGGCGCACTGGCGATCACGCCCGCCGGGAGCCTGGCTCTGACCGTCGGCCGTCCGGTCGCGGCCCTCCTCGCCGTGGCCGCCGCCGTACTCGCCACCACCGCCGCCCGCACCGCGACCACTACCGCGACCGGAACAGCCACCGGCACCACGACCGCACCCGCCACCCCCACGACGACCGAACCCGCCGTCAGCACCACGACGGGAACCGCCACCAGCAGCGCGACCGCCACCCACACCACGACCGAACCCGCCGTCGACACCACGGCCCGCGCGGCGACCGAAGCCGCCACCGGCAACGCAACCGAAGCCGCCACCGGCAACGCGGCCGGAGCCGCCGCCAACGCGACCGGAGCCGCCAACGCAACCGGAATCGCCGCGTCGGCTGCGGCCGGTCCGATGGCGGCCCCGGCGAGCATCGCAACCGGCACCGGCACCGGCAGCCGCAGCCGCAGCGGGGCTCGGGCCACGGCCGGGACGGCGGGGGTGCTGGCGGCGGTGCCCGGGCTGGCCGTGGCGGCGCTGGCGCTGGCGCCGACGGCCCTGGCCACCGTGCTCGCTCCGGTCGCGTGGGTCACCGCGGTCTGGAGCGGCGCCCCGGCGAGTGCGGCGCAGCTCGCGCCGGACCTCACGTTCCCGGGCGGCGTTCTCGAACCGGTCGCGGCGCTGGCGTTCGGGCTGCTGGTGCTGCACCTCGGAGTGCGGTGGTACGCGCACCCCCGTGCGGCGGTCCGGTACGCGGTCCCCGCGCTCGCTCTCGGGCTCGCGGAGCTGGCCCCCGCCTTCGGCGCACCCTGGCCGGTCGCGCTCGGCGTCCTCCTCACCCTCGCCGCCACCGGCGCACTCCTCGCCTGCACACCCCCCACCGGCGGCGCGCGCACCAGCCAGGTAGCCGCCGCCGTGCTCGCGGCGTCCTCGGGCCTCGTCGCGGTCGTCTGGTCGCTCGCCGACCGGGCCGCGACGCTCTCCGTGCTCGGCACCGTCCTCGCCGGCGCCGTCGCGGCGACGGTCCTCACCCGGGCCGCGCTCCCCCGCCGGGTCGCCGCGGCCATCAGCGCGGCGGCGGCCGTCGCGCTCGCGTTCGCGACCGGCGCCGCGAGCGACTTCCCCACCGCCTACCTGCTGCTGGCCGTCGCGACCGCCCTCGTCCTCCCCGGCCTGACCGCCGCGCCGCGCCTGGTCACCAGAGCCCTCGACGCCGGGGCCGCCGTCGCCGGGGCCCTCGCACTGGCCACCGCCATCGCCACCGAAATCGCCGCCGAGATAACCGCCGGCCACAGCCCGGCCACCCCAGGCACCCCCACCACCCCAGGCAGCCCAGGCGGCCCCACCACCCCCACCACCCCAGGCGGCCCGGCCCTCCCCGGAGGCCCGGCCACCGGCCCGGCCACCGGCCACGGCCCGGCCACCGGTGACGGCTCCGGCCCGCTCGCCTTCCTCGGTGCCTCCGACCACCTGGTCTTCGCCCTCACCGCGACGCTCCTCGCGATCCCCCTCGGACTGGCCGGGCTCCGCGCGTCCCGCCGCTGGTGCCTGAGCCTCATCCCCGCCGTCGAGCTCCTCGCTCTCTGGGCCTGGCTCGCCCGGGCCGGCGTCACCACACCCGAGGCCTACACGCTCCCCGCCGCCGCGCTGGCGGCCGCGTTCGGCCTCTACGTCCTGCGCCGCCGGCCGGCGATCTCGTCCTGGACCGCGCTCGGCCCGGCCCTCGCGGTCGCCGCGATCCCCACCGGCGCGATCGCGCTCTCCGACGGCGAACTCGGACTGCGCGTGCTGATGCTCGGAGCGGCCGCGCTCGGCGTCACGCTCGCCGGTGCCGCCGCCCGCCGCCAGGCCCCGTTCGTCGCCGGCGCCACCGTCCTGACGCTGGTCGCCGCCCGCGCGCTGGCCCCGGTCCTCCCGCAACTCGCCGACGCCGTCCCGACCTGGGTTCCGCTCTCCCTGGCGGGCGTCCTCCTCGTGGCCGTCGGCGCGACCTACGAACGACGCCGCGCCGACGCGACCCGCTTCACCGCATTCGTGAAGCAGATGCGCTGAGGCGTGTTTCCCCGGCGCACGGGTTCAGCGCGCCGCCGGCTCGATCCGCAGGTGTGCCCGCAGCACCCGAGCGACCGGATCCTCCTGCTCCACCGCGTACCCGCGCGCCCGGCAGGCGCGCGCGAGCGACCCCACCCCGTCGTCGCGCTCTCCCCACACCGCCAGCCCGGCGAGCGCACCCTCGTGGAACGGCACCCCGGCCGGATGAGCGACGGAGCCCGCGTCGAGCACCACGGCGTCCCGCTCCAGCCGGTCGACGATCCGGCCCGCGATCCGGACGCCGCCGAGGTCCGCGTCCGGGCAGAGCAGGACCTCGTCGACGTCCCCAGCAGCCTGAGCGATCAGCGCGACGATCGGGTCCGCGGGCTGGCCCGGGCACCACACGACGGCCTCGTCGGGCCAGCCGTCGCACACGGTCTCGGCCGCCTGCCGGTTCTCCACCACCGTCAGACGGCGGACGCCGGGCTCGGTGCGCAACGCGACCGCCCGCCCGGCCGTGATCCGGAACGAGTGGGGACCGGGCAGTGGACCGGTCCGGATCGGGTGGCCGTCCACGGTCAGGACCAGCGGGCCACCGATCCCGAGATACGGAGAACGTACGAGCCCCAGCGCGAAGAGCGCGTCCGCTTCCCAGCCCAGCGCGGCCAGCAGGTCGGTGACGTCCTCCCGGGCCTTGGTCCCGCGGTCGGCGCGGGGCGCGTCCGGGTCGCCGGTGTGGCGCTGGACGAACGCCCGCCGGCTGTCGCTGCTGCGCCCGGCGGCCAGGTCGCTGCCCGCGGCGACCGCCCAGAACAGCCGATCACCGCCGGGTACGGCGGCGAGCGAGGCGGCCGCACCGGGCCAGCGCGGACGCAACTCGTCGGCGAGTGCCGCCGCCCGTGCGGCCAGCGCGGTCCGGCGGTCCGATCGCGCCGTGCGGGCCGACCGGTGCGCGGCGGCGAGCGTCTCGTCGGGGATCGTCCGGACCGGCGGACGCCGCGCGGCGCCGCCGGCGAACCGGTACTCGATCCGGACGCCACCCGCGCGCGCCACCGCGGCCATCACGTCCTCGGCCGAGTCCGCGAACCGGCCGGCGATCGTGGCCCAGAGGCGCTCGCTCGCGGTGAACCACGACCAGGCCGCCGGATCGACGTCGTCCGGGCAGACCGGCGGTACCGGCGGTTCGGCCGGCTCCACGGTGACCCGGCGTGGATCGTCCCGGCCGCGCCGATCCTTCTCGTAGGTCCCGTCCGCCCGGGGCAGGGCGTACGCGTCGAGCCCGGCCAGCGGCGAGACGTCGAGGCGGAAGCCCCGGGGCCGGGCCCGCGTCATTCCGGGTAACTTCCGGACAGCCAGTCGAGCAGGAGCGCGACCCGGGCCGCACGGGTGTCGAAGCCGTGGATGACCGGCGCCTGGTTGTAGGCCATCGTGTCCGAGGTCCGCCGGAGCTTCACGTACTCACCGCAGGCGTCGATCGCGTAGCGCTCCATGTCGTCCTGCAGCGCGCCGACCACCGTGATCCCGCTGTCGGCGCCGATCCGCTCGAACAGCGCGACCGCCTCGCGCCGGTGCTGCTTGCCGAGGTTGCGGCCCAGTTCGTCCAGCACCAGCAGCAGCGGACGCCCGGTACCGGACGCCAGCGCCGCGGCGCACACCAGCTTCACCGCCTTCTCGTCCATCTGGGCCGTGTTGCCGCGACGGTCGTAGGCGACCATCGGGTTACCCTCGGCCCGGCGCCAGACCGGGGTGACCTCCCAGTTCCAGCGCTTGGTCGGGTCGGCGGGCGGCTCGGGCTCGGCGAAGCGCAGGCCCGCGCCGTAGCCGCCGTAGGCCTGGTCCAGGCGGTCGAACTCTTCCCCCACCGCGTCGAGCCGGGCCTTGATCGCCTTCGCCAGCGAGGCCCGGACGGCCGCCGCGGCCTTCGACGCCTCGTCGTGGCCGAGCGCGGCCGCGTCCCGGGCCCGGCGTTTCTCGGTCCGCTCGGCCGCGATCCGGGTCCGCTGGTGGGTGTCTTCGTGCGCCTTGAGCCGGAGGTGGTCGCGGACCGCGTCGAGAAGGGACGCGAACGACTGTTTCTGCCGTTCGGGCTGGCCTCGGCCGGGCGTCGCCCGCTCCTCGGCGAGCGCCGTCACCTGGGTCGGCACCGGATCCCCGGGCCGGAAGCAGAGCGCGAGCATCTCGCCGAGGACCCCTTCGGCGGCGCGCCACCAGTCGTCGGCGTCGAACAGCTGCTCGTCGTCGGCGAGGTCGGCCAGGTGGTTCTGCGCGGCCTCGACCGTGGCACCCCAGTCGCGCAGGAGCGTGTCGAGGTCGACGACGCGGCGGCGAGCGTCGAGCCGGTCGCGTTCGAGCCGCAGCTCTTCGCGCAGGTCCTCCAGCCGGCGACGCCGGTTCTGGAGGGCGTCGGCCCGCTGCTGCCTGCCGGTCTCGAGGAGCCGGGCCTGGTCGTACTCGCCCCGGGCCGCGGCGAGGCGGGGAGCCAGTTCGTCGGCGCGCTCGGTCACCGCGTCCAGGTCGCGCCGGTGGGTCCGCATGCGGGCCCGCCGGGACTCCGCGGCCACCGCGGCCTGGGCCCCGGCCAGTCGTCGCTTCGCGGTCTCCAGCTGCCGTTCGCTGCCGGTGAGCGCCGCGTCCGCCTCCCGCAGATGCTCGGCCGTGGCGGCCACCCGTTCGCGTGCTCGGGTGATGCGGGCGGCGCGGCCGGTCACGGGTGCGTCGAACCCACCGATGACCGTGACGCCCGCTCGGGTCACCGAGGGCGGGTCGCTCTGCTCGTCCGCGCCCGCGCGCAGCGCGGTCAGAAACCCCGAAAGATCGAATCCGGCCGCGTTACCCGGCACGTCCCCCGCGCTGCCCGGGACGTCCTGCGCGGCCACCGGGGCTCCGGCGACGACGAGCATCGCGCCGGGCAGCGGAGCGAGCGCGGCCACCGCGGCCGGGCGGGTCTCCGCGGCGATGACCGCTGCTCCCCGGTACGGCCAGAGCAGCGGCTCCCAGGTCACGCGCTGGGCCTCGGTCACGGCCACCGCGTCGGCGAGGGCGATCGCCGGGATCCCCGCGCCCTTCAGCCGGGCCAGCTCGTCCGCGGCGATGTCGTCACCGGCCTCGGCCGCGGCGAGCGCGGTCCGCGCCACCTCGGCGGCGTGGGCGGCGACCGCCCGCGCACCGATCGCACGGACACGGGCGCCGTCCGCGTCGGCCAGCTCCGCGGCCGCGGTGGCCTCGTCGCGTCCGTCGGCGTCCCTGGCAGTGGCTTCGAGGTCGTCGGCCTCCCGGCCCAGCCGGTCGAGCGAGTCGGCGAGCGACCGCCGCCGGTCTCTGAGCTGCTGGTTGTCGCCGTCGAGGGCCGCGAACGCCTCCTCCGCGCGCCGGAGACGATCCCGCACCGCGACGTCGTCCGCGAGTTCGTGCAGTTCCTCACCGATTTCGGTGAGCCGTTCGCGGTGGGCCGCGTCGTCGGCGGCGATCCGCCGGAGGTCGTCTTCGATCGCCTCGATCTCGTCGGCGGCCTGGGCGACGAGCACCGCCGACCGCGACCGCCAGTGCGCACGCGCGGTGTCCTCGCGGTCGCGGGCCTGCTCGCGGCGCTCGATCGCCGCCTCGATGTGGAACGCCTGCTCCTCCCACTCGAGCAGCCGGTTCTCGGCGTCCTGCGCCTTCTCTCGCTCGGCGTGCTCGGTGTTGCGGTGCCGCTGCTCACTCGCGATCTCGTGGTCGAGGCCGGTGAGGGCGGCGACCGCCGAGAAGATGCGATCCGGTTTCAGCTCGTTGAGCGGCTGCGCCAGCAGGTTCGCGGTCGCGGACGGCCGGACCGACGTCGACAGGAACGACACGCACCGGATGTGTTCGCCGAACAGCACCCGGGAAAGGTCCCGTGCGTTGTAGTCGCGCCGTCCGGCTCGCGGCGGCAGAGCCGCCCACAACGCGTCCGCCTCGCGTTCCCGTTCCGATTCGGTGGACGCGACGGGAACGTGCAAACCGTCGGTCCAGCGGACGAGAAGGTGAGGCGTCTCGCGGTCGATGCGCAACCAGACCGTGAGCGCGCCGGCGGCCAGCGACTCGGGGTCGACCGCGTCCGCGTCGGCGAACACCCCGATGACGTAGCCGTGGTCGGCGCTGGCGTACTCGCGGTCCTGGGCCGCGATCTCGGCCGAGAACAGCAGGTCGGCCGATTCGCGTGCGCCGGACGCCAGCCGCCACTGCTCGTCGCCGTGCAGCAGCGTCAGCGCGGCGATGAACGACGACTTGCCGGCGCCGTTGGAGTCTTTCGGACCCTGCCCGGCGACCGTGATCAGGCAGCCGGGCACCAGCGGCACCGGATGCGTGGAGAGGCGGGACACCCCGATCAGCTGGATGCCGATCGCGACGCGGTCTCCGACCACGTCCAGATCGCCTCCGCCGCGGATAGCGCGCGTCACTGCTCCCCTCCCAGTTGGCGTGCCGCCCGGATCGCCGCCGCCAGCGGGCTACCCGGTCCCGCGGCCAGCACGAGTTCTTCCTGCAGGAGCCGCCGCGCCGCCGGAGTCAGCCGGTGGAACTGGGGACCCGGCACGTAGGCCGACCCCTCCACCGCGCGGACCGGCCGGATCAGATCGGCGGCGCGCAACCGTTGCAGCGCCTCCCCGAGCCGGCCGCGGGCCAGCTGGGTGTGGCTGCGCAGCTCGGCCATGCTCGTCGGAACCGCCGACGCCCAGCTGTCTTCCGCCAGCCGGCCTTCCGACCGCGGAATCGCCACCGAGTGGACCAGGATCGTCGTGAGCACGGCGCGGTCGAACTCCGGCAGCGTTCCCCAGCCGCGGGCGACGAGCTCGTCGCGGACCGGGTCGTCGAACCCGCTCGTCCACTCGCGTCCGGAGACCCGGACCAGGTCACGGCCCGTGCGGCGCAGCAGGGTCCGCAGCGTTTCGCGCAGCGCCGGGTCACGCAGGGCGGCGAACCCCAGCTCCTCGACCGGTTCGCGGGCGTGTTCGACGGCCGCCCAGGCGGCGACGACCTCGTCGCGGTCGCGTTCGGACAGACCGCCGAGCAGATCGTCGGCCACGCCGCTCACGCGTCTGCCCCGGCCGGGTCCGCAGCCTCGCGGGGCTCGGGTGCCTGGGGCTCGGCTGCCTGGGACTCGGGTGCCTGGGGCATCGTGCGGCAGAGCTCGCGGAGCGCCTCGACGTCGGACGCGGGCCACATCACCACGCGCGGCCCGAGCCGCACCACGCCGGTCGGCTCGTGCCAGTGCAGCCAGCCGGCGTCCGCGAGCTGCCGGAGGGCCTCGGCGGCGAACCGCTGGTGCATCTCCGGACTCCGGGTCGGGAGCAGCTCGGTCAGAACCGTGAGGACGGCCTCGACCGTGGCCGCCCGGCCCGGCCAGGGCGCGGACCCGAGGTCGGTCCAGCAGCACCGCAGGCACCCGGCCAGCACCCGCGCCGCCTCGTTCGGATGGGTGAGGGTAGGCACGGTCAGCCGCAGGTCTCGCAGGGCGGCCGGTGTGACCGCGTCGGGGCCGACCGGCACCCACCAGGCCCGGGTGACCCCCGGCTCGACCAGACGCACGAACCCGTCGGGAGCGGGTGCACCCGGCGGGACCGACAGCGGCCCCTCCGCCCGGGCCCGCGCGGCCCAGAGCGCTGCTTCCTCCACGCTCATCCCGTGACCGGCCCTCGGCCGAAGTGGCCCTGACCCCGCCAGGAGGGCACCCCACCGGCGTCGACGAGCAGCCCGTCGCGCCAGGTCAGCGCGTAGGGCAGCGCCGGGTGCTGGGCCGCCGCGGTGAGATCGGCGAGCAGTCGCCGCGCGGTCGGCCAGTCGCCCGACCCGCCGATCACGTCGGCCATCTCGACGACGTCCCGGCCGGCCAGCACGGATTCGGCCCGCTCCCGGAGGTCGGCGGCCTCGGCGTCGTCGCCGGACCGCACCTCGGCGACCGCCTCCGGCTCCTCGTCGGACGGACGCGGCGGCCGGAGCCGCTGGGGCGTCGGACGCTCGGCCTGCGCGACGGCCTCCCCCAGGTCACCGGCCGACAGCCAGGGCCGGGGAGCGTCGAAGACCAGCCCCGCGAGCGGCGCGGCCAGCGCGCTCACCGGCGAGCGGCGGGTGAACGTCCGCCACGCCTCCGGCGGCAGCAGGTCGAGCGCGCGGGTGGCACCGACCGCCTGCGTCAGCCGCCCCGCGGCCGCGGTCGACACGTCGCGGTAGGCCGCGACGGAAGCCCGCAGCTCGGTGCTCGGCCGCGTCAGCTCCGGCCAGCGCGACAGGATCAGATCGTGGACGCCCGTCGCCTCGCCGATCAGCGCGTCGGCGTTCCACAGCAGCGGTGCCTTCTCCCGGAGCGCGTCGATCGTGCCGCCGGACGTCAGCATGAAGAGTTCGGTGACGATCAGCCGGAACGCCCGGGCCAGCCGGGCCGCGCTCTCGCGCGCGTCGTCCTCGGTCGCGGCCGGGTCGTCCAGGTTGAGCCGCTCGAGCGTCAGCATGCGGTGCAGCTCCAGCTGACCACCGCGGGTGAGCATTCTGCGGATGAACAACAGCGAGACGTAGCTGGTGAAGGACGCCCGGTAGACGTCCTGGTGCGGACGGTCGAAGGCTTTCTGGACCGCGCCGAGCTCACGAAGCGTACGGACCCTCGAGTGGAAGACGGAGTCCGGGAAGCCCCGGCACGCCAGCCGCATCTGCTCCATCGTCAGCCCGTCGCTGCCGGCTGCCGAGAACGCCGCGAACAGCGTCTCGGCCAGGTCGACCAGGACGGGCTCGCTGATCACCGACTGCGCCGAGCTGCCGAGGACCGCGAACATCTGCCGGTAAACGGCCACGATCGCGTTGTCTTCGGCAGCGCTCTCGAGCGTCAGTTCATCCGGATCCACAGTCCGGACACTCTAACCCGGGCCACCGACAGTCTGGTCCGGGCATGCGGAAGGGCCCCGGTCGGTTGACCGGGGCCCCTCTGCTCAGCTCAGCCCTGGCGGGCCTTGAGCCGCGGGTTCTTCTTGTTGAGGACGAAGATCTGTCCGTGACGACGGACCACGATCGAGCCGTCCTTCGCCTTCAGCGCCCGAAGCGAGTTACGCACCTTCATGGTGTCCTCTCCGCTCCCGGCCTCCCGGAAGCCTTCACATACCTGATAACCATTTTCAGGTAGTGGTCATTCCCTCAGGCTGCCGCGGCGTCGTCGCCGCGATTCGGGAGCCGGTGGAGCGAGGGCGTCAGGCCGTAGTCGGCCTGGGCGCGGAGGGCCTCGTGGGTGTAGCTGTCCGCGAGCTGCCAGACCAGGTCGTCGCGGTCGTCGGCGACCGCCTCGTTGATCCGCACGGCGTAGTCGTCGTGGAGCTCCTGCAGGTACTGCTCAATGCTCAGTGCCGTAGGCACGGTAGCCATCCTTCTTCGCTGGTCTGTTCCGCCTTCTACTGTATCGATAAAGACGCCGAACCGCCAACGGATATTCCTGACGGGTAACTGACTACGCTCGGTAGCCTTCGCCGCCCTGACCAGCGGTGACGAGAAGGCACAAATGACCACTGAGGACACCGGGTCTGCCCGTTCGTATGAGGCGCGACAACCCGCTCGGCCCTTACCGTCCGGCGCCATGACCCCGGGATCGTCCGCTCGCCCCGCCACCGCCTCGCCCGACCCGGCGGCGACGGTCCCGTTGACCACGGTTGATCCCGATTCAGAAAACGCGCCGACGGCGCGCACGGCCGCCGCCGCGACCGCGTTGATCAGCGCCCGCCGCTCCCAAAGCTCCTGGGGGACGCCGCCCGGCGAACCACCGCACGCCACGCAAGTAGGCGCACCACCGACGGCCGGGAGCCCGCAATCCCCGCGCCCGGCCCCCGAGGCACCGACGGTAGCCGTCCCCACGGTGCCCGCTACCGCGACGGCGCCGCCACCGTTCCTCCGGGCGCCTTCCGCGGGTTCGCCCTTCCCGGACGCGCCTACCTCGGGGGCGCCTTTCGTCGGGGCGTGGGGGCGGGAGGCGGAATCCACCGGAGCGCGATCCGCTGACGGCGAGGCCGCGGAGGCGCCGGCTCCGGACGGGTCAGACGCAGGCGCACCGGTTGAGAACGCGTCGATCGCACGGGCACGGGCCACCGGCGGGGCGGCCTGGGCCTCGGCGCGCGACTCCCCGCCCCGCTCGCCGGAATCCGAGAGCCCCGAAGCGGCAGCCGCGGCTCCGTCCACCCCGGCGGTCCCCACGCAGCGAACCGCGTCCCGGGACCTGAAGGCAGGGAACTCCGCGCCGAACCTGGACACGCTCGGAGCCTGGGTGTCGGCCCAGACAGCCCGCAAGACCGCACCGCCGCCCGCCCCGAGCCCCCCGGTCACCCCCGGCGCACGGGTCACCCCCGACTCACCGGCCACCGCACCGCGGCCACCCGCGGCGGAACCCCCCACGGCGGCCACCGCACCGCATCCGCTCTCGGCCGCCGCACCCGACCGTCTCACCGCCGTCAGTCCCGACCCGCGGACCGCCGCCACACCCCAGCTGCTCGGCGGCAACGCGCCGGAGCGGCCGTCCGCCGCCACGCCGGAACCGCCCCTCGCGAGTGGGCCGGAACCGCTCGCCGCCAGCGCGCCAGAACCGCCCTCAGCCGCTGCGCCGGAGCCGTCCTTCCCGGACTCGCCAGACCCGTCCTCCGGCACGCCCCAGCCGTCCGCCGCTGTACCGGAGCCGCTCGCCACGCCCGAGCCGTCCGCCGCCGCCGCGAAGCGGTCCTCCTCGGACAGGCCGGAGCCATCCTCCCCCGTGGCGGAACGGTCCGCCGCCGTAGCGGAGCCGTCCGCGGCCGCCGCGGGGCCGCCCGCCGCCGTCGCGGAACGGTCCGCCGCAGTAACGGAACGGTCCGCCGTCACGGAGCCGCCCGCCGCCGTCACGGAGCCGCCCGCCGCCGTCACGGAACGGTCCGCCGCAGTAACGGAACGGTCCGCCGTCACGGAGCCGCCCGCCGCCGCCGCCGCGGGGCCGCCCGCCGCCGCCGGGCCCGCCGCAGTAACGGAACGGTCCGCCGTCACGGAGCCGCCCGCCGCCGTCGCGGGGCCGCCCGCCGCCGGGCCGCCCGCCGCCGTCACGGAGCGGTCCGCGGCCGTGGCGGAGCGGTCCGCGGCCGTGGCGAGACAGTCCTCCGCCGTGGCGGCGTGGGCCGCCGCGTCGACTCCGGATGCGCCGGCCTCCGATCCGCGGTCGCCGGTCAGCCCGACGGCCACCGCGAACGGCCCGGCCCCGGCTGCCCGGGCGGGGGGCATCCCGGATGCCGCGCCGCCTCCGGCCGCGTCGGCCGACACCCCCGCGTCGCCGAACGACGACGCCACCGCGTCCCTCCACACGGTGTCCCCGCCGACCGCCGGGAAGCCCGCCGCGCAGCCCTCCAACTCGTCCGCGGCGAACACCTCGACCGAGCCTTCCGGCGCCTCGACCCAGCCGTCCGACGCCTCGACCCAGCCGTCCGGGCCCAAGCAGGCCTCGGACATCTTCCAGGTCAGCCCGGGCTCCGCACTGGCCGCGCTGCTCGCGATGACCGAAGGCATCGCCCCCGCCAAGGACCCGGGGCCGACCCCCACTCCCCCGGCGCCCACTCCCCCGGCGCCCCGGGCCCCGACCACCGGCCGGGCCACCGTCTCTCCACCCACCTCCGGCCGGGCGACCGTCTCCCCACCCAGCGCAAGCTCCGCAACCGGCCGAGTCGCCGTCCCCCGGCCGGTCAGCGCCCCGCCCACCCGCCCGGCCGCCGAAACCTCCCCCGGGTCGCCCTCCGTGGCGGCGCCCCCCGCCGGCTCGCGCGACGCAGCAACGCCTCCCAGCGCCCGGGGCGCCTCCCCAATCCCCACCGGCGCGCCGTTCGACGAGGCAACCACCACCGGCGCTCGTCCCGCCACCAGCGCTCGGGGCACCGCCGGGGCATGGGCCACCACTGGCGCTCAGGGCACCACCAGCGCTCAGGGCACCACCAGCGCTCAGGGCACCACCGGCGTCTGGTCCGCCGCGGTGGCCCCCGCCGACCCGCGGTCCGCGGCCGCAACCCGCAGTAGCGCGCCGGGCGACGCCGGGCCGACCCCTGTGATGCCACCGGCCGACAAGGGCTGGTCCGCGATCGAACCGGTCAGCGCACCACCCGCTCACGGCTCGGGGCCGACGCCCGCCATGCCGACCCCCGTCATGCCGCCGGCCGACAAGGGCTGGTCGGCGATCGAACCGGTCAGCGCACCACCTACCCAGACCTCGGGCGCGGTCGCGCGTGGCACCGTCCGGCCGGTGAGCGCACCACCCGTGTCGGCGCGGGCGACCGTCACGCCTCCGGCCGCGAGGCCTTCCGCATCGGACACGTCGGACTCTCCGTACCCGGCCGCGACCACGCCGGTCATGCCAACGCCGGTCATGCCACCCGCCGATCGGGGCTGGTCGGCCACCGAACCGGTCAGTGCGCCGCCCGGGCACAGCACCTCCGCGGTCGCACGGTCAACCGTCACTCCGGTGAGCGCACCGCCCGTCCACGGTAGGACGTGGGCCGCCGCCGAAACGCCGGCACCCGTCATGCCACCTGCCGATCAGGGCTGGTCCGCGACCGGATCGCCGCACTCGCCGGCTGCGGCCTGGACCGCCTCGCCGCCGGTCAGCGCCCCACCCATCAGCGGCCGACCCTTCACTGCCCCGTCCGTCAGTGCGCCGCCCGTCAGCGCCCCGCCGGTCAGCGCCCCACCCGCCAGCGCCCCACCCGTCAGCGGCCGACCCTTCACTGCCCCGCCCGTCAGCGGCCGACCCGTCAGCGCCCCGCCGGTCAGCGCCCCACCCGTCGCTGCGCCACCCGTCAGAACCCAGCCGGGCTGGGCTCCCACGGCATCGTCCGTCAGTGCGCCGCCCACGGCGACCGCCTCCTGGACGCCCCCGACCGACCACGGCTGGCCGGCCAGTCCAGCGCCGGCCACTCCAGCGCCGTTCGGGGCAACCCCGGTCGGGGCAACCCCGGTCGGAGACACCCCGGTCGGGGCAGCACCGCTCACCGGCGACGACCTGCGGAACGCGACCGATCCGACCGTCACGCTCGGGGTCGTCAAGACTCCGCGGGTGCGACCGGCCCGGCCCCCGGCGGTGGTGGCGGCCATGGTGCTGGTGAACCTCACCGGAGTGGCACTGTTCGGGCTCTCGCTCCTGTTCGCCACGCTCGGGCCGGCGGTGTTCTTTGTTCCGCTGGCCGGGGCCGTCATCATGGGCTGGCTGGGGCGCGGCATCTGGCGCGGGAGCCGGGCGGCCTTCGTGATCATCACGGCGCTCTCGGCCATGTTCGTCGTCGCGGGCATCGCGTCACTGGGCGGCGGCTCGATCGGGCTGACACTCGCCCAGTTCGCGATCCCGGCCGTGCTGATCGGACTGCTCACCGCCCAGCCGGTCACCCGCGCCTACTTCTGGCATCGATAGCTGCCCCGACGCAGGTCGGGGGGGGGGGGGGGGCGGCCCCCCCCCCCCCCCCCCACCCCCCCCCCCCCCCCCCCCCCGCGCCCCCCCCCCCCCCCCCCCCCCCCCCCCCCCCCCCCCCCCCCCCCCCCCCCCCGCGAGCCGGTACCCCAGGGCCGAGTTGATCGCGATCATCGCCGCGTTCGTGTCCCCGTTCCACGACGACACGAGTCGTGCTGCCGGCCACACCCCGGTCAGCCGGCGCAGGTTCGCGACCTTGACCAGGGCGTCGACCGCTTCCACCCTCAGCATCCCGCCACGGTCGGCCAAGCCCGCCAGGCGGGCAACCCATTTACCGACGGCCGACGCTGCGCGCGGCCCGTCCGATCACCCGGAGGAAGAGCGGCCGCGGCGCGTAGCGCACGATCCCTCCCAAGACCTTGTAGCGGACGCTCGGCACGCTGGTCGGTCGTCCGCGGCGCAGATCGGCGAGCGCCTCGCGAACGACCGTGTCGGCGTCCAGCCACAACACATCCGGGATGTCCGCGGTCGGGATCGATGCCCGCGAGTGGAACTCCGTCCGCACGAACCCCGGGCACACCGCGCTCACCCGCACGCCGTGCTGCCGGAGCGTCAGGTGCACCGACTCGCTGAACGTGATCACCCACGCCTTGGTGGCCGAGTACGTCGACCCCGGTGCGGTCGGGCCGAAACCGGCCACCGACGCGACGTTCACGACGTCGCCGTGCCCCCGCGACGCCATCCCGGTGACCGCCGCGTGGGTGAGCCGCATGACCGCCCGCACGTTGAGCGCGAGCATCCGCTCCTCGTCCTCGATCGGGTTTTCCAGGAATCCGTCCCGTAGCCCGATGCCCGCGTTGTTCACCAGCAACTCGACCGGCTGCCCGACGTCCGCCAGACGCTTTTCGACCTGGGCGCACCCCTCGGCGGAGGCGAGGTCGGCCGGCAGGACCTCGACCTCGACCGAGTAGCGGTCGCGGAGCTCGGCCGCGGTCGCGGCCAGCCGTTCGGCATCGCGGGCCACGAGCACGAGATCGCGCCGCTCGGCGGCGAGCGCGCGGGCGAAGGCCGCGCCCAGACCGGCGGTGGCCCCGGTGACCAGTGCAGTAGTCATCACTTCTCCCCGCAAAAGAAGCGGGGCCGACAGGTGGATCCCTGTCGGCCCCGCCGGACGAACCTCAGTAGCCGGCGGCCGGCTTACGGAAGTACGCGTTCGAAGCCGGCAGCGCCAGCAGCACGATGATCGCGACGAAACCCGCCAGCTCCAGGAACGTGACCAGGTAGCTGTAGGCGAGGTACCCACCCGGCAGGTAGGACGAGATGACCGCGAGCGAGAACGCGGTCGAGACACCGACGCAGCACAACGCGAGGCCGGAGACCACCCAGGCGATGATCCGGGCGACGTTGGCTCCGCGCAGCACCCCCAGCGCGAGACCGATGAACGCGGCGGCGAAGATCAGGCCGAAGACGATGCCGAAGACCTGGCTGAGACCCTGGTTCGAGCTGGTGCTCGTCAGGTTGTTGTCGGCCAGGTACTTGTCGGTCGCCTCCTTGATGGTGTCTGCCGCGAGCAGCGAAACCACTGCGCCGATGAGCAGTAACACCGCCTCGCCCACCAGGACGTAGGCCGCCATGGTGACGGTCGCCGGTCGTGATGCTCGAGGGCTCTGGCCGGGAAGTGGCGGCTGGCCCGACGCGCCCGGCGGGGGCGGGTTGTAGGTCATGCGTCTCCTCTCAGGAGGTACGGACTCTCTCTGCCGGTACAGACGAGTTGAGGGTCCCTACCCTGCCGCATGACGGCTCATTCCTTATGAGAGATCTGTGAGTTCACGAGGTCTTCTTTCCGACATTCAGTACAGCCCTCGGACGGCTTCCCACCCCGGGTCGGGCCGCCACTCACTCGTGACCTTGATCGACTGCTGACCGGCCCAGGTCGCGACCTGGTCGGGTACGACGCCGTTGCTGTCGGCGTACAGGTGCAACGTACGGACGCCTGCCATCGTGACGATCGCGACCAGCACCGCGGAGTCTCCGAGCCGCCCCAGCAACCCGTTCTGGACGCCGTCGAGCGAGGCCTCCTCGGCCGAACCGGGCTCGAACGGCAGCCGGACCCGGCCGTGCAGGTCGTAGAGCGGATAGTCGAGCCGGGCGAACGGAACCCGGACCCGCACGGTGACCGGCCGATCGCGGTCGTCGAAGCCGTCGACGGTCACCCATTCGCCGAACTTGTAGTGGGTGGCCAGCTCGACGACCGCGGCCCGCAGCTCCTCGACGTCATTGGCCTGGTCGTCGCCGGTGACCTTGACTTCGCCCAGCCAGCGCTCGACGTCGTCTTCACCGAGAGCCCAGTCGAGGAGCAGGAACGACGCCTGGAGCCGCACCGCCTCGTCCAGACGAGGAAAGTCGGGGTGCCAGACCGCGACGTGTACCCGGGCGCGGTCGAGATCGATCTCGTAGCCGAACCGGGCGGAGCCCGGATGGAAAGGGCGGCCCCCGAGCTGCACCGAGCCGGTGTAGGCGGTCGGGTCGGGCTGGCGGGAGGCGTAGTACTCCCAGTCGGCATCCGGCCCGGGGCCGGCGCGGAGCCACCGCTCGGTCACCGGACGCAACGCGGGCGAGCCCTCGGGGCTGACCACGAGCGCGTGCTTGGCCTGCCGGCCGGACGTGAGCTCCCAAGCGAGCTCGGGGTGGATGGCGCGCACCCGTCCGGTGAGGTCGCGGTGCAGCTTGCCGAGGTCGTCCCGGTCGAGGCCGGCCCCCACCTGATCGCGGGCTCGGGCCCACCAGGACCAGAACGCGGTGATGCTGTCACGGGGGTCGCGAGTGCGACGTTCGAACAGCGCCATGAAGGCAGTTTGCCAACCCGCGCCAACGGACGCCTCAGCGGTCCGGCCCGGAGAGACGATCGACGGCGGTTACTCCTATTTCCGGGGGATTTCCGGGTCGGTCCGGCGACCGACCGGTCCGACCACGGATGATGGGCGAAAACCAGGTCCGTAAGCTTGAGTTTCGGACGATCCGGGGAGGGGTCTCGGTTTGCGGTACCGGGTAGCTGCCCTGTTGACACTTGCGCTGGTCGTGGCCGGGTGCAGCCCGATCGACGGCAAGATGGTCAGCTACGACTCGGTGGCCAATCACGTCCGGATCGCGGCTTCGAACCTCGGGCAGGCCAACGGCGTCCGGGTGAACGGAACGCTGCAGGACGACCGCGGCGAGGAACTCGCGATCGACGTCCGGCTCAACGGCGCCGGTGAAGGCGCGGGGAAGATCCGGCGGAACGGCATCGCGGCGGCGGCACTGGTCGTGGACTCCATGACGTACGTGAAGGCGCCGTCGGCGTGGTGGGCTCCCGACAGCCGGGCCGACACGTACGACAACGTCTGGGTGGCGGTCGCCGAGACCACGATCGGGTTCGACCTGGCCCGCAAGCTCAAGCCCGACGCGCTCGGCGCGCTGGTCGACGACGCGTTCGGCTCGCTGCAGATCGAGGGCATGCCTCCGGTCACCGAGGTCGACAAGATGCCGGTGCGGAAGGTCGAGGCGTCGGCCGGGACGCTCTGGGTGACGGCCGAGAAGCCGTACCGGGTAGTACGCACCGAAGGCAGCTTGCTCGGCAAGCAGACCGCGGTGAACTTCACGATCACGGCTCCGGGCGCCACCGCGCTGATCGCCCGGGACGTCGCTCTCGGCTTGCCCGCCCTGCGTACCGGCAGCTACGACGCCCACGCCAGCCTCCGGTTCGACGGCGCGCTGCGCAGCGCGTGCGACGCCCAGGGGTGCACGGTCACCGGGCGGGTCCGGAACCCGTCGGCCGAGGAGCCGGTGACCGCGGTGCTCGACGGCAAGGTCAGCGCCGACCGCACCGTGCTGGGCCGCTGCCGGTCCGGACGGGAGACCGTACCCGCCTCGGCCGCGGCCGACGTGAGCTGCCGGGTGACGACCGCGGCCTGGCGATCGTTCTTCGCGTCGGCAGCCTCGTCGGGCGCCCCCGCGACCAGCATGAAATACCAGGTCGCCGCGAGTGCGAGCGCAGTGTCCCCGGCACCGGTCGCGACGACCTGCCTGCGCGGGGGCAAGGGCTGCGGCGACCTCGACCTCGACGACGGCGACGTGCTGGAGACGTTCGACCGCAGCGGCGCCGCCTGGTACGACCGGACACCCGCCGACTCCGAGCTGCCCGACTGGCGGAAGATGATCGAGGAGACGGCGGCCGGCGCCGACCGGGTGCCGTGGGCGTCCGACGGCAAGCCGACGGTCGCGTACTACGGGACGCAACGCGGCCGCCCGTTCGTCGCGCAATTCGACCGCGAAGACGGCAAGCTCGTCGCGGCCTACGGCCCGAGCACCGACGAGGCCACCGCGCTCCGACAGGCCGTCAGCGGCATGTGAGCCGGCTCAGCCGCAGACCACCAGCAGACGCGTACGCGGTTCGACGCGACCGGCTCGCCGGACCTGGCCTGTCTCACGTCGGAAGCTCGGGGTTCTCGCCGTGACGCGGCTTGAACTGCGTCGGCGGGAAAATCTGAGACCCCCCGTCGGGATCCTTCTCGACGAACCAGACCTCCGGAAGGAGCGGTGGTTGGCGAAGCGGAAGCTTCGAAGGTCCCGGCGGCCCCCTCGTTCGAATCCGGGGCTGGTGGGCAATCCTGGGGAGGAACTTGAATCGAGGGAGAACCCACCATGGGCGAAGTGCCTTACCTGACTCTGAACAACGGGGTTCGAATCCCGCAGCTGGGCTTCGGTGTCTGGCAGGTGCCGGCCGACGAGGTGGTCGAGCCGGTCCGGATCGCGCTCGAGACCGGCTACCGCCACGTCGACACCGCGGCCGCGTACGGCAACGAGGAGGGCGTCGGCCAGGCGATCCGCGAGGCGGGCGTCGCGCGCGAAGACCTCTTCGTCACGACCAAGCTGTGGAACGCCGACCACGCGAACGCGGGCGAGGCGTTCGACGTCAGCCTGCGGAAGCTCGGCCTCGACTACGTCGACCTGTACCTGATCCACTGGCCGCGGCCCGACAAGGACCAGTACGTCGAGGCGTACCGGGCCATGGAAAAGGTGCTGGCCGAGGGCCGGGCGCGCGCGATCGGGGTCTCGAACTTCCACCAGGCGCACCTGGAGAAGCTCCTGGCCGAGACCGAGGTCGTTCCCGCGGTGAACCAGATCGAGCTGCACCCGGGCTTCGACCAGGCCGAACTGCGCGCGTTCAACCGGGCGCACGGCATCCAGACCGAGGCCTGGAGCCCGATCGGCCAGGGCAAGGGCCTGCTCGACAACCCCGCGCTGGCCGAGATCGCCGCGGAGGTCGGCCGCACTCCGGCCCAGACCGTGCTGCGCTGGCATCTCCAGCTCGGGAACGTCGTGTTCCCGAAGTCGGTGACGCCGGCCCGGATCCGGGAGAACTTCGAGGTGTTCGACTTCGCGCTGAACGCCGCCCAGATGGACGCGATCAGCGCGCTGCCGGGCGAGCGCATCGGCGCGAACCCCGAGACGGCGTTCTTCTAAAAAGAGGGGGCCCGTAGGCCCCCCTCTTTGAGAAGAAGGGGCCCGTGGGCCCCTTCTTCTACAGCTGGATGATCGGCTCCGAGCTCACGACCAGCGAGTCGCGCTCGGCGTCGACGTCCACGTAGACCGTGTCGCCGTCCACCACGCCGCCGGCCAGCAGCGCCCGGGCCAGCTGGTCGCCGATCGCCGACTGCACGAGCCGCCGCAACGGCCGCGCCCCGTAGACCGGGTCGAACCCACCGATCGCCAGCCACTCCCGGGCCGCGGCGGTGACCTGCAGCGTCAGCCGCCGGTCGGACAGGCGCGCGCCCAGCCGGTCGAGCTGGATGTCGACGATCCGGGTCAGCTCCTCGGTGCCGAGCGCGTGGAACACGACCACGTCGTCGAGCCGGTTGAGGAACTCGGGCTTGAACCGGGCCCGGACGACCTCCATCACGGCGTCCTTCCGGCCCTTGTCGTCGAGCGACGGGTCGGTGATCGCCTGCGAGCCGAGGTTCGACGTCAACACCAGGATCGTGTTGCGGAAGTCGACCGTGCGGCCCTGGCCGTCGGTCAGGCGTCCGTCGTCGAGGACCTGCAGCAGGATGTCGAACACGTCCGGATGGGCCTTCTCCACCTCGTCCAGCAGGACGACGGTGTACGGACGCCGCCGGATGGCCTCGGTGAGCTGGCCGCCCTCTTCGTAGCCGACGTAACCCGGAGGGGCACCGACCAGGCGGGCCACCGAGTGCTTCTCGGCGTACTCGCTCATGTCGATGCGCACCATCGCGCGCTCGTCGTCGAACAGGAACCCGGCCAGCGCCTTGGCCAGCTCGGTCTTGCCGACGCCGGTCGGGCCCAGGAAGAGGAACGACCCGGTCGGACGGTCGGGGTCGGCCACCCCGGACCGGGCGCGGCGCACCGCGTCCGAGACCGCGGAGACGGCCTCCTTCTGCCCGATCAGTCGCTTGCCGAGCTCGTCCTCCATCCGGAGCAGCTTGGCGGTCTCGCCCTCGAGCAGCCGCCCGGCCGGGATGCCGGTCCACTGCGCGACGACGTCGGCGATGTCGTCCGGGCCGACCTCCTCCTTGACCATCGGGGTGGTCGCTTCGGCCGTGCTCGCGGCCTCGGCCAGCTCCTTCTCCAGGGCCGGGATCTGCCCGTAGAGCAGCTCGGACGCCCGCCCGAGGTCACCCTCGCGCTGGGCCCGCTCGGCCTGCCCCCGGACGTCGTCGAGCCGCTGCTTCAGCTCACCGACCCGGTTCAGACCGGCCTTCTCGCTCTCCCAGCGGGCGTTGAGCTCGGAGAGCTCCTCCTGCCGGTCGGCCAGGTCCTGCCGGATCCGCTTGAGCCGCTCGACCGAGGCCGCGTCGGACTCTTTCTCCAGCGCGAGTTCCTCCATCCGCAGCCGGTCGACCGCGCGCTGCTTCTCGTCGATCTCGACCGGACGGGAGTCGATCTCCATCCGCAGCCGGGACGCCGACTCGTCGACCAGGTCGATCGCCTTGTCGGGCAGGAAGCGGGAGGTGATGTACCGGTCGGACAGCGCCGCGGCGGCGACCAGGGCGGCGTCGGTGATGCGCACCCGGTGGTGCGCCTCGTACCGCTCGCGCAGGCCGCGGAGGATGCCGATCGTGTCTTCGACGCTCGGCTCGCCGACCAGCACCTGCTGGAACCGACGCTCGAGCGCCGGGTCCTTCTCGATCCGCTCGCGGTACTCGTCGAGCGTGGTCGCGCCGACCATGCGCAGTTCGCCCCGGGCCAGCATCGGCTTGAGCATGTTGCCTGCGTCCATCGACGAATCGCCGGACGCACCGGCGCCGACGACGGTGTGCAGCTCGTCGATGAACGTGACGATCTGCCCGTCGGAGCTCTTGATCTCCTCGAGGACGCTCTTCAGCCGCTCCTCGAACTCACCGCGGTACTTCGCGCCGGCGACCATCGCGCCCAGGTCGAGCGAGATCAGTCGCTTGTTGCGCAGCGACTCGGGAACGTCACCGGCCACGATGCGCTGGGCCAGGCCCTCGACGACCGCGGTCTTGCCGACGCCCGGCTCACCGATGAGCACCGGGTTGTTCTTGGTACGGCGCGACAGCACCTGCACGACCCGGCGGATTTCGGAGTTCCGGCCGATGACCGGGTCGATCTTGCCCTCACGGGCCCGGGCGGTGAGGTCGATGCCGTACTTCTCCAGGGCCTTGTACGTGCCCTCGGGATCGGGGGACGTCACCCTGCGGTTGCCGCCGCGCACCGTCGTGAATGCGCTGACCAATGCGTCCTCGCCCGCGCCGGCCGACTTCAGCCAGTCGGACACCTCGCCACCGGCCTTGGCCAGGCCGGCCAGCAGGTGCTCGGTGGACACGTATTCGTCGCCCAGCGGCTTGGCGATCCGCTCGGCGGCCTCGATGGCGTTCAGCGCCGCTCGCGCGAGTTGCGGCTGGGCGACGCTCGCCCCGGACGCGCTGGGCAGGCGCCGTAGCGCGGCCGTCGCACGGGTTCGCAGGTCTTCCGGGCTCGCGCCCACCGCGCGCAGCAGGGCGGGCGCCGTAGACCCGTCGACGTCGAGCAGCGCGATCAGCAGGTGCGCCGGCTCCATCGTCGCGTGCCCGGCCTCGGACGCCGCGGACAGGGCAGTCGCCACGACTTCGCGGCTCTTGGTGGTAAGGATCTCAGCATTCATAGCTAGCTGCGGGGCTCCTGTCTGACGACGGTCTCGCTCTGAGCAACTGCAACAAACTTGAGTGTATTCCGCTCAACTTTGCCACTTCGAGGCAAGGAGCTCAGTCGGGTACCAGGCGGATCCGTGTACCGCCGGGAGCCGGGAGGGCAGTCTCCGGGGAGCTTCCCCGAAGGAGACACCCATGGCCTACCCGGTCGATACCCGTCGACTCCGCCCCCGCCGCAGCTGGTACGCCGTCGCGGTTCTCATCGCCGTGCTCTTCACCGCGGCCGGCATCGGCGCGTTCGTGTTCGGCATCGTGTCCGCGACCAAGTCGATCCCGGACTTCACCCGCACGGTGCAGAGCGGCCAGGTCGACCTCCAGCCCGGCGTCTACGGGATCTTCGTCCCCGAGGGCTCGTCGACGGCCTGCACCTACGACGAGGGCGTCACCGCGACCACGCCGGGCGGCCAGATCACGTTCAGCCGCAACGGCGGCAGCTGGACCTGGGTCTCGACGATCACCGTCGACACCGCGGGCAACTACGCGATCAACTGCGACGCGGGCCAGTACGCGCTCGGCGGCAAGCCCGAACTCGGGACGTTCGCCGGTGGAATCGCCGGCGGTGTCGCCGCGCTGGCCGGTCTGCCGTGCCTCGGCATCACGATCGGCGGCATCATCGCGCTCGTCGTCGGCCTCCGGCGCTCGTCCCACAAACGTCGGCTGCAGACACGTCCCTACTGAGCTCCCCAACCGGGCAGGAGCGGCGGCAGGTCGTCGTACGGCTGGGCCGGCTGGCGCGGACCGGACTTGTGGCCGTCGTCCTTCGCCCAGCGCAGGCCGTGCTGGTCGGGCAGCGTGCCCCAGCCCCAATACGGGGTCGGGAGCTCGGGTACGCCGCCCAGCCGCGTCTTCCGCGGGTCGAACGGACGCTCGATCACCGTGCACAGGTGTTCCCAGGTTCCGTCGAAAACGTAGGCGAACTGGTCACCCTGGTTCAGCTCGCCCATCTTGGCGAGCACGCTGTCGTCCACCCGGACGCCGTCGGCCAGTACGAAGTCGGCCTGTTTCGGCACGTCCCAGCGGGCCAGCGCGGTGTCGATCGCCGTCCCGAACTCGGCGAACGAGTGCGACCGGGCCACCGCGAACAACCGACCGGGCCGCGGCCACAGCGGGCTGCCGGAACCGGCGATCACCTCGACCTGGATCGCCAGCCAATTTCTCCGTCGCATAACCCCACTATCCCCGCCCGATAACGGAGTATCACCCGGCGTTCGTCCGGTTGAAAAGCTCAAGCAATCTACCGAACTCCGTGACGTCGCTCTCGTCCCAGGTCTCCAACAGGCGGCGCACCTCCTGCTTGCGCTCGGTGCTGACGCCGTTGAGGCGCTCGTGCCCGGTCGGCGTGATCGCCACCAGGTGCGCCCTGCCGTCCGACGGGTCGGGCGTCCGCTCGACCAGACCCCAGTCGATCAGCCTGCTCAGCTGGCGGCTCACGGTCGACTTGTCGAGCGCGAACCGCTCGCCGATCGTCGACGCGCGCAGCGGCCCCTCGGTGTCGAGCAGCCGTAGCGTCGCGTACGCGCTGAGCTCCAGACCCGAGTGAACCGTGGACGCACTGGTCACCATCAGCGTCCGGGCCTGCCGAATGAGGAGCGAAAGCTCCCGTTCGACCCGGTCGTGGTCCTGCTCGCTCACCGGCGCTCCTCCGTCGGCCACACCATTCCGAGCAGGGTACTTGGCTGTACCTACTTATTGACGTCGCTGCTCAGCCGGTTCTCAACGAATTGGAGACTGCAGCGGCAGGCCGACGGGCGTCACCATCGTCTCGCCGCTCTCCGCGCGCTCGGCCGCCCGGGCGATATTGCGGACCATCCCCCCGAAAACGATGCCGTGGAACGGCACGATCGCGATCCAGTACGCGTGCCCGGCCAGCCCGCGCGGAAGGAACACCGCACGCTGCCGGTACCGGGATCCGGCCGGATCCGGAGCGACGGTCAGCTCCAGCCACGCCCGCCCCGGAACCCGCATCTCCGCTCGCAGCCGCAGCAGGTGCCCGGGCTCGATCTCCTCGACCCGCCACCAGTCCAGCGCCTCACCGACGTAGATCTGGTCCCGGTCCCGGCGTCCGCGGCGCAGGCCGGCCCCGCCGACCAGCCGGTCCATCCAGCCCCGCACCGACCAGGCCAGCGGGAACGAGTACCAGCCGTTCTCACCGCCGATGCCCTCGATCACCCGCCAAAGCGTGTGCGGGGAGGCGTTCGTGACCCGCTCGCGGACGTCGGTGTAGGCGCTGCCACCCGACCACTCCGGGTCGCTGGGCAGCGGATCGCTCGGCGCGCCCGGCGTCGACGCCCAGGCCCAGGTGGTCTCCACGGCGTCCTCGCGGATCCGGCGCAGTGCCAGCTCGACCGCGTGGTCGTAGGGCGTCAGGCCCTCCGGCGGGTCCGGCACGTACTCGCTGATGTCGTGCTCGTGGCACACGACCTCGTGCACCAGCGACTGCACCAGCGGAACCGCGATCGCGCGCGGCACCGGCGTCACGACGTTCACCCACTGGGCCGAGAGCGTCGGCGACAGCACCCCGACCGGCACGATGATCCGATGGGGCAGCCCGGCCACCCGCGCGTAGCGCTGCATCATGTCCCGGTAGGTCAGCACGTCCGGCCCGCCGATGTCGAACGCCCGATTGACGTCCTTCTCCAGTTCGGCGGAGGCCACCAGATACCGCAGCACGTCCCGGACCGCGATCGGCTGGATCCGGTTGCGCACCCATCGCGGTGTCACCATCGCGGGTAGCCGCTCGGTCAGGTACCGCAGCATCTCGAACGAGGCCGACCCCGACCCGATGATGACCGCCGCGTTCAGCACGATCGCAGGCACCGGCGAGTCGAGCAGGATCTGCCCGACCTCGGTCCGCGACCGCAGGTGCGGCGACAGGTCCTCCGCGGCCACCCCTTCCGGGGTCAACCCGCCCAGATACACGATCTTCCGGACGCCCGCCTGCGCGGCGGCGTCCGCCACGGTCTGCGCGGCACGCCGGTCGAGGTCGTCGAAACCCTTCGTCCCCAGGCTGTGGACGAGGTAGTAGAGGACGTCGATGCCCTGGGCCGCCTTCTCGAGGGACTCCGGGTCGGTGACATCACCCTGGGTGATCTCGATGTGTTTCGCCCAGGGGACGTCACGGAGTTTCGAGGGCGTCCGCACCAGGCAGCGGACCGTGTGTCCCTGCTCCAGCAGCCTCGGCACCAACCGCCCACCGATGTAGCCGGTGGCGCCCGTCACGAGTATGCGCATAGTTCGATCCTCAGCCCGTTTGTCCAAATCTGCATCTCGGGCCAGGCATGAAAGGCTTACCGGGTGGAGCGGACTCTCGAGGGCAAGGTCGCCATGGTCACCGGCGCGAGCCGGGGCATCGGCTACGAAATCGCCGCGGGTTTGGGTCGCGCGGGGGCCACCGTGGTGTGCGTCGCGCGGGATCCGCGCCGCCTCGACGAGGCAGTCTTCACGCTGCGCACCGGCGGTGTCGACGCGGTCGCCGCTCCGTGTGACCTCGGGCAACCCGGTCAGGCGGCCCGGCTGGCGGGGCAGTTGGGCGAACTCGCGGACGTCGACATCCTGGTCAACGGCGCCGGTGTCCTGGGCAGCCGGGCGGCCAAGACCCTGAAAGCCACCTACGCCGAATGGCGAGCCGTGTCGGCCGTCGTCCTCGACGCGCCGTTCCTGCTGATCCAGTCCTTCGCCCCGTCGATGATGGCCCGGCGCACCGGCCGAATCGTCAACCTCTCCGCGGACGAGGGCCGAATGACCGGCCCGGGAAATACCGGCGGCGTGGCGCCGTACCGGGTCGCCAAAGCCGGGCTGAATGCGCTGACCCGCAACTTCGCCTACGAGACCGGCCTGGGACGCCGGGGCCTCCTGGTGGACGCGGTGGCGCCGGGCCGAACCCGGACCGACCTGGGCGGCCCGGCCGCGCCCCGCTCGCCCGAAGAGGGAGCGGAGACCGCTCTCTGGCTCTGCACCCGCCCCGCCACCGCCGAAGACGGCTCGCCGGCGCCGACCGGCCTGCTGTGGCAAGACCGCGAGGTGATCCCCTGGTAGTGCGGCCCACCGGTCTGGTCTCCGCGTTCGGCGGACGACGGCCGTTCGGCCGGGGGTCAGGCGTCGTCGGCCGGGATGCTGAGGCAGGAGAGACCGCTGACGTCGAGCCATGTGCCCTGGGCGGTGGCCACCAGGCTCAGCAGTTCCGAGCCGCAGCTGCGGCAGCGCATCACCAGGCCAGGGGCGCGGAAGTACACGCGGGTATCCGCCAGCATCGCCGTGTTCCCGCAGTGCGAGCACTGGCCGCGGACCGTCGTCGGCTCGACCGCGAGGATCTCCTGCAGCGGACCGGCAGCGGCGTTGCCATCGACGTAGCCGTAGTCGGTCTCCATGCCTGACCATCCTGCCGCGCCGGGGTCGAAGCGTCGAGCCTCAACCGTCCCGTGTCTGAGCGGCGCGGGCATTTACTCCGGCTGAGCAGTCAGGCGAAGCCGGCCAGCGCGAACATCCCGAGACCGACCAGCGCGACCGGCACCGCGACCAGCAGCGCGCCCCAGCGCCGCGGCCAGGGCACCCGGAACAGCAGCACCAGCGCCACCCCGAGACCCGCGTCGATCAGCGCCGTCTCCACGATCTCGGACGTCCGGTAGTTCTGGTCGCCCCCCTGACCCAGGATCAGCAGCGCCTCGGCGAACAGCACCGCGGCCGGCACCGCGAGTGCCGCGACCTGCCACCGATCGGCGCGGCGCGCCGTCACCCCGGCGGCGCCGAACACGACCCCGGCGATGACGCCGAACGCCGTCCACACCGGGCTCCACAGCGCACCGATCCGGTCGTCCTGGATCAGGAACGCAGCCAGGTAGTAACTGGGCACCGCCACCACGAGCAGTACGACCGCGCTCAGGACGCCGCCCACGTACCCTCGCCGCGCCCGGTACGCGAACAGGAACGCCGCCACCGCCCACACCGCGCTCGAGTTCCCCAGCCCGCCGAACGGAAAGGGGACGAACTTGATCCAGACGAAGTCCAGGAACCCGAGCAGGAACCCGGCCACCAGCGTCACCAGCGCGAACTTCCACCCGGTTCTCATGCCGCTCACGGTCGCAGCCGGCGCGCCGGTCGCGCGTCTGCCGCATCGGGTATCTCGGCCTCCGTCGAACGACCTATCCGGCGCGGCCACGCTGACGCGAGAACGTCAGCGCCTTGAACTCCTCGGTCTGCCGACGGATCCCGACCTCGGTTGGCAACCGTTCGATCGACGACGCCCCGAAGAAGCCCACGACGCCCGACGTGTGCTCCAGCACGTACTGCGCGTCCGCCGGCTCCGCGATGGGCCCGCCGTGGCACAGGCACAGGATGTCGGGGTTCACGCGCCGCGCGGCGTCCGCGAGCGCCTGGACCCGTTCGACCGCCGCCGCCAGCGTCAGAGCCGTCTGGGCCCCGATCGTCCCGGACGTCGTCAGGCCCATGTGCGGCACCAGGATGTCCGCACCCGCCCGCGCCATGTCGGCGGCCTGCTCCTCGTCGAACACGTAGGGCGCGGTCAGCAGATCCATCTCGTGTGCGGTCCGGATCATGTCGACCTCGAGTCCGAACCCCATCCCGGTCTCCTCGAGGTTCGCCCGGAACACCCCGTCGATCAGCCCGACCGTGGGGAAGTTCTGCACGCCGGCGAATCCGATGTCGCGCACCTGTCGCAGGAAGTGCGGCATCACCCGGAACGGGTCGGTGCCACACACGCCCGCCAGCACCGGCGTCCGCGAAACCACCGGAAGCACCTCGGACGCCATGTCCATCACGATCGCGTTGGCGTCGCCATAGGGCAGCAGACCCGACAGCGACCCGCGACCGGCCATCCGGAAACGTCCGGAGTTGTAAATGATCAGCAGGTCGATGCCGCCGGCCTCGGCCGATTTCGCGGTGATGCCGGTGCCCGCGCCGCCGCCGATGATCGGCTTCCCGGCCGCGACCTGCGCCCGGAACCGGTCGAGGACGTCCTTCCGGTTCATGCCGATGCCCCCTTGATGGACACGTCGAGTTCGTCGGCCGCGGCCGCCCCGAAGCCCGCGTCGTTGATCGCCTGGTCCCGTTCGACGATCGAGACGCCCGACCCGGCCAGCCCCGACCGCAACGCCTCGAACAGCGCCGCGTCCGCGTCCGCGTCCCGGAACGGCCCGCCGTCGACGTCGATCGCGCTCACGCCCCTCAGCGGCAGGAACAGCATCGTCGGCCCGGTCGCCGCGGCCAGCTTCGCCGCGATCCGACGGCCGAGCTCGGCCATCTCCTCCGACGTCGTCCGCATCAGCGTGACGGTCGGGTTGTGCACGAACAGGTTCCGGCTCTCGAACTGGGGTGGCACGGTCTCGCGCGGCCCGAAGTTGACCATGTCGAGCGCGCCGACGCTCACCACCTGGGGCAGGCCTCTCTGCCCGGCGATCTCCAGCCGGTCCGGACCCGCGCTCAGCACACCGCCGACCAGATCGTCGGCCAGCTCCGTCGTCGTCAGGTCGCACACACCGGCCAGCAGGCCCGACTCGACCAGCTTCTCCATCGCCCGTCCGCCGGTTCCGGTCGCGTGGAACACCAGCACCTCGTACCCGAGCTCGGTCAGCCGTTCGCGCGCCTCGTCGGCGGCCGGCGTCGTGACGCCGAACATCGTCAGGCCGACGAGCGGCTTCCGGTCGGCCGCCGGTGCCCGCCGTTCGTAGGCCGCCGCCATGCCGGCGATGCCGGCGGCGGCATTCCCGAGGACCGCCTCGGACACGGAGTTGATCCCGGCGACGTCCACCACCGAATACATCAGCGTCGCGTCCACCTCGCCGACGTACGGTTGCACGTCGCCGCTGGCCATCGTCGAAACAAGCATTTTGGGGACGCCTATCGGCAGCGCCTGCATGGCGGGCGCCGCCACCGAAGATCCGCCGGAGCCGCCGACGGCGAGCAACCCGTGCAGGCCGCCGTCGTCGAACAGACGGCGCACGACGACGGCCGCGCCGGTGCCCATCGCAGCCATCATCTCGCCGCGGTCGCGCCGCTCGCGCAGTTCGGCCGGGTCGACGCCGGCGGCGGTCAGCACCTCGTCGGAGCTCACATCGGCCAGCGGGCTCGTGGAGAACGAGCCGACGTCGATCATGACCACGCCGACGCCGTGCTCGCGCAGCCGATCGCGGAGCCAGGTGTACTCGTCGCCTTTGGTGTCGAACGTGCCGAGCAGCCCTATGGTCGCCATCGAGATCTGACCCCCTCCTCGGACTCGGGTGCTGACCGCAGGCTAAGCCGGTCGGACGCCCCGGGCCTGGACCAATTCCCGGTGATTGGCCCACTGCCGACCGGCATTTCAATGGGACAGTGCTGCTGTGGTGATGACGGCGCTGGACGCGAGCGAGCTGAGCCGCCTGCTCGGTCCGTGGACGACCGGCACGACCACTCTCACCGATGACCTGGTCACCGCACTCGTCGAGCTGATCGACGCCGGGCTCGTGCCGGCCGGGGCCCGGCTGCCGCCCCAGCGAGGGCTCGCCACCGCGCTCCTCGTTTCACGGGGAACGGTGACGGCCGCCTACGACGCTCTCGAAGCGCGCGGCTACCTCGCGACCAGCCGTGGATCAGGCTCCCGGGTCCGGTCCTCGCGCAACCCCCTGCAGAGCCACCCGTCCGGCCGGTTGTTCTCGTTCACCAGCGCGCCGGCCGACGTCGTCGACCTGTCGACGGGCTCGTTGCCCGCTTCACCGGTCGCGGCCGAGGTACTCGGACGCCTGACCGATGTCGGCGCCTATCTCTCCACCGACGGCTACTTTCCGGCCGGCCTCCCCGTGCTGCGGCAGGCGATCGCCGATCGGTACACCCGTGACGGGCTGCCGACCCGGGCGCAGCAGATCCTCGTGACGTCCGGTGCCCAGCACGCGACCTGGCTGGCGATGACCGCGCTGGCCGGGAGCGGCGACCTCGTACTGACCGAGGAGCCGACGTATCGCGGCGCGCTGGAGGCGGTGCGCTCGACCGGCGCCCGGGTCGAAGGGTTGCCGCTGATCGGCGGCGGTCTGGACGTCGACCTGGTCCGGCACGCGCTCGCCCGCCGGCCGCAGGTGCTGTTCTGCCAGACCGCGATCCACAACCCGACCGGGCGGAGCACCGCCGACGGGACCCGGATCGAGCTCGCCGAGGTGCTGAACGACGCCGGCCTGCTGACGATCGAGGACACCTGCTCGGCCGACCTGACGCTCGCCGGGCCCGCTGTCGCCCGCACGCTGACCGGCCTGGTCGATCCCGAGCTCCTGCTGACGATCGGCAGTACGTCCAAACTGTTCTGGGGTGGCGTCCGGATCGGGTGGATCAGGGCGAGTGAGACGCGGATCCACGGCCTGGTGGAGCTGCGGAAGGCAGTCGACCTGGCGTCGTCGGTGACGGATCAGTTGCTGGCCGCGGACCTGATCGGGCGCACCGACGTCGCGCGTCGCCAACGGCGGGAAATGCTGACCGACGCGCTGGCCGCGACCGAGCGGGAACTGTGCGAGGCGTTCCCCGACTGGCGGTGGCACCCGATCGACGGCGGCTCCGGACTGTGGGTCGACACCGGGCAGGACGCCGTCGCGCTCGCCGAACGGGCCAAACGGGTCGGCGTCAAGCTGGCCGCCGGGCCGAGCTTCTCCACCTACGCCGGCCAACGCACGTTCCTGCGGCTACCGGTCTGGCACGAGCCGGCCATGCTGCGGGACGCCCTGTCCACACTGTGATCGATCCGGGAGGCTCCAATGGCGAAGTCCTACTACAGCACGGTGTTTGATCACGACGCCGCCGCGGTCTGGGCCGTCGTCCGCGACTTCAACGGGCTGCCGACGTGGTGGCCGGACGCGGTCAGCGAGAGCCACATCGAAGACGGGAAGGCGGCCGACCAGGTCGGCGCGATCCGGAGTTTCCGGCTGGGCGATGCCACGATCCGGGAGCGGCTGGTGGCGCTCACCGACCGCGACCGGTCGTACAGTTACGCGTTCGAGGAGCCGGAGCCGTTCCCGGTCGCCAACTACGTGGCGACGCTGCGCGTGACGCCGCTCTCGGACGGGCGGTCGTTCCTCGAATACTGGGCCGAGTTCGATCACGCGGACCTCGACCACTGGACGACGTTCTTCGCCGCCGAGGTGTTCGGGCCGGCGCTGGCCGCGCTGGCGGATCATCTCGGGCGCAGCGCCTGAGGAGCGCGGACGGCCCGCCTCGGGCGCAGCGCCTGAGGAGCGCGGACGGCCCGCCTCGGGCGCAGCGCTCGAGGGCTCCGGCCGGTGCGGGCGGGCTACCTCGGGGCGTAGCGCCCGAGGAGTTCGGTGCCGATTCGGGCGAGGTGCTCTTTCACCGAATCCGGGGAGAGCACCTCGACCGCCCCGCCCCAGCCGGCGAGCGTGCGCGCGATGTCGAGGGGCGTGGGCGCGGCGACCCGGACCCGCGATCGGCCGTCGTGATCGTCCTCGACCTGACAATGGAGTCCGAAATGATCGCGCAGGATCGGGACGAACCGCGTCTCGATCAGGAGTGACGCCTCGGTGCGGGACCGCCGCTGTTCGACCTCCCCGACGACGCTGCGCCACGCCTCTTCGAGCGCGAAGTCATCGGGCCGGGTGAACGGCTCGGCGGTGGGTTCCGCGTCGGCGATCCGGTCGACGCGGAACGTCCGCCTGCCCTTCGCGGTGCCGGCGATCAGGTACCAGGTGTCGTCCTTGTCGACGAGACCCCACGGATCCACCTCGCGCCGGGACTTCTCCCGCGAACCGCTGGTGTAGTCGAACCGGACCTTGCGCTGCTGGATCACCGCGGTCTGCAGCAGGTCGACGATCGCCGGTCGGGGCCGTGCGCGTTCGCCCCAGCGAGTGGCATCGATCATCGTCGCGGTCGCCGCGGCCTCGGCGTCCGCGCGGAACGTCCGGGGCAGCGCCTGCACGAGTTTGCGCAGCGCGGTCTTCGCCTCGTCGGACACCACCGCGGCCGGGCCGACCAGCAGGAACAAGGCCTGGGCCTCGGTGGACGAGAGCCCGCTCAGGTCGGTGCGGGCGCCGCCGACCAGCGACCAGCCGCCGCCGCGCCCGGCCTGCGGGTACACCGGGATGCCGGCCGCCGACAACGCCTCGAGGTCGCGGCGGGCGGTCGCGATCGAGATCTCCAGTTCCTTGGCGAGCTCGGCGGCCGTCACCCGGCCCTTGGACTGGAGCAGGAGCAGGGCGGCGACGAGTCGATCGGCACGCATGTTTTTCAGTGTGGCTCCGAAAGTGCTCAGAGGGTGAGCACTTTGGCGCGGAGGATGGGGTCATGACTCTTCGCGGACTCACCACCATCACTTATTTCTCCGACGACGTGCCGGCGGCGGTCGCTTGGTACGCCGAGCTGCTCGGCGTCGAGCCCTACTTCGTCCGGCCGGTCGATGGGCCGCCCGCCTACGTCGAGTTCCGCATCGGTGACTACCAGCACGAGCTCGGTCTGCTGGACCGGCGCTTCGCGCCCCCAGTCGTCCCCGGCGGCGGTCCGATCGCCTACTGGGCCGTGGACGATGTGGAAGCGGCGTACTCGCGGCTGCTGGAGCTGGGGGCGACGGAGCACGACAAGCCGACCGATCGCGGCCCGGGCTTCGTGACGGCCTCAGTGACCGACCCGTTCGGCAACCTCCTGGGCGTGATGTTCAACCAGCACTATCTGGACGTGCTGAGCTCGTCCAGCACCCAGAGCTGAAACGCCCGAGCCTCCGCCCCGGAGGGAGGCGGCCCCCCGGCCCGAGCCGCGATCGAGCGCCCGATGATCCCCACCGCCCCGGCCGGCCCGGGCCGCCAAACCGCGCCGCCCCCACCGGCCCCGCTTGGGCCCTCGGCCCGGCCAGGGCCCGCCGCCCGGCCAGGGTCTGCCGCCCGGCCAGGGCCCGCCGCCCGGCCAAGGTCCGCCGCCCGGCCAAGGTCCGCAGCCTGGCCAAGGTCTGCGGCCCGGCCAGGGCCCGCCGCCCGGCCAGGGCCCGCCGCCCGGCCAAGGTCCGCCGCCCGGCCAAGGTCCGCAGCCCGGCCAGGGTCTGCGGCCGAATCGAGCCCTCCAACCGAGCCGAGCTCGACAGTCGAGCCGAGCTCCCCGACCGGGGTGGCCTCCACAGCTGAGCCGGGCTCCACCGCCGAGCTGGGTCGCCCATCCGAGCCGGCCTCCACCGCCGGACCAAGCTCCCCGATCGGATCAGGCTCCCCAGCCGGGGCGAGCTCCGCAGCCGAGCCGAGCTTCACCACCAAGCCGGGCTCCCCAACCCAGCCGGGCACCCCAGCCGAACCGCTGGGCGGCGGCGAGGCGACGAGGCGGCCGGCGTCGACTTTCGAGAGCCACCGCCCATAGCGCGCCTTCGCGAGAGCTCGACACGCATTGAGTACGGCGTCCTCGGCGCCGGGGGCCGGCGCGTCGCCCTCCGGCGTGGGCAGGGCCAGCCACCACGTGAGCGCATCGATCAACAGCGCGGGAACGTCGTCCGGGTCGGCGAACGTCTCGGCGGCGGGCGGGCCGAGCAGCGCCCGCCCGGACTGGCGCAGGATGCTGCGGTCGAGCGCGTACCAGAAGCGCCCGTCGGCGGCCGGTCGTTCCTCGGGCGAGTAGGTCTCGCGAAAGGCCATCCCCGCGCCGGTATTCAGCTCGACCTCGAACCCGGGGGCAGGATCGGACGAACCCGCGACCTCCCGCCGGTAGACCACCAGCTCCAGCCCCCGCGCCGGGCACGGCAGGCTCTCGTGCCGCAGCGCGCCGACCAGTGCACGCTTCTCGTACCCCTCGAGCGCACGTTCGACGACCAGCGCGACATCCACGTCGCTGCGGCCGGGCTGGTACGCACCCAACCCGACCGAGCCTCCGGCGTAGGCGCCGACGAGGTTGGCCCCGAGAACCGCCCGCGCCGCCTCGAGCAGGTCGTCGAAATACTTCATTTCTGAGCGAGCAGGTACGCGTACCGGGTGGTCATCGTGTCGTCGCGCTCGCGGATCAGCCGCGCGTGCACGGTCAGGCCCACGTTCGCCAGCAGGTCGACGACCACCTCGACCGGGTGCCGCAGATAGTCGATGTCGATCTGCTTGCCCCACGCTTCGGACTTGTGCAACGTCTCGCCGTCGGTCTGGAAGATCACCAGCAGTTGGCCGCCTGGCGCCAGAACTCGCGCGAACTCGGCGAACGCGGTCGGCAGCCGGTCTTCGGTGACGTGGATGATCGAGAACATCGCGGAGAGGCCGGCCAGCGACGCGTCGGGGAGATCGAGCGCGAGCATCGTGCCGACGTCGAACCTCAGGTGCGGATGACGCTCGCGGGCGACCGCGATCATCTGCGGCGAGAGATCGACGCCGAACGCGTCGAGGCCGAGTGAATGCAGGTAGGCGGTCTTGATGCCGGGACCACACCCGATGTCGGCGACCCGCCCGCCGCCGACCAGCTCGGCGAACGCGTTGACGAAGTGACGATCGACGGGCCGGATGTCGAGATCGTCGGCGAAATGGTGGGCGTAGTCGGCAGCGATCGCGTCGTAGCCGGATCGGATGAGATGCGTCTCGGTCACGACGCCCATCGTGCCGCTGGGGTCCGACAGAATAGGCGGCGTGACAGGCATTGTGGAGCTTCCGTCCGGGGGGCGGGTGCGGGGCCGCCGGTTGCGTGATGTGCCGGAGAAACCCGCCGACTTCCTGCTCGCGCTCGCGCGCGGGCCGCTGCCGTCCTGGCCGTACCGACGAGTCGACTGGCCCGATTTCTGGATCCCACGCGATCGGGCCGACGCGATCGACGCGCTGAACGAAGGCCTCCGGCGCGCCCGTGACGGCGAGTTCGTCGAGGTCGCGTGCGGCGGCGGCCGGGGCCGGACCGGCACGGCGATCGCCGCCATGGCCATCCTCGACGGTCTGCCCGTGGACGAGGCCGTGCCGTGGGTCCGCCGGGAGTACGACCGGCATGCCGTGGAAACGCCCTGGCAGGCCCGCTGGCTCCGTCGCCTCAGGTAATCAGCGGGAGCGCTCCCGGAACGACAACGGGCGCGGTCTCTGGGAGACCGCGCCCGAAGGAAGTAGTACCGGCCCGGCAGCCGCCTCTCGGCGAGTGGCCGCTCGTAGCGGCTGAAGGTGAGGCCCGGGGGCATGGACCGAACCGGCATCCGGTGTAAGGACGGACGCCCCCCGATCATTCCCGCTCCCCGATCATTCCCCCGCATCCCGTGTGACGCCGCTCACGGTTGAGCGGATCCCGGCCAGGATCAGACCGACGCCGGCCAGGAACTGAGCCCGGTCGTCGTGGTCCCTGAGCTGCTCGGCGACCTTGCGCGTGAACGGGAACTCGTCCGGATCGAGGCCGGCGGCCACGGCGCCCAGGTAGTCGGGCCGGTTCAGGTCCGTGTCCGGGGTCCGCGTGGCGTTCTGCGCGGCCACGCCGAGGATGTAGTTCAGCAGTGCCGACGCCGCATCGAACTGGGCGGTGGCCGGGACGCCGAGCGCCTCGATCTGGCGTCCGAGGCGTTCGAAGATCTGCAGCGCCGTCGCCTGGGACGAAACCCGGGAGAGCTGGACCCCCACCCACGGGTGGTCGTCGATCGCGTCGAAAAGGCCCAGCGCCAACGCGCGAACCGCGCCCTCCGGCGCCTCCCCCACGCCCTCCGGCGCCCCCTTCACGCCCTCCGGCGCCTCCCGAACGCCCTCCGGCGACCCACCCGCGCCCTCCGGCGCGGCCAGCACGGCGTCGTCCGCCATCGCGTCGGCCAGAACCGTATGAGCCGCGGCGACCAGGAGCTCACTCTTGTTCGCCACGTGCCAGTAGATCGCGCCGGGCCCGGTCTTCAGCTGGGCGCTGAGCGTCCGGAACGTCAGTCCGCCCTCGCCGGAGACGTCGAGCAGCTCGATCGCGGCGTCGACGATCCGCTCCCGGGACAGCGCATTTGCCATGCGCCTATCTTCATGCGCCTATCTTGACGACACCAAAAGACCCCCGGGACCGGAGCCCCGAGGGTCTCGAGCGTGTCAGCGGCTCTTGGGACGCCAGACCGGGAGGACGGACTGGTCCAGCGGGACCAATTCGCCCCGGTACGGCATGGAAGCACGCATCTCGGCGGCCTCCTGCCGTGCGGTGCGCAGCTCCGTCAGCAGTTGCTCGGTGCGCTCCTGCAGGTCGCGGACCTGCTTGGACAGCGCGATGATCCGCTTGATGCCGGCCAGGTTGACGCCCTCCTCCTGGGAGAGGCGGGCGATCTCGCGCAGCAGGACGACGTCCCGAGCGCTGTACCGACGGCCACCACCGGCCGACCGGCCCGGCTGCACGAGCCCGAGCCGGTCGTACTGACGCAGGGTCTGCGGGTGCATTCCCGACAGCTGAGCCGCCACCGAGATCACGAACACGGGGCCTTCGAACGCCACGTCGATCTCGATCTCGAGATCTCCGGTTCGGTGGGGCTGGCTCATCGCGCTCCCTCCCGTTCCAGATGCGCGCGAGGGTTACCCGGCGTCGCGGCCGCATAGTCGGCGAGCGCCTTGCGGGCAGCCTCGCTGAGGTTGCTGGGCACTTCGACCTCAATGGTGACCAACAGGTCGCCGGGAGGGGCATCGCCCTTCCGGACGCCCTTTCCGCGAACCCGCAGGACGCGTCCGCTCGGCGTCCCCGGTGCGACCCGGAGCGTCACCGAACCGTCGAGCGTCGGCACCCGGATCTCGGTTCCGGCCACCGCCTCGGGGAACGTGACCGGCACGGTCAGCGTCAGGTTCAGGCCACTACGCCCGAACAGCGTGTGCTGCCGGACGTGGACGACGACGTACAGGTCACCGGGAGGACCACCCCGCTGACCCGGCTGGCCCTTGCCCTTGAGCCGGATCCGCTGCCCGTCGCTGACCCCGGCCGGGATCCGCACGTGCATCGTCCGGGTCTTGGTGACGCCGCCGGTGCCCTTGCAGTCGACACACTTCTCGTCGACGACCGACCCGGCACCCTGGCACTCACGGCACGGCTCGGAGAACGAGAACGCACCCTGGTTCCGGCTGACCAAGCCGGTACCGAGACAGAGCGGACAGGTACGCGGCTTCGTGCCGGGCTTGGCACCGCTGCCCTGACAGGTCTCGCAGACTCCCGGCGCGTGCAACCGCAGCGGCACGGTGACGCCACGAGCGGCCTCGGCGAAGTCGAGCGTCGCCTCGGTCTCGATGTCGCCGCCGCGATTGGACGCGCCGGGCTGCCGTCCGCCACCGAACATCGCGCCGAACAGGTCGCCGAGGCCGCCGCTGCGGGCCCGATGGGCACCCCCGGCGGCGCCCGGCCCGCCGGCACCGCCGGCGTTCTGCGCGTTGAACAGATCGGTGAAGTCGTACGGCATGCCGCCGGGCCCGGTACCACCGAACCCGCCGGCACCGGCCTGACGCCGGAAGGCGCCCGAGCCGAACAGCGTCCGCGCTTCGTCGTACTCACGACGCTTGCGCTCGTCCGAGAGGACGCCGTACGCCTCGGACACCTCCTTGAACCGTGCTTCGGCCTCGCTGTTACCGGGGTTCTTGTCGGGATGCAGATCCCGCGCGAGCTTCCGGTACGACCGCTTGATGACTTCCGGGGAAGCGTCCTTGGACACGCCCAGGACCGCGTAGTAGTCCTTTTCGATCCAATCCTTGGTACTCACCGGGCGCGCCTCCCTCCGTCACTCTGCGGACGACCCACCGGACGTCTCGACGCCGGCACCATTCTGCTCCGACCCGGAGCCACCGCTCGGGTTCACCGGGTCGGCCACCGCGACCATCGCCGCACGCAGCAACCGGTCTCCCATCGTGTAGCCCTTGCGCAGCACCTCGATGCAGGCCGTCTCGGTGACGTCCGGACTCGTGGTGTGCGCGACCGCCTCGTGGAAGGTGGGATCGAACGGATCGCCCTTCTCACCGAACGCGTTCAGGCCCAGCTTGGTGAGGATCGCCGTCAGCTGCTCGGCGACCGCGCCGAACGGACCGGTCAGGTCGCCGTGTGCGCGTGCCCGGTCGAGGTCGTCGAGTACCGGCAGCAGCGCGGTGAGCACCGCGCCGGTGGCCTGCTCGGCACCGACCTGCCGGTCACGATCGACGCGACGCCGGTAGTTCGCGTACTCGGCCGTCACGCGCTTCAGGTCGGCGGTGCGCTCGGCCAGTTCGACCGCCAGTTTGGCCGCTGCCTCGCTGCCGCCAGATGCCTGCTCCGAGACGTCTGTCGCGCCCATACCGCCTCCTTCCCCCACACCGTCGTGCGCCCCGGCCCTGTGATCAGCCGGGGTGTCGACCTTGCTCCCGCCGTCCGACGGAGCGTCGGCCGCGGCGGCGGAGGCCGAAGCCCCCGCCGTGTCGCCGCCGACGCTGGCCACCGCGATCTCACGCGGTGCCCCGGTCTCCGGATCGATGCGGCGCCGGTCGCGAATCACGACCTTCGGCTGCTCCTCGGAGTGCCCGTCGTTGGTGGCGCTCACTTCTGAGCGCCCCCGCGGCCCTCGTCGTCGACGATCTCGGCGTCAACGACGTCGTCACTCCCACCAGCCGCGTGGGCGGCCGGCGGCGGCGTGGTGCCGTCCGCAGCCGGACCCTCGCCCGCTTCGCCGGCCCCGGTCGCGGCCTGCGAGTTGGCGTACATGGCGGTGCCGACCTCCTGGGAGATCTTCGCGACCTTCTCCTGGGCGGTCTTGATCGCCTCGAGGTCGCTACCACCCAGCGCCGACCGGAGCTCGGTCAGAGCCTCGGACAGCTCGGCCTTCTTGTCGGCCGGGATCTTGTCGCCGTTCTCGGCCAGGAACTTCTCGGTCTGGTACTGCAGGGACTCGGCGACGTTGCGCACCTCGGCCTGCTCGCGGCGCTGCTTGTCTTCCTCCGCGTGGGCCTCGGCGTCGCGCATCATCCGATCGATCTCGTCCTTGTTCAAGGCCGAGCCACCGGAGATGACCATCTTCTGCTCACGGGACGTCGCGAGGTCCTTGGCGGACACGTTGACGATGCCGTTCGCGTCGATGTCGAACGTGACCTCGATCTGCGGGACGCCGCGCGGCGCCGGCGGGATGCCGGTCAGCTCGAACATGCCGAGCTTCTTGTTGTACGCGGCCATCTCGCGTTCGCCCTGGTAGACCTGGATCTGGACCGAGGGCTGGTTGTCGTCGGCGGTCGTGAAGATCTCCGAGCGCTTGGTCGGGATCGTCGTGTTCCGCTCGATCAGGCGGGTCATGATGCCGCCCTTGGTCTCGATGCCCAGCGAGAGCGGGGTCACGTCCAGAAGCAGGACGTCCTTGACCTCACCCTTGAGGACACCGGCCTGCAGCGCGGCACCGACGGCGACGACCTCGTCCGGGTTGACGCCCTTGTTCGGCTCCTTGCCGCCGGTCAGCTCCTTCACCAGATCGGTGACGGCCGGCATGCGGGTGGAACCACCGACGAGGACCACGTGGTCGATGTCGGCGACCCGGATCTGGGCGTCCTTGATGGCCTGGTGGAACGGGCCCTTGCACCGGTCGAGCAGGTCAGCGGTCATCCGCTGGAACTCCGCGCGCGACACGTTGACGTCCAGGTGCAGCGCACCGTTGGGGCCACCGGTGATGTACGGCAGGTTCACGTTCGTCGACTGCTGGCCCGAGAGCTCGATCTTGGCGACCTCGGCCGCCTCACGGATGCGCTGCATCGCGATCTTGTCGGGGGACAGGTCGATGCCGTTGGTCGCGGAGAACTGCTTGACCAGGTAGTCGACCAGGCGCTGGTCCCAGTCGTCACCACCGAGGTTGGTGTCACCGGAGGTGGCCTTCACCTCGACGACGCCGTCACCGATCTCCAGCAGCGAGACGTCGAACGTACCGCCACCGAGGTCGAAGACCAGGATGGTCTGCTCGGTCTCGCCCTTGTCGAGCCCGTAGGCCAGGGCGGCCGCGGTCGGCTCGTTGACGATGCGCAGCACGTTCAGACCGGCGACCTGCCCGGCCTCCTTGGTGGCCTGACGCTGGTGATCGG
>NZ_JBITDV010000017.1:0-151089 GCF_044454545.1 Cryptosporangium sp. NPDC051539 | reverse complement strand
CGACAACCGCTCACCGACGACCTTTACCTGACCCGCACGTGGCACGACCTGACCAACGACCGAATTAGACCTAAGTTACCGGTATTGAGGCTAGTCCGCGCCGATCCGGCTCGACGGCCCGCGGGGTGGCGGCGGCAGCGGTTCACAGGTCGAGGGCAATGACGTGTCGATTCCACACCATCGCTGATCGTCGGTCTAGAAACGAACCGACGATCAGGAGGCGACATGAGGTACCTCATGCTGGTGTGCGTGGACGAGGACGTCGAAGAAGACGCGGATCCCGAGCCGTGGATCACCGAAATGGAGACCCGCGGGATACGAAAACTGGGCAACCGCCTACAGCCGATCGCCGACTCCACCACCGTCCGGGTCCGTAACGGCGAGGTGCTGATCGCCGACGGACCGTTCGCCGACGCCCGCGCCCACGGCGGCACCGGCCGCGTGACGGCGCGGCCACGCCGCTCCACGGCCAACCGCGCCGAGACCACCCGATCCGGCGCGAGTCACAGCCGCACACTCACCGCGTGGGCCGCCGACCCAGCGGAGTCCTCTCAGGGAGGGGACAGGGTTCGAAGCTGGGAATCGCTGGAACACGACCTCCGCATCGACCCGGTCCATCACGGGCGTGGCCACGTCCGCCTGCGGTTTGTCGCCCGCGGACCACCCGGATACGACCCGGACGCATGGAAGGCTTCCGTCAGCCAAGATCGCGACCGTCCTCGCGTAGCCACGCTCTCTCTAGGGAAAGTGTTGGGAACCGAACCTTCGCGGCGTCGTCCCGGCGATCGAGCGGAGAGCCGTTCCGCGCGAACCTGGTTTCAGGACGGGGACACACCCCGCCGAACAACCTCAGGAGGCTGGACGACATGAGCGGCTGCTACGACTACGACTACTCGTACGACTGCAACGACAACTCGTACGACTACGACTGCCGCCCCCGTCGCCGCCACCACCGCAAGCACTACAACGACTGCTGGGACTACAACTACTGCAACTGAACCACCCAGCACCCCGGCCCGGAACGCGAAACCCGCGCTCCGGGCCGCTCTACGTCTGGACCGAGCCGGCACCCAGCCAGCTATCGGCGGCATCAAAGAACTTCGGAAGTCGAACCCTTTGGGGTTCTGTTCGGCTGGATGAGCAAGGCGCGCCCGTCGCCGGCACGCGATTCCGCTGTCGTACAGGTGGAAGGGCTGCACCTTGGCGACGGTCGGGCTGACTGCGGCGATGACGAGTGAACACCGCACGGCCGTCGCCGACCCAGACGCGGAGACCGGCGCGAATGACGCGGAGGGCACAGATGCAATGTCAGCGCGGAAACCAACCATGCCGGCGCTGACCTCGACCCTTGTGGACGTCGCCGTCCCGACCATCCACGGGGGTCTCATTGAACACCACACCGCTGCACACCATCACGAATGCAGGGCCGCGATGACGCCGCCAGATTTGCCCGCACGACGCCCTCCGACGCCCGTCATCATTGCGCTCGGGCTGCTCGTCCTCGCTCCGATCCGGCTGGTGTGGTTCGCGGTGGAGGCTGCGCTGGACGGCAACTGGATCGCGGCGGTCCTCTCCGCCGTCTTCCTACCCGTCTGGTTCCTCGTCCTGCGCGGAGTCTGGCAAGGCGGACGGGGTGCCTACGTCGTCGCCGTCGTCATCACGATTCTCCAGATCTACGCGGTGTTCGGCGACGCCACGTCCGACCCCGACTCATCGAAAGACGCGGCAGGCCAACTCGCCGACAACTGGCCCACGCTCCTTCCGGCAGCACTGCCGATCGTCGCCCTCTTGCTGTTGGTGGCCACGCGTCAGAGCCGCGCGTACTACGCGCGGACCTGACGGTCACCGTCCTCGGCGGCGCGTACCACGGTGGGCGCCGTCGAGCGGGCTGACAGCGCGGCCCTCCCACGGCACAGTTCCGGCCCCGCACGTCCGGTCGACCCGCCGCTCCTGGCCGATGACCGGCCAGGAGCACACGGTCGCGATGCTTTCGTTTCGCACCTCGTAGCGACCACGCTCGCGGCGAGGGGGCACGACCAGCCGGTCAAGGCCTTCCGGAGCATTCCCACCCAGACGCTGCCGTGCGTTCTGCCATGGACGGCGGCGGATGGAACGCCGCCCAGCCCGTCCGCAGAGCAGAACACGGCCGGCGACCTGACGAACGGCGGCAGAAGCGGATGTTCCCTTCGCCGTCATGGAGCGGCGGATTCACCCACTCGCGGCGCGCACCGCTGCCATCCTAGAAAAATGGACGCAAGCGATTCTGTCGCCAACGACAGCGCGGCGATCGCGCTTGCGGCTCTGGCGGTGTCGGGCGCCCGGTGCACCTCGCTGGTTAGGGCTGGGGTTCCAGCGCTTGCATCGCCCGGATTGACGCCCGGTACCCGTCCGGCATCGGTAGTCCCTCGATGTCGTCGGGGCTGAACAGGTGCAGCTCGATGTGTTCGTCGGAGAGCGTCGGCGCAGTGTCCTGGTCGACCAACCAGCAGAAGCACCCGGCCCCGCAGGAAGACCACGCCCCTCACCGAGACACGCCACAACTGTCGGCCGGACGTCTGCATGCCTGCCTTCCGGACTGCCCACCCCTCGACGGGAGTCGCTGGACTGCTCAAGGTCACTGCTGGCTCGTCGAGCGGTGAGTACTCGCACGGGCCGTCAGCCCGTAAGGCGAGACGGCTGACTCACGTGCGCATCGCATCGACCTGCGCTGACGGTCATCGAAACTCTCATTTCTGCGCCCCGACACAGCGCTCTGACGATCAGCGGCATGAGCGATCCGTGGAGAGTCCAACCCGAAGTCGTCCTCCGAACGCCTCTCGCCCTCGCCTCGGTGCCTGAGTGCTGCCCCGGGAACGCGGGTTGCTTGTCCTCGGATGCCAAGCGGGAGACCCGTCGCTTGACCTGAACCGGGATCCAGGTAGCAGGCTTTCATCGTGCGCAATGAGCCAGAGAAACCATTCGGCATCTCAGAGGTCGCCGCGCGTGCAGGTCTCGAGCCCGACACACTGCGGTACTTCGAGCGGCAGGGCATCCTGCCGACCCCGCGGCGCGACGCTGCTGGACGGCGTCAGTACCTGACCACCGACGTCGAGTTGATCGACATGCTGGTCCACCTGCGAGAAACGGGAATGCCCCTGTCCGACATCGCGCAGTTCACCAGCGCCGACGCCGCGGCCACCGACCCCTCCCGCTTGCGGCTGGACCTGCTCGACGCCCATCGTCGCCGCGTCCTGGAGCGCCGTGCGGCCCTCGACCGTGCTCTCGAGGTGATCACCCGCAAGATCGCCGACTACACCGATCTCGCTGAGAACTCCCCCGCCATCCTCGAGCGCCCCGACACAACCATCACCTACAGCGTCCGGGGCGAGGGACCACTGCTCTTCCTCGTCGGCGCGCCGGCCGGGCGAGCCGGGTTCACAGCCCTCGCGACCGAACTCGCAGCGCACTACACCGTAGTCACCCACGATCCGCGCGGCATCGGCGCCAGTCCGAGGACGCCCGGAATGGCTCGACCGACTCCGCACGTCCTCGCGCAGGACCTCGCCGTGCTGATCGACGCGTTCACCGGGGAGCCGGCCCGCTTCCTCGGAACGAGCGGCGGGGCCGTGACCGTCCTCGAACTGGCCACACAGCACCCACACCTCCTCAGATCAGCCGTGCTGCACGAGCCGCCCCTGATCACGCTCCTCGACGACACCGAACTCGCCGAACGCGCCGCGTCGGCGTTCGCCGTCGCCGAAACCGATCCGCAGCGGGCGGTCCAGGAGTTCTTCGACCTCAGCGCAGCCGCCCATCACACAGGACCGGAACAGACGCCTCCCCAGCACATGGCTCTGCCGCGCCTGCCGGCTGAAGAGCTCGAGAAGAACCGCTACTTCCTCGGCCAAATGGCCGGCCCCACCGTCTTCTACCAACCCGATATCCAGGCCCTACAACAGACCAGACTCACCGTGTGCGCCGGCTCGTCGAGCCATCATCAGCTGGCGCGACGAGCCGCCCACGCCTTAGCCGATCAGCTAGGTCTGCCCCTCATCGACCTGCCCGGCAACCACCTCGGCGCAAGCGCGGAACCGGTGAGCTTCGCGCACGCACTGGTACCCCTGCTCGACCTCCGAACCTAGAGCTCACTACCAGCAGCCACGTCTGACAGTCCCGATGTCAGGCCGGGTAGGGGCGGCGCATTGCTGCGCCGCCGCCCCCTCAGAACCGGACGTGCACGATTTCCAGGGACTGTCTTTCTAACGGTGTAACTGGCCTGGTCTGACACGCCGAGCACACGCTGCTTGGCGGGGAGGAGCAGGACATGACGGACACCATCGAGGACATGGCGACCCGGATTGACCAGCAGAAACTCGCAGAACAACTCGTCGAGGCCGCACGCGCGGAAGGCGTGGAGCTCATCGGCCCCGGCGGGTTGCTGTCCGGGCTGACCAAGACCGTGCTGGAGACCGCGCTGGACGCGGAACTGACCGAACACCTCGGCTATGACAAGCACGACCCCGCCGGGCACCATTCGGGCAACTCGCGTAACGGCACCCGCACCAAGACAGTGCTGACCGAGATCGGCCCGGTCCAGATCGAGGTTCCCCGCGACCGCGACGGCACTTTCGAGCCCGCAATCGTGAAGAAACGCCAGCGCCGCCTGGACGGCGCCAAGTCGGCCGACTATAGGGATCGGGCGGCACCCGCTGCTCAGGCCTGGTCGGCGGCCGCGGCGGCATAACCGGAGGCCAGTGCCCGCAGGGCGGTCGCGCCGTTGCCCTGGAACGACGAGCCGTGCATCACGGCCAACGTGGTGGGCTGCAACTGGGCCAACCGCTCCAGCGTCGGCGCCAGATCGGCAGACAACGCGGTGCTGTGGAAGATCTCCTCGGCCCGCAGCGCGGACTCGACGATGTCGTCGCTGGTGAGCGCCGGGCCGTCCCCAATCTGGGTCAGAAGGTCGCCGGCGAACAGCAATTCGTTTGTTTCGTCGTACCAGAGCCCGCTCTCCCAGTTGTGCGGGACGTGCGGCGTAGGAAGGAACCGCAGACGGCGGCTGCCCAGGTCGAGCGTCTCGTCCCCGATGACGTGCGGCGGCCGGTCTGCGAGATCGTTGAGCGAAACCATGCAGGCCAGCGCGCCGTGCACGACCTCCGCCCGCGGCGCGTCCCTCAGCAGCAAGTTCATAGCACCGCATTCGTCCGCCTCGACGTGGGCGAACGAGATCCACCGCAGGTCCTGCAGGGGCAGGATCCTTCCGATCGCATCCGACACCAGCGGATACAGTTGCCGCATTCCGGTGTGAAAGAGAAACGGCTCCTCGTCCCGCACGAGAAATTGGTTGAATCCGAACCCCCCGGGCGCCACCTCCGGCACAACGGTCGAGATCCGGAAGACATCGGGAGCGATCTCGTCAATCTTCGTCTCCATGGGCCCCGCCCTTCCGCCCGGACCGCCGCCCACTGCTGCGGTCACGAGGGCGAGTGTCGCGCTTCGTCACCCGGGACGGCGAGCCAAAGCCCTGGTGTCGAACCCCTATTTTGCGGGCTGACCCGCGATGGCGTGGCCATCACTCCGCTCGAGGCGGCCAACCGGACCGCCAGCGCTACGGGTTGCCGATGACGGTGGAGAAAATCGAAAGCACCCGAGTCAACCTCAAACGCCTCGTGGAGCAGGGCTGCCCGGCCGAACAGTCGCGGCGCGGAAATAGCAGACGCTACGCGCCCGCAGCGCGGCAGGAGAGCGCGGCGGATCGAGTGTTCGGAACCGAACGTTGCCGGCGTCGCCACCCCGAACGAGCCACCGCGGTTCCTACGCGAATCTGGTTCCAGGACGGGGGCACACCCCGCGGAACACTTCTCCTGGAGGCTGGACGACATGAGCGGCTGCTACGACTACGACTACTCGTACGACTGCAACGACAACTCGTACGACTACGACTGCCGCCCCCGTCGCCGCCACCACCGCAAGCACTACAACGACTGCTGGGACTACAACTACTGCAACTGAACCACCCCAGCACCCCGGCCCGGAACGCGAACACGCGCTCCGGGCCGCACCACGTCCAGGTCAGGAGCCACCCACCAATCCATCTGCGGCAAATGCGGACGTCGCTGAGCGGCGCCCGGACCTACGCTCGTCCACGTCTTCGCCGGTACGGGACGGAGTCGGACCGAATGCATCGAACCGACCTGCGCCGCGTCGCGGGCCGACTGAGCGCCCACCCCTGAGTTCTTCAGCACGGCGGGTTGACAGCTGGCTCCACCAACCCGCGGCGCAGGGACATGATCAGCGACTACGACCCGGGGGCTCCCAGTGCTGGACGGCGTCCCGCTGGTCCAGCCACTTCAGAATCGCCTCGGTCGTTTCCTCCGGCTTCTCCTGCTGGATCCAATGGCCGCAGTCCAGACTGACCACTTCCGCGTTCGGCACGAACTCGGTCAGCCTTTCGGCCTTCGCGACCGTGTCGCGGTCGCCGTAGATCATGAGGGTGGGCTGTCGGACGATCGGGTCCGCGTCCGCCAGCAGGTGCCAGTTGCGGTCCAGGTTCCGGTACCAGTTGATTCCTCCGGTGAACCCTGACGACTCGAAGGCCGAGACGAAGACGGCCAGCTCGCCGTCGCTCATGATCGGCTCACCGAGTGGGGCTTCCGCTCTGGCGAGGTCGATCAACGCGTTGCCCGGCTGAGGCTCTGCGAGAGGCACGTTCTGCCGGTACAGGTTGCGAAGGAACTGGGACGGGTTCTGCTCGAACACGGCATCCGCGACGCCCGGCTGCCGGTTGAAGTGGACGAAATAGAAGTCGGCGCCGAGCACGCCCTCCATGAATTCGATCCAGGGCGTCTCCCCGCGCTCCTGGTAGGGCACACTCAGTGCCACCACGCCGTTGACCCGGTCCGGGTGCAGCAGGGTCAGGCCCCAGACGACGAATGCGCCCCAGTCATGGCCGACGAAGGTGGCATCCGCGTAGCCGTAGTGGTCGAGGAGGGCGACGAGGTCACCGGACAGGTGTGCGATGTCGTAGTCCGTCACTTCGGTGGGACGGGACGAGTTGCCGTAACCCCGCTGGTTCGGCGCGATGACGTGGTAGCCCGCCGCGGCCAGGGCCGGCATTTGATAGCGCCAGGAAAACGCGTGCTCCGGCCAGCCGTGACAGAGCACGATGGGGTTTCCGGCGTTCTGCCGACCGGCTTCGAAGACTTCGAGTTCCACACCGTTGACCAAAATGCGGGTGGGCTCGGGAAAATCGATGGTCATGTCGGCAGCTTGCCGACCAATACCGGTCATCCCCTGACCGGTTTCCGAGGAAGAGTTGTCTGGGTGCGAGCCGACCGGTTGATGGCCATCCTCCTGCTGCTGCAGCATCGCGAGCAGGTGACCGCAGCGGAGGTCGCCCGGGAGCTGGAGATCTCCGAGCGCACCGCCCGCCGCGACCTCGACGCCCTGGGCATGGCCGGCGTGCCGGTGTACTCCGTGCGGGGCCGGGGCGGCGGCTGGCGCCTCGTGGGCGGTGCCCGCACCGATCTGTCCGGGCTGACCGCGAGTGAGGCCCGCGCCCTGTTCCTGGTCGCCGGTCCGGCGTCGTCTGTCACGCCGGTTCTGAAAGCTGCGCTGCGCAAGCTCGTCCATGCCCTGCCGGAGCCGTTCCGGGCGCAGGCCGAGGCGGCGGCGGCGTCGCTCGTCATGGACCCGCAGCGATGGGGGTCGAGCCGGGTCGAGCCCCGACCGCCTCGATTCCTCGACGAGATCCAGGACGCGGTGATCCGCGGCGTTCAGGTCCGGCTCGGCTACGTCGACCGCGAACGCACCGAAACCGAGCGAACCGTTCACCCGCTGGGAATCGTCGCCAAAGGCCCGTCGTGGTACCTCGTCGCCAACACCGAGACCGGCCGGCGGACCTTCCGGATCGACCGCGTGTCATCCGTCGACCCGACCACCGATCCCGTACACCGGACCGAGGACTTCGACCTTGCCGAGAGCTGGCGCGAGGTCGCCGACGAGGTCGAACGCAAGCGAACACCCTTCGAGGCCCGGGCGGTGTGTGCACCCCACGGGATAGGCGTGCTCCGGATGGGATTCGGCGCTCGACTCGAAGTGGGAGGTTCCACGACCGACGGCCGCATCGAGGTCGTGATCCGCGGCAACGACGAACACATACTCGCCGGCGAGCTTGCCGGGCTGGTCGAATACCTCGAGGTGACCGGCCCTCCGGGGGTGCGAGACCACCTCGCCTCGATCGGCAACACGCTCGTCGAGCGATACGGCTCCGACCGGCGCGGACGGCGCGCGGCGGAACGAAGCTGACTGTCGTCAGCGCGGACGACGCCCCGGGGGAGAGCATGCGACGAGCAATGCATCCAGGATCAGCGTGACCGTCGCAAGGGCTACCGCCGGCCAAGGGCCAGGCTTCGGCCGTGTTCGGACCGGGCATCCGCACGCTCCGCGGGTCGCGGCGCTGCTGGGCGCGGCGCAAAAGGCTGCGGCGGACACGGCGTGGACGCCGGTCGAGACCGGTACCGGCCTTGAAATCGTGGTACGGGGGCCGGGCACACCACCGGGCGATGCGACCAACGATCTGGGCGGACTCGCCGACGCCCTCCAGGTGTCCAGCCACAGCCCCAACCTGGACCTCAGTCATCTGGGGGTCGCTTTCTACCGCAACGACCGTCAGGTGAGGCGCGCGCTGTACAGCGACGAACACCACGACGCCCAGGAGTACACGCTCGCCGTGAGCGCGCCGCCCTGTCCTCCGTCAAACGATGGCTCACAAGGGCCGATCTTTCGCCGTCATCGCGGCATGTGAGTGAGTCTTCGCGCCCCCATCAAAGCGGAGATTGTTGCGACAAACTGAGACCCTGACATCAGGGAAAGGGGACTGGGTTGACTACTATTCTCGCGGTCGTCGGTGTACTCGTCGCAGTCGCATCTCTGATTTTCTCCGGGTGGCAGGCCCGTTGGCTCGCCCGACAGACGGCCGTCCAGAATGCGACGGCAGGTGCCGCTACCATGCAGAGCTTATTCAACTGGCTGCACGGTGTGCAGGGCTTGCTCCTAAAGGAGCCTCGCTTGCTTCCGCAGTTTCGCGGCGGCCAATTAAGTAGCTCGACCCTCACAGAGGAAGAGCAGTCGCGCATGCGCTTGTTGGCATCAATGTATAGCCATGTGCTAACCGTCGGAATTTTCTTCCATAGAACAGTACCCCAGACTCGGTCACAGCGAGAATGGGAAAAATCATGCGTGCAAATGCTTCAACTATCGCCGCCGATTCGAGAGGAAGTTTCGGCTAAGCCCACCCAATATCCGGATCTGGCGAGGCTTATGGACCAATACGTTACCAATAAGGACCGGTCGTAACCGGCTTTAGTCTAAAGGCGGATCGCTGACCTCTACACGCACGCTGGTTGCTCGCTCTCGCGCCTGGCGGCCACTGAAGGTCGGCCGCCGAGCGTGGTGGCAGCACACGCTGCCTGCGGCAAGCGGATGAGCGTTAGCCGCCAGCGCCGTTACTGATGACCTTCCCGCCAAGTCCGGACCGAGTCGTGGGTTGGCCGACGAGTTCGACGAGGACTTCATCGCGACAACCGTCGCCGAACGCCGCAGCGACGGCATCAGTGAACGCGGCCACCAGCCGCGCGACGACGCCCGCTGCGTCCTCACGGGCGAAAACTTCCTCGCGCATGCCGAACGTGACGGAAGGCGCGGCCGTATCGACCACCGCTCCGCCACGCGCCCATCGTCCGGCGGGGATGCCGATGAGCCTGACGTCCACCGAGCCACGAGCCCACTCGCCGTACACGGACACGACAGCGTTGGTCAGTTCCCCGACAAGGCTGAGCTCGCGCCCGGCGAGCTCTTCCTCCAGCGCGTAGAGCGTCACGTGGGGCATCGGCGGCTCCTCAACGTCAACGAGTAGCGGCCGGACTGCGGCCGGTCGCCTGTGAACGGGGAGCATAGGGCAACCCGTTCGCCGGCCAAGATGATTTCCCCGGCGCGAGGCTGTGCTCGTTGCCGGGCGGCGCACAGGAAACGCTTTTGTAGCCCTCCATCGTGAGCGACCCGCGGCATGACAGTGAGTTGTGCGCGGTGTCGAGCAGCTGCTGGGTTGTCAAGCCCCGGCTTTGATGGAGGCTGGGTTCCTACGCTCCGGCGGACGCCGGGGCGGGTTGTGGTCCTGAGTGGATGGTCTCGTACTCGGCCGGTGGGACCTTGCCGAGCGAGCCGTGGATGCGCCGGTGGTTGAACCAGTCGATGTACTCGGCGTTGGCGTACTCGACGTCGTCGAGGCCACGCCACGGGCCTTTGTCGCGGATCAATTCGGCCTTATAGAGCGAGTTGAATGCTTCGGCGAGTGCGTTATCGTAGGAATCGCCGCGGGAACCGACCGACGCGACGGCTCCCTCCTCGGCGAGGCGCTGCGAGTAGCGAACGGCAACGTACTGGACGCCCCTGTCGGAATGATGAATTAATCCGGACAGGTCGGCGCCGTGACGACCGCAGTTCCACAAGCCCATCTCCAGGGCGTCCAGCGCGAGGTTGGTGCGGAGATTATCGGCGACCTGCCAGCCGACGACCATCCGTGAATACACGTCGATGACAAACGTCGCGTACACCCACCCGCTGAACGTTTTTACATAAGTGATGTCGGCGACCCATAAACGGTTCGGGCCGGGAGCGGCGAACTGTCGCTCGACCAGGTCCTCCCGGGTGTCCGGTCCGGTCCCGGGAACGGTCGTGCGCGGCCTGGCCGGGCCACCGCGGCGGACTCCCTGCAGGCCGGCGGCGCGCTTCAGCCGTTCCACAGTGCAGCGAGCCACCGCGTGGCCTTCCCGGTTGAGCTGAGTCCAGACTTTCTCCGCTCCATACACCTGGTAATTCTCCTCGTGGACACGGCGGATCTGCGCCGTCATCGCCGCGTCCGTGACAGACCTTCTTGACGGTGCTCGTTTCTTGGCGGCATAGTACGTTTGCGGGGCGATCTTGATTCCGGCTTCTCTCAGCACAGCGCAGATCGACTCGACCCCGAAAGCGTCCCGGTGGGCGTCGATCAACGTGATGATCAGCGTTGTGGGCGGTCGAGTTCCGCCGCGAAAAAAGCGGACGCGGACTTGAGAATCACGTTCGCCCGCCGCAATTCACGATTCTCGCGTTCGAGCTCGGCGATCCTTGCTGCGTCCGTGCTGGTGGTGCCCGGCCGGTGACCGTCGTCGACCTCTACCTGGGTCACCCAGTTACGCAACGTCTCATGATTGATGCCCAGCTGACCGGCGATCCGCCGGATCGCGCCGACCCTGGTCGCCGGGTCCTGCTTCGCTTCTAGCACCAGCCGAACTGCGCGTTCACGCAGCTCCTGCGGGTACTTCCTCGGTGCCGCCATGACCTCGATACTCCCGTGGGTTCGATGCCTCCATCAAACCCGGGGCGAAACAGACGCCTCGCCGAAACTGCCCGCCCGCCGCCTAATGGCACTTGCCCTCATGCCCATTTTTTTATATGAAGCTCGATACGGCAACGCGATCCACGCAGCGACGGATGCCGATCCGACTGCCAGTACCAGCAAAAACACTTGGACCTTGGTGGGGGCACCGCTCCATCCACTGGCTGGGGACGCGGCACAACTGACCATCGCGGTCAGGAATGTGAGCACCGCACGACGACGATCCGACTGCCCGTCGGACCGTCGACCACGCCGTCCCATGATCACATTCTGCGCTGCTACCGCCACTCTTGGCCAGATCCGCACGACGTAACCAGCAGGAAATCCCTGGGGGCCACGGCGCACCGGAAGCCGGGACCAACACGTCCGGAACTCACCGCGATCCACACACAACCTGGAGCCGAGTCAAGCCGGGAAACCCGCGGCCAACTCGGATCGCCCAAGCCAGCCGAGGCTGTGCCCATGTCACCGAGGTGCCCGCCGGCTGCTTCGGGCATCCGGGGTGCCGGTGTCGTCGCACGACGCTGCCCGACTGCCCCCAGGTGTCAGCGTCGTAGCGCGTCCCGCCGATCCGACCCACCAGCAGCGATCCGGGTCGCTGCCCGCCCACCGTCGCCGATCCGGCCGGTCCGGCAAGGCAGGTCCGTCCCGCCCTGGCCCTCGCACGTCTCCTGCACGCCGCGCAAGCAGGCAGCGGACGCGGACGCGGACAAGCTGGCACTGGACGACGTCCCGGCGCTGGAGGCCTTCAGTGGCGAGCCCGCGCTCGTGGACAAGCTCGTCAGCAAACGCGCCGGCTACTGGGGCATGCAACACGCCGTCGCGGAGGAGCAGCGCCGCCGCGACCGCAAGACAGCCGTCGCGGAACTCAAGGCCGGCCTCGAACGGAACCGGGTGAAGGTCGTCCCCCAGCCCAAGGAGTGGCTGTCGGGCTGCCGCGAAGCCGCAGCCTTGACGCTGCTCGACGACCGCGGGCGACCCTTGGACCCCGAGGCCGTCAAGACCAGGCAGGGCTTCGCGGCCTTCATCCCGCGCGAGGTCAACAACCCGACGCCGGTGATCGTCTGCACCGACCCGGAGGCCTGGGGCTACACCCAGTCGAAGTCCACCTTCTACATTACCCCGAAGAAGGAACGCGAGCGTGCCGAGGCGGAGGCCGATCAGGCCGCGTTCGCCGAGGCACTGAGCCTTTTTCAGTTGGGTTCAGTCGGCGAGGATGAGGGTTTGGACCGCGTTGACCAGCCGGGTGGCGTGGTTGGGGCTCGAGCGGATCTTCCGGAGTATTTTCCAGGCCTTGAGCTGCGCGTTCGCGCGTTCGCCAGGGCCTCGCATCCGGGCGTGGGCGGTGTTGACGTCTTTCTGCGCTGCCGAGAGCGGCCGGAACTTCCCGGTGTCGGGGTCTTTGCGGCGGCGACGCTGGGGGACGGTGACTGACGGGCCTGCGCCTTGGTAGCCGGTGTCGGCCAGCGCCTGGACGCCGGCGGCCTCGAACGCGTCGAGGATTCGTGTTCGCGGGCGGCGGCGATGTCGTGTCTGGCGCCGGGGATCGGCGGTGAGACCCAGATCAGTCGGCCGGACGGATCACTGACGACCTGCACGTTCACCCCGTGGCTCTTGTGTTTCCCGGAGTAGTACGGCCGGTCTCTTTTGCTGGCCATCGCGACGCGGTCGATGCGCAGCACGCTGCCGTCGAGGATCACGTAGGCCTTGCCCCCTGCGACCGCGATGGCCTCGTCCAGGGTCGGGGCCATCGCCGCCAGCAGCGTGATGCCCTCAATGACGTATCGGTAGACGGTGCTCACACCGATGGTGAACCCGCAGGCCAGGTCCGCGTAGGTCTCACCTTTCCGCAGGTAGGCCACGACGAGGAGGGCCTGGCGGCCGGCGTCCAGGCGCCGCCACCGGGTGCGTAGTTCACGGCGGCGGCCACGCAGGGCGTCGGCGAGCAGCCTCAGCCCGCGAGTGGACACGGTCATCCCTGACGGGTAGGAAAGCACCCGGAGCTCCTGGTCTTGGACGAACGACTTCAGCAATCGCCGTCCTACCGGGGGCTCCGTTGCGTCTCACGACCGCCCTGACCTCAGTAGACAGAGGTTGAAAAGGGTTCACTGACCTGATCGCGGCAGCCGCCGTCCAGAACCAAGCCGCGCTCGTGGCCTCCGATTGTGGCCTGCCCGACCTGGCCGCCGCCTGGTGCCGTGGCCAGGCGGCACGGCGCCTGTCCGCACTACCCCTGGATGCGGTTCGAGCACGACACGCCCTCGAGCCGCTGGTGAATCTCGCCCGGCTCCGGATCCGTGCCCGCCAGACCTCTACCGCGCTCGACCTGCTCGAACGCATCCACCACGCGCTTGCCACCCGAACCGACATCGTCGTCGAGAACCGGCCCCTGCTCGCGTCGCGGCTCGTGGCCACCAACGACGACCACGAACAGGTCCGCCGGTGGTTCGGGAGCGTGTTGATCGCCGATGGCGGCCGGGCGTTGGCCAGCGCCGGCCGGTGGCGCGACGCGCTGGCCCACCAGCAACGTCACGGAGGCATCGGGGCCCGCATCCTCGACGGCCGACAAATCGCCGTCCTCGGCTTAGCCACCGCCGGAGAGCACGACCAAGCGCTACACCTGCTCTTCACCACTCAGCCTGGGCAGCCGTGGGAAACCGCCGTGATCATGTGCCTGACGACCCTGATCCGCGCGGACACCCACGCGGACACCGATGTCGCCTCGATCCTGAACACCTGGTGGCAGGCCGCGGAGTCACCAGGGCTCGCGATGTTCAGGACACGGCTCGGACTGTGCGCGCTCGACGTCCTCTCATACCTCGACCACCTGAGTACCGATCGGATGGCCGCCGACCTCGTCGACCAGGTCTGCGCCGACACCGACGGATACGCGATCCGCGACCTGCTGTCCCATCCGCGGTGCGCTGCCGCACTCCGCCCAGCCCAGGAGATTCATCTGCGGCAAGCCGCGCGAGACTGCGGCCTCGGGATACCCCAGCAGCTGGCGCCCCACCTCGACGCGCTCACCGCGGCCGTCCTCGCCTGCCAGCATTTAGCCGAACGTAAAGGCACCCCGAGCCCAGCGGCGAACGAACCATCGCGGACTGCCTGAGTTGCTGAACCTTCCCCGGTTGTGGTTCGTGTGTGGAGCATGTCGGAGACGGTGTGTAGTTACTCTGAACACCCGTTGTGAGTTTCCGGCGTGAAGATCGCCTCGACCTGATGTGGTGGAGGACAGAGCGGATCGTGGCGTGACCGGGGGCACGGATGGCGAACGACGACGAGGAACTGCGGGCCAGGCCGACGCAGTTGCGGGACTACGGAAGGACGCTGCGCGAGCAGGAAGCGCAGGCGGTGGCCACCGAACTCGGGTCTGATTTCCTCGACCGGCTGGCCGGACATCAGAGCCTGACCCAGACTGGACCGACCGACGGTGATGAACTGGTAGCACCACTGGCCGAAGCCGCCTTCCTGGCCGGTGTACTCGACGCGAACTCGCGGGCCGTTCGTCTGTTCGTCCGCGACGTCGAACGTGGGCTGGCCGCGCTGGCCGAGGGCGCGACGGTGATCGCCGACCAGTACGGCTACGGCGACGCGCTCTCGCGCGCCACCGTGGAGGACGTGATCAACGCGTTCACCCCGCCGACGCTGTCACCCGTCGTCACCGGCGACGAGCCGACTCCCCTGCAACCATGAGCGACGAAGACCAGTTCGGATATCGGCCCGGGCCACCCGCCGGACGGGCCGCTGAGACCGGCATCTACCCGACCGGCGGCGGTCCCGGCTGGGGCGTCACCGATTGGAGCGACACCCGCAACGTCGCGCACATCCAACAGTTGTGGCCGATCGTGCAAGCGCTCGATCCCGACGCCATCGGGCGCGTCGCCACCGAATGGCGCCGCCTGAGCACCCGGCTGGCCGCCAGCCGGCACAGCACCACCACGCACACGCAGGCCGTGCGAACCGGGTGGAGCGGGCCGGCGTCCGAGGCCTACGCCTTGCGGGTCGGCGCCGCGATGACGTCGCTGGACGAGTGGTCGACGGCCGCCGAGCAGCACGCGGCGACGATCGACCGGATCGCCCAGGACGTTCGCCGGACCAAAGCGCAGGTCCAGCTGCACTATCAGCAGTGGAAAGCCGAGACCACACGCGAACAGGGCCGCCGCACGGCCGATCGAGCGCTGTTCCAAGCGCGCGACGTCAATGATCTGCTGGGCTTCCTCGCGACCGGGCTCGGGCAACCCGGCCGGGACGCGGTCACGCGGCGAGTGCGCGACTCGATCCCCCAGGACGAGATCGACGCCCGCCACACCGCCCGTGCGCTGCCGCTGGTGCAGTCGCTGGCCGCGCACATGAACACGGCCGGGACCGGGATGAGCCTCCCGATCCGATTCCGCGGGCCTACCCACACCAGCATCTCGGTGGGCTCCACGACTGGCCCGGACCCCACACCGGCCTTCGCCGGGCCGCGCGGCGCACCGGTGCCGCCGACGGTCCCCGGCGGTCCGCCAGGGGGACCGTCGTTGGCTGGTGTGACGGTCGTTCCGGCGCCTCCAGCCGAGCAACCGGGCGTCGGCGCGCCAGTCAACGGTGACCCGGGCGTGCCCATCACGCCCGGTCCCGGTGTTGTGGCAGCACCCTCGGGCACCCCCCGCCGCCCGGCCGGGCCGCCGATTGGCGGTAACCCTCCAGCATCTCGGCGACCGGGCCCGCCGCCGGGTCCGCGACCGCTGCTGCCCGGGCGCACGGGACCTCGGCCCGTAATTCCGCCGGCCGAGCCGACGCCACGCTCACGGATTCCGGTCCTGGGCGGACGTCGCACTCCGACGCCGCCGCCCGGGCCGTCGTCCCGGCGCGTGGGCTCGGCGCCGGAGGTGCCGTTGCGGGGGCGCGCCGTCCGGCCGGACTTCCCCGTCCGGTCCGAACCCCCCGTGCGGCCTGGATCTCCGGTCGGCCCCGGGTCTGTCGTCCGGCCTGGGCCGGACCGGATTCGTACGGCACTGCCGCCGGGGACTCCGCCGATCGCCGAAGCGATTCCCTCGACGTTGCGGGGCCGTACCGCGCAACCAACAGACCGTGCTGCGCGTCGCGGGCCGACCCCCCTGACCGCACGACGCATCCCCGCCCCCGACGGCGTGGTGCCCGGTGGTCCGGAACAGCGTGGCCCGGCGCCTCACGGACAAGCCGTCGCGCGGCCGGACATCCGCCCAGCAGCTTCCCAGGGGCGCAGCACCTCGGTACCCACCGCACCTACGGCCGCGGTTCCGCCGCCGATCGACGGACCACCACTCGATGCGGACGTCTCACCGCGACCGAGGACGCACACGACGGGGCCCGAACCTGCCGTCCGCCGGATCCGGGTCGCCCGACCGTCGCCCCGGCCGGTCTGGCCCCCGCGTCACACGCCACCCCAGCCGCCTGTCCCCGACGGCGCGCCCCAGGCGCTACCGGCGCCCGCGCAACGAGGTCGCACGGCACCCATGCTGGGCGGCCGCTATCAGCACCGGCCGACCGAACAACGGCGCGACGGCGAGCCCGGATCCACGTCCTTGCGGGGAAGGACCGCACCGGCAACGCAACGGACGGCCGACACTCGGCCCGCCGCCCCACGACCAGCCTCGACGGATGACACAGCCCCGACGCCGGGGAGACCCTTCGCCCTGCACCAGTCAGCTCCCCCTGTGGTCCTGCCGCCTGGTACCCCTTCTCCGGACGCTTCCGGACCCGCGATCGGACTCCCATGAGGACCCCTCGACGTCTCGCCACTGCGCTGACCGCGCTCAGCGCCGCCGCGATGGTCGCCGTCTCCCCCGGAATCGCAGCGGCGGACAGCGTCCGTAGCCAGTCCTGGCAAATGGACAACCTGCACGTCACCGACGCCCAAGCGCTCTCTCGCGGAAAGGGCGTCGTCGTCGCGGTCATCGACGACGGCGTCCAGACCGATCACCCCGACCTGACCGGCAACGTCCTGCCTGGCGTCGACATCTACACCGGCAAACCGCAAGCGGTCGAGAACGGCGAGTACCACGGCACGCAGATGGCGGCCCTGATCGCCGGGCACGGCCACGGCAACGGCAACCGTGACGGCGTCCTCGGCATAGCTCCCGACGCGGCGATCCTGCCGATCAAGATCAGCTACGACGGGTCGCTCGGTGACGCCAACAACGTCACGGTCGCCATCCGCTGGGCGCTGACCCACGGCGCGGACATCATCTCGATCTCGCTGTCGGTCAGCTTCGACGCGGACCTCCCCGCCGCCCTCGACGCCGCCAGCGCCAAGAACGTGCCGGTCATCGTCGGCGCCGGCAACGACCTGCCCAGTGCGCTGACCGCACTCGACGGAACCGTCCCGGTCGTGGCACTAGGACCCGACGGGCGCATCGACCCGGTGTCGCAGGGAGTGGACGGACGCAACGGGCTGGCCGCACCCGGCGCGGACATCCCGGTCCCGACCGGACCCGGCACCTACGCGCCGGGCACCGGCACCAGCTACTCGACCGCGATCGTCGCCGGTGCCTTCGCGCTCGCCCGCGCCAAATACCCGACGCTTACCGCCGAGCAACTCACCGCGCTGTTCTACCGGCACGCCACCGACCTCGGCGACCGCGGACCCGACGTCGTCTACGGCAACGGCGGACTGAACGTCCTCGACGCCCTGAACGACCCGGCGCCCATCACGGCGAACACCCCTTCCCCGAGCGCCGCTGCGGCACCAGTGACGGCACAGTCGGGACTATCCGCCGCTGTGGTCCTGGCAGGCGTCCTCGTCCTGGTCTTGCTGCTCGGCGTCGTCGTCGCGGTGGTGGCCTTGATCTTCGTCCGGAGCCGACGGCGGCGGATCCCCGACGGCGCCGCACCGGCACGCCTGCCGGTCACCGGGCAACCGCGGGCGCCGCTGGGGACATCGCACGGGAAGGACGACCGGTGGACGACACCCTGAGCGACCGCCGCGAGGCCCTGTCGGCGCGAGCCGACTCTCCGGACGGCCGGATCTCAGCGGAAATCCGAGGCCGATCCGACCTACGGATCAGGTTCCGCGCCAGCGCCTACGCCGCATACTCCGACCGGGAACTCGCCGCGCAACTCGGCCGGCTGGGCACCACCGTGTGGGCGCGCTACCACCGCGACTACACCGAACTGACCCGCTCCTACCTGGGGGAACCCGCCCCGGACCGAGCCGCGGCCGACGGCGATTTCCTGGACCGAGCCGAACACCTGACCGTCACCGGGCGGTCTCCACACGGCTGGGTCGCGGTCAGCAGCCGGGCTTTGGCGCGCTGGGAGGTCTCCGTCGCCGACGGCGCGGTGTCCACACTCCCGGAGGACACGTTCCTCAGCGAGTTGCTCGCCGCGGTCACGGCGGCGCTCCAGGAGTACCAGGACCGGCTGATACTGCTTACCGCAGCAACCTACGACGTGGGCGCCCCCGGCCGCTCCACAGTGAAGGGGGAACCCCGGTGACACGGTCCCGCGGCTTCCTGGCGGTCGCGATCGGAGCCGTCCTCGCGGTGATCGTGCTCGTCGTGGCCCTGGTCCATCGCGGTGACCCGTCCGGACCGTCCTCCGACGACGACACCGCCGCGGCACCCAGCGCCACCACCGCCCCGGCCACCAGCGCTCCGGCCTGCCTGCCGACGGTCACCGAGTCCGGCTTCTACGTCGAGCGCAGCGTCGTCCTCATCGGTCTGACGGTCACCAACCGCTGTCCCCAAGCTCTCGCGTTCATCGACTTCACCACCCGGCTCCGTGACTCGACCGGCCGAGCGCTCACCCCCGGCGAGGGCTCCGAACAGCCCGACCTCCCGATCATCCTGGCCGGGCAGACCGTCGGCCTGGCCGCCACGGCTGCCGTCGCCTCCGACGCCAAGATCACCAGCATCCAGGTCAGCGTCACCGACGCCAAAGCCGTCCGTTCCGCAGTCAACCTGCCGACCGCGACCGTCACCCCGCTGACCCACGACCGGGACGGCAGCATCGTGGAAGTCCACGGCACGCTCCGCGCCGACCCCAACTACAACGCGCTGTGCGCCCCCCAGGTCAACGTGCTCGTCCGAGACCGCGCCGGGAAGCTGCTCTACGCCCGTGCCGCCCTCGTCCGAGGGCCCGACGTGGTCGCCAACCTGCGCCCACCCGCCACCGCCGACCTCGACCGGCTCGAAGCCTCCATCGTCCAGGGCAAAGAAACCCTCGACGGCCGCGTCATCGTCGAAGGCCCCTGCTGACCACCTCCGCACCGGAAGGACGTCATGGCCCTGCACGGATCGGACCTGGCCGCGGATCTCATCCAGCTCGCCGTCATCGGACGCGTCGATCTGCCCGCGCTCGGCGCGACCTACGCGCACCTCAACAACGCCGTGGCCGGCACCGCCGACTACGACCTCACCGCCTTCGCTCTCCCCGGCCGCCGAGCCGGAATGACCGCCTCCTACGAACTGTGGTCGCAATTACGCGACGACCTCCGCGACGCTCTCGGCGGAACGTCCACCGACATGCAGAATTCCGCCACGATCATGCTGCACGTCGTCGGTGGCTACATTTCCGCCGACGAGGAAGCTGCCCGGATCGTCACCACGGCCTGGAAGAACGGCCCACCGCCGCACAAAACAGCCCGCGACGAACGCGCGCCGGACGGCCCGGTACCCGACGTCGTCACCGGCGACGAGTGAGCCACGATGGCCTACACCTACCGCAGCGAATCCGATCTTCACGCTCTGGGCATCCAGATCCGGGACGCCGCGATCCACCTCACCCTTACCCAGGACGCCGCCTTCGCAGCCGCGCAGGAACGCGCGAACAACGACGCCAACCGCGCGGCGGCCGGCACACCGACCCAGGTCCCCGGCTACCAGCCACCCACCTCCGGGCGGCCGGACGACAAGACCAACCTCCGCGCCTACCTCCAGCAGGAATACGGCACCATCCCCGACCTCTTCACCGGCTATGCCATGCCCGACCCGGACGACTGCCTGCCCATGGCCCGCGCACTCTACGGCACCGCCACCGCGATCCAGCCGTCCCTGCGCCTGACCGAACGCGACGGCGGATTCGCGACCACCCAGCTCACCCGACCGGTCGTCGACGCCACCGAGGTCTCGACGATGCTCGGCTACATCGAAGTCCACATGAAGCCCTGGCAGGGCGACGCCGCAGACGCCTTCTCCGGGAACCTCACCGCGATCGACCGCGCCGCGCAGTACCAGACCCAACTGGCGACCGCGCTCGGGATGACCCTTGAGGCGCAACTCGAAGTTCGCCGACGCCTGCTCACCGACATCTGGGAGATCGGCCAGAAAACCCTCAAAGTCCTGAGGTCCCTCGACGGCTGGTGCGCCACCGACAGCTCCGCGAAAGCTGTTCTGACCATCAGCGGCGCCGTCGCCGCCGTAGCGTTTCTCATCGTCACCGACGGCACCGGCGCCGCCGTCGGCATCGAAGTCCTCCAAGCAGCCGGAACGATCCTCGGCGCCGCCCCGGACAAAAAAACCGAGACCGGCATCCACGGACGAACGGTCCCCGCGGTACTGACCTCGATGGTCGACGCGATCACCACCCTCGACCGCCTGGCCGGCGACCAGGAACACGAACTGATCCGTGCACTCAAAGCCCTCGACAACGTGACACAGGACCTTCTCCACAAGGGCCGGCTCCGCGCACGCCTGCCCGATGAATTCCGCAACGCCGGCACCGCAGACGTGACCACCCTCGACCGCGGCAAACAGTTCTACGACCGCTGATCCATCGGATGCCGCTACCCGGCCAAACGCCATTCATTGCGGTCTCAACCCGTTCGGGAAGTGCAGGCCCGGACGGACCTCGCTGACTTCGAGCGTCGCGACATTCAGCCAGCTGCCGGGAGGCGCCCGGCGCTCGTTGGACGGCGGCAGCACGTTCCTGCGTGCCGTGGGCGGCTGGGGGTGAGGACCGACGCTCCCGCCGCCGCGCCGCGGCTCAAGCCCGGCCACCGGCCGACCTCACCCACGCCGGCCGACCCCTTGCCACCTACTTCTCCTCGCCGTCGATCGGTGCGGCCGGCGGGGCTTGACCTCGCTGAGCCGCGCCGACGGGCAGCGGTCCTCGTTCCCAGCCCCGCCCGGGCACGCGGAACCGACCGCCCCCTGCCCCGGCGTTGACCACCAGATCGCGCCGGGGTGGGGCCTCTCCGACTCGAAGGAGATCCGCCTTGTCCGTCGACGCCGTCATGCGTCCGTCCAATTCCCTCTCCCCCTCCGCACCCGCCGTGGACGTCAACGCCGCGTTCGCCACCGAACGCCGCCAGCAGCTCGAGACCGCCCGCGCCGCGCAGGCCAACCTCGACGAACGAATCGCCTCGGGCGCACTCGTGCCGGTCGGCGGCGATCAATACCGCATCAACGACCCCGGCAGCTCGTCCAGGACCTGCATGGGAACTACCACGTGGACCCCCCATGAACGGGCGGTCAGCCAGCCACCCCAATCGAGCGCGGCAAGCTCAGACGCATGTTCCATCAGCACATTGGTGTCGGCGACGGGTAGCTCCCCGACTCGTGCGTAGTGATCCTTCTCCGCTTTCAGCGCGTCGGTCGCGATCTCGAGTTCGAGGAGTTGGTCAGCGATCTGGTCAACCAGCGCACCATTCACCAGCCGCAATTCGCGTGAGGAAATACTAGGGTCCACTTTGTCCAGCCGAGCCCATGTCTCGGTTCCGGCAGCGGATCGTGCGAGATCGATCATCGCAAGCAGGTCCCGGTAGCGACCACCAAGCGCCAGATGATCCGACGCGTCATCAGATACGACTTCCCGCAGCCGTCGGTAGCTCTCGTCCACCCACTGCAGGTACCCGATCAGGCCTTCGTACAGCATTCCGGTCTCGTTCCGGACCCCCACCAGCCCGGCGTACAGGTCGTTGAGGACGGCCACAACGTCACCCGGGCTGTACCCCGACCTAGGCGTAGGCATCATGGTGCCGATCGTGGCAGAAGCGGCGGCGGCGGCCGCAACAGGGGCAAGCCCCTCTGACCAGCATCACCCGTATCCCGCAGCCACTAGCAGCCTAAGGATTTGTGGCGCCTACGCGGTGGCGGAATCCTTCGAGCGCGGCGACGACCTCAGCGGGCGTTGCTCCGTCTGCGACGCGCTCGGCAGCTTCTGCGAGCGCGGCCGAGTACTGGTCGCGTGTCCTCTCCGCGAACGCCGTCATCTCCTGGTCGAACTGCACAACGAGCCGGCCCAGAGCGGCTTGAAGCCCGGCGCGAGCGTCAGGTGTCGTCGCGGCGGCGCCTTCGTTAAGCCCGGTGAAGCCGTCTTGAGCGGTGCCCTCGTAGCCCGGCAGAGGCGCCCGGCCACGGACCCACGCGTCGAGCGCTTCTCTGTCGTTCACGACCGCTTGCTCTGCGATCCGGACGGCGAACGTGTCGTCGGGACCTGGCGTCAAGAGTGCAGCCGGCGGAACTCCGAGCGCCAAGGCGAACCCCAGCAACTCGCTGACGGAGGCTTCACGCCGGCCCGTCTCGATGTTCGCAAGCACGAAGGTCGAGAGTCGGGGACCGCCGAGCTCGGCACAGCGATCGACGAACTGCTGGGCGGTGTGACCGCGCTGGCGGCGTAGCTCCTTGAGACGACGTGCCACGACCACCGCGACCGACACCGAAGTAACAGCGTTCGACTCCGACGGCGCTCCCGAACCTCTTGTCATATGAACAAGTTTCACGCATATATTGACCAATGACAAGCCGCTAGCTCATCGTTCTTGTGAAATCAGCGAACTTTCGCTGATTTGTCAAATAGACAAAGCGAGGTCGACGATGGCTGATGCTCAGCGGCTGTGGACTCACCGCGAGACCGCGGCGTTCCTCCGAGTCACCCCCGAAACCCTCTACCTCTGGGTCGCCAAAACCTCCATCGACGATCCGCTGCCCTCGATGCGTATCGGTCGGTTCCACCGCTACGACCCCGATGCTGTAAAGGCCTGGGTCGGGCGCCGGCAAGGGATGCAGTCATGAAGGCCGCGACCTCACCAACCAATGGGGCTCTGCGTTCGTCATCGCAGCGGCGGCCCGCCCACCATGCGTTGAGGTCGGACGCTGCGGTCGGTCGCACTGCCGCATCGGCCAGGCATATGTCCCCTGGCGCCGCCCTCTGCCGACCGAAGGGGGCGGAGGAATGACCGAGCAACCCCCACTCAACCACGCCGAAGCGGTCGACCGGTTGATGACGATCGACGAGGTCTGCGACTACCTGCAGATCACGATCGGCACCGCGCGCAAGCAGCGCTCCGAAGGACGCTTCGTCCGGGGATACCGCCTGGGCAAGCACCTGCGCTTCCGGCGGTCCGCAGTGGACAAGTGGCTCGAAGAACACGCTGACGACGACTGGTCCTGACTGCCCGGTCAGATTCCGGCCGGCGCGCGGCAGATCGCGCGATCTCCACGGCGCCCAGTGATCGCGGGCCAGAATTACCTGATGGAGCTCGCAGCAGCCCTCGCCACCTACGACCGGGTCGCGCTCAATCTGGACAAGCTCGACCGCGTCTGGCAGCGCATGGTGCAGCTCGTCCCGGGCGGCCCCTTCCTCGGCACCGGATCCCCTGACGAGGTCGAGTACGCGGCACTGGCCGAGCGCTGGGCGGCCTTGGCGGCGAGCCTTCCGGCCATCCGCGGGCACGTCCTCCGCGCCGCGGTCATCGACTACGCCGCCATCGGGCAGGCCCGGCTCGACTACCTCGATCTCGGTGAGCCGCTCTCAGGGCACAACTTCGAGGCCCAGGTTCACGCTCCCGGCACCGAAGCTGCCCGGTACCGCCAGCGGCTCGACCGTGCCCGGCAGGAGCTGGTCCAGAAACGCGCCGCCCAGCTGGTGCAGACCGTCGACGAGTTGCTCGACGACGTACCAACCGGCGACGACGACGAGCTGCCAGCTGAGGAAGCCACACCACTCCTGCACGCGGTGGGCGAGGCCGTCACCGAGCTGGAGCGGCTGATCGGCGCCCCGCTGGACGGCGGGCCTCGGCGCAGCGATCTGCACCGGCATCTGCACTTCGCCGAACCCCACGACCTGCGCGATATCGCGACGATGGACTGGCCGGCCTACCGCCCCCACGTCGAGCTCGCGCTCTACGGTGACGAAGACCCAGTCCCCATTCCGGTGGACGACCTGGCGGACCTCGGTGACATCACCACCTCGCCCGTCCCGGCGGCGATCGGATGGGACCGCGTGGACGCCGACGGGTTCGAACGACTCCTCGTCCGGCTGCTGGAGAAGTCCGGCCAGTACACCCGAATCTCCCGGCTGATGAAGATTAACGCGCCCGACGGAGGACGGGACATCGAGGCCTACCTCCGCGTCAGCGATGGCCTGGCCGACGAACGCCTCGAGCGCTACATCGTCCAGGCCAAGCACTGGCCCGCCCGTGGCATCGGCCCGACGGAGATCGCCGACCTGGTCCACGCGAAGTTGCCCCTGTGGGAGGGCGAGCCTGTCCGGGGCCTGATCATCGCAACCACCGGATCGTTCACGCAGGACGCGGTGCGCTGGATCGACGCGCACAACCTCGCCGCCAAGCGGCCGCGCCTCGTGCCGTGGTCGTCGAGCGAGCTGGACGGATTCCTCCGCCGCTGGCCCGCCGTCATCGCCGAGTTCGGACTGATCGGCTGAGCCGCCCCGAATCATTTTCCGGGAGTTCGACGGGAGACCCCCGGCTCGGGTAGCCTGTCAGGCACCGGAATATAGGGCCTGACCTGCTCTGATGCTCCCCCGACTGGACTCGAACCAGTAACCCTTCGAGTGTCGATCTAGCACTTATCGTCATCTCCCAACAGTTGCCGTAAAACGCCGTTGAGCTGCTGATTCGTTAGTCTTCCCCTTCGGTCCCTTGTGGTTTCCTGGCGTCGTCGTGCAAGATAAACGATGACTAAACGATGACTGGTGAACCGGTAGATCCGCTGGGGGTGGGGATGCCTCGCTCGGGACGACCGCCGCTCGAGATCGGCACGAGCGGCAAGCACCACTGGCTGGCCGACGGTAAGGGCTGGCAGGCTCGTTGCCGCTATCGCGATTACGACGGGAAGACTCGCTTGGTTGCGCGCTGGGGCCCCACGAAAGGCGCCGCCTCCAACGCCCTCAACAAGGCACTCCGTGACCGGTTGAAGGTCACCACCGGCTCGGAGAAGCTCACTGCCGAAACCCGCGTGCACGTGCTCGCAGAGATGCACTACACCCGTCTCAAGGAAGACGGAAGGGCGATCAACACGCTGCAGAACTATCGCGGCCGGCTCGATGGAAACATTCTTCCAGCGGCCGGTGAACTCAGGATCCGGGAACTCACGCCCGGGTACGTAGACAACCTCCTGCGGACCATCAAACGACAGAATGGCGCTGCCACGGCGAAAACCTGCCGCTCAATCCTCTCTGGCATGAGCAAGATCGCCGTCACCCACGGAGCGCTCACCGTCAACCCCGTCCGTGACGTCGCGCCCATATCGACTAAGCCCAAGAAGAAGCCGCGTGCATTGAAAGTGGCCGAGGTGCGCCAGTTGCGCGCATTTTTGACCTACGATCATAAGGCCGTCCTTCGTGACCTCATCGATTTCGTCGACATCATCATCGCCACGGGTGCCAGGATCGGGGAGGCGTCTGCGATCACCTGGGACTGCGTCGACCTCATCGAGGGAACGGTTGAGATCCGCGGCACGGTGATCCGGGTCAAACAACGTGGGCTCGAGATTCAGCCGTATCCCAAATCAGAGCACGGTGACCGAGTACTCATCCTGCCTCGATGGGCTATCGCCGTCCTCACGCGCCGGCACGCCACCACGGTCGACCCGACCGACGTCGTCTTCCCTGCTCCACACGGAGGACTGCGAGACCCCAGCAATACTCAAGCCGACCTCAAAGAAGCCTTCACCACCGCCGGCTTCGACTGGGTGACGTCCCACATCGCCGGACGCAAGACCGTCGCCACCACGATGGAGAAATCCGGACTCGGCGCTGTCGCCGCCGCTGACCAACTCGGCCAAAGCAACCCTTCGATGACCTATAACGTCTACATGGGCCGCGGCGCCCGTGACACCGGCGCGGCCGACGCGCTGGAACAGATGGACTTCGGTTGACCGCATTGGCTCCAATGCCGAGCCGATCAGCCCGATCGATTGGTCGATTCACACGTCTGCGATCGAGCCCGCCACCTTGACAAGGCGCTCCTCAAGGATTCAGCCGGGTCGACGGTCCTTCCACGTCGCAAATCCGAGTCATGGGCGCTGTCTCCGCTGGATCGCTGCGACCTTCTCCTCCACCTTTGTAGGATCCCCACCCGGAAGCGCAGTTGATTCCATTGCGAGCAGAACGTGTGCGCAATCGGACCTGCCACGGAAATCGCTCGCGGAGGGAACGGAGGTCGACGCGAAGGCCCTACAGCTGGCCGGTAGACAGCGGAGACCGGCTGACCTGGCACGATCAGCCGCATGATGCCTGCCCCGCTCTCGCTCATGCCTGTCGGCCAAACCTTCGAGGTCGTCGCGAAGCTCGCCACTGAGGCGGAAAACATGCAGGGGCGTCGCGGCACCGCATACGACTTGCTGGTCGACTATCTGGTGTGGGCCGGTGAGGCGCACCGTCGACTGCTACACCCGGTGGGGGCCGCCGCCGCGCGGGAGTTGATCTATGGACGTCGGCACGGCGATTTGCTCGGATTGGTCGACGTCGCCCGCATTGCGGGAAACGACCGCCCCATGGACGCCCCCATCGCCTACGCCCCGAACGCTGCACGGTTCGACCCGGCGGAACGACTGGTGAACGTGACGCTGATGGCGGAGCTGACCGACGTTGCCAAGGCACTGCGCGAGACCCTCGACGCCCTCGTTGCGGAGGACAAACACTGGTCCCAGACGGCCACGCTGCTGGTGCCGGACACGTCGTTCTTCATGCACCAATTCGGTGGGCTGCCTGGTCTGATATTCGGGAAGCTCCTTGGTATCGAACAGCAGGCAGGGTACGGATTCCACGTCGTGGTGCCGATCGCGGTGCTCGACCAGCTGGACAGGTTGAAGGACCGCGGATCAAGCGATCAACGCAGCCACGCCCGGCAGGCGCTGAAGGCCCTCGGCGGGTTCTGGGACACCGGTGACGACCGGATGCGCCGCGGTGTTTGGCGTGACGGCGGGGACGAGCCTGTGACGGTCGAGCTCCTGCCGGACCCGCGCAGCCACACGCGCTTGCCGATCGACGACGACGAGATCATCGATCGAGCCGCGTGGGTTGCGGAGACCGCCGGCTGCACGGTGCGGTTGGCGACTTACGACCTGCACATGGCTACCCGGGGACGTCTCGCACGGCTACAGGTGACACACCTCCACTCGTAGCGCGGACATGCGCCGAGAACCCGCATAGCTGATCGGCCGCCCCTGGCCTGGGGCGGCAGGTGCCGTTCCTGAGCGACACTAACCCGCGTGGCCTGACACCATCAGGGCCATGATCGTCACGCCCCTACCCGGCGTCGACCCCGATGCCGTCCTCGCCGAACTTGAGCGGCAGCACACGGCTCTGCAGAATTCGCGCGGTCTGCTCGCGTATCTAGAGTGGACGGTTGAGGCGCGGCGCGGGCTGGGAGGTGTGATCGCTGCGGCGCACGCGGACAAGCTGGTATTCGGCGCCCGCTACAGCGACCTACTCGCGGTTCTGGACCTGATTCCGGCGCCCAACCCCGGCGGCGTCCGGGCGACCCGGCCGGACTACGTCGCACCGCCTCCGCCGCTGTCCAACCAGCGGGTAATCAACGGGATGCTCGCGGCTGAGATCGCCCGGCAGCTGCGGCTGTTCGAATCTGCCGTAATCAGGCACCGCATGGAGATCGGTCACTGGAAGACCGTTGGGGAACTGCTCGTGCCGGACACATCGACGCTCATGGAAACATGCGCCGGAGTTGCAGACCCTGAACTACGGTCCGTGGCTGCACGACGCTGCCATGGGCGTTCATCTGGTGGTACCGATGCTTCTCCTCGACGAACTCGACGGGCAGAAGGACCGCGGACAGGACACCGCGCGGACGAAGGCACGGGTCGCGTTGCGCACGCTGGACGCGGCGTGGCGAGCGGAGCACTCGCAGTCGGATCACGGCCCACTGCGCTTCGGGGAACTGCGCGGCGACCAAGCCGACATGGTGACGGTAGAGTTACTGCCCGATCCGCGTGGGCACCAGCGTCTGTCGATCGCGGACGACGAGATCATCGACCGGGCGGTCTGGGTGCAGTCGATGTCGGCACGCGCGGTGACGATCGTGACGTACGACGTCGGGATGTCGACGCGGGCGCGGCTGGCGGGCCTGCGCGAGACGTTGCTGGTGAAGGATCCGGAGCCGTCGCGTCGAGCGGAGCGCCGAGAGAAGGCGATCACCCGCAACAATGGCCAATCGAGTTGACAGAGAGCTGGCTCACAGCTGGTGTTCTGTTCTCTGCAGCCATAGCCACGAGACGACGACGCAGACGGCGCCATGGTCAGTTGCAGCAGCGCGTACCGCTGAGCACTGCCAGGCGAGCACGCGGCCGCTTCGCGATCCGATCTGCATCGGGGCCGTACTCCCGGCGAACCGGCCCCGTTGCGGCGGCACCCACGTCACGGCGCTAACCACGGTCGTGTCTCCCTTCCCCGGTTCTCTCAACTAGGCCCAGCTGCCGCCGCCTTAGTAGACCCTTTGCGCTCCTCGGCGAGGTGTATTGACCGACAAATTTGCGGGTTGTCAGAAAAGTTTCGAGCAGCAGTTCACGCCGGGCGCCGGGAAAGGCTCAATAGGTGTCGCGGCACCTGACCTAGGGTGCCCGGGGAGGAGAACAACCTTGCCCACGTCAATGCCGGCCGACGCGTTGATCGCCCTGGTCGCCGGCCCTGGGATTTCGATCCTCTACACCGCCGTTCGCCAGCACCTCTCACGCCGGCGCGAGTCATCTGGTACGGCGCCGCGCCTAACCGTCGCGAACGCGGCCCTCTTCCGCCTCCCCGACACGACAACGATCATCATCGTCACCGACCGCGGCGCGCCGATCCGGACCGGCACCCATGGATGACCAGTCCGGCACCGACGCCCGCAATCTGCTCCCTGACTACCCGATACCACCAGGCCGTCGGCCGCCCAGACCCATCCGAGCAGCTCGCCCGTGCACCCCGGTCGGCGAATTCGCAGCCTTCTACCGCGCCGAAACACCTCGACTCATCCGGTTCCTGCTGTGGCATGGCGCCCGACTCGCCGACGCTGCCGACCTGGCTCAAGACGCCATGGTCGCCGCCCACCGAAACTGGGACCGACTCGACAACCCCGCCGCCTGGATACGCACAGTCGCGTTTCGCGCCAGGCTCCGCAAATTACAGTCTCGCGAACAACCCACCGCCGAACCCGAACGCGCCGCGGTCATTCGCCCCGACGCCGACCTCGACGCGTGGGAAATCAGCCAGGACATCCTTCAAGCCCTCCGACGTCTGCCCGTCCGCCAGCGGCAAGTCCTCGCATGGAGCCTCGACGGCTTCACCCCGACCGAAATCGCCGGCGAACTCGGCACAACTCCAGCGGCTGTCCGCTCCTCCCTCTACAAGGCCCGCCACACGCTCGCCGCGGATCTGGGTCTCTCCCCTCAGGAGCGCCCACGGTGACCCGCGACTACACCACCTCTGACACAGAACTCCACGCCCTGCTGGAACGAGCCCACCGCGACCAACTCGAATCCATCGTCGGCCTCACCGACCTCGACGCCGGCCTCACCGCGGTGCATATCGTCGCAACCCACCAGACCACGACCGACACCGCGCAACCACTCCTTGACCTGGACGCTGGCCTCACCGAGATAGTCGGAGAGGCCCTCGACACGACTCCGGCGCATTCGATTAGCGAGATCGCAGATCAAGAAGCTTCAACCGAAGTCCATCCGCTGCGACTTACTGGGCAAGAACGCGAAGCCCTGCGTTTCTACCGATACGGACTGTCGATCGCAGCGATCGCCCGGCGGCTCAACGTCAGGACCGGCACAGCCCAGCTCTACATCAACCGCGTCCGCGACAAGTTTGAGCGCGCTGGCCTGGGCTGGGATCTGCGCGCATCTCTAAAGATCGAGGAAGCAGCCGATTGGTCCGCGGAGAACGACACCTGACCCCCAGAGCTACGGTCCGAGTACAGGGCGCACAGCGTGGGCCGCTCCCCGCGTCGCGCCCTCACGGGTTGGGCGGACGGTTGTCGTCGAGCCCGCGCCCTTCGTCCCTGCCTGCCGCTGTCCGACCGTCAGTTCCGGCGTCTGGTCGCGACGGTGGCCCGCCGGGGCGGCTCCGAGGTCGCGGACGGCCGGCCCGGCCGGCCGTGGTGTCTACCGCCGGCCGACCGGGTTCTGCTGGTCGCGGTCTACTACCGCACCAATTTGACGATGCGGCAGGCCGCGCCGCTGTTCGGGATCAAACAGGCAGCCGTGCATCGGATCATCGACCGGCTCGCGCCGTTACTCACGCTCCCCCGTCGATCGCCGGCACACACCTGACCGTGTCCTGATCGTCGACGGCACCCTTGTTCCGGTCCGCGACCAGGATCTCACCGCCCGGTCGAAGAATTACCGGTACTCGGTGAACGTGCAGGTCGTCATCGAGGCCGACACCCGACTGGTGGTCGCCGTCGGTGACCCGGTGGCAGGCAACCGCAACGACTGCACCGCCTACGAGGACTCCGGCGCGGCGTCGGCGACCCGCGGAGCGACCGTGATCGCTGACGGCGCCTACCGCGGGCCCCGGTGCGCCGGTGTGGTCATCCCGCACCGCCGCAGCCGAGGCACGAGCCCGCTGCCGGACTGGAAAGAAGACCACAATCGGTCCCACCGCCACGTCCGAGCCCGAACTGGACGATCCTGCGCGACTGCCGCCGCTGCGGCGGCGGCGTGGCACACGCCGTCCGCGGGATCGCGTTCATGCACAACCTCGCCGCGACCGTCTGACCCCAGACCAGGCCGGTCACCGCCGACCGAACCGAGTTACGAGGCAGCCCTTAGGCAGGTGCGGGTCCGCACCCGGCCCGGCGCCGCTGTCGACGCCGAGGTATCGGAGCAGTTCGGGAACTGAGATCAACGAGCGCCTACCGAGTCGGCGGATCCGGATCGGGAATTCGTTGTTCTTCGCCAACGCATACGCATGAGACCGCCCGATGGCCAAGATCGACGCTGCCGTCTCCAAGTTGGTAGTCATCCCGAGCGCCCGCACGGCCTCCTCGGTCCACACGGCTTTGCTCATGAGGTCCTCCGCGCTTTCCACGTTGCTGAGGGAAATTGTCATCACCGAGGGCTGAGACGGTATGTGGCCTAACGGCCGGCGTATAACCCTCGACGTATGCCGTTGGCGGATTCGAAGCGTCTTGACATTATTAGGACATCCCGCCATAACGCACGCCCTCGGGACTGGGGCGGTCGCCCTTAGGGCGTGTCTCACCTGGTGGTGCCGTGACCTCTGGTATTGATGTTCCTCTGTGGAGGATCGGTTAGCGCTGCGGTTGGTGCCGGATGAGTTGTGGGAGATCGTCGCGCCGTTGATCCCGCCGGTGGCGGTTCGGCCGCAGGGCGGTGGATCGCGGCGGGTGTCGGATCGGGCGGTGTTCACTGCCGTGGTGTATGTCCTGACGGCTGGCTGCGCGTGGCGGCATTTGCCCAGCCAGTTCGGGGTGACGGTGCCGACGGCGCATCGCCGGTTCCAGGAGTGGACCGACGCGGGGTTATGGCGGCGGCTGCATGAGGCGGTCCTGGACCGGCTCGGCGCGGCCGGGGAACTGGACTGGTCGCGGGTGATCGTGGACGCCGCGTCGGTGCGGGCGAAAAGGGGGGCGGGCTGACCGGCCCGAACCCGGTCGACCGGGGTAAGCCCGGTAGCAAACTGCACGTGCTGGTCGAACGGACCGGGCTGCCGCTGTCGGTGGCGGTCTCGGCGGCCAACACCTGGGACGGGGAGGCTATCGCGCCGCTGGTCCGGGGGATCCCGGCCGTTCGCTCCCGCCGCGGACCGCGGCGCCGGCGGCCGGGCAAGCTGCACGCGGACAAGGCTTACGACGCGGCTGACCTGAGGCGTTTCCTCCGCGACCGGGGAATCGGCGTCCGGATCGCCCGGAAGGGTGTCGAGTCCAGCCAGCGTCTGGGCCGGCACCGGTGGATCGTGGAATCCGCGATCGCCTGGATCTTCGGCCGACGCCGGTTGACCATCCGCTACGAACGCAAACCCGTAAACTTCCTGGCGTTCCTCGGCCTGGCCGCCGCACTGGCCTGCTACAACCGCCTCACCAAAATCACCACGTGAGACAAGCCCTTAGGCTTCCGCGTTGTCCGGCGTGTCCGCGAAGGGCGGCGAGCTCAAGCGGGAACCTGGTGAAACGACGCCGTCCGGATCGAGGCGACCAGAAATGCTTAAGCCCCGCCCTCCGTTACCGATGCGCTCCGCGACGTGACCCACGAGGAGCGAGTGGTATGCATCGCAGAGTCTCTGTCCTACTCGTCGGAGTCATGACCGCGACTGCATTCGTGGGCGTGCCTCCTGCCGCGCTGGCGGCCTCCACCAGCGCGTGCGTGGGGGCCACCACCACTATTAGCATCCCGCTGACCAGCGCTAAGCACTCTGCGACCATCGCCCATGCGACCGACGCCATCGCCCGCGGATACCCCCGCGTGATGGTTTGGAGCCCGGGCGGCGCGGCCCAGCGGCGCGCTGCGCTGCTCAAGACTATTCCCACCCGGCCCGGCTACGACCGCGACGAGTACCCACCCGCCACGGGTAGGGCCGTAGTTAGAGCTGACGTCCGCTATATCCTCAGCAGCCAGAACCGCTCCGCCGGAGCGATCCTCGGCAACACCGTGCGCCGATACTGCGCTGGCACGCGCTTCACCTATTCAGGCGTCCGGGCGCCCGGCCCAGCCCCGACACCCCGGCCAACACGGATACTGCCTACGACGCCAACGCCGAGCTCAACGACTGCCCCGACCGCCGTACCCAGCCCGTCGACCACTGACGAATCCTCATGCCGGTCCGTGCTACGTCAACGGCTACTACCGTAAGGATGGCACCTACGTGCACGGCTACTGGCGACGCTGCTCATAGGCAGCAACTGCATCAGGGAACACGGCTGACTTTGGTCGTTCACGACCGGCTGGTGAGTGAAGCGAGGTACTCCAGCGATCGCCGGCCTCCATTGAGCGTGCAGCGCAGGACTCAGCTCGGCGCTCCTCGACGGCAGCCAGCACCCAAAGCGGGCTGCGCACAACCCGCGCCGCTGTCAGCGCTCTTCGAAACCCGGAGTTCCGCTGCCGAAGGCGAGCGAGCGCCTCCCGCGTCTCTCTAGAATGCGACGCGGCCTGCATTCAGCCCGGTCGATCGAAGCGAACGTCCCCGTCAATGTCGCGAGCCTGAACCGCATCGCCGTGCACGGTTCCCGAAATCCGGTTCGACATCTCCCCAAGGCTCGTTCGGGACGGGCTAGCTTCGTCGGCCGTTGGTTGCCGCAGCGCCGCCCACACCGCGATACCAACGGCCGCAACCCCTGCCACCGCCGAAATCAGCGCGGTGATAGCTACGGCCCGCGTCGATCCGAGAAAGACAAAAGGCGTAGCTACCATCACGACGGCCACACCGGTGCAGATCAGGGCCACGCGCCGAGCAGTCATCTGCTCATGATGCGCTTCAGCGGCCGCGCCTCGTCACCAGTCGGTACGATCCGATTACCCTGAGCTCACAGCGCTTGAGGAGTTGTCGTGAACCGAGCCTGGAAACCGGACGAGTCCGCTGAACTCGTCCGACGTCTCGGGAAGTCTCCCGAGGAGCTAGGCAATACCGGTGGCCGGACCGAATGCCCTGACATCTGGGAGCTGGACAACGGTGATGTCGCTGTCGTCGGGCACGATCTGACGCAGGCTTACAGCGAACGCCTCCCGCCTGGGCTGCGGATCGGGGCGGGCGAGCGCCTCGTCGTCATCCCGCGCTCCACGATCGTGGCCGCCAAGGCGGATCTGCCGGATGCGTGAACTGCTCGACCAAGCTGGCGGCACCCACCTCACTAGCGCGGAGTACCGCGCAGACTTCGGCGACCGGTTCTGGAAGGCCGGCCCCGCTGGCTTCTGGAAAGTCGAACGCCGCCAGACCTTCCAAGAACCACGCGACGAGAGCTGGCGCGCCTTCAACGCCGGGAACTGGCCAACCTCGCTGCGTCTCATCGAGGAACAGCGCCACGATCTGGAGGCCGAAGGCCGCCGCATGGCCGAAGAGAAGCTCGGGGCGTTCCGCATCCGGGTCGTCGATCTACCTTTGACGCCCTACCTGTACTGGGAACTGCATCTGCTGCGGTTGGTGGCCGAGTCAGCCGACCAAGTTCGCGTGGTCGGACCCGAGATCGCGCAACCATTCGAACCGCTCCCAGAGCTGGTGCTCCTCGGCGCAGACGTCACCTACGAGGTCCTCTATGACGACGACGGCATCGCCGCCGGCGCAGTGCGCTACATCGATCAGGAGCTGACGGCCGCCTGTCGTCGGTCGCTTCACCGTATGTTCGCCGCCGGCGAGGACGTTCGGACGTTCTTCGAACGCGAGGTCGCTCCGCTGCCACCACCGGTCGGATAGCGCAGGCGAGATCTCATGCCGGGACGAGATCGACCACACGAATCAGATGACTCCACCAATTCGACCGTGTCCGGGTCGGCCGGAGACGTCGTCCAGGCACGCGACGTGCACGGCGGAGTCCATTTCCACGGACCGATGGCACCATCCGCCGGGACACCGCGCCAGCTCCCCGCCGACGTCCGTGAGTTCGTCAACCGACACCACGAACTGAACGTCCTCGATGCCCTCTGGGCCGGTGACGCGGACGAGCTTCCTCGGACTGGGGTCTACGTCCTCTCCGGCACCGCCGGCGTCGGAAAGACCGCCCTGGCGACCCACTGGGCGCACCGAGTCGCCCATCGCTTCGTCGACGGCCAGCTCTGCCTGAACATGCGTGGCTACGACCCAGGCGCACCGGTCACCGCCGCTGCGGCACTCGATCGATTCTTGCGTGCTCTTGACGTCGCGCCGACGGCGATCCCCACCGACATGGAGGACCGCGCAGCGCTCTACCGATCACGGCTGGCCGAGCGGCGCGTACTCATCCTGTTGGATAACGTCGCCACCGTTCGGCAGGTCCGCCCACTACTACCAGGGACCGCGCACTGCCTCGTCATCGTCACCAGCCGCAGTCGGCTATCCGGGCTGGCCGTCCGCGACGGGGCGCAGCGCATCACCCTCGATGTCCTACCTGAGAACGACGCCGTCGCCCTGCTGCGCAACCTCACCAGCGCCTATCGCCCCTACGAAGATCGGGAACAGATCACGGAGTTGGCCAGATTGTGCGCGCGGCTACCGCTGGCCCTGCGGGTCGCCGCCGAGCGAGCAGCCAGCCGGCCGCGAACGCCGATCGCCGATCTCATCCGTGACCTACGCGACGAACACGCAGTCTGGGATGCGCTAACTGCAGAAGACGACGAGGAGTCCGACGCCGTCCGAAGCGTGTTTGCATGGTCCTATCGCGCGCTCCCTGAACCTGCCGCGCGGCTCTTCCTGCTCTTGGGTCTGCATCCGGGACCACAATTCAGCGCGCCCGCGGTCGCCGCGCTTTCCGGAGAAACGCTCGCCACGACGCGGCATCTGTTGGATGTGCTCGCCGGCGCTCACTTGATCAACCAAATCGCCGCAGACCGGTTCCAGTTCCACGACCTCCTGCGCGCTTTCGCCATCTACCAAGCCCGTGAGGATGATGTGCCCGACCGGACCGCGGCCCTCCGCCGGGTCGTCTCCTGGTACGCACACGCCGCGAACGCGGCCGAGGAACGCATCGGAACACTTGATCTCGCCATTCCGCTTCCCCCGCCCACCTCTCAGACATCAAGGCCAATTTTCGAGGCCGAACGCCCGGCTGCCCTCTGGATGGACACCGAACAAGACAACCTTCTCGCCGCCGTCCAAGCGGCAGCAGGCGAGCCCGGCCTACAGGAACTCGCGTGGCAGCTCGCGGCCCTTACGCGCCGCTTCTACATGCGCCTCAACCTCTTCGACTCCTGGTTTGCAAGCGCACGCGCCGGTCTGGACGCAGCCCGAGCCATCAACGACCAGCGCGGCGTGGCCGAAATGCACGACAGCCTGGGCATGGCCTGCGTTGCGACCCAACAACTCGACGAAGCAATCGACCACCACACCGCCGCCCTGGATATTCGGCGCCACCTCGGCGATCAGCTAGGCGAAGCCGTCTCGCTCAACGCGCTCGGCCTGACCAGGCTCCGCGGCCGCCGGCTCGTCGACGCAGCCAACGACTTCGCCCGGAGCGCCGAGCTCTTTGGCGAGCTCGGAGACAACTCCTGGCAGGCGTTCGCCCAAATGAACCTCGCCGGCACTCTCGTAGAGCTCGGAGAGCTCGGGCGCGCCACTGACCTGATCGGGCAAGCGGTCACTCAGTTCCGCGCCGAGGACAGCGCCGAGGGCGAGGGTAACTCATTGCGCCTCCTCAGCCGAATTAGCCTCCACGAGGCCAACATTCCGGATGCGGTGCGCTACGCCCGGGCCGCCGTGGACCTCGCGGTCCAGAACGAGAACCGCATGTGGGAAGGATTTTGGCTGCTCGACCTCGGCGCCGCCCAACTCGCCACCGGCGACACCGCCGATGCCCTGGTGTCCTACCAACGCGCGAGTAGCATCCAGCGCCGCCTCAATGACCGGGTCCGCGAAGCCCTTGCGCTGAGTGGCACCGGCCGCGTCTACCAGCGCCTGGACCGCCGAGAAGAAGCCATCGACTTCTATCGCGGCGCGGTGCTCATCCTCCGCACCGTGTCCGCACCCTGGACCCTCGCGACCGCCTTGAATGATCTCGCTGCCGCGTTCACCGAGGTTGGTCGCCGAACCGAGGCCGAGCCGCTGTGGCGGGAGGCGCTCGCTCTGCTCGGCGGCCTCACCGACCCCGCGGCGGAACGACTCCGACAGTTCGTTGCGGGATCACTAACAAGCCGGAGCCAGTGATGCCCGTATCGGGCACCGGCTGATTCAGCGATACAGGTCAGCCTCTGATACGGGAAGCCTCAGTGCACGACCCGCTTCGGCCATCCGCCGGCAAAGGCTGATGCCCTGCTTGGCAGTTAACAGGCCTCCCACGACGGCCTCCGCGACCAGGTCCACGGTTTCCCTCGTCGTGATGCCCTGGTACCTGGCGTACCGGATCGCCTCACGATCGTCGGAGATCCACCACGAATCGGCGAACTCAGGCCGGTGCTGGAGCAGGTAACACGTCTGCGCCTCGCCGAGGTGCTGGAGCGGCTTGACGTCCGACCCGCCGAAGACCGCCCGTCGGATCCGGTCGATGGCCTGGATCTCTTTCTCGTCGTTGACCTCGATCGGTTTTCCCAGCCAGCCGCTCTCCTCGAGAACCGCGAGCTCGGGAAGAACGCGGGCCGACTGCGTCGCCTCATACGCCACTGCTTCCGTCCACCGACCGCGCTCATCGAGGACGGACTTCAGCAACTCGAGGCTGCGGGCCGCCGCGAAATTGCACAGCACCGTGTTGTCGGGGAACAGGAAGCTGGTCATGTGGCATCGGGACCTTCGGACTCCGACTCCAGGGCTAGCCGCAGAGATTCCACGTCGGCGCCAAGAAGTGTCGCATATGGACGGAGGGTAGCCCTGCCCTCGACATACGCGGCGTAGGTGTCTCGAAGCAGTAGTCCGGGAGCGCGCGGCCGAAGCGCTTCGGCTACCCGCCTCGCGAGCTCCTCGGTCTTCCCGGCCAAGCCTGCGGCTCTTCCGGCGCTGAGGGACCGGAGCCGGTCGCACAGTCCAGAGTCGATCATTCGCAGGTCCCGTAGCCGGATCGCCAATGCCGTCGGCGTCACGAGCAGATGGCACGCGAGGGCCGCGAAGGCCGCCTCGTCGAATCCCGGCCCGACTGCGTCGGACAGGATGGCCTCTGGCATCAGGAACGCTGCGGCGAACGCATTGGCTCGCGCCTCGCTCGGGTCTTTCGCCTGCAATGGGGAGTACACGTCCTTGTCGAGATGGACGCCCTGGTCGTCGCCGGCAAGCAGATGGCCGAGCTCATGCGCGGCCGTGAACCGCTGCCGGGACGGAATCTGCGACGTTGCCAGCACGATTAGCTTCGCCTCATCAGAGGAAGCCGCGAGGCCGTCGCATCCTTGGCCCGCTTCGACGACGGTGACGTCCACGCCGAACGAGCCCTCGATCACGGCAGCGAGGTCCTCGTCGAGGATTCGGAAGCCGCGCTCGTCGAGACGCGCTAGCGCATTGGCTGCTGCGTCGCGACCGTAAACCGCGTAGCGCAACGATTCCGCGGGCATGGCGATCGGCGACCAGCCCTGGAGGTATCCAAGCGAGGCGACGTCGGACCGCAGGGTGAGCAGGCTGCGAGCAGCAGCGAGCGCTTCTCCTGCCTCCCCCGTAGTCGTCCGCGCAGCGACCGTGAGAGGTGTCTCCTCTCCGGTGATCAGCCAATCGACCGTTACTCGGGAGAACTCCGCGATGCGGGCCAAGTCGACTGAGGAGAACCTCCGGGCCCCAGACAGCGACTTGGACATCTTCGACTCGTCGAGACCGACCTGTTTGCCAAAATCGCGGCGGCTCAGCCCTGACTCGTCGATCAGGCTGAGTACACGTTCGGGGATGGTCGGCACGGGGTTAGCCTACTGGCCGACTTGCGATTTTCGCAAGGTACGTGCACAGTGATCGTCAGTCGCGAGGAGGGGCGTCTAACGTGACGATCATGAACGTCGAGGCCACGGGGGCGGCCGCGCACCCACCGCTGCCCGATCCGGGCCAAGTGGTGAATGTCCGGGGTTCTACCTGGGCCGTCGCCGAAATTCGTGCGCAGGGCCTACCGCGCAGCCCGGCCGACGAGGGTACGGCCGGGCTCACCCATGTCGTCGTGCTCCAGTCCCTGGAGGAGGACCGGCTCGGTCACGAGTTGGCGGTGGTCTGGGAGCTGGAGGTCGGCCACACGGTTGCCCCCGACCAGGGGCTGCCCGAGAGCGTCACGCCGGAGGCCTTTGACGACCCGAACACGCTCGCGGCGTTCGTCGACGCCGTGCGATGGGGGGCGGTGACGTCTGCGGACGCCAACTCCTACCAGGCGCCGTTCCGAAGCGGCGCGGATGTCCACGCCTACCAGTTGGAACCGCTCCGTCGGGCGCTGCAGTCGTCTCGCACCAACCTATTGCTCGCCGACGACGTCGGGCTCGGAAAGACGATCGAGGCCGGGCTAGTTGTCCAAGAGTTGCTCCTGCGCCACCGCGCCCGCTCTGTGATCGTGGTGTGCCCGCCCAGCCTCGCGCTGAAGTGGCAGGACGAGATGCGGGACAAGTTCGGTCTGGACTTCGTCATCGTCAACAGCGAGCTGATGGCGCAGGTGCGGCGAACCCACGGGCTGAACGCGAACCCGTTCCGGCTCTATCCCCGGGTCATCGTCAGCATGGCGTGGCTTCCCACGCTGCGCGCTCAGCGTCTGCTCCGCGACGTCTACGCGGACGTGGCGGACACGAACACCGCACGGCGTTACAGCTTCGATCTCCTCGTCGTCGACGAGGCACACCACATCGCGCCGTCCAACCCGACCGCGGGACCCGGTGGGCGCGTCTACGCCGTCGACAGCAACCGCACGATCGCCGCCCGGGAGCTCGCCGAGCGCTGCGAGCACCGGCTGTTCCTTAGCGCGACACCGCACAACGGTTACAGCGAGTCGTTCACGGCGCTGATGGAGATGATCGACGGCCGGCGCTTCAGCCGTGGGGCGAGTCTCGACGAGCGGGCCTTGCGGGACGTCACGGTCCGCCGGCTCAAGACTGATCTTCCGGAGCTGAACTTCCGCCGCCGCGAGCTCAAACCGATCGTCTTCACGCCCGGCGCGACGGAAGAGGAAGAGTTCGCGCTCCTCGACCGCATCCTCGCCGAGAGCGCCAAGGGCAGTAGCCGCGGACAGGCTGGCGGCATCGTCGCCATGCTGCTGAAGAAGCGGTTCCTGTCCAGCCCGTGGTCGTTCGCTCGCACCCTGGAGATGCTCGAGGCGTCCGGCGGGGGCAGCCGCCTGGAGATCGACGACGAGGACGCCTACTACCAGGAGACTCTCGGTAGTGGAGCGTCCGACGAGGAGGAAGGTGAAGCCGACCACCCCGAGTTCGTCGCGTTGCGCCAGAACAGGGCCGCGACGGTCATCGCCGCGGCGACCGACGCCGAGATCACTCGGCTCATCGACTGGGGACACCGGTACGAGCACAGGCCGGACGCCCGGCTCGAAGCGCTGCTCGGCTTCCTGGACGCGGTATGCCGGCCGGCCGGTGCATTCCAGGACGAGCGGGTGGTCGTCTTCACCGAGTACGCGGCCACGCTCGACTGGATGGCTGGGGTGCTGCGTCAACGCGGCTACCGCGACGTGCTCGCCACGATCCAGGGTTCGACGCCGACCGAGGAACGCGAGCTCATCCGGGCCCAGTTCTCCGAGCCCGCGAGCCCGGTCCGTGTACTGCTCGCGACCGACTCGGCTGGGGAGGGCATCGATCTGCAGGACAGGTGCCACCGGCTGGTGAACTTCGACATCCCGTTCAACCCGTCCCGGCTCGAGCAGCGGATCGGCCGGATCGACCGGTACGGACAGGAGCAGACGCCGGAGATCTACCACCTCACCCCGGACACGCAGGGCACCCCCTACACCCGCGACCTACGGTTCTTGCTCGAACACATCGCCCGTAAGGTCGTCACCGTCGTGGCTGACCTCGGTGCGGCCAACCCGATCATCGACGCCGAGATCCAGGATCACTTCGATCCGCGGCCGTCCCGTCGCCGGGCGAGGCCCTCGGCCGGCGACGCGGGAAACGCGGTCATCAGCCGGGCCCTGGCCGGGGGCATCGAGCTCAACCGAAGGCTGACCGACCTCTCCCGGACCTACGACGCGCAGAAGGCGAAGATGCACCTCACCTCGGCGAATGCCCGCCGGGTGGTGGACACCGCGCTGACGTTGACCGCGCAGCCTCCGTTGGTTCCCGCTGGCGACGAGGACACCGACGCGCCGGTCTTCACCGTTCCGCCGCTCGGCGGCGCCTGGCAGCCAGCTCTACGTGGACTGAGTACCCGGTTGCGCCCCGACGAACAGCGGAACATCACCTTCGACGACAAGGCCGCGGAGAAGCGGCACGACCTGGTCCACGTCCACCTCGGCCACGCGCTGATGCAGCGATCCTCCCGCATCCTTCGCAGCGCCCTGTTCAACGTCGATTCCCCGGTCAGCCGAGTCACCGCCGTCGTGGTGAACGATCTGCCGCAGTCCTGCGTCGCGGCGGTCTCCCGTCTGGTCCTGGTCGGCCGGGGCGGCGTCCGGCTGCACGAGGAAGTCTTCCTCACCGGCATCCGGATCCGCGGCCAGGCGATGGCCGAGGCGAAGGTCGAAAAGGTCTTGGACGAGACGCTCGACACCGAAAACCTCAGCTTGGCGGACGCCTCAGTGCGAATGCAGCTAGCCGACCTCTGGAACGCCGATAAATCACCGCTGCGAACGCGGCTACTGACCGCGATGCACAACCGGGCGGAGTTGCACCAGGCCGACGTGACCAAGGCGTTGACGGCCCGCCGCGACTCCGACGTGTCGCGGGCGCACGAGATCTTCGCCGCGTTCCGCACCAACCTTGAGGAATCCCGCAACCGACTTGCGGCCGAAATCCGCGCCGAGGAGGAGTTCCTCTTCACCGACGACCAGCAGCGCCAGCGGCGCCGCGATCTGCGCGCGATGGAGGAACGCCTCGACAGCCTGGACGACGAGGAACATCGCGAAATCGTCGCCATTGAGGAGCGCTACCGCGACATCAAGCCACACGTATCGGCCGCCGCAGTCGTGTTCGCACTGACCCCGGAGGACGCCGCATCCGGGAAGGTCCACGCATGAACCGCCGCCGCTCCACTGCGCCTCGCGACCTGCACCGCGCCTGGCTGGAGCTCGTCGACACCGACGGGCCGTTCCTCGCCGTTCCCGCGCTCAAGCGCGTCTGGCCGCAGGGCATGCCGGCAATCGGCCGTCCGGCGCGAGACGTTCTTAAGGACGCCAAACCGGCCTTCGAGAAGGCCTGGGAGCATTGGGACAAGCACCGCGACGATCCCACGGCTGCTGACCTCTACCGGGAGGCACGGGATGGCTGGATCGACATCGTGCTGCGCCGGGTGCTCGGCTGGGGCGACGCCTACCAGGCAGGCAGCACGACGCTTCAGGTGCGCTCTCCCGATCACCGAGTCACGGTCCGCCCGACCGGGTCGCTCGTCCGCGACGGCTTCACCGGTGCACTGACGCTAGTCGTCGACCCGGTGGACGCGCTCCGCGATCCGCTGGGTGACGGCTGGGCTACCAGCCCGATCGACCGCATTGACGAGCTGCTCCGCGCGTCCGGCGTCCCGATCGGGGTCGTCACCGACGGCCGCTGGTGGGCGATCGTTAGCGCCCGCCCGCAGACGATGACCGCCTCGGGCGTCGTCGACGCGCACACCTGGGTCGAGGAGCCACAGACCCGCGACGCGTTCGTCGCGATGCTCGCCCCGCGCTTCCTCGTCGGTGGAAAGCCCGAGGAGCGGCTCACCGAGTCGTTCGCCGCGTCGGTCGCCGCCGACGAGGAAATCACAGAGGCCCTCGGCACTCAGGTCCGTCGCGCGGTCGAGCTGCTGGTGCAAGCGCTGTCCGAGGCGGCGCTGGAGTCACAGCGACTCGGCCAGGCCGACCCGCTGCCGGAGGACCGGCGTCAGGTCTACGAGGCTGCGGTCACCGTGATGATGCGCGTGGTCTTCCTCCTCTTCGCCGAAGAGCGCGGACTTCTGCCGCAAGGTCAGCTCTTCGCGATGGGCTACGGCGTCAGCGACGAGTTGGACGCGCTAGACGCGCGCGAGCGCGAGGAGGGCACCGAAACACTCGACGGCACCCACCTGACCTGGCACCGACTGCTCGCCACTTCGCAGGCCCTGTACCGAGGGGCCAACTTCGAGGACATCCGGCTGCCCTCCTACGGCGGGTCGCTCTTCGACCCGACGCGTTTTCCTGAGCTCACCGCGACCAACGAGCGCGGCACGCTGGCGATCGCGGTCACCGACCGGGTCATGCTCGAAGTGCTCCGGGCCGTCCAGGTCGCCCAGCTCAAGGGCCAACCCGCGCGCCGAATCTCCTTCCGGGACATCGATGTCGAGCAGATTGGCTACATCTACGAGGGCCTGCTCGGCTACACCTCCGACGTCGTCGACGAGGTGACCGTCGGCCTGATCGGGACGGCCGGCGCCGAGCCCGAGATCTCGCTGGCCACGCTAGAAGAGCTGGCGGAGACCACGGCTTTCGCCGACGCGCTGCTCCGGTGGATCAAGACCAACCAACCGGCGGCCTCACCGCCGACCAAGGCCGCCTTGATGAAGGCCCACGCGGCGGACGTCGAGGACGCCGAGCGTGCGCTGCGGGCGATCACGACCGACGAGGGGCTGCGCGACCGCTTGCGGCCCTTCGTCGGTGTGATCCGCCGCGACCTGCGCAATCGCCCGCTGGTGGTGCAGCCCGGCGGTGTGCTGGTGGTCGAGACGCCGTCCCGGGCCTCGGCCGGTGCGCACTACACGCCGCGACCGCTGGCCGAGGAGGTCGTGAGGTACGCATTGGAGCCGCTGGTCTACGAGCCGGGGCCGCACCAGACCGCCGATCGCAATGCGTGGGAACTGGTTCCGGACTACCGGATCCTGGACCTGAAGGTCGCCGACATCGCCTGCGGATCCGGGGCTTTCCTGGTTGCCGCTGCTCGCTACCTGGCCGCGCGGTTGGTTGAGGCTTGGCAGCACGCAGGCATCGCCACGGGCACACCCCACGAGGTACAGACCCGTGCGATCCGGACGGTGATCGCTCGCTGTCTGTACGGGGCGGACATCAACGGCATGGCCGTCGAGATGTGCAAGCTCTCGCTCTGGTTGGTGTCGCTCGACCCGAAGCTGCCGTTCTCGTTCGTCGACGACAAGGTTTTGCGCGGCAATTCGCTGATCGGCCTTACCAGCGCCGAGCAGCTCAAGACTCAGCACATCAACCCATCGCAGGAGAATCCTCAGCTGAGTATGTTCCGGCCTGATGTGGACGGAGTCTTGGCGCGCGCCCGAGCTTTGCGTGGGCAGCTAGCATCCGAGGTCAACGATGGCGACCCACAGCGCTCCGCGGCGACCAAGCGGCGACAGTGGAACGACTACCGCAGGCTGACCGAAAGCTTGACGGAGTTGGGGGATTCCGTGGTCGCAGCGGGCCTCCGCGTCGGCGGAAAGCCGGGTAAGTCGCTGATGGTCGCCTACGAGAATCTCCGCATCGCGCTCGAGAGCGCGTACCCAGTCGGCGGCACAGCACAGCCTGACCGGCGACAGCTCGACGGAATCCTCAAGGCTGGCCTGGAACCGACGGCGCCGACGGACTACCAGCGGTGGGAGCCGCTGCACTGGATCGTCCGGGTGCCCGACGTGATAGATCACGGCGGCTTCGACGCCATCATCGGCAACCCACCATTCCTCGGTGGCCAGAAGCTTACCGGGTCGATGGGAACCAACGTCCGCGACTGGCTTGTCAACGTGCTCGCAAGTGGGAAAAAGGGCAGTGCAGATCTTGTCGGATACTTCTTCCTCCGAGCGATGAGGCTGCTCACGCAGAACGGCAACCTGGGCCTGATCGCGACGAACACAGTGGCCCAGGGAGACACTCGCGAGGTGGGCCTGGACCAGATGGTGGCGAGTGGGTTCACCATCACCCGAGCCGTCCAGAGCAGGTCGTGGCCTGCCGCCAGCGCGAACCTGGAGTATGCGGCAGTCTGGGGAACCTCCGGCTCCGTCGCGGACAACGTTCCACGGATCTCCGACGACATCGCCGTCGAGAAAATCTCAACCCTGCTGGAACCGGCCGGCCGTGTTGAAGGCGCACCACTTCGGCTGGCGGAGAACTCGAGGATCGCATTCATCGGCTGCTACGTGCTCGGCATGGGGTTCGTGATCGAACCCGAGGAAGCGGCCGAGTGGATCAAGGCCGACCCCTGCAACTCCGAAGTGCTTTTCCCTTACCTCAACGGCGAGGATCTGAACTCGCGTCCCGACAATTCGGCCTCGCGATGGGTTATTGACTTTAATGATCGGCCCGAGAGCATCGCGGAGCGCTATGCGTTGCCATACCAAAGGCTGAAATCCGACGTGCTACCGGAGCGACGGACGAACAAGCGGAAGCCACGTCGGGAACGGTGGTGGCAATTCGCCGAGCGGCAACCAGCGATGCGATCTGCAATCGCAGGTCTTGATACCATTCTCGTCATCGCCCGGGTCAGCAAAACTGTTATGCCCGCCCGTGTCCCACGGAACTCTGTAGTCAGCGATCAGGTGGTCATCTTCGCTACTGAGTCCTCCGGCGATCAGGCAGCCCTGTCTTCGAGCCTGCACCAAATGTGGGCTATCACCTACGGATCAACCTTGGAAACTCGGGTCCGATACACGCCGTCCGACGTCTTCGAGACGTTTCCGCGGCCGGAACCAACGGCAGAGCTGGAAGAGATCGGCGAGATCCTCGACGCTGAACGCCGCGAAATTATGCTCCGTCGCGACCTGGGGCTCACCAAGCTTTACAACCTCGTCAACGACCCCGACATCGAGAGCCACGCCGACTCCGACGTCGCTCGGGTGCGCGAGATCCACGTCCGCCTCGACGAAGCCGTCATGGAAGCCTACGGCTGGGCCGACGTCCCACTGGACCACGGCTTCCACACCTACCGGCAGATGCAGCGCTGGACGGTCAGCCCGGCCGCACGCGTCGAGATCCTCGATCGACTCCTGGAGGAGAACCACCGCCGCGCGGCCCTCCAAGGCGAGGCCCCGCCCGCCGAAGACGGCAACGAAGACCTGGAAGGCGACGAATGACCGCGCCGACGCGTGACGGCAAGCATCGCGAGTACCGGCTCGCGCACGAGCCGGACGGCACCTCCCGTACCGCTCGCGCCAACCTCGCCGACATCCTCGAACGCGAGCTGCTCGGGCCGGCGAACGGCCCGGAGGAGCTCATCGACGGTGCTCCCGACGTGGCGTACCTGGTCGGCCGGATCGCCCCGGTGCGCTTGCTCCCGGGTAAAGACGACCCTAGCGACACCGCAGCCGACGAACCCGCCACAGACGTGGGCGACGCCGTGGACGCCGCCGAGAGCCGTGGCGTCCCGGTCACAGCCGTGGACGAAGACGGCGCCGGCAGCGACGAGGACTCGGTGGAGGACGAGCCGCAGCGTCGCGGGCTGATGGTGCCCGCCTCAATGGGGTTGCGGTTCCAGGTGCCGCTGGACCTGGATACGTTCACCGTTACCGCGTCCTGGGGCGTCTATGAGGCGGTGTCCGAACGGTCCAAGGACGAGGGCCGTACACTTCGCCGGTACCAGCGGACACCGATCTCGATCCCGTGCCCCATCGTGATCGCGGACCTGACGCGAGGTGCCACAAAGGCCTATCCGTTGAAGGACAAGGTCTTGCTCCGGGTCGACGTCCACGACACCCCGGAGCGGGGTTGCCGACTGGTCGAGATCGCGTTGTGCAACGACCGAGTCACCCCGCGCAAGATCCCGGTAAACGCCTGGCTGTACCAGACGAAGCTGGCGGTCGAGGCCGGCGGTCGCGAAGTCTTCCTACCGGTCACTGACCCGCTGTCGGACGAACGGTACGAGCCGGACGACGAGCTGCGACGGCTCGGCCTGCAGTATCGGAACCGGCTTGAGTACGCGGTTGGCCGGACATGTTCGGTTGACTGGAAGGTCGCCGTCGGAGCCCGCACGGCCTCCGCAGTCTGGACGACGTGGCTGCCGACGCACGAGACCCCGCAGACCTCTGCGACCGAGATCCGCGACGCCGAACTCGACATGCTGGCGCTGGCCGAGGCGTCCCCCGACGTACTTCGCTCCGGTCTTCAGCCTCTCGTCGACCAGTACTCGACCTGGCTCGACGAGCAAGAGGCAGCGGCAGGTGGCCTCCCCGCTCACCTGTCCGACGAAGGCATGGACGCCGTCCACGACGCGCGCCGGGTACGTGATCAGCTGGCGGCCGGCGTAGAGCACCTGCTCGCCGACGAGGAGGCGCTGCGGTGCTTCCGGTTCATGAACCGGGTGATGGCCGACCAACGCATCCAGTCGCAGGTTGCGCAACGCCGCGCGACCAACCTGGCCGAATCGTTGGAGAACGCTCGGTCTGCCGTGCTCGCGGTCGGTCCCCGCGCGCACTCGTGGCGCACCTTCCAATTGGCGTTCATCCTGATGCAGCTGCCGCTGCTGTCCGATCCGGCTGCGGATAAGCGCTCCAGTGATCTTGCCGCGGCGCAGCTGTTGTTCTTCCCCACCGGCGGTGGGAAGACCGAAGCGTATCTGGGGCTCGCCGCATACACGTTCGCGATCCGCCGCCGCCAGGGTGTAATCGAGACGCCGGACGGTCCGCTCAACGGGAATTCCGGCGTCGCAGTCCTGATGCGTTACACGTTGCGGCTGCTCACTGCGCAGCAATTCCAGCGGGCGACTGCTCTGGTGTGCGCGGCGGAGCTGGAGCGCCGGCGAGATCCCGCGGTATGGGGTAGCGAGCCGTTCCGGATCGGTTTGTGGGTCGGGACGGACGTCAGCCCGAAGCGCTACGACGAGGCGGCCAAGCAGCTTGGGTCCAGCGGCTACCGGCTGACCGTGCTGCAGATCCAACGTTGCCCGTGGTGCGGGACACCCATCGGCCGCGAGCACGTGACCGGCGTGGACGGTACGCGCCGCATCCATGTGCGTTGCGGGGGCGAGGACATCAAATGTCCGTTCTCGCCGGGCGGCGAGGTGGACGAGGGTCTTCCGGTCCTCACTGTGGACGAGGAGATCTATCGGCTCGCGCCGGCGTTCCTCATCGCCACCGTCGATAAATTCGCCCGGCTGGCGCGGGAGGGTGAGGCGGCTTCGCTGTTCGGCTACGTGGGCCGCTACTGCGACAGGCACGGGTACGTGCATCCGGACTACCAACACTGCGAGATCAAGGACGGGAGTAAGCACCCGACGGCGAAGGACGGCACGCCAGCAGCCTCCGTTCGCCCGGCCTCGCGGTTGCGCCCGCCCGACCTGATAATCCAGGACGAGTTGCACCTGATCACCGGAGCGCTCGGAACCACCGTGGGCCTCTTCGAGGTAGCCGTCGATGTGCTCACGGCCTGGCGGACCGCTGATGGGAGCCCGGTACGGCCGCTGCTGGTCGCCTCCACCGCGACCGCCCGGAACGCGACCGACCAGGTGCACGCGCTCTACGGCCGCGACGTGACAATCTTTCCCCCGCAGGTGCTGGACACGGAGGACACGTTCTTCTCCCGCGAGGCACCGGTCTCGGACGAGAAGCCCGGCCGGCTGTATCTCGGGGTCTCCACGACCGGCGTCCGCCTTACCACGGCCGAAATCCGGATCGCCGAGGTCGTGATGGCCGCAGCGCAGCTGTTGCTCGACCGCAGCGGCGAGGTCGCCGACCCGTATCTCTCACTCGTCGGCTACTTCAGCGCCACTCGCGAACTCGCCGGGATGGCCCGCTACCTCGGGGACGACATCCAAACCGCGCTCGCCAAGCGTCGGCCCTGGTCGTTGTTGCCCCGCCGCACGGGCACCGATTTCGGGGCATTGAACGTCGCCGAGCTGACCTCGCGCGTCTCCAGCGCAGACATCACCGCGACCCTCGACCACATGAGTGTGGGCTTCGACTCGCGCTTCGACTCCAGCCGAGGTAAGGCTGAGCTCCAGGCGCTCCGGGCGGCGAAGAAGCCCGTTCCCAGCAGGGAGAAGGCGCCATTCGACGCGGTGCTGGCCACGTCGATGCTTCAAGTCGGCGTAGACGTGACCCGGCTGGGCCTGATGCTGGTCGTCGGTCAGCCGAAGAACACCGCGGAGTACATCCAGGCGTCGTCCCGGGTCGGCCGTGACGCGGACCGACCCGGTCTGGTGATCTCGCTCGGCAACTGGGCACGTCCGCGCGATCTCGCGCATTTCGAGCAGTTCCGCCATTACCACGAGACGTTCTACGCGCGCGTCGAGGCACTGTCGGTGACGCCGTTCTCCACGACCTCGATCGAACGTGGCCTGGACGGCGTGCTGGTCAGCGCGGCGCGAGTCCTGGACGCAGCGGACACCACGAGCGGCCTGTCGCCGGAGCGCAACGCTGGCCGGTTGGAAACTCGCCGTGCCGCGATGGATACCCTGCTTGACCAGCTCATCGCTCGGGTGCTGCGAGCCTCCGGCGAAGACGAGGCGAAACTTGCGGCCGACCGTCTGCGTAACCGTCTGGACCAGTGGGACAAGCGCCGTCAGTACGTCTATAACCTTCGCCGGACGCTGGTCTACGAACGGGTCGTCGACGAGACCAAGGAAGGCGCGCTGATCAAGAGCGCAGAGATCGGCTTGACCGGTTTCTCAGGTAAGGACGAGCCGCCGTTCATCGTCGCCAACTCGATGCGCGAGGTGCAGCCGGAGATCAATCTGCTGGTCAGCCCGATCCCGGAGAACCTCTTCTACATCGCGCCCCGCACCGCCCCGCGGTGGGAACTGCCGGAGGACAAGCAGTGAGCGACCTTCTGTACGACGCCGATTCCGCGGTCGATCCGCTTGCCGATGCGGACAAGCAGGAGGGCAAGAAGACCAAGTTCAACCGGGCCAAGGTCGGGTCCGCCCGGCCGTCTTCGCTGCTCTACACCTATGGGCCCGGCGCGATCATCGACCTGCCGCAATTCACAATCATGCCGACCGGGTTCGACGACTGGGACCGGGTCTGGGCTCGGACCGACGGCAATCCGCCGGAGATCCGTGCGCCGCGCCTCCGAGAGATCGTCGCGAAGATCTTGCGCTCCCGGGACGTACAGCTCCGGCCCCATCCCCGACAGCCCAAGAAGTTCAACCTTTCCTCTGAGGGCAACAACCTCGGTGTCCCAGCGCGGGTCTTCCCCCAGTGGCTCCGCTGCACCGGCTGCGACCACCTGGGGAAGCTCCCGGAGTTCAGCTACGACAACACCCACCCGTACCGCACTGACCTGGCGCGCTTCGAGCACCGATGCACCGGCCGGAAAGGCAGCCGGACGCGTGCGCCCATGAAGCATGCGGCCGTGCCCGCCCGGTACCTCCTGGCCTGCGTTGACGGACATCTGGACGAGTTTCCGTACGACATTTGGGTGCACCGTGGGCAGCCCTGCGCGCAGTCCGACCAGCCGCCGCTGCGGATGGTCGACCGCACCGCAGGCAAAGGCGCATCGGCGATCATCGAGTGCGCGGTGTGCGAAGTACGGCGTCCGATGAACGAGGCTCAGGGCGAGGGTGGGCAGGACAAGCTGCCCCGGTGCCGGGGCCGGCTCCCGCACCTGGATGCGTTCGCCGAAGGCGGCTGCAAGAACGAGACGCGCCTGATGCTCGTTGGGGCGTCCAACCTCTGGTTCCCGTCGACGCAGTCGATCATCGTCATGCCGGAGTCGGAAGCGGAACAGGCCGACGTTCTCGTCACAAAGATTCGGGCCACGCTTGGGGACGCGCTCGACGAGTACCACCACGACCTGAAAACGCTCCGTGTGCTGCTGCAGGTCGGCAAGGTCGAAGTCGGCGACCTGTCGGACGAGCAGCTTCGCTCCATCGTCGATACCGCGCGAAAGCCCGCCGAGTCCGTCGAGGAACAAAGGAAGTGGCTGGAATCGTGGGACCCGGTCGACCTGCTGGTTCCTGAATGGCGGTACTTGCAGGTAGAACCGCTCAACGCACGCCATGAGGACGAGATCAGCGGCTTGACGCTGTCCGCCCGAGAGCGCAGCCCTCAGCTGCGTCCCGAGGTGACCCGAGTCCTCGCGGTCGAGAAGCTGCGCAAGGTGAACGCTCTCGTCGGGTTCACTCGCATCGACGATATGGACCGCGCCGGTGATCTACCGGCACGCCTCGCGCCGCTGGCCCGGGCGAAATATCCCAAGTGGACTGTCGCCACCGAGGACCGCGGGGAAGGGATCTTCCTTCAACTCGACGAAGGCGCCGTCGCAACGTGGGAACGGCGCGTCCACACTTCATCGCTCTGGAGGGCACACGTCGACGCGCACGAACGCAACTTCAGCCGGCGCTTCTCCGAGACCGCCGCTCAGGTTTCCCACCTCGACCGCTTCAAGCCCCCGCGCTACTGGCTGGTCCACACGTTCGCGCACGTTCTGATCCGGCAGCTCGCGATGACCTGCGGATACTCCGCCGCGAGCCTGAGCGAACGGCTGTACGCCTGGGAGGAATCCGACAATCGGTCTGCCGCAGCCGGCCTGCTGATCTGCACCACCGCGTCCGACAGCGACGGGACGCTGGGCGGATTGGTCCAGCTCAGTGACCCCGCTCGTCTCCAGGGCGTGGTGTCGACCGCGTTGCTACGGGCCACTCGCTGCTCGTCGGACCCGATCTGCGCCATGCGGCAACCGGAGAACCCCGAGGACTTCCTCCACGGCGCGGCATGCCACTGCTGCGTAATGGCCTCGGAGACGTCCTGCGAGCGGGCGAACCGATTCTTGGACCGCCGACTTCTGGTTGACCTGCCGGGGAGCAGTCTTGGGTTCTTCGGACACATCGACTAGCGGAGCCGCCGCCAGGACCCTGGCTGAACTGCTCACCGGCACCGAAGCCAAGCAGATCGCCGACCGCCTGGAGGACGGCAACACGTTGACCGCCGCGCTTCGGGCGATCGGCCCGAGCCGACGACTGACCTTCCGACCGTTACTCGCCTCCGTCGACCCGGCAGCGCGCGTGGCGGTAATGCGGGCCATTGAAGGCGCACGCACGGCTCCGGCGGCCATCCGACCGATCTGGACCATGCCCGGGCATGTCGCTCAAGGCGGGCCCTTGACCAGTTCGGTTCGTCACCTGGTCAATGGCGCGCGCAACTCGGTGGTCTGCTCCACGTACAACTTTCAACGGTCGTCCAGCCTGTGGGCAGCGCTCGGGCAGGCAGCTCGCCGCCCCGGAGTGGTGATGCGGGTCTACGTCGACGGTGTCGCTGCGAGCAGTGCCGGTTCGCCCACCGCGAAGGAGGTCGCGTCCCACCTCACGCCGGGCGTGGTCCTACAAGCGAAGAAGTTCGGGGGTAGCCGGATCCGCAATCACGCCAAGTTCCTCGCTGTCGATCATCGCTTCCTGCTCGTGAGCAGCGCGAACTTCTCCTGGAGCGCGGAGAACGACAACGTCGAGCTCGGCCTCATGGTGGACGACCGAAACCTTACGGAGTCCATCGAGCGAGAGATGGCAATCTCTGAAGAGGTGCTGTACGAGCGAATTCTTGCCCAATGAGGCAGCCACTCGTATCCCTCCGCGGCGGCCAGCAAGAACATGGGGCACGAAAGCTTACTATGCCACTTTCATTATCGCCGTCAAGTTTCAACATAAGGGTAAGCGCTCCGTTGGAGCGGACCGTGGCCCCTGAACGGAATTTGCAACACGAGTGCTATCGTCCCGCGGCGTGGGGGGAAAACGTCGAGGACTGACCTTATTCGTTGTAGCCGCTCTTCTGCTGAGCGGCTGCGCTACTACGGCCGAACCGAAGAAACAACCAGCAAAGCCGACTAGTTCAGCATCCGCATCGACAGCGGAACCGCAAACCAGCGTTAGCCCGGTCGGCTCCGCCTTAGACGTACCGGTTTCGCCCGAATCGAAATTCGCGACGACCATCCCGAACGTCGTCCACATAACCGGACCGATGGGCGCTTTCACCGCAGACGGGGCAGTGACCCTCCGGCGGCAGAGGGCCACATTCGATCCAGGAACCGGTCTCACTGCAGCGGGCGAGGGCATTGATGTCACCTTCGAGGGCACCGCGCTGAGGAAGCCACTAACGCTGAAGTTCCCTGCCGGGCCGCGCCCATCATCGGACGCGATTCCGGTAATCGCACACCAGGGCGACGATGGCATGTGGGACTACCGTCCGGCGACCGTCGACGCGGCGGGCAACTTCACCCTGACGACCAGCGACTTTTCACTCAACATCCCGACTTGGGCGAACCCATTGGGATGGTGGCGAGCATTCCGAACATTTCTGGCCTCGTGGGCGGGCGGCCGGACTTCGGCCCTGACGTGCACCGGAGCACCGTCATGGTTTCACCTCGACTCCGCGCACAGCAGCCTTGTGCACGCATGCGCGACGACCAATACGAGCAGGGAAACGAAGGTTGCGGAGGTTCAGATCAAATCGAATCGAGGCGTTTCCCTTGAGGTAAGCGTCGCGGGAATGCCATCCAATGTGTGGGTCTCGAACATGAGCTGGGATCAACGCGTTCAACTCGGCAAACGATTCGACTTCAATCCGAACTACAAGGTGCTCCTTCAACCCGGCGAGCGGATGACGGTCGGCTACAAGCGGACGACACTATCGTCGCCGTACTCGTTCTATATATCCGGAGCGACGTGGCTGGCCGCCGGAGACACGTTCGCGCGCGCCTTCTACGACATGGTCGTAGAAGGCGGAACCGAGAACCTCGGAATGTTGTTCCAGGCCGAGGCGAAGTGCATCGGCGACCCCGGCCTCGACTTCAGTGGCCCACACATCGGCGTCGATTCCGTCCGGGGATTTCTAGGCTGCTGGGCCGGCGTCCTCAAAGAGGAAATCATCGGCGGCGCTCTGACGAAACTCGGGGTGAAGCAGGCTAAGCTGCTTGCCGCTCGTATTGCCATGTTGATGACGCTGTGGCCGTTCTACCAGCTCGGCTTCGGGAACGTCTTCGATGAGATCCGCGGCCTCTTGACCAACGGCGACAGTCAGCGGGTCACGTACCGGAACGACCCCGCGCCAACGCCGCCGGTCAACCCCGCGCCCGTCAACCCCGCTCCGGTGAAGCCCGCGCCCGTTAAGCCAGCCCCTGTGAACCCCCCACCGGCCAACCCTGCTCCCGTCAACCCGGCACCGCAGGCGCGGACTGAAACGGTCGGCGGGCCGACCCATACATGGTCCGACTATGCGAGCGGCGGCGGCACCGAAGGCCCACTCATCTCCGCGTTCCAGTCCGTCCAAATCAGCTGCTGGGTGCCTGGACTGGCCGTCGCCAATGGCAATACGAATTGGTATCGGATTGCATCGCCAGGCTGGAACAATACGTTCTACGCCTCGGCCGACGCCTTCTACAACAACGGCGCGACCAGCGGGACGCTGAAGGGTACTCCCTGGCTCGACCCTGCGGTCCCACACTGCGGGTGACCTGAGTCGGGGCGCCCGAAACACCTCGGGCGCCCCGACTCAAGAGTCAGGCGCGGGTACCCTCTTCGGCGGTTGGCCTTGGTGCCCGGGATCGCGCATCGCTAATCGGGCCCGCGCCGCCTTCGCGGCCTCGGTGTCGGCGTCACGCGCCCGATTTCAGGACCTCGGCAGGAGCACTCGCCAGTCCAAAGGGGCAGGACGTGGTCGGTGACCGCGTGGACACCGACTCCGCGGACTGCTGAACCTCATCCAGTCATGGTTCGTGTGTGGAACATGTCGGAGACGGTGTGTAGCGGAACGGTCTACCTGCTGTAAGCGTCCGGCTGGGCATCACCTCGATTCGGCTTGACCGAAGCGAATCAGGTAGTGACACACGACCGGGGGCAAGGATGGTTGACGACAACGATGAGCTGCGCGCCAGGCCGTCGCAGCTTCGGGATTACGCGGACGCGCTGCGCGACCACGAGGCGCCCGCAGTGGTCACTGAGCTCGGGGTCGAATTCCAAGCACGGTTGGCCGACGGCCACCGAAGCTTGGCGGGCACAGGAACGAGCGACGATCAGGCACCCGTGATGGCCCTGGTCGAGGCGACGTTCCTCGCGGGCGTGTTGGATGCGAACGCGCAGGCAGTGGGTTTGTTTCTCGCCGACGTCAACGCCGGGTTGAACTCGTTGGCTGACGGCGCGACGGCCATCGCCGACCACTACGGCGAAGGCGACGCGTTATCGAGCGCGACTGTGGAGGATGTGATCTCCGCGTTCACGCCGACAGTTCCTAAGTCCAGCACCACGGGCGAGACGCCGGTCGCGCCCCCAACTCAGGGTGAACTGCCCGGGCCAAAGGCGCTCTGAGTCGTGACCGACGAGGACTACTTCGGGTACCGCCTCGGTCCACCGGCCGGCCGAGCGGCGGAGACGGGCGGGTATCAGGCCGACGCCAGAGGTGGTTGGGGCGTGACCGATTGGATGGATACGCGGAACGTCGCCCATATCCGGATGCTCTGGCCGATGGTGCAGGCGTTCGATCCCGACGCCCTCGGCCGCGTCGCTACCGAATGGCGTCGCCTCAGTACAAGGCTGTCCGCGACCCGGCAGTCCGCCGGCAAGCGCACTCGCGTCGCTCTAATCAGATGGCGCGGCCCGGCGTCGGATGCCTACGCGCTCAGGGTCGGAGCGACGCTGGCTTCGTTAGAGGAATGGTCGGGGGCAGCTGAGCGGCACGCGGCGGCGATCGACCGCGTCGCCGAGAACGTTCGCCGGACACGGTCGCAGGTGGAATCGCTTTACCGGCAGTGGCAGGCCGAGTCCGAGCTGGAACGCGTCCGCCGCGCTGCCGACCGGTCGTTGTTCCAGGCGCAGGACGCCAACGACCTCCTCGGTTTCCTCGCCAACACCGCCCGTATCCCCGGCCACGAAGCGATCGCGCGGCGAGTACGTGACTCGGTTCCCCAGGACGAGATCGACGCCCGCTACACCGCACACGCACTTCCCATGGTGCAGTCGCTGGCCGCGCACCTGGCCTCGACCGGTTCGGGGATGAGCCTGCCGGTGCGCTTCCGGGGACCCACGGAGACGAGCACCGAGGCCGGCTCCACGAGTCCTTACGCCACGAAGCCAATTACACCGACGGCACCAGCAGATGCGCCCGGCAGCGTCACAGGGACCGGCCCTACGTTGGCCGGCTCGCCCGTCGTGCACGCGCCTCCGGACGTCGGCTCCGGTTCCGGTCAGCCGGGCGTGGGAACACCTGGTCACGGCTTACCGCCAGTGGCCCGGAGCATCGTGTCGCCGTCTGTACCGACACCGCCAGAGAGCCTTGCTGCTCCAGGTCCTCGGCGGGCCGCTACCCCCTCGGCGCTCCGGCCCTTGCTGCCGGGACGGACCGGGCCCCGACCAGAGGCAACGGCCGGTGGGCCAGGACCCACGCCACGCGCTCCCCTTCTGGGCGGCCGGCGTAATGCCGCGTTGCCGCCCGCGCCGCCACCTTTGCGCGGGACTCGCGATCCCAATGCCCCTGTCAGACTGCGCGGACGCCTGGTCCGCCCAAGCGAATCCGCCCAGCCACTGGGCGCAACACCAAGCGCCGACCGCGTTCCTCAGACGGCGTCCCCCAAGTTGCGCGGACGCAGCAGCGCTCCGATCGAGGTCGGAGCACGTCGTCTACCTCCGCCGCCGATTGCCGGACGCAATTCGCCCCCGAGCCGACAGATACCGACCGGACGAGCACCAGCCCTTCCCGATACCCGCCCACTCGCAGCCGGCGAACTCGCTCCCGAGCGGAGGGAGCGCCCGCCGGCCGAACCCGGTCGACTTCCGACGGCGCAACCGGAGCATCCGCCGCGCAGGGTCCGAGTGGCCCGGCCATCGCCGCGCCCGGTTTGGCCCCCGCGCCACACCCCGGTCTCGGCGCCGACTGCGGCCAGCCCTGTCCCAGACCCGATACCGCCTGCAAGCAGCGGCGGACAGCTGGCCCCAGCGCTGCAGGGTCGACACCGGGACCGGCGTACCACGTCACCGGGAGACGGCGAACGTGCTCGATTGAATCCGTCGCCGCAGCTTCGTGGGCGGACGACTACGACGACCGGATCGGCCGGAGACACGCGACCCGCCGCGTTGCCCCCGCAGGACGAGACCAATGGCCCCCGCGCGCCGAGGGGTCGCCACGCTGCGGACGCCGTCTTCGCTCCGCGTACGTCAGCTCGTCCGGTGGTCGAGCCGCCCAACCCGCCTCCACCAGAGGCCACCGGACCTGCGATCGGACACCGATGACCGCCAAGATTTCGGCCCCGCGGCCCGCCTACCTGGCTGTTCTTGTCGTCGCGTTCGTGATGGGCGTCGCCATCGCGGCATTCCCTGGCACAGCCGCGGCCGATAGCGTCCGCGACCAATCGTGGCAATTGACCAGCCTGCACGTCGCCGACGCCCACAAGATTACGCGCGGCGCAGGCGTCGTTGTGGCGGTCATCGACGACGGTGTCCAGACAGACCACCCGGACCTCGTCGGCAACGTCCTGCCCGGCATCGACATCTATACCGGCAAACCCCAAGGTATTGAGAACGGCGAGTACCACGGCACCGAGATGGCGGCCCTGATCGCCGGCCACGGCCACGGTCCCGGCCATCGCGACGGAGTCCTCGGCATCGCCCCGGACGCGAAAATCCTGCCGATCAAGATCAGCCGCGATGGCTCGCTCGGCGATGCGAATAACGTCACCGTTGCCATCCGGTGGGCCTTACACCTGGGCGCCGACGTCATCTCGATCTCCCTCGCTGTCACCTACGACGCGGACCTGCCCGACGCACTGGCGGAGGCCCACATGAAGGGAGTGCCGGTCGTCGTCGGAGCGGGCAACGACCGGCAAAGCGCGCTGCCGATCCTCGACGGGACCGTCCCGGTGATGGCGCTGCGCCAAGACGGAACCATCGACCCAATCTCGCAGGGAGTTGGGAAACGCACCGGCCTGGCGGCACCCGGCTCGGATCTGCCTGTCCCGACGGGGCGAGACACCTACGCACCAGGCACCGGAACCAGCATGTCCACTGCGATCGTCGCCGGCGGCTTCGCGCTCGCCCGTGCGCAGTTTCCAAAGCTGACGGCCGACCAGCTAGCCGCGTTGTTCTATCGACACGCCACTGATCTGGGCGATCCCGGACCCGACATCATCCACGGCAACGGCAGCCTGAACATCGTGGACGCCCTGGCCGACTCGACCCTCACGGAATCGAGCCCAGCGACCGCGCTTCCGACCAGCTCAGCGGTTTCGGTCACCAACTTCGACTCATCTTGGCTCCTTACGAGCGTGCTCATAGTCGGATTTATCGTCGTCACCCTGCTCGCAGTCGTCGCAGCCCTAGTCGGGATCAGAAGGCGCGGAAATCGTCGTTGCGCGCCAGGACCGGCTGCCCTTCCGTCTCGGACACGGTCAACCACTCGGTAGGGGCCTCGGCGTCGGCTACCGAGCATTCTCGGAAGCCCAGGCCGCCGGGCTCGACGTCGACAGGCCGGCGACGAACGCACCGCGTCGTCGGGTAACTCGCTGCGACCACGCGGAACCGACTGGCTCGCCCGTAGGACTTCAGCAACGACGCGAACCCCAGGGAGGTCGGGATGCGCCCACCCGCGACCAAAACCCCCTCGTCGTCCAGCAGGTCCAGTGCTCGACCGGGCCGCGGCCGCAGAACGTGGCGGGGCCCTTGATCAGTGCCCTACTCGCGCAGTTTGGATCCGGTGACCCGTTCTAGCCGATACCCAGAATCCGGGAGGAAGCGCCGACACTCTCGCGGGGGATGACCAGCGCAAACAAGGCTCGCCTTGCTTCACTACCCTCTACTCTGCACGGATGGCGCACTGCGAGAGCGGGCTCGACTGGCCAGCCTGGATCGAGGCCATCGCCACGAGCGTCGCGATGCTCGCCGCCATCGCGGCCGTGATCATTGCCGTGCGGACGGCCCGCAGCGAGAGGCGTTGGCAGAGCGGTGAACAAGCACGCCAAGTGATGGCGCGGGCCGGCGTCGACGTCAACGACGAGGGCCAGCTTCTCGCCGAATGGGTCATCACGCTAACGAACAATTCGCCGTTCCCGCTGACCAGCGTCTACTTCATGGTGCACAGAGGCCAGGAATTCCCAGACCGAGGCAGGGGCCAGACTCCGCTTTTCCGACTGCCACTTCCCCGCGGGAAGTCGGTGCGAGTCTTCCGAACATCCGAGAAACCTGACGCTGGGGAGATTGGGACACTTCGGCGCTACCCGGAGGAGTGGCTCCGGTACGGGATCGGCGGGCTGGCTCCCAACGCTGCCGTTGAGATAGAAATTGACGATCCAAGCAGCCCTATGTGGATAGCCGTCTTCACCGATGCGCAGGGCAAGCGATGGTGGCGCGCGTCCAGCAGCGTCCTGCACAGCGACACCCCGAACGGCTTCTCCCGGACACGGTCGAGGATCAGGACTACAGGGGTCCGGCGCTACCCCACGTCGGTGCGAGACGACGAGACCCCCGCCACCTGACGTGGCGGGGGTGTCGTACGAAGCGACAACTCGGCGAACATCGCGTCCCAGCCGGGGTCCTACCGGACTTCATCAGCGACGTAATCTGCAAGGCGGGTCAGCACGAGGCCCTTGCATGCAGTCAGATGAAGCCTCGGGCGCCGTCGCTGGCGCCGCGAGAGAGGCCGAGTCGTCGGCCTCCGACTACGACGCCGCTCTCCCACAGGGCCGCCTGGGCGTCGATCCACTGGCCGAAATCGTCTCGCGCTTCCTCGACGCTGATTGTTCGCGCCTCGGCGATCTCCTCCCAGCTCAGGCCGACCTCGCGGGCGTCGTGCATGTCTGCTCCGACGTCCGCCGCAAGGGTGCGGACGATTTCCGCACGAACCGTGAGCAGGCGGAAGTACATCTCCGCGGTCACCGGCGGGGCGTCGGCGATCACATGGACGGCGTTGATTCGATACGTGAGCTGGGTTTCCTCGGCCAGCAGGCCGTAGAGCATCGCCGCACGTAGGTCGCCCAGTTCCGACGCAACGCCACGGCCAGGCGCAGTGGGCAGTGGATCGACAGCGTCCTCCAATCCAGGCCGCAGGAAAGGCAGAGCAGCGGCGAGCGAAACCCGACTGCCCGCACCGCCCAACCCGGCCGGCTGGCGAAGGTAACGGATGCCCGCGGCCGGTGGGTCCGCGTCCTTGGCAGGGTCCATGGGTGTGCTCCCGCGACAGTGGTGACGAATTTTGGCGCTGCCCCTATCGAAATCGACCGCCGAGCTCGCGCGGAATGTCGGACCGGGCCCTCCAGCTCGCACGCACCCTGACCAAAAAACCTGAATTCGCCATGTTGACGAACGGCGTTGGCAGCCTCCACCGGACTAGCGTTTTTCATAGTGCACATGGAGGGAGCACGTCGGTGGCGCGAAGCCGCAACGCCCGGTTGGCCGCTCGCATGGCCCAGCTCGGCTTTACCCGGCAAGGGCTGGCCGACGAGGTGAATCGAGTCATGGCCGGCTGCTCGGCCGCCAACCAGGTGGCGACCGTGCGGTGGGTCTACCGGTTGCTGTCCGGGCAAACGCTCTGGCCTCAGACCGACTATCGCGCTGCGCTGGAGCAGGTCTTCGGCTGCTCGGCGCTCGACCTCGGCTTCATTCCGCCCGTCGGGTATCGGGGCCCCTTGGCGGCCCCGTCCCAGGTTCCGGTGGAGGCAGACATGAATCGACGGCGTTTCCTGCTCATCGCTGGCATCACCGGCACTGTGTCGCTAACGCTTCCCGAGCTCGGCGGTATCCAACGGCTCGGCATGGCCGACCTTGAACGGCTCGCGCAGCCTCTGAAGGACCTGCGAGCTCTCGACCAGCAGCGAGGCGGCGCCGCGCTGGCGGCGGCCGCGAACGAGGTTGTGACTGAGATCGAGCGCCTCGTCGACCAGGTGGCGATGACCGAGCGGGTACGCACAGCGGTTTGCGGGCTGCAGGGCCAGTACTTGGCGGCCGCTGGCTGGTTCGCTCTTGATGCCGGCAGCTCCCGGGAGGCCGCTGCCTATCTCGACCGGGCGCATACTGCAGCCGCGTTGGCGCGGGACTCGCTGCTGCAGTCGCAAATCTGGAACCTCATGGCTTATCGAGCGAGCGAGGCCGAGAGGTGGGGCGAGGTTCTAGCCATCGCTCAGGCCGGCACGGCTGGCCCGGGCGCTCGGCGCGAGCCACGGATCGCGGCCGTGATGCACGGATGGTCTGCGGAAGGCTACGCGGCCCAAGGGTTGGTTGGCGCGTCGAACCGCGCGGTCGGCCGCGCCCACGACGCGCTGGGCAAAGCAATAGCCGGGCCCCCCGCCGTTTGGCTTGAGTTCGTGGACCACGCGGAGGTCGACGCCTTTGCGTGCAACGCTGCTCGCTCGCTCGGCCGGTATCGGCTCGCCGAGGACCTCGCTCAGCGCGCACTGTCGGGAACAGCACCGATGGCCGATCGCAATCGCGCGAGCCGCGGCCTCATGCTTGCCGACGCCCGCTTGAGCCTGCGTGAAGTCGACGGGGCCGTCGAGGCGGCCGCGCAGCCGCTCGAGCAAGTCCGGACCCTGCGCTCCGGGCGGCTCCTCCGTCGGTTCCACGCGGTCCGTGACGACTTCGCCCACTGGGACGACAGCCGTGCCGCCCGCGACTGGGTCGACCGGTTCGACGCCACGATTTCAGCCTGACCCATGCCCGACGTCAAACTGCGGCATGTCGCCGCCCCACGCCTTGCCCGCGGCGTCAGTATCGACGTCTACGCCGACCGGCTCCGCAACTGTTCCGCACCGTGGAGATGTCCGCCGATCATCTCGCCGGGCATCTGACGCTCCCTCCCCGGGAATGCGTCCTCGGCTACGACCACGACCGATTCGTCGGCTACATCTGTGGTGGTTCGCTGCGCACTACCAGCTTGCGGTGGGACGACCTCGACCCTCCCTGCCGCTGGACAGCGCACACTCGGGATCTTCGAGCTGATGGTCCGGACGCCTTGGCGTAGGAACTGACTTGCCCACGCTATCCGCGAGAAACTGCTCGCCGGTCGGCCCGAAGAACATGCATTCGCTCGCCGTCGAGCGCAGCCGCACGCGGGTCCGCGCGACATACGAAAGCTCGCTGCAGACGCGTCGGCGCGCATCAGCCGAAGGGCGCCGAGGCGCCGCTCCTCGACAGCATGTTGCGCGGATTACTCGTGAACGATGGACGCCACCGCCCACACCTGATGGCGCTTAGTAGCGCGACCGTCGCGTTCGCGGCTAGCAGCGCGCTATCGTTTCTGCGAGACGTTCGGAAGTCTCAAGGGGTCGAAAGGCCACTCGGTGGGGACGTCAGCGCCGTGACCGCTGGGCGGATGTGAACATCTGGGACACCAAGTTGAATTAACGAGAGGCGTCGCGATCGTGACTTAGCTGCACATGGATCGGGATAGCTGGGCCCGATCGAAACTACACGTCCCACCAGCACCTGCCCACAGAGACGGAAGGACCGCTGCAATGAACGCACTGGTCGGGGCCTAGGCAGCGAGACAGTATGTGGACGACCGTTCCCGCGGTCGTCTTCGTGGCAGCAGTCCTGATGCTCGCAACTTCTCTAGCGTTGACCGCAAGGGTAGGGAAGAGCCCGAAGCATCTGCGAGTCGTTGTCAAGCTGTTCGGCCTAGGGTCTATCGAGATAGAGAGCTCACCTGAGCAACCAGAGATTTCGACTGAAGGGCACGATGCTGCTGCTGTAACAGATATCGATCATGCTCGTCGGAGTCGGCACACAAAGCGCGACGTCGACCGAACTGAACCGTAGATCCACTGCATGATGGTGGAGCTGCGGCAGTCTGGACGTCGCGGCTCCACCATCAATCCCTTACTGGCCTTTGTGGCTTCACTCATGGCCAATTCCCAGTCGGTCCGGCATTACATCGCACAGCAATCGGTAGGTAAGCGTATCCAGGTCCTCTGGAACCTCAGCTTCCCGCGCTGTCATCAGCGACTCGAGCAGTTGTTCAAGCTCGGCGCGGTTCCCCGCGTGCGCCGCGATCCGGATGTGGTCGCGCCAGGTGACATCGCTGTCGCGGAGGACGTCCGCGAGCCACGCCTTCTCGGCCGCCCATCGAGCGCGCTCGAGGTCACCCGCGTTGAGGCACAGCGCGACTACGCGGCTCGCGGTATCGACGATCGCCGAGACAAGATGAACGGGCGCGATGTCCGATGCTGCCAGCCACGGATACGGGCTACGCGTGTTGCTGCCATAGGCGACGTCTGCGTTCGCCAGCGGTGCGCCCCGGACCAGGGCCAGGGCCGTACACAAGTCAGAGACGCCGTCCGCCCCTTTCGACTCGCCGCGCGTTCGAAGCCGGCGGAACAAATGCCAGTCCAGCAGGTAGTCATCGCGCAACCGGTACCGCCGGTCGGTGGTGAGTTCAGGGAGCCACTTCTCACCACCCGAGGTCTTTCCGAGCCAAGTGCGGGTCCGGGTGACCGCGACTCGACGCGAGCCCTGGCCGATAATTCGGTCAGGCCAGAGCGCGTCATCGAGTTGATCCGTGGTCGCGCCCCGGCTGCCGCGGGCCGCGAGGTAGACGGCGATCTCCGTGTGGAAGAGTCGGCGGTTTCGAGGCGGACTTCCCGGTGCGTCCAGGGTCACCGGCCCGATAATGCCGATTCGAAGTCGTGTCGGGTCGGCGTCGGTCCACGCGCCGAAGTCGCGGTCAAGCGTCGGATCCATGCTGCTCGTGACCGGCCGTGTCTCGGTCGGCCGCGGCGATGGCAACGGACCGAGATCTCCGGACACATGCTCAGCGTCGTCGAGCGCCACATCACCAGCCCTGCCGAGCGGGATGGATGGATCCGATCTACCGGCGTCCGGCGATGCGTCAGCGAGAACGAATTCCGGCTCGTCCACCGAAGGCGGCGGGTGCAACCCACCTGCTGCGTCGGTGCCGGCAGCCCACGATTCGATCTCCGGGGCAGGGGGAACGGCCGGCCAAACCACCGGGTCAACGTCGCCGGACGCCGACGGTTCGGTGCCGAGGTCGGCCGTCTCGAGTACCTCCGCAACCGCCTCCAGCTCTGCGCGTCGGAGCCCAGCCGCGACGAGGTCGCTCGCGGCGGCTTCAACCCCGAGAAACGGGATGCCGACTCCACCGTCGTCTTGAATGTCGACGGACCATTCACCGATCGCGACGTCGGCCGCTACCACGACGGCCGCAGCGCATCGGCCCGTTGCCGCTAGCTGAGTGCTCAGCTCCGCGAGCGCCGTGCGGTCGGCTTCCTCGACGTTGGCGACGAGCAGGATGTGCGGCGCCCACCCGTCAGCCACGTCGTCCGCGATGCGTTCAGCCACGGGATCCGTGGCCGGTACGCCCGCGGTCGCGACTTCGTCGATGCGACGCAGCATCCGAGCGACGCCGGCGTTGACCGTATCGGCGACATCGATCCGTCCGTTACCGCTCAGGGAACGCAGCGCAGCAATCTCGCCAGCGGCCGCACCCACGAGCGTCACTTCTACGTGGTCGCTCCAGCTGTTCGTAGCGAGCTCCGCAGCCAGATAGCGCAGAAGGGCTTGCCGTCGATCCATGTCTCCCGTCAGCGTGACGAAACCGAGGCGCTCGACGTCTAGCAACAGGTGGGTCCCGGGCTGCGAGCCGATTGCGGCAAGAGCGGGGAACGGCGCCGGGAGTTCGTCAGCCGCAGAAAGCTCGATGTCCGCCGGGAGCGTCCAGCGGCTGCCGTCATCGATCCAAGGCGTCGGCGGTCCTGCGCAGGGTTTCGTGAGCAGCAGGTGCACAGCCTCGCCGTCGAGCCAGACGCCAACGATGTCCGGCATCGCGCCTGGTGGACGGGTGGTGAGCGCGCGTCCAAGCCAACGGACCGCTTGGTCGAGCCGCTCGGCGGCGATTCGCTGGGCCGCAGCACGGAGTTCGGTCTCCGGACGTGGTTCCGGCGGCGTCGGAATTCGTCGGCCGACCGGGCGGTGCTGCTGCTGACGCCGACGGCGACGGGACAGCTCGGCGAGTATCCCCGCTGCCACCAGGCCGGCGACTGCCAGCGGCGCACCGATGGGCAGGGCGTATTCGAGACTGCTAACCCGATCGGTCGCCGCTGCTTCAGGCTGGCTCGGCGTCGAGCTTGCCTCTATCCGGCTCGGCGACGCGGTCGGGCTTGGATCGCGTGGACTGGCCGTAGTCGGATCCGAGGGCAATGGCGTACGCGGCGTGGCTCGTGGCGAAGGCGTGCTCGGTGGGGCTGGCGCCGGCTCGCTGGTCTTTGCGGGAGTAAAACTGCCCGTGGCCCGCGGCTGCGGCCCTCGATCGCGTGCGCCCGCCGGGACTACCAACCGCTGGCCCGGGTTGATGCGGTTTGGATCAGCGATCCCGTTCGCTCGGGCAAGCTCTCCGAATCGGCCGGGGTCTCCGAGGAATCGGTCCGCGATCGCGGCCAGCGCGTCGCCGTTCTGCACGGTGTAAATCCCCGCGGCCGTGACCACGCTTCCGGTCGCGTGGACCTGCGCGCCGCGGTCGTACGAATTCGCCGGTAGCCAAATCTGCTCGCCGGCTTGGATCACGTCGTAGTCGTCGATCCCAGCCGACATGCCCAGCGCGGGGTAGCGATCCGCGTCTCCGAGGAACCGTTGCGCGATGCCCGCAAGCGTGTCACCAGAGCCCACCACGTAGACCTCCGGCACGGCCGTCTGATCCACAGAAGTCTCGAGCACGCGGCTCGTGTCCAGCCATGTCGCCGTTGCGGGCGCCGCGCTGGCCGGCGTCGCGCCGCTCGCGACCGCGGGAGCGCTCGCCACGAGGACTGCTGCCACGAGCGCTGCTGCTAGCCGCTGCGGTCCACCGAGCCCGGGAAGCCTGAAGGAGGGCCGACGGCTCGCCGCCCCCGCAATTTCGACGAGGACGCACAGCGTGAAGCTGAGCCACGCCAGCCAAGCAACGCCAGCAAGGACGCGGAGGAACAGGACCCCACTGTCCGGCGCCGTCAGAGCGTCAATCACCTCTGCGCCACTCGGTAGGTGATCCGGTAGCGGTGACGGTGCCCAGCTCGCGAGCGCAACCGGGCCGCCAAGAGTGACTCCGAGGACGGTGACCAGCGCTGCTAACCCGGTCGCTAACCGCCTCGCCGCGCTGGCCGGGCGCGTCGAAAGCAAGCTCATCCGGTCGCCTCCAAGGGGCGTAGCACGCTGTCGACCGGGTGCTTCCACGCACCGCGCCCCGAGCTGATCCAGTCAGCGAGCCTTCGAGGGTCGTACCCGACTCGCAGCAGCGCGTCTCGAATCCGCCCCGGGAGGTGCTTGGGCACTCCGCGCCCGTCGATGCCCGGGCCGAACACGGTCGTAGTGGCGATCCGGTCGCCGGTGACCCCGTCGACTTCCTCGATGTGCGAGACGAAGCGGTGCTTCCGTCCACCGATCGGCGTCTCGTCCTGCACGGTGACGTAGACGACGAGGTCGAGCGCGTTGCCTGCCATCCGGCGGGCCAACTCGACGGTCATGTCCTTGCCGTGCGAAAGCGAGAGCTCGATGATCCGCTCCGTCACCGCCTGCGGGGATCGCGCGTGGATCGTGCACATGGAACCTCGCGAGGTCGTCATTGCCTGCAGCATCGGCACGATCTCCCTCGATCGGACCTCACCGACGATCACTCGCAGCACCCCCATCCGCAGCGACAGCGGGATCAGGTCCGCGATCGTCACCTCACCGGCCGGACGCCCGCCCAGATCGCGTTCGCCATGTCCCTCGCGCGCCTCGAACGACATCGCCCACGGATGCCGCGAGCTCGAGTGCAGATCCAATTCACGGGACTCTTCGAGAACCACGAAGGCCTCTTGGGGCGGGATCTCCGCAGCCAGCGCCCGCAGCAGCGTCGTCTTCCCCGCCCCCGCGAGGCCGGCGACCATGATGTTCAAGCCGGCGCGCATCGCTGCGGAAAGGAATTCTCCTATCAGCGGGTCGATCATCTCCGTCAGATCTGGACGCCCGGCCGCGAGATCCGGTAGCGCGACGTCCAACGTTGCGTGCCGTCGGATGACCGCATACGGCCGATGCGACACGAGAAACACCGCAGCCATCCGAGACCCGTCAGGCAGCTGCAGATCCAGTACCGGGTGTGAAGTCGACAGCGAGCGCTCCGTGCTGCCCGCGCGGCGGGCCGCGTTCTGCAGGATCTCCACCATTTCGTCGTCGGAATCCGCGATCGGAGAGCCGACTTCCACCCGGCCGGATCGGCGGGTGATACGGACCCGGTCACAGCCGAGGATGTGGACTTCCTCGATCGACGGGTCGGACAGCAACGCCTGGAGCCGACCGAGCCCGACGAGATCCGCAATCACCGCCTCGAACAATGCCCGCTCGTCCGCCGCGGCCAGCGGTACCCCGGCCCGGCGCTGCGCGTCCGCCCATTCCGTCACGACCTGGCCGGCCAAGCGGTCACGTTCCCGACTGCGGTCGTCCTCCGTAGCGTCCGCATGAGTACGGAGCCATAGAGACAGGCGTTCGCTGATCTGACGTCCCAAGGCACGCACGGCGGCGTAGTCGACCGCCCGCGGGCCAGGCCGACCGTAGGCCGACGCTGACCGCTGCGCCGGAATGCGCGGCGGGACAGCCCGTGGAGAGCTGAAGCTCGGCTCGATCGGCACGGTCACCTGTCCCGGAGCGCCGGCGGAGCCAGGCGCTGCTGCTCGGCGACGAAGCGTCGCACACGATCGCCCGCGTCAATCGACGCCCGCATCAGCGGCCGACCGAATCCGACCGCTCCACCGTGGCTGAGGGCCTGGGCGGTCCGTCCGTCGTGCGGGAGCTCAGCGATTACTCGGACGCCGAGCCGCTGGCCGATCTCTGCCGACCTGTACGGACCTGAACCCACGACCAGCAGTCCTATCCCGGCGTCCGATCCGGCCTGCTCTATTCGGCGCTTTCGCAACGCCGCGATGGTCGGCACCGCGGCTGTCGCGGACAGCAGCGTCGGCTCGACCACCAGTAAGACCGCATCGCCGCGCGCCAGGACTGGCCACGGCGTGTTCGGCGCGGCGAGCCGACCGCAGTCGGCGATCACGTCATACGAGCGGTCGAGATGCCCCAGCCGAGCGAACAGCTCGGCGCACCACATCCACACCGGTTCGACGGTCGCGGCCTGTGCGGGGTCAGTCAGGCCGGGTAGGAGGAGGCGTTCCTCATCCGGCGGAGAGAGGTCGACCAGGCCGCCCCAGAACGCGTCCGGAACACCGACGTCGGTTTGGCTCGAACCACGCAGCTTGTTCATCGCCAGCTGAAGCAGGCCGCCGCCCGAACCCAACCGGCCCTGTAGATAGCCCGGTGCGACCGCGCCGCCGGCTGGATCGCACTCGGCGAGCACAACCCGCGAGCTCCAGGTCAAGGTGAAGGCCAATGACGTCGCCGTGACGCCGGGCGAGCCCTTGGCGGAAACCAAAGCGGTCACGGCCATCAGCGCACCGATTTCAGAAGCACGATCAGGCGATCCGCCGCCGCAGCGGTGCCGACATCGGCCGCGAACTTGGCGTCAACTGCGACGTACACGACGGTCCTGGCATCGGACTGTCGCTGCTCGCTGCTCGCGACAACCACCGCGTCCCACTCGCCGAGCTGGCCCGCGGTCTTCGTCCTTTCGGCGCTGGCGAGCGTTTTGGCATCAGGCAGTTCGACGAGTGTCACCTTGTCGCCGGCGTATAGGCGCTCCGCGGGCATCCGGCCCGGCTCAAGCTCAATACCGACACGACGCTGGCCTACCTGCGCGACAACCTTGTCGGTGACCGCAGCGTCGACGAGCAACTGGCCTCGCAACAGCGATACGGTCGCCTGCTCGCCGACGATGTCGGCTCGCCGGCCGGCTGTGACAAGCTCCAAGCCGGGCGATTTCGGCACCTGAACAACTGTGAGGTCAGCATTATCGATCCGCTCGCCGGCATGTACGTCACGTGCCAAGGCCAGGTAGTCGCCGGTATTCGAAGCCGCATAGACCGCCGTGGCGGACAGCACTCCACCGGCTGAGACCAGGAAGATCGCGAGCGAGAGCATCCCTCGGCTGACCCGCCGCGGCCCCACCGAGCGGGGCGGCGCCACGGGACGAAAAGCATGTTCACTCTCCACAGGTGGCGTCATTGGGAGGTCACCACCTGCAGCTCGTCGATCCGGATCGTGGTCTCTGTCGAAGCGCTCGTGGTGATGACGCCGTTGTCGCCGCTGCCGACGATTTGCCAGGTAACGGTCCAGTCCGTGGTCCCGGTGATCGTGTAGACGCCGTCCGGTTGGGACGTGCTCGGGTGGGTGTAGCGGTAGCCGCAATCCGGCGAAGCCACATTCCCGTAGGCCGGCTCGTACGGAGTTCCCGGACCGTCGCACGTGATGGCCGTGCCGTCGCCCATCTCCCACGTGATCGACGTCGCCTGAGCGTGGACCGAAACCGCGATGCCGGTTACCGTCGTCGTCTGCTCGAGCGGCCCCCACGTCTCGGGAGTCTGATCGGTCCAAAGCCACACCGGCAGGCCGACGAGCCCCCGCCCGTCGGTGTCGGGCGCGATGCCGATCCGCGGCCCGCGCAGCGGCAACAGGCTGACCGCCTGCTCGGCGGCCTCTCCTGGTGTGGTTGCTATTTCATCGGGCGCAGCCTCTCCAGCGGCTCCGCCGGGCCGTGGCTGGCTCACGACTCGCTTTTCGGTTTCTGTGCCTGAGGTTCCGGGCTTCTGAACTCGGGTGATGCAGCCAATACCCTCTTTGCAGGTCGTCGGAGGCCGGTCCTCCGCGCTCGCAGTGTCGCTGTACGCACCGAGCCCGACAGCCCCTACGAGGAGGCACGCACAGGTGCGCTTCAGCACGGCGTCGTCCTCTGTGTGGTGGTGTCGGCGACCAGCCAGCGTCCGTCCGCCTGTGTGGCTGTTGCGATGAGGAGGACTCGCGGCAGTTCGTCCTTCGGCCTGAGGTTCTCCCCGGTTGTCCTGTCGACCGGCGTCGACTTCGACAGGTCGAGGCAGACCCGGAGGGAGGCGCTCGGCGGACGCGCGTCGAGGTTCAGGGACGTGACCTCCGCAGTCCAGGTGGGCTTCCCCCGGTAAACGACATTGAGTTCGTCAAGGTCTTTGAGGTCTTTGACGACGGCCGCGACCTTCTCCTCCGTGGCGTACCGGGCGAAGTCCTCACGCCGATATTTGCCGGTCGTCACGGCGTTCGCGTACACGCCGTACCAGCCGTCGAATGCAGCCTTTACCTGGCTACGCGCGATGTCTTCGTCGAGACTCTGTGCCGACGAGGCTGAAGGCGACGGCGGCGGGTCCGACTGCCGATCGCAGGCCGTTACGCCGGACAGCAACAACACGAGCGCGGAAACAATCAGCGAGGCGCGCCATGGGCACGGCCGGAGGGTCATCGTCACGTCCTTACCCGGATTGACGTGAGCAGGAGCGACGGAACAGTCTTCTCGGCTGTTCTGTCCGTAGTGGAGCGGTAACCAGCTCACGATGACTGTGGGGAACTAGGGAGTTACTCAACGCGTAGATCGGTAGTCACACGTACCAGGTCCACATTGGGTTCGAAGGCCCGTCGATCACCCTCGTCGCCGTCGCGGCTGCGCTGAGGGCTGCGTGGCTGTCGATCGTCGAACCGTCGACGGGGGGATATGCACCAGCGGCGTAGCGAGCGCCTCTTTCGTCACCGCGAGATCGGCGACAGCAGGCAGATGATCGGGTTTGAGGCCGTGATCTCCCAGCTGAGGAAGCACATGAGTAACAAGCTCGCGTAGAGCCTGCCGCAGAACGAGTTGGACACCTCTGATCTGTCGAGAATCGTCGCTCACGGGCTGCCAGCGGGAAGGCGCGGCCTCGTTCGGATAGCGTGTGGACTCTTGCCGGCCGAGAAGGGTGCCCGAGCGTCGGCCAGCAAAGAGCGAGCCTTCGATGACGCGCGTGAAGCGCGGGACGTAGGCGACGGCGACCGCTGTAGCCGCCGCCCATTCATGGATCGAGCTCGGACTCTCTTCGAGTGCCGACAGAATCTCCGAAACTCCCTGGGCGAGCACGGTCGCGCCAGCGTCGTCGTCCGGTGAGGGATGACGGCTCGCAAGATCCGTCAGACGGTGGTGGCACGCGCGCCAGGAATCGAGGACACGGGTGCACGCGGGAGCTACGGCCGGGTGCACGATCCCCGCCAGGAGAGTTAGCCGTGACGCGACGCCGATCGCGGCGCGGGCGTCTGCGATGGTCAGCTCAACGGCGTGTTCCTCCAGCCATCGGCTGTACTCGGTAACACTCCGGCCGAGCGCAGCCGGCGTGCCGGGCTGCTGGATTCGCGGCCGAACGTACGCAGTCAGGTGATCGACGTCGCCAAGCGGAACAGGTCCAAATCGATCCACCAGTTCCTCCGTCAAACGGCGAATGGCGACGGTCTTGTCCCGCCACGCCGCATCCAGCGTCGACGTCAGCCACGCCGTCTTCCCGATGAAGTCGAGCTCGTCGAGCCTGACGACCGGCCGGCCCGAGCGACGCGAGATCCCTTGAAGAAGCGCGGGCGCCAGGCAGTCCTGAGCCGCGAAGCAGCTGTGCACGAACGTCGCTGCATCTGCCAGGATCGTGCGAGTGCTGTCTTGGCTCCACAACGCGAGGACAGGCTCCCTATCGATTGACTTCGGGCTCGTGACGCGGGTTTCCAAGAGATCCCATGCTGCGCCCGCGTAGTCGTGTCCCCTCAGCAGCGAGGCGACGGCGGGATGGTGACCGGCCGGTCGGCTCGCTTTGAAGGCGTCCTCGGAACGAGCCAAGCCGTCCATCGCACGTCCGACCTCCGAGAGCTGCCCCCGCAATGCGCTGATCCTCGTGAGCTCGTCGTCATCGACGTTCGGTACGCGATCGGGCTCATCGACGATGGGCGCCGCGATCGCGAAGGTGCCAAGGACGCGATCAGCACTTCGGCTCACCCGTCCTTGGACGACTGCCAGCCGCACCGCGTCGCGGACGTCGAGGAAGTCCGGCGGCTCGCGTAGCGCGGCCATGACTTCTGCGAGGGCCCGGCCCATCAGCTCGCCATAGGTCGCCGGGCCGCTATTCATGGTCGGGCGCCCGCGCCCGCCTCGATCAGCTTGAGCAGGCTGCGGGTGGTGACGACTGCACAGGAGATCGCCCACTGATCGGCCGCGGACAACAGGTACCGCTGGAGGCCGTCGTTGATGGCGGTCCAGAGCTGGTGCAGGTCGGCGAGCAACTCCACCGTCTCCGGAGGAGACGTCTGCGGCAGGGCGATGGCCGGCGTCTGGTCATTGGCGAAGAAGTCGAGATCGTCGGCTACGGCGATGACAGTTTCGGTGATCGCGATCCAGCGGGCGGCCGCAGTCAGCCCATCAGGCTTGGCCACGATGGCCGCGTGGCGGGACAGCTCGATGCCGGCGCGGGCTGCACTGAGGTCGGCGAACGGGGACGATCGGACGGACTCGGTCGCCGCCCTCAGAGTAGAGTGCCAGTCGAAATCGGGGTCGGGACGCATAGGACGAGGCTCCTCCGCTCGTTATGAATATCTGGCGCTTGCGCCGCGGCCTGTGGACAACGAGGTCGGAGGCGCGCCTGCCCGACGGAGAGTCACCCAACGGGATTAGCAGCGGACGTAGCGAGCTCGCTAGCTGCGGGTTCGGCGCGGAGACGGCCGGACGATCACAGTGGGCTTGATCGCCGGACGCGAACGCTGAATCGCGTTGAGCAGTCGTTGTTGGGCGTGTAGCAGCACGCGTAGCGCGTCGATCTGAAGCTGGATCGCAGGCAGCAGCTCAGACACGGCGACATCCGCATCGGTGTCCGGTGCTGAATCGCTAGGCATGCTTCTCCCCGGTGAGTGAGGCCGGCGTTCTCATCAACGACGCGGCGGGCGAGTGCTGGGCGCGGGCCTGGACGGGACAGAGCCCCGCGCGCGCAGGCCGGGTACAGCGGCTGGAAACGGCCCGCGGGTTGTGTGCTGTTCAGCGATGTCGGACGCTCGCTGAGCCCGCTCGGCCGGCACATAGCTACGTCCCGGCTCTCCCGCGCGCTCGCCGTGCACGTACTCGAAAAGCAGCCGCATCGCCGTGATCGAGGGATCCCGGGTCAGGTCTCGCAGCCGCTTGTAGGCCTGCGACGCGTCTCGCGGCAGGCGAGGGGTGGGACGGCTGTCCAGCTCGACAACCGTCTCCAGAGCGTCGACTCCGTTGCCCGTCTCGATCGCGTTGGCCAACTGGGCAAGCGAGGCGCGGAGCGTAGGTGGCATTCGGTCCGGCGCAATGGCAAGCAACTGGCCGGCGCGCGTAGCGACCTGGTCTAGCCACGGCTTGGTCGGCGCCATCATGGCGAGCGCTAAGGGCACGTACCGAGGATCCGAAGGAGAAGAGGACATCACCTTCTGAATCTCGGTGATCGCGGTCCCGTGCGGCACTGGGCGTCCCGAGGGGAACTCAAGGGTCGCGAGTAGCTGGCCCATGTGCTGATTGAGCTGCCGATGGATGGCGATGCCGTCGACAACGTCGTCGGGCGTCATATCGTCCGCCCTTGGAAGCCTGGACGTTGCTGTCGATGGCACCGACGGACGATCGCTTCGGCAGCCCACCTTGGAACCATCAGCTGGACCATCCTTTGATCCCTCCTCGTCACGGTTGACGCAGTCGACCGTGACGGAGGAGGTCGGCCAGTTAGCACGGGTGCCGGGCACCACCCAATGGCCGCAGGTTGGCCGATCGCCCGCCCGTCGCTGTCCTCCAGGCTTCCGAGCCCTCTTGCCAAGGGTTCTTCTAACCTTCAACACGCTGAGTCGCTCGTAGCTGACGGCCTAAAGGCTGTGCATCCAGACGATGTACAGTAAAAAGCGAGCTCGCTCCTGGCTGTGCAGCAGGCCGCAACCCAGCGCCGTCCGCGTCGTAGCACCAGGAGGCACCGACGCTCGACCTCGACTACTACTAGATCGATTAAGGAGAGGAAGCGTCCCCCATGGACGAAGCGGACCCGACCGTACTGAAGCGAATACTCTTGGCCGAGCTACATGAGCTTCGCCTCGGTTCGCTACGGACGCAGCGACAGGTAGCAGCGGCGATGGAGTGGTCAGTATCGAAGGTTCTACGTGTCGAGTCTGGTGCGGTGCGGATAACCACACATGACCTGCGCGGTCTCCTACGACTTTATGGCGTAACCGAAGAAGAACAAGAACGGTATATCGACATGAATCGCAACGCCATGAAGCGCGAAGGATGGAGCGCATACGGCTCGGTCTTCGACACATACTTCGTTTCGTACCTCGGACTGGAAGGAGTGGCGTCGATCGCGCGCTACTGGGAGACCACCGTGTTTCCCGGTCTCCTCCAAACTGGAGACTATGCGCGGGCGGTCGTAAACCCAGACGAGTCACTTGATCGTCGTGAGCTGCGAACTCAGGCCCGTCTCGATCGTCAAGAAATATTGCACGAGGCAGAGAAAAAGTTTTTCTTCCTAGTCGACGAATCCGTATTTTATCGAACAGTTGGTAGCCCAGGAGTCATGATTACTCAACTCGAGTACATCAGAAAGGTATGCGCAGAGAATCCGAACGTCGACTTCCGCGTCGTTCTATTTAATACTGGGCTTCATCCAGGAACTGAAGGGCCCTGCACGGTCCTAGAGTTCACAGACCCTCGACTCGGGATGGTCGCGTACCTCGAAAATTCCCGCCGGGACTCCGCCAGCAGCCTTCGGGACGACCCACAAGAGGCATCGAAATACCTAGACCGGTTTTTCAAGTTGGAAGACATTGCTTGCAGCCAGAAATTCACTCTCGAGCTTGTAGAGCGGAGAATCGCGGAACTCGAAAGCGAGGAGAATGCCAAACGATCAGCATAGTAGACGGGGCTCGCGCCTCCTACGCTACCAACGAACAAGGCGCGAACCCCTCCCCTGGACCCTGATAACGGACCCAAGGAGACCAGCATGCCTGTTCCCCTGCATGAAGGCTACCCTTCGACAGCGTTTGCAACCGAGTCGCCGAGCATCCCTCAGTGGGGTCGGCGATGAGCGAGCCCTCGCATGACCGTCCTGACCTGTTCACGCTGCGCACCGTGGTAATCCTCCTCGGTGGTGCAGTCATTGGCATAACCATTGGTGCACTCACATTTCTGGCGGGACAGCACGTCGCTGCAGCTGTAATCGCCGGAGTCTTCGCAGCCGGCGCCTCGATCTACGGCCTCCACCAGGTAATTGGCCACCAGTAAGGCGCGAACGTATGTAGCGCCCGCGATCATGCGTCGCGGGCTCTACTCTGCAACAGATGCTTCTTTGCCCACCGGCAGGCTTCGAATACATCTGACCCGCTCGCTGCTGCGACTTGACTATCGGACCGTCCACGCTCGGCAATCTGCGCTTTTTCCTCTACCCTCTTAGTACTTACGACTTGGGGGCAGACGTGATGGATGTTGACTTAGCGGCACTTGAGTGGCGAAAAAGCTCATCCAGCGTGGACCAAGGCTGCGTTGAGATAGCTGTCCACGGCGCGCATGTCATGGTTCGGGACTCCAAGAGCCCTTCTGCCACGGTTTTAGGCGTCAATCGCCGGCAATGGCTAGAATTTCTGGATGCTGTTCGGACCGACGAATGGCAACTAAGCCGCTGACCTTGCCAAAGACCAGCACGAGCGCCTTTAGGGTCTCGGCGTTTCGCGCCGAAGACCTCCGCGCCGCTCATTGGGATCGAATGGACCGGCCGGCAGCGGCTGGCCGATCACGGTCCTGCTAGCAGGTGGCGCAACTGCGATCGGGCGGGGACGTGTCTCAGCCGCTACAAGGCACGGAGAGCATCGATGCATATGAGCCGGCTACCTCAACTGCTGCGGTTCGACAACGAGTTGCAGCCACACATGTAGAGGCTCGCTATCCCAGCAGCGCGAAGATTCCCAGGCGACTAGCGATCTAGCTACGTCACAAGAAGCACCGTTCGCCTCGCACGCCGCGACGAAATCCGCGGCATCCACCGCGGGAGGAACGGTGCTCATCTCGACTCTGGCCGACCACGGCCATCAAGCCATCAGCGCAGTGTTCGCCGCGCCGATGGCCACGCCCGATCCGGGCATCCCCAACCCACCCCCATCCGAGATCCCCGGCCTCGGTCCCGTCCTCGGAAAGTTCATCAGCTGGGCGAAGTGGACCATCCGCGGCGCCGGCGTCCTCGGCATCCTCTGGTGCTGCGGAATGATGATCTTCGGCCGCCGGAACCGCTCCGCACTCGCGGTCGACGGCGCGATCGGACTCCCGTGGGTCCTAGGCGGCGTCAGCATCGCGGCCATCGCCGCGACATTGGTCGGATCGGTGCTCTAGTGCAGCGCGCCAATCACCAGCCCACGGCAGCCCTCCGCCGCATAGGCATCATCGCGCTCATCCTTGTGTGCGCCGCGGCTATCACCCTTGCCGCCACGACCTTCATCAGTGACGATCACGGCGAGTTCCCCCGAGCACCGAAGGCATCGGCGTCCCGGACGCCCACCGACGTCGAGCTGGCCGGCACACGCCTTCCGGTCTCCCACACTGCCGGGCCACGCGTCCTCGACAGCGGTCTCGCTCGGGGCTTCAGCCACAGCGCCGAAGGCGCTGCCTACGCCGCACTCCACCTAAGCATCCGCGTCACCCCGGAGGTCGGACCAGACGTCTACGGTCCGACGCTCAGCACCCAGGTGGTCGGCAACGACGTGGCCGCGCTGCGCGCGGTAGTCGACGAGGAGTACTCGCGGCTACGCGAGAACTACGACGTTCCGTACGGGCGCCCGGCCGGCAGCGTCCGAGCTACCGCTCTGGGCTACCAGGTCGACGCCGTCGACGAGCATGCCGCCGCTGTCCGACTCCTTCTCGAGGCGCTGGACGCGAACAACGACTCCGGGCTCGTCACGTTCGCGATTCAGCTGACCTGGTTCCACAACGACTGGGCATTGGTGGCACCAGCCCATGGCGACTGGTCGCCGATGGTCGGCCGCGTCTACTCCCGCATCGGCTACACCTCGTTCGCGGACGCGTAGCGTGTGCCCGAGCGGTGGCTGGGGCGGTCTGGCGTGCGACGTCGGCGGCAAGGTCGCCGAGCAGGCAGCCGACGGCACGCTGAGCGGAGTCGCGCACGCCGTCACGACGGCGATCGCCTGGGTCGCTGCGTGGATGGCGACCTGGTGGCTCGGCCTACCGAGCTTCACCTCAGATACGTCGTACGACCTGCAGAGCTGGGTCTTGCCGATCACCGCTGCGGTCGCGGTCGGCAGCGTGATGTGGCAGGGCCTGCAGATGATCGTGTCCCGGCGTCCCGAGCCGATCTTTCAAATCGTCCGCACCCTCTGGTCAACCGTGCTCTGGGGCGCGGTCGGCGTCGCCGGCACGCACATGGTGCTCCGCGCAAGTGACGGTTTCTCGCTCTGGGTGCTGCAGCAGTCGATGGGTCAGGTCACCGAGCAAGGGCTGACCGACCGGTTCGCCGCGCTCCTGATCCCGGCGCGGGTGATGCCCGATGGCGCGGTCACGCTCATCGGCGCGCTCGTTCTCATAGCGAGTTTCGTCCAGGCGTTACTCATGTTCTTCCGCGAAGCGAGCCTCGTCATTCTCGCCGGGCTTCTGCAGCTCGCTGCATCCGGCGGAGGCAGCCAGATGACGAGCGGCTGGCGGCAGAAGGTGCTGTCGTGGAGCCTCGCACTGGCCACGTACAAGGCGGTCGCCGCGCTGATTTACAGCGTCGCGTTTCTGCTCATCGGGCCTTCGGACGACAACGACCCACGGTCGTTCTTCATGGGCGTCACGGTGCTGGCTCTCGCTTTGCTGGCCATGCCGCTCCTGGTGCGGCTCTTCTCTTGGACGACTGGCTCGCTGCAGAGCGGCGGTGGCGGCGGACTCGGCCTGCTGGCCACCGCTGGTGCCGGCGGCATACACGCGACAGCGTCGCTACGCGGCGCCGGAGAACGCGGAATCAACGACTACGCGCGGTATCTGGAGTCGAGTCTCGAGCCGGCGTCCTCCGGTGCGGCGTCGCCCAGGATGCCGACCTTTCAAGACCCTGCCGGTAGTCGCGGCGCGCCGGCCGCTCCTTCCCCGGCGGCCGACGCGCCGCCCGGCGGGGCCGCAGCGGGCGCCGGCGGCGCATCCGCGGCTGCGGCTATTGCGCAGCAGACCGCCGCGGCAGCCCGAGCGGCAGCCGAGCGAGCCGGTCGAGCGATGACTGACCCACCCGACGAAACGAGGTAACCGAACTATGTCCAGCGAACCAGCCGCTTCTGCACGGACTTACGGCGGATGGCGCCGTAGCCGCAGCATGGGGCTGTGGGGCCTCGGGCCTGCCCACACTCTCGTCGTGCTCGGCGCGATCCTCGCGGTGGTCGCAGCCGGATCGATCTCCGCCGCCGCGATGGCCGTCGCCGCCGTCCCCGCGACGGGCGTCGTCGCGCTTCTCGTCGCACGCTGGAACGGCACGCCGCTGCTCAGCGCGCTCTCACAACAGCTGCGCTGGGCTTGGGGCCAAGCCCGCGGCCGCACGTCCTACCGAGCTGGTGTCACCGCAGACGGCCCGCACGCTTGGATGCTGCCAGGCGTCCTGGCAGCGACCGAACTGCTCGCCGTCGACGACGCGGCCGGACCGTTCGGTCTGGTCCGCCATCGCCGGAGCGGAACGTTGACCGCGACGCTGCGCGTCGCACCAACCTCGACCTGGCTCGTCGACCGAGACCAGTCGGACGCCTGGGTCGCTAACTGGGGTGCTTGGCTCGCCGGCCTCGGTTATCAACCGATGGTTCGGTGGGCGGCCATCACCGTCACTGCCCTACCCGCCTCGAGCGTCCGCCTTCCGAGTCAGCTGGCTGCGCAGCTTGTGCCGGGCGCCTCGGCCGCCGCGGCGCATCTCCTACGCCGCGTCGCCAGCAGCACTGCTGAGACCGCGGCCGAGGTCCGCACCGAAGTCTCAATCACCTTCGACCCCGCCGGAACCGCGACGAAGCTCGACGCCGACGCCGTCGCCGAGGTGACCCGCCAGCTGCCGGGCCTGGAGAGTGCGCTCGGCAGCTGCGGTCTCACACTGCTCGGTCGCGCCACCGCGCCGGAACTGGCCGCGATCGTTCGGAGCTCCTTTGACCCCGGTGCACGTGACGACCTCGAACGTCTCGACGGCGCCGATCAAAGGCTCGTCGACTGGGCCACAGCAGGTCCGATCGCTGCAGACGAGGAATACGGGCGCTACCGGCACGACTCCGGGTTGAGCGTGTCCTGGGCTTGGCAAGAGGCTCCCCGGCAGCACGTCCACGCCGAAGTCCTGGCGCGTCTGCTGGCGCCTACCACCTACCGCAAGCGCGTCACCCTGGTCTACCGACCGTTAGCGGCTGCGGAAGCGGCGAAGGTCGTCGACCGAGAGGTCAACGCAGCCGTCTTCCGGTCCGCGCTGCGCGCGGCACAACGCCGTGACGCGAACGCGCGGGACAGAGCTGACCACGACCGAGCCTTGCGTGCTGCCGGAGAAGAAGCCGTAGGTGCGGGGATCGGACTGATGAGCCTTTTCGTCACCGTCACGGCTCTGCACCCCGATGAGCTCGACGGCGCGGTCGCAGATGTCGAGGCGCGTGCGGACGTCGCGCGGATTCGTCTCCGGCGCCTCTGGGCGAGCCAGGCGGCTGGGTTCGCGACGACCCTTCCCTGCGGCCTATGCCCCGCGCAGCTCGCCACGACCTGGCCCCGCTGAATCCGGAGGAGACATGAACGCGATCCCACCGATGTGGGGATGGCGAGGCGCCACTGGCGGCCGCGCCGGCCACGTCGCCGCCGGCGTCGAATACCAGGGCACGAGCGTGCAGCTATGCGGCCTGTTTCCGTTCGTCGCCGGTTCTGGTTCCCCCACGCTCGGCATTCCGGTGGGGCGGCACATGCTATTCGGCGAACCCGTCTGCCTCGATCCCTTGCTCTGGGCGGACGCCGGGCTGGTCACGAATCCGGGCATGTTCGTGCTCGGACAGCCCGGCGTCGGAAAGAGCGCGCTGGTCAAACGACTGCTGACGGGAAGCGTCGCGTTCGGGCGGACGGCGCTGATCGTCGGCGACACGAAGCCGGACTACACACGAATCGTCGAGCACCTCGGCGGGCAGGTCATCCGGGTCGGCCGCGGCCTCGACCGGATCAACCCGCTCGACAGCGGACCGCTCGGCACCGCGCTCAGACGCCTCCCGGCTGCGGCAGCCGATCAGCTCCGTCTGGAGATCCGCGGTCGGCGTCTGGCGCTGCTGCTTGCGCTGTGCACGCTGGTCCGCGGTACCCGCATACACAACGCCGAGGAGGTTCTGCTCGGTCGAGTCATTGACCTACTGAGCGACCGCCTGCCGCGAGACCCGACGATCCCGGACGTTCTTGCGTTGCTCGAGGAAGGCCCCGACGAACTGCGATCCGCGGCGAGGATCGGAGGCGAAGCCGACTACCGCGCCCGGGCCGCCGATCTCGTTCCCACGCTCGCGCTGCTTTGCGACGGAACGCTCAGGGGCGTCTTCGACGGCCCGACGACGACGCCAATCGACCTCGACGCGCCCGCGGTCTCCGTGGACATCTCCCGGATCGCGCTGGCCGGCGACCAACTCGTCGCCGCAGCAATGCTGTCGGTATGGAGCTTCGGCTTCGCCACCGTTGATGCCACCGCGGCGCTCGCCGACGCAGGACTCGCACCGCGCCGACAGTGGTTGGCCGTCATGGACGAGCTGTGGCGCGCGCTGCGCGGCGCTCCTGGCCTGGTTGACCATGCGGACGCCCTGACGCGGCTAAATCGGCAGCGTGGCGTCGCGTCCCTGATGATCACGCACAGCCTGGATGACCTCGAGGCGTTGCCCACGCAGGAGGACCGCGCCAAGGCACGCGGCTTTGTCGAGCGATCCGCGATCGTCGTACTCGCCGCCCTCTCCGCTCGCGAGTTGGAGCGCGTCAGCCTCATCACCCGCCTGTCGGCACCCGAGCGCGAACTCGTCGCGTCATGGGCGTCGCCGGACGTACTGCGCCCCGGGATCCGGCACCCGGGCCGCGGTCGGTATCTAATCAAAACGGGCGAGGGGCCGGGGCTTCCAGTCACGTTGACCCTCGTCGATGAAGAACTCCGCCTCTACGACACCGACGCAGCGATCCGACAGATCACACGTTCGTCATTCGGAAGAGACACGTGAACGGCCCGCCACCAGTGCCGATCTCTCCTCGGGGTGGAGGCGCCGCTCTGCTGGGTCCGTCCCTGCTGCTCGGGGTCGTTTGGGCAGCAATCGCCATGGCTTGGCTGGCATGGGTAGCCGGCCGCACCGTCGGCGTCCTGATCGGCGCTCCCCCCGGGCCAGGGTTTGGAACCGAGTTCGCTCAGCTCCTGCTGTCCGGCGACTGGAGCTCGGCCTATCCCGGGCTACCGCCTCTCGGCGTCGGGGTCATATCCGCGATGTTGATCGGTGGGGCTGCCGCTCCAATCTTCGTCGCCGGATCATGGTGGCAGCGCCACCGTCGGTCGGCCGACGACCCGCTGCCGTCGCTGGCGCGCCCTCCAGATGTCGCTGAGCTCGCGGCAGCCGGCGCAGCAGCGCGCGCAATCCGCCTACGTCCAACACTCGGCGAGCTGACGAGACAGCAACTTACGCCGGAGGCCACCGGACTGGCTCTCGGCCGACTCCGCCATACCCAGTTGCTAGGTGGAGCCACCGACGGACCGATCCTGCGCGCGTCTTGGGAGGACGGAGTTCTCGCCCTGATGGGTCCCCGGTCCGGCAAGACCACGTCTCTTGCCGTCCCGATGGTGCTCGACGCGCCAGGCGCAGTTCTGGCGACATCCAACCGCGCCGATCTCTGGGCCACGACCCAGGCTGCGCGCGCTCGCCGCGGCAACGTCTGGCTGTTCGATCCGCAAGGAATCACCAGGCAGTCCCAGACCTGGTGGTGGGATCCGCTCGCTGGGCTCGCCTCGGTGGAGGACGCATCACGTCTCGCCGCGCATTTCGTCCAACCCATCCGGGGCAGCCGCAATAGCGACTTCTGGCTCGCCGCGGCCGAGGATCTCCTCACTGCACTGTTCCTCGCCGCTGCCGGATCCGGCTCACTCGAGGACGTCCAGAACTGGCTGAGTGACCCCAGCGCCGAAGAACCCATCCGCGCTCTGCGGCGCCGCGGCTGGACCCAGACCGCGCGATCGCTGCGCGGCCGGCAGGAAGGCGCCGTCGAGACCCGGGACGGCATCTGGGAGACCGCACGGACCGCAGCTCGCTGCCTGCAGGATCCGGTCGTGATGGCCTGGGTCACGCCTACATCTGCCGCCGAGCTGCGACGATTCGACCCGGGTGAGTTCCCGACGAGCACCGACACCCTCTTCTTGCTGAGCAAGGACGGCGCTGGTTCCTCGGCGCCGCTGGTAGCCGGACTCACTGACCAGGTCCTGCGTCGCGGTGTTCGTACCGCCGAGACCTGCGGTGGGCGCCTCGACCCTCCCTTGGTCGCGGTGCTCGACGAGGCCGCGAACATCTGCCCTATCGCTGACTTGCCGCAGCTCTACTCGCACTACGGCGGTCGCGGAATCGACCTCGTCACCATCCTCCAGAACTACGCCCAGGGAACGGGGGTCTGGGGCGACCGTGGCATGGCGACTCTCTGGGCGGCCAGCACCATCAAACTCATCGGCGCCGGCATCGATGACCCGAGATTCACCTCCGAGATCTCGGCACTCATCGGAGAGCACGACGTCGCCACCGCGTCGTTCTCCCGCGACCCGTACGGAACCTCGACCCGCCAGGTCTCGACCCGGCGCCAACGGGTGTTGGGGCCGGAAGACGTACGGCGCATCGAGCGCGGCTGGGCAATCCTGCTCGCGGTTGGATGCCGGCCCGCATTGGTTCGGCTCCTGCCCTGGTATCGCGGTCCGCGGGCGGCTGAGCTCGCCGCCGCCACCGCAGCATCGGTGCGCTCGATCACCGAGGCGGGGACCATCGCGCCGGACGGCCCGTACTCGGTGCTCCCCGGCGACAGCGGGCAGGGGCAAATCAGCGACGCAGCCAAGGTCGCGCGCTACCTACGGGAGTACCTGGACCAGCGACCTGGCCTACGCCCGTGAGCGCCCCGGGAGCCGATCCACTGGCACGGATGCGAGCGGCCTTCGCCATCGCAACCGACTTCTACGTTGCACGTCTCACCCAGCGCGAGGCAGCACCCGCCCGCCGATACCTATCGAGCCGAGCAATTCCAGTGAGCGTCGCTCGCGAGGCTCCGTGGCGTGTCGGGTACGCCCTGGAAGCGCGTAACGCGCTCTACGCGCACCTCCTTCGACATGGGTTCGGTGAGGAAGACGTCCTTGACGCCGGCCTGGCCTTTCGCGGTCGCCGCGGCGGCCTGGTCGACCTCTTCCGCGGTCGCGTTGTCTTCCCGGTGCGCGACGCCGACGGTTACGTCGTCAGCTTTCTCGGGCGGGTTCCTGACGACTCGAAGGTGGATGCTGCCAATCCGAAGTGGATGAACACGAGAAATACCCTGCTGTACACGAAGTCGCAGATCCTGTATGGCCTAGCTGAGCAGCTTCATCGCTATGCCGAACCACGCGCCGTACTAGTCGTCGAGGGACCGTCGGACGTGATGGCGGTCGCCCGGCTCCCCGAACCGTGGCTTGTCGTCGCCCCATGCGGCACCGCGCTCACTAGTGCCCACCTCGCGACACTTACCCGCGCAGTCCCCGCCAAGACGCCCCTCCTGCTGGCGTTCGACGGTGATGCAAGTGGTCAGAAGGCAGCAGCTCAGGCGTACGAATTGGTCCGCGGCTGGGTCGGCCCGGTTGACGCCGTAGTCCTGCCGCCGAAGCACGATCCCGCATCGCTCGTCGCTGCCGTAGGACCACGGCGTGCCGTCGAACAGCTCGTGGCGACGCGCCGGCCGCTCATCGACCTTCCGTTTGAGAACCGGATCGCGGGCCACCGGCTCGACGAGATCGAAGGCCGAGTCATGGCGATGCGCGCTGGCGCCGCCTTCCTCCGAGACGTCGCTGACCATGTGCCTCGGGACCACACCCACGTTGAGCGCCTGACCCTGGATCTCGCACGGAGGGCAGGCATCAACCCGGTCCGTGTGGTCCAGACGATGTTCCCGCCCGACGAGCCGAAGGACTCCACCGAGAGCAGTGCTGCGAACGCGGCCGCCAACCCTCGCGAGCCGCCGCAACACGCCGCTGAGTGCCCAGGTGGCGCCTGTGGCTGCAGCGAGTGGAATTGGTATAGCCGATACGCCAGCCGCCCCGAACTCGTTCGCATCGATGGCGTGCTCTACCTCGTCAAATATGGAAGCTCGGCAAACCGAGACCGGCGTCGCCAGGCGATCAGATATTCGAACGGCAGAACCGTCACCGTGGATCTCCATGCCGTTGGCACTGTGCCGGAGGCCTGGCGTCAGTGGCTTCCGAACAATGCCGGGTTCGGCAATTCGACACCCGACCGCCAGGAGACACGGAAGTCAGCCGCCGCAACGCCCGACCTGAGGACCACCGGACACGACTATGCGCATCGCGCACCCGCCACCGGGCCCTCGGCAATCCGCGTTCAGCACAACCCTGACACGGGTCATACCGCGTGGGTCGTTGCTACTGCGACAACCGCCACTCCTCGCGCGCGGCGCGCGGCGCGCTACCTGGCGGAAGTCGCCGTCCGCGCCGCCGTCCTGGTTGGCGCCGAGCAAGCAGTATCGATCGCACGAGAAGCGCTCCTGGATACCAAGGAACCGAGCCGCGCGGACGCCGCTCTCACCGTCGTCACCACGTTCGACGGACCACACCCCGCACCCGGCTCTGGCAAATTCACGGTGGCATCCGCCGGCGACAACCATTCACACGCCCTCATACAGGGATCGCTGCTCTCACTCAGCGACCCCAGCGATGACGTCGGCGGCTTCACCTACCGCACAGAGCCGGGCGACACCGCCGCCGGACTGGCTACTCGCTTTTTGGGCGATGCCAGCCGCGAGCACCAGTTCCAGCAGGGCATTTCTGACGCAAGACTGCGGCCGATCTACCAGCTGCCGGCTGACGCCATTGACCACGGAGCCCGCACCGGCGCGACCGGCCCTTCACCTGAGCCGGACCCCGCCAGCGCCCGGCCCGCTTCCGGAATTCGGCACGGCTCGACGCGAGCAGTGGTGCTCAGCCAGACACCGGAAGCCATCGTTGTTACCGACCGAACGCTCGCCGCTTCGCCGGCGAGCGTTCGGCTACGCACACACCTAACACCCGACCGAGGGCCTGCAGAGTCGCCTGTCGGGCGACGAGCCGCTGATTACATCGACTCCCCCGACTACCCGGCCGACTCGGCCGCGCTCGTCATCCGACCCCGGCCGGCCGATCCCCCTGATCCTGCAAGGGAGACGGGCGCAGAATTCCGACCGGGAGTCACACCATCCCGAACAGCTCGCCGAGCAGATACTTCACCCTCAACAGGGCCCCCAATGCGACGGTAGCGACGTGTGAGGTAACCGCCGCACGGAGCGCATCGGTTCGGACTTCCCGTTTCCTCCACGGACGGTCAGTTCACGGACGGTTGTCAACGAGCGCGCACAGGTCCAGTTCGCTGGGCCCGTTGTCGACGGGATGGAAGGCGTTGCTGATTGTCGTGAGCAGGTCGTCGCCGGTGGGCGGCCGATTGACGTAGAACCCGATCGGCTTCCCCGCGGTGTTGGTCACGCGCAGCGTGTAGCGGCCGCCAGGAGTGACCTGCACCTCATGGTCAAAACGGCCTTCGGAGGTGCGATTGTTCGAGGTATCCACGACTGCGGCGCCCAGCGTCTGGCCGCCGTCGAGTATCTCCAGTGTCAGGGTGCCGAAGCTGCTGCCGTCGGCACCGCATCCGCCGCTGAGCTGAGGGTTGCAGCCGGCGATCACACCGCCCCAGGTAACGGTGGGCGTCGCTGCGATGAAGTCCTGGCTGATGCTGCCTCCAGCGCGCAGCACCCGGTCGACCGCACCCTCGCCCGCGCCGAGGTTGTAGGACGTGCGCACTGCGACCCGCTCCGGGTCGGTCGGTGGGATCTCGGCACCCGACGCAGAGGATGGTGACGTCGGACGCGTCCGACGATCAGCCCCGGTGGGGACTGACCTGGAAGGTGCGGGATCGATGGTCGGCCCGGTGCTGGTGGACGGAGTGACCGACTCGGCGGGAGAGTGCGCCACGCCTCCGGGGCCGCGTCTGGTGGGGGCGGTCAGGTCGAAGTAGTCCCGAGCGAGCGCCGCCATCGCAATCAGGGTGCCCACCACGGTCAGGATGAGGCCAAGCGTTGCCGCGTCGCGGATGCGAGAGCGCCGCTTACGCGGAGCGGGCGCCCGGTGCGCACCACCGGCCTCCGTCCGAGCGGAACTCTCTGCAGCTGGCCCCGTTTTGCCGATGCTCGAATCGTCGCCACCCGGATTACCGGTGGTCGGGTCCTCGGGGGTGGCCGCGTCCTCAGCCACAGTCGGCCTGCTCGGACACGGAGTTATCGCGGTAGTAGTAGTAGTAGTAGTAGTCCAGGACCTTCTTGAAGTCGGCGCAACGCGCCCGGAGGGTGGCGGGGGGCGCCGCAGCACCGTTGACCGCCCGGGTGACCGCGTTCATGTCCAAGCTGTCGGCGAGCCGGTTCAGGTCGTGGGTCTCAGTCCAGTACCAAGTCGCGATCGACGCGCTAAAGGCAAGGCTACGGGCGTCGTCGGGATGACCGGCGAAGTCGCGGCCGAACCGCCAGCCCGCAGCATCGTAGTTAGCACGGTGGGTCAGCTGGATGTAGCCGCGGCCGCAGTACGGGTAGTAGGTACGAGTGGTGGCGGTACAGCCGCCCTCCAGCGCGTTGTATCGGAATCCGCTCTCGGTACGCAGCGTCGCAAGGAACGCCGCGATACGTGGCGGGCTGGTGATCTCGGCCTGCTGCATCGCAGCGTTCAAAGACGGCAGGCCCTCGCTGACTACCGCCGATCGGGCACCGAACACCGTGCTGAGCAGGTCAGCGGTGACGGCGGGATCCACCGGCGCGGGCCGCGGGTCCGGACCGGAGTAGATGACTCGCCCCGCATACCCCGCATCACCGAAGGCGAAGACGCCGCCGTCGAGGGCGAGCGTCCGGTAACCCTCACGCGTACTGGCGATCCCAACCATCGGCCGCGACAGTGAGCTGCCGCCCATCGAGCCGTGAAACTGCGCATCCCCGAACGCGAACACCCCGCCGTCGGAAGCCACCAGCCAGTACCCGCCCCCGGTCGGCGCCGCCGCGATCCCCACCACCGGCGCCAGGCCCAGATCGGTGGCCGAACCCTCAAAAGCAGCGTCGCCAAAGGCGAATACGCCGCCGTCGGCCCCCACTAGCAGGTAGCCGCTGCCCGACGGCGTAGCGGCGATCCCGACGACCGCAGCATTCAAAGGCTGACCCGCCATCGAGCCGTGGAACTGGGCGTCGCCGTAGGCGAACACTCCGCCATCGGCCGCGACCAACCAGTACCCGCGGCCGGAGGGCGTCGCCGCGATCCCCACCACCGGCGCAGCCAGCCCTACCCCGGTGGCTGCTCCGTAGAACTCGGCGTCGCCGTAGGCGAACACACCGCCGTCGGCTGCAGCCAGCCAATAGCCATCTCCCGGGGTCGCCGCGAGCCCGACCGCCGGCGCGGCAAGCCGGGCCCCGCCCATCGAACCGTGGAAGCGCGCGGCGCCGAACGAGAAGATTCCGCCGTCTGCCGCTGCCAGCCAATAGCCGTCACCGGCCGGCGTTGATGCGATCGCCACGGGAGCGCCGTTGCTGCCTGGAGCGTCCTCCGCCGCCTGCGACGATCCAGTGGTTGAGACCCATAAAGCGAATACCGCAAGCAGAGCCAGCGCACCGAGCAGCGCCGAAGGGAGTGAGTAATGTGGACGGCGATGCGCGCCGGCGCGACGCGTCGTTGAAGATGGCATTGTCATCTAATTTCTTTTCCGGCGCAGCAGTCATCGCGGCGCACACAGATGGGATCGTGAGCCCGTGGTCGCGCCCGAATTCGATCCGCTGGCTCGCCGCGGATGCTGCCAGCGCACAACGCGTGTGACCCAATTGACATACGGACGAGCGCCGCGTCAATATCCAGGCTGTCCTGCGCAAATGTCGAGGGCGGTCGTGCCTATGGGCCGCGCGCACCAAACACCTCGACCATCCGGACAGCCGCGTGCAGCGCTATCGACCCAGCGAAAGGTGGCTACTGCAACCGCTCCCGCCTCTACTGCCCCAGTCGCGCCTCAGACATCTTGCTTCGATGCACCGAAGGTCGATTCGTCAGCGGACCAGGCTGCTTGCCTCGTCCTGCTCGCCGGCCGCTCTGCCGAGCGGACACGTAGGCGGACGCCGGTTGCACCTCACGGGACGACCTGATCGTCTCGCCTCGTAGCGCCGCAGAAATGAGCGAGCGGTCATGCTCCCCATTACAACTTCGGCTGGTCTGGCATCAGCAACTCGCGTCGCGTTCGCTCGTCCGGCACAGTGACGCCGTGCAGCCGATTCGCCTGTCCGCGCTGACCTCGCGTTGGCTACCCCGGACCGAGGAAGACCTAAAGCAGGCCATCCACGACGGCCTCCTGACCGAATCTCATTACTTCGATGCCAAGCGCGAGCTGTCCCCTGGCAAGGGCAGCAATAAGGAGCTGGCGCGCGACCTCGCTTCCTTCGCCGTTGACGGCGGCACCCTCGCCATCGGGATTGAGGAGGACAAAACCAACAGAACGATGATGCTGGCCCCACAGCCGCTTAAGGGCCTGGCGGAGAAAGTGGACCAGATCGCCCGCAGCACGCTGATCGACCCGCCCCTGCCAGTGAGCGTCCGAGAGATCGGCTCGGCCGCTGACCCGGCCCGCGGTTACCTGCTCGTGGAGATACCAGCCAGCCCGGACGCCCCGCACATGGTCGACGGCCGGTACTACGGGCGGTCAGATACCACGAAGATCGTCCTGTCCGATCTAGAGATCCGGCGTCTCCACGAGCGGCGCCGGCTCACCAAGGATGATGCCCTCGCCCTCCTGCAGTACGAGATCGACCGCGACCCGATCCCGGCCGCCCGCCGCAATCAGTCGCACCTGTTCCTGGTCGCGCAGCCGATCAACGGGCACCCAGAACTGCTACTCGACGTCGTCGCCGACGGCCCGTTCAGCGACAAGGTCAACCGAATTATCGACGCCGGGAGCACCAGCGACATCGAGACGGTACTTGCGAAGGTGGGCGGATCCACGAACGAGTTCCGGATCGTGTACCCCGACCTGACCGGACTGCATCTGGGCCGAGGGGCGCCGCGGGCCGACGGGATCGCCCGCACCAACCATTATCTCGGTTCTGGCCGCGGCCTACAGACTGCAACAGGCGAAGACGCCCTTGAGTTGGAGATCCGGGAGGACGGCGGTCTGCGCGTCTTCTTCGGTCGATTCAGCATCCTGGTGCGGGATCCCCTCGGCGACACCGCCCCTGCCCAGGTCGTATACGACATCGCTGCGGTCGCCTCCGTCCGCCGCTTCCTCGGGATGGTCGCGGCTTCGGCTTCTGAGGCTGGATACCTTGGCAGTTGGGCCTTGGCAGTCGCCGCCACCGACCTGCGTGGCAAGCCGACTTTCCTCCGCGGTGACTTTCGGCTCGACTTCGACGACGCGCCTCTCTACACCGACGATGTCTACCGGCGTGCAGTCCTCGTCACCCGCGCCCAACTGCTCCAGCGTCCCGGCGCGATCACCAAACAGCTCGTCGGTGCACTCCTCCGCGCGATGGGCACGACCGCCCGGTATCAAGGCGTACTGTCAGACTTGGAACCACCGGCAATTGACGAGTCATAAGACGACACAGGCCGACTGGGTCCCGCTGTCAATGCCCAAGAAGGCGAATCCCGAATCCCCGCCAGACAGCGCTTGGGCCCCCTCCCAACGAACCGCTGACCGAACGGACGGCCTCGGTGGTCCGCTTAGTTAAATCCGCGCTCCGCACGTTGCTTCCTTCCCCCGCCCGCATCTCGTTTGATCTCTCGGATGCTCAGATGAAGGGCGAACCGGGCTGCGGCATTGGGGGACACGTTGAGCACAGAGCAACATGGCACACACACAATCGAGTCTGAACTCGACGAGGCCATGGCGCTCGGTCGGGGACCGAGCCGGGACTGGACCGCCGCAATCGCGCGTATCCGTGGGTTGTACGAACGTTGTCTCGCCGGACTCGGACCCGACCACTCCGACACGCTGCGTTGTCAGGTTTCGCTAGTTGATCGGTTGGGCTGGGAAGGCGCCGACAAGGCACAGACGGCGGCCGAACTTGAGGACATCGCGGCGCACGCTGTTGCGGCGCTAGGGCCGGACCATCCCGTGACAGTCTTCGCGATACACAAGTCGGCTGTCCATGTGGATCGTGCTGGCCAGCGAGCGCGCGCGATCGAGCTCTTGCGGTCACTGATCGGGCGCCTTCATGTTTATGAAGAGGGAGACAAACAGCCAATCGTCACGCGCGGCACATTGGGCACCATCCTGCTGGAGGGCGGGCAGTTTGCCGAGTCCGCCACAATCTTGACCGACGTCGTGCGTCTGAGCACGCAACACCTGGGTCCTTCAGACAGCACCACGCTCTTCTACCGTTCCACCCACGCGGATGCTGTCGGCAATAGCGGCGACCCCGCGCGGGCTGTCGCTCTGTACCGGGAGCTGTTGGCCGACGTCACCGACGAGTCGGCCCGGCTGCGGCACCTTGAGCAGCTCGCCCACTGGGCTGGCGAGTCCGACGATCCGCAGACGCTCATACTGCATCGCGAATTGGTGACCCAGTTTCTGCGGCGACACGGTCCGGACGACGAGGGCACCATCCACGCCCAGCGCAACCTCGGCGCCATACTGTTGCGGACGGACGAGCTAGAGGAAGCGACTGTACTAGCGCGCGACTGCGTCGCGCGCTCCACGAACCTTCTCGGGCCGGACGATCTGTTGACGCTTCGCTCGCGGTGGCTGCTCGCGTGTCTTCTGGAGCGGGCGGAGGATTACCGGGCGGCCGCCGAGGAATTCGAACGCCTCTTCGAGGCGATGGTTCGCTCCGGCAATGAAACCCACTTCGGGGTACGCACCGTTCAGCGCAACCGCGCGAGGTGCGCCGGCCTCGCCGGACATCCGCGGCTCGCGGCGAAGTACTACGCTGAACTGGTGGAGGCGGGCCGCAAGGAAGTGGGCTCCCGGGATGTCGACGTTCTTAACGACCGCATCGCTCTTGCGAACTACGTCAGCCAGAGCGCCGACCATCCCACCGCGGCACAGCTCTATTCGGATTTGATCGACGACGTCGCCTGGGTATGCGGACCCGACGATCGCATCACATTGCAGGTCCGTCAGTGGCACGCGATAGCGATCGGGAACACCGGCGATCCGCGGCGCGCGGCCAACCTGCTTATTGGGGTCCGCGCGGATCAGGCCCGAGCCCTCGGCGCCGACGACCCGGACACCGGCGACACGAATGCCCGCTTGGTGTATTGGTCGCAGGTTCTGCCGCCGAACGCCTTTCAGCAGCCGTGGCGGTGAAGCTTCTCGCCTAGAGGACGTCTCGTAACCCGGTGAGGTCTGGCGACCGGCCATCGTGGAGGATGGCCGGGTGTCGTCGCCGGTCATCACCGCGTCCCGTCGATGGGTCGAGCCGTTCACCGGTCTGTCCCAGGCTCAGTTCCGCGCGCTGGTGCGGCTGGTCGCCGAGCATGGCGGCGAGGAGATCCAGGACGGCCGGCCCGGCCGGCAGTGAGCCCTTGAGTTGCCTGATCGTGTGCTGCTGATCGCGACCTATTGGCGGACGAATCTGACGATGCGGCAGCTCGGGCCGCTGTTCGGGGTCTCTCATTCGTCGGTCCACCGGGCGCTGGACACCCTCGGACCGCTGCTCGCGCTGGCTCCGGTGCGTAAGCGACGGGTCGATCAGGTCGCGATCGTCGACGGCACCCTCGTCCCGACCCGCGACCACACCCTCGCCGCATCCTCGAAGAACTACCGGTACTCCACCAACCTGCAGGTGGCCATCGACGCCGACACCCGCCTGGTCATCTCAGTCGGTGACCCGCAGCCAGGCAACCGCAACGACACGATCGCCTACCGCGATTCAGGCATGAAAGAGCAGCTCGTGGGACGTCCGGTCGTGGCCGACGGCGCCTACCGGGGCAACCCCGAGGTCATCATCCCGTTCCGGCGGGCGCGCGGGCGGGAACGCTTACCCGCCTGGCAGGAAGACTGGAAACACCAAGCACCGGCAGGTCAGAGCCGCCGTCGAACACTGCTCCGCCCGCATGAAGACCTACAAGATCCTCCGCGACTACCGCCGTGCCGCCCGCACGCTGAAGACGACCCGGCCGGCGTCGCGCTGCTCCACAACCTCGCTCTGGCTGGATGACCTCCGAGCTCGAACCGGGCCGGCGTCACTCCGCCTGAGTTACGAGACATCGTTTTTAGACGTAGTTGATTCCGATGGGCGATCCGCTGGGCTCCGCTGGCGGTTCGACGATGTCGCAGTAGGCGTAGGTCTCGGTGCGGTCGAGGTCGGCGGCCGTGGGGATGCCTTGGATCGTGCGTGCGCTATCGCCGTCGACCCGGGTTCCGGGCCGACACAGGCTGATCGAGGCATCGACGATGCGGGTGCCGCCGATCAGGCGTCCACCAGCGTCGCGGAAGAGTAGGGCGACGCCGTGGCGGCCGACGGCCCGGCAGTAGGAGGAGGTGACCAGGACACGCGCGTTGCCGACGGTGGGCTTCTCAGGATCGGTGCGCTGAATGCCTTTGTTCTTCGTGCCTACGGGTTGGAAGATTCGGCCCTCGTCCGTATCGCGGTCGATCCAATGGGTGCTGCTGACGGTCACCGTCATGGTTCCCGGAGCGGCGGGAGTGCCTTGCGAGTCGGGGTAGAGACCTGCCCAGTTGGCCACACCGAGGTGTTCGCCTGGCAGGAGCACCGGAATGACGATCACCATGTCCGGCCCGGCGTCCGGGTAGAGCGCGTTCTGGCCGGCGGGTGTGGTCATCGCGAACGTGACCGTGGTGCGGTAGGCGACCTGGGCCTTACTGGTGTTCTGCACGACTGCAGCCATGCCCACGCCATTGTCACCCTCGGTCGGGCTGAACGCGGTCTCCGTGACCTTTACTCCACCACCTCCCGGCGCCTCGCTCGCAGGCACGGCCGGAGTTTGAGGGGCGGCGGTGGGGAGCCCACAGCCGTTCGCGACTGGGTCGTCGCTCTTCGCACGAACGAGAGCCGTGGTGACGCCCGCAACAAGCAGGATCGCCACGATCGCCACGGCGATCAGCCACGCCGTGCGGCGTCGTACGAGGCGCATGGTGTCCTTCCGGGTCATATCAACGGTAGACCTGGACCGCGACGGCACGGATCCGGTCACGCTGATCGGCAATGAGATCTCCCGCGGCTTCGCCGACCGCTCCGACGAACTGATCCTCGGACAACGAGCGCAGTGTGCCCGGCCGGATCCAGACCGTCCACTCGCGCATCCCCCGCACGCTGACCTGGATCCGCCCGTCAACCGACAATCCTTTAGCAACCACATCGTCGCGGGCTGCCGCATACTCCTGATCGCGCCGCCCGATTGCGGGCGGCTCCTTGGTGGTCGTCTCGCCGGTGACTTCCGACTGAATCCGGAAGTACTCCGGTGTCCGACGAGCCACGAGCAGCCGCGCCAGCTGCGCCAGGCGCCTGGCAAGCTCAGGCTCGGGCATGCGTCCATACTCGCCGGGCGGGAACGAGACCGTCACCGCACGGCTCCCGACGAGCTCGGCCGACAACGATCCGTCCGGAAGCGTGACCCGAACCGTCATCCCGTCCAAGCGATCGGCCAGTTCACCCATCGGTCTCACGACGCATCGCCGAGGTCCTCTCGGATAGTGGCCCTCGTCGCCGCAATGAGGTCCGGCCGGGGGGCGACGAAAATGTCGCGTCGTCCACGCATCCCCTCCACCGCCGTGCGTAGCACGTTCGCGACCTTGGTCTCTTGCAGATGGATCCCGGACCGCAACTTAGTGATGGCTTCGCGCATGTTGTCCAAAACAGCGTCGACAGTCTTTCCGGTGTACTGCGATTTGGTCGGATCCTCTGGCGCATAGGCGGCGATCACCTGGCTGGAACCGCCCACCAGGGCCACCGCTAGCGCGAGGGAGCCCCCGGCCGACAAGGGGACTGCAGCGGTCGCGGCGACCGATGCCAGCACCGTGAAGGTCATCGTCCACTCGAACTTCGAGCAGTCGTCCAGCGCGTCCAGCGCGTGCATAGTGCCGTGCGCGATCTGGTCGATGTCGGTCCGGGCCCTGGTCCAGATCTCGCGCTCGGCGTCCAGTGCGCCTCGCACGAGCAACGCGATCACGAACTGGTTGCCCAGCCGGAACGGGAACGGCGACAGAAAGTTCGCGCGAAAGGCATTGGCCGCAGGGCCGTGCCAACGGTCCAGGGCGGTTCGCACATCCGCCATCTCGGAGTAGGCCAGTGAAGCCAAGTAGATCGTCTCGTAGAGCGGGTTCGTCGTCCTCGCGCTGCCCGACAAGGCTGCGGCCAGGTCATCGGCGCGGTCCCGCATTGGCAGGAAGCCGGCCGGGTCGGGCATCTCCGCGAACGGCTGGAACAGCGACGGGATCTCAGCAAGCCCCTGCGCGAGAACGATCTTTCGTGACGCGGCCAGCGTGTCGCGGCGTTCGTCGGCGGTCCTCGGGTTGCCAGTCCTGTCGTATGGCGGCCGCCGCTGCTCTTTGATCGTCTCAAGCGCGGCTTTGTCGCGGATGTCGGCCGCGTGCCGCATCAAATCGGCGTAGCTCATGGCCGACCACCCGACGCGCCCGGCGGTGGTACGACTCCGTTTTCATCCGGGCGAGGCTCCCCGTACGCCGGATCCATGCGACGACGGTTGAACTCCGCCGCGGCCTCCGCGTCACCGTCGGCGTAGACCTGCGTCGCGAGGATCAGGGCATCGGCCGTGAGGTCAAGGTTCTCCCTTGTTGTGCTCAGCGCTCCGGACAGCTCCTCTCGAAGGTCGGCCAGCGGCTGATACACGGGCCCGAATAGCCCCCCCTCCAGTTCGGCGGGACGCGAGAACGCCGTAGTTGCTCTGTCGCCCGTGCCGTCTAACGCGGCGAGCGCGACCCTGTATTGCCCCGAGACCTCGGGCAGATGGTTCTTCGCCACTGCAAGCAGCTCATACAGTCGGACGCCTAAGTCATCGCCGGTCGTCGCCACCGCGCCTCCCCCGGAACCTTGATAGTCGTCACCTGACACGTACCGACTACCTAACGAGTTCACCCAGACGGCGGGCGCCATCACTACAAGTGAAGTTCAAGGACGGCGGTCACGACGGAGCGAGCAAGGTCGCCGCTATGCCGACTCCGGCCACTGGGGTCGCCCCGCGGACGGCGGGTTGGACGTCCGCGAGTCGCGACTGACCACCACACCTTGCGGCAACAGCGGACGTTGCCCGCCCAGGTCGTGGCGGTAGCGTGCACCGACGACCGAGCGCTTGTGGCGTAGTGACCCTCCGGCCATCGCGACAGTGCCAGCGCTCCTGAGAAATGTGGTCGATCCGGGCGGCGAGGACTGGGAAGCTCGGCCCGTGATGAGACTGCTGGACGACGGCATCGAGTTCTCGGCGGAGCCGGGCCGAAGCCGCGGCCGCGTGCTTATCCACTCCGCTGGAAGACCAGAGAACGACGAGGTGCTCAACTTTCTCTGCGAGATCGACGACGTCGGAGCGAGTGCGACCACGATGGTCGGCACGCTGGACGGCGACAGGCTCAACATCTGGGCAGCCGAGCTGGCCGAGTCCTACGCCGGCTGGGACGGCATTCGCAGCTGGAAGTCGCTCGACCACAACCTCCGCATCGACGCGACACACGACGGGCGCGGTCACGTATCGCTAAGGTTCGTCCTCCGCGGGCCCCGAGGCTACGAGCCAGACGCCTGGGAAGCGTCGACCTACGTCGAAATCGATGCTGGTGAGGACACCCGACGCCTCGCCGCGGAGATCACTGCCTTCCTCGCCTAGCGAGTTCTTGAGGTGGCCACGAGCTCGGTCGGTGACAATTGGGTGCACAAGTCGCGGCGAAGATCGCCCACCGAAATCGGCTAGACGCATACCCAGGCCACCGGGCTACCGTGCAGATTGTGGAACGCATCGAATTCCGCATAGCGGAACAGGAACTCGGTGTCGGCGTAATCCCGACCGTCGTTCCTCACCTCAACGGCGTTCCGCTGCCAGACCTGATTCGCACGGTCGAGCTTCCCCGCGCGCGGCGCGAGGGGCAGCCCGACCTGGCCGGTAGCTACGCGGGCCTGCCGCAGGATGAGGTGCGCTGGCCCAGCCGGCATTACCTCGGCGATCCCGTCTTGAGCTGGTTCGGTGACGGCGACACCGTGCTCCTCGGCTGCGGATGCGGCGACTGGGGCTGCTGGCCCTTCACCGCCACAGTCACCATCGCGCAAGACACCGTCGTCTGGTCCAACTACCGCACCGGACACCGCCCCTGGGACTACCGCGATCTCCGGGACTTCACCTTCGAGCGCCGCCAGTACGAACACGCCGTACTGGCCACCGCACGCTAAAGAGACCCGGCCGCGGGATCAATGCCGATCGGTCTAATGCGGCATCTAATACTGAGCGATCGGCGGCATGTGCGGATGTCGTTGTGAGGGTGGGCGTGGACGCGAAGCTCAATCTGGCGGTTCGATGCCGGCCTGCCGTAATCGCCACCGGGCAGCATCACGACGCTGGTCGCGGAAGAGCGGGTCCCATTTCGGGTCCAGCATCATCCACTCGATGGTCAGCTCTGGCCGACCGGCCGTTACCAGACGGCCGAAGCCGGTTTGGACGTCTCCGCTGACCACCAGTCGCCGTGCTGCCTCGGACGCGCCCCACTGAGCGACCATGGCGATCCAGGCGGTCGGATGATACGGCGGAGATAGCTTGGCGCAGGCGTTGACCGCCTCATCGCACTCGGCGTGAAATTGAGCCTCAAGGCCCGGATCGGGTTGTCCACTGCCGTAGGTACTCGATGCCACACCGGCCTCCGTGGTCGCGGTCCAGTGGTGCTGGGCTAACTAGCTTCCCCGTCCAGATCACGCGGTGCAACGGCGATGCGGCGCGGCCGCCAGACCGAAGCGCAGCCGCTAGAACGGCCGAGGCAGTCCGGTTTTCATCGTTGCGAGGCGACCTGGTATATCAACAAGTCGCTTGGCGCTCTGCGGCAGAAGCGGGTGCTTGTCCGTCCCACGAACTTCCGACGTATTCCCGCGCGGGAGTGTTCGATTCGAAGAGGTTGGCTCCCGACAGCTCTGCTCACGGGGCAAACGAATTGTTAGTCGGTGGGCAAGCGGTAGCGGCCGCGGTCGATGCGGATCAGGTCGCGGCCGGGGATCGGGCGGTAGGCAGGTGCTCCGCGGCACATGTAGGAGCTGACATGGGTGCGGATGGTGCTGTCGGCATAGGTGGATCCGTGCCGGCGGGCGAGCGCGACGACGTCTTCGATGGTGAAGGTTCCGTCACGGGACGAGGCTGCCGCCTCGACCGCGGCGAGGTAGGCGGCATCACGAGCAGTCGCGGTGACGCTTGCTCGTGCGGTAATTGCTCCCGGGACGGGTGCGACCGGAGGGGGCGGGGCCGGATGGCCGTCGGCAGCTATCGGTTCTGCGAGGTCGACGGTTGGTAGATGCTGTCCGGCGACCACTTGGATGGGCAAGTAGCGCAGCTCAGTGCCGCGGCCAGTGGCGTTCGGGATGGTGGTGAAGTGTCGCCACTGCAGGTTGTATGCACCGCCTACCGCGAGTGGAGTTTCGCGTCCGCGAATCGACCCGGATCCGGCACCGGGCCGCCAGGCCAGCAACCCTGTGAGAGGCCGGGTGTCATGCAGATGGAAGGCCTCGTCGACGCGGTCGGAGCGGAGGGCCTGCTCCCAGTAGAGCGGGTCGTTGGTCAGGGTGAGAGACCAGCCAGCATCGACGATGCGCTCGGTGACGAGACGTTCGACGCGGACGACGTCCTTGACGACGTCGTAGCGGCTGAAGTCGTGGGCCGCGTGGTCGGGCAGGTCGAAGAGTTCGCCGCGGATCGTCGCGCGCAACCGTCGCAGCAGGTACTTGACCTCGATGGCAATCCGTTGATCGCCGTGTAGGACGAGGATATCCAGACGGGTTTTGGGCAGCGGGCGAGTCTCCAGACGTACTTCGGCGTCAGGGTGCGCTAATTGGATTTGCCAGGCAAGGGAGTGCTGAAAATCTGCCTCGGAGTGGAACAGCGACCGGCGCTGCGATAGCAGCGTCATCAGCGCCGGAACGTCGATGTCCACGGAGGCCTCCGCACGGTGGCATTCAGGTTAGCGGTCTCGGGTCACTCCGGCCGGCGTTGCCAGAACCGTGTAACCGCGCCAACGTCGAGCGATCAGCGGCAGGCGAGTGCGTCGGATCGAGTGTTCGGAACCGAACATTGCCGGCGTCATCGCCCGGAACGCGCCAACGTTCATCGTGCGCGAATCTAGTTCCAGGACGGGGAACACACCCCGCGAACAAGCTCTCGGAGGCTGGACGACATGAGCGGCTGCTACGACAACTCGTACGACTACTGCAACGACAACTACTCGTACGACTACGACTGCCGCCCCCGTCGCCGCCACCACAAGAAGCGCCACAACGACTGCTGGGACTACAACTACTGCAGCTGAACCACCCCCGCCACACGAGTCGGCCCGGAGCACACACGCTCCGGGCCGACTGCCGTGCCCGCAACAGCCCAACGTTTCTCCCCGCTCACGATCATCCCAACGCGAACTCTGTGGCAGTTGAGTAACGCGGAGGCTGCGTCCAAAGTTACGTGTTATGAAGGGTTGCCTGATTGCGCGCCTGCGCGGTGGGCACGTTGATGCCCAACCCCGGACAGACTCCGGTCCAAGAATTGCCTTCGGATCAACTCCTTTACTGCACTTGCGTTACCTGAGGGAGGATTCGACCTACGCGCTATTCTTCGTATCAGGTTCTCAAGGCTTGCCATGAAAACGTCGTCGCCGCTGTCGCGCAGTACTCGCTCACCTTCGATGTGAGGCGCGACCGCCTCCCAAACCGCGAGCATCCGGTACTCGAAGTTCCCCACTAGGGCTTCGTCCACGCCACAGTGCTGGATCGCATATGCGAGGTCTTGATAGTACAGGCAGACCTCATACGCGTCGGTCCGTAACGAAGCTGGGAGCCCTTTGAAGCCTAGGTCAGGACTATGTTTTGAGATCTCTTCCCGCAGTCGAAGTTCGCGCTCGACGAAGCCGTTGGTCCTGAGCTCCCGATAATGAGATAGGACGATCGGCAACTGGTTGGCGCGTCGAACCTGCTCGGATTGGCGTGTCGATATTCGGACAGACAGGATCAGCGCTGCGACCGACGCAGCCAACGCGCAACCATTAACGATCAAAGAAGGGTAGTCCATAAAACTAGAATGGAGGATCGATGCAACAAGGGAACGTGGCGTTTAGCTGAATTCCAGCATGACCTGCCAACTGCTCTGCGCAGAACATTTGCTCGTCGGCACGGTCGTGAGCCGGTGTTACGTACCGGAGGCCATGTAGGCGGCGAGGATGTAATTGGGGTAGCGGTCGAGGTTCTTGCGGGCTCGGTCGTAGCGCATCGTCGTGCGCGGGTCGGCGTGCCGGGCAGCGATCTGGGTGTCGCGGAGGCTGACACCGGCGTCGAGCATCGTGGTGATGAAAGTGTGGCGGAGCATGTGCGGGTGCATCCGTGGCATCCGGATCCCGGCGGTCGCCGCGAGGTGTTTGAGCCGGCGGGTTGCTGCGTGCCGGTCCATCCGGTCGTCACGAGTGTTGCGCAGGATCGGTCCGGCGGATCGTTCGTCGGCGGCGCGGTCGAGTTATCGCCCGACGGCGGGTGGGAGTGGAACGAGGACGACCTTGCCTCCTTTGCCTCGGACTCGCAGGACACGGTGGCCCCCCTCTCCGAGATCGGCGATGTTGGCTCCGGTCGCTTCGAAGATCCGTAACCGCAGGAGGCCAAGCATGGCGATGAGCGCGAAGTCGTTGATGTTCGCCGAAAGCCGGGCTGTGGTCAGCAGCGCCTCGAACTGCAGGTGCCCGAGACCGAGCGTCGGCGATTCTGGCGGGACGAGTGGTCGGCGGACGTAGTCAGCCTGGCGAGTGGGCCAGGACCTGGTCGATGACGCAGACGCGGTATAAGCCCACCACGACCGACAGTCTCCGGGACACCGTGGACGGTTGGAAGCAGCGGACGTCCTGGAGCCAGCGGAGGTAGCGCTCGATGTCCGCACGGACGGCCGCCAGCGGATCGAGGCCTTCACTGGCGCACCAGCGTAGGTAGACCCGCAGATCGGATTCCGAGTGCAGTCGGGACATCCCGCGGTAGCGACCCAGGTAAGCGGCGACGGCCAGATCGAGAACAGCATGGTCAGAGCGAGACTCAGCAGAGGTAGCCATAGCCTAGGGTCAGCCGCAAGCGCCCGCCACAACCATGAGCTGGCCGCGGCAGACATCCCATGTTTTCGGTGTCAAGGGTTGGGCTGGAGATGTGCCCAGGCGGTGGTCTCGTTGTAGGTGCTGCCGGTTTTGAGGCAGCCATGGAGGATTCCGACGAGGCGGTTAGCGAGTTGCCGGAGCGCGGCTTGGTGTCCGGCGCCGCGTTTGCGGAGGGCTTGATAGTAGGCGCGAGCGCCGGGTGAGCCGCGCATCGCGCAGAAGGCCCCATTGGTGCACGGCGTCGGCCAAACGCCGGTGGCGGGCGTAGCGGGCCAGCACGACCCGTCGGCTGCCGGACGCGCGGGTGATCGGCGAGGTGCCGGCGTAGTTGCGGCGCGCTTTGCCGTCGACGTAGCGCTTGGGATCGTCGCCGAACTCGCCGAGGATCCGGGCGCTGAGCACGGTCCCGAGCCCGGGCAGGCTCAGATAGCGTTCAGCGTCCCGGTGGCGGCCAAAATGCTCGGCCACCACCCGCTCGAGCTCGGCGATCTCGATGTTCAAGGTGTTGATCAGCGCGACCTGGCTGGTCACGATTGCCGCGTAGGCGTTCTGGACCGGCCGCGGCTGACGCAGTTGCTCCGCATTCAACGTTTCCAGGATCGCGGTGGCCCGGCCTTCCAGGTCGCGGCGCCCGGCCCGTCTTAAGGCCGCGACGACCGTCAACCGTGACAACCGCGCGGCCCGATCCGGGTCGGGTGCCCGGTCCAGCAACTCGACGGCTTCGCCGGACGCCAAATCGTCGAAGGCTTGCAGTGCGGCGGGGAAGAACTCTCGTAGCACCGAGCGCAGCCGCAACACCTGCCGGGTGCGGTCCCAAATCAGCGTTTGGTGGGCCCTGGCCACCAGCTTCACCGCCTCCGCGGTCGGGCTGTCTCCGGCGATCTGGCGGTGGTGGGCGTGATCAAGGCGGACGATCTCGGCCAGCACATGCGCATCGCCCTGATCGGACTTGGCGCCCGACGTGGAATGCCGCTCCCGATACCGGGCGACCGACATCGGGTTGATCGCAAACACCTGGTAAACCGCCGCAAGCAGCGCCTGCACCCAGGTACCCCGGTCGGTCTCGATGCCGACACGCACCCGCCCAGCCGCTTCCTGCGGATCAAGATCCGACCAGGATGCCGGCAGGTGCTCGGCGATCAGAGCGTGGAGCCGGACGATGCCCTCGAGCCCCTCGGGCAGCCGCGCCCGGGCCAGACGCCGCCCGTCCTCACTTTGAATCTCCACGTCGTGATGGTCTTCGGCCCAGTCGTCGCCGACCCAGATCATCCCTGCACCTCCCGCTCCGCCGAAACGCCTGGTGGCAGCCTGGAGGAGACGCCAGCGATCTAATAGTCAAGTGGCTCACCGCACCAACGGCGGGGCACGTCATCTCATCAGCTGTCTCGTCTCCTCACGACCAACGGGCGCACGGTCTGCCGCAAGACCTCAAGGGCCTGATGAGTGGAGTGCTGACCCGCCAGCCGCTACAGAGCCATCCTGCACCGCAGGACGGCAGAACCTATTAGATGAGTATATTTACCAACGCTCTAATCTGAGAGGGTGACTCGATCGCGGTAATCGTGATGAACGCATTCACCAGTTCGCGGGTGCGAGCGGCCTCGCTCTCCGCGGCCTATTGATTCTCGGCATCGCGGATCGCGGCGGCTGACCGCAACGCCGCATCTGCGGCACCGAGATCGTCCGCGTCATCGATCAGTGCTGGCCACGCTGAGCAAGGCCGGTCTGGCCGATTCAAGGCGGGGGGCGGGGGCGGGCTGGATGCTCGCCCGGGACCTGGCGGCGATCACCCTGCTCGACGTCTATCAGGCGATCGAACCGGGACCGGTCTTCGCACTGCATCGCTCGACACCAGACCCCGAGTGCGTCGTGGGCCACGGCATCGGGCCGGCGATGACCGCGGTGTACGACGATGTGGAGGCCGCCCTGCGGAGGGCGCTGGCCAATACCACGCTGGAGGACGTGCTGCGGGACGTCTTGAAAGCCGCCTGATCTCGGACCGCCAACTTCCCCTGATCAAAGGAACCGCATGCCATCACGGTCCGGGCGGACTTGTTATCCGGCCGTTAACAGGAACATGGGCCCCGCCCGCCGCTGGCTCCGCGCTGCGACCCGGCCCGGCCCGGCCCGCGAATCTCTACGGTGAAGGCTTTCGCACTGAATCGAGGACCGCGGTGAGGCGATCAAGGTCGTCGGACACGCCGCGGTACTGCGCCTCCACTCGCCCGCCTCCGTCCCGTTCCGCGGTCACGGTGACGGTAAACGAGTTCTCCGGCCGCAGCTTCCGGAAGAGATCGGCCAGCGCCGAGGCGATGAAGTTGCTCGCCACCCCCGCCGGTATACCGAGCACGAAGAAGATCAACTCGCCGGTATCGGGCCCACCCCGGGACGGCGGTTCATATCCGCGGAAGCGAAGTACCGCTCCGTCACCGAGCGGTATCTCGCCGTTCCGGCGAGGGAGTCTGGCAGCCAGCGCGCCGTCCCAAGCCTGTCCCGGATAGGCAAGTTTGACCTGAAGCTCCAACGGATCGGAGGACATTTCTCTCCCTCATCTCACTCCACCAGCCGTATCCGGGGATCACCGAAGACCATCCAGGGCGACCACCACCGGGGCGAGCGCGGATCGATGAACACCTGCGGATCCGGGACGAGGTCGTCGATGTCAGCCTCATCGACGTCCGGCATGACGTGCCGAGCCCATTCGACGGCCTGCCCGACATTTCTGGGGGCGCCCGGAAACGGCAGCGCGTCGGCGTCCGGACGCTTGCCGAGCAGCGCGGAAACCACGAGGTTCGCGAACAACGGCGAGGCAGCGTCGATCACCGGGTCTCGGCTGATGATGGCAACCCGGCTGCGGGTAACCACCATGAGTTGCCGGACTATCCCCGTCATTTCGTTGTGATCGTTGGTGTCGAAGGCTCCGGCCCAGCACCCGGTGACGAACAGGATCGTCCCGGTCAGCCGGGTCGCAGCGAGCTCCACCGGCGGAACCCACCTGCCCCCCAGGAAAATCCCGTGCGACGTGGCATGGCACGCGAGATGCAGAACATCGAAGTGATCAGGGAGGCCGCGAATCCGATGCAGAGCGTTCGGCGCAGCGCTCGTGATGACCCGCCGGCGCTCCGCCGGGAACCGCTCGGCCACACTGAGAATTTCCCGATTAACGCATCCCAGCTCCTTCAGGCCAGCCACGTTGGCGGCCGCATCGTCCGCGACGCCGAGGTAGGACAGCACCGACCCGATCGCAGGCGGGCCGAGTTCCCTGAGGTGGACGAGGGTTCCTGCGGACGGAACGAGTGCCACGACCTCGCACACGTCACGGCCGGCCGCCCTCGGCAGCAGCTGCCAGGGAACCGCGATCAGGTCGCCTTCCGGGCAGACGAGGAGCGTGTCGGCGCTCGCGACGACCTCTCGGACGAGCGCGACGAACGTCACCGGAATGGACAGCGGAGACCGGTCGGGTTCACCTCGAACGGCCGGACGGGTGGCGACCCGGCCGGCCGAGAACGCGTCCGGGCTGACCGCGATCCACAACGGCCCGTCAGCGGTTTCGACGAGCCCAAGGTAGGCCTCGCCCTCCCGGAGGGCAGCACGGAGGCGTTCAATCGACACCGGGCCGGCGCCGACCGCGGGCACGTGCCGGCCGGTGCCACGCCATTCGGACTGCAGGTCCTCGACGCGGTGCTTCTGAGCGATCCGCGCGCGTCGCAGGACCGATTCGCTGTAATACCCGTCGGGCAGGCGCGCCGATTCCTCGACCCTGACCGCAGCTGCAAGCCGCTCGTCACGGGCCACCAGCGCTGACCATGCGCCCGAGGTCACGAGTTCATCCTGGAAAGCCCGCGCTTTGACCGCTTGCTCCAGTGCCCACACCGCCTGCGGCCAACGCGGATCGTCGCCGAGGACGTCCGCCGACTGATGCAGCTGCAACGCGACCAGATGAAGCAATCCAGCGGTGTTGCTATGGGCTATCCGGCCCTCGGGCTGCGCGATCTCGGTCCTCCTGGCGGCCTCAATCGCGCTGAATGCTTCGATGCAGTCATCGAGCCACCGGTCCGGGGCCGCCCGCCACGAGCCGGGGCGGCCGACGTCCAGGAGTTGTGCGTTCGCCGCGCCGACCGGATCGCCGACGGCAGCAAAACGTACCTGCGCACTGCGCATCAGCCGGCGTGCGCGGTCGAGAGACGACTCGCTCCCGGACACTACGAGTCGCGTCCTTCGAGCCACTCGTCCTGAGCGTCGAACAGGCTGAGCTGCGCATCGCACATGTCGATCTTGGCCAACCCGGCTTGGTCCTGCGCCGCGAGAAAGGCGGTCCTCGCCTGCGGAATCAGCGTCCGCGCCCGTTCCCGGCACCACTTCTGCGCACTTCCCTTGGTGAGCAGAGTGCGTACCGCATCCAGATAGGCGTCGCCTGCGCTCTGCTGATCACCGAGCCCGGAGAAGCCTTCCCCCGCGCTGACGAGGTCGTCCACGATGTCGGCCAGCGTGAAGTTCCGCCGCTGGCTGCCCGGGACCAGGTTCCGCATCCCACCCCGGTGGAGGGCGGCGATCGTGCGAATCCGGGGGTCACGATGACGCTGCAGGCGGGCCACGACCGGGCTGATCTCCATCTCTCCGGCCGCTGCACTGTCCCGGAAGAACCAGATCACCCGCTCGAAGACATAGTTGACCAGGTCCGGATTCCCGGTGTCGGCCGCAATATCCAACGCCGCCCGGTAGTGACGTCGTGCGGCGTGTTCGCGATCGGTGGCGGAACAGATCTCGCCGCACAGAATATGCAGCATTGCGTCTCCGGCGTCGCCTCGGAGCGTCGGGTCATCGACGACGATCGCGAGCGATTCCTCCGCGGCGGCCAGCGCCGCCTCCCGAGACCCATCGTCGTCCCGGGAGAGGTAGGCCCGCGCCCGCAGACGAAGAGCTTGCCGCCGGGCAGCGGGAACCGCGATCCCCGACCGGGCAATTCCTGGGCCCTCCATCCGGGCGAGCACCTGTCCGGTCTGGTCGAGAATGCGGGACGCACAATCGGCCCGCGTCGACCGGTCACCAGCCGAACGCTCCAGATGAAACAGGAGCGCATCGGCGAATTGGAGCGATGCGTACATCGTGAGTGCGGGGACCGCTTCTCCGGTCAGTTGCTGCCGCCGGTCTCCTTCAGCACCCTTGATCCGGCGGAGCACGGACTCGAAGACCGCGACGGTCTCACCCGTGGTGGTGGACGGATTTCGGGCGGCGATCAGCCCACTCTCACACTCATCCCGAACCAGCAGGCCGAGCGGTCGTCCTCGCATACCTCACCCCTGTTTTCAGTCCCGGTCAGTGCTGTTCAGACCAGCCCGGCGAGGAAGGCGCCACCTTGCGTGGTCGCGCCACTCTCCCGGTATTTCCCGTGGGTCGCCCAATTCGCGTCGGAGGAGAGGTCCGCGTTTTGCAGCATCCCGCACACCGGATCGCGTGACGTCGCGTAGGAGAGACACACGCTACGGACCCTGAGCGTGGACACCCCATTGTCGAGATATTCGGCTGTTGTCCGGTAACCCATTCCGAGCAAGGTGGCCACTCCTTTTCGGCAGCTGGACGAACTGGAGGTGCTGCACAGGTGCCGCGGGAAGGCCGGGTCGCCGAGCAGCAGGACACCGCGGACCGAGGCGAGGGCCAGCTTCCCGTCCGGAGTGTTCTTGAGCAGCCGTAACGCCCGGTCAACGGCCCATGCGCCGAGCGAGTAGCCGGCCACGACGATTCGCGCCCGGCTGCCACACCGCAGGGCGTGATAGACGATCTTGTCGGCGATGGCGGTTGCCGCCGTGTTCACCGCGGGTTCGATGGTCAGCAACTGCTGAGTGAATCGCGGGACCTCGGCGACGTTACTCGGGCGAATCACCTGCGTCTGCGGATAGGGCGCGATGTCCAACTCTTTGTCTTGCGCCCGGTTGAATTCAGTCCAGACCGACTGGACTGTTTCGCCCATGCTCGTCTCACTGCCCTCGTTGAGCCCGTGCGCGCCGATGAACGTCGCGGGGCACTCGGTCGCGGGCCCCGTGGTCACCGTGAAGGAGAGGTCGACGAAGCCGTAGTTCGCGTGGGCGAGGTCGGTGATCGTCACCGTATGCCTGCCGATGCTCTCGTTGGCGGGGACGGCGAACGCAAAGCTGATCTTTCCGTCCGCGTCCTGTCGTCCGCTCGCTGCCGGTCCGCCACCGCCGTCGTCCCAGATGACGTTGATCAGCGTGTCGTCGCCCGGCCACCCGTCACCGCTGACCATCACCATCATTCCGGCCGGGCCGGATGTGCGGCTCAGCGTCGCGGTGGGACCCGCCGCACGAGCCGGGACAGCAAACTGAACCAGCAGCATGCAGAACGCCGCCACAACCAGCCCACGGAGACACTTCGCCATGTCGCTCCCCCTCCGGTGCCCGCGCTTCCGGCCGACCGGGCCGGCCTGCCGCCCAGCGTCGGGGAGCGAGGCCGGCGGTGACAGTCCCCTCTCAAGGGGTCACGCGGGGTGCCGGATCCGGCTACTCGTCCTCGGCGGCCGCTGAGCGGTAGTCGGCGATCTCCGACGGGCGGACGAGTCCGAGCTCGATACACCGGGCGAGCAGCGAGAAGTTGGACCGGCACGGCCGGCCGCTGGCGGCGATCTTCGCCCGGGCCCGTTGCAGGTATTGCTTGACGGTGTCGACACCGATCGGCCGGCCAGGACAGTTCTCGCGATGGAGGCGCCGTGCGATGGAGGCGTGCGGCATCCCCTGGAACAGCAGCGTGAGAACTTCACGTTCGCGCGGGGAGAGGCGGACGTTGTGGAGCATGCCTCCGGCCATCGATGGCGTGATGTGCGGGCGGTCCGCAGCGACATTCAGAATCGTTTCGACGAACAGTGATCGTTCGGTGCGTTTGTCCAGGAAGGCGCAGGCGCCGGCGTCGAGCACCGACTGGACGATGAGTGGCTCCACGTGGACCGAGTAGACGACGACGCGGGCGCCGGCGTCGCTGAGCGCGCCGATGCGCCCGGTCATGAGCTCCGGACCGAGTTGCAGGTCCAGAACGATGACGTCCGCGTCCCGGCCGGGCCCCGCGAGAGCATCCTCCAGCGTGGCGCCGTCGGCAATGACCTCAGCGCGCTGCTCCGGATCGTCCGCGAGCCAGGCCCGCACCCCCGCGACGACGACGTCGGTGTCCTCGACGATCGTCACGGTCACTCGTCTGTCCACCGGGTTTGCGTCCATACCGCCATCTCCCCCATCGGTTCCCAGCTGATGCTGACATTGCGTGCCGCAGACTCCTGCAGCACTGTGTGCAGACGGTCTGTGGGCGCGTCCGCGGTGATCCCGACCGTGACCGCCGCAGGCGACGCAACGACCGTGATCCGCGCGTGCCGCTGAGCCACTGCGAGCACCTCGATCACCGGATCGGTCAGCGCTCTGCGCGTGGTGGCGGGTACGTGCGGCACCACGCCGGACGGAGCTTGCAGATCCACCTCGACACCGCGGCGTTCAGCTGCGTCAGCCCAGGCCCGCAACTCACGTTGGAGCGGATCCGGGACATCCTCGGTTTCGACGGTGAGGCGCCGCAACCGGGACACCGCTACTCGTAGCTGCTGCTGAGTCGCCGCCTCGCTGAGGTCGACGGCGCCCCGCGCGATGACGGTCAGGAGCTGAGCGGCCGCCTGCTGGACGGACCCGGCGCGTGCCTGCCGCGCCTCGTGCAACGCCTCCGCGACGATTCTGCGCCGCGTCATGCTGTCTCGCGTCTCGTGGACCTGAGCGGTGTTCCCCGCCTCCGCCGTCAGCGCGCGGCTGCCGACGAGCACCGCCACCTGCAAGGACGCGATGCCGTAGCTCACAATCGCGAAGCGCGCCAGCGAGATCCGATCCAGCGCATCGGCGAGTACCAGACTCGCAAAGGCCACCGCGGAGATCGTGGCGAGCACCACCAGCAGCTCCGGCAACGGCCTTCGCCACAACGCGACCAGCGCAAACCAGCCGGCCGACGCGAAACCCCAGCTGGCCGGGTCCAGGCAGGTCCCACCGTCGCTCCGGACCGCCAGCAGAAACACCCCGGCCAGCAGGATCGGCAGGATCAGAGCCGTCAGCGCGATGCCTTGTTCGCGACCGCCCAGCACCACGACCGTCGTCAGGATGCCGACCACGGCATAGGCGAGCCAGACGCCGAGTCCGATTGCGGGCGGCTGAAGGCGTCCCGCGGTCGAAAGCGTCGTCGGCAGCGCGCTGAAAGCATGCCAACCCAGCATCACCACGATGGCGGCCCACAACCCTCCGTTGTCGTAGCGCCGTCTCACCTCCTGAACCGGAGCCGGCGCCGAAGGCCGATCCACCGCATCAACGGTCTGGCCGGACGGGTGCCATTCCAGCGAGATACGCGTCCCGCGCCCCCGGGCGGAAGACACCGTTGCAGCGCCACCCACCGCGGCCAGCTGGCCCCGGACCGACTCCCGCAGCCCGAAACGGTGAGCCGGGACGGCCTCAGGATCAAATCCGCACCCGTCGTCGGCTACCTCGACCCGGACGGACCCGCCGCTCTCGACCAGGTCGACCGCCACGTTCGGAGTTCCGGCATGGCGAACGACGTTTTCCAGGCACTCCGACAACGCCTCCCCGAACGCGTGCGCCACCGGCGACGGCACCACACATCGCTCCAGGCGGGTGGAGACGCGCAGAAACGGCTCGTTCCAGATCAGTACCTGCGCGAGCCGCTCGTCCAGCGGCTCCGCCGCGGGCACGTCGGGCTGGTGCTGAGCGAGTTGCTCCGGGAGTGCATCGAGGCTGGCTGCGGCCCGGCGGCGCAGTAACGCATCCGGGTGTCCCTCCGCATGAACGGCCATTGTCAGCGTTGTCAGTGGCCCGTTGTGCAGGCGCCGAAGCCGAGCGCGCTCATCCGCCCGCCGCGCGTCCGCGATCTGTTCGTCCAGCGTTGCCACGTGCAGGTCGTGATAGGCCACCGCCGCGGCTCGCCCCGCCCGGGTCACGATCACGGTCACCGCCGCACCGGCAGCAATCTGCAGGACCAACGTGACGGCCTGCGGGATCCCGTCGTCGTCCACCGCCGCCCAGGTGGACCCGAGGACGAAGCAGGCAGCCACCACCAGACCGCCCGGCACCGTGACCACCGGGACGGACGCGGTCTGAGCGAAGATCACGATGGTGCTCGCCAGAATCGCGACCCATCCGGTGCCTCGCGGAAGCGCCTCGGTGGCGACCAGTTGCCCCATTGCCAGGCAGAATCCTGCGGCCAGCCCGAGGTCACCGAGTGCGATCCACCACAGCACACCTCGTCGCCAGGCGACCGCGCAGTACAGCAGGGTCCACCCCACCAGGAGCAGCAGCGACGGCACCAACCACCGCCAGTCCGCAGGTGGCCCTGCCCCTGCGATGCCGCAACCCACCGCGGTCAGCGTTGCCGTGGCACGCACCACCGTGGCGATTCGGCCCATGGTGATCTCGATCGGTGCCGTCTGGATCGGATGCCCGAGGTGGCCGTCTGCACCGGTCATGGCCCCAACTCCGGTCCGTCGACATTGAACGGTAACCACTGGCGCAGCAATATGCTGCGCGACGTTCACCCATGGTGACCATCAGCCAATCGGCCCGGACCGCACGGACGCACGGGCCGCCGTCGGCGGCCCTACCCGGAGGAACCTCCTGAGCCCGCTGACCCGCCGACGCCCCCTTCGTCCGCTGGCAACACCCGGGGAGCGTAGATCGTGGGGTCTACTCGCCGGAAAGCTCGGACCATTTCTCGCCGACCTGGCCGTCCGGCTCGACGCCAAACCGCAGGAGCCTCCGCGCGAGCTCAGGCTGGCCCTGACGCCAGTAGGCGCGGGCCAGCCCGCTGCGCGCCCGGCAATGCGGCCCGGAGCGCGGTGCGGTAGATCGCCTCCGCCTCGTAGAAGAGCCCGGCTTCCTCCAAGCGCCAGCCGTCAGCCAAGAGGTTGTCCCGCGTGGTGCCCGGTAGGGCGCCGCGTTCGTTCCGTACCCCCGGCCTCCCGGGTGATCTCCGTCTGCTGCGTCGTGCAGGTGACGCCGCGCGATCTGCAATTGGGTGATCCGGGCGTCACTGCGGAGGAGACGAGCCAGCCATTCCCAGGCGGCCGGATCATCGGTCGTCACAGCCTCCCGACGAGCCAACAAACGCGATCAGAACTGACGAGCCAAACCACGGCCATACCACGTATCGCCGCGATCGCCGAGCAGACCCGTGGCGACGACCGCGAAGAAGCGCTTGACCTCGCTGCGGACATCGCCCGATCGTTGGTCTTCTACCGTGACGCCGACGACCTCGTCCGCTCGGCCGGCCCGTGACGCCTACGTCACCCTGCACCGTCTGGCCGCCGAGTCGCTGGCCGGCCGCACCGGTACCGCTTTCGTGCAGCGGCTTCAGGTCACCCTCGCCTTGCCGGACACACGCTATGGGCCACCGTCGGCATGGACTATTCCGACGAACACTACGGACTAGGCTGCCCGCGCTGCGCGCGACAGATATTCGTCGTCATCGGTCGATACGGGTGCTACTCGGCGATCAGACACTGGCACGATGGGGACATCCAACGTCTGCCGCTGCGGCGGGCGGAGCCTGGGGCCATGACCGGCGTCGCGCGGTGGCGACGAACGCGAATCTGTCGGCATCAGGGGTCGCCTTCGCGCCCGCGTCGAACAGTTCGGGAGCCGCGTAAGCAGGAGTGAGGCCGCCGCGGCCGAACGCGTCCGAAATTCGAGCGAGACCCAGGTCCACCAGCACGCTCGGGCCGTCGACGCTCAGGACGACGTAGCCGGGCTTCACATCCCCGTGCGCGGCTGGGATCGGCGTCTGCTCGCCCGAGTGCATGGCGTCAAGCGCGCTGGCCACCGTCGAGAGCCTGGCGAACCGCTGGGATATCGGCTGCAACTGGTTTGCATCCAGCCACTGGCGGATTGTTGGTCCCTCGACCAGCGGCATCACGATGTAACGCCAGCTTGCCGCACTATCGGGAGTCAACCTCTGACCAGCCACCATGGATTCGGACCGCCGGTGCCGGCCCGACCCGTAGAACGCCTCGGTGACACGCGCCAGCCCCGGATGATGCAGACTCTGGAGAAGTCGCACGTGGGCGTTCCAGTCTTCCCAACGCTCCGTACTCGACGTCGGCATCGACTTCACGGCGCAGACACAGCGGCCGGCGCTCGAGAGCGGTAAGACCGCTCACCAGACCTCTCCCTCCCCGCCGCTACCCAGCAGTTCGATGAGCTTGTACTTGTCCGGATCCGACACAGGACCAACCCAATACAAAGGTTCTTGTCTCGTCACGGCCACCCCCGGGAACGACGTCGCTCCCCCGCCCAGAAAAGATCGAACCGGCTTCGACCGCCAGCAGCGCGCAGTTTGACCACCCTGAGCGGCATCCAGCCATACAACTTTGAGCCGGTCATGGCCGCCGCTCGGACCGAGCCTCAGCCCTGTAGGTGGACCAGACCAGGGTCGGTCGCTGGTCGGCATCGGAATCGGTCGACGGCAGTTAGCCTGACTGCGAGAGTGACAGCGAAGAGCACCTGGGGCGCCCAATGCGGCACGAGAGCGCGCTCCTAATGATGGCGAACCGACGCGACCTGTCGGCGCACCCCAGTCGCGCCGAATTTTGCGGATCAACGCCAGAGAATCGTCCGACACCTTCGCACTCAGACCCTCGGCCGCATTCAGCCCGAGCGGCCCCTAAACGGGGGGCTAGTTCGAATGAGGGGCCCCTGCTTTAGCACGGAATCTCCTCGCCATTCGGACCAGCCGGGCAAGCCATCCGGGCGAGCCCTCGCCGCCCGTAAGTCCCTATGCGATCTGACGTCGCACCTGAAGGCTGACCGTCGCCCTAATGTGACAGACAAGTCGCGACCTAGGGTGCGGGGGGACGAAAAGGTGCGTTCATATGGACCCGCTGTTGATGCTCGCAAGGAGCCCAACCTTCACAATCCGTAGCCCGCCATCTCTGGACCTGGGGGCCGTGCTTCCTAACGGCCGAACGTCCGCAGCTGTTCCGAAATTTGAGCGCAAGTAGAATCCGAGCAAAATTCGTACTGGTTTAAGTAGTTTCAGCCCGGAAAGCAAAACTGGTCACAGAAAGGGAGGAAATGATTGAATTCGGCGCAATACTCTTCACGGCGGGCGTGACGTTGATCGAAAAGCTAATATTCAATTGGATTTCGGAAGGGAAGTCAAAGAGGCTTATTCAGGGAACGCTCGGGTCCTGTCTGACGGCGTGTTGAAATAGGCGACGGCCCGTTCGTTGAGAGAATTGGTTTACCACAACTAGTTCTCACAAAAACGGACCGTCTAAGTTGCATAATATCACTGGTCTGACGCACGACGAGATTCAGGACCTCTGCGCGAGGATCACTCGGGAGCGACCCGTGGCGAGGAAGCCATGGCCACCGATTCTCGGCTTATTCAAATCCGTTGTCGTAACCTTGGCCTACCTGCGCCGAAATCGCATTCAGGCCGAACTAGCGGAAACCTACAGAGTCTCCCAGTCTACGATCAGCCGCGCCATCACCGCGATGACAGGAATCATCGAGGAATCGCTCCGATCGTTCGTCCCCACCGCCGAGGACCTCGATCCCCGTGACCAGTACCTCGTCGACGGAACCCTGCTCCCGTGCTGGTCATGGGCATCCCGGCCAGACCTGTACTCCGGCAAGCGCAAAACGACGGGCATGAACGTCCAAGTCGCCGCGACCCTCGACGGGCATCTCGCCTGGATCTCCGACCCGATTCCCGGATCCCGGCACGACACCTTCTGTCTCCGAGAATCAGGGATTCTGGACTCCGTCGACCCGGCGAGCTGGACCGGCGACAAAGGCTACGTCGGCAACGGCATGCTCACCCCGATCAAGAAGCCTCCCTACCGAGACCTCCTCGACTGGGAGAAAGAATTCAACAAGAACGTCAACGCCATCCGCGCCGTCGTCGAGCAGATCATCGCCAACCTCAAAACCTGGCGAATACTTCACACCGACTACCGCCGGCCGATCGACACCTTCGCAACAACGATCTCCGCGGTCATCGCCCTACACTTTTACCGCTTGGCTGAATAAGCCTCAAAGGTTCGACTCGCGGCGATTAATCAGCAAATTGCGTACGAGAGTCAATCCGAGGCCCAAAGATTGCACTTGCGAACCGAAGAACTTGAGCGCGCAAGCCAAGAGGCACTTCGTCGCCTTGTGGCCCAGTCGCCTGAGTTGCAATATGTCAAGCCTAAGCTGCAATCGAGTTACTTGAGTCTCGATTTCAATCCCTCGGACGGCGGCTCGTCAAAACTGTTATTGCGTGACCTCAAAGCGAGGCTCGACGCAATGGCGACGACAGGGGATCGCAAGCCTAATCTTCCTCCCGGTGCGGACCTGGTAGAGGACGCGCCCAGTACGGAACCCAGTAACGACGCTCCGAGGGCCGGGCCCAAATCGCGTGAAATGCTGGACGATCTGAAGTCGAGGGTGCAGCGCATCGAGTCGGAGAGAGAATAGGTATGGTCTATATAGATCCAGACTTCCGCCGCGTAGTTGAATCCCACTTGGCGGGAAATCTTGTCGTAGCTCCGACGGGAAGCCCATTAATCCTTGGGATATTCGGGCCAGCCGGAGAAGGAAAGACCTACCAGATCGACCATCTATGTGCGGAACTAGGGCTCCGAACCTCCATAATCAGCCCCGGCGAACTGGAAAGCGAGAATGCTGGCCATCCAGCGCAGCTGATACGCCGCGAGTATCTCGCCATCGGCACACGGACGGAGAGGGGTGTACTGGTGGTCAACGACCTAGATACCGTACTCGGCGATTGGGGAAGCTTGGTTCAATATACCGTTAATCGACAGGTAGTATTCGGGCAATTAATGGCATTATGTGACTATCCGACATCTGTTGCGGGCGCGGCGTGCGAGCGGGTCCCAATAATCATTACAGGAAACAATCCTTCGGCGCTATATGGCCCCTTGATGCGACCGGGGCGTACGCGTATCTACGCTTGGACTCCAACCGCTGAGGGCCGGGCGCCGGTCGTCGAAACAATCTTTCCCGAGATCCAAAGTGATCAGGTATCGACATTAGTTTCCAAATTTCCAAAGCGGCCCGTTTCTTTCTGGGCCGATGTTCGCGCAACACTTTGGGAGGCCGTCTTGGCGGATTGGATCGACAGCGACGGCGGAGCTTCCTTGAGACAACTGATATCTCGTGGACAAAAAATGAGGCCCTCGGCGACACCGTATTCAATTGAGGCGATTTCTGAAGTAGCGAGAAATTTAGATTCGTCGGACGTCAGAGACTCGACCTACATCTAAGCGCGCCACTGGGGGGGTCATGGTACGGACAGTATCTGCGACAAGCACATTTGCGAGATTTAGCCTATTGAAGCTACAAGTGAGGACTTTACTTCGAGAGGCAGCGGGCGCGAATGAGTGGTCGCTCAATGCGGTCTCTCGCGGCCTGGAATCGCCACACTACATTGAGACTGTTATAGTCCAGGGTCTGTACCCTCGCGGGACTATTGGTGCAGAATTGAGGTTGATGATCGACTGGCGGCAGCACGCAATTGCCATCAAGGCTGGCGGATCAGATCTACAGGTACCATCGGGATGGCGCAGTGGAGTAGCGCCAGGACTAGCCGAAGCTGTTCAGACCTTCTCCGAGGCAATACACACAGCGCAGCTACGCCCAGAATGGTCGGTCTGTTACGGCTCTCAATGGGACACAGCTCAAGTCAATCAGTTTCTAGGATTTCGACCCTCAGTCGCGCGCCAGTGGGAGCGTGAACCCGAGAGGTTGCAACTCGGATTCGGCCCGTTGCGTGAAGCCTCACTCGTAATTTCGCTCGGAATTTGAAGCAGCATCACCGCTTGAGCCGTGCCAACTACTCCGTTCAGACACCAAACCAAGCATCGGGCGCTTCGGCCATATGCGGCCGATGGGCAACGGGTGGTTCCCAACCGGCAAGCTAGTCTTAACTCAACTTGCTTGATTAGCGCGCGAATCGTGAACATCGCCGATCGGCGTAGGCGGGGCTAAACGCACTCTCCTCGGCGCGAGAGTTCGTCCGCGCTTCCGGTTGCCCTGGACAGAACATCCGCTCGTCGGCATTATGCGGGTGTCAACGCACTGGTGCGGTCAGCTACCCAGAGCGGTGGCTGGGCGATCGGCGCCTAGTCTCAGGCCCCACCCTGCGCTGGCCCAGATGCAGCAGGACTTCGCTCCAGCGACGGTTGACCGCGCACGTTACTGCGAGGTTCGTCGTCAACACGCCGCGCTGAGCAAGTGGGGTGCGGGGTGCGGTCGCGGCCTCTGCGGGGCAACTGCTGCCGGCGCCGTTCCAACTGCGAAGGAAGAGCCGATTAGCTCGACGTTTCGACGTGCCGAGCTCGACCCTCATCAGCATCAGCCGAATTTGATCCCTTGCTCGCTGCCACGCCGGCGGCCGGAGCTACGGCTTGGCAGTCTCGGATCAGGCCGTCGATCCCGCGCAGGAATATCAGGCTGCCGTTGAACGACTGACGCTCGCCTCCGACGGTGAGGACCAGGTCGGCCGTCATACGGTGGCGATCCAGGCGGACAGCGGTCACGTCCGTATAAGCGATCGACGTGACGGCGAACGTCCGCTCGTTCAGGAAGATCAGGCGGTACTGGGTACCCGCAAGCTGCCCGATCGGGTAGATCGATACCTCGACAAGCTCGTGCCAGAACGCTGGGCTGCGATCGAACACCACTTCGTCGTAGTCCAGCTCGCTGCGTAGGGGACGCGGAAGCGGGTAACGCGGCGAAGTACCCCGACCGCCCGCTACTGCCTCTCGGAAAACGAACCGCTGCCAGGCGAGATTTAGCTCCCTCACGCTCAGAAAGTTGCGGATCAGCGACCGGATACTCCAGGCCAAAACCGCACCGAAGACAAGGGCCACGCCCCAGCGTGGGACGTCGGGGTGGAGCAGCGCAGCGACGAGAGTGAGCCCGGACGCGACGGCTGAGAACGGCACGGCGGCTAGCCAGAACACCCTGCCCCGCATCGTGCGGCGGGCCGCCCGGTCGAACTGACGTCTCTCCTCAGCCAGACTCTCGAAGGAATCTCCGAACACCGATGCGCCCCCTGGTGGCTACGGATGTGTCGGATGAGTCTCGCGTGTGCGCTGCGTATCCACATCGGACCTTTGGCGGGATCAACGCTCATAAGAAGAGTTGCCGCGCAGGCTTCCTTCTTGCCGAATCTTGGGCGAGAGACGGCTTAGGCGTTTCCCGGCGGCCACCGCCGGCCCCTGGCGTTGTCCTCGCGCGGGAGGGTGAGCAAGCCCGGCATGCTGCCGATCGGCGGGATCCTCTCCTCGTCGTAACCGTTCTTAGCGAGTCGGGTGTCGAGACTGCCGGCAGCGAGTCGGCTGGCCGCCGTGGCCGGCCGCAGCGAGCCGAGTTAGGCCTCGAGATGTACATGCGGCCATCCGCCTGGCCCGGTCACTGGCGGCATGTGTGTCGATGGTGCGGCATCGCCTGCCCGCCCGGTAGGCAAGCGGTGCGACCGTGTCACGTAGCGCAGCGATACTCCTGGGCTACTCGGCGTCTGAGTACGCGACGACCGTCAGGTGGGGTGCCGTCCCCGGGTCAGCGTCCGCGTCTGGGACGACGGTCAGGTGCGGCACTGCTTGGGCGAGCCCGGCGTCTGAAGGGGGTGCGACGGTGAGATCCGGTCGGTCCGATCCGGTCTCGACTTCGGACGCTGAGCCGTCGGTGTCTGCGTCGCTCGAATCTGCGTCGTCCGCCGGAGCGTCGTCCGGATCCGGCACAGCGAGTCGTTCGACGTCGGCGAGGTCGTAGCCGAGCGTGGCGAGGAAGGTGTACCAGCGGGTGGTCGCGTCGGTGGGGTGGCGCCAGCTGTCCCTGCTGATCTCGGATTCGTGGGCGGCTGCGATAGCGGCGAGCGCGTAGACGGTGATGCGCGCGTCGTTGGCCGACGGCGGGATCTGCGGCTGGCTCTCCCCAGGGGACGTGCCGAGGAATTCGGCGAGCAGCGGTGCTTCTCGCTGGGTCCAGCGCGCGAGGAACCGAGGGTGGCGGGTGAGCGTCTCCGCGACGTACCGGGCGGCACCGCGAATCTTGGGCCGCTTACACAGGTTGGTGATCCACGCCCGGCGGACTTCGTTGGCGGCGTCCATCGCTTTGTTGTTGGCGATGACCCGCTGCCGTTCGGCCTTCTGCTCGGCGCTCATCGGCCCACCGGCCGGGCGATCGGACTCGTGCCGGTGCTTGTGGCCGTGCTTCCGCCAGTCGAGGCAACACGCGACTTCATGCCAGCCGTCGTAGCTCTGGTAAAGCGCGATCGCCTTGCCAGGGCAGCCGACGTGGCTGTCGTCAGTCAGCGGCTCGTCGTTGTGCAGCAGGGAGCTCAGCGTCGCAACCGTCGAGCCCGGCGAGCGCAGCACCGAGTAGTCGACGACAGCGACCCCCGCAGCTTCCAGTTCGGCAGTCCGCGAGGCCAGTCGCGCCTCTTCGTCGCGGTCGCTGCGGAGCTGCGTAGCCTGCCTCTCGAAGGCGACCGGGCCGCGCTCGGCTGCCTCCAGTAACCGGGCTACGGTCTCGTCGTCGTCAGCGAACTCCTGGACCACCTTCGCCTGGTGCAGATCCAGACCATGCGCCGCCACCCGCTGAGCGGTCTCGGTGGGCAGCTCCGCGACAGCCCGGGCGTCCTCGACCTGTCGCGGTTTGAGTCCCGTGCGCCGGGAGATCTGACGCGGGCTGAACCCTGCGAGAACCAACTGCTGGACACCCCGCGCTTCCTCGACGCTGGTCAGCGCTCGTCGGTGCAGCCCCGTGCGCAGCATGGTGACGATCTGCGCACCCTTGTCGGCCAGGTCGGGACGGAGCATGGCCGGAACATGTGTGAGATCCGGGTGCGTCTTCGCCGCCTCCAGCACCGAGGCCAGCCGGTCGTGCCCATCGATGAGGAGATGACCGGTCTTCTCCGGGTGCTCGACAACGATCAATGGCTGCAGAAGGCCTGCGATGCCGTCGGCCTTGAGGTTGGCGACCAGCCCCGGGTCGGCCCTGGACTCGTCGCGGATGTTGTCTGGATTGGCCACCAGCTCATCGACCGGCAGCATCAGGAGGGTCCCGACCGGCTCGACCACCGGCGAGCTTATTCCGGGCGCTTCGACGTTGCGCACAGAATCGTCGCCCGGTCGATTCTCTTCAATCGCATCGGCAGGAAGTGGGTCAGAACGTGGTTCCGACATGGTTATCCTTTCGGACTGGAAGAAGGAATTGAGAAGGCCAGCTCCGTCGCAGTGGCCGATACCTGAATTCTATTCCAATAAGCAGATCGCGAGGCGCTTGTCCACAGGCACACGACATCTTCATTGCCGCAGGAATTTGATGAGTCGTGCGCGCCGGCCAACCACTGGTGATTTCTCGGCGCCGTGAGCCGGAGGAGCGGCGGAGCAAGATAGACATCCGGGAACCGGATGTCGGCAGATCGACCGAGCGCGGTCAACCTGCAAAGACGCGTCATTCGCTGGTAGCGGAGTCGCCAGCGACCCATGCTCAGCATCACGGCATGGGTGCGAACGAGACGACGCGACGCGGGAGAGATCGCCGGCATCGGTCACCAGCGCGGACCAACCGAGTAAATGTCCGACTGAATGACGACGAGTTTGCGGCGGTGTCGCGCGCAGCTTCCGAGTCCGGGTTGACCGCATCAGGCTATTGCGCGGAAGTGGCCCTGGCGGCCGCCAGGGAAGAATCCAGCTCGGGGATAGATCGCCTGATCTTTCGCCGACTCGGGCGAGATTTGTTCGCGGCGCGGGCTGCGGTCAATAAATTCGGGTCCAATGTGAACCAGGTCGCGGCGGCGTTCAACAGCACTGGCGTATTGCCGGAGTATGCCCAAGCGGCGATCGATGTGTGCCGACGCTCAGTCGAGCGAGTCGACGCAGTGCTAGCTGAGTTGCGGCGGCTGCTGGAGTGATCGCCCGGGTGCATCCGGCCGGCGTCAACGTGGTCGGGCTGCTGAAGTACCTCTACGGGCCGGGGCGTCGCGAAGAGCACGTCAATCCACGGCTTGTCTCGGCCTGGGAGTCAGCAGGCCCGCGGAGCCATCTGGAGCCGAGCCCTACCGGCCGCGGCGGATGGCACGTCCGGGTATTGGCGGACGCGCTGATGGATCCCGTTCGCTTCAGCGAACGGGCGCCGGATCGGCCGGTATGGCATTGCTCGGTGCGATTGGCGCCAGACGATCCCACGCTGACCGACGCGCAGTGGGCGTCCATCGCGGGCGAGCTGATGGCACGGACCGGGCTCGCACCGCGTGGCGACGAAGGTGGCGTCCGGTGGGTGGCCGTACGACACGGCGACGACCACATCCACCTCGTCGCGACACTCGCCCGGCAGGACGGCGGGGCGATCCGCAACTTCCGCGACTACCTGCGGCTCCGAGACGCCTGTCGCGACCTGGAGACACAGTTAGGGCTCCGGGTCACGGCGCCTGCCGACCGAACCACCCACCGGCACCCTGGAGCCCCTGAGCTTCATAAGGCCCACCGCCAAGGCCGCAAGGACACACCGCGCGACGTACTACGCCGCCGCGTCCGCGCCATCGCAGCCGCCTCCAGCGGGCTCGATGACTTCCTTCTCCGGCTGGAGGAGAGCGAGCTAGGGGTGCGGATTCGCCGAAGCACGCAGGACACAACACGGATCACCGGCTATGCGGTGGCGCTCAGCGACCCTCAGGCTGCGAACGCTTCGCCGATCTACTACGGCGGCAGCCGCCTCGCGCCCGACCTGAGCCTTCCCCGTCTTCGCGCCCGCTGGGGCGAACAAGGGCAGCGGAAGACGCCATCGCGCGTGGACTCGGCGCTGCGGGAATGGGTCCTCCGGCAGGCCAGTCTCACGATCCGCGGCGCGCTTCGTCCCGCCTCGTACGAAAGCCGCATCGAGTTAGCTGCCGCAGCGGCGGAGGTTCTCACTGTCCTTGTCGGAGTTCTGCCGGCCCGCCAGCGCCGCAGCATCATCAAAGCTGCCGAGGCCCTCTATCGCGCCTCTGCTCAGCCGCCATCTCTCCGTCGCCCACGGAATCAACACGCCGATGGCCTCCGCGCAATGGGACGACTGATCGCAACCATGGGTGAGGTCAGTGACGCCCCCGAGCTGTTCGCGTTGCTGCGTCTCCTCCGCGACCTCGCGCTGCTCGCTGAGACCCTCGCCAATCTCCGCGAAGCTCAGCACAGGGTGCACCAATCGCGGGCCGCTCGACAAGCTGCTAAGCGTCTGACGGAACTTGGCATCGACGCTCCCGCGAATCACCGTCCACGGACGCCAAGCAGGCCTACAACGCAGACGCTAACGCCCTCCGCCGATTCTCGGCGCCGCCCGCGTGGACCCCGCCCCGGGCCGCTGTCCTGACAGCGCTCCCGAGGCCAGCAGGCAGTAGGGCCTCAGTACACCCATGTGGAGCAGTCGTGACCAACCCAGAGCACCCCGAGTTCGGCAGCGAACTCGGCCTTCGAACCGGCCAGGCGTTCGCCGTCCTCGCCACGCTCACCGAAGCATCTGCTCGCTTGGCCGCCGAAGAAGCGCGCCGGGCCGAGCGCGCGGAGCACATCACTGCGGCCAACGACGACCTGACTAAACGGCTCCTCGCTCAGCAGCAGAGGCTGGCCGGACAAGCCGAGCTCGCTCACGAGTCCCACGACCGCGAATTCCTGCGTGAAGCTAGCGACCAAGCGTGGATCGCGGACGCTTCGCTCGATGACCTCGCCCACGCGTGGCGCATCGGCCGATCGCGAGAGGGCCAACCCGCGTTCGCCACGGCCGGGTTGGTCGCAGAGGCAGTCGAGGACCGGCTCCGCCATGTCTACGGCGACCCGATGGACTTCTACGACCGCATGGTCGCCTCCGGCGTTCGCCGCTCATCCGCGATGAAGCTCGCGGCCGAGCAGATGGCGATCATGGCCCGCGACCCAGTCGAAGGACGCGCGGACCACGTTCCCACACAGAACGCAAACGCCGACCGGTTCCAGCACGACGTCTGGGCCACCCAGGATGCGATTCGCGACAGCATGCAACCCGATGTCGTTTCTCCCTACTACGACCAACTTCTGCACGAACTCAGCGGGCTTTCACCCACCGCTGTCGAGGCCATCCGCCGCATCAGGTCCGCCAACCCGAACCTGCGGCCCGTCCAGCCCGAGGCCGGCCCGGACCGGGCGGCCTCGGAGATAGCTAGCGACTTCTACCCAGGTGGACCAGCCAGCCCGCCGTCCAGCCGGCCGGCAGCGTCTGAGCACCATCGAACCCAGCTCAACCGCCTCGACCAGACCCGACGGCGAGCACGATGACCAGGACGCCCAAGGCCGACACCAGCCTGGACCAGCAGCCCCCGCTGTACCCAACGCTCGATTCATGGGTCACCGGCTACTTCACGCCGATGTTCTTGCATCGAGTCGGTGACGGGACGCGCCAGCGTTGGTGCACCGAGTGGTGGATTCACCCCGAAGCGATCGGCCGGCTCACCTTGCTCTGGACGACATGGGAAACCGCGCGCTGCGACCCGTCGCTGAAAGCGGCGTGGTGGAACGACCTCGACCACCACCTGCCGCTGCTCCTGGCCCCGGACGGAGCGTTCCGCGCCTGCCGACCGCAGACCACTGAGCAAGCAGGAATACACGCCCCTGCGGAGCTGCCGCTCGCGGAGCCGGCACCGCTCGGATACCAGGAGACTTAGCTAGTCGCCGGTCCGGCGGTGGTAGTCCTCGATGCGATCTACACCCAGCCACACGAGCACGTCTTCCTGCTCGACGGAGGCTAGGCGTGCGTACGCGGCGTAGCCGATCTCGCGCGTCTCCGGATCGTCAGTCGCGAGCAACTCCTCGACCAGTGCCCAAGCCAGTGACAGCTTCGGTCGGGGGAAGCGTCCGCAGTACCGAAGTTCCTGTACCCACCGTAGGTCGAAGAGTTCGCCGATCATCTGGGCCGCAGCGTGGTCGGTCCGGGCTCGCGAGCAGAGAGCGAATACCGCCGCTACGCGGTCATCGTGTGCCGACTGTGCGAGCTCGTCCAGCTCGACGTTGCTCAACGGAGCGAGACGAGCTTCCCGCTCTTGCTTCGAAGCGTCCTCCATGAGCGCGCACCCTAGGTTGCTGGTGTTAGCACCGCAGGTCAATTAGCTTCTGCCGCGATCCGCTCCACGCACCGCCAGCCGTCACTACGCTGAGGATTGCTCGGGAGCAGGTGGGTCAGATGCCCCGTCCGGCGCTGGTTCTATCGGTGCAGCGACGGCTGCTCCAGAGCACCCATCAAGACCGGAGCGTCCCAAGGTCGGCTAATCCACGAGCTTTGCTTCGACCCACTCGTCAAAATCGATCCGCCGCACTCGGATGTGCTTTCCGACTCGCATCCAGCGAGGAAAATCGCCCTTGCCCTTCCAGACGTAGAGCGTCGCCGGCGGAATCTTTAGCTCGACGGAAATCTCGTCGATCGTCATCCACTCGTCCTGCGCCGCGCCAGCACGTCCCCGGTCAGTCGCCATGTTGTCTCCGTCACCTGAGTTCTCGGCTCATCAGACGGAGACAATCCGCGACAACACTTGGCCGGGTCGTTAGCCCCACGGGCAACGCCACCGGGGGCCGGGAGAGGGCGCCGAAAGCATGCCTCGTGGGTCGTAGAGCGCACGTCTTGGGCCGCCATGCCCGCGGGACTTTGTGATGACTTTCCGATGACTCGGACCGTCCTACGTGGACCCAAGAACGACGTTCTTGCTGGTGAAAGCTCCCCCGACTGGACTCGAACCAGTAACCCTTCGATTAACAGTCGAATGCTCTGCCAATTGAGCTACGGGGGAATGCCACGACCTCGCCGCCCTCGGGCGGCGTGCCTGGGCAACTCTACAACATCCCCGGCGGTGCCTGCCGACGGCGGCCCCCGCTTCCGACTGAGCAGCGCTTACGCTTGGGTTTGGCCGTATGAGTGTGGGATAGCCCCTCGTCGGGCATCAACTTGTACTACAGGCACCCACCCGGAAGCCGACCTCAGGAGTCGACATGCGCAACAAGCTGCTCTTCCTCACCGGCATCGGCGTCGGTTACGTGCTAGGCACGAAGGCCGGCCGCGAGCGGTACGAGCAGATCCGCCGCACCGCCCAGAAGGTCCGTGAGAACCCGACGGTCCAGGAGGCGACCGGCTCGCTGCAGGCTCAGGCCGGCAGCCTGGTCAACACCGCCAAGGGCGTGGCCAACGACAAGCTCGGCAACACCGCCATCGGGGCCAAGGTGAGCAACCTGCTCGGGTCGTCGTCGCCGACGCCGGCGCCCACCGTGACGGCGGGCCCGGCCACCGGCGCCCCGTCCGCGACCACCCCGTCCGCGACCACCCCGGGCTCGGCCGGCTCGAACGGCTCGCTCAGCTAGTCCCGAACGAAGCCGCGCCGAGCGCGGCCGACCACGGAACGAGGGCCCCGCAACTACGCGGGGCCCTCGTTCCGTTTCAGGACCCCGACGAGAACGCCGCGTCGAACGACGCCTCGGGCGGCTCGATCTCGGTCAGCTTGCGGACGAACGCCAATGCGTCGGGTGCCCCGACCAGGCGGTCCATCCCGGCGTCCTCCCACTCGATCGAGATCGGCCCGTCGTAGGAAATAGCGTTCAGCATCCGGAACACCGGTTCCCAGGGCACGTCACCGTGCCCGGTCGACACGAAGTCCCAGCCCCTCCTCGGGTCCCCCCACGGCAAGTGCGACCCCAGCCGCCCGTTCCTCCCGTTGAACTGCTTCACCGACTCCTTGCAGTCGACGTGATAGATGCGGTCGCGGAAGTCCCAGAGGAACCCGACCGGATCCAGGTCCTGCCAGACGAAGTGCGACGGGTCGAAGTTCAGCCCGAACGCCGGCCGGTGGTCCACCGCTTCCAGGGCGCGCACCGTCGACCAGTAGTCGTAGGCGATCTCCGACGGGTGCACCTCGTGCGCGAAGCGCACCCCCTCCGCGTCGAAGACGTCCAGGATCGGGTTCCAGCGGTCCGCGAAGTCCTGATAGCCGCGGTCGATCATGGACGGAGGCACCGGCGGGAACATCGCCACGGTGTGCCAGATCGACGATCCGGTGAACCCGATCACGATGTCCACCCCGAGTGCTCGCGCCGCCCGCGCCGTGTCCTTCAACGCCGAGGCGGCCCGCCCGCGCACCCCCTCCGGGTCGCCGTCTCCCCAGACGGCGGGCGACAGGATCCCCTGGTGCCGCTCGTCGATCGGATGATCACACACGGCCTGCCCGGTCAGGTGATTCGAGATCGCCCACACCTGCAAGCCGTACCGCTTCAGGATCTCCCGGCGCCCCGCGACGTAATCCGGCGAAGAGACCGCCAGGGAAACGTCGAAATGATCGCCCCAGCACGCGATCTCGAGTCCGTCGTACCCCCACCCGGACGCGAGTTCGCACACCTTCTCGAACGGCAGATCCGCCCACTGCCCGGTGAACAGCGTCACTGGCCTCGGCATGATTAGACCTCCACCCATCCCGAACCGTTTTCGGCACTCTCCGAGACCGCCGAGAGGACCTTCTGCACCTGCAGGCCGTCCGCGAACGACGGCGACGGGTCGTCCCCGGAAGAGACCGCCACCAGGAAGTCACGGAACTCGTGCGTGAACGTGTGCTCGTATCCCAGCGGGTGACCCGGCGGCCACCACGCCTCCAGATAGGGGTGATCGCTTTCGGTCACCAGCACCCGCCGGTAGCCGTTCTCCGTGTCCGGCAGTGACCCGTCGAAGAACAACAGTTCGTTCATCCGCTCGAAGTCGAACCGGATGCCCCCGGACGACCCGTAGATCTCCAGCTGCATCGCGTTCTTCCGCCCGGTCGCGAATCGCGTGGCCTCGAACGTCGCGAGACCACCGCCCGCGAACCGTCCGAAGAACACGGCCGCGTCGTCCACGGTCACGTCGCCGACGCCGGCGCCTCCCGACGCCGCCGACAGCCCCGACCCACCCGACAGCGGCCGCGAACGAACGAACGTCTCCAGGGTGCCGGACACCCCCGCCAACACGTCGCCGACGACGAACTGCGCGGCGTCCACGATGTGCGCGGCGATGTCCCCGAGCGCCCCGGATCCGGCCCGCTCCTTCTGCATCCGCCACGTCAGCGGCGCCGAGGGATCCACCAGCCAGTCCTGCTGATAGGCCGCCCGGACGTGCCGCAGCGTCCCGAGGCGTCCGGATTCGACCAGCGACCGGGCATACGCCAGCGCCGGAACCCGCCGATAGTTGAACGCCACCATCGACCGCACGCCCCGCGCGGCCGCTTCGGTCGCGGCCGCCGCCATCGCGGCCGCTTCCTCCACCGAGTTCGCGAGCGGCTTCTCACAAATCACGTGCTTGCCGGCTTCCAGCGCCGCGATCGCAATCGCCGCGTGCGTGTCCCCGGGCGTGCAGACGTCCACGATCGACACGTCGTCCCGCGCGATCAGCTCACGCCAGTCGGTCTCGAACGCGGCCCACCCGTGCCGATCCGCGGCCTCCTTCACGGCGACCGGATCCCGGCCGCCGATCGCCGCCATCCGCACGTCGAACGGCAGATCGAACGCATGCCCTACCGTGCGCCACGCCTGCGAGTGCACCGCACCCATGAAGGCGTAGCCCACCATGCCGACCCCTAGCGAAGGCTTCACGAGCGGAATCCCGTGGACGTGTATTGGTCGACGTTCTCCTTCGTCACGGTCGCCGACGCCAGCGTGATCTTGGCCGGCACCTCGTTCTCGACCAGGTCGGAGATGCCCTTCTTCTGCCCGATCAACCGAGCGAGGGATATCGCCGACGACGCCATGCTCGGCGAATACGTGACCGTCGCTTTCAGCACCGAGTCGTCCTTCTTGATCAACTCCATCGCGTCCAGCGAACCGGCGCCGCCGACCATGAAGAATTCCTTGCGGTTCGCCTGCCGAATGGCCGCCAGCACACCGAGGCCCTGGTCGTCGTCGTGGTTCCAGATCGCGTCGATCTTCGGCGCGGCCTGCAGCAGGTTCGACGTGACCTGCTGTCCCGAAGCGACCGTGAACTCCGCCGCCACCCGGTTCGACACCTTGAATCCCGCGGAGGCCAGCGCGTCCTTGAAGCCCTGCGACCGTTCCTGGGTCAACGGCAGCGAGTCGATACCGGCGATCTCGGCGATCACGGGGTTCGACTTACCCTTCAGCCGTTCTGCAATGTAATTACCTGCGGAGACACCCATGCCGTAATTGTCCCCACCGATCCAGGTGCGGTAGGCCAGCGGCGTGTCGAAGATCCGGTCGACGTTCACCACCGGGATCCCCGCCGCCATCGCCTTCCGCGCGACCGCGGTCAGCTGCTTCCCGTCGTTCGGCAGCACGACCAGCACGCTGACCTTCTTGGTGATCAGCGTCTCGATCGCCGCGATCTGCGCCGCGACGTCGTTGGTGGGCTCGACCGGTTCGAACGTGACGTCCTCGAACGACTTCGCCTGCGCCTGCGCGTTCTTCGCGATCGCGCCGATCCAGCCGTGGTCCGCCTGCGGCGCCGAGAATCCGATCGTCACCTGCGTCCCCTTGGCCGCGTTGTCGCCGCCGACGGCCTTGGTGTTCGTCTCGTCCTTGTTGTCCCCGGAGTCGTTCGAGGTGCAGCCTGCGGCTAGCACCGTCGCGCCGACGGCGGCTCCCCCGAGCAGGAATCCGCGCCGTCCAAGCCCGCGCCGCGGGCCACTGATCACGTCAGACATGGTTCTCTCCTTTGAGAATTACGCGTGCCGGGCTACCGCCGTGGCACGGGTGAACCGCGGCGGGTGAACGGGATTCGGGGTCGAGCCGGCGTCGAGCGGGGCCGGTCGGCTGCTCGAGGAATGTCGCGGTGAGCGCCCCTGCGACGCTTACCTAAGTCAGGTATTCGCGACGCTTACCTAAGTGAGGCATCCGAGATGCTTACCTAACTGAGGCATCCGCACACGCATACCTACGTTAGGCATCCCTCGACATTTACCTAAGTCAGGTATCCAAAACGCCTACCCCAAGGCAGCCGCGATATTTACCTAAGTTAGGCATCCCACGATGCCTAACTAACTTAGGCATCCAAAATGCTTACCTGAGTTAGGCACCCAGCGCCGCGCCTCACTCAGGCCCATCCAGCGCCGCCGCCTCACTCAGGCCCATCCAGCGCCGCCGCCTCACTCAGGCCTTTCCAGCGCCGCCGCCTCACTCAGGCCTTTCCAGCGCCGCCGCCTCACTCAGCCACTTCCAGCGCCGCCGCCCCATTCAGCCACTTCCAGTGCCCCTACCTCACTCAGGCACTTCAGCGCCTCTGCCTCACCGAGACACCTCCAGCACCCCCTGCCTCACCGGCACCTTCAGCGCCTCTGCCTCGTCCAGACACCTCCAGCACCTCCCTGCCCCACAACCACCACCACATCCACTCGATCAGGTAGCGGTGTCGGCTCGTCGCCGCTGCAGCAACACGGCACCGAGGATGATCAGGCCCTTGGCGAGGTTCTGCACCGGCGTGGACAGGTTGTTGAGGATGAACAGGTTCGTGATCAGCGTGAACACCAGCACGCCGAGGAACGTCCCGACCAGCGTCCCGCGCCCACCGGTGAGCAACGTCCCGCCGATGATCACCGCGGCGATGGCGTCCAACTCGTAGTTCTGGCCGTTGGTGGACGAGCCGGAGGCCGTCTGCGCGGTGAGCATCACGGCGGCGAGCCCGCAGCAGAGCCCGGACACCCCGTAGAGCAGGGCAGTGTGCAGACGGATGTCGATACCGGCGAGCCGGGCCGCCTCGGGGTTGCCGCCGACCGCGACGGTCCGCCGGCCGAAGGTCGTCAGGTTCAGCACGACCCAGCCGACCGCGAAGGTGCCGAGCAGCATCCACACCAGGTACGGGACGCCGAGCAGCGAACCGTCGGCGATCGCGTTGAACGACTGCTGGGTGACGACCTGGGTCTGCAGGTTGGCGATCTGCTGCGCGAGCCCGCGGGCGCCGATCAGCATGCCGAGCGTCACGATGAACGGCACCAGCCGCCCGTAGGCGATCAGCACGCCGTTGAGCAGGCCGACGATCAGCCCGACCATCAACGCGCAGAGCACCATCACGAACGGGCCGTACGACTGGGTCGCGACAGTGGTGCACCAGACCGACGCGAGGCCGACCAGCGAGCCGACCGAGAGGTCGATGCCGCCGCCGATGATCACGAACGTCATGCCGACCGTGACCACGCCGATCACGGACGCGTTGGTGAGGATCGTCCGGATGTTGCCGGTGGTCGCGAAGGTGTCGGCGGTGGCGAAGCCGACGATGCAGAGGATCACCAGGGCGATGACCAGCCCGACGCTGCGGGTGGCCCCGCCCTCGGAGAGGGAGCTCAGCCACGCACGGAGCGGGCTCGTCTCGGCGACGGGCTCGGCGGCCGCGGCCTCGACCCGGGCCTGCTCGTCCGCGGGCGGGATCTCGGCGGTGGTGACGGGGGCGGGTCTGTCGGCGGGGGTTCTGGCGGTGTGATCGGTCATGAGCGCCTCGCTCCAATGCGGTGGCGGGAGGACGGTCGGTCAGCGGGCGGTGGCGGCGCGTTCGCCGGCCATCACCAGGTCGAGGACTTGGGCTTCGGTGAGGTCGGCGGCCGGCGCCTCGCGGACGATGCGTCCCTCGCGGACGACCAGGACGCGGTCGGCGAGCCCGAGGACTTCGGGGACCTCGCTGGAGACCAGGAGGACGCCGACGCCCTGGTCGGCCAGCGACCGGATCAGCGCGTACAGCTCCGCCCGGGCTCCGATGTCGACGCCCCGGGTCGGTTCGTCGAGGAGCAGCAACCGGGTGTTGTCGAGCAGCCAGCGCGAGACGACGGCCTTCTGCTGGTTGCCGCCGGAAAGCGTGCGCATGATCCGGCGGGGGTCGGCGGGGCGGAGGTCGAGCGACCGGGTGACCGCGCTGACCGCGTCCCGTTCGGCCCGGCGCTGGACGAACCCGGCGCGGGCGAACCGGCGTAGCGAGGCGAGCGAGACGTTGCGGTAGACGGGTTCGCCGAGCAGGAGCGCCTGGCTCTTGCGCTCCTCGGGAGCGAGTCCCATGCCGGCGGCGACCGCGGCCTTGACGCTGCCCCGCCGCAGCGGCTTCCCGTCCACTTCGACCGTGCCGGTCGCGGCCTTCCGGGCCCCGTAGACCGTCTCGAGGATCTCCGACCGTCCGGCGCCGACCAGACCGGCCAGCCCGACGATCTCCCCGGCTCCGACCGTGAACGAGACGTCGCTGAACTCGTGCGCCCGGGTCAGCCCGGACACCCGCAACAGCGGCGCCCCTTCCGCGGCCGGCGACGACCCCCGCTTCGGGAAGACGTACTCGACCGACCGGCCGGTCATCAGGCGGACGACCTCGTCGGTGGGCGTGGTCCGGGCGGGCAGGTTCACCGCGACCGTGCGGCCGTCCTTCAGGATCGTGACGCGGTCGCCGATCTCGCGGATCTCGGCCAGCCGGTGCGAGATGTAGATGACCGCCACGCCGGTCGCGGTCAGGTCCCGGATCACCCGGAAGAGGTTCTCGACCTCGTCGTGCGCGAGTACGGCGGACGGCTCGTCCATGATGATCAGCCGCGCGTCGTGCGAGAGCGCCCGGGCCATGCTGACGATCTGCTTGCCCGCGGCGGGCAGCCGCCCGAGTTCGCGCCCGGCCGGGATCTCCCCGTGGCCCAGCCGGGCCAGCAGTTCGCGCGTCCGGCGCCGGGCGACGCCGCGGGAGCTGAACCCGAACTGCCGGGGCTCGTGGCCGAGGAACACGTTCTCGGCGACCGTGAGGTCGTCGACCAGGTCGAGCTCCTGGTAGATCGTCGCGAGCCCGGCGCGGAGGGCCGCGGTCGGCTTCGAGAACTGCACCGGCGAACCGGCCCACTCGATCGTGCCTTCGTCGGGCTGGTGTGCACCGGCGAGCACCTTGATCAGCGTGGACTTCCCGGCCCCGTTCTGGCCGAGCAGGCAGTGCACCTCACCCGGCTCGACCTCGAGGTCGACCCCGTCGAGGGCCCGCACGCCGGGGAACGTCTTGACGATGCCGGTCAGCTTCAGAAGGCTCATCTCGCCACCGGCCCGAACGCGAGTTCGCTGGCCAGCGCGACCGCTCCGGCCACACCGGCCCGTGGGCCCAACTCGGACAGCACGACCGGCAGGTTGCGGGTGGCCAGCGGCAACGACCGCCGGTAGATCACCGACCTGACCTCGGCCAGCAGGAGGTGCCCGAGCCCGGCCAGCCCGCCACCGATCACGATCATCGACGGGTTGAAGAAGCTCACCAGGCTGGCGAGCACTCCCCCGAGGCGACGGCCGCCGTCGCGGATCAGCCCGATGCACACCGGGTCGCCCTCGATCGCTCCGGAGCCGACGTCGGCCGCGGTCACGGTCCCGTGCGTGCGCAGACGCTCGGCCAGGGCCGGTGACGTGTCGCTGCGGGCGGCGGCCAGCGCGTCCCGGGCCAGGGCCGCACCGCCGAACATCGCCTCCAGGCATCCGGTGTTGCCGCAGGCGCACATCGGCCCGTGCGGGTCGACCTGGATGTGCCCGATGTCCCCGGCACACCCGTCGACGCCGCGGTACACCTGGCCACCGACGACGATCCCGCACCCGATGCCGGTGCCGACCTTCACGAACAGCAGGTCGTCGACCGACCGGGCCACTCCGCCCCGCCGTTCACCGACCACCATGATGTTGACGTCGTTGTCGACGACGACCGGGCAGCCGTGCCGCCCGCCGAGCTCTTCGCGCAGCGGGTAACGGTCCCAGCCCGGCATGATCGGCGGTGACACCGGGACGCCGTCCCGGAAGCTCACCGGACCGGGTACGCCGAGGCCGATGCCCGCGAGCCGGTTGTGGTGCCCGCCGACCCGCATCTTGGCCAGCAGGTCTTCGACCCGGTCGAGCACGGCTTCGGGGCCGCGCCGGATGTCGATCGCTTCCTCGACGGCCGCGACCGGCTCGAGCGAGGCGTCGGTGACCTCGATCGTCACCGACGTCGCCCCGATGTCGACACCGGCGAACCGGAGCTCGGGGTCGAGTTCGACCAGCGTGGACCGGCGTCCACCGCGGGAGGCCGCCGGTCCGCCGTCGCGCACGAGGCCGAGTTCGGCGAGCCGGTCGAGCTCGGCGGCCAGCCGGGCGCGGGTCCGCTGCAGCCGGTCGCCGAGCTCGGCCCGAGAGGTCGGGCCGTCGTCTCGCAGGGTGAGCAGGATCGAGGACTGGGCGGCGTTGTCCGGTCGTGGCCGAGGCGTCATTGCACAGCCTTCCCGAGTGGCGTGTGTCACCAGGTGTGCGATGACCGTAGGGCCCGCTCGGGACGGCTGTCCAGACTCTTTTGGGTTACAGACCCCTAACTTTTGCTCGGACGAGTCGAAAGTTCCTGAACCTCCGTACGAAACTGGGCGTAGCGGGCGCGAACCGGGGCGTAGTCGTCGACGGCATCCGGGGCTTTGTCGGCGTCGACCGACCACTGCGGCGGCTCGGCGGCACCGGACAGCGCCCACGCGGCCTGCCTGGCGGCGCCCAGTGCGACGTACTCCCCCGGCGCCGGAACCTCGACCGGGACGCCGAGGATCCCGGACGCCACCGCGCGGACCGCCGGCGACATCGCCGCACCACCGATCAGCAGCGCACGCCGTACCGCGACGCCGTGCTGCCGGACGGCGTCCAGACCGTCGGCCAGGCCGAGCAGCATGCCCTCGACCGCGGCTCGGGCGAGGTTCTCCGGACGGGCGTTGGCGCGGGTCAGGCCGTTGAGGCGGCCGGTTTCGTCGGGCAGATCCGGCGTTCGCTCACCGTCCAGATACGGCAGGAGGGTCAGGCCGGCCGCGCCGGGCGTGCTCGCCAGAGCGAGGTCGGAGAGCCGGTCGAGATCGGCACCGAGCAGGTCGGCGGCCGCCGTCAGGACGCGGGCCGCGTTGAGCGTGCAGACCAGCGGCAGGAATCGGCCGGTGGCGTCGGCGAAGCCGGCGACGTAACCGCTCGGGTCGGCGGTCGGCCCCTCGGCGACCGCGAAGACGGTGCCGCTGGTGCCGAGCGAAACCACGACGTCGCCGGGGCCGGCCCCCAGGCCGAGCGCGGCGGCCATGTTGTCACCGGTGCCCGCGGCCAGCGCGATGCCCTCCGGGGTGTGGCCGACGACGGCTTTCGGTCCGGCGACGGCGGGCACGGCGAGGTCGCGGCCGAACGCACGCCGAAGCAGGTCGGGGCGGTATTCGCCGGTCGCCGCCGACCAGTAACCGGTGCCGGACGCGTCGCCGCGGTCGGTGGTGGGGTCGATGCTGCCGCCGGAGAGCTTCCAGGTCAGCCAGTCGTGCGGGAGCAGCACCCGCTCCACCCGCTTGGCCTCGTCCGGCTCGTTCTCGGCGAGCCAGCGCAGTTTGGTGATCGTGAAGCTCGCGACCGGCACCAGGCCGACCGCGTCGACCCAAGCCTGGGCCCCGCCGAGTTCGCCGAGCAGGTCGGTTGCCGCGTCGGCCGAGCGGGTGTCGTTCCAGAGCAGCGCCGGGCGGACGACCTGGCCGTCGGAGTCGAGCGTCACCATGCCGTGCTGCTGACCCCCGACCGCGATCGCCTCGACGCCGTCGAGCAGGCCGTCGGAAGCCTCCCGCAGTGCCGACCACCAGATCGCGGGGTCGACCTCGGTGGCGTCCGGGTGCGGTGCCCTTCCCTGACGGACCACCGCCCCGGTCTCGGAGTCACAAATGAGGACCTTGGTGGATTGCGTCGAACAGTCGACGCCAGCGACGAGTGCCATGCCGAATTCCTACCTTCCCGGGCGACCTCAGACCAGAGGGGCGAGCCGGGCACCGAGGCGCCGGGCCGCTTCTTCGAGGCGGTTCGGGGGTTGTGCGGCGTATCCCAGCAGGAGACCGGGCGGCCCCGGGGTCATCCGGTGCCAGCTCAGCGGCTGCACGCGGACGCCCGCCTCGGCGGCGTGCCCGGCCAGGACCACGTCGGGGACGTCGGTCGGGAGCGTGATCAGCAGGTGCAGTCCCGCGGCGACGCCTTCGACCTTCGCGGCCGGAAGGTGTTGCGCCAGGGCGCCGAGCAGGGCGTCTCGTCTGCGGCGCTGGCGGGCCCGCACCCGGCGCAGGTGGCGCTCGTACTCGCCGGTCCGCAGCAGATGGGCCAGGACCAGCTGCGCCAGCGCCGGATTGCCCAGGTCCATCGCGTGCTTGACCGTGACCAGATCGTCGCGGAGGTTCCGGGGCGGGATCATCCAGCCCAGGCGCATACCGGGAGCGAGCGTCTTCGAGACGCTGCCCATGTAGACGACCCGCGCGGTACCGGACGCCTGGAGCGCGGGCACCGGCGCGCGGTCGTAGCGGTGCTCGGCGTCGTAGTCGTCCTCGAGGATCAGCCCGGGCCAGGCTAGGAGTTCGCGGCGGCGGTGCGGGCCGAGAACGACGCCGGTGGGGAACTGGTGGGCCGGGGTGAGGAGCACCGTGTCCAGACCGCTGCCGGTGAGCGCGCCGACGCGGAGCCCTTCGTCGTCCACCGGGATCGGGCGGGTCGCCACTCCCCAGTCGGTCAGTTGGTCGCGCGCGCCCCGGGAGCCCGGGTCCTCGACCGCGATCGTGGTGCCGCGGCCGAGGACGGTCGCGACCAGGGCGAGGGCCTGGGCGACCCCGGCGACGACGAGCACGTCGTCCGGCTCGGCCCGGGTGCCTCGGGTCCGGGCCAGCCAGGCGGTGAGCGCGCGGCGCAGCGGGAGGGTGCCACGTGGGTCGCCGTAGCCGAGATCGGCGCCGGTCAGCGTGGAGAGCACGGCTCGCTCGGCGCGGAGCCAGGCGGCCCGCGGGAACGCCGCGAGGTCCGGCAGGCCCGGAGAGAGGTCGAACTCGATCCGCTCGTCCGGCGGGAGCGGCAGCCGCAGCCGCGCGGGCCGGGACGGTCCCTCCGCCGGACGCGGAGCGGCCGGGGTCAGGAGCGTGGCGACGACGGTGCCGACGCCGGTGCGGGCCTGGGCCAGGCCCTCGTCCACCAGGCGCTGATAGGCCTCGACCACGACGCCCCGGGAGATGCCGAGGTCGCTCGCGAGCGTGCGGGTCGCGGGCAGGCGGGTGCCGGGCGGTAGCCGGCGGTCGGCGACCGCGGCGCGGATCGCGTCCACCAGCCAGGTCGTGAGGCCCTTCGCCGGTGCGGACGCCGCCCGGAGCTGGAGGAAGTCCGAGCCGGTCGGCATTGGTCCACTCCTCTGCGCTCGAATTGGTCCTTCAACTAGACCACGGACGCGGTGAGCATGGCGGTCATGATCTCTTCGGTGGGGGAACGGCCGCGGCGCGCCGCGGGCTCCGGCGCGGTCGCGATGGTGTTCGTGGGCTGCAGCGTGGCGGTGTCGTCGCTGCTGGTCGGTTCGCCGCTGTTCACGGTTCAAGCGCTGCGGTACGCGCTGGCGTCCGTGCTGCTGCTGGCGTTCGCGCGGGGCCGGGTGGTGGTTCCCCGAGGCCCGGACTGGCTCTGGCTGGGTGGGATCGCGGCGACCGGGCTGGTGCTGTTCAACGTCGCGCTCGTGTACGGGTCGCGGCACGCCGAGCCGGCGGTGCTCGGGGTCGCGGTGGCGAGTGTGCCGGTCGTGCTGGCGGCGATCGCGCCGCTGCTGCGGGGGGCGCGGCCGGCTGTCCGGGCGCTGGCGGCGGCGCTGGTGGTCACCGGCGGGGCGGCGCTGGTCGAGGGGCTGGGGCGCAGTGACGCGCTCGGGCTGCTCTGGGCGGTGACCGTGTTCGGCTGTGAGGCGGCGTTCACGCTGCTCGCGGTGCCGGTGCTCGGCCGGCACGGACCGTGGGGCGTGTCCGTGCACACGACCTGGATCGCCACGCTGATGTTCGCGGCGATCGGCCTGGCGCGGGAGGGGCCGGGCGCCGTGCTGCGCCTGGACCGGACCGACCTGGTGGCGATTGGATACCTCGCCGTGTGCGTGACCGCGCTGGCGTTCGTGCTCTGGTACTCGTCGGTCGACCGGCTCGGCGCCGAGCGGGCCGGGCTGCTCACCGGCATCGCGCCGGCGTCGGCCGCGCTCTGCGGGATCGCGCTGGGCCGGCCGGTGCCGGGGCCGCTGGTGTGGGCGGGTATCGCGGTCGTCACGCTCGGCCTGGCCCTCGGCCTGCGCCCTTCGAACGCTCGGCCAGAGCCGAGGCCAGAGCCGGAGCCCGTGCCCGTGCCCGGGCCGGCTCAGGACGCGGCGATGCCGTCGAGGACTCGGTCCAGGCCCCACAGGAACTGCGCGGTCGAGACGTAGTCGGCGATCACCGGTGCCGCGGCAACGGTACGCGGGAACGGGCCTTCCGTTTCCGCGGCGTCGCCGGCCGGCGCCTCGACGCCGAGTGCCTCCCGGCGGGCGGTGATCCGCTCGGCTTCAGGGGGCAGCGGGCCTGGATCGGGGTGTTCGGCGGCCTCCAGGGCGAGCGCGCCCAGCACGTAGACCATGACCAGATAGGACGCTCGTGCCGCGGCGTCCGGAGCCAGCCCGCCCGCGTCCAGCGCCTCGAGCAGGAACTCGCCGATCGCCAGCGTGTTCGGGCCGCCCATCGGGCTGCTCATCAGCAGCGACGCCACCGCCGGGTGGGCACTCAGCCGCGTCCGGACGTCGACGGCCAGCCCTCGGATGCGCTCCCGCCACGGCCGGGCCGAGGAGTACTCGACGGTTCCCAGGAACCGGTCGACCAGCGCGCCCAGCACCGCGGCTTTGTCCGGGAAGTACGTGTAGACGGCGTTCGGCGCGACCCCGACCGCAGCCGCGATCCGCCGGATCGACGCTGCCTCGAGGCCGCCCTCGTCGAGCAGCGCGAGCGCCGCGTCGAGGATCGCCTCTTCGGTGAGCACGCGCCGCGGCCCGGGCCGACCCACCATCACAACCCTCCCTTGACGTATCTCTGCACACCGTACATGATCTGTACGCCGTACAGATTCTGCACACCGTACAGAAATGGGAGATCGCCATGTCCGCCAAGCTCACCGGGGCCCTGTTCGTCGTCGGAGCGGCTGCGTTCACCGCCGCCGCGTCCGTCCTGTCGGCGACGTTCGACTGGCCCGACGTCCTGCGCGAGCCGGCCTCGGTCGTGCTGGGAAAGTTCACCGACGGCGGCACCGGGCTGGTGTGGACCTGGTTCGCGACCGCCTGGACCTACGCGATCCTGCTCGTGCCGATGCTGCTGCTCCCGGCGGCACTCGGCCGGCACCCCGCGTTACGCGTCGCCACCTGGGTCGGCGCGGCGTCGGTGCTGCTGTCGCTGATCGGGTTCCTGCGCTGGGTGTTCGTCGTCCCGCCGCTGGCCGCCGCGTACGCGTCCGGCGACGCGACGACGCGGGCCGCGGTCGAGGCCGCCTGGATGGCTCAGCACCAGTTCGGCGGTGCCCTGCTCGGCGAACACCTCGGCCAGCTGCTGGCGATCGCCTGGTCGGCGACGGTCAGCGTCGCGCTGCTGCGCCGCCGGCCCGCCGCCGTCGGCCGGGCCGGCCTCGCGCTCGGCGGCGCCGGTCTGGTGGCCAGCGCGCTCTACCTGCTCAACCAGGGCGACGTGATGGCGACCGCGATTCCGGGCTTCGCGGTCTGGGAGCCCGCGGGTTTCCTCGGCAGCACCGCCTGGGGCCTCTGGATCGCCGCGCTCGGCGTCACCCTGCTCGTCTCGACGCAGCGGTCAGCATAGGCACGAGCGCGGCCCCGACCGTGACCCCCACGCACAGCGCGGCGACGGCGCCCACCGACCCCCACGGCACGACCACCGCCATCGGCTCCCCGGTCAGCCGCAGCAGACACAGCCAGAGCGCGCCACCGGTCGCTGCCGTCGCCGACCCGGCGATCAACAGCCCCAGCGCCGCGACGAGCAACGCTTCCGCGCAGGCGGCCCGCACCACCTGGGCCGGGGTGCCGCCGGCCAGCCCGAGCAGCACGGACTCCCGGCGCCGATCACGAGCCGCCATCAGCGACGTCCCGGCGATCGACAGCACGGCCAGTACGACCGCCAGCCCGAGAATCACGCGCAGTCCCAGCGTCTGCGCCCGGGAATCCTCCGGACCGTCCGCGGCGCGACGGAACTGCGCCCCGCGCCCCCGCACCGCGTCCCGCAGACCCCGGACCACCGTCGCGGCGTCCGCGCCCGGCGCCACGCCCACCTCGATCCGTTCGACCGGTGCCCGCCCCGCGTGCCGGCCGGTGACGAACGCACCGTTACCGCCGGCCCCCTCGCGCACCACCGCGACGACCCGCAACGACCGGGGGCTGCCGTCGGCCAGCCACACCCGGACGTCGTCACCGACCGACCACCCGAAGTCCGTGTCGACCACGATCGACCGGTCGTCCAATGCCGACAGATCTCCGGAGAGCACCGGCAACCCGGCCGCCCGGTCGACGGCCCGCGCGGTGTGCCGCACGACCGTCGCGTCGCCGTCCTCGGCGTAGACGAACGTGGGGCGGACCGTGTTGACCCGGGCCCCGGCAACCCCGCGAACCCGCGCCACCACGTCCGGTCCGATCACCGGCCCGGCAGCCGGCACCACGACGTAGTCACTCGTGCGCGCCTCGGCCGACTTCGCGGCGTCGATCGTCGCCGTGGTCAGCAGGACGCAGCCGGCCAGCCCCGCCGTGAGCACGACCGGCGCGGCCGTCGACGCCGTCCGCCGGGCCGCCGACCGCACCGCTTGGCGCGCCAGCAGGCCGAACGCCCCTCCGAACAGCCGCGCGAACGGCGGTACCAGCAACGGCGCCAGCAGCGCGACCCCGACCAGCAACAGCATCGTCGCCGGCAGGTAATGCTTGCGTTTGAGTGCCTCCGCGGGCGCCACCACCACCGGCTCGGCCAGCAGGTACAGCGCACCGCCGAGCGACACCAGCCCACCGGCCCACCGTCCGGGCGTCATCGGCGCCGACTCCACCGCGGACTCCCGCAGCGCCTCGACCGGTCGCACCCGCCCGGCCCGGTACGCGGCGGCCGCCACCCCCAGCCAAGCGGTGAGCACACCGGCGACGAACGCGACGACGAACGGCCACCGGGGGTTCGCCACCACGAACCAGGGCGGAGCCAACCCGTTGCCCACCAGCCAGGATGCCATCCACCGCGCGGCCGGGCCGCCCAGCGCACATCCGGCGAGCGACCCGGCCGTCCCGAGCAGCAGTCCTTCCAGAACCACCGATCGGCGGATCTGCCCCGGCGTGGCGCCCGCCGTCCGCAGGAGCGCCAGCTCCCGGCGCCGGGTGGCGACCGCGTACGCGAACGTCGACGCGATCACGAACAGCGCGACGAAGCCGGACACCCCGGCCGCGGTGGCGACCACGGAGTTCGCCGCGACCAGGGCTTCGGCGTCGGTGCGGTGGTCCGGGTCCAGTTCGCGGCGCCGAACGCCGGTCCAGGTCCGTCCCTCGTCCCCGACCGCCGCGCGGACCGAGGCCGCACCGGCGAACGACGCGACCGCGGCGACGCGCGGGGAGAGCCGCGCGGCCTCCGCGTCGGTGAAGAACACCGCCCGCTCGAACGGGACCGCCTCCGTCCACCCGACCACCGCGTAGGTCCGCGCCCCGTCCGCGGTCAGCACGCTGACCGGTTTCCCCACCTCCCCCACGCCTGCGCGGACGACGACCTCGCCGGCCTTCCGGGGGGTCCGCCCCGCCACCAGCCGGTAGTGCCCCAGCGCCGCCGCACTCCACGGCCGCCCGACGCCCTCACCCGGACGGCCGTCGTCGGCCTCGGCGCCCCGGGCGGTGGCGGCCTCGGCGTCGGCGGCCCCGGCGGTCGCAGCGGGGGCGTCGAGCACCGCCGCCGGGAACTCCCGGTCGACCACCGCCGGTCCCAGCCGCCGGATTCGGGCCACCACCTCGGACGGCAGGCCGCGGGACTCGGCCAGTGGCAGCGGCCGGGCCCCGTTGGCGGTGGCCACCCGCAGTTCGTCGACCGGCGTCACCACCACCGGCGCTCCGGCATACCGGCGGGGCGGGCGATCCGGCGCCGAGAGCGTACCGGCGATCACGACTCCCGCCGCCGCGATCAACGCCACGCCGAGCGTCAGCGTGAGCAACGTCGTCACGAACGTCGGCCAGCGGGAACGCAGCGTACCGAGCGCGACCGTCAGCACGCGGGCACCGTCAGCCGGGTCATCCGCTCCGCCACCGAAGCCTGCGTCGGCGACGGCAGTTCCGAGAGCGGACGCCCGTCGACCAGGAACACCGCCCGATCCGCGAAGCCGGCCGCCACCGGATCGTGCGTCACCATGACGATCGTCGTCCGGCCCGCCAGCGTCCGCAGGAGCTCCAGCACACCGCGGCCGGTCGCGCTGTCCAGCGCTCCCGTCGGCTCGTCGGCGAACAGCACCGGCGGCCCGCTGACCAGCGCACGGGCGATGGCCACCCGCTGCTGCTGACCGCCGGAGAGCTCACCGGGCCGGTGCCGCTCGCGCCCTTCCAGCCCGACCTGCGCGAGCGCCTGGCGCACCGGGCCCGATCCCGGACGCCGACCGGCCAGCCGCAGCGGAAGGGCCACGTTCTGCTCGGCGGTGAGCGTCGGCAGCAGGTTGAACGCCTGGAAGACGAACCCGATCCGATCGCGGCGCAGGCGTGCGAGCCGGGTCTCGCTCAGCCCGGTGAGCTCGTGACCCGCGACCCGCACGGTCCCGCTGTCGGGACGGTCGAGCCCGGCCGCACACTGCAGCAGCGTCGACTTGCCGGAGCCGGACGGCCCCATGACCGCGGTGAACGTTCCGGCCCGGAAGTCGAGGTCGACCCGGTCCAGCGCCGTCACGCGCGCCGATTTCCGCCCGAACGTCTTCGTGACCGCCCGCAGCCGTACTGCCTGATCGTCCATGCACCGAGCACAGCGGACACCCGGCCCGCGCGCGGCAGGCCTGCTTCGACTTCGGAGGTAGTGGTTTCTCTACTGCTGCCTGCCCGCGGTGGCCGTATGGTCCGACGGTGATCAGTCGGGTGGCGCGCGCAACGGCCACCCTGGCGTCCGGAGTGGTCACCGGCGCGGTCACGGCCGCGCTGCTGCTGTGCCTGCTCCTCGTGGGCGTGGTCACCGTCCCCGTGCTGATCGGCGTCCCGATCCTGCTGGCGGCCCTGCTCAGCGGGTTACCGGCCGGGTGGGTCGAGCGACGTCGGCTGGGCATCGAGAAGGATCCGCACCGCGAGCCGGCCCGATCCGGTCTCGGTCCCTGGCTGTCCTGCCGCCTGCGGGAGCGCGCCACCTGGCGCGAGCTCGCCTACGTGCTGCTCCAGTCGGGCCTGCTGTGGTGGCTCGACCTCGCCGTGCTCGGTTACGGCCTGGCCGTCCCGGCCTCGCTGCTGGCCGCACCGGTGCTGCAAGGCACGTTCGACGAGGTCAAGCTGCTCAAGCTGGTGCTGGTCAGCTCGCCCGGACAGGCCTGGGCCGCGGCGGCGCTCGGTGTCGTCGCGGTGCCGGTGGCGGGCTGCGTGCTCACGCTCCACGCGTCCGGCCGGGCCCGGCTCGCCCGCGTCTTCCTCGCGCCGCGCCGGGGCGCGCCCGGCGAGAACGTCGTGGAACTGACCCGATCGCGGGCCCGCCTGGTCGACGCGTTCGACGCCGAGCGGCGGCGTATCGAGCGCGATCTGCACGACGGCGCGCAGCAGCGTCTGGTCGCGCTCGGCATGACGCTCGGCCTCGCCAGGCTCGCCGGCCCGGACGAGATGCGCTCGCTGGTCGAGCGGGCCCACGGTGACGCCCGGCTCGCGCTGGAGGAGCTCCAGGAGTTCCTCCGCGGCATCCATCCGCGGATCCTCACCGACCGCGGGCTGCCCGCCGCCGTCGCCGAACTCGCGGACCGCTCGTCGATCCCGGTCGACACCGATCTCCGGCTGCCCGGACGCCTGCCGCCCTCGGTCGAGGTCGCGGCCTACTTCGTCGTGTGCGAGGCCCTGACCAACATCGTCAAGCACAGTGGCTGCGACCGGGCGTCGGTGACCGGCCGGTTGAGCGGGAACCGCCTGGTCGTCGAGATCCGGGACGACGGGGTCGGCGGAGCCGCCCCGAGCCGCGGCAGCGGGCTGGCCGGTCTGGCCGACCGGGTCGCGACCGCCTCGGGCACGCTGGAACTGATCAGTCCGCCGGGCGGCCCGACCCTGCTACGAGTGGAGCTCAGTTGCGTCCGGACCGACCCGTTCGCGTAGTGCTCGCGGAAGACGGCGCGTTGGTCCGGGAGGGTATCGGCGCCGCGCTCACGCGATTCGGCTACGACGTCCTGGCCGCCGTCGGCGATGCCGACTCCCTGCGGTCGGCCACCTCGGCTCTCGACCCCGATCTCGTCGTCGCCGACGTCCGGATGCCGCCGGACGGGACCGACGACGGCCTGCGGGCAGCGGTAGCGCTCCGGAGCACGCGTCCGGGCCTCGCGGTGCTGGTACTCAGTCAGTACATCGAGCTCACCTACGCCGCGGAGCTGCTCGACTCCGCCGGGGACGCCGGAGTCGGCTACCTGCTGAAGAACCGCATCACCGACATCACGGTGTTCGGCGACGCGGTGGCCCAGGTGGTGGCGGGCCGCACCGTGGTCGACCCGACGGTCGTGCGTCAACTGCTGCGCCGCAACCGCGATCCGCTGCAGCGGCTGAGCGACCGCGAACGCGAGGTGCTGGCGCTGATGGCGGAGGGACGCTCGAACGCGGCGATCGCCCGGCAGCTGCGGGTGACCGACGCCGCCATCGGGAAACACATCACCGGCATCTTCACCAAGCTCGACCTCGAACCGGCCGGCGACGACAACCGCCGGGTGCTCGCGGTGCTGGCCTACCTGCGCGGTTAGGACAGGCGGGCGGCGCGGGCCTCGGCCAGCAGGCCTTCGGCCTCGGCCCGGGCGGCCGGTACCTCGCGGGCGGCCGGATCGTCGAAGCGGAGCTGCCAGGTCAGGCCGTCTCGCCCGGGGACGGCGCGGGCCAGTACCCGGACTCCCCCACCGGCCCGCAGCGTGTGGTGCTCGGTGTAGGCGACGCTGCGTGTCACCCGCGTGCGCACCTCCTGCGGCAGATCGCGCGGCTCGGGCAGCCGGACGCGGCGCACCGGCCCGTCGGCGACGACACCCGGCTCGATCTCGACGCCGGGCGTCACGACCAGTGCCCCGTCTTTCCACACGGCTTTGTGGATCTCGGCCCACCCGAGGCGGTGCCACTCGCCCTCGGTGCCCTTCCTGGCCGGCAGCCAGAGCGCGCGGACGCTCGCCACGGCCACCGCCTCGGCCGTCTGCGCCCAGGCCACGACGCGGTCGTCGTTGTCCAGCGGCGGCGTCACCGGCGGGGCGTCCCGGCGGAACAGCCGGTCGAGAACCGTCTTGGGATTCAGCACCGAACTACAGGCCTCCGATCGCCTGTTGCCGCAGGCCGTGCAGGTACTGCTCGAGCGCGACCAGCTCGCCGAACAGCTTCATGTACTCGTCGGCGGCATCCACGGGGTTGACGCGCTGCAGCTTCGACTTCACCGCCACGACCCGGCGGACGGTGGCCAGCCGCTGCACCTCGTTGATCTGCGCGGCCACGTAGCGGGGATCGAGCTCGCCGTCGTTGAACAACCGCTCGACCGCCAGCTCGACGACCAGCGACTGGGCGTCGCTGCCCTCGCAGTGCGCGATGAGGGCCTGCACCCACTCCGGGCCGGACGTGCCGACCACCGCGCCACCGGCCGCGGCGACCGCACGGCGCACGGCCCGGTACGCGGGGTGCGTGTACGCGTCTTCGCCGACCGCGTCGAACAGCGGACCGGCCAGCACCGGCTCCTGGACGGCGAGCTTGAGCGCCTCCCGCTCGACCAGCAGCGCCCGATCACCGGGATCGGGCCGACCACCGGCCGGACTCACCGGGGCTGCCGCCTCCGCCTCGGGCGACCCGCCCTGGCGAGGCGCCCGCCCGCCGCCGGGGCCACCGCTGTGGGGCCCGCCGTTCGGGCCACCACGACCGGGCTGCCCACCGCGGGCGTTCGGGCCACCACGACCGGCGGGCACGCCGGCCGCCTCGTTCACGGCCCTGAGCACCGGCTCCAGATCCATACCCAGGTCACCGGCGAGCTTCCGGGCGTACTCCGGACGCATCGCGCGGTCTTTGATGCGCGCGACCAGCGGCGCGGCCGCCCGTAGCGCGGCCACCCGGCCCTCGACGGTATCCAGGTCGTACTTCGCGAGCAGCGTCCGCAGGACGAACGCGACCAGCGGTTCGCGGCGGGCCACCAGGTCGCGGACCGCGGAGTCGCCGTTGGCGAGCCGGAGCTCACACGGGTCCATGTTCTGGGGCGAGACCGCGATGAACGTCTGGGCGACGAACCGCTGATCGTCTTCGAAGGCCCGGACCGCCGCTTTCTGACCGGCCGCGTCACCGTCGAACGTGAAGATGACCTCGCCGCGGAACTCGTCCTGGTCCATCAGCAGGCGCCGCAGTACCTGGATGTGGTCGGCACCGAACGCGGTGCCGCAGGTGGCGACCGCCGTGACCACCCCGGCCAGGTGGCACGCCATCACGTCGGTGTAGCCCTCGACGACGACCGCGCGCTGCTGCTTGGCGATGTCTTTCTTCGCCGCCGCCACCCCGTAGAGGACGTGCGACTTCTTGTAGATCGGCGATTCGGGGGTGTTGAGGTACTTCGGCCCGTCGTCACCGTCGAGCAGCCGCCGGGCGCCGAAGCCGATCACCTCGCCGCCGAGATCGCGGATCGGCCACATGAGCCGCCCGCGGAAACGATCGATCAGCGAGCCCGACCGCGCCGGCTTGGACAGGCCACCCGCGACCAGCTCGTCGTTGCTGAAACCGCGGCCGCGCAGGTGCTTCGTCAGAGCGTCCCAGCCCGGAGGAGAGAAACCACAGTCGAAGCGGGTGGCCGCGTCGGGACCGAACCCGCGGGCCGCGAGGAACTCGCGGGCCGGCAGCGCCTCGCGGGTGCCGAGCTGCTCGACGTAGAACTGCGTCGCCGCGGTGTGCGCGGCGATCAGCCGCTGACGCTGGCCGGTGTTACGAACCGGGGCCGGACCGGCCTCGGTGTAGGTGAGCTGCACCCCGACGCGCGCCGCCAGCCGCTCGACCGACTCGGCGAACGTGAGCATCTCGGTCTTCATCACGAAGCTGAGAACGTCTCCACCCTCGGCACAGCCGTAGCAGTAGTACACGTTCTTGGCCGGATTGACGTTGAACGACGGCGTCTTCTCGTCGTGGAAGGGGCACAGGCCCTTGAACGTGCCGCCGCCCGCCGGCCGGAGCGTGACCCACTCGCCGACCACATCGACGATCTGCGACCGCTCCCGCACCAACGCGATGTCGCTGTCTCGAATCCGCCCCGCCACAGCTGAAGTCTAGGCCCAGGGCCCGACGAGTGACGGCGCGGCGGGTGGCAGTCTTCTTGCGATCGTGGGCGATACAGCCACTCGACCGGGCCGCCGACCGGCAGGCATGCTCAGCGGCATGAGCATCGAGGTACACGAACTCGTCGTTTTCCCTGGTCCCGACGGCAGCGCCGGCAATCCGCTCGGCGTGGTGCTGCACGGCGGGACGGTTGATGCCGCCGACCGCCAGCGCGTTGCCGCAGCGCTGAACTACAGCGAGACGGTGTTCGTCGACGATCCCGCCTCCGGTGCGATCCAGATCTTCACGCCCGCCACCGAGTTGCCGTTCGCCGGGCACCCGACCGTCGGTACCGCCTGGCTGCTCGCTCGCGAACACGCTCCGATCGCCGCGCTCCGGCCGCCGGCGGGCACGGTCGGCGTGCGCTACGAGCCGGACGTCACCTGGGTCACGGCCCGGCCGGAGTGGACGCCGGTGTTCGACTTCCGCCAGTTGCCGTCCGCGGCCGACGTCGAGAGCCATCCCCAGCCCGATCGCGGCCACGTCTACGTCTGGGCCTGGCTGGACGAGAAGGCCGGGACGGTCCGGTCGCGGTCGTTCCCGGTCGACCTGGGCATCAACGAGGACGAGGCCACCGGCGCGGCGGCGATCGCGCTGGTCGGACTACTCGGCCGCCGCCTGGAGATCCATCAGGGAGTCGGTTCCCGGCTCATCGCGAACCCGACCGGCGACGGTGCGGTCGAGCTCGGCGGCCGCGTCGCCGCCGTCCGCACGTTCGCGTTCGACGGCCGATGAAGGTGCTGCGCGGGCTGGTGGCCCGCGTTCCGGCCGCGGAGCCGGCCGAGACCGTGGCCCGCCTCGGCGAGCGGTTCCGCTTCGAGACCGACTGCGCGGACGTCGCGAGCGACCTGGCGCACGGCGTGGGCGGGTTCGTGGTGGTGGACGCCCGGTCACCGGAGAAGTTCGCGGCCGGGCACGTGCCCGGAGCGGTGAGCCTGCCGACCCGCACGATCACCGCCGACAGCACCGCCGCGCTCGACCGCGACCTGCTCTACGTCACCTACTGCAGTGGACCGCACTGCAACGGCTCGACCCGGGCCGCGCTCCGGCTGGCCGAACTCGGCTTCCGGACCAAGGAGATGATCGGCGGCTTTCATTTCTGGCGGTCCGACGGCCACCCGACGGCGACCGGCTAGACCGAGCCGCATGCCCACCGAACCCCGGGGCAGGTGTGCTTCGATACGGGAGTGGAGCGAGTTGTCACGGTGAGCCGAACGGTCGCGGCGAGCGCGGAGACGATCTTCGCGCTGATCGCCGACCCCAGCAGGCAGCCGGAGTGGGACGGTAACGACAACCTGGCGGTGGCCGAGAGCGGGCAGCGCGTGCGGGGCGTCGGCGACGTCTTCGTCATGACGCTGACGCAGGGGCAGAACCGGGAGAACCACGTCGTCGAGTTCACCGAGGGGCGCCGGATCGCCTGGCGGCCCAGCGAACCCGGGAAGCCGCAGCCGGGGCACCTCTGGCGCTGGGTCCTCGAGCCGATCGACGGGTCGAACACGCGGGTGACGCACGTCTACGACTGGACCGAGCTCACCGACGAGAAGCGCCTGCCGAAGGCCGCGGCCACGACGCCGGACATGCTCAGCGGGTCACTCGACCGGCTCGCCGCCCTCGCCGAGGCGGGGTCGTAGGACGTAGCCGGTGTAGCCGTAGTCGGCGCCGTGAGCCTCGCGGATCGTGATCTCCTCGCGGAGCTCGGTGAGCGTGTCCACCGGGACGCCGTCGCGGCCCAGTTCGTCGATCCGGGCGGCCAGCGGGCCGTAGTAGGCGTCCCAGTCGCTGTCGGGCAGGACGTAGACCGCGCGGACCTCCCAGCCGGCCCGCTGCATCGCCGCGACGTTGGCGGCCGTCGTGCGCATGCCGGGGTACCCGGCGTCCCAGAACGCCCGTGCGGCCGCCGCCGGGTGGGGCGTCAGCCATTCGGCGTCGGTGAGGACGACGACGCCTCCCGGTGAGAGCAGCGGACGCCAGGCCGCCAGCGCCGTGTCGACGCCGACGAAGTACGCGGAGCCCTCGGCCCAGAGCAGGTCGACCGAGCCGGGTGCGATCGGCAGGGCGTCCATCGAGGCGTGCAGTGGGTGGACCCGATCGGCGACGCCGGCCGCCTCGGCGCGCTCGGCGAGGCGGTCGAGGAACGGTTCGTGCAGGTCGACCGCCGTGACCCGGCCCCCGGTCAGCTGCGCGAGCAGCACCGACGCCGGCCCGGTGCCTGCCCCGACGTCGAGCACGGCCGGCTCGGGCGGCAGCGCACCGGCGAGTTCGAGCAGCAGTCGCGTGGTGGCCCCGGAGCCGGGCGCCTCCCGGGGCAGCCCCTCGTGCGCGCGCCGGAAGCCGTCGGTCAGTTGCTCTCGGCCGGTCATCGGCCGACCGTAACCACCGGCCGCGCGGCCGTCACCTGAATTTGCCGGGCGACGGCCGGGGCCGCGGACGACGTACCAGCAGCTCAGCGACCTGGTGTCCCGTTCTGTCCCACGCCCCGGAGAGCGTCCCGGCACCACCCGATCGGGTCGCCCTGCGGGTCGGCGTCCGGAGCGGGCCAGCCGTTGACGACCGCGAGCAGGCGTTCGTACCGCTCCCGGCGCGGGTCGTCGGCGAGCTCGAGCCGGGACGCGAGCCGGTCCCGCAGCGCCGGTCCGTCCGGCTCCCCGACGACCCGCGCGTAGGCCCGTGCCACGGCGTCGAGAATCGGCCCGGCCTCCGGCGACCGCGGCGGGACGCCGGCCCCTCCCCGCTCACCGAGCACGGCGCGGACCACCGCGACCGCCTCCGGCCGCGGCAGCTGACCCTCGGCCCGGTCGGCGGCGTACTGGGCGGCCAGGTCGTGCATCCGCGTGCGGAAGCTCTCGTCCGCAGCCAGTTCGACGAGTTCGAGCCAGGCGTCGACCTGCGCGGGACTCGGCTCGGCCTGCAGCTCCGGGGTGAGCGAGCGGCGGATCCCCGCGAAGGCCGGATCCGGGCCGGTGAAGACCCGGTCGAGGAATTCGTCGACCAGGCGGTGCCGTTCGGCCTCGGACAGGGCGGCGAGCTGATTCACGGAAAGGTCCTCCCTCGTGGCGATCGCGGTGAGCACCGCACGCCGGACCGTCAGCGCCCGGATCTGGACGTCGAGCGCCGCCGCGTGGGCGGCCGCGACGTCGCCGACCGTGACCTCACGCGCCAGCACCCGCCGGATCGTGGCCAGGTCGATGCCCAGTGCACGCAGGCTCCGGACGAGTCGCAGGCGCCCGGCGGCCTCCGGGTCGTAGATCCGGTGCCCGGCCGCGTTGCGCCCGGTCGGCGGCACGATTCCCCGGTCGGCGTAGAACCGGATCGCTTTGACGGTCAGACCGGTGTGCCGCGCCAGCGCACCGATCGAGTAGTGCTCCACGCCGCTCATCATGTGCGCTCCCCTCGCAGGAGCCGCAACCCGACGTCGGCCGGGTCAGTCCCGCGCGCGCACCGCGTAGTAGTCCTCGGTGAGGATCGGCACGAACCCCAGCGACGTGTAGAGACCGAGCGCATGGTCGTTGCCGACCGCGACCTCCAGCCCGACGACGGAGTCCGGCGACGAACGGCAGACCTCGCGCAACACCTGCCGCCCGATCCCCTGACCGCGGTGCTCCCGGGCCACCACGAACCCGGAGACGGCGGTGCGGCCGTCCCGCGACACCACGTTGAGCGTGCCCACGACGGCGCCGTCGCGCTCGATCATCCGGAAAGTCCCGAGCCGGGAATCCAGGTCGGGGATCGCGGAACCGAAGCCCTCGTCCAGGAAAGACGCCACGGCCGCGAGGTCGGAGAGAACCGCCGGGCGCAGCGTCACCCGCGGGTCCGAAGGGCCGGGCACCGGGTCGCCCCGCAGCTCCATCACGTGCTCGGAATGATCCGGCACCCCGCCGCGCCGCTCGGCCAGCCGCTTACCCGCCTCCGACGCCCGGGGCACGATGAGCAGCACCTGCGGAGTCTCCCGGAGTACCGCGTCCAGCAGCCCGCCCCCGATGCCGCGCCCTCTCGCCGACGGATCGACCATCCCGGCCACCTCGACGCTGTCACCGAACCCGTAGAGCCCGGCGAACCCCACCAGCCGATCGCCGTCCCACCACAGGAAATCCTCGACGCGATCACCGGCCCGGTCGCGCAGGCGGCCCCACTCCAGCTTCAGCCGTCCGCCGTCCGCCGCGACGACCCGCTGCTCGAGCGCGGAGATGGCGTCCAGGGCAGCGGGCGACAGCCCGCGGGAAGGTTCCAGCACGTCCCCCACGAGATCAGGGACGTCAACGCGATATCCGGCGATAGCTCCAGAGCAGCAGGCCCCAGAGCACGAGCCCGGACAGGATCAGGCTGGTCCCGGTGCCCCATCCGCCCACCGGCAGGTCGGGGACCAGGCCCCACACCACGCCGGCGCCGATCAGAAACGCGCCGAACGCGATCGAGCCGGCCGTACGCAGCGGAGACGAGACGCTCGCCTCCGCTGCCTGCATGGCCCGATCGCGCACCGGATCGACGTACTTCTCCAGCGCTGGAAACTCCGACGCCAGCACCAGCAACCCGGCCAGGACCAGCAGCAATCCCGGCCCGGGAAGCACCAGCAACAGCACACCGACGGCCAGGAGGACCGTTCCGACCAGACCTACCAGGATGCGCTTGAGCACACCCCAGTGTGCCCCTACGCGAGTTGCGGCAACCCGGCGCAGTTGGACGTCACCGCGGTGCCGGACAACCGAGCCGACAGCCAGTCGACCGCGGTTCCCTGGTCGCTCAGCAGTGGCCCGAAGTGGTTGAGCAGCGGGCTCGGCGTCTTCAGGACGTTGATCGGCACGTAGACGACGTCGCCGCCGAGCCCGCACCAGGCCGCGGCCATCGTCCGGGCCTGGGCGTGCGGCACCAGGTTGTCGTTGACCCCGGTCGCCACCCGGACGACCCCGGTCGGCTTCGTCGTCCCGATCAGCTGAGCGTCGATGAACGCCTTCGCCACCGGTTCCGACCGGAGGATGTCCGTCATCGACCGCCCGGTCGTCGTCCAGGACGACGTCTTCTTTCCGGCGTAGGCGAAGATCGCGTCCCCGACGCACATCGTCGAGAGGTCCGTCAGCGCCGCGCGGCCGGCGTCCGACAGGTACTTGGCGAGCAGCGGCTCGAGCTCCGGCGACGACTGCACGAACCCGTTGACCGCCCAGCCGATGGCTCCGGCGAGCTCCGTGCCGTCGATCGCGGTCGTGGTGTCGAGCAGGTTCGCGGGCGGCGCGCCGGAGTACGTGGCCCTGAGGGCGACGTCGGGAGCGTAGGAAGCCTGGAGCTCGGCCGCCGCGGCGGTCGCGCCGCCACCCTGGCTGTAGCCGTAGAGACCGACGTCGGACGTCCGGCCGGTCAGAGCGCGCGCGGCGCGCGCCGCGTCCAGCACCGCGTGTCCTTCGTCGACGCGGTCGACGTAGGTGTGCAGGCGGCCCGGCGTGCCGAGGCCGACGTAATCGGTCTGGACGACGGCGATGCCCTTCGCGAGCAGCCGGTACAGAGCCAGTACCTCGTAGCCGACCGACACCGTCGAGCGGCTGCCGCCGATGCCGATGACCAGGCCCTTCTGCAGCGCCAGCGAAGTGCTGCACTGGTCGCCCTGGCCCATCGTGCCGGGCGCGAGCACGACCAGCGGTCGCGTGCCCGGCCCCTTCCAGGCGGCGGCCGGCTCGACGTACGCGCCGGTGACCGCGACCGGCTGACCGTTGTTGTCGGTGGACTTGTACATGATCCGGGTCGCGCGCCCGGGCAGCGGACCGTGGAGGCCCGGCAGCGAGAGCGCCAGCGGCAGTGGCTCGCTCCGGATCAACGCCCCGTCGGCGGCGGGGAGCGAGGACGGTGGGGTGTAGAAGTCCGGGACGGCGACGCCACGAGCGGCGTCGGCGGGTGCGGCGGGTGCGGCGGTGAAGACCACCAGAGCGGTGAGTAACGCGGCGATCAGCCGGGGGCGTTCGGGCATCACTGGCCTCCGTTGGCGCAGTAAAAGCGGGGTTACCGGAAGGTAACAAGCAGGGGTGCCCACGTCCCCGAATTGCGCCATTAATCATTGGCATCTTCGTGCCAAGGCCGCGTTGTACAGTTGCGCCGCTACTGCACGTACCGGGAGAAAAATGTCTGCGGTTTCGCTGTCGCTACCTGCTCCGCCGCCTCGGGCGCCCGAATTCGGCGCCGACTCGCTGATCGTCTGCGAAAGCCTCGTCCGGATCTACCAAACCGGACCCATCGAGGTACAAGCCCTCCAAGG
>NZ_JBITDV010000016.1:131478-169125 GCF_044454545.1 Cryptosporangium sp. NPDC051539 | reverse complement strand
CGTTGGCGATGACCGTCGGCTCGCCACCCTCGAGGACGCTGACGACCGAGTTGGTGGTACCGAGGTCGATGCCGACCGCTCGTGCCATGGATCCCTCCTCCTAGGGGGGTTGCGGAGAACCCTCTCCGCAGAGTTTGTCTCGTTCGAGGGTTGTTCTACTGCTCGCTGTTCGGGCTCACCGAACTTGAGTCAACCTCGCGCAAGTTTTCTGATCAGCCCAACGATAGCCCCTTGAGGCTTGTTCCCAATCCGCGGCCCCGAATTTCGGACACCAGCACACAAGCGGGCCGATCCTGGTTTACCCCGCCGACTGCTCTGTCACCTCCCTGTCTTGTGGGTGACACGATCGCCGCACGACCCAATAGCCTCGGGGCCGTGACGGACGGGGCAAACGGTCAACTCGTGGGCGGGCGCTACCGCCTGGGCCCGCACCTGGGCTCCGGCGGCATGGGCACGGTCTGGCGCGCGACCGACGACCTGCTCCACCGCGACGTGGCGGTCAAGGAGGTGCCGATACCGCACGGCCTTCCGACCGACGAGGCCGAGCGGCTACGCGAGCGCTACCTGCGGGAAGCCCGGGCCGCGGCCCGGCTGCGGCACGCCGCCGTCGTCGGCGTCTACGACGTGCTGCCCGAGCCCGACCGGGTCTGGATCGTCATGGAGTTCGTCGAGGCCCGGAACCTGGCCGAGATCCTCCGCCAGGACGGCCCGATGTCACCCGAGCGCGCCGCCGTGCTCGGCCTGCAGGTCCTGGACGCGCTCGACCACGCCCACAAGGCCGGTGTCCTGCACCGGGACGTGAAACCGGCCAACGTGCTGGTGTGCACGGGTGATCACGAAGATCGCGCGGTGCTGACCGACTTCGGGGTCGCCTCGGTCTCCGGCGACGCGTCGCTGACCCGCACCGGGCACCTGGTCGGGTCACCCGCCTACCTGTCTCCGGAGCGATTGACCGGCGGCACCGTCGGCCCGCCGTCGGATCTCTGGTCGCTCGGCTGCACGCTGTTCGCCGCTGTCGAGGGCAGAGCGCCGTTCGCGCGCGACGAACACTTCGCGGTGATCACCGCGATCACGCTGGAGCCGGTGCCGCTCGCGCCCCGGGCCGGGAACCTCGGCCCGGTCGTCGCCGGCCTGCTCGACAAAGACCCCGAGCAGCGCTGGGACGCGGTCCGCACCCGGGCCGGCCTGCGGCGGGTCGCCGACGGCCTGCCGGTCGAGAATCTGTCGGCCACCTCGTGGGGTACGCCCCCGCAGACCGGTGACTTCTGGATGCCTGGCGATCCCGGTCCGGCCGCGGGCTCCGCGCCGGTCTCCGGCAGTGCCCCGGTGTCCGGCAACGCGCCCGTCTCGGGCAGCGCCTCCGTCTCCGGCAGCGCTCCCGTGTCCGGGAGCGCGCCGGTCTTCGGTGGTACCGGTCCGGTGAACGGGACTCCTCAGGACTACCGCGTGGACGCCGGGTCGCCCGGCGACTGGAGCCAGAGCAGGCCGAACTGGAGCCACGCCCCGGTCGTGCCGGATCTCTCCGGACCCCGGCCCGCCCCTCCGCACTTCGGCAACTCGTCTCCAGGAGTGGACCTGTCGTCACGGCAGCTCACCGGCGGCGCGGCTCGCCCGACGTCCACACCACCGTTGGCACCGGCACCACCCACCGGCCGGTCCGGAGGCAGCCGGGTCGGTCTCTGGCTGCTCGCCGCGCTCGTGGTGGTGTTGCTGGCCGGCGCAGCCGGAGTGGTGGCGCGCAAGAACGGCTGGCTGGACCTGTCCGGCGGGGGCACCCCGACCGGGAGTCAGACTCCGACGTCCGGGCCGTCCTCGCCGGGCCCGAGCGAGCCGACCGGCAAGGCGTTCGACGGGAACCTGTACTCGCTGCGGTACCCGGCCACCTGGAACCAGTTCTGCGTGACCGACCCGGCCGAGATCGAGAAGCAGGAGCACAGCGGCTGCTACTTCGACCAACTCGCCGCCGACGAGCACACCGACGACAACACAGACCTTCGGCGCAGCCCGTACGTCCTGGTGATCGTCGGCGACGCCAAGGGCAGGTCGCCGCTCGAGCAGCTACAGGGCGAGGAGGAGTTCGCCCGGGAGAAAGGCGCGTTCCCGCAGTACCAGCGGGTCTCGCTGGAGGAGCACACCTACGGCGGGCACCGGGGCGCGGTGCTGGAGTTCACCCACATGGGCGCGGTGGTCACGCAGCCGCACCGGGTCCGGATCTTCCGCTTCAACGACGGCGACAAGTTCTACGAGATCTCGCTGCGTTCGCCGCAGGCCGGTTACGACGACTACTTATCCGGATTCGAGCAGATCGCGGGCTCGCTGACACCGAAATGATCCCGCTGCGTAGGGTTCGGCTCGAGCGGGCAGTAACGCTGAAATTCCTGGAGGAGGACCCGTGTCGCAGCAGACCGTCACCGACAAGCTGATCTGGAAGGTCGTGGGTGGCGGAGCCGTCGCCGCGGCCGCCTTCGTCGCGAAGAAGGCACTGGACGGTACGTGGCGTGGTGTGACCGGCAACCCGCCGCCGAACAACCCCGAAGACCCGGACGTCGCCTGGAAAGAAGCGATCGGGTTCGCGCTGCTCTCCGGTGCGGTGATCGGTCTGGCTCAGCTGCTGGCGGCCCGGAACGCGGCCAAGTACTGGCGCAAGCGCCGTGGAGCGCTCCCGCCCGGTCTGCGCGACGTGGGTTAGTTACGGCACAACGAGAGCGGCGTCACGTTACTGACGGGTACTGCTCGGCGTAGGGTGCCAGCACGCCCGTTGTGCGTTCAAAGAGGCGCGCGCAGATCCCGCAGGAGGATCGTCAGCAATGGACGCCGTGCAGATTGTTGCCGCCGTTATCGCCCTCGGGGTGGCCGTCGTCGGCCTCACCCTGTTCGTCCGCGCGATCGTTCAGATCGTCCGGACGATCAAGCTCGGTTCACCGGACCACACCCGGACGAACGACAAGGGCGAGCGCACGAAGACGATGCTCCGCGAGTTCGTCGGCCACACGAAGATGGTGAAGTGGCAAACCGTGGGCGTGGCCCACTGGTTCGTCGCCTTCGGCTTCATCCTTCTGGTCGCGACGCTGGCCAACGCGATCGGACAGCTGTTCTCCCCCGAGTTCGTGCTGCCGGTCATCGGCCACTGGTGGCCCTACGAGCTGGTCACCGAGTTCTTCTCGGTCGCCACGATCGTCGGCATCGCGGTGCTGATCGTGATCCGGCAGCGGGCCCATCCGCGGAACCCGGAGCGGAAGTCGCGGTTCGCCGGTTCGAACTTCTGGCAGGCGTACTTCGTCGAGTTCGTGATCATCGCGGTGCCGATCTGCATCCTGCTGATCCGTGGGTACGAGGCCGCTCTCACCGGTCACGACGACGGGTGGAGCATCCACTTCGCGTTCAGTTACCCGCTGGCGGCCGCGTTCTCCGGCCTGTCGCACAGCGCGCTGGAGACCGCGATCGTGCTCACCGCCGCGGTCAAGGTCATCGTCTCGTTCGCCTGGATGATCGTCCTGGGCCTGAACCCGACGATGGGCGTCGCCTGGCACCGGTTCAGCGCGTTCTTCAACATCTTCTTCAAGCGTCACGCCGACGGCTCCGTGTCGCTCGGCGCGCTCCGGCCGATGACCAGCGAGGGCAAGCCGCTGGACTTCGAGGAGGCCGACCCGGAGAAGGACGTCTTCGGCGTCAGCCAGGTCGAGCATTTCAGCTGGAAGGGCCTGCTCGACTTCACGACCTGCACCGAGTGCGGTCGTTGTCAGTCGCAGTGCCCGGCCTGGAACACCGCCAAGCCGCTCTCGCCGAAGCTGCTGATCACCGGTTTGCGTGACCACGCCTACGCCAAGGCGCCGTACCTCGCCGCCGGTGGCGGCAAGGACATGATGGGCGAGGAGAAGGCATCCGCCGAACAGCTGGCCGGGGTGCCGGCCGCGGCGCTGGCCGAGGCCGAACGTCCGCTGATCGGCGACCTGGACTCGCTGGGCGTCATCGACCCGGACGTGCTCTGGTCGTGCACCACGTGCGGTGCCTGCGTCGAGCAGTGCCCGGTCGACATCGAGCACGTCGACCACATCGTCGACATGCGCCGCTACCAGGTGATGATCGAGTCGAGTTTCCCGTCCGAAGCCGGCGTCATGCTCCGGAACATCGAGAACAAGGGCAACCCCTGGGGCGCGAACCCCAACGACCGCGAAGACTGGATGAAGAACCTCGGGTTCGACGTCCGGAAGGTCGAGCAGGGCGAGGCGCTGCCCGAAGACGTCGAGTACCTGTTCTGGGTCGGCTGCGCGGGCGCGCTGGAAGACCGGGCCAAGAAGGTCACGAAGGCCGTCGCGACGCTGCTGCACGAAGCTTCGGTGTCGTTCGCCGTGCTGGGCAACGGCGAGACGTGCACCGGTGACCCGGCGCGGCGGATCGGCAACGAGTTCGTGTTCCAGATGCAGGCGATGCAGAACGTCGAGGTGCTGAACGCGGCATTCGAGGAGCGCGTGGCGAAGGACAAGAAGATCGTCGCGACCTGCGCGCACTGCTTCAACACGCTCAAGAACGAATACCCGACGATCGGTGAGGACGGCGGGCATTACGAGGTCGTCCACCACACCGAGCTTCTCTCGACGCTCGTCCGCGACGGCAAACTCACGCCGGTGACGCCGCTGGAGCAGAACGTCACCTACCACGACCCGTGCTACCTGGGTCGGCACAACCGGGTGTTCTCGGCACCCCGCGAGGTGCTCGGGGCGGTCGTCGACGCGTCGCCGAATGCGACGCTCACGGAAATGCCGCGGTTCAAGGAACGCTCGTTCTGCTGCGGCGCAGGTGGCGCGCGGATGTGGATGGAAGAGCGGATCGGCAAGCGGATCAACGTCGAGAGGACCGAGGAGGCGCTGTCGACCGGCGCCGAGGTCGTCGCGATCGGCTGCCCGTTCTGCCTGACGATGCTGTCGGACGGTGTGACCGGCGCGAAGGCCGCCGGGACGGCGTCCGACGCGGTCGAGGTGATGGACGTCTCGCAGCTGCTGCTGAAGTCGATCCAGCCGGCGGCGGCCGCGGCGACGCCCGCGGCGACGCCGATCGGGAATCCGTCCTCGGCCGAGGAAATCGGCTCCGACGAACCGACGTCGCCGAATGGGACCGCAACCGCGGACAAGCCCGCCAACGGCTGATCCGTTCACTCACGGCGGCCACTCGGATACGGGTGGCCGCCTTCCTTATATGCGTTACATGTCGGACCGGTCCGGGGAGACATCGGGCCGTACCATTGGCACTCGTGAGACCCCGACATAGTTGCCTCGCGAAGAGGTGACCGGTCATTGACGTCCTAATACCCCTGATCGCGTTCGCCGTGCTGACCGCCGCGAACGCATTCTTCGTGGCAGCGGAATTCTCGCTGGTCACCGTAGATCGAGCCAGCATCGAGGAGCAGGCCGCGGCGGGTGACCGATCCGCGCGCCGCCTTTCGAACGCCCTGCACTCGCTGTCGTTCCAGCTCTCCGGTGCCCAGCTGGGCATCACGCTCAGCGCGCTGCTCACCGGTTATCTGGCCGAGCCGGCGATCGCGACCCTGGTACGGCCGATCATCCCCGGCAGCGACGACCTCGCGGACGGCGTCTCGGTGGCGATCGCGCTGATCCTGGCGACGCTGATCTCGATGCTGTTCGGCGAGCTGGTGCCGAAGAACGCCGCGCTGGCCCGCCCGCGCGGCCTCGCGCTCTGGACCGCCGGGCCGCTCCGGATCTTCTCGGTGGTGTTCCGGCCGATCATCGCGGTGCTCAACGGCACCGCGAACGTCGTCGTCCGGCGTCTGGGTATCGAGCCGCAGGAAGAGCTGGCCAGCGCCCGGTCGCCGGAGGAGCTCGGCCTACTGGCCGCGATCTCCGCGCGCGCCGGTGCGCTCCCGACCGAGACCGCGACGCTGCTCCAGCGCACGATCCGGTTCGGCGACAAGCGTGCGGCCGAGGCGATGACGCCGCGCGTGGACGTCGTCGGCCTGGAGGAGACCGCGACCGTCGCCGACCTGCTGACGCTCGCGACCGAGTCCGGCCACACCCGGTTCCCGATCTACATCGACACGCTCGACCAGGTCGTGGGCGTGATCGGCGTCATCGACGCGCTGGGCGTCCCGGTACAGCGTCGGAACGAGACCCTGGCGCGGTCGATCGCGCGGGATCCGGTGCTGGTCCCGGAGAGCCTCGACCTGGACGGTGTGCTGGCCGCGCTGCGGGACGCTCAGGCCGAGCTGGCCGTGGTCGTCGACGAGTACGGCGGCACCGACGGCATCGTCACGACCGAAGACCTGGTCGAGGAACTCGTCGGCGAGATCGACGACGAGTACGACCCGCCGACCTCGCTGGGCGCACCGCTGATCACCGCGCCGGACGCCGATCAGGCCCGGCTCGTCAACGGTCTGCTGCGTGAGGACGAGCTGGCCGAGGAGACCGGGTTCCGGCTGCCGGACGGCCCGTACGAGACGCTCGCCGGCTTCATGATGTCGCGGCTGGGCCACATCCCGGTCGAGGGCGAGCGGGTCGAGTACCACGGCTGGACGTTCATCGTGACGTCGGTCGAGCGTCACCGCATCGAGCAGGTGAAGGTGCGGCCGTCGGCGGAGTGGCTCGAGGAGCAGCGCGAGCGGGCCGCGGCCGCTTCGGAGAATGCGCAGAACGGCGCTCGCGCCGACGACGGTGGGCGGTCGAAGTCGGCCGGTGCGGCCGGTGGGGCCACGGAAGGCGCCGCAGTGAGAGAGAAGACGGGCTTGTCGTCGGTCGGGTCGCAAGGGAAGGCGCAGTGAACACGTTCGCGCTTGTCGTCACGCTCGTGCTGTTGCTCGGGAACGCGTTCTTCGTGGCCGGTGAGTTCGCGCTGATCGCCTCCCGGCGGACGCAGCTCGAACCGATGGCCGCGCTCGGCTCCCGCCGGGCCTCGGCCGCGCTGAAGGCGATGACCCAGATCCCGCTGATGATCGCCGGTGCGCAGCTGGGTATCACGATCTGCTCGCTGGGCCTGGGTGCGATCGCCGAGCCGACGCTCGCGCATCTGCTCGAGGGTCCGTTCGAGTCGATCGGGCTCTCCGAAGACCTGCTGCACCCGATCGCCTTCGTGCTGGCGCTGGCGGTCGTGGTCTTCCTGCACACCGTGCTGGGCGAGATGGTGCCGAAGAACATCGCGCTGGCCGGTCCGGAAAAGGCCGTGCTCTGGCTAGGTGCGCCGATGCTCTGGTTCGCGCAGGCGACGAAGCCGGTGCTGGTGGCGCTGAAGTGGGTGTCGCGGACGCTGCTCGGGGCGCTGGGCATCGAGTCGCAAGACTCGGTCAAGACTGTTTATACGGCGGACGAACTGGCCAGCCTGGTCGCCGAGTCACGCACCGAGGGCCTGCTCGACGCCGAGGACCACAAGCGGATCACCGGTGCCCTCTCGCTGGCCGAGAAGACCGCCGGGACGGTCGCGGTGCCGTGGCCGCAGGTGGACACCGTGAACCAGGAGATCAGCCCGGCCGCGCTGGAGGTTCTGGCGACCCGGGTGCGGCGCTCCCGGTTCCCGGTCGTCGACCGGTTCACGCTGGAGATCATCGGGTTCGTGCACGTCAAGGACGTGCTGGGGATGAGCGGCGCGGAGCGGCGGGCTCCGCTGCCCGCTTCCAAGATCCGGACGCTCAAAGCGGTACCGCCGTCGACCACGCTGGCCGATCTGCTGGTGCTGATGCGGCGCGAGCGGGTGCACTTCGTGCTGGTGACGGATGGGGTGGCTCCGGTGGGCGTGGTGACGCTGGACGACGTGCTGCACGCGGTCTTCGGCGAGGAAGCGACCGCGGCCTGAGTTGCTCAGGCCGGCCTGGGAGGTCGGTCGGGGCCGCGGGGCCGCGCCTGAGCGGTCGGGTCTGAGCGGCGCGGCCTGAACGGCGCGGCCTGAACGGCCCCGGGCTGAACGGCCGGGGCGCGACCGAGGCTGAGCGGCGGGGCCTGAACGGCCGGGCGGCGCTGTCGGGGCCTGAGCGGCGGGGCTGGGGCCGCGGGGCTGGGGCCGCGGGGCTGGGGCCGCGGGGCTGGGGCGCGCAGCGCCTTAGCGCTCGGTCGACCAGGTTCGGAAGTTCTTCCAGGAGCGGGACGGGGTCGGGCCGCGCTGGCCCTGGTAGCGGGAACCGAAGGCCGTCGAGCCGTACGGCTCGGTCGCCGGGCTCGACAGCCGGAACAGGCAGAGCTGGCCGATCTTCATGCCCGGCCACAGCGTGATCGGCAGGTTCGCCACGTTGCTGAGCTCCAGCGTGACGTGACCCGAGAACCCGGGGTCGATGAAGCCCGCCGTCGAGTGGGTGAGCAGGCCGAGCCGGCCCAGACTCGACTTGCCCTCGAGGCGGCCGGCCAGGTCGTCGGGGAGCGTCACGAGCTCGAACGTCGACCCGAGGACGAACTCGCCCGGGTGCAGCACGAACGGCGTCTTGTCGGGAGTCTCGACCAGCTCCGTGAGGTCGTCCTGCTGCTCGGACGGATCGATGTGCGTGTACTGCATGTTCCGGAAAACCCGGAACCAGCGGTCGAGCCGGACGTCGATGCTGGACGGCTGCACCAGCTCCGGTTCGTAGGGGTCGAGGCCCAGCCGGCCGGATTCGATCTCGGCCCGGAGGTCGCGGTCGGAGAGCAGCATGCGTTGCACCCTATCGAGCCGAGTTCTGCGGGGTGCTGCGCCACCGGCGCGCGAGAGACGCTAAAGTGAGCAGCGCTGCGGGTGTAGTTCAATGGCAGAACATCAGCTTCCCAAGCTGACAGTGCGAGTTCGATTCTCGTCACCCGCTCGTGGCGGGGCTCTGTGTCTGCGGAACGCGCAGACGGGGGCCCCTTCGCCATTCCGCCCCGGGGCCGAGCCCCGGACCCCACGGTGCGAGGGTGCTGTCGTGCGGCCGTCGCGGCGCCCCTGCCGATGGTCGGCCGCTGCGCATCTCGCTGGCGCATCGGACCCGTGCTCGGCTGCCGCCGTGCGGCCCGTTCGCGCCCTCCTCCGGCAGCGCCGTCGCGCATCTCCTCGGCGCCTTGGACCCGTGGCCGACTGCCGCCGCGCGGCCCGCTCGCGCCCTCCTCCGGCAGCGCCGTCGCGCATCTCCTCGGCGCATCGGACCCGTGGCCGACTGCCGCCGCGGTAGTCCGGCGCCCGGCCGCTTGCCGGGCCGCCGCTGGGCGGCCCCTCCTTGCGCGCCCGGCTCGTCGGCCGTTGCGACGTTCGGCCGCGCCTCACCGGCTGGCTGCCGCCACACCGCCGTCTTCCGCCCCCGCGCCGGCGACCGGCGCGGTAGTCCGGCCGTCCTGCACCCGCCTGGTGGCCGCGCGACCCTCCGGCGACCCGGACCGCCAGCCTGGCTGGCCCCGGCCACCAACCCAGCTGCCCAGCTGCGCCGAGCCGCCAGGCCAGGCCGCCTGCCCCACAACACCAGCCCAGCTGCGCCGCGCCGCCAGGCCAGGCCGCCTGCCCGGCTGCGCCCCCCGCGCGCCCGGCCGGTCGCCCCCTCCCGCAACCGGCCAGTCGCGCCGGGGCATCGGAGTTCGGACCCGGCCGGGACGCCCTCACCGCCCCGGCCGGGCTCAAGACGCACGGGTACCGGATGCCCGGAGTTCACGTTTCATGTGAAACGTCGACCTATTGGCCTTGGCCGGCCGAGCCGGGCCGTGCTTCGCTCGCCGCATGACCCTGATCGCGCACCTCAGCGACCTGCACCTCGACGGCGGTCCGCGAGCGGCCCGGCGGGCCGCCGCCGTGTTCGGCTACCTCGACCGTCTCCGACGCCCGGTCGACGCGATCCTGGTCACCGGTGACATCGCCGACCACGGCGACCCGGCCGAGTACGAGGAAGCCGCCAAACTCTTCGCCGGCCGCGACCGGTTACTGCACTGCCCCGGCAACCACGACCGTCGCCCCGCCTACCGTACGGTCCTGCTCGGCGACCCGACCGGCTCCGACGAGCCGATCAACCGCCTGCACCGCGTCGGCGGCACCGCGTTCCTGCTCTGCGACTCCTCGATCCCCGGCCGCAGCGAGGGCCTCCTGGCCGACGACACGCTCGCCTGGATCACCGCGACCCTCACCGACCTTCCGGACGGCGTCCCGGCCCTCGTCGCGTTCCACCACCCGCCGATCGCGGTGCACCAGCCCTATCTGGACGCCATAAAGCTCGGCGAGGAGCAGCGGCTGGCTGCCGCGCTGGCCGACTTCCCGCAGGTGAAGGCCGTCCTCACCGGCCACGCACACACCGCGGCGGCGTCCACGTTCGCGGGCCGGCCGCTGCTCATCGCGCCGGGGGTGGTCTCGACGTTGCTGCTGCCCTGGGAGAGCGACCAGGTCGTCGACCTCGACCTCCCGCCCGGGATCGCGTTCCACGTGCTGGACGACGACGGCCGCCTCACCACGCACTACCGCGTCGTAATTCCGTAGGCGGCGCGACCTAGTCTCAAGAACTGTGCTTCCCCATGTCACTGCCGTCCGATATGTGACGCCGCTCCGCGAGGGCGGCTCCCTGCCCGGGCTGATGGAGGCCGACGACCTCGGAACCTACGTGGTGAAGTTCGTCGGCGCCGGTCAGGGCCGCAAGACGCTGGTCGCCGAAGTCATCTGCGGCACGCTCGCCAAGACGCTCGGCCTGCCGGTTCCCGACCTGGTGACGGTCGAGGTCGATTCCGCGCTGGCCCCCGGGGAGCCCGACCAGGAAGTCCAGGACTTGCTGCGCGCCAGCGCCGGGCTGAACCTCGGGATGGACTACCTGCCCCGGGCCCTGGACTTCGACGCGATGGCGTTCGGCGTCGACGCCGGCCTGGCCGGTCGCGTGCTCTGGTTCGACGCCCTGGTCGGCAACGTCGACCGCTCGTGGCGGAACCCGAACATGCTCTACTGGCACGGCCATCTCTACCTGATCGACCACGGGGCCACGCTGACGTTCCACCACAACTGGCCCGCCGCCGCGAAGTCGGCCGACCGGCCCTACGACGCCTCCCAGCACGCGCTGGTCGCGTGCGCGCCGGCCGGTGGCGAACCGGCCGCCCTCGACGCCGCCGACACCGTGCTGGGCCCGCTGGTCACCGAGGACGCGCTGCGCGCCGCGGTCGCCGAGGTGCCGGACGTCTGGCTCGCCGACGAGCCCGGCTTCGATTCGCCCGCCGACGTCCGCGACGCCTACGTGAACCGGATCCAGGCCCGGCTGGACGCCCGCCCGGCCTGGCTGCCCCCGCTGCGCGAACAGGCCGCGACCGCCAGGGGCAGCCGCCGCAGCGTCGCCCCGAACCGTCCGGCCTGGCTCGAGGGCACCAAATGACGAGGCACGTCTTCGAGTACGCCGTGCTGAAAGTGATTCCCCGGGTCGAGCGGGGTGAGTCGATCAACGCCGGTGTGCTGCTCTACTGCCGTCCGCTGAGCTATCTCGGTTCCCGCGTCCACCTGGACGCCGACCGCCTGCGCGCGCTGGACCCGGCCGCCGACCTGCAGGCGATCGAACTGGCACTGCGGGCCGCTGCGGAGACGTGTTCGTCCGCGGCCACCGGACCGGCGGGCGAAGAGGAGATCGGGCGTCGGTTCCGCTGGCTCACCGCCCCCCGCAGCACGGTGATCCAGCCGGGGCCGGTCCACACCGGCCTGACCAACGATCCGGACGCCGACGCCGAGCGTCTCCTACGCGTACTGGTGCTGCCGGTCACGTGAAGGCCCGGCCGTCACCGCCCGGAGAAGCACGTGGCAGGTCGCGACGATCAGCGCGCCGTCGAGGTAGTGGCAGTACATGGCGCCCAGGTACGACGGGCCGCCCCAGGCGTTCGCGGTGAAGTTCGGGTCCGAGCCGGCGATCACCTGAGCGCCGATGCGCCAGGTCGTGTACGCCTCCACGAACAGGAGGAACGCGACGGCGAGGCAACGCAGGAGGCCGGCCGGGATCGCGACGGCGCGGAACGTGGCCGCGACCCGCTGACTGGTCGCGCGGGCCAGCGGCATCGTGATCACCCGCCAGCCGTAGGGGCTGCGCCGGGCGGCCAGCACGAACCAGACCGCGATCAACGCGGTGATCACCAGGTGCGGTATCCAGGCCTCGGTGCCGTCCACGTGGGCCTTGTCCGGATCGCGTCCGTACAGGGCGGCACCGCTGGCCACGCCGGCGGCGAGAAACAGGGCCGCGACGGTGACGGCAGGACGTGAGAGTGGAGGTGTCATGTCTCGAACTCTGGTGCCGGGCCGGGCGGCGGCGCGTCGCACCAGATAGTGATCCGCGCCGTCATTCTCCGGAGTGACGACCCCTACCGGGGTGCTGGTTAGCGTCTGCCCCATGACGACCGACCAAGCTCGCCGGCCCAGCTCCTGGCTGATCGACGTGGTGCTGGCCGCGGGGAGTTTCGTGCTCTACACGGGGCCGATCCTGGCCGGAGCGGCTTCCGGGCACGGGCCGACGGCGGCGATCGTCGCGCTCGGGCTGCTCGCGGCCGCGCCGCTGGTCGTGCGGCTGCGCGCTCCGGTCGCGGTACTGGCCGCGGTGTCCGCCGCACTCGTCCTCGGCGCGCTGACCGACGTCAGATTCACGTTGTTCGTCAGTAACGCGGGTCCCGCGCTCGTCCTCGCTGTGCTGACGGTGGCCGACCGGCTGCCGTGGCGGCGATCGCTGGCGATCGCGACCGTCGCGACCGCGGCCGTGACCGGGGCCGAACTGGCCGCGATCGGGATCCATCCCCACACCGAACAGGACGCTATCCAGCTGCTGTCGGCGACCGCGGGCTGGCTCATCGGATACATCTGGCGCACCCGGCGGCAGTACGAGGCGCGGCTGCGCGCCGAGGAGGGGCAGCGGGCGAAGGAAGAAGAGCGGCGCATCCGGGCCGAGGAACGGCTGCGGGTCTCGGCCGACGTGCACGACATCGTGTCGCACACGCTGAGCATGATCGCGGTGCGGTCCGGGATCGCCCGGGTGGTGCTCGACCGGCAGCCGGACGAGGCGCGGGTCGCGCTCGGCGCGATCGAGGCGGCGAGCCGGACCGCGCTGGACGAGCTCCGGGCGGTGCTGAAGTCGATGCGCGGCGAGGACTCGGTGGACGCACCGACGCTGGCCGACCTTCCCCGGCTGGTCGAGGGCCTGCGGGCGGACGGGTACCAAATCACGCTGCACGTACCACCGGACGCCGGGGCACCGCCGCTGGTGCAGGAGTCGGCGTACCGGGTGGTGCAGGAGGCGCTGACGAACGTCGTCCGGCACGCCGGTCGCGTACCGACCAGCGTGGACGTCACCTGCCTCGACGGCGAGCTGATCGTGTCGGTGGTGAACACCGCCGGAGGGTCCGCGCCGGGTGGCAAGGGGTCGGGCTTCGGACTGGTCGGGATGAAGGAGCGGGTCGCGTTGCACGACGGAACGGTTTCCGTGGGCCCCCGGCCCGATGGCGGCTTCGAAGTGGTGGCGCGATTCCCGACCGGGGCTTCCGATGAGTGAGCGGATCCGTGTCCTGATCGCCGACGACGAGGCGCTGATCCGGGCCGGGTTCCGGGTGCTGCTGGACGCGTCTCCCGGCCTGACCGTGGTCGGCGAGGCTGCCGACGGCGCCGCGGCCGTGCGGCAGACCCGCGCCCTGCGCCCGGACGTGGTGCTGATGGACATCCGGATGCCGGTCATGGACGGGCTCGAGGCGACCCGGCACGTGGTCGGGGACTCGACGGTGCCCGCGCGGGTCCTGGTCGTGACGACGTTCGGCGAGGACGCGCACGTGTTCGCGGCGCTACGCGCCGGGGCCAGCGGTTTCGTGCTGAAGGACACCCCGCCGGAGGATCTGGTCGCCGCGATCCGAGTGGTGGCCGAGGGCGAGGCGCTGCTGACCCCCCGGGTCACCACCCGCCTGGTGGCGGAGTTCGTCCGGCGGTCGGCCTCCCGGCCGGTCACGTCCACTCCGACCGGTCTGGACGAGTTGACCGAGCGCGAGCGGGAGGTGCTGATCCAGGTCGCCGCCGGCAAGTCGAACGCTGAGATCGCCGAGCACTTCTTCGTCAGCCTGAACACGGTGAAGACGCACGTCAGCCGGTTGTTGTTCAAACTGGCGGCGCGCGACCGGGCGCAGCTGGTGGTCCTGGCCTACGAAAGCGGCCTGGTCGTACCGGGGTCGTAGGTGGGACTCAGGGGACGCTCCGGGCCGCCGCGACCGCCCGGGACGCATAACTCCCACCGAACAGGACGCAGTGGACCAGCAGCGGGTGCAGCTGGTGCAGGCCGACGCGCTCGCGCCACCCCTCCGCCAGCGGCGTCGCTTCCTGGTAGGCGTCCATGACCCGGTCCAGGTGCGGTGCGCCGAACAGCGCGAGCATTGCCAAGTCGGTCTCGCGGTGGCCGCCGTACGCGGCCGGATCGACCAGCCACCAGCCGTCGGCGCCGTCCACGCGCCCGGGCAGGACGTTGCCGGACCACAGGTCCCCGTGCAGCCGCGCCGGGGGTTCGGGCGGCCCGGCGGCGTCCGGAAGGCGGCCCAGCGCAGCCTCGATCGTGGACGTTTGCGCAGCGGAGAGCGCCCCGGCGTCACGAGCGAGACGCAGGAAGGGCAGGCACCGATGTTTCACGTAGAACGTCGGCCAGTCCGGCTCGGGCGTGTTCGTCAGCGGCAGCGTGGCCAGGAACCCGTCGGCCTCGGCGCCGAACGTCGGTGCGCCGCTCGCGTGCAGTGTGGCGAGTTGGCGTCCGAAGACCTCGGCCCCCGACGTCGTCGCCCGGCCCTGGTCGACCCAGGCGGTGACCAGCATTTCCGGGATCGCGATGAGCACCTCCGGCACGGCCGCGGCGCCGGCCTCGGCGAGCCAGCGCAGCGACCGCCCCTCCGCCACGAACCCGTCACCCGGTTCGGATGTCAGTTTCTGATCCGGGATCACTTTCGCGAACAGGTCGGTGCCGTCGTCGAGGGTCCAGCGTTCGATCCGCCCGCCCTTCGCCCCGCCGAGCGGGGTGATCCGGATCCGCTGGTGCTCGACCAGCCGCGGGATCGTCTCCGGATGGGTCCGTAGGTACTCGAGGTCCACGTCGCCGACCGTAGGCCCTCGACGTCAACCGCTGCAGGTCGGAGAGTGCGGCCAGGGAGCTCCGGTCGCACAGCCCGCTCGTGCGTGCGCCGTTTCATACCGCGCTCCCGACCGCATGACCGTTATGAACATTTCTCCGGACCTCCTCACTTGCGAACGATGTTCGCGCTAGCGTCTCGGGCCATGGCACGGGCTTGGGCCGTCGGAGTGGCGGCCGCACTGCTCGCGCTCTTGCTGTACGAGAGCGCGCTCGCGTGGGTGACCACCCGCGGTCCCGACGTATACCCCGCGCTGTTCCTGCTGCTGTCGTACGTAGTGGTCGGAGCCGCCACCGGGCACGCCGCGGTCTCGCTCAGCGGCCGCGCCCAACGCGCCTGGCCGGCCGTGCTGGTCGTCGCGGCCACGGCCGCCGCACTGATCGGCTGGGGCCACGACGCGACGCTGCTGCACCCCGCGCTGCCGGCGATCCCGGCCGCACTCGGCGGCGGCGCGTGCACGGCGGTCGGCGGCTGGCTCGGCCTGGTGCTGCCGAACGACTACCTGGCAGCGGCCCCCCGCTCGGTGCTGGCCCAGCTGACCACGGTCGAGCTGCGACCGAGCCGCCGAAAGCGCCCAGGAGTGGCGTCCGCCAGAAAACGTACGGCGGCGCGGCCGGCGGCGACCGAACCGGTCGACGGACCGGAAATCCTCGAGATCGGTTGATCGGTCAGAACGTGAGCCGGTGCTCACCGGTGTAGACGTTCATCGTCTCGCCGCGCAGGAACCCGATCAGCGTCATCCCGGCCTCCGCCGCCAGATCGACGGCCAGCGTCGACGGCGCCGACACCGCGGCCAGCGCCGGAACGCCCGCCATCACCGCTTTCTGCACCAGTTCGAACGATGCGCGCCCAGACACCATCAAGACGTGCCCGGTCGCCGGGGTGGAACCCGCCCGCAGGGCCGAACCCAGCACCTTGTCGACCGCGTTGTGCCGCCCGACGTCCTCGCGGACCTCGACCAACTCTCCGTCGGCCCCGGCCAGCGCGGCCGCGTGCAGCCCGCCGGTGCGGTCGAACACCCGCTGAGCGGCGCGCAGCCGGTCCGGCAGCTTGGCGATGACGTCGACGCCGATCCGCAGTGGGTCCTCAGCGACCGAGAACGCGCTCTGCGTGCGAACGGCGTCGATCGAGGCCTTGCCGCAGATCCCGCACGAGCTCGTCGTGTAGACGTTCCGCCTGATGTCGGGCGACGGCGGCTCGACACCGGCCGCGAGGGCGACGTCGAGCACGTTGTAGGTGTTCTGCCCGTCGGGGCCGGTGCCCAGGCAGTAGCGCGCGCCCGCGACCTGCTCCGCCGACGTGATCACGCCCTCGCTGAGCAGGAAACCGTGCACGAGGTCCACATCGTCGCCCGGAGTCCGCATCGTGACCGCGTACGGCTGGCCGCCGACCCGGATCTCCAGCGGCTCCTCGGCTACGAGCGTGTCCGGCCGACGGGTCTGCTCAGATCCGTTGACCCGAATCACCGGTCGACGCCCGGTCACCCTGCCCATGGCATCTCCTTACGGTCGACAGTATTCAGAGTACGTTCGAATCCGTGGATCCGTACGGCGCACTGATACTCGCGGGCGGCCAGGCGCGACGGCTGGGCGGCGTCCACAAGCCCGGCCTGCTGATCGGCGGGGTCTCCCTTCTCGACCGCGTCCTCGCCGCGGTCGAGGATGCCGCGCCCCGCGTCGTCGTGGGTCCGCCGCAGCCGGTCCCGGCCGACGTGCTGGTGGTCCGCGAGAACCCCCCGGGCGGTGGCCCGGTCGCTGCGCTCTCCGCCGGTATCGAGGCGTTGGCGGACGCCACCCCGCGGCCGGTTGCCTGGCTGGCGCTACTGGCCGCAGACCTGCCGTTCCTCACCCGTGCGGTGGTCTCGTCGCTGCGGGAGGCCGCCCTGGTGGCCGACGGAGCCGTGCTGGTCGACGACTCCGGCCGCGACCAGCACCTGGCCGGGGTGTACCGGGCGTCCGCGCTGGCCGCGGCCGTAGCCGAAGAGGGAACACCGCACGGGGTGCCGTTGCGCCGGGTCGTCGCCCGGCTTTCGCTGGAACGGGTTCGGGTAAGTCCCGCCGGGGTGCCGCCGTGGCTCGACTGCGACGATGCCGAAGACATCCGGGTCGCCGAAACACTCGCGTGGCAGGCGTCCGCTGAATCGAAGGAGGCAGACGGATGAGCGCGCTCGACGACTGGGTGGCGGCAGTCACCGTTGACCTGGGCCTGGAAGGCCCGGTCGACCGATCGCTGGTGCTCGACCTGGCCCGGGACGTCGCCCACGGGGTCGCCCGGCCGGCCGCGCCGCTGACCACCTACCTCCTCGGCCTGGCGGTGGGTGCGGGAGCAGACCCGCGGGAGGCCGCGAAGAAGATCGCGGCGCTGGCCGAAGGCTGGAATCCCGACCGCGTCTCCGACACCGTGCTGGAGGACTGAGTGATCGTCGCGTTCTCGGTCAGCCCGATGGGGACCGGCGAGTCGGTCGGAGCGGCGGTCGCCGAGGCCGTGCGCGTCGTCCGCGAGAGCGGCCTGCCCAACCACACCGACGCGATGTTCACGTCGATCGAAGGCGAGTGGGACGAGGTGATGGACGTCGTCAAGCGCGCCTGCGAGGCCGCCGGTGCGGGTGCCGGGCGGGTCAGCCTGGTGCTGAAGGCCGACATCCGGCCCGGCGTCACCGACGGCCTGACCAGCAAGGTCGCGACCGTGGAGCGGTTCCTAGATACCGGCGCTCACTAGCCAGTGATCGCCGCTCTTCACCAGCGTGAAGCCGTCACCGCTGCTCACGTCCGGCGCGGCGTGGTGTGACGTCTTCGTCGTCGTCTTCTTCTTGCCGTCCTTGTCCTTCTTGGTGGTCTTCCTGGTCTCGGTGACCTCGAGGTCACCGTCGTGCACCGTCGCGGTCGAGCCGTCGACGTCGACGTCGTCCACGTCGATCTCGTCCAGGTCGTCCCGGACGCCGCTCGACAGGTTCGCGTACCGCTTGCTCAGCGCGGGCGCGCAGTCCTCGCCCAGCTTCCGCTTGGCGCTCGCGTCGACGTAGCCGCAGGCTTCGTCGTAGTCCTTCTCACCGACCTCGTCGAGGTACTCGGACAGCGCCGTCCGAACGTTGTCCTCGTCCGACGACGAGCAACCGGTCAACATCGTGGCCACGGCCGCTCCCGCCAGGAGGACGCCCCCTAACCGCATGACTCTCGTTTCTCCTTCACATCCGGACGCCCTGTCCGATCCCGCACGAGTGTGCGGTGGAAATCGCGGAGGCAGGACGGTTGAGTCGGCGACGCGTCAGACGGGTCGTCGGGCCCGGTGGTCTGATGGGGACGTCGAGGGGCCGCACTAGGGTGGCGGCACGCGCCCGTACGCGGACGCACGAAACAGGAGGCGCAATGCCGGGATTCGACTGGTCGCGAGTGCCGTCCAGGCTGGCCGCCGAACTGGCGCGGGAGCTCGCGCTGGAGGAGGCGGCAGGAGGCCCGGCAGCGGCGCTGCGTGCCACGTTCGGTCCGGCGCCGCGCGCCGATTTCGTCCGCATCGCCTGGCCGGTATTGCGTGACCGATGGCTGCCGACCGACGCCGACGCCCGCGCCGACGTGGTGGCCGGCCTGCGCGCGGCCGGTCTGGGCGACCACGAGACGCCTCCCCGCGGCGCCGATGCGCAGCTCGCCTACCTGCGCGGATGCCGGAACACCGGGCGGCTGCGCCGGGTCGTGCTCGAGCGGTTCGTCGAGCTCGGCGAGCCGGGCGAATCGTCGTCGACGGCGGTGCCGACCGTGGATCCACTGCCCCTGCCGGAAGACCCGTCGACAGTCGATCTGAGCGCCAAGGTCGAAGCCGCCTGGGCGGAGCTGCGGACGGCGCTCGCCGGGATCCTGCGCGGGCTGGAGCTGGGCACTCAGCTGACCCTGACGCTCGACCCGACCGCGGGCGGCACCGGCGATGCGACGTACACGGTCGAGTTCGTGATGTTCGACGAGAACCTGCTGCACGCGGAGGCCGTCGGCAACGCCGGGCTCCCGCCGGGGCACCGGCTCGACCGGCACGCGATCGCCGACCTGGTCGCGCTCGGCTGGTCACCGCCGGGCGTCGTCGACGGCACGACCGACAACTTCGGCCTGCAGATGCCCACGTCCGACGCCGGTCGGCTGGCCGCGATCGCGATCCGGACGCTGCGGGAGGTCTACGGCACACCGCACCCGGCGTTCCTCACGTACTCGGCGACCGCGCTGGAGGGTGAGGTGGAGTTGTCCCCGCTGGGGGCGGCTCGGCGGGTCCCGGGCAGTTCGGCCGGGGCTTCGGCACCGGCCGCCCACGATCCGGCGGCCCCGCTGCCGGATCGGGTGCGGGCGGTCGTTTCCGAACTGCTGGCGCGACCGGTGGACGAACTGCCGGTGGACGCCGACGGCGACATCGCGATCCGCAGTGGGTCGGCGATGGTGTTCGTGCGCATCACCGACGATCCGCCGCTGGTCGAGGTGTCGTCGCCGGTATTGACCGAGGTACGGGCGACGCAGCGGCTGTACGAGCGGCTGTCGGCGCTGACCAAGACACTGCCGGTGGGCCGGTTGTACCTGGAGGACGACACGGTCTGGGCTGCGGTGGCGGTGTTCGGCACCGACTTCCAGCCGACCCACCTGTCGACCGCGATCAGGGTCATGACCGGGCTGGCCGACGTGCTGGACGACCGGTTGCAGGGCGATTTCGGGGGCAAGGTGTTCTTCGGCGAGGCCCTGCCGGAACGGCGCGAACCGGGGACGCACGGCGAGCGGACCGGGATGTACCTGTGATGTCGCGGTTCCCGGTGAATGGTTTCGTCGGGGGGCTCTGGTAGTAACTCCCCCATGACGCGGTCCCGGTAGGGGCCCATTGGAGGAGGCAGGATGCCGACTACCCGCAGCCGAGGGCTGTCCACTGCCGACCTCGACACGCTCCGCACGCAGGTCGAGGCCGGACGAAAGCCCAAGGTTCAGTTCACCTCGGCTGCCGGGCAGGTAGCCGGGCAGATCGGGCAGGTCATTCGGTTCGACGATCCGTCGACCGACGAGTGGGTGGTCGTGCGCTTCGGGCGCGACGAACTCCCGTTCGCCCCCACCGACCTGCAGCTGGCCCCCAAGATCACGCGCCAGAAGCCGACCGCGAAAGCGTCAGCTCCCGCGGTGGTCGGCCCGGTGGCGAACGGGGCGACGGCCAGTGGCTCGGCCGGCGGTGGGGCATCGAGCGAGTTGGGCACGCGGCCCGGCGCGGCGGCGGCCGTCGCGGCGGCAACGGCGACGTCGACTCGCCCGGTGACGGCTCCCGCGGCCGCTCCGGCCGATGCCGTCACCGCGCCGCGGCCCGCCACGAAGTCCACCGGCACCGCGGCCGCCAAGCCGATCGACACCGCGGCCGCAGCACCCGTCGCCGCACCCGTCACGGCCCCGCCCGGGGCAGCGAAGGCCAAGCCGGCTCGGAAGTCCACGGCCAAGAAGGCGCCCGACCTCACCGTCACGATCGGTCACCACGAGGGGCAGTGGACGATCTCCGCCTCCCGCGGCGCCCGCGTGCTGATCAAGCCGACGTCCATCCGCGCCGCCGACGCGCTGCGCATGGTCAGCCAGCTCGACTCGCCCGGCGTCACCGAGGCGGTCGACGACATCGTCGCCGCGGCCCGCGCCGAGGCCGAGGAGCAGGCCGAACGCCTCCGCCGCGAGCTGGCGGAGGTCGAAGCGGCGCTGGCCGACCTCACCGACTGAGGCCAGGCCCGGCACCCGGGTCACGGCTTCGTACCGCGACGGTGTTCGTCGGCTCCGACGAGCCTCTCGACGGTAGTCTCCGAGCGGATACGTCGAGTGGGGTCGGCGCAGGTAATGGGTCCGGGGTAAGCGGAGAGGCAGAACTCGCGTGACGACGGACGGGGGTGTTCGTGCCACGTCGTGGCCCAGTACGCCCGAAAAGACCGCTTCGGTGGTGCCTCCGAGGCAACTGATCCAGGGGTTAGAGGCGCTCCGGGTCGCGCTGGCCGATACCCGGTTCCACCTACCGCTGCGCGGCGCCGAAGACGCCGCGAGTACCGCCACGAGCCTGTCCGCCCAGATCGACGACTACCTGGTCCCCCGACTGTCCCGCCCGGAGACCCCGCCGCTCCTCGTCATCGGGGGCTCCACCGGCGGCGGCAAGTCGACGCTGCTGAACACGCTGGTCGGCGAGCCGGTGAGCCCGGCGGGCGTGCTGCGCCCGACGACCCGCTCGCCGGTGCTCGTCTGCCATCCGGACGACTTCGGCACGTTCCTCGTCGGTGGCCCGCTGCCCTCGCTTCCCCGGTCGTCCGACGGGAAGCGGGGCTCGATCCGCGTCCTCGAGTCCGGTGCCGTGCCCAGCGGGCTCGCGCTGGTCGACGCGCCCGACGTCGATTCGGTCGAGTCCGAGAACCGCGAGCTCGCGGGCCGGCTGCTCGTCGCCGCCGACCTCTGGATCTTCGTCACGACCGCGGCCCGCTACGCCGACGCCGTCCCGTGGGACCTGCTGCGGGCCGCGGTGGCACGGGGTGCCTCGATCGCGGTCGTGCTCTCCCGGGTGAACCACCTCGCGCACGCGACGGTCAGCACCCACCTGCGCGAGTTGCTGCGTGACGAGGGCCTCGGCGCCGCGCCGCTCTTCGTCATCGAGCAGTCGACGCTCGACGAGCGCGGGTTGCTGCCCGAGCAGGCTGTCCGCTCGCTGCGGATGTGGGCCACCCGCCTGGCCGAGTCGCCTGCGCAGCGCGCCCGCGTCGTCCGGCAGACGGTCACCGACGCGCTGGCCGCGATCGGCGACCGGGTCGACGGCCTGGCCGACGCCACCCGGGCCCAGCGCGAGAGCGTGACCACGCTGCGCTCGAGCATCGGCACGACTTTCGCCGCGGCCGACGCCCGGCTGCGGTCCGACGTCAACGACGGCGTGCTGTTCCGCGGCGGCATCGTCGGCCGTTGGCAGGAGTTCGCCGGCAACGGCGGGCTGGCCGCGATCGTCGAGGCCCGGTCGGGCAAGGGTGGCGGCGCGCTGACCGGGCCGGCCTCGATGCGGGCCTCCCGGGTGCGGGCCGGGCTGGTCGGCGGGGTCGTACGGCTGTTCACCTCGATCGTCGACGAGGCCGCCGCCGAGCTGGTCGGGAGCTGGAAGAAGACTCCGTCGGGCACCGTGGCGGCCGAGCCGCTCGGCGACCGCGGGTCGTCCGGCGCGGCGAAGAACGCCGCGGAGGCCGCCCGCTCCTGGCTCGACGGGATCGACGCGTCGGTCGACGGCGGTCGCAAGGCGAGCGCGCTGCCGATCGCGATCGCCGCCGCACTGCGAGACGGCACGTTGCCGGTCGGCCGCGAGGTCGACGTCGCCGGCGGCACCGTGACGCTCTCGGCCGAGTTGCTGGCCGAGGTTTTCGAAGACGACGAGGTGCGTGCTGCCGCCCACGTGGCCCGGGCCGACCTGCTCGGCCGGCTCAGCGCCGCGCTCGCCGCTGAACAGCGTCGCTACACGGCCCGGCTCGACGAGCTCGATCCCCCGGCCGGCACCATCGACCGCCTCCGCGACGCCGTCCGGCTGATCGAACGTCACCGCCACGAGGTGGCCACGCTCTTCATCGAGGCCGCGCGTCCCGTCCCCGACTTCGCCGCGTCCGCGGCGGTGACAGCGTCCGCAGCGGTCGTGGCGCCTTCGGCCGTAGCGGGCGCCCCGGCGGTAGGAACGGCCTCGGTGGAGAAGCCGGCGGCCGATCCGGCCGTGGGTGCGCTGGCCTCCATGCTGGCCAAGCTGCCGGAGCCGAACCTCGACCTCCGTCCGACCTCGTCCGGCAAAGAGCCTGTGGATGGTGCACCCGCACAAACGCGCGATACGGCTACCGTCGAGTCCGTGACCACCGAAGTGCCCGCACCGAGCCCGTCCGCGGGCTCCTCCGAGCCGGCCGCGCAGTCGGCCGACGGCGCTCGGGCGGCCGACTCCGCGCGGGAGGAGGGGCGATGAGCAGGTCGCCGGCATTACCGGGCGACGACGCACCGCCGATCGCCGCGCGCCTCACCTCGCTCGAGCGGGTCATGGGCGTGATCGACGGGCGCGTCGACGACTCGTACCTGCGCTCCGCCCGCGATGTCACCCGCCAGATCACCGAGCGTCTGTCGCTCTCTCCGGCGCACACGGTCGTGGCGCTGGCCGGTGCCACCGGCAGCGGCAAGTCGTCGCTGTTCAACGCACTCGCCGGGCTCGATCTGTCGGAGGTCGGGGTTCGGCGTCCGGTCACGAACGCCCCGCACGCGTGCGTCTGGGGTCCCGACGGTGCTGGTCCATTGCTCGACTGGCTGAGCATCCCGTACGACAACCGCACGACCCGCGAGAGCGCGCTCGACGCCGACACCCAGAGCGAGTTGCGCGGCCTGGTGCTGCTCGATCTGCCCGACCACGACTCGACCCAACTCGCGCACCGGCTCGAGGTCGATCGCCTGGTCGAGCTGGTCGATCTGCTGGTCTGGGTGCTCGATCCGCAGAAGTACGCCGACGAGGCCGTGCACTCCCGCTACCTGCGGCGGCTGTCCCGGCACGCGGGCGTCACGGTCGTGGTGCTCAACCAGGTCGACCTGCTCAGCGACGCCGACGCCGAGGCGTGCCTGGCCGACGTACGCCGGCTCCTCGACGCCGACGGGCTGCGTGGCGTCCCGCTGGTGCCGCTGTCGGCACTGCGCGGCGACGGCCTGCCCGAGCTGAGGAAACGCATCACGGCGACGGTCTCCACCCGGCAGGCGGCCCTGCGTCGCCTGGCCGCCGACCTCGACGGGGTCGCCGACGAGCTGGCTCCGCTGGCCGGTCCCGAGGTCCGCGAAGACGTCGACCGCGGGGCGGCGAAACGTCTGTACACGACGCTGGCCGAGGCGGCCGGGGTCACCGCGGTCGGCGAGGCGGTGGAGCGCGGGTACAAATTCTCCGCGAACCGCAGTCTCGGGTGGCCGCTGATCCACTGGTTCGGGCGGGCGAAGGCCGATCCGCTGGCGCCGCTGCGTGAGAACGCCGGCAAGGCGCCCCGGCGCAGCGGTGCGCGGCCCGCCGTACTGCACCCGGTGCAGCGTCCGCAGGTGGAAGAGGCTCTCCGCGATCTCACCGACGACGCCACGAGCGCGCTGCCGGTGCCGTGGCCGGGGCTGGTGCACCAGGCCGCCCGGTCGGAGCTCGACAGCTTGCCGGACGCGCTCGACCGCGCGGTCGCCACCGCCGATCTGGGCCTGGCGCGCCGGCCGGGCTGGTGGTGGCTCTACCGCGGCGTGCAGTACCTCGTCGTACTGGCGCTGCTCGGCGGCATCGCGTGGACGCTCGGGCTGGCGATCGCGGCCGCGGTGAGCCGTGACGACAACCCGTCCGGCACCGGGTCGCTGGCCCTGCCGGTCGGCCTGTTGCTGACCGGGCTGTTGCTCGGGCCGATCCTGCACGTGGTGGGCATCGTCCTGGCCGGGCGTGGGGCCAGGGCCGCCCGGATGCGGGCCGAACAAGCCGTGCTCGACGCCGTGACGCCGGTCGCCCGCGAGCGGGTGCTGGCGCCGGTTCGCGCCGAGCTCAGCGCGTACGCGCGCGTCCGTGATGCACTCGGCGAGCTCGGGGTGTCGGTGCCGCAGTTGTCGTCGACCTACCCGGTGGGCGAGTTAGCGCCGGCCGTACTGCCCGCCGTGCCTCAGCCCGAGGCACTCGAGGGTGCGGTGTCCCTGAAGCCGAAGGAAGTTGGAGGCCTGGGCCCGTTGCCCTCAGCGACGAACTACCCCGACCCGTTCCAGCCCCGTCGCCCCGACGCCCCGCCGGCTGAGGGCCCCGGCCCTGCCGGTCGGTCTGTTGCTGACCGCCCTGGGTCGGCTGACCGCCCTAAGTCGGCTGATTGGCCTGGGGCGGCTGACCGGCCCGCGGCCGCTTGGCCGGCTCCGAGCTCGGCTCAGCGGGCCGAGGGAGCATCCGAGCACTGGGCGGCCGGTGGCCCGCAGCCCCAGCCGAGCAGCAGCCCGTTCCCGCGGACCGGGGGCCCGGCCGAGCACTGGGCGGCCGGTAACTCCCAGCCCCAGCCGGGCGGCAGCTTGTTCCAGCCGCCTGCTGACAGTGGTCGTCAGGCCCGGCCGAGCGACACTGGTTTCTCGGCGAACCCAGCCGACGCCCTGCCGGTCCGCCCGAGCAGGGGCCTGTTCCGGTCGGGTGCAACCGACCGCCAGCCCGACCCGGCCGACGCACCGGTCGAGCCGCGCCCGACCGACGGTCCACACCAGGCACCACCGAACGACGACCGCTTCTCCCCGAGCCCGGCCGCGGCCCCGTCAGCCCGCCCGAGCAAAGGCCCGTTCCGCTCCGGCGCGACCGATGGACCGGCCAACTCGACCGACTTCCCGTTCCCGAACCGCCCGACCGACGGCCCGGAGCTGGGCCGTGGGGCCGACGGGCCGGGCCTGGGTCGTGCGGCCGACGGGCCGGGCCTGGGTCGTGCGGCTGACGGGCCCGGGCAGGGGCGTCCGGCCGACCGGCCGGGGCAGGGGCGTCCGGCCGACCGGCCGGGCCTGGGTCGTGCGGCCGACCGGCCGGGCCTGGGTCGTGCGGCCGACCGGCCGGGCCTGGGTCGTGCGGCCGACCGGCCCGGGCAGGGCAGCGAGGTCGACAGGCTGGAGCAGGCTCGCCGGGCAGACGGGCTGAGGCAGGGCCGCCCGATCGACGGTCCGGGGCAGGGCCGGCTGGCTGCTGGGGGCGGCCAGGTCCAACCGGGCGGTAGCGCGGTTCCGGCGCGAGCGACCGACGGGTCGTCGGCCGGTCCGAACGCGTCGGAGCCGAACGACGACCGCTTCCGGCCCCGCACGGCCAGCGGGCCGTCTGCTCGATCGGGCGACGGCTCGTTCTGGGGCTCCGACGCGGCATCGCAGGCAAGCTCGACCGGCGCGCCGGGCCAGCCTCGGCCGAGGGCACTCGGGGCCGCCCATCCGACCGACGAGCGGCGACCGCAGCCGTCAGCGTCGAGCCCGTCCGGATCCCCGGACACCTCGCCGACGGCCGAGTCGCGTCCGACCGGCCTCACGGAGCCCGCGCCGCCGCCCCAGAGTCCGTCCGCTCCGAGCCACCAGACGCTCCCCGCAGCGCAGGCACCCGGCTCGACGCCCTCCGGCTCGACGCCCGAGGGGATGGCGTTCCCCGGGACGCAGGCGCCCCGCCTCGCGCCCTTCGGCCGGACGCCCGCCGGCGCGCCGAGCCCCGGCGAGGCAGCTCGCGGCAGTGCCACGCCCCCGGTGTCGAGCCCCCCGGCCCCCACGCCCCGTCCGGCAGCCGCCGTCGACCTGTGGACTATGCCGGCGCCCCGACCCGGCCGACCGACCGACCAGCCGCCCCCCACCGCTCAGGCGCCGAGCTGGCAATCGAACGCCCCAGTTGCGCCGACCTGGCCGGGCACCACGCCATCGTCCCCGACCTCGCCGGCCGCCTCCAGCGCCCAGCCGGGCCGACCGATCGGCGTCACGAACCCCGCGACCCCGGACGGCTCACAGGCACCGAGCTGGCCAACGTCACCCCAGCCGAGCGCGCCGACCTGGCCCGGAACCCCGCCGACCGGACGCGAGGGCACTCCGACCTCACCTGCCGCTCCCGGCACGCCCGGAGCCATGCCGAGTGAACGTCCGGCCGAGTCCGGCACTCCGACGGCGGCCTCGGGTGGCCAGCAGGCGCCGAGTTGGCCAGCGCCACCTCGCCCGAGCGGGCCCACCTGGCCCGGCGCCGCACCGGCCGGACACGACACCGCACCGACCACGCCCGCGGGCCACGAGACCACACCGGGCTGGTCCAGGTCGGCGCCCCCGGCAGGACCGCAGTCGGCGCCCCCGGCAGGACCGCAGTCGGCGCCCCCGGCAGGACCGCAGTCGGCGCCCCCGGCAGGACCGCAGTCGGCGCCCCCGGCGGGGCCGAGGTCTGCACCCCCGGCAGCACCGGGGGCCGCGTCGCCAGCAGGGCTGCAGTCGGCACCTCCGGCGGGGCCGAGGTCGGCACCGCCTGCAGGGCTGCAGTCGGCAGGGCCGCAGTCAGCACCCCCGGCTGGGCCAAGGTCGGCACCTCCAGCAGGGCCGCAGTCAGCACCCCCGGCTGGGCCAAGGTCGGCACCTCCAGCAGGGCCGCAGTCGGCACCTCCAGCAGGGCCGAGGTCGGCGCCTCCGGCGGGGCCGCAGTCGGCAGGGCCGCAGTCGGCAGGGCCGCAGTCGGCAGGGCCGCAGTCGGCAGGGCCGCAGTCAGGACCTCCAGCGGGGCCAAGGACGGCACCGCCGGCGGGGCCGCAGTCAGCACCTCCAGCAGGGCCGAGGTCGGCACCGCCTGCAGGGCTGCAGTCGGCGGGGCTGCAGTCGGCGGGGCTGCCGCCCGCGGGGCCGACTGGCCCGGCCGAGTCGCCGGTATGGCCCGGGCTGCAGCCGGGGTCCCCAGAGAGCCCGAATCTGGCATCCGGCCCTCGACCGACTCGGCGAACCGGCGCCGGTACCGCGGCAACCCGTCCATCGTTGAACCCTCCGGCCGACAGCACCGACGAGCGTCCGGCTCGGGCGTCCCGGGGCCGACGGCCTGGAGCCAACCTGCCGCCCGCCCCTCCGCCCCGGCCTGCGGTGGAGGCCGACCCCGAGGTCGCGTGGGAACGCACCCGCCACGCGGCGAGGCCATCGCCGTTCCCGGCGCCCGAGTCCGCCCCGCCGAAGGACGAGCCCAAGAACTCGCGACCGGCGGAAACGGACACCGATGCCGACGCGGACACCGGCTCCGGCCGCAAGGGCCGGCGTGGGCTCTTCGGCCGCCGCAAGGAAGCTGCCGACGTGGTCGACCGCTGGTGGGCCGGCGAAGACGACGGCGAGGACCCGTTCGGCCGTCCGCCCACGCGCGACGAAGACGACACCGACACCCGCCCCCGAGTCCCCGGCCAGCGCTAACCCGCCGCCACCGACTGCCCCCGCCCCGGCCGGGCCTTGAGCACCGGACCGGACCGCCCCGCCCCCTGAGCACCACCGCCCGCCCTGGGCACTGCACCGCCCGCCTTGAGCACCACCGCCCGCCTTGAGCACCACCGCCCGCCCTGAGCACCGCACCGCCCGCCCTGAGCACCGCACCCGCCCCCGGGCGGGCGCCGGACCGCCCCGGGCGGGCACCGGGCCACCCCGGGCGGGCACAGGGCCACCCAGGCACAGGGCCACCCAGGCACTAGCCCGCCCGCCCCCTCCCCCCGAGCCGCCGGCTTCGCCGGACGGACGCCCGGCGGCCCGGATCGCCAGCGAGCCCGCCAGCTCCGAACGCGGCAACCCCACGCCCCCGCATCGCACATCAGCAGTCGCCGCCCACGGCAACACCCGCTCGAGCAACACCCGCTCGAGCAACACCCGCTCGAGCAACACCCGCTCGAGCAACACCCGCTCGAGCAACACCCGCTCGAGCAACACCCGCTCGAGCTACACCCGACCGCGCTTCACCCGCTCGAGCAACACCCGCACAGCGTCCACGAACGCGGCGTTGTCCAGCTCCTCGTCCCAAGCCGTCTGCACCAGCAACCCCTGATAGACCGCGACCATCACGCGGACCAGGGCGTCCGCATCATCGGGCAGTTCCCCGACCGCCCCCGCCGCCTGCCGCACCGAATCGACACCGGAGCGCGCGAGCGCGCGCATCTCCGGAGACCGAACGGTCTCGGCCCACACCTGCAGAGCGAGCCGCGGGTCAGGCCCGTCGGCAGTTCCCACCTCGCGCAGCAGCCCGAGGTAGTTCTCGGCCACGTCGCCGGACCTGAGCGCGACTGCCCGGTGCGCGTGCCACTCCCGGACGATCTCCGCGATCATCTCGTCCTTGCTGCTGAAGTACCGGTACACGAGCCCGGCGCTCACCCCGCACTCCCGCACGATGTCGGTCATCGACGTGCGGTGGAACCCCTCCCGCGCGAAGCAGGCCGCCGCCGCGTCCAGGATCTGCTGCCGCCGCGCAGCGAGATGCTCCTCAGTGACCTTGGGCACCGGAAACCACCTCCGCCCGGACGACCCGGTAGAACGCCGCCGTCGGCTCCTCCCGTCCGTACAGCGCGGCCGCGTCCCGGGTCGACAAATCGTCGATCAAGCGCAACCGCCTGTCGGCGAGGTACCCGGGCAGCTCTGCCGGTACGAACCCGAACGTCCAGGGCTCTCCCGCCGCCGACACCGCGCCCCGCCAGCTCTCCACCCCGGCGAACCCGCCGAATTCATCAACCCCACCGACCCCGGCCCCACCGGCCAACCCACCGCCCCCACCCAAAACACCTCGGTCGACGTACGTAAAAACGATCTGACTCCCCACCGGCACGAGCCCAACAACCGACCGCAGCGTGGCATCAACCGCCGACTCGGTGAGGTAATTCGTCACGCCCTCCCAAACCACCACCGTCCGCGCGCCGGAATCGAACCCGGCCCCCACCAGCGCCGCCCCCAAGTCATCCCGAAGAAAGTCGACCGGCACGAACACCACCCGCCCGGGCAACCGGCGCCGCTTCACCGCCTGAGTCGCCGGATGGTCCACCTCGAACACGGCCGCGTCCCGCAGTGCGGGCAACCGGTGCGCCCGGCTGTCGAATCCGGCCCCGAGCACGAGCGCCTGCTGCGCCCCCGCCGCCGTCATCCAGTCGTCGATCAGTCGCGTCCGCACCACCGCCGACCCGCGCGGCCCGCCCGACCAGCGCGAATCGATGTACCGCTCGAGCCTGCGCCCGACCGGCGGCAACCGCGCCGCCCACGCCACCGCGCGATACCCCGGCGTCAGGAAACGCGACGCGTACGGATCGACGAACAATCGATCCGCCGGGCGCGCCGACTCCAATGCCCGGAACAACGCCACGTGCACCGCCGTCCGACTGCCGCCCTTCCGCATACCGCCACCATAAATGAATGAACGATCATTTTCTACAGCTCCCCCGCTGCCGCGCTGAGCTCAAGACTCCGCTCCGGCCCGTCGACCACGTCCGCACCCGATCGCCACCTCCGACGGCAACCCCCGATCGCCCCCCCGAGCGGCCACCCCCGATCGCCACCCCCGAGCGCGTCGGGGGACGCACCCGGGGATGACCCTCCCCACCTCGACGCACGTAATCTGGAATCCCAGGACGAACGGCGAGGGACACGGTGGAGCTTCTTCATTCCGGCAAGGTGCGGGACGTCTACCTCGACGGCGAGGACCTGATCCTGGTCGCCTCCGATCGGGTCTCGGTCTACGACGTCGTGCTGCCCACCCCGATCCCCGGCAAGGGCGCGGTCCTCACCCAGCTCTCGCTGTGGTGGTTCGAGCAGCTGAAAGACGTCGTACCGAACCACGTGCTCGGCACCGACGTCCCCGCGGACTGGGCCGGCCGCGCGATCCGGTGCCAACGGCTGGAGATGGCGCCGGTCGAGTGCGTCGCCCGCGGGTACCTCACCGGCGGCGGACTCGCCGAGTACCGGCAGACCGGCACGGTCTCGGGCATCGAGCTGCCCGCCGGCCTGGTCGACGGCTCCAAACTGCCGGAACCGATCTTCACCCCGTCGACGAAAGCCACCGTCGGCCACGACGAGCCGATCTCGTTCGCCCAGGTCGAGGACGCCGTGGGCCAGAAAGAAGCGCAGGAGCTCCGCGACCTCACGCTGGAGATCTACCGCCGCGGCGCCGACCTGGCCGCCGAGCGCGGCATCATCGTCGCCGATACGAAGGTCGAGTTCGGGCGGGCCGCCGACGGCACCCTCACCCTCGCCGACGAGGTCCTGACGCCCGACTCGTCGCGATTCTGGCCCGCCGACGAATATCGACCGGGCCAGGCCCAACGCTCGTACGATAAACAGTTCGTCCGCGACTGGGCCACCAGCACGGGCTGGAACAAGCAGCCGCCCGCACCCGAGATCCCCACCGACATCGTCGCCGCCACCCAGGCCCGCTATTTCGAGGCGTACGAGCTACTCACCGGCAATTCCTGGCCGAGCGAGCAACGATAGGCGTCATGCGCGTTGACATCTGGTCGGACATCGGTTGCCCGTGGTGCTACGTCGGAAAGCGGCGGTTCGAGAACGCCCTCGCCGACTTCCCGCACCGCGACGACGTCGAGGTCGTGTACCACTCGTTCGAGCTCGACCCCAGCCACCCGGCCGGCAAGACCACCCCGGTGACCGAGATGCTGATCGGCAAGTTCGGCATGCCCCGCGGTCAGGTCGAAGCGGCCGAGGCGAAGCTCGCGGCTACGGCCGCGGCCGAGGGCCTCGGTTACGACCACAACCGGCACGCCGGCAACACGTTCGACTTCCACCGTCTGGCGCACTGGGCCACCACCCAGGGCAAGCAGAAAGAGCTGCTCGATCACGCCTACGCCGTGCACTTCGGCGAGGCCAAGTCGGTGCACGACACCGAAGCCCTGGTCGACCTGGCCAAAAACGCCGGTCTGGACGCCGACGAGGCCCGCAAGGTCCTCGAGAGCACGGACTACACCGACGAGGTCCGCGCCGACGAGCAGCAGGCTCGCGAACTGGGCATCAGCGGCGTCCCGTTCTACGTCCTCGACATGAAGTACGGCGTCTCGGGCGCCCAGCCGACCGAGGTCTTCAGTCAAGCGCTGACGAAGGCGTACGAACCCGCGTAACTCTAGTGAGCACGAAAAGGACATGGGTGTCTCTCTTGCCCTAAATCAACACCCGGGGCCAAGGTTTACCCATGGACGCGCATCTAGTGGCGAGGTTGCACCGTGTCGCGGCATCGGGTGGCGCGGTCATCGTCGCTGCTGCGGCCACGGAGAACTGGGCGAGCGTCAAGGCCCGGTTCGTCGAGGTGTTGGGCCACGGGCACCGCGGCCGGGAGGAGGTCCAGGCCGAGTTGCTCGAGGAGACCAACCAGGCGATCGGGCACGCGCCCGCCGGGCTGGTCGACCAGGTCACGCACGACCAGGAGAGCCGCGCTCAGCAACTGCTGTTGCAGGCGATGCTCGTCGACCCCTCGGTCTCCCATGACCTGCAGAACCTCATCAGCGAGCTGACTCCGGCCCCGGAGGAGCCGGCCGAGGAGGAGCCCGCACCCGAGCAGGTGTCGGTCCTACGGCCGCGCATCCTCGGCGCTCCCTGGGCTTGAGGTGGTGTCGACGGATGGGCTCGGCGTCGAATCGGGTACGGCGGCGTCCGACCGGTCCGGCCCCTCCCCAGGGGACGCCGGTGCGGTCGGGGTCGCCGCCGTACCCGACTCGTCGGGCCATGGTGCTTCGTCCACCCGTTCCGAAGGCGACGCGAGCAGCGAAGGCGAGAGCGAGACCCGGGGCGAGAGCGGCGCCCAAGGCGGCCGAGGCGACGACGCCACGTACGGACGCCGGGCCGCCTCCTCCGACCATCCGAACGCCGAAACCGGCGAACGCGACGCCGACCCGACCTCCCCACCCGGTCCGCCACCCACAGCCCCGGGCCCGGCCTCCGGCCGAGCCTCCCGCCCCGAACCGGGCCCTGAACCGGGCCCCGAACCCGGCCCGGCCCCGGGTCCGGCTCCCGGCCGCGCCGGAGCGATCGTCACCAGATCCGCCCCGGCGTTGGCGACGATCAGCAACGCCCCCGTGGAGCCCGTCGCCAGCACGCACAGCGCCGCCAGCCCACCCCACGTCGCCCGGCGCCCACGACCGCCGCGACCGTCACGACCGCCACGGCGGGGAGACGAGTCACGCGACCGGTGCATCGTTCCATCGTCCGGCCCCTCCCCCGCCGGGGGCGATCCTGACGGCCCCGGCGTTCGCCCAGCCTCCACTGCCCGATCGGTGGACTGCACCTATCGCACGGACAATCGTCGATCGCGACAGCTAACCGCCGGTTGCGCTGTGGGTTTCCGACAGACATGAGCAGGCATCGGTCTGACATGCTGGCGACGAGGGCCACCGACGCCCTCGACGAAAAGCCCCGGTGTCCCCCGCGCCACCCCTGCGAGCGGCATCGGTATCGATATCCGTCGGAGCGGCAACCCCGCACCGGAGGGCACGAGCGAGGAGATCGGCATGTCCGAATCCGTCCCCGAACGCGGCTTCGTTCAGCTACTCACCCCTGAGGGCGAGCGAGTCCACGACCCGGACTACGACGTCAATCTGAGCGACGACGAATACCGCGGCTTCTTCCGCGACCTGATCCTGGTGCGCCGGGTCGACGCCGAGGCCACCGCACTCCAACGCCAGGGCCAGCTGGGCCTCTGGGCGTCGCTGCTCGGCCAGGAGGCCGCACAGATCGGTTCCGGACGCGCGCTCCGGCGCCAGGACATGGCGTTCCCCACCTACCGCGAGCACGGCGTCGCCTGGTGCCGTGGCGTCGACCCGCTGCACGCGCTGCGGATGTTCCGCGGCGTCGACCTCGGTGCGATCGATCCGCACGCGCACAACTTCGCGATGTACGCGATCGTCATCGGCGCCCAGTGCCTGCACGCGACCGGCTACGCGATGGGCGTCCAGAAGGACGGACGGGTCGGTAGCGACGACGGCGAGGCCGTGATCGCCTACCTCGGCGACGGTGCGACCAGCCAGGGTGACGTCAACGAGGCGTTCGTCTGGGCGGCCGCGTTCGCCGCACCGGTCGTGTTCTTCTGCCAGAACAACCAGTACGCGATCTCGGCGCCGACCGACCGCCAGACCCGGGTGCCGCTCTACCGGCGCGCGGCCGGGTTCGGCTTCCCGGGCGTCCGGGTCGACGGCAACGACGTGCTGGCCACCTATGCGGTCACTCGCCGCGCGCTGGACGACGCCCGCCACGGGCAGGGTCCGGCGTTCATCGAGGCGTTCACCTATCGGATGGGCGCCCACACCACGTCCGACGACCCGACCCGCTACCGCATCGCCGCGGAGCTGGAGGAGTGGCGGCTGCGCGACCCGATCGAGCGGCTCCGCTCGTTCCTGGTCCGCCAGCAGGTCGCCGACCAGTCCTTCTTCGACGAGATCAACGCCGAGGCCGACGAGCTCGCCGCCGAAGTGCGCAAGGGCTGCCTCGAACTGCCCGATCCCGCCCCCGAAACCCTCTTCGACCAGGTCTACGAGACACCCACCGCGCCGCTGGAACAGCAGCGCGAAACCTTCCGCGCCTATTCCTCGGAATTCCTAGCTTCTGGCGACGAAACCGAGCGGAGTACCGTCCCCCGCCGGGAAGGGAGCCGTCGATGACGTCGATGACGCTGGCCAAGGCGTTGAACGCCGGTCTGCGCAGCGCGCTGGACACCGATTCGAAGACGCTGATCATGGGAGAGGACGTCGGTCGGCTCGGCGGCGTCTTCCGAGTAACCGACGGTCTGCAAAAAGACTTCGGTGAGCACCGAGTAATCGATACACCTCTGGCGGAATCGGGCATCATCGGCACCGCGATCGGGCTGGCGATGCGCGGTTACCGGCCGATCTGCGAGATCCAGTTCGACGGGTTCGTGTACCCGGCGTACGACCAGATCGTCAGCCAGCTCGCGAAGATCCACTACCGCTCGCACGGCCAGGTGAAGCTGCCGGTCGTCATCCGGATCCCGTTCGGCGGCGGCATCGGTGCGGTCGAGCACCACAGCGAATCGCCCGAGGCGTACTTCGTCCACACCGCCGGGCTCAAGGTCGTGACCTGCTCGAACCCGGCCGACGGGTTCACGATGATCCAGCAGGCGGTCGCGTCCGACGACCCGGTGATCTTCTTCGAGCCGAAGCGCCGCTACTGGGAGAAGGGCGAGGTCTCCGACGAGGCCCCGGCCGAAGACTGGTACCCGCTGCACTCGTCCCGGGTCGTGCGTCCGGGGACCGACGCGACGCTGGTCGGTTACGGACCGATGGTCCGCACGATGGTCGAGAGCGCCGAGGCCGCGGCTGAGGACGGGCGTGACCTCGAGGTCATCGATCTGCGGACGCTGTCCCCGCTCGATCTGGAGCCGGTGTACGCGTCGGTGGAGCGCACCGGGCGGTTGATCGTGGTCCACGAGGCGCCGGGCACGCTCGGCCTGGGCTCGGAGATCGCGGCCCGGGTGACCGAGCGGTGCTTCTACTCGCTGGAGGCGCCGGTCCTGCGGGTGACCGGGTACGACACCCCGTACCCGCCGTCCCGGCTGGAAGACGACTACCTGCCCGACCTCGACCGGGTCCTCGACGCCGTCGACCGCTCGTTCGGATTCTGAGGAGCGGACATGGCTGACATCCGTACGTTCGACCTGCCCGACCTGGGCGAGGGACTCACCGAGGGCGAGATCCTCCGATGGTTCGTGGCGCCCGGTGAGACGGTCACGCTCAACCAGCCGATCGTCGAGGTGGAGACCGCGAAGGCCGCGGTCGAGATCCCCTCGCCGTACGCCGGGCTGGTGACGACACTGCACCACGCCGAAGGCGCGACCGTCGAGGTGGGCTCCCCGCTCATCGCGATCGACACCGCCCCGGGCACGTCCGCCAACGCTGATGCGGACGTCACACGAGCGGGCGATTCCGCGATTCCGGGCGACGCCGCCCTCGCCGCGCCGCCCGCCGTGAGCAGCGGTATCGGGAGCAGCGGTGCCGCAAGCAGCACGCCCGGGGCGGGCCCCGGTTCGGGTGGCAGCCCCGGTGGCGGGGCGGTCCCACCGGCCGGAGCGGCCGCGGTGGGCGCGGTGGGCGCGCCTCCCGCCGGCTCGGCCGGACCTGCACCGGGCGACGGCGGCGGTTCCGGCGAAGGCGGTCGGACGCCCGTGCTCGTGGGGTACGGACCCCGCACCGGAGCGTCCCGGCGGCGCCCCCGGCGGGCCACGCCGACCCCGGAGCCGGTTCCCGCCGTCGGCGGCGGCGGCCTCGTCGGTGACCAGGCCGAGCCCGCGCCGGACGCGACGCTCCCGCTGCTCCCGACGATCCCCGACGCACTGGCCTCGGGCGTGAAACCGGTCCGCCACGGCGGCCTCGAGATGGGCCGCGCCGCCGAGCGGGCCGCCCAGTCCGCCGACAGCGTGACCCCTATCCCCACCGGCACCCGGCCGCACCCCGCCACCACGTCTCGACCCCGAGCGAAACCGCCGGTCCGCAAACTCGCCCGCGACCTCGGCGTCGACCTCGCGCGCATCCCGGCCACCGGCCCGGACGGGATCGTCACGCGCGACGACGTGACTCGCGCAGCGTCCTCAGTGGCGATCGAGGTGGTACCGGCGCCGGCCGCGACCGTCACCGCCGAGGTGCGGGAGCACCGGATCCCGGTCCGTGGCGTACGGAAGCTGACCGCCGAGGCGATGGTGACGAGCGTCGCGACGGCGCCGCACGTCACCGAGTGGCTCACGGTCGACGTCACGCGGACGCTCCGCGCCGTGCGACGCCTCCGCGAGAACAAGGCTTTCGCGGACGTCCGGGTGAACCCGATGCTGCTGATCGCCAAGGCCGTGACGCTCGCGGTCGCCCGGCACCCGGAGCTGAACTCGACCTGGGTCGACGGGCCGGACGGCACAGCCGAGATCGTGGTCAAGGACTACGTGAACCTGGGCATCGCGGCCGCCACCCCGCGCGGATTGATGGTGCCGAACCTCAAGGACGCTGGCCGGCTGTCGCTGCCCGAACTGGCGGCGGCGCTGGATTCGCTCGTGGGCGTGGCCAAGGCCGGGCGGACGCCGCCCGCCGACCTGACCGGCGGAACGATCACGATCACGAACGTCGGCGTGTTCGGGGTCGACGCCGGCACGCCGATCCTGAACCCAGGTGAGGCCGCGATCCTCTGCGTCGGGCAGATCGTGGAACGGCCGTGGGTGCATCGGGGCGTGGTGAAACCCCGTTCGGTCTGTCAGCTCGCGTTGTCGTTCGACCACCGGATCGTCGACGGCGAGGGCGGATCGAAGTTCCTCGCCGACGTCGGGCGGTTCCTCGAGGACCCGGAGGGCGTCGCGCTCGCCTGGTCGTAGATCACACCGCGTTTCCCTCCACGACGCCCCGTACTCGTCCGATGACGTGCGCGGGGCGTCGTGCTGTCAGCTGAACGACGGGACGAGGGTGGGGCGTCTCACCGTAAAATCGATGGAATATATCCGCAACCTGGCGCATTATAGAAGGCGTAAGGTTCGAAACACCGACGGAAAGAAGGCTACCGTGTCTACGTTGTCCCAGCGGCTCCGTGAGCGGCGCATGGCGCACCGTCGTGCTCGGGCCCTGGAAAGGGTCCTGGCACGGATGCCGGAAGGCACGATGCGCGACGAGATCCTCGTGATCGCGTCCCGGCAGAGCTAAGCGCGCACGATCCCGAGCCCGGTGCCTCAGAGGCGCCGGGCTTTGTGCCATAAATGGACACGGCTTGAAGGGAATTAGCCCGTCAGTCGTAACGGGAGTTGCGGTGTTCGTACCCTGTCACCGGTTGACCCGATAGCGTCCGGGTCTCGGACCGTATCCGTACCGGTGGAGGAGTCGTCGCGATGACCGAGGGCACTCGCCCGCCTGAGCCGTCGTCACCCTCGGAGCCCGACCCGAAGGCGCCGAAGCCCACGTCCGGAGCGCCGACGTCCGGCGCACCGACGTCCGGGCCGCCGCCCGAGCCGGCCGGTTCCGAGGCCACGCAGGTCATCAACACTCCCAAGGCGCCTCCGCCCCCAGAAGAATCCCAACAGACAGTCCAGTTCTCGGCGCCCCCGCCGGCCGCCCCGGGCGCCGAGCAGCCCACCTCCGGCGCGCCGCGCCCGACGTCGGCACCGCCCACCGCGGCGTACCCCACCTCGGGAGCCCCCGGCGCGGCCTACC